>NZ_CP136600.1:1225194-2450388 GCF_032911225.1 Thalassotalea fonticola | reverse complement strand
GATTTATTTAAAACATTTACTGAACTTGCAGGCGCTAAAATACCTAACAACATTCAACAAATCGATGGGCGTTCGCTCTTGCCATTGTTAGAAAACCCAAAATCTGATTGGCCTGATCGAGAAATCTTTGTACATAAAGGACGTTGGGCTAGTGGAAGTAATGTTGAACACAGTAAATATAAAAAATCAGCAGTTCGCACGCAGCGCTGGCGTTTAGTTAATAATAGCGAGCTATATGATATTAACAACGATCCTTTTGAAGATACTGATGTTGCTAAAAAATACCCTGAAGTTGTACAGCAATTAAGGACAAAATATGATTCATGGTGGCAGCAAACTGTACCATTAATGGTAAATGAAGATGCACCGCTATTAGACCATCAGCCTTTTGTAGAATTGTATGAGAAAGCCATTGCAGGTGGACCGTTACCATTATGGCAACCACCTAAATTGTAAAACGCCATAACAAACTGAAAAACATAGTAATTATTTGCATTTATTGGGCTTTATTATTGTAAAGGTTGTGCAAATAATCTTGTTTTGGTGTGTTTTATAGGTTAAAAACATAATATGGTTTTAAATTACATGCAATTTTCAATTACCTATAGTGAAACAATAATGATTAAAGCAATAAAGTTACCACTAACCACCTTAGCCATAGCTGTAATGAGTTTAAGCTCTACTTCAGCGCTGGCTGAAAAAACAGCAAACATAGAAGCTGATTGGGATTCAATAGCCACAAAGCAAATTCCAGAATGGTTAATAGATGCCAAATTTGGTGTTTACACTCATTGGGGAATTTATTCAGTTCCTGCTCATGGCGGTCCAGATTACGTTCGTCAAATGTATTCGCCAAAAAATCGAAAAGGTGTATATGAATACCACACTAAAAAGTATGGCTCTTTAGAAGAGTTTGGCTATACCGATTTTATTCCTCAATTTACCGCACCAAAATTTAATGCCAGTGAGTGGGTTGGGTTAATGAATGAAGCAGGGGCTAAATTTGGTGGTATCGCTTTAGTACATCACGATGGTTTTTTATTATGGGATTCTAAATATAGTCGTTGGAATTCTAAAAATATGGGACCGAAAAAAGACATCTATGGCGAAATAGCAGCAGAAGTTGCTAAATACCCCGATATGAAGCTTGCAGCAACTTTCCATCATGGTAGAACCTTTAACTATGCTTATGGAGAGCTATCAGATAAGGGTGCTGATGCATCTAAAATTAATAAAAACTGGGAGATTTCTGATCCCGAATTAGGTGATTTTTTCTGGAAAAAAGGACGCGATTCAGAAGAGCAGTTCAATTCAGATTGGTACGGGAAAATTACCGAAGTTGTAGATACCTACAAACCTGACTTTATCTGGTTTGACGGTTTGTCTACATCGATGAAAGGTGGTCACCCAACCGAAGATAATGTTACAAAAGCAATATCGTATTATTACAACGAATCTGCAGCGCGCGATCAAGATGTAGTTGTTGCTAATAAGTTAGCCGCGAACTTTAACTTTCCAGATCATGTTGGTTTAAAAAGTTATGAAAACGGTCGAGATATGCCAGAACATCAACCAGGCTACTGGTTAGCTGACAGAGCAATCGGTTACCCTTGGAGTTATGTAAATAATAAAACTTACCGTGACGGTCCTGATTATCAAGTAGACAGTATTATTGATTTCGCTAGTCGTGGTGGCATTATGTTTTTATCGCTAACACCAAAAGGCGATGGTTCAATTGCAGATGAAGAAATTGCAATTATGAAGGGCATTGGTCGTTGGATGAAAGTTAACGGTGAAGCAATATACGGTACTCGTCGTTATAGCGTTTACGGTGAAGGTCCAACTAAAGTAACCAAATTCGTTAAAATTAAAGGCAAAGAGAAAGTTAAATGGGATCATCGTAAGCTTGGTGCAAAAGATGTTCGCTTTACGCAAAAAGACAACACCTTATACGCCATTGCGTTAGGTTGGCCTGAAGATAACAAACTGACCATTAAAACGTTGAATAGTGACTACGCAATATCGAGCGAAGCTAAAATAGAAAATATCAGCCTTATAGGTAGTGATGAAAAGATCAAATGGCACAGAGACAGTAAAGGTTTACATTTAGTTTATCCTGAGAAAAAAGAAGGTGAATTTGCCCATGCATTTAAAATTGAAGTAGCGGGTGATTTAATCGTTACTGAACCTGATGCCGAGCATATTAAAAAATCATAACTAAATAAACGCGGATTATTCCGCGTTTTTTTGCGCCACACGATGTGGGGTATTCCGAAACTATTGGGATGTATACGTTTCGGTAAGTATAACTGGCCCATTGAACAGACTTTAGAGAAATAGCCATGAAAATATTATTGACCTTTTTATGCAGTATTTTATGTGTTAATGCATTGGCTGCAAATACCGATGAACGACCAAATATCATTTTTTTATTGGCCGATGATTTTCGCTGGGATTCTTTTGGTTATATGAATAAATTTGGTTTAACAACGCCAAATTTAGATCGTCTTGCAAAACAGAGTGTTAATTTTAGCAAAAGTTACAATACCACCGCGATATGCCAAGGCAGCCGTGCTAATTATGTTAGTGGTTTATATGAATTCTCTACAGGTACCAATTTTGCTCATGGCGGCATGGATTATAGTACTTGGAAAAACTCTTACCCAGCGCAGTTAAAAGCCAACGGATATTATACCGGCTTTATTGGCAAGTTCGGATTTCATGTAAGCTCCCCTGATGGCAAAAAAGGTAGTGCCGATACCGTACGACCAGATTTTGATTATTGGGCGGCATGGATGGGCCAGGGGAAATATGAAATAACTGCAAACCCAGAAGCCAGCGCATGGTTTGAACGCTTTGCTGGAAAAAAAGAGCACACGACCCATGCCCTTGGTTTAATGGGGGCCGACTTTATAAAGCAAGGCGTTAAGTCTAAAAAACCGTTTAATTTGTCGGTCAGTTTTAAAGCTCCGCACGGGCCTTACACGGTTGATCCTAGATACCAAAAAATTTATGCAGGTAAAACATTCCCTAAGCCTGAAAACTACGGTGTAGATAAAAATGCACCTAAGCAAGCGCTCTCAGGTCGCCCTGCCTCAAAAGGGCAAAAATGGATGAAAAACCATGATAAAGCCATGGCTAATTATCATGGTTTAGTTTACGGCTTAGACCAAGCGGTAGGGCGAATTATCGATACTCTTGAAGAACAAGGCGTAGCCGATAATACCGTAATAATTTTTGCAGCTGACAACGGTTTTTTTAATGGTAGTAAAGGCTTGTCAGGTAAGCTTTATGCCTATGAAGAAGGTACGCGCTCACCCACTATGATTTACCATCCCAAGCGATACAAGAGCCAATTTGAAACCAGTAGGGTACTTAGTGGCAATATTGATATCGCGCCAACCATTTTAGATCTTGCCAATATTAAAGCACCAGCCACTATGCAGGGTAAATCTATATTACCCGTATTAGCGCTAAAACCGGAACAACAGCAGCTCGACATGTTGCATGATTCGGTATTGCTTATGCATGTGTGGGGCGAAAAAACAGCTCAATCGCTTGCAGTGGTAACGCCTGAACATAAGTACATCCATTGGTTTTATGGTGGTCTTAATGGTTTTGAACGCTCAGAAGAATTGTTTGCTTTGACTAAAGACCCTTATGAACAAACCAATTTGGCTCATTCTAAAGAGCAACAACCTACGTTGTTAAAAATGCAGCAACACTACGATAATTATCTGCAAATGTGGCAACAGCAAGGCGTGAAAGATAGAGGCTACCCTAAATATGTACGACTTGCTGATCGAAATATTCCTTTTGAACAAAACAGTACTAGTGATATTACGAGTATGAGTGCTGGCTCTAATTCAAAAGGTGGCGCCGTTAAAAAAGATAAAAAGAATAAGAAAATTAAAAATAGTAAAAAGGCTAAGACTGAATAAAGCTGTATCCGTCTAACCTTTCAAAATAATAATAAATGTTTAAGCCGCAGCTGTTAGTAACGCAGCTAGTATGGGAATGTGAATGAAAAAGTGTTGAATGGATATGGCTGTACTAAATTGGCCTACGATCTCACTGACTCAAGTTTCTTCTGCTAACAAAGTTGTCTGACAAACTGCGAGCAATAAACAACTAGCAAACAATTGATGCTGAAAGCGTCGCTGAACGGCGCCACGATGGTTTTGATGCCTCTATCACGCCATTAGTAAAAACACTCAATTATTTAAAGTAATCAACAGAAAAAGAATTATATTATGAAAGCAAAAGTATCATTAATGGCATTAACCCTGAGCAGCTTGTTATCGGCTTGCGGTGGTGGTGGCGGTTCCAGCAGTGACGCAGATAACATTGACAGCAATACACCTGTGAGTATTTCATTTTCGATTGTTGGTATCAGTGATACTGAGCACAATGAAAATTCGATTTTTACCAGTGCAAGCCCTGCGCTAAGCGGAGACACTCCAGTAGGCACCTTGACTTGGGGCCTAAGCGGTAATGATGCTTCACTTTTTAGTTTCAATGCCAGCAACGGTGCCTTCACCTTGCCTGCGATGGATTTTGAACAACCAAGCGACAGTAATGGTGATAATATTTACCAAGTTGTCTTAACGGCTACTGATGCAAGCGATAATTCGGCAACTAAACCAGTAAATATTACGGTTAAAGATGTTTCTGAAAGTCTACCTGAACCCGCTCCAGAGCCAGTTCCTGAACAATGTACCTTTAAGCCTACCGACGTCGCTAATGATGCTCTCTATGTGGCAACCAATGGCGATGATAGTAATAGTGGCTCAGTTGCCGAACCTTTTGCTAGCATTACCGGCGCATTATATTCTTTGGCAGTGAACAATGTGGTCAACGCACCGGGTAAAACAATTTATGTGCGCCAAGGTGAATACCACGAAGAAATCAGCAACATTGAAATTAACGGAACTGACTCAGAATACTTAACCATTCAAGCCTATCCGTGTGAGTCGGTCACACTTAGTGGTGCGATAGCGGTTAATGACATTAAAGTTGGTGATTGGCAACAATTTCATGGTGATATCTACAAGGTAGAAATCGACAGACCTATCTGGAAACTGTTCATTGACGATGAAATACAAATGTTAGCCCGTTGGCCCAATGCTAATTTTTCCATGCCAGCAAATGTAAATTTATCATCGGTTTATTCCGCGTCTGTTTGGGCGGAAGGTGAGCAAGACTCTGGTAGCAAAGGTACCGGTGAAACAAATCGCGGCAGTAAAAAAGATGGCATCATGACTAATGATACATCTGGCGCTGATGAACTGGTGACTTATCATAACTTAGCAACCGCAAAAGATTATAAAGGCGATTTACTCGATGTTAGTGGCGCTATTGTGGTTGCCAATACCGCGAGCTTTTATACTTATTCTCGTATGGTCAAAGCATTTAATGATATGGATGCCAGCTTTACTGCATACAATACCTATACAGGTGCCTTACATGATTACGAAAATAAAAACGTTGCTCATGTTCCTGGCAGCAATGTGTTCACTTATGAGCCAAGCTTACAAGCCTACAAGGCAAAAAAGCTAAGTTACTTTTTAGAAGCGAAGCTTGAATTATTGGATCAACCAGGCGAATGGCATTATCAACAAGAAAACAATAATCATTTTGTCTATTTGTGGCACCCCAATGGCGGTTTACCAGAGAGCAACGTCAAGCTTCGTGACTTGAGTTACAGCTTTGATCTTAAAAATAGTAATTTTGTAAAAATATCTGGTTTTGATTTCCTTGCCAGTGCGATTCGCTGTAACCCCTGTAATGACATTACGGTTAGTGACAATAGTTTTAAATATAGCGCCGCCGATCGTCGTGTTTTAAAGGTATATGGTAATAAAGACACCGGTTATGGACGTAATCAATATATCGAGCTTTATTCGGCGACAAACAAGCGTACCAATAGTGGCATTGTGTTCAAAAACAACACCGTAACTGATTCCGGCGTACAAGCTTTAATTGTTTCTGGTGGACAGGCAATTGTCAGCAATAATTTATTCGAACGCCTCGATTGGTCTAGTGCTGATACTATTGGTCCGCATGCGACTGTAATGATAAAGGATATGGCTGCACAAAAAGTCGAGTTTAGCTATAACACTATGGATGTTATTGGCAATTCAACCATGTTTGTCCCAGAAGGAGGTAGTTTACATGCTACCTATAACGACATGGGCACAGGCGGCTTTGCGCAAAATGATGGCGCCAGCTTTCAATTACGCAAAGCTCAACAAGCCGCAGTGAATATGGCTTATAATTGGGCTCATGATTCTGAAAAGTACGGAATTCGTTTTGATGCGCCGTTTAACACCACAAATGAAACCTCAGGTGGGCAATGGGGCATGATCCATCATAACGTAGTATGGAATGCTAAAGGCATCATGGTTAAAGGTGACGATCATCGCGTATATCATAACACTAGCTGGAACAATGATGACGTTGATTTGCGTATGCTTATTGATCCAAACCCTTATTATCGTCATGAACGTTCAATTGCGGCTAACAATGCTAGCGACTCTATCTCATCTGAGCGTGACAGTATTACTGATATCTCAGGTTTATACCTTGGTCAGAAAGCTGATGGTAGTCCATTAAAAGCAAGTCGAGAAAACTATAATGGTGTAGTCATTGATAGTGTAGCTATCGATCTATCAGAGCGATTGGAAACACAACTAAACGATATCCATAATCGTGATTTCAGACCAAAGCGTGGTGGTGAACTGCATGATGCCGGTAATGTAATCGACAGTCCAAACAGTTTTACTAATTATCCTGGTTCAGCACAAATTCCACAGTACCAAGAAACTACAATGCAAGGCGCAGCACTTGATTTAGGCGCATACGAACTTGATTCGCCCTATTATTGGATTCCAGGCTATCGCAGTTCACGTGCCAGCTTTCCAATACCGCGTGATGCGTATCGTGATGAACTGGCTCTTAATGTACCACCAAACGTAACTTTGATGTGGCGAGAAGCATATCGAAGTGGAGTGCACATGGTGTATCTAACAACGGATGTTAGTGCATTGAATAGTCTAGCTGCGGGGGATAAGGACAATAACTTATATAAGGGCAGCTTCATTGCTGACCAAGCAAATATTTATCAGTCTAAAACTCAGTTAACTCCTGGCGTAACGTACTATTGGCGTGTTGACGCGAATGTTAACGATATATGGGTAAAAGGCGCTGTGTGGAAATTTACCGTTAAATAAATTATTAACTAAAGAGTGGCGCAAATAGGCATTACTATAGCGCCACAGGTACCATTACTGCAATCATCAGTCCAATTCTATCTCACACAAGCATTGAGGGCGGCTTGAATTTTACTGGCCCCTCAATTGACTTATAACTCAAAGTTTAATACTTCTTTCATAGATCAGAGGAAATGGCAATAAAACATCATTTTAGTACTTTCTGTGTTTTGTCTTTAATAAATTTTATTCATCTGCCTGTTTTCCTTGTTATATCAAGGGGTATAGCAAGGTAAAGGATTTGTTTAGGTTTTTTGTCAATTGTAAAGATTTTGTAAAGACTTGTTGAGGGTGTTTATTATAAAATAAAATCATGCTCTTATGGTTCTAATATCTTAAGCGTTAGATTAGGTCATGTTTTATTAGCTGACAACTGCAAATATGGCCATATGTGGATTTACCAGAACTATGATACGTAAAATTTTAACTATAACAGCAATCACTTGTTTTGCTCTGCCAGCTTGTTTAGCCGAAGAGCAAAAACAACCAAACGTTATTTTATTGATGGCGGATGATTTAGGTTATGGTGATACTGGATTTAACGGCAATAGTATTATTAAAACTCCAAGCTTAGACAAAATGGCAATTGACGGGGCGGTGATGACAAATTTTCACGCTGCAGCACCTGTTTGTTCGCCAACAAGGGGTAGTGTACTAACTGGTAGACATCCTTACCGGTATGGTATTTTTAGCGCCAATATCGGCCATCTACCAAAAGACGAAATTACCTTAGCTGAATTATTAAAAAGTGCTGGTTATGCAACTGGCCATTTTGGCAAATGGCATCTTGGTACATTAAGCAAAGAATTTTCTGCCAAAGGTAAAAAACGTAAGATCGTTGAAAACTACTCGCCACCAGCTTTTCATGGTTATGACGAAAGTTTTGTTACTGAATCAGCTGTAGCAACTTGGGACCCATCTATAGGTAGTCGAGCCGAAAATAATCCGTTTTGGCATAATGGTGTCGCATTATCACCTGAAGATCCAAGTTTAAAGGGCGGTGCTTCACGCGTGGTTATGGATCGCGCGCTTGACTTTATTGACAACAGCGTGAAAAACAACAAACCATTTTTCACCGTTATTTGGTTTCATGCCCCGCATGCGCCGGTTATTGCTGGCCCTGACTATTTAGCGCTATATCCAGAACATGGCAATGCAGCTCATTATTATGGGGCGGTAACAGAAATGGATGAACAAATCGGTCGTTTACGTGATCTTCTCGCTAAACTTGACGTCACTGACAACACGTTTATTAGTTTTACCAGTGATAATGGTCCAGAAGGAAAAACTGTAAAAGGAAGACATGCAGGAATTTCAGGTGAATTGCGCGGTCGTAAACGCTCATTGTATGAAGGCGGTGTGCGAGTGCCTACTGTCATGCTTTACCCTAACCATATCAAGTCAGGCCAACGCTTGGATAATGCTTCTTCTACCTTAGATTATTTACCAACAATATTGGCTATCACCAAACAAACTGCACCACAAGATAGGCCGCTTGATGGCCGTAACTTATTGGCCGAGTTAACCGATAAAAAGGCAGAGTCAGCTGAAATACCTTTTTACCATAAAGGCAAGTTAGGCCTGATCAAAGACGGTTACAAACTCCTTATAAACAGTAAGTCCTTTGAACAAGCTGAGCTTTACCATTTAACTAATGATGTAAAAGAGCAATCAGACCTTGCCGCTACCAAGCCTGAGCTTGTTCAGCAAATGACATCAATTTTAAAACAGTTTCAACAATCATTTCGTGTCAGCCACCAAGGTGGTGACTACTCAAATAACAGTAGTTATCAGCCCGTAGATGTATGGCCGGAGGACAAAGCAAAAACTGTGAACGTTAAAAAGAACAAGAAAGACAAAAAAAGTAAGAAAGAAAGTAAAAAAAAAATTAGTACCGAATAGATCATGTAAGGACAAACGATTTGCGAAGGTTGCAACGGGAATTTTGTCTGAATGTATAAAATTATATAAATAAATCAATAATAATCGAGGTTTTTGTTATGCTGACTAAGCCACTAACAAAACAAGAAGAATTATCAAGATAACTAAGGTTAGGAGAGCAAATAATGAAATCTTTTAAAGTCGCTAAGTTGACCAAAGCATGTCACATAGCATTACTTGGTACATCATCGATGTTAATGCTGAGCAATGCCGCTTTTGCCGCAGAAGAAATTAACGCTAACGACGCTGCCAGCGAAGAAGTTGAAGTAATTGAGGTGACGGGCTTTAGAGCTTCTGAGCAACAATCGCGCGATATTAAAAAAGAAGCGGTTGGTGTGGTTGATGCAATTATTGCTGAAGATATCGGTAAAATGCCTGACGATAACGTCGCTGAAGCACTACAACGTGTGACCGGTATTTCAATCACGCGCGCTAACGGCGAAGGCTCACAAGTGAGTGTGCGAGGTATGGCACCTAACCTAAATAGAATAGTCGTTAATGGTAAAACCCTAACCTCTGCTGGTGATGACCAGGCGGTTGGTTTAGAAGCGTTTTCTTCTGGCTTACTAGAACGGGTAGAAGTATTTAAAACCCCAGGTGCAAGCATGGTTGAAGGCTCTTTAGGAGCAACTATTAGCTTGAAAACACGTAGAGCACTTGATGCTAAAAAACGCAAAATAGTGGTTAGTGCTAATGCCGGTTACTCGGATTTATCTGAAGAAGTCGACCCTAAATTACAACTTAATTATATCGATCAATTTTTTGACAATAAGTTTGGTTTTGCCGGTAATCTAAACTATGAAAAACGTCGAAATCGTCAAGACGGTATGGAAGTATTTGGTTATATTATGCCAACTTCAGTTACCGGCGGTAAAAAAGGTGCTCCTGGTACTATTACCGATCCAGAAGAAGGGGTGATTCGTTCTTTACCTGAAGGACATCCAGATAGATTTTTTAATGGCGAAGATTTAGGGCCATTTGGTGCAGCCCGTCCGAATAACTTTAACTTTCGTCAATACCAACAAGAACGTGAGCGCATAGGTGGCTCAGCCAGCTTTGAATATCGTCCTAATGATTCTACTGAATTTGTGTTTGATATAGGTGCTTCAACATATGACGTAGAACAAGACCGTTATCAATTTTCGTTAGGGCCTAATTATATTAACCCAGATACGATGATTTTAAATGATAACAATACAGTTGTTTACGGTGATGGTTATTTAACCGATGAAAATGGAATTCCAAATCCTGATGATATGGGCAACATGGTAAGTAACAATGCCTGGTCGACTAAAGAAGAAACAAACTATATTGTTGGTTTAGACGCTTCCAAAAATTTTGATAGGTTATCAATCTCAGGCTCCATTGGCTACTCGTATACAGAATTAGAAACGCCGGAGTCATTCCGCCTTTCTTTCAATACTAGCCATGCAGGTGTACGTACCCCTTATAGTTTCGACTCAAGGTTAGGGGATATGCCATCGATATTATTTGGTGAGGAAGACGCTCATTTGGAACCTTCACGTTATACCATACAAGCTGTGACATCATCGACAGATATGACTGAAGATGATGAAATATCCGCTAAGTTTGATTTAGATTACGACCTAGACTTTCACTGGATTCAAACGCTTGAATTTGGTGTTAGGGCAACAAAACGCAATAAGGACCGAATTTCGGACGCGCCGCGCTTTACTTCTAGTGCCGAAGGCGTTAATCAGTACAATTGGAATATGACCTTAGCTGATGATGGTGTTCAAGGAGATTTCCCGGTCAATGATTTTTATGATGGTGTTTCAGGAAATACTATTCATAGTTGGCCTATAGCCAATTTAGATGCCTCGTTAGCCGGCTTTGGCATAACGAAAGAAGAGCTACAAAATAGTGAATTGTCAGATCCTAATAAACTTAATGGCTATAACATAGAAGAACAGACCCAAGCAGCCTACATCATGGCAAACTTTGAAAATGACTCAGGTTCATTAGTTGGTAATGTGGGCGTGCGCTTTGTTCACACTGACACTACAAGTACTGGTGGTGTAAAAGAAGGTGATGAAATAGTTATTACCGACTTTGAAAACGATTATGACAATGTATTACCGTCATTAAATTTACGCTACTCGTTCACTGACGAAACCATTTTAAGGTTTGCTGCAGGTCGTGTTATGGCACGTCCATCATTTGGTGAAATTGCGCCAAGATTAAGCATTTCTTCCTCAGATGCGACAGGTAAAATAAAAGGTGGTAATCCTTACTTAGACCCGTACCTTTCTGATCAAGTAGATCTTAGCTTAGAGTATTATATGGGTGACTCGGGTATGGTTTCTCTAGGCTTATTCTATAAGGACATTGAAGATTATATCCTAAAAACAACTGTTGTTTCCCCATATTATGACAGTAGTGGCGAATGTTATTTAGGCGGTGATGGTTCAGATGTTGATGAAGATGGTTGTAAACTATTTGAAATAACACGTCCTATCAATGGTCCATCGTCAGAAGTGGTTGGTGCAGAGGTAAATGTTTATCGTGATTTAGATTTTTTACCGAGTTTTTGGTCTAACTTCTCTATTAAGTTTAATTATACCTACAACGATAGTACGGCTGAAATAGTTGACCCGAATACAGGTGAAGTGGTTGAGGGGACTGAGTTTCCTTTAGAGGGATTATCAGAACATACCACTAATGCAACCTTGGCATATGAAACCCATGATTTTGGTATTCGCTTGTCGCATAACTATCGTTCGGAGTATTTAAATTCGGCGTTTGGTTCGCAAAACAACGCCCAATATGTTGATGATTATCAACAGTTTGATTTGTCAGGGTCGTATAAGATTAATGACAGCATTAAAGTTGTAATAAAAGCCGTCAACATAACTGATGAAGAAAAAACTGCCTACTTTGACCAGTTACCATATTGGGAACAAATTGGTTCAACAGAACGTTTAAAATACTACAACACTAATGGTCGCAGATACTCAATTGGTGTAACAGCCAGCTTCTAAATGAAATGCGATTAATCTAACCCTTTCTGTTTAAACCAAGCCTCCTCGTTCATGCGAGGAGGAAGGTTTTACCTCAAGCGAATTAATATGAAAAATTTCCTATCCAAAATAGTACTAACACTTTTACTGTTACCTTTTACTCTAGCGGCTAAACAACCGAATATTGTTTTTATTTTATCTGATGATGCTGGCTTTGAAGAATTTGGTGTTTATAAGGTGAAAAAAGGCATTGCTTCAAATACGCCGAATATTGATGCTCTAGCCGAACGTGGCGTGGTGTTTAAACAAGCCTGGACTCAAGCCATTTGTGGTCCTTCGCGTTCTATGGTGTTAAGTGGCAATTATGCAGTGCATAACGGCGCTTATGACAACAAAATTTACTACCTTAAAAACCCTGAAGATTATAAGCGTAAAGACCGATTACCGTCGTTTACGAAAGTATTAAAAGACGCTGGCTATGCCGTTGCCGTTGCAGGTAAATGGCATAACCCCGCAGGTTTTGACATCCTTACAAACAGCAAAGATCTTGGCGTTGATAGTTATACTGTTTGGAATGCTGACCCAAAACCGTTTGAAGAAATATTAGGTAAAAAATTAGTGCCGGATAGTACCTGGGAAGCATCTGCGATAACCGGTGCACCAAAAATTTCTCGTTACTGGAAACCGGGTATTATCGAAAATGGTAAAGTGCTAACAACAACGATGAAAGATTATGGCCCGGATATTTTTTCCGATGCCATTGTCGACTTTATCGATGAACAAGCAAAAGCGAAGAAACCATTTTTAGCCTATTACACTATGGTTCTACCGCATGGTGCGCACACGCCGACACCTGATGATGTTGCTAAGGGGGCTGTTGCGTCGAATAAAACTGTACCAAAAGGTACAGAGCAAGGAGCAAAAAACTTTTTATCGCAAATGAATTACGCAGATAAATTGGTAGGAAAAATCGTCAATAAAATAGAACAGCTTGGTATTACTGAAGATACCTACATTGTTTATGCCTCAGATAATGGCACAACGTCTTCGGCTAAAGGTAAAGCGGTTGAATACGGCGTGCATGTGCCATTTGTGGTAGCCGGCGCTGACGTTAAACAACGTGGCATGACCGATGAACTCATGGATTTTACCGATGTGTTACCAACATTTGCTGAACTTGCTGACACAAAAATTCCCGGCCATTTTAATGTTGATGGCCAAAGTATGGCGGCGTTTTTAAAGGGCAAGAGTGATAGTACTAAAGACGTTATTTATTCTTTTCCAGGCCCTGGCAGTTTAGTTCGTACTAAAGATTATTTACTTGAAGCGGTCGCGCCTATTTATGGCCAGCCAGAAGGTCGATTATATAAAACCAACGGCAGCTATGATGGCAGAGGTTATGAAAACATTACCCACAATATTGAATACGCCAACATTAAAAAGAAAATGCTGGCACATTTGGTGGCGATGGAAAACCCTTTGCCAACCAGTTTTGATGATCCTATCTGGGTAAATTCGAAGAAGATGATCAAGGGCAAAAAGTTCTTTGATAACAAGAAAAGAGCGAAGAAGCATTTAGAGCTTCCTAAAGATTATAAGTTTTACGATGAAAGCTTTTAAGGCTCATTCGGTATATTAAGAATACATAGCTTATGAACAAATTCTTTACTTTACTAACGTTGCTTGTATTAACAATGCAAGCAACCACCGTTTCAGCTAAAAAAGTCGATTTGCCCAATATTATTGTCATTATGTCTGATGACCATGCCACCAATGCGATATCGGCTTATGGCGGTCGCTTAAATAGTGTATTTGCTACGCCCAATATTGATAAACTGGCAAAAAATGGTGTTCGACTCGATGGCTTATATGCCAGTAATTCTATTTGTACGCCAAGCAGAGCTACAATTTTAACCGGCCAATATTCTCACTTAAATGGCGTGAAAACATTAGGTGGTAAAATTAGTGAAGATACACCTACACTGCCTTACGAAATGCAAAGCTTAGGTTATCAAACCGCCGTAATTGGTAAATGGCACATTAAAACCGAGCCTTTTGGATTTGACTACTACAATGTATTACCTGGGCAAGGTAAGTATTATGATCCAAAATTTAAAGAAAAAGGCACGCCTTGGGTTGAAGCTAAAGGTGGTGGCAAAACTATTAAAGGCTATGTTACCGACATTACTACCGATTTAAGCCTAGCTTGGCTTAATAAGCGTGATAAAAACAAGCCATTTATGCTGATGATTAATAACAAGGCACCACATGGTCCTTGGGAGACAGCGAAACGACACCAAGAACAATTTTCAGGTGTTAAAATTCCAGAGCCGAAAAGTTTACTTGAACGTGGCAACCACGGCCCTGGTAAAGAGGTAGTTGTTAATGGTGTTGCCGGAGCGCAGTTTGGTTCATCGCTTTCCAGGCGCTATAACGCTAGAAGCTATACCCGTAAAAACCTTCATAAGAAAAAGTTTACTAAAGTTACTAACGGCGATGGCAGCGTCAGTAAAGTGCTTAAGCCTTTGCCTACGCTTGCAGGTGATGAATTGCTCAAAGAAACCAAACTCGCATATCAAATGTATTTAAAGGATTACTTAAGTACGGTCAGCGCAGTTGATGAAAATGTTGGCCGGGTGCTTGATTATGTTAAGCAGCACAAGCTTAGTGAAAATACCATCATAGTGTATACATCAGATCAAGGTATGATGCTTGGCGAACATGACTATGTCGATAAGCGCTGGATTTACGAAGAGTCTAGCCGTATGCCATTTATTGTCAGTTATCCTGGTGTCATAAAGCAAGGTGGGGTAATCGACAAACTGTATACCAACGCCGATATTGCACCTACATTGTTAGAGTTTGCCGGTAAACAGACGCCTAAATACATGCAAGGGCAAAGCTTTGCAAAAGGACTACGCGAACCAGAGCAAGCTGATGGACACGACGCCATATACTATCGTTACTGGTTGCATATGGCTCATCACCATAACCCTGCACATTATGGCATTCGCACGAAAGAGTTTAAGTTGGTGTTCTTTTATGGCTTACCAAGTAAAGAAAAGGGCGGTAATAAGGCAACGCCTCCTTACTGGGAGATGTATGACATGAAAAATGACCCGTTAGAAATGAACAATATTTATCATGATAAAAAATACCACGCAAAACGTGAGCAATTAAAAACACAATTACTGGCACTCAAAGATGAGCTTGGCGACTCTGATGAAAACAACCCTCACTTGATGGCGGTACGTGAACAGTACTGGCACGACGAGTAAATTTATTGCCTTTTAGGAACAAACAATGATGTTACGAGCGTTAATATTTATTTTAACAAGCCTGATGAGCTCGTTAGTGTTTGCGGTCAAACCTAACATAGTATTTATTTTTGCTGATGACATGAGCTACAAAACAGCTGGGTTTATGGGACATGAAGTAGTTAAAACTCCGAACTTGGATAAACTTGCCAATGATGGGGTGATATTTGAACGTGCCTATAACATGGGGGCATGGACAGGCGCGGTATGCTTATCTTCGCGCACTATGCTTAATTCTGGCTTGTCATTGTGGCGAGCGCACGATGTTGATAAAGCGTTTAGCAATAATAAAAATAAGAAAAAAACAGCAACTCCCACTAAAAGTGAAGTGTTTAATTCTAAGCAGAAAGCAGTTAACGATAGCTTTTGGGCTACTCGCATGAGCGACGCTGGTTATGATACATACTTCAGTGGTAAATGGCATGTTAAGTCGCCAACACATGCAAGTTTTGTTAAGCAGGGCACGGTTAGACCGGGTATGCCAAAACAAACTGAGCAGCGTTACCAAAGAACATTTGAGCAAAAATCTGATAGTTGGAGTCCATACGATAAAACCATGGGCGGTTTTTGGGCAGGTGGCCAACATTGGAGCGAAGGCTTAGCCGATGAAGCGATAAACTATTTAAACAGCAAAAAAACTTCTCAGCAACCGTTCTTTATGTATGTTGCCTTTAACGCACCACATGACCCAAGGCAAGCTCCTAAAGAGTTTGTTGATATGTATCCGTTAAAGGATATTAACCTGCCGGAAAGTTATCAAACACTTCATCCGTCTATGGCAGAAATGAGCTTACTATCGTCTAAAAATCAAAAGATAAAAGTATTACGAGATGAAAAATTAGGACCATTGCCAAGAACCAAGTATTCTACTTTAGTAAACCGTCAAGAATACTACGCATCAATCAGCCATTTAGACAGTCAAATTGGCCGTATTCTGGCGCAACTAAAAGCCAACAAACAAATGGATAATACCGTCATCATCTTTACTGCCGATCATGGTTTAGCCATTGGTGAACATGGCCTATTAGGTAAGCAAAATTTGTACGAGCACAGTATGCGCGCACCGTTTTTCATCCACGGTAAAGGAGTGCCTAAAGGCCTGCGCAGAGATGCCGCAATTTACCTGCAAGATGCTATGGCTACATCCCTTAATATCGCTGGTGCAAATACTAAAGACGTTGAGTTTAAAAGTGTTTTACCACTGATAGATAATAATAAAGCCATTAGTTATGAGCGAGTTTATGGCGCTTACTTAAATTCTCAAAGAGCAATTATTGTAAATAACTATAAACTAGTGCTGTATCCGAAAGCTAAGTCTATTGAACTGTACGATTTAGCGGCGGATCCAAATGAGTTGCATAATCTGGCTAAACAAGCGAGGATGTCTGCCTTGATAAAAAGGCTATTTAAAGCGCTTCGCCATGAGCAAGAAATGCTAGCAGACAAACTAGATCTGGCGCCAATTTATCCAGAGTTGTTGTAAATAACAGCGACTAAAATGAGCGAGACGACTATAACTGGCTGGTAGCCATTGCCGAGTGACAAAGCCAATAATTTAGTATTTGGCTCTATTTGGTTAGAAAAATTGATACTTTTTTGTGTTGTTTTTTATTTTTAAAGTTTTGATGTTCTAGACTTAAATATTATTTTGTGACTTGTATTGCGAAAACAATATAAAAGCTCGGTGATTGTTTACTGAGCTTTTTTGATTGGCAACAATCAACTTGCATCTCAATATTCAACTAACTTAAATCACGGTAATCGCTCGTGTTGGCAACCAGCAATTAGCACCATTTGTCAGTTTCACTTCGCTCCATTGACCATCCTTTTTAAGTATAATGAGCTCCGCCCCTTCATGCAGAGGTGCAGTAAACGCCGGTGAGAATATCAATCCCGGCCCTTTTCTGCTCACCACTTCCTGGCTCGTCATTACCGCCTCACTTTGCTGAGGTTTAAAATGGTAACGTGCTATTTGACTGAAGCAGGAAATTATCACAAAAATGATCGCGAGCACTAACATTTTATTATTCGCCTTGGTAGAGCTAAACCTGCGCCAAATGAGCAACCAAAATACGCAATAAGTAACCCAACAGAAGCCTAGCCACCATGACTGACTAGTCATAAGGTGAAGCTGATTAAGCCATGGCGGTGAAAAGTTATCGGGTAATTGATCTAACCGCTCCTCACGTGCTTTGGCTAAATTATGGCGAATTATGTCATCATTAGGGGCCTTATTTTCTGCTCGGCGCAGCCACAAAACGCTTTGGCCATATTTACCCGCCTGAAACCAACTGGTGCCAATATCATACAATAAGCTGCTTTGCTCTATTGCAGGATCATCAATAAAATTGGTTAGTTGCTGGGCAATTTTAGCATGGGCTAAATTTCCCTTGTGGGGAGCATCTATATCGAGTTGCAGAGCTTGATGATGAGCTAACTGCAGTGTTTCAATGTTTAGCTGTTTTTTGTTTGCAGTAGTTAAAGAGTCACTGGCAAATGCTTGCTGTGGAACCAAAAAAGAAAACAAAGCTGGTACGAATAACATCGTGGTAATTAGACTAAGCAAGGCTGGAGCTGATTTCTTACTATCTTTTGATTTGTTTGAGTGAACGACTTTATTAGGCGCCGCATCCTGAGAGCGAGGTAAGTTTTTGTCGAGTTTATTAACCAGTTCAAACAATTTCTTGTTTTCTTCTTGGCTCAACTTAGATTTATGTTGGGCATAGCGCGCTTGGTACTTGCTGACCCATATTACTAATTCATTGCTTAAAAAAGCATATTCTTTGCTGGTGTTTGTATTCGAGCATGAGGTTAAGCATTGCTTAACGTTTTCGGCATTAAATTGTGACGGCGCTAAATCAAGGCGTTGGTAAAAATAGCGGCTCAGGTGCAACAGGGGATCATCGTTTTTCTCTAATGCTTGTTTTAAGCGGTATATCGGTTGCAGTGAACGACGGAAACTTAGGCGCTTCTGCATAGGTTTTAATAGCATTAAAGCGACCACCAATGGCGGACATAGCAATAGAAATAAAGCAGACCAAGGCGAGTTTTTCAAAGATGTTATCAGCGTTGAGTTATGATCAGTTGTTTTTTGCCAGCGAAGTGCCCAAATGCCTTCATTATCTTTTACCAGCGTATTTTTAAGGACGATATTTTCATTGCCTTCAATATCAGAAAAAATAAACTTATCGTTCTCAGTCACAGAAACTGGCAAGCTCTCGATGATAAAATCACGATAAATACCGCTCTCAGGTTCAAAGTAATTGACCGTAATTGCCGGTATGGCTGCAATATCAGCACGGCGGGGAAATATGCTTTGCTTGATGATTTTACTTCCTGTTTTGGAGATTGAAGTACTCGCTTTAGCAGGTAAGTTAAATGACTGAGTAAAGCTTGGGTTAAGGTCTAGTGCTGGTAACGCTAAGGTTTCAATATCAGGATGAATAATATTCATTGTATATTGAATAGGTTCTCCTGTTTTTACTTCGCTTGGCTGAGCCGTTACTGCAACAACTGGGCGACCGACTATCCCTGAAAAATACTCTGGTGCGTTACTTGGTAAGGCGTTCACGGTAATCGTTAGAGCAGAACTCTGTTCTAAAATACGATACGACTTAGCTTGGTTATTTGCCGGTTCAAAAAACTTATTGTTGTAATAAGCAAGGTATTGAGTACCCTTAAAAGCTTTCTTGGTCGCTGTTGCTAGTTTGTTTTCAATACTTGCCAGCATCGTTGCTGCGGGTAATTGATATTGACCTACTGCGTTTGGTTTGAGCACTGTGTCAAAATAAATACGAGTTTGGTTATTAGCTAAGCTCTGCCAGTGGGCAATTTGTCTGTCGCCGTTAACCGGTAAACCAATGCTTTTTTTATTATTTTCATCGGCTTTATTCCATGGCTCTGCAATAGTGAACGCGTCATCTAACAAAATTGGCAGATGTAAGTTTACCGCAGACAGTGCAGCGATGGGATAATCTATGGTTATTGAGGTAGTTAAACGAATGCTTTGGCCAATAAACATCTCTTGTTTGTTAGTACTTACTTCTAATTGTATCTTGTTGGTAGATTGAGGTGTTTTAACCAGTACTTTTTTACTGGCTGTCTGCTTTGTTGCTGTTGTGCTAATAAGAGTAATTTCTGGAATGGTTAAATGGCCAGACTTATTTGCGATGATTCTCAGCGGATAGGCCCAACCAGTTTTTCCATCTTCATTGACTACAATTTTGCTACTTGCCATTAAAGAAAAGTCACTGCTAAGGGGTAATTCAACAGAAACATTATTTGGTGGGTTTAACGAAACAATTAACCACTGGTTCGCTTGACCTTGCCACAAGCTTTGCTCCTGATTTTGTGTTGGTGATTGTAAATATACCTGCCATTGATCTAACTTTGGCTGTTCACTAATAGTGTCTACTTTATTCGTATTCTTTGCCTCTGCGGCCAGCACAGTCATAGTGCTATTAATAATACATAGGAGAACTAAACAGCTTACTAAACTAAAGCGCTTTAATATGGATAAAATGATTGCGGGGTTGGAGAAATTCATTGTTTTATGGCCTTTACCAGTTGCGCTCGACAGCGATTTGTTTTTTACTTTTAGGCGCTCGTTCTCTTAAGTTACGCTCTTGTGATTGCTGCAGTATGTCTGTTGCACTATCTTGCGGAGTAGGAAGTTGAGTATCCGTCATTTGCATTGCACTTGCATCGGTTTGTTGAGCTTGCTGAGACTCGCTTGATTGCTGTTCATTGGCTTGTTTGTTTTCATGCTCAGCTGGTTGCTGCCCATCCTCAGATGTTTGTTCTTGCTTGCTTTGTTGTGACTTATCTGCTGATTGCGCCTCGGGAGATTGTAGGTTCGTATTTTGTTGAGCATGCGCTCGTACCATCAACCATTCTAAGTTTTTTTGGCTGGCTTTATGGTTTGGGGCATGTAATAACAAGGTTCGTAAAATATCACCTGCTTCATCAAAGTATATTTCAGGGTCAATATAATCATCATCATCATCAAACATCTCAAAATCATCGTTGAACTGCTGTTCAACATCGTCCGTCATCGTGTGGCTTTGACTGATTTGTTCGGCAAGCATAATTAAACTGGTTGCTAAATTATAATTTGCCAAAATCGCCGTACTTGATTGTTGGGTTTGGCTGGCAATGTATCTGTATATATCTGCTGCTTGCTCAGGTGAGTCTTGCAAAATTGATTCGGCTAATGAAAATTGTGCAGTGGTTGTTAGTTGCGATAACGCATCGGCTGAGACGCTTACCTGTAGTTCTGTAACAGCTGTTTCATCCTTGTTTTGTGTATTATTTATGCTGATCTCTGTTGTGTTACTCGTTTGGTTATTAGGCGCTTGTTGATCTAATGCCTGGCTATTAAATGAAAACAATACTAAACCAGTTAACCAGGCGTTTCGCCCACGTAACCAACAAATAATTTGCGCTAACAAGGCAATAAATAAGCAATAAGGGTAGCCTTGATGATAGCTTAATACTTGCCCCTTTTTATGTGTACTGCTTGGCCAAACTTGTCTTAATTTCTCGATTATTTTGGCCAAATCAAATGTAGCCGTACCAACAGGAATAAACATTCCTTGCTCAGCTTCTTGGGCTAAATTTCGTAACCGCAAGGTATCCATTTTACTCCAAACTTCTTTACCATGATAAGATTGCCAACTATTACCTTGATGATCAGGCACTCGACCACCAAACTCACTGTCGCCCAAACCAATTACAATTAATCTAGCGCCTAGTTCATTGAGTTTCGTTAACGCTCGCTCAGGTTGACCACCTAAGTCTTCACCGTCGCTGATCAAAATTATATCCATGGTATTTTCTTGATCTGTTTCAGCCAATTTATCCAACACTTTAAACAAGGCGTCTTCAATACGTGTTCCACCTTGTGCAACTGAGTCGTTATGGACTTGCTCAAGTGCATAATTGAAAAACGTTTTATCGTTGGTTAACGGAGCAACAATCGATGTAGAGCCAGCAAACACAACTAAGCCAAAACGATCAATTGAGTTGTTACTAATGCTATTTTGTATTGCTTGACGTGCGACTTCTAAGCGGTTTGGCCTAGCATCATCGACCAGCATTGATCGTGATACATCCAGCAAAAACACCATATCTCGGCCATGAGTTTTTCCACCTTGAGGTTGAGGATCCCAGCCTGGCCGAGCCAGTGCGAGAACTAATGCGGTGATGGTGAGCAGCATTAATATTTGTTGCACAAATTGCTTTTGTTGTTCCAGCTTGGTTTTTCGATACTCTTTTAAATCAAGCAAGCTTTGCTTTTGCTGATAAACACTGATCATTAACCATAATGGAATAAGTAGTAATAGCCAAAGCCAATGGACTGCAAGAAAGGTAAAGTTATTCATACTTGCTTCCTTAACCAGCTAGCATTGAGAATATTCGCTAATAAAAAGCACATTAGCGAGAACAGTACCGGCAGCTTAAAAATCGCTTGTCTGTCTTGAAACGTTACTCGTAATAAGCTTGATGTTTCTAAGGCATTAATTTCTTCATATACGCTTTGCAATGACTGAAAATCGTGTGCGCGCTGGAATGTGCCGCCAGTACTTTGCGCCATAGTTTGGAGTACCCAGTCGCCCGACACCATGGTTTGTTCAAGTTGCAAGGTGTTCCCGCTATCAGCAGTAAATGACTTTGTTTCAACATCGGCAATGCTGATGGTATAAATTTTTATTCCCCATTTTTTTGCCATGGCAGCCGCCATTAACGGATCGTATTTACCGGTGTTATTTTCACCGTCGGTGAGCAAGATCACCACCTTGCTTTTTATGCTGTCATTCTCTAACCCCAGAGTAGTTTCATAATGATGCAGTTGCGCAGCAGCCAGAGCTGTTGCATCACCAAATGCGGTGCCATCTTCATTTGGTCGAGACGACGTGGTAATTTCATCGGTCATACTTACCAGTGCCTGATGGGCATTGGTTAACGGTACCAATGTATCTGGGTAACGGGCAAAGGTGATCACCGATATTAGATCATTGGGGCGTCCGGATAAGTTCTTCTCATCGCCAAGGACAAATTGCCTTAACGCTTTTTTGGCTATTTCCATCCTCGGCTTGCGCTGATCGGCAATGTTCATTTGAAAATCCATTGAGCTGGAGACATCAACGACAATGGATATTGCAATTCCTTGGCTTTGCTCTGCAACATGTTGGGTTTTGGTAAAGGGTTGAGCACAGGCGATAATTATTCCGGCTAATGCTAGCAAATATAATAAAGGCACAATATTGTGATACTTTTGACGAGAGCTTGTCGGCAAATTAGATAATAAAGCAATGTTAGAGTATTGATGCTGGCTCAACGCTGACCGAGCACTGCCAATTAGCCAAACCACAGGTAACAGTAACAATAAACATAATACGATAGGGTATTCAAAATTTGGCATTAATACTGACTGCCTTTTGTAATAGCAATTTGCTCACATATGTTTATATAACTTGCCTTATGATCACTGCTAAATCGTGCCGACATATATTGCTTACTTAGCGCTAAATTTTGCTGGTTGTCCTGCTCGGCCATAGGATCAAACCCTAGTTGTTGCTGTATGCATTGACGTAGGCCTTGCCAGTCATATTCACCGCGGCCTTGTTTATTTATATTATTGACTTTAGCGATGAGCTCTTCAGGTAAAAGTACTCGCGGATGATTGTTGAATTGCTGCTGAACTTTAAAACGGCTACGGCGCTGTTTTAGGAAAATAGTAAATATGGCAAGAGACAATATGGTAGTAATTGCAAAATAGGTAATAAACATCGCTGAACTATTAACTTTGTTTGCTGGCGAAACGAAGCTCTGTATTGGTTGTAGCTTAACGTCAGTCTTTACATTGGAAAAACTTGATAGCACGCTTACTTCTTCCAAGCCAACCTTTAAAGCTTGATGTTGATGTTGCCAATAACTATTTAAGGTGATGGTAGGAAGTTGATAATTTCCTGCTATGGGGGCAATTAAGTCAATCACATGATTTATTTGCCATTGATAGTTCTCTATGTCAGTACTTTGCTGGTTTTTATCTAGCCATTGTGGCGCATTTTTCCTGTGCTGTACTAGGCTAAACGGTTGCCAATCATATTGAGTAGGATCAAAAAATATATCTGTACCTTCACGGTAATAGATATCGATTGTAAGAGATAATTGTTGCCCTGGTGTTAAACTCTTTTTACTTAAGTGGACAGTCGCTTTGAGTTGTTCATTGGCATTCAAATTGGCATTCGAGTTAACATCGTTTGCGGGATTCAATGTTTGCTGAAGTACTTCAGCGTTAACTCTACTGTTAATTATTAATACCAACAATAACAGTAAACGGCTAACGCTGAACAGTCTACTTACATAAATAGAGATAACCTTAACCACCGGTTTCTCCTTCTATGCGTTGCCGCTTAGTATGGAAAAATGCCAATAGGGTTTCAATAGGATCATCGCCTAGCGTGTGCCCTAACAAATCGACACCAATTTTTGAAAATGTCTCGTTTCGTTGTTTTATTCGTTTTTGCATTTTATTGCTAAACTGTTGGCGTACCTCAGTGTGATTAAAGTCAATCGTTTGTTGCTGCTTATTTTCACTGTCAGTAACTTGCAATAAACCGCGATCAGGTAAAGTTAACTCTCTTGGATCATCTAAGGCGATGGCGAGTATTTCGTGTTGCCTTGCTAAAGTGGCTAAACTTTCCAAATAATTATCATCACTGAAAAAATCAGAAACTAAAACGATAATCGAACGTTTTAAGCTTAACTCGCCTAAATGCTTTAATACTTGATTTACGCTGGTATATTCAACTTGTTGGGCTGATAGCAGTAATTTACTCAAACAGCGCATTAACTGACTTTTACCACGAGAGGGTGGTAAATATTCATTAATATCATCACTAAACTGCAGTAAACCAATGTGGTCATTATTTGCCAGAGCGGCAGAGCCAAGTAAGCCACAAAACTGCGCAGCCACATAAGGACGGCTAACCTCGGTACTTGAAAATGCAAAAGAGGGTGATTGATCTACAATAAAAATAAGGTTGAGCTCACGTTCTTCATGGAAGCGCTTAATGTGCACTTCACCAGTTCGAGCGGTAACATTCCAGTCTATGGTGCGAACATCATCACCCAAGGCATACGGGCGTACTTCATCAAATTCAATCCCCTGGCCTTTGAATGCACTGTGATAATGGCCACATAACAGGTGATTAGTTTTATGGCGACAATACAGCTGTAATTGCTGTAGGCGCAGCTCAAACTGATCGTTCATAGTGCTATCTCGTTAAAACAGTTTGATTAATCATGAGGAATGGCCACTTGCGCCAATATTTGTTCAATCAACTGCTCGGAGCTGATATTTTGTGCTTCTGCCTTGTAACTTAAGGCAATACGATGGCGTAATATATCAGGAGCTAAGGTGCGAATATCTGCAGGTTGTACATGATCTCGCCCTTGCAATATTGCTTCGGCGCGTGCTGCCATGGCCAGATTGATGGTGGCACGTGGAGATGCACCAAAACGTATCATGTCTGATAAGGGTAAATCATATTGCTCTGGGTGGCGGGTGGCTGTGATCAAATGCAATATGTATTTTTCTAAGTTCGGATCAAGGTAAACAGTGCTAACTTGTTGGCATAGCAAATTTAAATCTTCAATACTCAAGACGCAATTAATGCTTGTTTTAGTCTGACCCGGCGCAGACATACGGCGCAGTACTTCTAATTCATCATCAAAACTTGGATAGTCGACTTTTAATTTAAACATAAAGCGGTCAACTTGAGCTTCTGGTAACGGGTAAGTACCTTCCTGTTCGATCGGATTTTGTGTCGCTAATACTAAAAAAGGTTGCGGTAGTGAGTGAATGGTTTTACCTAAGGTCACTTGCTTTTCTTGCATCGCCTCCAATAAAGCTGATTGTACTTTTGCTGGCGAACGGTTGATTTCATCGGCGAGCACAATATTGGCAAAAATAGGCCCCTTTTGCGTATCAAATTCACCACTACTTGGATTATATATTTGCGTTCCGGTTAAATCGCCAGGCAATAAATCCGGGGTAAATTGTACTCTGCTAAACTTCAACCCCAAAGCTTGCGCCAGTGTGTTCACTGTTAAGGTTTTCGCGAGCCCTGGTATGCCCTCAATCAATACGTGGCTTTGACACATTAAGGTGATGATCAATCGTTCAACTAGCGCTTCTTGACCAACAATAACCTTGGCAATTTCCTGGCGCAGATTATGAATGCTGTCTGATAACTTTAATTGAGAGGTTTGTGATGAATTTATGCTGGAGCTCATGATTTGGTGCTTAGTAATTGAGTTTATTATTGATAATAGTATTGCTACTTTAATTGGTATAATTTCATTTAGGAAGTGGCAATACTGTAAAGTTGGGTAAAGCACGGAAAAACACCTTGGTTTCACAGTTGCTAATGTTACTTGTTAAGGGCCTGTTGTGTAAAATTGTGTAAAACTTACAGCTATAACTTAATAACTTTTAATTAATATCTTTTTAAAACAACTTGTTACGTGGGTGTTGTTTGTTTTGTTTTTTGGCGTGATATTGACCATCAATATTCTTTTTGCTAGATTTCTAGTGTACCTTATATTTAAAGTGCACTTTAGCTGTTGATGAAGCAATGTAAATTGTTAAGTGCGAGTAGGAATAAAAATGAATTATTTAAAACGTTTGATGGCAATAGCCGTATTTACCACCAGTATGTTTGCCCAGGCGGCAGAAACTCGACCGAATATCGTGTTGATATTAGCGGATGATGTTAGCCCTGATATGTTTAGTGCGTTTGGCCAGGAAGGTTCAGCCAGTACCCCAAATATCGACAAGCTCGCTGCCCAAGGCGTAATGTTTAAAACCGCTTATGCCACGGCGAAATGTGCCTCTAGCCGAGTAGAAATTATGACTGGTCGTTATGCAGACACCACCGGTGTGTATGTTAATGAAATTTGGATGGGAGATTCTCGCCATAATGTTTATAGTGACAATATCCCATTTAGCCGAGTGTTAAAAGATGCCGGGTATGCAACGGCAATTACCGGTAAATGGCACGCTGGCGTACAAATGCCGCATGATGACGTACTTGCCTTTGATGAATATGCATTATGGGAAAGCACCAAAGAAATTTCTAAGTTAACTGGTTCGCCAACGTTTACCGGTTTAATGGAAGATCATAAAACAACCTCACGTTATTGGCATCCTGGCTTTGTTAAAAATGGTAAATTGATGGACACCAAACCAACGGATTATGGCGTAGATATTGAAGCTGAATTTATTATGGAGTTTATGGAAAAAAGCGTAAAAGCAAAGAAGCCATTTTTAGCTTATTGGCCAACCGTTGCACCACATGGTACTCGTACTGGCATGCCAACCAATCCATTGCGAGGTACACCTGGGATACTTGGTAAAAAATCGAGTGATGCAACAGGTGAAGACACAGCACGTTTTAAATCGTTAATTGAATACTTAGATTTAAAAGTGGGAGAAGTTGTGGCGAAAGTAGAATCATTAGGCATTAGTGATAACACTGTAATTATTTTCACCTCAGATAATGGCACCGCGGTTACAGCGAAAACTCGTGGCGTAGAGCGCGGCTCGCATGTTGTTCATATTGCCGCTGGCGCCGGAGTTAAAAAACGTGGTGCTACCGATGAGTTAACTGATTTATCAGATATTACCCCAACGTTAATTGACTTGGCACAAGCATGGGACTTTGTTCCTGAAGGGCATAAATTTGATGGCACCAGCTTACAGTCTTTTTATGCAGGTGAAACCGACGTCCATCGTGATTGGGTATATGGCTATGCTGCTACGTCACAAATATTTAGAACCAAAAACTATATGTTAGAAGTGGTCAACCCGGTAATGAATATGCCGAACGGCCGTTTTTATTACACTGCCGATAACCGTTTTGGTCATGGTTATGTACTTGCCGATGGTAACCCTGAGCACGCCAAAGCTCGCGCTGAATTTGATGGCTTTATGCAGCAATTACCGGCAATAACGAAAGAGCATCCGCACTGGAAAACCAAAGCCGGTAAAAAAGTATTAAAGAATTTGGCAAAACCTGCCGTTATTGAAAAGCACCTTTATAATCACAAAGATTATAAACGTTATGATGAAACTTACACTGATAACGATTAGCAAATAAACTATATCGTTTAACTTTGCATTAAGGTTAAACCAAACTTTTAAAATGATTAAGCCAAGTAGTTTAACTTGGTTTAATCATTGCTAAATAATACCTGATTTAAGCTGCTTGTCTGCATAATCAACCGCCCTTGCTGTTAACGCCATAAAGGTGATCGAGGGGTTAACGCACGAAACCGAAGAAAATGCCGCGCCATCGGTAACAAACAAGTTCGCTACTTCATGACTTTGGTTCCATTGATTAAGGTATGATGTTTTAGGATCGCGGCCCATGCAGGCGCCGCCCATTTCATGAATAGACCTTCCTGGTGCCATTGGTTTGTTATAGCCACGCACGTTTTTTAGGCCCGCGGCTTTTAGCATTGCAACCGCACTATCCATCATATCTTGCTTCATCTTTGCTTCATTTTCACCATAAGCAACATTGGTAATCAATAACGGCATGCCCCATTGGTCTTTGTTACTGGCATGCAAAAACACTCGATTATTAAAATCAGGTAATACTTCACCAAAAGAGGTGACTTTAAACTTCCAGCTACCGGGTTCACGATTCGCCTCTTTAAAGCTTTTACCAATGCCAGTTTGATTCGCTCGTTGTGCATTTACTCGCGTACTTCGGCTAGCACCGCCTTGATAGCCATAACCACGTAGATAATCAGACTGTTGCTCTTTGATGTTTTGAAAGCGTGGTATATAAATACCTCCCGGGTTACGGCCTTTGTAATAACTGTCACGGTGGCCAGGCATTATGCCGTTCGCGCCCGCGCCATGCACGTGGTCCATAATATAACGGCCAAGTACACCACTGGTATTACCGATGCCATCTGGGTATTTATCTGAAGTAGAGTTCATTAGAATTTGCAATGTGCCAAGCGTCGATGCGCACATAAAAACAACACGGGCAGTTACTATATTGGTTTCTCCGCTAACCGTATCAACATAACGGATCCCTGAGGCTTTACCTGTTTTACTGTCATATAAAACTTCCTGTACCTGCGCATTGGCGGTTAAGGTTAAATTACCGGTACGTTTTGCTGCCGGCAGCGCTCCTGAAACAGAAGAGTAATAGCCGCCCCAAGAACAGCCTCGACCGCATTGGTTTCTACTTTGACACTGGCCTCGGCCAAGCTCTAAATGGATCGGTTGCGGCTCAGTTAAATGGGCAACCCGGGCGGGAATCATTTTTCGCCCCGGAAAATTTGTTTCTATCGACGCCTTGACTTGTCGCTCAACCACATTAAGTGGTATAGGTGGCAGAAATTGGCCGTCAGGTAGTTCGTCAAGGTTTTCATAACTACCGGATATACCAATAAAAGGCTCAACGTAATCATACCAGGGGGCAAGGTCGTCATAGCGAATAGGCCAATCAATACCATGGCCATCTTTTTGGTTGGCTTCAAAATCCAGCTTATTCCAACGATAACTTTGACGCGACCAGATCACCGATTTACCTCCAACTTTTGAACTTCTGGTCCACAAGTAAGGTTTACCCTGAATATAAGGGTTTTCTAGATCATTAATAAAATGATGTTTGGTATAGTCAGAAACTCCATGACCCTTTTTCTGAATAAAATACTTTTCTTTAATTTCTTCACTGTGCATTTTGCCACGAAATTCCATCTCCCATGGCGGTTTAAATTCGGTTTCATAGTTACCATGTTCAATCGGTTTACCGCGATCAAGCACCAGGGTTTTATAACCTTTTTCACAGAATTCTTTTGCGGCATAACCGCCCGACATGCCTGAGCCAACAACAATGGCATCAAAGTCATAGTTTTTTGTTTTGATCATTTCTACTACCTTTTCCTATTAGGTAACTCAGTGTTATGACCAAGCTTTACCAACGTCACTAAGCGGAATTTCTTTATACGGCCCAGGGATAGGATCATAATTAAGCTCTACCGTCATGCCAATTTTAGACGTGTAATAACCTGTTACGGTATAAGTTTTCAGCATTTTATAGGCAGGTTCTTGTGCAAGGTTATCATCAAGTGCTTGCACAATAGCGATTTGTATTTTGTTATCAAGCGCAAGAAAACCGCTATCGTATTTAGCCTTTGCATCCGCATCTATTTTATCAATACCGGCCAATAAGCGATTAGATTCTTGTTTATTCATCCAGTTAGCCGCGATATGATCAATATACAAATGCACACCAGCATCAATTGCTCCCGGAGTATCCGTTGCTGGAATGATGATGTCAGCAATACGGGCAACCAACATCATCTGCTGCTCGCTAAAAATGATATTGCTGCCTGATGGTTTAAAAGTTAAACCTATGTTCACCGCATTCGCTAAGCCCGGCGTCATCGCCGCCGTGCCTAACATGGCAGCTAATCCGGCGATAAATTCACGACGATTTAAATTTCCCACAAGTTATACCTCCAGTATTTACTTATCTGTTAATTGTGCGCTGGCGCTGTATAAAATACCGCCGAGTAAATGCTGAAGAAATTGCGGCTCAGCGTAGCTTGATGTGGTGTGGCCGCCCCCCGTGTAAAAGGCGCGACCACCGTCGTATTCGTGATACCAGGCAATAGGGTGATGCTGACCGTTTTTGCCACCTTGATAACTGCTTTCATCAAGGCTGAGCAATACTTTTACCTCAGGATTTAACGAGCGAAAGTTATACCATTCGTCAAATCGTTGCCACTGACTGTTGAGGTGCACAGTCGATTGATGACTGTTATCATCAACCAGTATCGTGGCTATCTGCTGCTTAGGGTGGGAAGCGAAGTAGGCACCTACAAGCTTACCGTACCATGACCAATCATATTCGGTATCGGTTGCGGCATGAATGCCAACAAAACCGCCACCAGCTTGTATATAACGTTCAAACGCCGATTGTTGTTTGGGCGTTAGTATATCGCCGGTGGTGTTGAGAAAAACTACTACATTGAATTGCTGAAGTGCTTCATAAGTAAACTGAGCCGCGTTTTCCGATATCTCAACCTCAAAGCCATGACTCAGCCCCAACTTTTTAATCGCAAGTTTACCTGCGGCGATTGATTTATGGCGAAAACTAGCGGTTTTAGCAAAAACCAGTACCCTTATTTTAGGTGTTTTAGCTTGCTTGACTAATGCTGTTGAAGACCCTTGTACTGAATCTGCGGCAGCATTGTGGCTGCTTGCCGAAATGAGTACTATTGCGATCAAAACACGACACAGGGTTATCAATAACTTCATAATATTTTACTAATCAGCTAGCTCAATTTTCAAAACAGTTGCCATCGTGTCGCTTGGCTGTGTTGGAGCTGTAATAGTCAAGCCACTATCGGTATGGGTCCACGCTATTGTTTCATCAGAGCCTAGAACGGAAATAGTTGCGATGTCGATATTTTTCGTTAACTTACTTTTAGCAAAAGCACTTAACGTTTGCTTACCTGTCGGGGTGCCTAAAAAAGTAGCATAAATGCTATTGCCTTTGGTGGTATAACGAATGTCCTGCGCGTTATATTTAACCTTGGCAAATTCACGGTGGTTTTTAAAATGACCTTCTGGCTCTTTTGTTGGTCCTTCACCAAAGGTGTACCAAGGTCTGGTGGCATAAATGGCTTCACCGTATTTTTCTAACCAGGCACCCATTTTTAATAGCACGGTTTGTTGATTATCAGGAATGATACCGTTGGCTTTTGGCGACACGTTGAGTAGCATAGTGCCATTTTTACTAACCACATCAATCAATACATGCAACACATCTTGTGCTTCTTTTACTCGTAAATTTTCAGTGTAAGACCAGCTGCCTTTACTGATGGTTTCGTCGGTCATCCAAGGTTGTTGACCAATATGGTTCTTTCGTGATTTTTCTAAATCGTCAACACTAAACGATAACGGTAAGTCGTTTTGCTTGCGGATAATAACCACTTCTTTATTTAACTTTTTTGCCTCATTTAAATAATAGGCAGAGAATTTTTTTCGGTAATTTTCTGGCACTAAATGTAACCAAGAGTCAAACCAAACAATGTCCGGTTGATAGTTATCGATAACTTCTTTTAATTTACCAAACCAAATTTTCTCATTCCACTCGTCTTCAGGAATATTGCCATACAATAACGCCAACTCTGGATCAGTACTGGTTGGCGGTGTGCCTTCAAAGTAAGGGTAGTGGCTGCCACCGAAACGTTCGCCCGGCTTGTTTTCTTTTTTGTTATAACGTTGTAAGTTTCTTGAATGATGGAAGGTGGTAATAAACTTCATGCCTTCGCCAGTAATAGCTTCTTTCAGTTCACCCGTTACATCAACTTTTGGCCCTTTATCCATAGCGTTCCACGGGGTTAATTCACTGTCCCACATGGCAAAACCATCGTGATGTTCCGTTACCGGACCGGCAAATTTAGCCCCTGCTTTTTTAAATAGTGTTGCCCATGCTTTCGCATCGAAGTGCTCACCTTTAAACATAGGAACAAAGTCATGGTAGCCAAACTCATTCAACTCTCCATACGTTTCAAGATGATGCTTGTACTCTTTGCGACCTTTAAAGTGCATCCACCTTGGGTACCACTCACTCGCAAATTCAGGTACTGAATATACACCCCAGTGTAGGTAAATACCGAGTTTGGCGTCTTGATACCATTGTGGAGAGGCTTCATGAGTGGCTAAAGAATCCCAATTCTCTTGATAAGAAGAGTCGCTAATTGCCGGTGAAGTTACTTGCTCAACGTTTGCAATTGAGGATGATGAAATTACGCTTAATGCGATAATACTGGAGATAATTTTCGTTAAGGTTTTCATTTATTTGCTAATCCTAGTTCTTAATGACCGGCTTTGGTTAATCGCATAAAGCGAGATTTGAACTTATCGTAAAGCAATTAAAAACCCTCTTACTAGTGCCCAAAGGAACTAAGTTGTATCAAGTTGTCGCAACATTTGGCATTGCGACAACTTGATACAACTTAATCATTTGGCTTATTTTATTTTAGATATACTGCAATTGATCCACGTATGTTTGATGAGAAGAATGAATATGATTGCAGATGATAAGGTAGTTTTACTTAAAGAATATATTGAACAGGGCAATATGGCTGTTCAAATCACTCCAGATGACCAATCGGCCGTTGAATTACTGAAAACACAACTTTTTAATTCGTTGAACGTTTTAGCACCAACATTAAATGACTCAGATACATTAAAGGCACTTAAGTTAGCATGTGATATTGCCCTTATTATGTTGATTGATGATGGTGAAAGCGCTGAACGCAACGTTGGTTTAAAAATTGAAGAAAGCCAGAGTCTAAAAATGGCTAGTCAGTCTAAACAACTCATTGATAGCATCCGTAAAGTGCTTTCAGCAAGCCTAAAGTTTAAACTAAATAACTCAAATGATAGTTCTGTTTATCTTGATAATTTAACAGTAAGAAAAAAAAGTCGACAGGTGTTGCTAGACGATAAATACGTTGATTTAACGACTACTGAATTTACTTACTTACTTTTGCTAATCAAAAAGACTGGGGAGCTAGTAACCCGAAAAACGCTTACCCTAAATGGTAAGGTAGATAAAAATGGCCGTAGTATCGATGTTCATATCAGTAATTTAAGGAAAAAGCTGGGTCTTGATTCACAAGGCAGAGAGCGCATTAAAAACATACGTGGTATAGGCTATCTATTCCTAACTTATCCCAATCACTAGCGTTTCTGATGCTTTACCGTTTAGCCATATTCGCTATTATTGATTGGGTAAAGTCACTACTACATCGAGGCCTTTACTTGCTCTATTGAGCAGAGTTATATCGCCCCCATGACCGCGAATAATTGTTAAGGCAATTGTCATACCCAGTCCAAGCCCGCCCGATTTGTAGTTTCTTGAGTCATCGAGTCGCTCGAATGGTTCAAACAGTCGCTGTTGTTGTGACTCGGCAATGCCTGGCCCCTGATCGGAAATGATAACTTGCAGATTATTGTGCCCTTCAACTATTTTGACAAAAACAGCAGAGCCATATTTCACTCCGTTTTCAACCAAATTACTGATCGCCCGCCTTAACGCATTCGGGCGACAAGTGTAATTTAGTTTATCACTTAGCTCAAAATCAACGGCTAGGCCAATATCTGACAAATCCTGGCATAAACTGTCCACTAATGCCGACAGATCCACTTCTCGGCGCTGCTCAGACCATGAATCTTGTTTAGCAAACAGCATAGTCGCGTTAGTGATATGTTCCATTTCATCAATTTTTTCAACAATTTTTTCGCGTGTGTCATCATCAGTAACAAACTCGGCATGTAAACGTAGCGAGGTTAACGGAGTACGTAAATCGTGAGACATTGCAGCCAGCGAGCGCGTTCGATGGGTAATGATGTTTTGCAAACGCTGCTGCATGATATTAAAAGCGCTGATGGTAGTTTTGATATCTTCCGGACCTTGCTCAATCATTGGCTCTACATTCTCGCCAACACCTAACTGTTGTGCTTTGTTGGTCAGCTCTTGAAGAGGTCGGGTAATACGTTTAATACTAATAACGACGATTAAGGTGGCAATTACCGATACTATTAATAATGACGTCAGCGATGAACGCGCCCATATTGGAAACGGTTTTTGTTCAAAAACATCCATATTAAGCCATTGACCGCTGTCGAGCAAAATAGAGGCCGACAATAACACCTGACGTTCAGGCTCTTTCAATTCAGGACTATTTAGCGAAAATAAGTAGCTAACAAAATGTTTAATAAAGGATATGGCTCGGTTCTGCGGTTTTGGGTATTGATGAACATAAATTTTTTCGTAAGAGCGGGTAAGCAAACTTCTCAATACCTCCACCTTGCTGCCTTGGCTATTCGCTAGCAATGTGGTTGGGATACCTGATTGTTCGTTAAGGCGAAACTCAATTCGATATGCTGTCGCGGTGCGGATAATAAGTTTATGACTTTCGGTTGGTATTTGCGCTAAAGTATTGGCGACTATAGCTGTCTCTTTAAGCAATGAATTATCCTCGATGCGTTGTAAAATACCATCGGGTTCAGACAAAGAGTAGAGTAACGTGAATGCTTGAGAGAGCACTAAGGTACTCAATAGTAATAATATTAATTGACCTGCTAAGCGTTTTGGCAGCAGGGGGGTCATTGCGGTGAAACCTCAACCGTTAACATATAACCTCCGCCCCATACGGTTTTAATTAATTTAGGGGAGCTGGCATCTACTTCTATTTTACGTCGTAAGCGACTGATTAAATTATCAATACTGCGATCGAAGGCTTTGGCTTCACGGCCATGAGTTAAATCGAGTAGCTGATCACGGCTCAAGGTGGTTTGTGGGCGCAATAAAAACGCGAGTAGCATTCGATATTCGGCAGCACTTAACGCTACAGCAACCCCTTTTAGGTCGATCAGTTCGCGTTGATGGAGGTCAAGTTTCCAATCGGCAAACGTTAAAGTATCGGATTCGGGCTGTTGAATCCTGGTAGGAGAACTTTGACTGCGCCGCAATACTGCTTTTACTTTAGCCAACAGCACTCGAGGGTTAAATGGCTTTCTAATATAATCATCAGCCCCCATTTCAAGGCCTACCACTCGGTCCGCATCTTCACATAAAGCAGTGAGCAAAATTACCGGGGTTTTAAGTGTATCCTGAACAAAGCGACATAATGACAAGCCATCTTCTCCAGGCATCATTATGTCGAGTAAAATTAAATCGATTGCGCTATTTTTTAATGTTTCACGCATCGCAACACCGCCGTCGGCGCAACTGACCCGTAAACCATGATCGCTTAGGTAACGCTTAAGTGGCTGACGGATATCCGGATTATCATCCACAATTAATATATGAGTCAAAGGGTAACCTGCTTACTAGATAAACTGCCATCAGTATATCGAACCAATATCTGACCAAATAATTAAATTGTATCAAGTTGTCGCAATAGTCGCTAGTTGCGACAACTTGATACTAATTAGTACCTGCTAGTACTAGCGCGATAGATGATGGTTAATTTACTGTTAATGCGTAGTGGCTTTTATTAACAAAGTCCACTAATGGTAAAGGGTGAACACTCAAAATAAAAATAATTTAATAAACACTTCTTTAGGGGAAGAGAATGCGTAGACAATTTAGTAAAAGCAAAATCGCGAGCTATGTGTGCTTAGCACTTGCTAGTAGCACCACATTTGCGGCAGAAGAGGTCGAAATAGCTGATGAGATCGAAGTCATCGAAGTGACCGGAGTTCGCTCCAGTTTAACTGGCGAGGTAGCTGCAAAAAGGGCGTCGGATGCCATTTCTGATTCCATTATTGCCGAAGATATGGGTAAGTCTTCCGATGAAAATATTGCTGAAGCCATCTCTCGTATTGCCGGTATATCACTTGATGAAGGTGGCAGCACTATTACCGTACGTGGTATTGAAGCCGCATTAAATGACATTAAGCTAAATGGCGTGTCAATGACCAGTAGCACTGACGACCAAGCGGTTGACTTAAGCTTGTTTTCTGCCGATATGCTGAGTCGCATCGATGTGGTGAAATCGCCTGCTGCTAACCAGGAAGAAGGCTCTTTGGGCGCATCAATTAATTTACAAACGCGTTCGCCGCTATCATCGAAAAAAACTAAGCATATTTTTAGCACTGAGGCACGTTATAACGAACTTAATGAAGAAACAACGCCACGTTTTTCCTATTCATTTGTTAAAAATGCTTCCGATACCTTAGGTTTTGCAGGTTCTTTCTTTCATGACAAACAAATAATGCGTAAAGAAGAAATTTCTACTAATAGCTGGGATCTTATACACTTTTATGATGTCGATAAAGGTGGTGAAGCTATAGACAATCAAAGTGTTGGTACAAAAATATATGATTTTGACACCGGTGCGGAGTTAACGACTATTACCGCGTTAACGGCTGGACGTGGCGGTATTAAAAATAAGATTTTTATCGATGAAAAAGTTAAAAAGGGTGGTACTTTTACTGTTCAGTATCAACCGGGTGAAAATACCGATATTCGTTTAGACACTACGTTTACTCGACAAAACCTTGACCGTCAAGAAAGCCAAATGCAAATGAAGAACTTTGCTAAAAAAACTGGTACTGATCACGAAATCTATGTGAATCAAGGGCAAGGCGATGTTAATACTGTTTATGGTTTCAAACAAATAGGTGCTACTGGCATAGTTCAGCCAAAAGAAAAAGACAGTACCACAGACACCTTGTTGCTTGGCTTGAATGTTTCGCACCTTATTGGCGATTATTGGCGCATTAATGGTCGTTTAGGTTACTCAGATACGCAACAAGAAGAAGACGGTTACCAAGCTAACTGGGGTGAAAATGGCCCTAAAAATGTGGCGAATGACTTCTGTAGCGTTACCTATGTTAACGGACCTGAAAATGATTTTTTACCTGAAATGGGCATGTGTTCTAGGTTTGATGCAAGCGATCCTGAGGCATTAAGATTAACCCAGTTTCGTCAGACGGTCAGAGATGTCGATGATAGCAAACACAGTGCTTATCTAGATGTTGAACGAGTATTTGACGATTCAATAATCACCTCGATTGAATTTGGTGCTAAGTATACCGATCGTACTAAGTTTGTTCGAGATGAATCGATGAAACTCGGTAATAGTTATTTTGAAGAGCGGCTTTTTTCGGCAACCGGTATTACCGATAATAATATCACCGGTGGTGAATTCCTTGATGGCATAGCACCTGCTGGAGCCCCGCAATCTTGGATATATCCAAATATGCAAGAAACCATAGCGAGAATAGCCCCTAACGGTTTTGACCAGGAAGGTTTTCCTGTTGATCCTGCACTCTCGTCAGAGCAGAGGGAAACTACCTATGGTGCCTACGCGCAAGCAAACTTTGAGTTTTTAGACGGCATAGTGCGCGGTAACTTTGGCATGCGTTATGCGAACACAGAAATTAAAGCGAACAGCCAGTCAAGTATGGCGTTTGCAGATGGCATTGATTACGTTATGTCGTTTATGGCGCTGGAAGAAAACGGTGGTGATGCCACTGAAACCTTGTATAAATTTAATAACATCGAAACGAATGAATATCACAACTGGTTACCGAGTGCGACCATAACCTGGACGATTAGTGATGATTTATTATTTCGCGCAGCTGCTGCCCGAGTGATGGCCAGACCTAAAATTAGGGATACTCGCCCAAGTTATAAAGTACGGGCTGATGTAGAAGGTGATACACCTCGTGGAGACGGCGGCAATTCAGTGTTAAAGCCATACCTAGCTGACCAATATGATATGGCGTTAGAGTGGTATTTTGACGAAGGAGCCTTGCTTTCTGCTAACGTGTTTTATAAAGACTATGCCAGTTTTAATTACTCTACGAGAACAGGCAAAGTGTTTGCCGGTGAAGACTTCCCATTATATGGTCATGAGGGCGCACCAGATTGCTTAATTGATCAAAGTCTAATTACTGAAGATAATCCATTGCCATGTGCTGAAGTTGACTATAAAGCCAAAAGGAACGGTGGTAGTGCTGACATTAAAGGCATTGAGATTTCTTATCAGCAGCACTATGACTTTTTACCGGGGTTATTAAAGCATCTAGGTAGTTCGATTAATTACACTTATGCCGACAGTGACGCAATACCAGTACCAGAGGATTTATCGTCACCATACAATAATTTACCTTTCCCAAATACTTCGAAGCATTCTGCTAATGCGCGTGTTTATTGGGAAAATGATTGGTCGAGTTATCGTTTTGCTTATTCATACCGAAGCGAATCACTTGATGAAGTGGTAAATAGTGGCGCTGGTACAACGGTACGTGATGCTAAAGGCACCTTAGATTTCTCTGCTAACTGGGACTTAACTAAACAGTTGAAGTTATCGTTTGCTGCTACTAATTTAACCAACAGTTATGATAAAACGCTATTTCTACTTACTGATACCACAGGGTATGAAGGCGTTGATGGAGTTTTCAAAGAAATGAATAGTGATCTTGAAGACTTATCTGACAAGCGCGTTAAAAAAATAACCTCTTATGGTAGAGCTTATCGTTTATCGTTACGTTACCAATTTTAATCTAAGTTAACAGGGAATTTGCCTTATTAATTGGGTTAACCTTTAGAGTGACAAAGGGGAGGCTTTGTCACTATTACTAATAAATCGATTGAAAACTCGTTTGCTAACCATAACCGAAAGTGCTGTTCCCGCGACCTCTAAGATATTGTAAAAGTTTGTAAAATAGAATTTTCAATATTATCGACAATAACAAGTATGTTAGAGTAAAACGATGAAAATATTGATCGCAGATGATGACGTAGAGCTATGCCAATTACTCAAGGAATATCTTGAGCAAGAAGGCATGACTGTACAAACCGTCCCAGATGGCCACTCGGCCATTGAAATACTAAACACTCAAGTATTTGATATTCTGATCCTTGATGTAATGATGCCTAAATTGAACGGTTTCGACACATTAAAAGAGCTGAGAACAAACAGTGACATTGCTGTAATTATGCTAACAGCAAGAGGGGAAAAGGTTGATCGTATTACTGGTTTAGAGATGGGAGCCGATGATTATATCGCCAAACCTTGTGATCCGCGCGAGCTCATTGCCAGGATACGCGCCGTAACTAGACGCAGCCTGAACATTGAATCAAATAAATCAGACAGTGATGTGATGCAGCTAGACAATGTCACTGTCTTAAAGACCAGTCGACAGGTTATGCTGGCTGACGACTACCTTGAATTAACCTCGACTGAATTTGATTTATTGTTGGTGCTAATTGATAAGGCGGGAGATTTAGTGAGTAGGGAAGAGCTGAGCCAAAATGGATTAGGTAAGCAACTTAAGGTCTATGATCGAAGTATCGATGTGCATGTGAGTAACCTGAGAAAAAAGTTGGGGCCGGACTCACAAGAACGAGAGCGAATAAAAACAGTGCGTGGTACTGGTTACCAATACGTAATTTATCCTGACGTTTGATCGACAGCATGATGATAGCTTTCATTTGATATGATTAGATTCAATTTCATCAAGGCAAATTTATTCTGGAAGATACTGCTCTGGTTTTGGCTGTCTTTTGTGTTGATATTTGTCCTTAACCTTTTTATTTTACAGCTCAATAATGACAGTATTCGGTATCAGCAAACCCCTGCACACTTAACCGAACAAGTTGCTGATATCACTAGCAGAGTTTCTAAGTATCTACTGACGGTAAAACAGCACAAGCCACATTTATGGCAAAATGTTTATGTATTGAGCCCAAATGGCACAGACAGGTTAGGAAAGCCGGTACCCGATGTCATCCTCTCTCTCAATCAATACGTACAGAAAAGTCAGCTACCAATGTCTGTTGCTACTAAAGAGAGGATCTACTTTGGTGGCTTATCTGTTGAAATTGCAGGAATTACTTACCGGGTATATGCGCATCGAATATTTTCCTTTTTAAGCGGCGATTACATGGCGGCTTTTTTTCAAGAGTTCGCCTACAGTATTTTGATATCTGCTTTTTTAATTAGTTTTCCTCTTAGCTTTTTATTGGCCTATTTAGTAGTGGGGCCGATAAAGCGATTGCAGCAGGCAACGCGAGACATTTCAAATAATATCAATGACAAAAATAACCTGCAATCGCTGTTAGCCAGAAACGATGAGTTCGCCGAATTGGCAAAAGATTTTTCTGCTATGAGCGAGCAAATCGGACAGCAATTAAGCTCGCGAACTAGGCTGATAAGTGATGTTTCACACGAATTAAGAACACCCTTATCACGGATGCAAATTGCCATTGGTATTGCCGATAATAAATTAAATGAAGATGGGCTAAATAGTGAGTTAAAACGAATAAAACTCGAAGCCGATCGAATGAATTTGATGCTCAGTGAATTATTGGACTTTACTCGAATAGATAATTTACATTGTCGTAAAGGCAATGAATATATCGATATGCACCAGTTTGTTACTACCTTGATTAATGATGCAAAATTTGAAGCTGAACAAGTGGGGATAAGCGTTGATAGCAGTTTGCAGAAGGGGATTTATATGCTTGGCAATAAAGTTGAGTTGTTGAGTTGTTTGGAAAATATTATTAGAAATGCTATTCGCTATGCGAAATCAAATATTCACGTTTATTGCCATAAACATGAGTTAGATGGGCAGATCAAAATAACCATAAAAGACGATGGAGAAGGAGTACCGGAAGAGGAAATTAATACTATTTTTGATGCTTTTTACCGACCTGAACTCGCTCGGGCTCGTAAATCTGGCGGCGTCGGGCTTGGCCTTTCTATAGCTGAAAAAGCCGTAGCTGCACATCTGGGAAAAATATGGGCTGAAAATATCCTTCCAAATGGTTTTGCTGTGCATATAGAATTGCCGATAAAAAGCGCATAATTTTAACCAGCATTTTGGTAGTGCAATAATGTATTTTTGTGCCTGGTAATCATTATCTACAGCTCAAGTGTAGTGTAAAGAGCGTGTAAAGGTATTTGTTAATTAGCTTTTGCTTGGTTATTATCGTTAATAGACAGTTTGGTGACAATGTCATCAGAAAAATAAATCTATTGAGAAAAATATGTATCGTAAATTTTACCAAATAACTGCATTACTGTTAGCTTCGTTCATGGCCACTAATGTGGCGGCAGATGGCAACTCCCAGCCGAATATTGTGTTAATTGTCACTGACGATCAACATCGCATTGATTTTAATTTTTTAAAAGAAGGGCGTGACCAGCAAGGCAAGCCGTTAAACTTATCGCCCAATATTGACAAACTTGCCAACGAAGGCATTATTTTTGACCAAATGTATGCAACCAGTACTGTGTGTACGCCGAGTCGTTTTTCAGTGTTAACCGGTAACCTTGCGAGCCGTGCTACCAATAGTCGATTTACCAATGATCTAGATAAATATAAGCAAGCTAACGTTGCTTTTAATACTCATATTGAGCCGCATGATGACAGTATCGCTAAAGTACTACAAAAAAGTGGCTATTTTACCGGTGGTGTTGGTAAGAATCATGTTTATGAAAGCGAGATTATTCATAAAATTAAACGTAACGTTGACGTTTCTAAAGCTGAGGTGATCAAGCAACTGCGTGAAAATCAGCAAGCACAAATTAAAGCATATAAAGATAATGGTTTTGATTATGCGGATAGAATTTATACCGGTAATGTACCTGGGCAATATCCAAAGGCGTTAGAAGCACATAATCAGGATTGGATCACCGAAGGTGCAATTAACTTTCTTGATATGGCGGTTAAAAAAGACAACCCATTCTTCCTTTATTTTGCCACAACCTTAGAGCACGGCCCGCATAAACAAGGCAAAAAGTATCTAGGAGATCCAAGAATGACTCCTGTTGGCTTATTAGCCGATGAAGAACTTCCAAATGTGCAGCCGACTCGTGACAGCATTACTAAAAGAATTAAACAGCATGGCCTAGAAAACCGTGCCGCTGATGTTCTTTGGTTAGACGATGCCGTAGGTGCGTTAATGACTAAATTGGAAAAAACTAAAGAGCTGGATAACACCATTATATTTTATTTTAACGACCATGGGGTTGAAGGCGGTAAAGGCAGCATGTATCAAGGTGGTGCATTAACGCCGTCGTTTGTTTGGTTTGGTAATAAATTTAAAGGTGCTCGTCGTATCAATGATATTGTTGCAAATATCGATATTGCGCCGACGATTTATGAGTTAGCGCAAGTGTCAAAAGCGCCTAAAACCGATGGTAACAGTATGGTGTCTTTATATAAAGGTGACAACAGTAAGTGGCGTAATTCGTTAGTTTCTGAAATTGGCGCAACCCGTGCAATTATTAAAGATGGCTGGAAATATATCGCCTATAGAGTGCCTCAAGAAAAGCTTGATATGCCAATGTCTGAGCGTAAAAAATTGGCTCAAACTAAAGGTAAAAGTGCAAAAGATTTGCCATGGATGCACATGGGGGGGACCCCAGGAGGTCGCGGTTTAGAGCACTTAGTAGTGAAAACCTATGGCGCAGAGAACTATTTTGCAACCGATCAACTATATCGTTATTTGGATGACCCAAAAGAAAAGAATAATGTTATTGATAACCCGGAAAACAAAACAATTGTTGAACAACTAAAGCAGAAACTTGCCGAAGAACTGAAAAATCGTCCTGGAAGTTTTGCCGAATTTACTGAATAGCCCCTAATTTTTTACTCTAAAAACGACACTCTATAGCGGTTAGGTATATTGCTATAGAATGTCTACCGCATTGAATAATCTACTTTTTATAATTGTTAACATCATTCTATTAAGCTCTAGTGTAAAGCTATGTAAACCCAAAGTTTTACCATTGACTATAAAATACTCACGCTGTAATTTGGTTATTATATTTAAAAGTCATGATTTAAGTTGTGGAACAAACTAAAGTCAATAAATTAAAACTTTAACAGGAATTCCCGTGAATCGAGTCAATTTTAGTCTTCAAAGAGAACATACTTTTTTAAAGTCGATAGTCATCACTAGCTTAATCGCCATGGGCAGCATATCTGCGAGCTTAAGTGCCGCTGAGCAGCCTAATATTATTTATATCCTTGCTGATGATATGGGGCAAGGTGACACTACCGCCTATAATACTGCCAGTAAGATACCTACGCCTAATTTAAAACGCCTGGCTGATGAAGGGATGACTTTTACCAATGTTCATTCCAACTCCAGTGTTTGTACGCCAACCCGATATGGCGTAATGACCGGACGTTATGCCTGGCGAACCAGTTTAAAAAATGGTGTATATGGTGGCTATAGCAAGCACCTTATTGATCCAGCTCGTGAGACCGTTCCTTCACTGTTAAAAAAACAGGGTTATGCTACCGCAATGACCGGCAAGTGGCATTTAGGTATGGATATGAGCAGCAGTGATGGTAAATCAATTCACAAGGGCTTTGGTGAAAATGCTGATCTTACTAAGCCGATAAAAAATGGTCCTAATGCCAACGGTTTCGACTACTACTACGGCATTTCAGCATCACTGAACATGTCCCCACACGCCTATATTGAGAACGATAAGGTACAAGGGGAACTGGTTTATCTAAAAGATGCTAAGGCAGTAAGAGCTGCAGGTTTGATCAGGGCAAAAAACGGTTGGATGGCTAAAAGGTTTAAACAAGATCAAGTGCAAACTACCTTCATTAATAAAGCGATTAACTGGATAGAGCAACAGCAAAAAACAGATAGCAAAAAACCTTTCTTTGTTTACATTCCTCTTAATTCGCCACATTCCCCCATTGTCCCTAGCAAAGACTTTATTGGTAAAAGTGGTTTATCAGATCACGGTGATTTCACCTTGGAGATGGATTATGAAATTGGTCGTTTATTAGCTGCCCTTGATAAAATGGACATTGCGGATAATACCATGGTCATTTTTACCTCTGATAATGGCACTTCGCCAGCGGCAAAACTAGATAAGATGCAAGAGCAGGGACATTTTTCAAGTATGGATTATCGCGGCCTTAAGGGCTCCTTATATGAAGGCGGTCATCGTGTGCCATTTATTGTGCGTTGGCCTAACGTGGTTAAAGCTGGCGCCAAAACCGATTATCATGGCTCACTAGTCGATATGATGGCTACAGCAGCAGACATTAATGGTGTAACACTTGCGGATAATGCTGGTGAAGACAGTGTGAGTTTTTTACCGGTATTACAGGGGAAAAAGGTGGATGATAAAAACCGTGGAATCGTGTATCACTCGGACGCTGGCTTTTACTCTATTGCACAAGGAAAGTGGAAGTTGATATTACACAAGCGTGGTGGAACACGTCGTTTAAACCCTAAAGATAGCAATAGCCCAGTTAAAAATGCTGGTGATATTCAATTATTTGATATGCAAAACGATCCTACTGAACGAGCTAGTGTTCATGCTCAGCATCCTGAAGTTGTTGGTAATTTAAGTAAATTACTGAAGGGCTATATTAATAAAGGGCGTAGTAATGGTGATGCACCTGCGAAAAACAATGACATTGATGAAAAGTTACAATTAAAGTGGCAAAAACTCTTGGGTGATCAGGTAAAACTGTAGTAATTGACTTCTATATCAACAAATAAGAAATAAAGAAATGATGAAACTAAATAAAGGCTTTAAAGCAATGCTTACTTTAACAGCATTGGTCATTAGTAGTACTGTTGTTGCAGGCGTTAAGTCAGAAGGGAGTCGTCCTAATATCATTCTAATGATGGCTGATGATTTAGGCTACGGTGATACTGGCTTTAATGGTCATAAAATAATTCAAACACCGAACTTGGATCAAATAGCAAAAGAAGGCGCTATTATGACCAATTTTCATGCCGGCGGCCCGGTTTGCTCTCCAACAAGAGGTACTTATCTTACCGGTCGACATTACTTTCGCTATGGTATTTTTGGTGCCAATGTAGGCCACCTACCTAAGCAAGAAATTACCATTGCAGAAATTCTCAAAGACAAAGGCTATACAACCGGTCATTTTGGCAAATGGCATTTAGGCACATTAAGTAAGACAGATTCCCCTAAAGGACCGTCGCGCAAACCCGTTGAAAATTACTCACCAGCAGCTTGGCATGGATATGATCAATCGTTTGTAGTTGAATCTTCTATTGCCACTTGGGTTGACCCCAAGGCGGTGAAAAAGCAAGGCAAACAGAAAAAAGACAAAAACCCTTTTTATGAAAATGGCGTTGCCCTTGATATGGATGATGTAAGCTTAAAAGGCGGCGCAGGTAAAATTGTTATGGATAGAGTTTTACCATTTATTGAAGGAGCGGTTGCTAATAAACAACCATTCTTTACAGTTATTTGGTTTAACGCACCGCATGCGCCTGTGCAAGCTAGCCCAGAACATCACAAATTTTACACCGACAAGGGCGTAAAAGATGGAGTTGCTCATTATTACGGTTCTATCACTGAGATGGACGAACAAATTGGTCGACTGCGCGCTGAATTAGAACGCTTAGGCGTTGCTGACAATACCCTGATCACATTTACCAGTGACAATGGCCCAGAAGGCAAAGTTTCGGCAGCTCAAACCGATAAAGTCAAAAAAGGCAAAGATCGCTACGCTGGAGAAACTGACGGCCTGCGGGGCAGAAAACGTTCGTTATTTGAAGGTGGGGTAAGAGTACCTACTGTTGCTGTTTGGCCTGGTAAAATTAAGCCAAATACAATTATGCCACAACAAAGCTCTACACTTGACTACTTACCAACAATGGCTGATTTAGTTAATTATAAAATGCCCGATAATCGTCCTATTGATGGCGTGAGTCTTCTTCCTTTACTAAGTGGCGCTGATAGCAACTTTAAACGCAGCAAGCCAATTCCTTTTCGACATCGCAACTCGGCTACCTTGATTGATGGCGACTTTAAGTTAGTTCTGTCTATAGGTAAAAAAGCAACCAAAGAAGAACTTTATAATATGGTCGATGATCGCGCTGAAAACAAGGATATTATTGCCCAGCATCCAGAGCGCGCCTCAGCAATGCGTAAACAGCTTGAAGCGTTTTTAGTTTCAGCAAAGCAAAGTCACAGTGGTAGTGATTACAACGATCATAACTTTAAGCCAGTAGATGTTTGGCCAAAAAAATAGCGTTTAAACGATTGTAATTTTTAAGCATAAAAGCCTATTGATATTACCAACTTGGTATATCAATAGGCTTTTTTGTTTTCTTACCTTGGTAAAATCTAAACAAATCTTTGTAAGGAGAAAACCTAAGTATGAGGTCATAAAGAGTTCTGTAAAGCTAACCCAACCAGTAATCAGCATAAAATCAACCCGATCATTTCCATGTCTTTACAATATTTTGTGTTTTAAATTTATAATAATCCGATTTTTATTGACTTTCATTTACAAATGTAAATATAGTGTGTTGTATATAAATAATAAACAGAAATGTTCATGGTGTAGCTTGTGATAATAGCTCGGGGAAATAATAATATGGGAATACAAAATAAACATAATAGTTACCTTAAATGGGCAAACTATTTAGTGCTGAGTTTGAGTGCAATAATTTCAAGCGTTGCTCAGGCAGCTACCACAGTAACCTTTGATGTGAGTGAAGATAGTTATATTCGACCAGCAAGTAAATCAGGCGATAACTTTGATGATAGAGGTTTCGTTGAAATTAGAGACATCAACAGTTCTGCGGGAAGTCGCATCGCATTTCTTAAATTTACGGTGTCAAATTTAGGTAGTGCTACCATAGATACAGCAACGTTGAAACTAAAATTAAAACAGGTTTCTAGTGAAGATCTGCTTGTGCCCACGGTTATCGATGTAAAGCTGCTTAATGGTGTGAACCGTAACACTTGGCAAGAAGCTGACACCGTTGAAAATGATGGCTCTGGACTTACCTGGGATAATGCACCTGATTTAACCAATACAACACTGCTTTCAAGCCAGGTGGTATTAGGTTCTAGTGCGGATTCATGGTTTGAATTTGATCTGTCTGCTGCCATTACTGCAGAAGGTACCTATACCTTATTGCTAACTACCGATGCTGCAACCTCCAGCATTGTGCAATTTTTTTCTAAGAATAATCTTGCTAATAGTGCTGATTTAGAACTTACCCTAACGGGTGGCGTTGTGAGCCCCGGAATTGATGTATCCCCAGCGCATGTGATCACGGTAGCGCCGTTAGTGGGGGAAAGTAATAAATTACAACAGCAAGTGACGGTGACTAATAATGAAGGGGGAAGCTTAAACATTACAAGTATTACAAACGCCAGTACTCCTGGTTTTATTATCAGTTCTGATAGCTGCAGCTCAGCGGCATTACCTCCAGGCGCAAGTTGTAATTTTACCGTGGAAGCGGGTAATGGCATAGACGATAGCAGCGAGTCACCACAATTTGGTTTTGTGAATATCGCCAGTAACAGTAGCGTCACTCCTATTTTTCCTGTGTTTGTGAGTCAAATCGAAAGCGATCAAGAACAGGCAATCAGACGAGTACCGGCAGTGGTTACCAATATCAGCGTTATTGATGATTTAACCTCAACCGCTCCTACAGGAACACTTGAGCCTGGAAAGTCCTATACCATTAATTTTAGCATGAAAGGTTATGGTGAGGGTTATCAAACCTATGCTGCGTTGTTTGCTTGTGCAACGGCTGATAATAGCTGTGCTGAAAGTACCTCTGATATATTAGTCTGGAACAAACAAAGTGAAGAAACGAGTATCAGTACTAGTGATTTAACTTATGCAACAGCGACGTCACAAAGTTATGAGTATTCAATAAAGCTGACCATGCCTGAATATGTCGATGGAGGTTACGCCGATACCGACGCAATAGTGTTGCGTTTATATCAACGTTCACAGCTTGATATCGCTCTTGGTAATACATCCATTTCTACCATAGTCCCTGGTGGACAAGGTTTGGACATGATCGGAAAGCTTGGTCGTAAAATCATCATTTGGCAGCAGCCATAACGAGGAACCCCTATGAAACTTATAAAAACATTCACGTTATTACTGGCGGCAAGTGCAATCAATGTTGCCAATGCAGAAATTACAGCTTCAAACAATACCCTGGTATTTTCGACAAATACCGGTTTAAGCCAACAAGTTAGCATTAAAAATAGACACTCTGCAGATGCAACCATTGTCGCGGGAGATTTTACTATTACTAACCAAATGGGCAATGCGGCCACAACTTATACGGTTGATACATCTGATTGTGTGGGCATCCTTCCCAAAACCAACTCTTGTTCTGTGATTATTGATTACTTACCGTCTGCCAGCTTTGATAGCCAGTTAATTCTATTTTCCGACCCTTTATCTAGCGATGTATTGCCTATTTATTTAAGTAATTATTACAAAGAAGCAAGCGCAGAACAGGCATCTAGACGATTATCGCCAGTCATTGAAAATGTAGTTATGTTGGATGATTTAGGCAATCCTTTGGCTAATAACCAATTATTTGATCACGCGTCTGAAGACCAGGATTACACAGTTACCTGGACCGTATTAACCTATGAACCACTTGTTGCCCAGGCTTACCTGTTTGACTGTGACATAGCCAGCAAAGATTGTGCCGCTAAAACCGCCGCTGCCTACGGGAAAATTGACAATACTCCGACCATTACAGGTGTGACGTTAACGCCTGCTGAAGTGGCTGCTGCCGGTTACGAAGATTATTCCTTCAACGGCCAAAGTGCGATACATCAAACATTTACCTCGACAATTACAATACAACCAGATGATTTTAACGATGTTACCCCGCATAGCCTAGCATTACGATTTTATCATGTAACAACGACAGACTCTAAGCGTCAATTTTCTACTGGAGTAAGTACTTCATTATCAGGAAATTTAAACTTTGTTGGTCAAGGCGACACTGGTTATTTTGACACTGTCGGTAGAGCTCTTGTGTTAACCGGTAATAACGGCCTTTAAGGAATTAATATGAAAAATATAGCATTAATCTCAATTGTTACGATATTACTGACTGCTTGTGGCGGCAGTGAAACAGCAGATGTGGAAGATACATTAACAAGCCCAGTTGTAGAGCAACCAAGTGATGTTCAAGAAGCGCCTACTGATACTAGCAACAATACACAAGATACCCTACCAGCAGATACTGGCAGTATAAATGAAGTTTTATATGCCAAACCGTTAAGTGTTGATGTTGTTGATAATACTATGAGCGTGCCAGGTAAAATCAGAATTAATCGCGATGGTAATAATGTGAATTTAAACTGGATGCCTGTTAAAGGTGCTACTGGTTACAACATTTATTACAGCAAGAGTGAAACTGTTAGCGAACAAGATTTATCTTTTAGCTCGACTAAAGCCCGTTTCAGCCATGAAAGCTTGGAACATGGTCATTATCACTACAAAGTACAAGCGGTAAATAATGGTATTGGCAGTAATTTATCAATTCAAATCAATGCTGATTTAAGTAAAGAACAAGTGTTGTTTAACGATAGTGCATCTTAATTGTAGGAATGATCATGAAAGAATTAAAAAACAAACAGAGTTTAGAAAGTATTCTGGAAGAAGAGCAGCAAGGTGTAACCCAAACCAATAATGACACACGTCGCAATTTTATTAAAAAGTTCGGTAAACTTGCGTTAGTAACTCCCATTGGCGTTACTGCGTTGATGACACCAAAAACCTCAAAAGCGATGAATTCAGATACTGGTCCTTCTGATATCATTTAGCCTTAGGCTAATTGCAATATGAGAAATTTTTTTTTCTACTATTGATCGGCTAGTTTGATTTTAAAAGCAGTGTTCGCACTGCTTTTTTGTCTTCTGAAAATGGTGTATTTAGCAAATATTGAAAATCACGAAGAAACCTGTACGTGTCTTTAATTTATAAAATATCCAGAAGTATAAAGTGCAAATAGCTATGGCCAGCCTTTTTTTATGTAGATATGGTGGGTATTATAATTAAAAAACACTTTAAGTTTCACGTTTTTTTTGCTAGATTGAAATAGAACACATCAAAAAAGTTATTAAAAGGTGCAACATGAAAAACTTATCAACAATATTAATGACAGTATTACTTTTCATTTCAACGTCTGTTTTTGCTGCTGAGACGGCTGACAAAGCTGCTCAGAAACAAACAGCGGATTACGTGCAAGTCGTTAATTTGAATAAAGACGAAGAAGCTAAGGTATATCAAGTTCTTTTAGAAAAAGAGCAACAATATTCTGCCGCTAAAAAAGAACATAAAGGCGATAAACAAGCGCTTAAAGCCGCAACTAAACCACTTAACAAAAAGTATAATCGCCAAATAAAAGATATTATTGGTGCTGACAAAATGAAGAAAATGAATGAATACAAAAAAGCTCAAAAAGCAGCTAATAAAAAATAATTTAAATTTGTCATTATAAATAAATATTTCCTTATTTATTGTAACAAGCCTGGCTAAGCAATTTAGCCAGGCTTTTTTATCTATATAGGTTAATGAATGAAAACTCCATCGCTAACGACCATACTGTTGCTGGCCTCAGTAATTACGTCTTTTGCCTGTGGCGCAAAACCAGCGCTCCCCAATGTGGTAATTATTTACGCCGATGATATGGGCTATGGTGATTTAAACATCCAAAACCCTAATTCCAAAATTCCAACCCCATATCTTGATCAACTCGCCCGTGAAGGCATGCGGTTTACCGATGCGCATAGCTCGTCGGGCATTTGTTCGCCGAGTCGCTATTCGTTATTAACCGGTCGTTATCATTGGCGCAGACAACACAATATTGTTAACTCATTTGGCAAACCGTTTTTTACTAAAGACGATATTACCCTGCCGCAAATATTGCAAAGCTCTGGTTATAACACCGCAGCTATTGGTAAATGGCATTTAGGCTGGAACTGGCAATTTAATAACAAACCATCAGGCAAGCTCAAAAGTAAAAAGGGCATGCAACGCTTTTATCTGCCTGATGATATTGACTGGAATAAAGCCGTTACTGGTGGACCACTCGAGCGGGGGTTTAATTATTACTTTGGCGACGGTACCATTAATTTCCCACCCTATGCCTGGTTCGAAAATGATAAAGTGGTGCAAGCGCCGAATACGGTTATGACTTCGAAAAATATCGGCTTTAAAGTCAAAGAAGGCGATTGGGAGTTTCGGCCCGGACCTAAAGTTGCAGGCTGGAATCCTTACGATGTATTACCGACGTTAACCAAGAAGTCGGTTGAGTGGCTTAGTAAACAGAAAAAACACCAGCCATTCTTTTTATATTTAGCACTTCCGTCTCCTCATGCGCCAATTATTCCGAATAAAGAGTTTGATGACACATCGAGAGCGGGGGCTTATGGCGATTTCATGGTGCAAACCGATTGGGTTGCTGGACAAGTACTTGCAGCGTTAAAGAAACAGGGTCTAGAGGATAACACCATAGTGATCTTTACTGCCGATAATGGCCCGGAAAAATATGCCTATCAACGTGTGGAAAAATATGGTCATTACTCATCGGGCGATTTTAGAGGGCTAAAGCGTGATGTCTACGAAGGCGGGCATCATGTGCCATTGGTGATAAAGTGGCCGGGCAAAATTAACGCTGGCGCGGTATCGAAAGAAGTGATTTCGCAAGTAGATATTATGGCGACTCTTGCGGCAATCACCAACACTAAGCTAACAAAAACGTCAGCCCCCGATAGTTATGATATTTCATCGGTATTATTAAACCACAAGTACTCCTCACCAATACGTGAAGCGACAGTACAAAATACCAAAAAAGGTGTCTATGCCCTGCGACAGGGTAAATGGTTATATATTAACCACTCGACAGGACAGCACACGAAAGCCGCAAAAGGTTATAACCAAGCACATGGATTCGCTGAATTTAATACCGATAGCTTGTTGTTTGATCTAGAGGAAGACCCGGGCCAGCGTAATAACTTGCAAGCAAAATACCCTGAAAAGGCATCGGCTATGGATGGTTTGTTGAGCAAATATCGACAGCAAGATTATTCTGTCAGACGTTAATACTTTATATTGGATGATTTTAAAAACTTGTTTAAAAAGAAAAGGTCAGACCGTTGCCAATCTGACCTTTTTATTTTTGCTAAATAAGCGCTTTAATTAGGTGTTAGTTAATCTTAAACGACATACCATGATCAAAGATTTTGTTTGGCTTTTGTTTAGGCAGTTTAATATTTAAACCTGCCTCAGTTCGAGTGAAATCAACCTCACCGTAGCCCAGCATTGATACTTTGCTGATCTCTTGCTGATAATATTCAGAATTACCTTTCAAACTTTTAATCAGCAGTTCATTCGATTCAGGCCAGGTTAATGACATCGCATAGAGTTGTCCGTCCTTTTGGGTAAAACGAATTTCCCCATCCTTAACCTTGTTATAAGCCCAAACCATTCGCATAACCTGCTTGTTTTTACCACTTTTTGCTACTTTCCAGGTAGAAATAGGGCCTTCTGCTGGTATTGCCCAACGTCGGGTATCGTAAATAGCTTCGCCATTAACCTTTAACCATTGGCCAATTTCGCGGAAAATGGCTTCCTCGGCAGGGTCAATGGCACCAGAGGCCATAGGCGTTAATGATAACAAGTAGATGCCGCCACGGGCGACCATGTCCATTAGCGCGTCGATATGATAATTGGCCTTAAGGTTGTATTCTTTATCTTTAACATAGGTCCACGGATAACTAATCGCGCGGTCAACTAAGAAATAACCGCCAACATCTGCCGGCATGTCTCGTCCACCTTCATAGGTAGGGATACCGATATGCTCTGGAAAGTTAAAGTTGCCGCCACCAGGTAATTTGTTAGCTACTACCACCTCTTTACCTTCAGCTTTTGCGTTCTGGTAATAGTAATCTAGAGCGTCTACCACTAAATTTTCTGGAGAGTTCGCATTGGTGCGTTTGATGCCGTCAAAGAAGAAAAAGTCGGGAGAATATTTATCAATAACTTCAACGATCTTATCGTGCCATTGTTGAGCAAATACATCAATAGTGGTTGTTTTACTGTGTCTTCCTGGATAAAAATCTTCAAATTGCTGATCGTAAATATCAAGTTTGCTTTTTTCTTCAGCTGTAAAGCTACTCTCATCAATGGATTTGTGGACCATATCCCAGGTTCTAGCATGATGAAAACTAGCGGCTACTTTAAAATCACGTTTGCGAGCTTCTGTAACAAACTCACCATATAAATCTCGTTTAGGTCCCATTTTACCAGCGTTCCAGCGATTTATTTCACTGTCCCACATTAAAAAGCCATCGTGATGGACTGTACCTAAACCACCAAACTTTGCGCCTGAATCAATCATTAAGTCGAGCATTTCTTTGGCGTTATAATCTTCAGCTTTAAACATATCAACAAACTTTGTGTAGCCAAAATCTTCCAGCTTGCCGAAGTTATCTAAATGATATTGGTAAATACCACGAGGATTGGATTTGTCATACATGTAACGATGGTAAACGTTGGTTTCGAAGGCTGGAACTGAATATACTCCCCAGTGGGTATATATCCCGAATTTCGCATCGATGATCCACTCAGGGATCTTGTGCTCAGCGATTTTATTCCAATCATCACGATACTCAGCGACTGCGGTTTGGTAGGTAGGTCTGGTGAATTTACCCTCGTGCTTTTTCAAAAGGGCGGCTTCGTTATTACTTAATTGTGCAACATTGGTATCGGTATAAATATCTGGGCTAACATCTTTCGCATAAAGGGAGCTTGTTACGACTGCCAGAGTTAAGAGGCTTAGGGCAAACTTTTTCATTATAGTATTCTCTGTTGTAGGTACTTATGTTAATCGCTGTTGTGTTATCAAAGGTTGGGTTAAATCGAGAACGTGTTATATATCTCGATAATTTCAATCGCTAACTGAATGATTATTATATCTAATGTACACTTGTTGGGCGAGAGACACAATTTTTAAGGTGTAAAGAGAGTGTAAAGGTTGAAGTGATGCGCATTGTTTATTTTAGTTGAGATATGTAATTACAATGCGCTTATCGTTAACCTAGATATTTCACCGTAACAAAATATGCAGGTGCTACCTTATCTTCACCTTCTAGTTTTCCTGAAATCCAGCTTTGGATATCCATTTCACCTTTTGGGACCGATAGGGTGAACGTTACATGAGTATCTTCGGGTTTAATTTTTGCTTGTACGGTTTGCTTGCCAACATTTAGTTTTGCGGTTTCGGCTGCAAATATAGTGTCCGTTGGGGTTGTTTTCTTGCCTTTAAAGTTGGTCGCAAACGGTAAGCCAGTGTAAAGCGGGTAACGCGATAAGGTGATTGAATATTTACCACTGTTTACAAAGTCGACCTTTAATGGTCCATTACACTTGCTAAGCTGTTTTGCCGCGCTTTGGGCAAAAGGGTTACAACCTTTGTTGGTCCAGAAATCTTGACCTGTCATAGTAATTTCTGGGTATGCTTTATCGCCTAATACAAAGCGTACTACGCTTTCGCGCACATATTTTTGGCCAACTTTATCCCACTCTTTGTAGCCGCTATTAAGTTGCTCAACTAGTTCAGGGTATTGCTTGGCAATATCATGTTTTTGACCAGGGTCTTTAACAATATCATAGAGCTCAGTACCGCCAGCCAAGCGCCAGTTTTTGTAAGTAACGCTGGAAAATTTATTACTGTCCCAGCTTTTTGGATTGTAGTAATTAATGTAGATTGGTCGTTCATCATTTTCTGGCGCTAGAGGCTTGGTAAAATACGGTGTTATTGAACGGCCATCAAGTTCAACACCTTTTGGTGCATCAATACTCGCCATATCTAATAATGTAGGGAAAACATCTTTTACTGCGGTTAAGGTGTTATTATCGCCAGAGAGCTTAGATTGAGGATATTTAATGTTGGCAAAAACTCTATGACCACCTTCATAACGTGAACCTTTACCGCCACGCAAGCCCATGTTCCAACCTTTTGTTACATGATGATCTTTTTCCATACCGATGAAGCTAGCGCCCGCTGCGCCATCATCTGTGGTGTATACAATAATGGTGTCTTCTGCTAAGCCTTCTTTTTCTAAAAATGCAGTTAAGCGACCAACATTGTCATCTAGATTATCGATCATGCCATAAAAAATGGCCTGTCTTTTTTCTAAGCCTTTATCGAGGTAAGGCTGAGAGTATTTTTCTTCAACAATAAACGGCAAGTGGGCAACATTTGGCGCCAGGTAAATGAAAAATGGTTCATCTTTTTCCGCTTTCATGTAACGCATAGCTTCATTAAAAAATACATCGGTACAGTAGCCCTTATAGGCCTGAGGTTCGCCGTTATGATAATATGTGTCATCGATGTAATCATTGCCCCAATAATCGGCAATTTGACTGATGCCGCCGGTTTTTAACTGCACCGATTCGTCAAAACCTTGATCCATTGGGCGGTGAGGCCAGGTTTCCCCTAAATGCCATTTACCAAATTGTCCGGTTTTATAGCCATTATCTTTAAATACTTCCGCTAACGTCACTTCTTCGGTGCTCATCGTCGAACGGCCTTTACTGGTACGCCATGCCCCGGTTTTAAAGGAATCTCTTCCCGTCATCAAAGAGGCACGTGTGGTAGTACATTTGTTTTCGGTGTGAAAGTTGGTCAAGCGAATGGACTCATTCGCTAGCTTATTAATGTTTGGTGTTTTTAAATGTGGATTACCTAAATAACCAAGGTTATTGCCTTGATCATCTGTCATGATGACAATCACATTTGGTTGTTTCTTAGCATTGGCATGACCAATAGGTACGAGCAAATAAACAATGCTGATCAGTAAAAGTGTTAGTTTATTGTTTTTCATTTTTTAGCCTGCGTTAGTTTGTTGTTAAATACCTGTTAGTTCTAGGGAGGCATTCCATTTCTATTTTCTATTTAGTGTGTTTTACTAATAACATACAGACTTTTTTTAGGGGGGAATGATCTTTTACACTTCTTTACAGGTAATCATTAAACCAAATAACTTGACGGGTAACATCAGGATAAGAAAAACGAAAGGTACTAAATTGCTTTTTCCCTTTCGTTTTGGTTGGGACTGGTTGATAGTTATCACTAAATGTTAGCGATTAACGAGTCTAAATTTTTACTATCTGCTTTTAAAGTTTATTTTAAACCCATGGGCAAATTCACTGGCTGGCTTTTTCGGCATGATGATTTCTAAGCCATCAGGTTCAGCGCTCCATTTTATTTTCGTGTTCGAGCCCAGCATAGTGACATTCTCAACTAGGCCTATACGCATATTACCTTCGGTGATGTTCCTTATTCTTAAGGTTTTACCTGCGCCTGGCCATTGCAACACATAGGCATAAATGGTGTCACCTTTGGTGGTAAAACGAATGTCTTTGCTGGTGTAAGGTGATTTTTGCGCTTTGTGATCGATCTCATTCACTTTGCCTTCGCCAAACAAATACCATGGGCGAGAGCCATAAATACCTTCACCGTTTGCTGTCATCCATTCGCCCATTTCTTCCAGCGTGGTGGTGGCTCTTTGATCTAATGTGCCATCGGCTTTAATTGGAATATTAAGCAATAAATTACCATTTTTACTGACAATATCGATAAACTTATCAATCACTAAATTGGTTTCCATATACGTGGCTTTCTTACGATAACCCCAGTCACCAATCGAGTCATCGGTTTGCCATGGCTCTGGCAGAATATGACTGGCTTTGCCGCGTTCATAATCTAATGTTGCCATGCCATCGTCATACATTGCTTGCCATGGGCGCTCTTTAATTGCCATTACTGCTTCTTGCTTGCCGTCATGGTTTTTAATGCTGGTGTTATATAAATGGGCAATGACGTCCATACCTGTTTGACCATTGTCTTCACCGCGAAATGGTACGGCACTGTCAAAGTAAAAATGATCCGGCTGGTATTTATCAATTAAATCTTTCATTCGCAGAGCCCATTGATCACGCCAGGCTTTCGGCGGGTTCAATGCGGCTCTTGGATGGGTATCACTATGTTTTTCATGATATAAACCAGAAAATTCAGCATCGTTACCATCATAAGGAACACCGGTTTTGTCGCCTGTGGTGTCAGCTAGTTTGGAAGTGTTTAACCAACTATAGCTGCGTGATAAATGCGTTGTTACACCGAAGCGTAAGCCATGTTTTAATGTCGCTTCGCGCCACATGCCAGTTAAATCTTTCTTTGGGCCATGATTAACTGAATTCCACTCTTGGTGTTTAGAATCCCATAAATCAAAATTGTCGTGATGTACGGCTACCGGGGTGAAATACTTCGCGCCAGCTTTTTTGAATAAACCAACTAGGGCATCAGGATCGAAATTTTCGGCTTTCCATAATGGGATCAGATCTTTATAGCCAAACTCAGAAGGGTGGCCGTAGGTTTTAACATGGTGGTTATATTCTTCTCTGCCTTGTAAATACATGTGGCGTGGGTACCATTCACCAACCTCAGCAACTGAGTACGGTCCCCAATGCAAATAAATACCTAATTTGGCATCTCGAAACCACTCAGGTGTAGAGTAGTTTTGTAAAGAGGAAATGGTAGCTTCAAAGGTTTCTACTGAGTTGCTTTGTGTTGAATTGCTTTGCGCTGGTAGAGTTGAACTACATGCCGTTATGCCAAAAATGCTGCTGACAAGTACAGTAAGTTTTGTCATGTTAGCTAATCGACTGTGTTTAAATGACTTCATAATTATTCCATTTTATTTATCGGCTAAATACAGGGAAGTAGCACTGGTTGTTATTTAATTATTCACTTATGTAGCCTTTGCTGAAAAGTGCTTTAACTACGTCCATTTGATTATTTGCTCGAGCGAATGATATTTTCGACCAAAGCTGACTTTCGGTTAATTTTGGATCAAGCTTGAGTAATTCTATTGCTCGAATTGCATAATTTTTATTTGTGACAGAACGAGTATAAGAGCCAGGCGCTACACCTTTAATTAGCCCTAACTCACATAAGCTTAAAAATGTCGCTCTTGGACTGCCTTTTACCATTGATGCGACATTTTTAGGATAAAAATGGCGTGAAGAAATGTCCCATGATTCACGAGGAGACAAAGCCGGTTGTAGATTTAAATTTTCTGCTGCATGAACTGCTATTTTTGCAAATGTTCTGGTTGCTCTGCTGTATTTCGTCATTTATTAACCTTAGGTCTATAACAAAGATATTAAATTTGTGCGGACTCTATTTAGCCAATGCTAAAAAGGAAATGATAGTAAGCATTAGCATTAGGTAAAACGAAAGGTACTAAGTTACCTTTTCCCCTTCGTTTTGGTTGGGACCGTTTAAAAATTTATGTCTTTCTTTAACTGTACTATGTCAGTTTATTATAAATTTCAGTGTGTCTACAATATATAATAAACATTACAAAAGCAAGTTTACTTATAATTTATTTGCGCACGTGTTGACATGTTTTAATTAAATAGGTAGTGTTTAAAATATATAAAAGTCATATGTGGCGTTGTAATGAATATTAAAGTAACAAACCTATTTAGTAAATGTGCATTTGCTTGTGCTTTAGTCACTGCGAGTGCTGCTTGTATAGCACAAGAAGAGCGAGGTGATGAGCGCCCTAATATACTGTTCATTCTTGCTGATGATATGGGCAAAGAATGGGTGAGCAGCTACGGTGCGCAGGGAATAAAAACACCTAACATTGATGAATTGGCTGCAACTGGCATGCGATTTGATAATGTATGGTCTCATCCGCAATGTACACCTTCGCGGGTGTCGTTAATTACTGGCCAATACCCTTTTCGCAATGGTTGGGTTAATCACTGGGACAGCCCTCGTTGGGGGCAAGCGTATTTAGACTCTGAGCAAAACCAAAGCATGGCAAAAGTGATGCAATCAGCAGGGTATGCAACGGTAGCTGTGGGTAAATGGCAAGTGAATGATTTTCGCATCGAACCTGACGCGATGACCAAGCATGGCTTTGATGACTATGCCATGTGGACCGGATATGAAACTGGTAACCCGGCTAGTGCTGAGCGCTATTGGGACCCTTACATTCATACGAAAGCAGGCAGTCGTACTTACCAAAGTCATTTTGGCGAAGATGTGTTTTCTGGCTTTATTCTTGATTTTATTGAACAGAAAAAAGATCAGCCTTGGTTTGCTTATTACGCGATGAATTTACCGCATGGTCCGCGTACCACAACACCGTTGAAACCTGAAATACAATCTGAAATGGGCAAGCATAAGGCCATGGTGGAATATGCCGATTATATTTTGGCAAGAATGATAAGTGAACTCGAAACAATGGGTGAGCTTGAAAACACCATTATAGTTTGGACCACCGACAATGGCACTGACAGAAGTGTGACTGGCAGGCTTAACGGACGTACTGTACGTGGTGGCAAAACCTTAACTACTGAAAATGGTATTAATTCGCCGTTTATTGTTAGTGGTCCAGGTCTAGTGCCATCGGGTATTGTTACCGATGCCTTGGTTGATTTTACCGATATGCTGCCAACCTTTGCCGAATTGGCTCAGACTAAAATCCCTTCATCTTATACCCTTGACGGTCAATCATTTGCACCATTAATTTTAGGTAAAAGTAAAGATTCAAAACGTGATTATATTCTGGCAATGGGTGGAAAAAATGAAGCCGAAGTTTCAGAGGTTGGGGTTGAAAATAAATTTGTATATCGTGATCGGGTGGTAAGAGATAAACAATACAAATTGTTTGTTAAAGCATCTCCTGCACGTGGCTATGAAAAACTGGTTGATTTGCATAATGATGTTGAAGAGCAAACCAATTTACTCGACAGCAAAGATCCGAAAGTAATCGCCGCAAAAAATGCACTGATTAAGGTAGTAGAAGCACTGCCTGAAAAAGATAACGATCCAAAGTATCAACGAAAAGAAAAACTCGACTGGGATATTCCTGTGTCGGTAAAAAGCCAGGTTTGGAAACAGTAACGAATCAGCTTTAATCATTAAATCTATCAGACTTGTTTTCTGGTTGATAATCAAAGAGAGGATAATATGAGACGAACAAACTCAACACTTCGTAGACGCCGTGCTGCTGACAAAGTTTATGTACCTAAAAGTGCACGTGATAATCATTATCTCATCGCCGAGATGCCGTTAACAGATAAGTTAATTGAGTTGGTCGTTGGTAAAGTTGATCTTAGCCTTGAACAGCCATATCAAAAATTTTATCAAAAACTGGCCAAGCTTGCCTTTGATGTGGTTGAAGAATTTGATATTGACCATGCTAACTTTATTGCCAATAATCGCTTGGTCAGAGTCAGAAACAGTGATGAACAGCAGGTTTTACACACTGAAAAACAATCATTCTTCTTTTATAGTCCTAATCATAACAGCACCTTTAAGGGCTATTTTGACGGTGCTGTGCGTTCGAATAAAGTAAAATTCTTGTTTTTAGCCACAGGTGACAGTCTGCGTGAAGACGCTGGCAGTTTTCACCAAAAAGTATTCAATGCGGTGAATATTATTTCAAAGCGTATTGGTCTGCAAGCTAGTGAGTTGAAAGTACGTGATCATCAACATCTCACTTATGACATATTTGCCAGAGAAAAAGGCAGTAGAGAAAGCGTCACTCACACGTTTCGTGAGATCTCAGCGCGATACTTACATCAGGGCTACAAGCTTGAAGGCGAGCATACAGCAATAACCTACGCAGTAGTAAGTGTACCTATGGCAAGAAGACTGTTAAAAGGTACTGACATTGATCACAATGCCGATAAACCATACGAAAACTTATACACAGAAATTACCCAAGCATTTACCCAATCGGCGAAAAAACACAAGCTTAATCATGCCACTATAATAGCCAATGGTATGTCACCAATTGTGCGTTATGATGAACAGGCAAGAACCATTATTAACGGTGATATCATTTCTCTTGGCTATAATCCTCATGATGAAGCCGGAGAAATTAACAGCGAGTGGCAGGGAGATAAGTTGGTTGATACCATACGTTTAGTATTTTTTGCGACAGATGTTGATGAGACTCATAAAACCTACGGCAAATTTGTTAACCAAGTAATGCAAACGATTGGCAGTTTTGCTGACGAGCTAAACTGGAAAAAAGACCGAGATTATATGTTAATGCGTTTAAATCAGCAGTTGGTGCGTAGAGTGTAATACTTAGACTGACAAATAACTTAATCAACTTGCTATTAATAATACAAGAAACGTTAAATTTGAAACCTCACTTATTAGTTGAGGTTTCCATTAAGAGTAGAAAAATATGAATGGAACAGTTTCGCTTCCAAAAATAGTCTTTGGCACCAGTAGTTTAGGCAACCTTTTTGTCGAGTTGGATACTGCTACCAAAACCCAGTTGGTACAGGCTGCGGTTGAAAATAGTCCGGGTACCCCGTTATTCGACAGTGCCGGTAAATACGGTGCAGGCCTGGCTCTTGAATCTTTAGCTGCTGGTTTGAAAGCATTAAACGTTGCTCCAAATGACGTTAAAATTAGTAATAAACTTGGTTGGAAGCGAGTACCGTTAACTACTGCCGAGCCAACATTTGAGCCTGGTGCCTGGATCAACCTTAAGCACGATGCAGTGCAGGACATCTCTTATCAGGGAATTCTTGATTGTTACCATCAGGGCAACGAATTATTAGGTGATTACGAAGCTAAAATTGTTTCTATTCATGACCCCGATGAATATCTTGCCGCCGCAACAGGTGATGTCGATTTGGAAAAACGTAAACAAGACATACTTGATGCTTATAAAGCATTGATGGAACTACGTGCTGCCGGCAAAGTTGAATCAATTGGCGTTGGTGCAAAAGATGTCAGTGTTATCGACTTCATCAGTGACCACATTCAACTCGATTGGGCCATGTTTGCTTGCTCAGTAACGCCATATACTCATAAAGACTCAACCTTGAACTTATTGAAAAAGTTAGGAAAACAAGGTGTAAGTGTGATTAATTCCGCGGTATTTAACGCCGGTTTTCTTTTAGGCAGTGATAATTTTGATTACAAAAAAATTACTCGTGAAAGCCATCCTGCGGAGTTTACTTGGCGCGATAAATTTAATGCAATATGTGAACAGTTTGCGGTAAAACCGGCGGAAGCTTGTGTACAATTCTCATTTCTATTTGATGAGATCAAGGCCATTGCTTTAAGTTCAAGCTCGCCTAAGCGAGTGAAAAGCAATATTTCATTAGCCGAAGCCCAAGTTCCTGTGGCCTTTTGGCAAGCCATGCAAGAGCAAGGCTTAATTTCAAAAAATATTAGCTAGAGAGTTTAGCAACAAAATTTAATCTCTCATCCAATATCAGCGCTGCTGAAACCGTAGCAGTTTATAAGCCGCTTACTTTGTTGTAGCGGCTTTATTTTTACAATCTCTTATCTTTAGCTACGTTTAATACCATTATGCATAAGAAGTGAGCCGCTCAGCTATGCTAAAAGCGTTCTAGGCAAGGCCTCATTTTGTAGTGTAGTTATTCCTCGGCTCTAGCTCCATGCTTCGTCCTAACTTCTGCGTCCATGCTGTAGACATTAAAAATATTTAACATGGCTTAAAACTCTTCTAAAATAGGCCTTTGGGTGATTATCAAACCTACGATAATCACCCAAATTTAAAGGAGATATTTAAACATGTATGTAGGTCATTAGAGCAATTCTGGAGCAATTGTTTTAATAACTACCTGCCTCGAATTTTGATTGTTCTGGTACGTTTGATAAGCACTGAGATGACTATATAGTTATGCAGATTGGTTTTATGAAGACTAGCGTTGTCCCTTCTAAACCTATACAGGAATCTCCACTAGAACACATCAAGCACTGAAACGTGCACATAAAAAAGGGGATCTTGATGATCCCCTTGGTTCACTTTGTAGCTACGGCTTATGCCGTAATGACAATTTTACTTTTGCTTTCTTCTACGTAGTGACACTAAACCTAACATGGCGAATAATGCGGCAGAGAATGAACCGGCATCATTGGCTCGAACATCAGAGTCTTCAACAGTTACCTCTAAGGTCGCTGTTGAAACTGCACCGTTTGCATCGGTTGCTGTTATGGTTACATTAATAGGCTCATTTTGTGATGTAATATCTGTTGAAAGCGGTGTAGTAACATCTGCTTTAAGCGGTGTGCCCGATAACTTGCCATCTGCACTTAACTTCAACCAGTGTGGACCGTTAACTTTGGCAAAGGTAAAGCTGTCGCCATCAGCATCGGTAACTTGATCGCTAATGCTTGCTGAATACTCGACATTACGTGAAGCTGGAGCGAGTACTATAGTCGAGTTAGCAAAAACAGGTGCTTTGTTAATGGCAATCGCTAGCGATACTTGTGCTGACGCACCTTTAGTATCAGTGACACCAAGGACTAAAGCATCGGTAGCAGAATCATTGCTAGGTGTACCGTTTAGCTCATTATCTTCATTGATAGATAACCAACCTGGACCACTTACTATACTAATGGTAAGTTCGTCGCCATCGGCGTCGCTAACTAAATCAGCAAGACTTAAGCTGAAACTTTCACCGGCATTGAACTGTGCTAAGGCAATACTTGCAAATGCTGGAGAGTTATTGAATTCGGCTAACAAACCTGGGTCTTCAACTTCACCATTCGTCTCACCATCGGCGTCATAATCACCACCATCAAGGATTGAAAGCTGAATACAATTACCTGCGGTTAAATTATCTTCATAAGCCTCAGACAATGGTGCAGGACAATTCCCCTCAATGTCTTTAGGTGCTGAAGAAATTGAGTTGTCAAAATCACTTTCAAATGGTTGCCACCCTTTAGATGGTGTGTATTTACGGTATTCAGTTTTGTCAGTAATAACTACTTCATCGGCTAATTTGTAAACTACAGTAGCCACACCACCGTCATCTAAGCCGCTAACTCTGAAGTTAATCATTTCAGCGCCAGCAATAGCCGCATAACCATCATCTACGGTATTGGATACGGGTAATCCATTAATATCAACTGCAAACTCTGTTAATGCAGCAGAGCTTATCAACGCCGAATCTGTTAACAGACCATTCGCAGCCCGACCAATGCTACCGACTGATAATTGACCTTCAGTTACTTGTAGTGCGTATTTATCGTCTGCTACCGGTAATAGCGTTGTATCCGGCTCATCATCGAGATAATCAACAATGCCGTCGCCGTCACTATCAATGTAGCCTTCTTCACTGTCTGCTATAGTATCTTTATCGGTGTCTAAATCTGCTGATAATTCGGGTAATTCTGCAGCTACAACAAATTCAACTTCTAATGAGCCGCTCAATGCTGGATCGGTATCAGTCTCTGTCGCATCTACAGTTAAGCTATAAGCACCCATTAATAACACTGGATCAATTTCGAGTGTGTTACCACTGGCGTTAAAGGCGGAATCGCTACCACTAAAGGCAACCGTGTTAGCATCTTCATTAAGATCTGTAACCGTAGCAGTAACGGTGACAAGGCCAGCATTCGCATCTATATAACTGACAATCTGTGAAGATGTACTGTCAATCGTACTTAATACTTTACCATCTTGGCTGAACGTAAGTTCAACATCCGGCGCAACATTGCCAGAAATAACGGTTAACATCACCGAAGCGTCTTCTGGTAGTTGTGCATTGTCAGCGCTGTCAATTGTTAATGTAGCGCTGCTGGCACCTGCGGCATCAGCTAGAATATTTACATCAATCGTTTGTGGGTTAGCATCATTAAAGACTAATGTATCACTTGCCGGCGTCGCCGCATCACCGATTAGGCTGTAATAAACATTTACTGGGTATGTCACTGCTGGACCTGAAAGCTCAACGCTTACCGGAATGACACTTCCTGAAGCCACCTGCTGATCAGCGGCTAATGACAATATCATCGGCTTAATATGTACAGTAACGTCTTTACTTGCACTGTTGTCTGATGTGTCTGTAGCTGTCATGGTGATAATGTGTTCACCGGAAATAACATTAGTACTCGCCTCGGTATCACCGTCAACGGCAGTAATGGTTGCGTTAATTACACCGTCCACATTATCATTGGCAGTAACATTAACTAAACTGCTTAGCTCAGTTAATGTGCCTGTTGCGTCAATTGCAATTGTTGGAATATCATCAAAGACTGGTGCCTCCTCATCAGCAGGACCCGCATCTTTAGTGACAATTGTTAATTTCGGGCGGAGTGCTTCATCCCCTGCATCACTGGAGTGGTATTTGACAGCTCTGGCGTCTGCATGCGCTATATTTACTAGGAAAGTATGGAGACCATTGCCGGTAATGCCGCTGGTTACATCAAAATCAACCGGAGTGCCAACGACAATATCCGTCAGACTGGTAATTGTAGGACCTGCTGCTGCAAGTAAGTCGTCATCATTCAAGTCAGTAAGTGTAGTTTCGTTCCAGGGAACACCAGTAATAGCAGCAATAAAGGTATCAGGTATAGTATTAGCTATCTCGTAGGTGCCCGCTTTAATGCCTTGAGCGGTCAAGGTTAAGGTTGCTGTCTCAATAATATGACCATCAGGTATAGTTACATCAAACTCGACAAAGGCACGCATTTTTCCGGTGTCAATTCGAAATGTGGTTGTAGTACCATAGTTACTCCCCGAACCAGCATTACTTCCATTGGTCCAAGTATCTTGAGCTGCTTCTAATGGCCCAATGGTATCTGCCAGTGCTACTTGGGTAAAGCTGGCTAAAATTGCCGCTGCGACTAATGATTTATAATGTTGTGTTTTCATGTATCCCCTCACTTGAAATTTTGTCTCTTACGGCATTGATGCTCAATACCTGTAAAGTAAACTGCTGTTAAATTCTTGAAAACCTGTTGTATTTAATATTTTAATCTTGCTAATAAATCAGCTAATTAAAACGTCAACTTAACTTTTGTTGTTTTTTATAGTTAATGTTCATTTGAGGTTAGCTTTTTCATTTTAACTTGTCAAGAGCTTTGTAAGGAACTCGTCAAGAAGTGTAAAGGGTTTGTAAAGAGGGTTTTGCTCTTGTTGTTCTATTTCAACGGTTTTTAGCGCTTTTATTTGTTATGTTTTATGCATTATTAAATAAATATAGGGTTATATTTTTGTGTGTATTATAGTTTATGTTCACTGTTTGTGTTCGGAATTAATGTAAAAGGGAAGATTCAAGCTATGTTTAGCCTTACCATTATAGGTAAGGCTAATAGGCGAAACTTGAGGTGTTTGAAGGTTTTTCTACCAAGATAAAATCAAAGCGATGCAATTTTAATGCTTGTTGTTTACCTTATTGGGTTTAATTGATCGGTTCAAGTTTACACATAACTTGATGAATAACAGCAGAAACAAGCTAAATGATAAGCTACCACCACTATCGTTTTCCTCGCTTGGTGGAGCATTATTGCCTGGCGTTGACGTTTGTATATCAGTTGATTTTGTCGAATCAAGTGGGAAAGCATCGTCAGTATCGGCAACATTGTCGCCATCATCATCGAGATCAGCATTGTTACCAATACCGTCATTATCTGTATCAACACTTTCACTGGCATCAAGTGGGAAAGCATCGTCAGTATCGGCAACATTGTCACCATCATCATCGAGATCAGCATTATTGCCTATACCATCATTGTCGGTATCGAGGCTTTCGCTGGCATCGAGTGGGAAGGCATCGTTATTGTTTAATACTGAATCACCATCGATGTCATCATCAAGATCGTCAACAATACCATCACCGTCCAAATCACCAGCAGTGCTTGCCTTGGTACTAAATTGCCAAACGTCACCTGTTATGAGCTGCGTTGTAGTTTGTGCATCGACTCGCCAATAATATGTCTCGTCGGCGTTTAGATCGCTTAACGGTAATACATTAGTGCTTGCTGTTGCTTGTAAAGACAATTGACTGGCGCTGCTGCCCAAATAAACTTTATATGAGCTTGCTTGATACGCAGGACGCCAAACAAGAACAGGACTTACTGGCATGGCTTTACTATTCGTGGCCGGGATCGGATCTGCGGCTTGGGCTTTTCTTTGTCCGGCATACCAGAAGTTGGTCAAGTTATTATTATAAGCACCTGAATAGGCTGCACTGCTAAATCCGGGTATATCGCTGTCGTTAATGATATCACCGGCATTTAACGTTGATGTTGGTTTTGGTCGAAAATCAAAGCCGGCAGGATTTGTTAATTCGCTTGCAACGCTTGTGCCTTGTTCGTTACCGTTAAAATTGTGGCCCAGGGCAACCCAAGCTGGAATGGCAGCATCAGCTTTTCGTTCACTGGAAATTTGATCGCCAGCATTATTGATCACCTTACTGCCAACATTGGCACCACCGATCACACCATTTACGTCTGAGTCATCAAGGATAATTAATTCCGTTTTAGCAGAGTCAAGGTTATCAAAAACCGTATTATGATAGATACGTTGATTTTCACCTTTAACCATAATGCCATTGGTATTGTAAACCACATTGTGGGTCATAACGCCATCACTGCCGTAAGATGTGGGTGGTATCGGCGCATCAAAACGTACACCGTATTTTGGCGAGTCGTGCAGCCAGTTATGGCTGATCACAGAATTTTTTTGAGCCTTAACTCTAACCTGGATCATTGCGCCATCACTTTGGGCAAAACCGGTATTTGAGATGTGATTAAACTCGGCAATGATATTACCTTCAGGAGCGCCAGTATGCTTGCCCGGAAGACTGGCACCGCCACTTAATCCTGTTGTCGCTAACGTTTCTGAAGTGCCTGCCCGATAAACTGTGTTGTATTTAAAGCTAAGGTCGTTACCCGCGAATACCAGCGCCGCACTTGGCGCATAAGACTCTGTTGCTGCCCAATCAATATTGGTGAATGATGAATTTTCGACTATTGAACCATTACCTTTTAACTGAAACGCCTGACTATCGCTATGGTTCATAGAGATATTGCGTAAGGTATGGTTAGATGCTCTGTCTTGACGAGAGATGATCCTCAGCATACTAGGTTTTTCATTGACTTTGCCCAGAGCTCGTCGGGCAGAGCCACTGTATTCAAACGTGCTGTCAGTAATGGTGATGTTCTCGCACTCAACACACTGAAACGTTGTGGCAAAAAAGTTGACATTTTTTAGGGTAACATGCTCCCACCTGGCCACTTTAAATGCATAGGCCTGATTTTTGGCTCGCATTGCCATGGTAGGCGCACCTGTATCGGAATAGATATAAGCTTTTTTGGTTGTTACATCGAAAAACCATTCATCATTATTATCGAGAAACTCTTTCTTGTTTTGCACAAAATAGTATAAATGTTTTTCATTTCTAAACTGAGGTGTGGTTTGATAGCTAAAGCTTGACTCGCCAGCAATGTGGCTGGTAACCAATCGGGTCCAGCTGTCAAAACTACCAGAATTAGTAACCAGAACCGCACCGTTTAAACTTATGCTATTAATGCTACTATCATTGGCTAAGGCATCATCAATCGTGGTGCCATTACTATTGCCTGTTTCATTCGCATGGGCCCAACTGTCTCGCTGATAAACTGAGGTTACCGAGCCTTTGCTTTCACCAAAGCGGGCGTTAGGCCAGCGGGCGTTCATTTTTTCCTGCCATTGACCATTTTCCTGACTGAATAGCTGCCAGATATCTTCACCAATATATGTGCTGTATATATTTGTACTATCGGCGACCCATGGATTTAATACTTCAATGGAACCATCGAAGGTGACCAGTTCATTGTTATATGCTTCAATTACCACAGGCTTGTCTGCACTGGCAATAATATTGTTTCTATTCGTTAACAGCTTATATTCACCGCCTCGCAATTGAATGGTATAAGCTTGTCTTAATGCTTCACTAATTCCCGAGTTATAATTTAATTCGGCATAGTCGAGTGCAAAGTCAATGGTTTTAAATGGCAAATCAAAGCTACCATCTCTACCTGTTGTTGTATCTTCACCGTTAACAGGATCGACAAAAACTTTAGCCGAGTCAGCAGCGATTGCTGCACCGTTTAAAAGGTTAAGTAATAAGAGCAAGCAACACTGAGGTAACCATCTATTTGAAGCAGTTTTTATCATTTGATGATCCTTAATAAATACTTCGGTGATTTTTATAGGTTATGTACAAGCTATCAGTTTTTCCTGCAACGATCAAATTAATTAACTATTGAAAATACCTGACTGACAGCTGAGGTTAGTAATTTTCTATCAAGCATATATGTTAATTTAATATTGTAATCTGTGTATATTGGCTATAAAGTGCATTTTATGAAATTTATTTAAATAGGTAATAATTATTATGGTGCGGTTTTTAAAATATCTCATACTACTTTGTACTGTGGCGATGACTTCAACATCAACGTTGGCGAAAAATAGCAAGATTACAACACAAGTAGAGAATGAGTCTGCCATTGAAAGGTGGCAAGCAATGCGCTTTGGTTTATTCATTCATTTTGGTGCTTATGCCAATCTTGCTGGTGTTTGGCAAGGAAAACAAATTGAGAAATTAGGGGAGCAAATTCAACGCCATGCTGATATCTCGCAGCAAGATTACCAAAAAGTGGTGCAACAATTTAACCCGAGTAATTTTGATGCTGACGCTGTGGTAAAACTGGCTAAGCAAGCAGGCATGCGCTATATCGTACTAACCACCAAGCATCATGATGGTTTTGCGATGTTTGAATCCAAACATACTGATTTTGATATTGTCGATTACACCCTATATAAAAAAGATTTACTAAAACAGCTTAGTGAAGCTACCAAACGTCATGGTTTGAAGCTTGGTGTGTATTACTCAACGCCTGACTGGCACTTTAACGGCCCAAATCCAGAGCGTAATCCAGTGGATGGAAAAATCAGCGTCTTTGGCAAAGTATCAAAAGCGAATGAAGACTTTCAAGTTGCGCAGCTGGAAGAGTTGATGAGCAATTACGGTGAAATTGTTGAAGTGTTTTTCGATATGGGGGAGCCTACTCAGGCGCAAAGTAAACGGTTCCGCGATACGGTGAAAAAATATCAGCCTGATGCATTAATTAATGGACGTGTGATGAATAATCAAGGTGATTTTTTAACTATGCCAGATAACCATGTGCCAGACTCGCCAATTACCGAATACCCCTGGGAAACTCCTGGAACGTTTTATCATACCTGGGGGTATAAATCTTGGGTTAAAGGCTTACCCTTAGATGAACAAATAGCTGTTCAAATTCGTAAATTGTCGGATATTGCCAGTATGGGCGGCAACTTTTTATTAAATATTGGCCCGAAAGGCGATGGTAGTATTTTACCCTATGAAAAAAATGTACTTGTTGGCGTAGGTAAGTGGCTTGAAAAAAATAACGAAGCAATTTTTGATACTGGCTTGAATCCATTTCTTAAATTAGCTTGGGGACAGGTGTCGACCGGTAAAAATGCCCTGTATTTGCATGTTCATCAATGGCCAGAAGATAATAAATTGGTATTACCTGGGTTAGTGAACAGCGTACAAAAAGCCACGCCGTTAACAGAGGCTGATAATCAATTAGTGGTAAACCAGCTTGATGGTGACACCGTGATTGACCTAGCATCGGTGAAAAAAGATCCGAACCTAACCATTATAAAATTAAGTTATAACGGTACGCTGTCGATTGTGCCTAAGCATAGTACAGCCGATCAAAACGGCATTATCAGCTTAGCCGGTGAGCAAGCAACTATACACGGCAAATTTGGCAAAGAAAGCTATCGTTCTATGTTGAAGGATTTTTCACGTAGCTGGTATATTGACGTGCCAAAAGTAGGTAGTTATAAAGTTAAAATAAATTATAAGATGAGATATAAAGAGAAAGATTTTATCTTAGTAAGTCACTCAGATGAATTAACTTTTAACCTTAAGGGTAAAGGTCAAAACGTTGAAACCAATCAATCTTTTGATGGCAATGAACAAGCAGTTAAAGTCAGCAAAACGACAGGTAAGTACGTGCAGGCTGTTGTAGGGGAGTTGCAGTTTAAAAAGGCTGGAATACAAAAAATTGAACTCAAACAAGGACAGGCATTTGAATTAAAAGCCAGTACGATTGAATTCAAAGCTCAAGACCAACGTTATAGAACGATGAATATCGAAATTGATTCGATCGAATTAGTATTACCTACCCTTTAGCACAATCAGCGAAATCAAAAATAATTAAAGACTTTAACTTTCCGTTAAAGTCTTTTTTGAATTACTCTTCACACCATCAAGTAATAAATACACGAAAGAAACATTTCGTTGTCTTTATAGTAATAAAAACATAATTTTTATGTGGAATTATAATTTATTCCTTATTACTATAAATAAACATCACATTCAGATATACTAAATTTAGGTACACTAAATTATTATAAAAAGGAAAGTCAACGTGAGTGTTCAAAGTCACCTTATCCAAGAAACAGTAAATGGCATATTAGCAACTTTGGTTGACTTTGCTGAAGGCAGTAGCGTTTTTTTAAAAGATAATACCTTGGCGAAAAAGCTCAACGTTAGTCGAACTACGATTCGAACCGCGTTACTCGAGCTGGAAAAGAAAGGCATTGTTTCGATTGATGGTTCACAAAAACAGGTATTAAGAGCGTCGCAAGCAAGTGACTACTTTGATACCAGTAATAGTGTGTCATCAAAAGAAGAAATTATTGAAAAATACTTTCTCGATCTGATTCATCATGGCAAGCTTTTGCCTGGAGACAAATTCTCCGAACTTGAACTCGCTAAATCATCGGGGTGTAACACCATAACCGTAAGAGAGTTCTTGATTAAGTTTTCACGTTTTGGCTTGATTGATAAAAACCCTAGAGCTAAATGGCAAATGGTTGAATTTGATGAAAAATTCGCTCTTGAGCTGATAGAGTTCAGACGTATTCTGGAAATGAGTTCAATTACCAAATTACTGGCAACTCCGAAAGATGATGGAGTTTGGCAAGAATTATCGACACTACTAGACCAACATAACGAGGTTCTCGCTGATGTGGAAAACCGTTATACCGAGTTGAGTGAGCTAGACAGAAAATTCCATTATATTGTACAACGAGCTTCTGAAAATCGATTTTTTATGCAGTTCTTCGATGTAGTATCATTGATTTGTCATTACCATTATCAATGGAATAAAGGCGATGAATTTGAACGTAATGTTGTGGCCCTGAAAGAGCACGTAGAAATAATTACACAGTTGCTTGCCCACAATACTTCAGGTGTTTTAACTGCTATGGAAACACATTTAAATTCAGCGAAGAGAACCTTGTTGCGTTCTGCCCATGGTTTGGAAGAAGTCGCTTAAATAAGCTGAATCTAAGTTAAATGTTATAATAAATGCGAGCTTTCTATTTGAAAGCTCGCATTTTTTTTGGAGGGGAGATATTTATTATTGCTTAGTGCGTTAAGGTTGCTCAGTCAGTTTGAAAATTTCTTCCATTGGCAGCCATTTTTCGCCATCTTTGGCCCAAGGTAGCGCTTGTTGGAATTGCCACATCAACGTTTCCCACTTTTGCACTTCTGGGCTTTGTGCGTCGGATTTGGCCTTGGCAATAGGATCGAATGAATCATCCACTTCCATGATCATGAACAAACGGTTTTCAATTAAATATATTTCCATTTCGACAATACCGGCATCTCTGATGCTTTTGGCGACTGCCGGAAAACCATTGCCGGGTTTATGATAATGCTTATATTGTTCAATAAGCTCAGGGTTATTTTTTAAATCGGTTGCCAAACAGTGACGTGTGGTGTTCATCTTGTTTTCCTTTATCAAAACTTAAATAGGAAAGTCGGTTAATTGTTGACTAAAGGCTTGCCTGCTTACGATAGCACCTTTGTGTTGTATTACACATGCGGATACTTTCGAAGCAAATACCGCTGCTTGCGTTACGCTTCGGCCGATAAGTCTGGCACTTAGGTAGCCACCGTTAAACGCATCACCGGCAGAAGTGGTATCAACTACTGTTTTTACCGGATCTACATCAATATAGCTACGTTCGCCATTAACACTGACCAGCATACCTTGTGCGCCGTTTTTAATGATGATTTCGCTTACGCCAATTTGTTCGAGGAAATCCGCGACATCTTCGGCATTTTTGGCATCATATAAGACTATATGATCATCAACACCTGGCAGGGCAATATCGGCTAAAGCAAAAGCTTCGGCGTATGCTTCCCTAGTTTCTTCTAATGACGACCAAAGCGTAGGGCGATAATTTGGATCGAAAACAATTTTTGTACCAGCTTGTTTAAGTTCGCTAATATATTGCCACAATTGCTGACGATCATCACTTGATAAAATGGCAATCGAGATACCGGAGAAAAAGAAAATATCGGTACCTTTAAGACGTTCGCTGCCACCATCGTTGGCCAAAAACTTAACCACCTGTTTAGCCGCGGAAGTATCACGCCAGTAAGTAAAGCTGCGCTCACCTTCATCGTCAACATTGATTAAATATAAACCCATGCTGGCTGTTGATGATTGATAAACTAAACTGGCATCAACACTCTCTTGCACCATCATGCCAATCATTTCGCTACTGATTTCGTCATTGCCAACGGCACTTAAAAACTGAACATCGGCTAAATCTTTTACGCAGCGTTTGATGTAGATGCCGGTATTGAATACATCACCGGCATAGTTTTTTTTGTATAAATTGGTTTCACCTGCACCGCCAAATTCGACCATGCATTCGCCCATCAGTACGATTTTACTCATGCGCATTTATCCAATAATTTGATCTGGGCAATTGCTTGTGCACTTAATTGGGTGATCTGATCCCAGTCTTTACTAGCAACAATGTCTTTAGGCACCATCCAAGAGCCGCCCACGGCAAAGATACTATTTACAGCAAAGTAGTCAGCCATATTTGCCAGGCTAACTCCGCCGGTAGGGCAAAATTTTACTTGGCTAAATACACTTGATAATGCTTTGATAGTATTTACCCCACCATATTGTGCAGCCGGAAAAAATTTCACTTCTTTTACACCTAGTTCAAGTGCTTGGGTGAGCTCTGAAGGAGAAACCACACCTGGTAACATCGGCAAACCAGTCTCTAACATACTATTAGCAAGAGTTTTGGTTAACGAGGGGCTTACCAAAAATTGTGCGCCTGCAGCTACAGAATCTTTTACTTGTTGTGGGTTAGTTAACGTACCTACACCAACGGTCATTTCCGGTACTTGTTCACTCACCGCACGAATGCAATCTAGTGCGACTGGCGAGCGTAGTACTATCTCTGCGCAAGTGATACCACCTTTAAACAACGCGCGGCTAACATTTACTGCATCATCAACACTTTCCATGTGCAATACTGGTAAAATAGGGCTGCTTTTTACTAATTCAGAAAAACTTGCAGTTAACATAATGTCTCCACGATTGTACTTATTTGACGTACTTCACCAATACGTAAGGCATTTAAACTTTCAATTAATTGGCTTTTTATCTGTGAATCATTTTTTAACTCTGTGCCAAATATAGACTCTATTTTCAAGAAAGCATTAACAATCTCGGTTGTATCATTCCCTTGCAGTGCTGGTATTTGGGCAAAATCGGCGGCAAGAGGATCAACAATTTCATCGCCATTTTTTAAGGCACGACAAATAAACTCGAACCAACAGGCTAAAGATAAACAAAGTAGTTTGTTCGAACGACCTAGTGCCAAGTTATCTTGAATAATTGGCAAGATGCGCATTTGTAATTTTTGTGAACCATCCCAGGCAATTTGCGCCAATAAATGGCGAATTTCAGGGTTCAAGAAACGTTCAATAATTTCTTTACTGTAACTTTGCACATCAAGCTCTTTTGGTGGCACAAAAGAACCAATAACTTCGCTTTCAGCGAGTTTGCAAATAAAGTCATAAAACGCACTATCGCTCGTAACGTCATAAACGGTTTCAAAACCTGCCAATGAACCGGCGTAGGCCAACGTTGAGTGTAAACAGTTTAACAGGCGTAATTTTGCCTTTTCAAAACCATCAACATCAGAGGTAAATACTACACCAACTTTATCCCAGGCAGGGCGCTCTCCCTGCCAGTTATCTTCAATAACCCATTGGGTGAATTGTTCGCGTTGAATTGGCCACTCATCTCTGGCGCCAATAGCAGCTGATACAGCATCTACTGTGTAATCTTCGGTTTTCGGCGTAATGCTATCAACCATCGAATTAGGAAACGCGACGTTGACTTCAATCCACGCGGCCAAATCTTTATCTAATGCGCTGGCGTAATCAATCACTGCACGACGTAATTTATCGCCATTACCTGAAACGTTATCACAGCTAAGGACATTAAAAGGCGCAATACCATTAATTTTGCGTTGCCCCAATGCTTGCACGATATAGCCTATAGCACTTATTGGCTGACTACGATCTCGTAAATCTCTAACAATGTCTGGATGGCTTAAATCTAAATGGCCACTGGCATCAAGGCAATAGCCTTTTTCAGTGATGGTTAAAGACACTAGTTTTGTTGTTGCAGCGGTTAATCGGGCCATTACTTCTTTGGCTTGATCTTTTGCCACTAATACTTCTTTCATTGCGCCAATAATTTGATAATTGATTTTTTTATCAAGAATGGCCAGCGTATATAAGTTATCTTGTTTGGCTAATACGTCACGGGCTGTGGCACTACGCAGCGATACGCCACAAATACCCCAGTTACCACCGGCTAAATTCATCGCATTTTCTGTATAAACCGCTTGGTGGGCCCGATGAAAAGCGCCAGGACCTAAATGTACGATACCTATTTCAGTATTTTCGCGATCATAGGTTGGCGTAATAATAGCTGAATTTTCAGCTACATTTGCTATTGTTTTATTGGTTAATTTCATAACTATTTACAGCACACCCTGATTATAGGGTAACGCCGCCTTTCCAAATTGAGATTTCTTTAAATTGATTAAGTTCGTTTTTAGTCGCCTTACCAGAAGCGATCTCCAGTAATAACTGGAAGAATTCTTCAGTACACTCGTCTTGAGTTTTATCAAGACGTAGCAATTGTCCGGCATCATAATCAATCCAATGCTTTTTACGGGTCGCCAAGTTGCTGTTTGAGGCAATTTTAACTGTAGGCACCGGCACACCTAATGGCGTACCACGACCTGTGGTGAACAACACCATGTTTGCGCCACTAGCAGCAAGAGCTGTAGAAGATACGGCATCGTTTCCCGGACCTTGTAATAAGGTGATACCATTTTTTGCTAGCGCTTTTTCGCCATAGTTAATCACGGCTTGTACTGGGGCATTGCCACCTTTTTGAATAGCGCCAAGAGACTTATCTTCAAGGGTGGTTAAACCACCGTCTTTATTACCCGGTGACGGGTTTTCATAAACAGGCTGGTTATTGTCGATGAAGTATTGTTTAAAACCGTCAACCAACTTAACAATGTCTCCATACACTTGTTCGTTGGCGGCATTATTCATTAATACCTGCTCGGCACCGAACATTTCCGGGGTTTCCGTTAAAATCACCGTTGCGCCGTAGTTTGCCATTTTTTCACTAATGCGACCAAGTAACGGGTTAGCTGTTAAGCCACTTAAACCATCAGAGCCGCCACATTTCATTCCTACGGTCAGTTTAGATACTGGGCAAGAAACTCGCTCATCACTGTCCATTTTGGCCAGAAGTTTTTCAATATGACGCATGCCTTCTTCTTCTTCATCATCAACTTGTTGCGCATTAAAGTATGAGATGCGATCGCTTATTGATGTTGGTAATTCTTCGATTAAGGCAGATAATTGGTTATTTTCACAACCTAGGCCTAAAAATAATACCGCTCCGGCATTAGGGTTAGTTGCAAGCGATGCAAGCAAATTTTTGGTTTGTGCAAGATCATCGCCTAATTGCGAACATCCAAATGGGTGTGTTACAGCAAGGAAGTCATCAATGCGATCGCCATATAAGGCTTTACTTTGACGAACCAATGATTGTGCCAAATGGTTAACACAACCAACGCTGTTGATGATCCATAATTCATTACGAATTCCAACTAGGCCATTATTTCGGGGATATCCCATAAAAGTAGGCATGTCGTTTGTGACTATTTTCTGCTGATGTGTTGATGGTTGATAAAGGTAATTACTGTCATCACTGAGCAGGGTTTTTAAATTATGGCTGTGGATCCAGTCACCAGCTTTAGTATCGCAGGTTGTGTAGCCAATTGAGTAACCGTATTTGATAATCTCTTGCCCTTGCGATAATGTGCTTAAGGCAATTTTATGACCACGTCCAATATCTTCATTTAATTGCAAATTAACGTTGTTAACGTTAATGGTTGTACCTTTGGCCAAGTCTTTCAAAGCAACAGCGACATTGTCGTTGTTATGCACTTGGATGTAGGATTTCACTGCTGCTTGTTCTAAGCTCATTATGTTGGATCTCTTACGGTTAATTCTGGTTATTTACTGCTGGATTTAGAAAGTCGGCAAAGTTCAAAGCAATTCTTAAACTTGGTAAAAAACCCGAGCATTATTGCCTAAAATAGCTTCTTTTGCGGTCGGCACATATTGTTCGATAAAATCTACTACCAACTGCTTGATGATGTTGTATTCCCCGGCTACTAAAGATACGGGCCAGTCAGAGCCAAACATTATGCGATTGGCGCCAAACAAATTAAACACAGTTTGCATATAAGGGCTTATTTCATCGAAGGTCCATTGCTGCCAGTCTGCCTCTGTAACCATACCCGATAATTTACAGTAACAGTTTGGATTTTTAGCAAGATCTTGCATACCTTGTTGCCATTGCTCAAAGTTTTCACCGGTTTTAATGTTCGGCTTAGCTATATGATCAATTACGACATGTAATTGTGGAACATGCGCAAGCATTTCAATAGCAGCTGGTAACTGATGGGCAAAGATCAGCAAGTCATAGCGATAACCTTTTTCAGCCAGTATTTTCAAACCGCGAATAAAGTCAGGATTACGCATGAATTCTGGATCAGTTTCCCCTTGAATAACATGGCGAAATCCAACCAATTTTTTGTGACTGTTCAATTCATCTAGTTGTTTTATCAAATTGTCACTTTTTAAATCAATCCAGCCGACAACACCTTTGATAAGTTCTGTTTGGCTAGCAAGTTCTAGTAGCCATAAGGTTTCTTCCATTGATTGTCGGGCTTGTACTGCAATACTGCTGGAGAAGCCATTTTTGTATAAGGTTTGTTCGAGCTGGTTCAACAGGAAGTCTTTTTTCAAGACTGCCATGGAATCATCTATCCAGTCATATTCAACGGGGTCAAACGCCCATAAATGATGATGTGCATCTATATACATGCCAAACTCCTAATCTCAGCCATGGTCACAAGCTAGTTAATTTCAATAACTGCTTTTACTACACCCGTTTCCGGCTTTACCCATTCAGGGAAAACTTCTGGAAATGCATCGAAGTCAGTTTTATGAGTTACCATGCAAGTTGATTTTGCAGAGCCATTACTTAGGCAAGCAACTACATGCTCAAAGTCTTCTTTAGTGGCATTACGACTGCCTTTCAATGTTGTTTCGCGTTTATGAAACTCAGGGTCGTTAAAGCTAATATCAGCGTTAACTACACTTACAAATACTAAGGTTCCGCCGTGAGCTAACCAGCCAAATGTTGACTCCATAGCTTTCGGGTTACCAGTACAGTCAATAATAACTGTTGGATATTCGCCACCAGTTAATGTTTCTAGTTGTGCTTTAACATCACCTTTACAATCAACTACCGCATCAATATTCATTTCGCGTTTAGCAAATGACAAACGGCCATCATTGACATCGGCTATGAAGGTTTTAGCGCCTGTTATTTTGGCAAACTGAGCTGCACCAAGACCGATTGGACCTGCACCTAACACCATTACAGTGTCATCTTTGGAAATATTGCCACGACGCACCGCGTGGGCGCCAATAGCTAAACATTCAACCACAGCTAATTGATCAAAAGGTACACCTTCAGTTATTACTACATGCGAAGCAGGCAAGCATAAATATTCACACATACCTCCATCACGGTGTACACCAATAACTTCAATATTGGTACAACAGTTAGTTTTTCCTGCGCGACAGGCTACACATATACCACACTCTAAGTATGGAATAACATAGGCTGGTTTGCCTACAGGCAGTTCTACACCTTCACCTGTATCGACAATTTCACCGGATAACTCATGACCAAGTACGCGTGGGTAACTGAAAAATGGTTGGTTTCCCCCATATGCGTGAATGTCTGTTCCACATACTCCAATAGCTCGAATTTTAAGCAATACTTCACCTGCTTTGGGTTGTGGTTTTTCGCTTTTTAAAAATTTAAGTTCACCGGGTTGTTGGCAAACGATTGACTTCATCATATTTTATCTTCCATATATTATTAATAGCTGGGTTGAATTTTATACTTTTACAGCTAATTTAATGTACTTTAATAATAATATACACATCATTCTTGTATTTGAAAAGCTATTTTTTAAATTTGTTTTTTTTAGTGATACTGCTATGTGCGGGCTATTTAAAGAAAAATTTATTTACTTTATGATTTTAGAGGGATTTTAAGAAAGTTGAAGTGTTGTTCTTATTGTGTTTTTTATATTTTATATGGTGAGTTCTTATATGAAAAAGAATGATGCAGCCGCCTTGATAAAAATTAATTTAAATTTAGGGCGAAAATCTCTGCTTAATAACAAAAAAATTATTCGCCCTTTAAATGATTTGGTTTAGGTTATTTCTGTAATTAGTGAATTGTGATAATTACTAGGGTAGGGCAGTCCGGCAACACCAGAATCTATCGCTGCCTGAGCTACTGCACTGGCAATACTGCTGCATAACCTTGGATCCATTGGTTTTGGTATAATGTATTCTCTACCAAATACCAGTTCATCATCACCACTAGCTGCTAACACCTCTGCTGGAACTGATTCTCTTGCTAATTGGCTAATAGCGTTAACAGCAGCAATTTTCATTTCATCGTTTATAACTCTCGCTCTGACATCTAATGCACCACGAAAAATGAATGGGAAGCACAGTACATTGTTGACCTGATTTGGATAGTCAGAGCGACCGGTCGCGATAATTAAGTCATCACGTGTCGCTAAAGCAAGTTCCGGTTTAATTTCTGGATCTGGATTTGAGCAAGCAAAAATGATTGGTTTGTCAGCCATGGTATTTAACAGTTCAGGTGACAGTAGGTTAGGGCCTGACACCCCCACGAAAACGTCAGCGCCATCTATTGCATCACTAAGAGTTCGTTTATCGGTATTGTTGGCGAATAATTTTTTGTATTCGTTTAAATCATCTCTGCGGGTATGAATAACGCCCTTAGTGTCTAGCATATAAATTTTTTCACGTTGGACACCGCATTTTATCAGTAATTCCATGCATGCTATTGCTGCAGCCCCGGCACCTAAACAAACAATTTTTGCCTGTGCAATGTCTTTCCCCTGAATCTCCAAGGCATTAATTAGTCCGGCTGCAGTAACAATTGCTGTACCATGTTGATCATCATGAAACACTGGAATTTTACAGCGTTCGATCAAGGCTTTTTCAATGGCAAAACACTCTGGCGCCTTAATATCTTCTAAGTTAATACCGCCAAAGCTATCGGCGATATTTGCTACTGTGTTAATAAATTCATCGGTGGTTTTATGTTTGACTTCGATATCGAATGAATCAATATTGGCAAATCGTTTAAATAGTAGAGCTTTACCTTCCATCACTGGCTTTGATGCCATAGGCCCGAGATTGCCAAGTCCCAATACAGCACTACCGTTACTGATCACTGCAACAGTATTGCCTTTGCTGGTATATTTATAGACATCATCTGGGTTTTGAGCGATTTCTCTGCAAGGCTCGGCAACTCCTGGACTATAAGCAAGCGCTAGATCCCGACTGGTTTCTGCTGGGGTGGTTATAGCGATAGCAATTTTTCCAGGGGTAGGGCTGGCATGATAGTCGAGCGCTTGTTGGCGTAAATCTTTCATTTTTTTGTCCAAGGTAATTTAATGATAAATTAGAGAATTAAAAAAAGCCGTGAATAAAGCATTTAAAATACTTTATTCAGACTTTAATGTGGTGTGATGTTATCTATAACTTAGCCATTACTAAGTTTGATAATTCTGGCTAAAACTTGCAGGTTGGTATGTGTTATTAGTTAACTTCGATTAATGCACATTTAACACTTGCGGTTGACCTATAGCGTCTTTTTGAAAACTTGCTCTTATTTTTCCAGTAAACGGTTGGTAACTGTTGGCTGGATCATCATTTGTTAGCGGGTCACCAACTTCAACTTTCAACAGATCCAATTCGGCCGTTAGTTGTTCGATAATTTTATCGCTACCTGGTTGTGTTGAAATATCAGTCATTTCCCAAGGATCATTTTTCAGATCAAACAATACATTCTTTTTCAATAATGGGTAGTAAACCAATTTGTATCTGTGACTACGAGCCATGCGTTGAAAATGACGATAGCTGCCATAAATATAATCATTCATCACATCCTTCTCACCATTAATAATTGGTAGCACACTAGGTCCTTGTACCGAATCAGGCACTTCAATACCCGCTAATTCTGCTGTGGTCGCAAAGATACTATTTAGATAAAACATACCTTTTGCTCGAGCATTTTGAGGTATGCCTTTGCCAACCATAATAAATGGTGCACGAATGCTGTGATCATAAACACTTTGTTTGCCAGCCAAACCATGCTTACCAACTGCTAAACCGTGATCAGATGTAAAAATGATGTAGGTGTTTTTAGCATAAGGTGAAGCATCCAAGGTATCAAGAATCCTGCCTATTTGATGATCCATATGCTCAACCATCGCGTAATATTCACCAATAAACTCTTTGGTTTGTTGCTCTGTACGAGGGAAGGTCATTAATGCTTCGTCGCGAATATTATAGTCACCAGAGTCAATTTCAGGCATAGGTCTAAAGTTTGGTGGTAAAGAAATACTCTCCGCTGGATATTTATCAACATAAGACTGCGGTGACTGGCGCGGATCATGCGGGGCGGTAAATGCCACATACATTAGAAACGGTTTGTCATTTCTTGCTTCTTTTCCTTTGATATAGTCAATCGCTGCATCGGCAAACGCTTCACTGGTGTGCTGATTTTTTTGTTCTTTTTTCCATTTTATTTTTTCACCAAAGTCAGTTAACCAAGGCTGCCATTGTCCACCTTTGCTGATAGGAGCCATGCCACCTTCGTGTACTGCTCGACCGATATCAAATGAACGCTTTAGCGCGTCATCACCAACGTGCCATTTTCCGGTAACGAATGTTTCATAACCTGATTTTCTAAATGTTTCGCCCATTAGCGGGTGACTGGTTTTATTCGACTTTGGTGAAAAGCCGGTTAAATGCAGGTTACGGCCGGTATTTATCATTTGTCTGCTTGGCGCGCACACAGCACCCGACCATGAGCCCTGATTAAATACATGAGTGAATGCCATGCCTGTTTCGGCTAAGCGATCAATATTTGGCGTGTGAATTGCGTCATTGCCTAGAGCATGAATGGTATCGATAGATTGATCATCTGTAATAATTAGCAAAACATTTGGTCTTTCTGCCTCACTCGCTATTGCAGCTGTTATCAAAGCACAATAAATTCCGCATGCTACTACAACTAAGTGTTTTATTGCTTTGTGAACAATACTACCTATTGAGAAATGCTTCATAATAAACCTTATTTTTTATAATATGATGTGGTTATTATATATAAAAGCCATCATTATGCAAGAGCATAAGTTATTATTTCGTAAAAAATTACAAAAAAATAATTTTTTGAGATGATTCACTAGGGTGAGGGCTAAGAATAACTAGAGGTTGAATGAGCGAAGGTAATTATATTTACCTTTGCTCATTCGATTGGGAGAAGTTTATAACAAGGTGATTAGCGCTTGTTAGGCTTTATGAATGTTATGTGCGCGGTAACCATAGATTGCAATAACGACAAAGCAAATTAATGGTAATACAAATGATGTTTGTACCGCTGGAATGTTTCCTAGTATAGAGCCTGCATCAATCATTGAACCTTGCATTGGCGGCATTAAGGCACCACCTACTATTGCCATTACCAAACCTGCAGAAGCTAGCGAAGCATCATCACCGGTATCTTTTAATGCAATACCGTAGATAGTTGGAAACATTAATGACATACACGCTGAAATAGCAACTAAACAATAAAGTCCGGTTAAGCCGCCAATAAAGATAACGCCAAGTGATAAAAGAATACCTCCAGTTGCTAAAAACATTAATAGCTGACCAGGACGAACAAAGCCCAGTAAGAAGGTACAAATAAATCTACTCGCAAGTAACAGGCCCATAGCAACCATGTTGTACTGTTGCGCTTCAGCGGCCGATAAACCAACAGAGGTCATGCCGTAATGAATTACAAATGTCCAACACATGATTTGCGCACCAACGTAAAATGCTTGGGCGATCACGCCTTCACGGTAACGAGCATTGGCAAGTAATCGTTTAAAGGTATCTTTTAAAACACCTGTAGTAAGCGGCTTATCATGGCTGATGGTATCGGGCAGTTTAGAGAACAAGAAGAACAGAAATAGAATGGCAACAACTGAAGCTATCGCAATATATGGACCACGTACGGTGGCTAAGTCTGCGGCTTGCATCGCTTGATGAGCAATCGGCTCGTTTACAGCAAACTGGCTTAATGCTTCAGTGATTTTTCCATCGGCAACCGATGGTAATAAGTCAGCATATTCTGGGTGAGCAGCTTTCTCGGCAGCACGAAACTCTTCTACTTTTAATTCACTTAAAATGTAGTTCGAAGCAACCATCATCCCAGTCAATGAGCCTATTGGGTTAAACGCCTGAGCGAAATTTAAACGTTGCGTAGAGGTTTCTGGTGCGCCCATAGATAACACGTAAGGATTAGCTGTAGTTTCTAATAAAGCTAAACCACAAGTTAATACACACAATGCGAGCAAGAAGAAATTAAATTCGGCATACATACTGGCCGGCAAAAATAACACCGCGCCAATGGCATAAAGTGCTAAACCTAAAAGAATTCCCGCTTTATAAGAATACTTGCGAATGAAAATTGCTGCCGGTATCGCCATAATGCCGTATCCCAAATAAAAGGCAAACTGCACCATTGAGCTTTGTGCGTTGGTGATTAAGAAAATATCTTTAAAGGCTTTTACTAATGGGTTAGTAATGTCGTTAGCAAATCCCCAAAGTGGGAATAATGCCGCCACCATCATAAATGGTATTAAATACTGTTTAGAAATTATTGCTGGTTTACTTGTTGAATCAGTCATTGAAGCACTGTTCTCAGTTTGCTTAACTGCGGTTGTCATAGTGTGAACTTCCGTCATTGTATAATTGTAATTTTGTTTATGGCTAGTTTTTTACTTAAAAATTCAAATTTTGCTGAATATAGACATATTCGGAAAAATTCAACTCAAAGTGTTTATTATAAATAATTGCCATACAGACGATAAGCTTTAAACGATTAGTTGTCAAATAATATGCTGGCCTTATTACTTTTTTATTACACAAAACCAACAATAACTTTAACTAAAATAAGTTTCGCATTTTAAATTTTATCAATGAAAACAACTGCTCGGTTGGTATTAATTACCTTGGCGTTTCTTTAATCGTTTCTTTAACTTCTTTTTTTCAGCCTTTGATAATTTATTATTTTTGCATTGCCACCACAGCTTCTTAGCCTTCTTTTCTTTTACTTTTAGTTTCTCCCCTTGCTTGACGTTATACCCAGCCCGTAGTTTGCTTTGCACTATTTTAAGATCTTCAAGTAATGGGCTGCAGTTGGGTTTAGATATTGCTGAAGGTGAAATGAAAAATATTGAAATGATTAAAATTTGATAGTTGAACATAAAAACACTCCTTGTTTTATTCATACATTACTATAGTTCAAAAAACGCACTATACTTAGTTCGAAACGGACACAAACTAGAAAAAGGATTTTCTATGAAAACGTTAACTATTACCGCTACTTTATTTTTTACCTCGTTACTGACCTTTGTCGTACTTCCCATATATGCTTTTGAACATTCACCTGTTCGAAGCCAAGCTCCTGCGCTGCAACACAGTAAGGTTTATTCCGCAGACACCAATATAAATATTAGCGAGTATTACGTGAGTGAGAAGCTTGATGGTGTACGTGGTTATTGGGATGGGGATAAGTTGATGTCAAGAAATGGCAATGTTTTTGCTGCGCCCGCTTGGTTTACCAAAGATTTTCCACCGTTCAACTTAGATGGTGAACTTTGGATGGGCAGAGGAAAGTTTTCTGAAGTGTTAAGCGTGGTTTCTCGTGACCAGCCTCATATTGGTTGGCAAAAGGTACGGTTTATGATTTTTGATTTACCAGAGCAGCAAGGAAATTTTGCCAACCGAGTTACGGCCATGAGGCAACTAATTGCAAACAGTAATTCTCAATATTTACAGATGATCCAACAAATTAAAATATCAACCGATGATAGGCTTATTAAGCTACTTGAGAAGATTATTAAACTTGGCGGCGAGGGATTAATGCTGCATCGGGAAACTGCCCATTATCATATTGGTAAAACCAATAATTTGTTAAAGCTTAAAACCTATCAAGACAGTGAAGCGCAAGTAATTGCTCACACTATTGGCAAGGGGAAATACCAAGGCCTTTTAGGGGCACTTATTGTGCGTAACAAAAATGGCATTATATTTAAAGTTGGTAGCGGATTTAGTGATAAAGAAAGAGCAATGCCACCACCAATTGGCTCGATAATTACTTATAAGTACTGGGGGGTAACCAGTAAGGGTAAGCCCAGGTTTGCAAGCTTTTTGCGAATGAGAAAATCTTTATAAGACGAAGGTGACATTTTATGTTTATATAGGCGTTTAAAGTAATTAAGTTTTGAGTTTTTATGACAATAGAATTGTGGTTATCATTAGTTGTTATTTGTATGCTGGGTGCTCTTTCACCGGGCCCTTCATTAGCTGTGGTTGTTAAAAACACTATTGATGGTGGCAAGCAAGCCGGTCTTACGACTGCAATTAGCCATGGAATTGCCATTGGTTTATATGCGTTAATTGTTGTTACTGGCATTGGTTTAGTGATCGTTCAATCACCAGTCTTATTTGAATTTATCCGCTATAGTGGCGCTGCTTTTTTAATTTACTTGGCTTATAACGCTTTAAAAAGCAGTGGCAGTAATATTGATTTAACGAAGACTAAAGTCGACCAGGTAAAAGTAGTCAATGGTTGGCGCGATGGTTTTATGATTGCGTTTTTAAACCCTAAAATAGCGTTGTTTTTTATTGCTTTATTTAGTCAATTTGTCGATGCTAACGCCAGTATTCAAGAAAATGTAATTATGGTTTGTACCGTCGGTATTATCGACACCATTTGGTATTGTCTGGTGGCTATGGGATTATCAAGAGGGCCGGTGCTTAATAAATTAAAAAGTAAAAGTGCAGCCATCGATAAAATAACAGGCGTAGTGCTAATTTTATTAGCTGTTCGAGTAGTTATGTAAAAAACTTAACTGTGATACTTAAATATAAGAACCTTTAATCCTTTACCTGGCATCGCTTCTTTAAACACTTCAGGTGGCCTTATACTTTCGATGTATTCACATTGTGGGCATTCTGTCTCGATCATGTCATGAATAAATTGTTCGCTTAAATCGGGTGAATTTAAGCACAACATAATTAGACCGTTATCGTTCATTAATTGCGGTAATCGTCGAATGATTTTAGGATAATCACGTTTTATATCAACGCTGCCTTTTTGAAATGACGGTGGATCTGAAATTAGTAAATCATAGGGACCATGCTTTTTTAAACGGCCATAAGATTTAAATATATCAACGCCTTCAAATTTAACCTTGGCCAACTCTTGTTTATTTGTGCGGTGATTGTCACGGCCTTTGGCAAGAGGCGCCTTACTGATATCCACATTGACTACTTTGTTTGCACCGCCTTTTATCGCAGCCACTGAAAACGCACAAGTGTAAGCAAAAAGGTTTAATACTTTCTTGTCTTGGCTGTTGTCTATTACCCATTTTCGGCCATTACTCATGTCTAAAAACAGGCCGTTATTTTGTGCATTACCAAGTTGTAATTGATACTTCAAGCCATGCTCAAATACTGTTAAATGTTTTTTATCTTCACCTAGCAATAATTGATAAGGACCTTTAGGGCGACACCTAAATTGCACCATTACCGATGTGCAACCTTCTATATTAGTAAAAAGTTGCTGAGCTTTATCTTGCAGCCAGCCTTCGCTTTCTTCTTGATATAAGGTGATTAACGCCACTGGTGGTAACCAATCAACATTTACATGCTCAAGTCCTTGATAGGCATGCCCACGACCATGAAACAAACGGTGACATTCAATTTGGTCTATGGCTGAAAAGTTAATGTGTTCAATCATGATGGCTATAAAAATAACAAGAAGAATAATAGGGCGGAGTGTAGACTAAATAGCAGGATAAAGTAAACCCAGCAAATGCTGGGTTTATTCAATAAGTTTACTAAAGGTGTTGCTTAATTAAATACATCATAACCAAAATAAATTTTAGCCACGGTATTTATAAATATTGCTGCAAGAATGAATGGGATAAATGTACCCAAAGAAAAATCTACATATTTTGCTAAGAAGGTGTCGGCAAATCCTTCATTGCCTTGGCTTAGCTCTGCATTTAAATTGTGTTTTTTCCAACGATAACTCACGAACAAACAAATCAATAAACCATTTAGTGGCAAAATTGTGTCGTAAAACATGTCGTAAATAACATCAAATAAACCTTTATTGCCACTACCATAGCTGGTTAAATTAGTTAGCGCATCAACCATACCAAATGATAAGGTCGCTAGCGCCGCTATCAAACCACCCCATAAAAATATTGTGCTTAGTGCTTGTTTCCGTGTTTTGCATTTCTCATCAATTAAATAAGAAACAGGCACTTCAATAATCGATACCAAAGAAGTAATTGCTGCAAAAAATACTAATAAAAAGAATACCGCGGCTAATAAGCTGGCAAAGAAATAACCAACGGTTAATTGCAGAGCTAGAAAGATTTTAGGTAAGAATACAAAAATCATTGACACCGAACTGTCACTTAAATCATCAGGGTTTACTTCTGGGTTAAATGAGAAAATGGCAGGAAGCACCATTAAACCGGCAATAAACGCTACCGATGTATCACAAATAGCGACCAGTTTGGCTGAACCGGCAATATCGGTTTTATCAGAAATGTAAGAGCCGTAAGTCACTAATATTCCCATACCAAGAGATAATGAGAAAAATGCCTGTGACATTGCACCGCTGATCACCGACGGAGTGATTTTGTCTAAGTCAGGCACTAAGTAGAACTGAACGCCTGCCATTGCATTATCTAGGGTTAATACAAAAATTACCAATAGCACTAACATAATAAATAGTGCCGGCATCATCACTTTTGCAGCCCGTTCAATACCATCTTTAACACCAGCTTTTAAGATGAAGGCAACTAATCCGCCTACGGCAACCATGGAAGCGAACAACCATGGGCTATTAATTATTTCACCAAAGCCGTTAGCACTTGCTAAGAAATCTAATTGGCCACCCACTGTTAGAACAAAATAAATAAATATCCAGATGGTAAGTACCGTATAAAACACGGCAATCATGAATGGCGTTATAATTCCTAATAAACCGGCTAGGCGCCATTTAGAGTTCTCTCCAGCTAAAGCGCCATAAGCGCCAACTGGGTTTTTCGAGGTTTTACGGCCAACCGCCATTTCTGCCATCATAACGGGTAAGCAAATGACGATAATAAAAATGGCATACATTAACAAAAATGCGCCACCGCCATTTTTGGCTGCGTTTACTGGGAAGCCAACAATATTACCTATGCCCACAGCAGAACCAGCTGCGGCTAAGATAAATCCTAATTTAGAGCTAAACAGCTCGCGAGATGCAGTCATATAGAAGTCCTGTGTTTAATTTTTATAGTAATTAATTATTATTATATTAAGGTTTTGAACGCTTGAATTAATCTGATGCTAGCAAGGATCACAAGTTATGTCTTGTCAGAAATACAATAAACCGATAAGTAAGGTCTGGTCCTGTAAATAAAATGTTGCACTTGGACATCCGCAGTGGTTGGTATTCACTGGGAAAATGTACACTGAAATATTATGCCAAACGGACTAAATAATTGGTCATTTAATCCGCTTGGTATTACAATTTAGCTTCTGTTTTATTGTCATCAACCTCTTCTTTTTTATTACTATCATCTTTATTTTCTAATTTCTCAGGATGCCATTTATAAATTTTCATAATAGTACAACTATCATGTCTATCCATATCTGCATCGGTAATAATTTTATCGCCTCTTGATAGACAATTTGAAGCCCCACGACTGACTGTTGCAATGCGCATCATTGCCCATTCAGGATCACAAGTGCCAATTAAGTCTAACTTATAAGGATCATTTCTGCTGTCATACACTAAGAGTGCTTTGTTTTCTCCTTCCAAGGGACTCCAACTGTCCATAGTACGGTTGAAGCAAATTTGATTTACCTCTTCACCTTGCCTTGGATCTGGTTGTTGTGGCTCTTTGGTTTCACTGTTGCTAACACAAGCGCTAACTAGGCTTAGAGCTAAGGTTACAATAAGAATTTTATGTAGCATTGAGATCCTATTTTTGATGTCTTATCCGTTAAGTCTAGTCTACTAAGAGAGCAAAAGTCACATCATAGTTCAAATTAATTGGTAGACAAATATTAAAGAGCTGCTAGTATATAAAATTGAAAAGATAACGTTGTCAATTGGGTTTTAGCATCATTTGGCAGCATATTCGTCATAATCCAATTATTTAGAGCAAGTCGAGCGTTATATGAAAATAATTAACAAGGTCGCAATTTCGGCGTTGCTTTTTAACTTAATGAGTACAGTGAATGTATTTGCAGCTGAGTTAGACAAACCCAATATCTTATTTATTGCTATTGATGATTTAAAGCCATTAATTGGTGAGTATGGTATTGCTGATGCAAGAACCCCCAATATTGATGACTTTGCTAACCAAAGCGTGGTGTTTCAACGAGCATACAGCCAGTTTCCTGTTTGTGGACCATCTCGAATGAACTTACTTACCGGTCTTCGTCCAGAAACCAATGGTATTTTAAATTTGTCAGACACTATAAGAGAAGTAAACCCTGATGTAATAACACTACCGCAACAGCTTATTGCTAATGGCTATATTACTGCCGCCGCGGGTAAAATCTTCGACCCTCGTAATGTCGGTGATAATTATGACAGTCAATCTTGGAGCATCAATTATGTAAAGGTTTCGACTGATGTTGATAAAAAAACTGCAGTAAACTTAGCAGTAAAATCTATAGATGAAGAAGATGAATCTAAGTTTGTCGATGGTAAAATTGCCGCCCAAGGTATGCAGTTAATGGCTAATTTGGCAGAGCAAGATAAGCCGTTCTTTTTAGCGGTTGGCTTTAAAAAGCCACATTTGCCATTTTTTGCGCCTAAAGCATATTTTGATTTGTACCAGCAAGATGATTTTCAATTAGCAGCCTTTCAACAAATACCACAATTTAGTGATGAATCATTCATCAGTCATCATAGTGCTGAATTGGTTAAAAATTATAATGCCAGTGCAGGCCAAAGTTATGAAGAAACCATTACGCCAACACAACAAGCAGAATTAATACATGGTTATTATGCCAGTACCAGTTTTATTGATGCGCAATTTGGCAAGTTACTTCAGCAATTAGATGAGCTAAACCTTACCGATAATACTATTGTGGTTATTTGGGGCGATCACGGTTTTCATCTAGGCGATCATGGATTTTGGGGTAAACATACGGTATTAGAACAAGCCACACAGATCCCATTGATAATAAAAGTACCAGGTGTGCCTGCATTAAATACTTATGCATTAATAGAAAGTACCGACTTGTACCCAACTATTTTGGAGCTATCAGGTGCTGAAGTTGGTGCCCACTTACAAGGTGTTAGCCAAGTTAAAGTGTTAGCTCAACAAGCTTCATCAGTGAGAAGTGCAGCAATCAGCCAATTTAGGCGTAACGGTGCAATGGGGTATTCCCTAAGAACTCAAAATTATCGTTATAACGAATGGTGGAAAACCAATGGTTCAGGTTTGGCTTATCGTGAACTTTATGACTTAAGCAATGATCCACAAGAGACAGAAAATATTTTCGACAATGATAGCGACACGCTATTACAGCAACAATTGTATAATTTGCTGAGAGAAAACGGACAAGGATTAAATTTATTACAAGGAGAATTACAGGACGTAGAGCCTTTAATCGAAGAGGTATATGTTGAAGAACCTCCTGTAGAGGAAGAACCTCCAACTGAGGAAGAACCTCCAATTGAGGAAGACCCTCCAATTGAGGAAGAGCCTCCAGTTGAGGAAGAGTCTCCAGTTGAGGAAGAGTCTCCAGTTGAGGAAGAGTCTCCAGTTGCAGACGAAACACCAGGGTCAAGTTCTGGTGGTAGTGTGTTCTGGCTTACTTTGCTAACAACGTTTGTTTATTCTGCAAAAAAATATAGAAACCTGAATGGTTAATAACCGAAAATAGCTAAAATATCGACTAATTATTATGAAAAATATCCGCAAAATACTCATCACTCTTTGTCTTTATAGTACTTTATTTGCTTGTTCCAGTGAAAGCGATTCTGACAAGCCTAACGTAGTAGAAGAGGTAGAGCAAGATACTACAGAGACAGAGACTGAGACTGAGCCTGAGCCTGAACCTGAGCCTGAGCCTCCCCTCGAAAGTGATGAGTTTTTAGTGTCTGGTAAAGCGTATGGGTTACATAACCAGACTTTGTCCCTTACCATAAATAGTAGTGAATTAATTGAAATTAATAATAGTGGAAATTTTAGTTTTTCGACTGTATTTAAAGCAGAACAACAGGCCGAAGTGACAATTTCACAACAGCCTGAAGATATGAATTGTCAGTTGTTTAATTCAACTGCAACAATTTTAAATGAAGCTGATGTAATCGTTCAGTGCCTGGCTATACTACCCAGCTGTGATAAAACTACCGTAGCCTCAACTAATCCTTTAGATTTGTCCGGAAATAATATAGAAGGCATTGAAACAATTGTTGCAGATGTAGAGTGTGGTCAACAACAATGGCGAATTGATGCAAAACAACGAATCGAAGAACACAGAAAAACATCAGGAAAAATTACACTTGTTGATAAAAACGGTGACCTAGTAATAAATGCCAAAGTTCACTTAGAATTACAGCAACATGATTTTAAGTTTGGTGGCATCGTACAAGCAAAAATGTGGGATGGCGCAGTTGGCAACATAAGCGACTTATATCGACAAACCTACTTAGGTTTTAACTTTAATAAAGCCGGTTTGCAGAATGGGCTGAAATACAAGTTACGTAAGAACAATCAAACCATTACCGAAAGAATATTACCTTGGTTGAATTCTTACGATATTCCGGTAAGAGGCCATGCTTTAATTTGGCCAGGTTGGGGGAATATGGAAGAAAGCATCAGCGTTAACGATGCAAACCGTATGGGCATTAGCGCCGGTGCCCCTCGTGAACTGTCTCCCACAGAACTGAAAATATATGTAGATACCATCATTAAAGATTGGGCGGCCAAATGGGATGTTGAAGAATGGGACGTAGCTAATGAAATTCGCGGAAAACAAGATGTACAAAACACATATTGTGATAGTAGAAAAGGGGCAATTCCACTTTGTGAGCAAGAAGAAGCAAACTGGTTTAAGTTAGCTAAACAACACGTTAAAAATCCTAGCGCAACTTTATACTTGAATGAAAACCGGGTGATCTCAGATACAGCAATTGCAACTGCACCTGAAATCGCAACAGATAAAATGAAAATATTCGAATCGGATATGCTCTCTATTCTTGATAATGATGGGCCACTGGAAGCGCTTGGCTTTCAAAGTCGATTTGGTAAACTTGCTAATGGCGAGCTACTTGATGCTGAAACCATGTATCAACGGTTAAGCTATTTTGATAAATATCAATTACCGATAGCCGCAACTGAATTTGAAATGAAAGCGGAGCATATAACTACGGAGTTTGAACGGGCCTTGATGACTGAGCGGGTGATGAGTGTTTATTTCAGTAAAGAAAATGTCACCGATATTTTAGTGTGGACGTTCTTTGATAAAAATGATGGGGAAAATAAGTATATCGTAGAGTTAGACGGTAGCCCTAACTTACGCGGCAAAACCTGGTTATATATGGTAAAAAAACATTGGCATACAGATGTGCTTAGTTGGTTCAATCGAGATGGTGAATTAGACTTTACCGGTTTTAAAGGCAAATACTTAGCAACTATTTCTGTTGAAGGCTTCCCTGATGAAAATGTCGAATTTGAATGGGTTAACGGCAGTTCTGGAATAACTTTACGACTACCGAATTATACTGAATAAGATAGTTATTCTTTAAGATGAGAGCTAGTAAGATGAAAGTATGGCTGAGAGTTTTTTTATTACAGGTTATGGTCATTGTTATTGCTTGTAGTGGCAGTGCAATAGCCGAAGAAGTGTTAACACATGTCAAAGTAAAAGGTCATTCGAGCAAGTTTATTGCGTTGACATTTGATGATGGCCCCGTACAAGGTATAACTCCACAATTTTTATCTTTGCTAGAAAAGTACCAAGCCAAAGCAACATTTTTTAGTGTTGGTAAAAAGGTAAAACAACATTCAGACATTACCAAGTTAGTAATTGCTGCTGGACATGAGATAGGTAATCATTCTTGGTCTCACAAAAATCTTGTCGAGTTAACAACTGACCAACAGAAACTGGAGATACAACAGTTTCAGCAACAAGTAAAATCACTTGGCATTAAACCGACATTGTTTCGTGCCCCATTTTTGAAGAAAAGTGACTCAGTTAAACAGCTATTAATCGATAATCAATTACTGCTTGTTAGTGCTTCTGTGATGGCTAAAGATGCCAAAAAGAACGTTGCGGTTAGCGCTATAGTGAAAAAATTATCAGCAGACATTAAAAGTGGCGATATTATTTTAATGCATGAGCGGCAACATACTCTGAACGCTTTAAAAATACTATTACCACTTTGGCAAGAGCATGGGTATCAGTTTGTTACCGTATCTCAGTTGATAGCTTTATCAAAGGTTACAGAAGGTAAAAGTTTTAAATTTGAGAGGTTAAATTTCCTATAAATAACATTATGACGTTAATTCATCTATAAAGTACGAATTTCAATTAACAAGGACTCAATATGAAGAATCCATATCCGACTCGATGGCTACAATTCGTATTCCTGAACATTGCTAGTATCAGCTTCAATGTTCAAGCTAAAAACATATATAGCACTCCACCAACAATCACCCACGAAAATGTTAGTTACGGCGAACATCCTAACCAGATCTTTGATTTTTGGAAGGCTGATGTGGAAGGACCCGCGCCGTTAGTTATTTATATTCATGGAGGTGGTTTTAGGTCGGGTTCTCACGATAAAGTATACGGTGACAAGGTTCAACAATTCCTTAAAAGCGGTGTTCACCATGCCTCTATAGAATATCGATTCAGACAGCATGCAGAATTGCCGGCAGCGCATGAAGACGTGACTCGTGCCTTGCAGTTTATCCGTAATAAGGCTGATGAGTGGGGTATCAATAAAAACCGTATCGCCGCCTATGGCGGATCAGCTGGTGGGCAACTGGTATCCTACCTTGCCTGGCACGATGATTTCGCCAATGCGCAAAGCGATGATCCAATAGCTCGCGAATCATCTCGCTTAACCGCCGTTGCTCCCAGAGGCGTTCAGTCGACAATGGATAAGGGATGGTGGGTTGAAAACATCCCAGGCTACAAAAAAGCATTCTACAAAGCACAAGAACTTTCAAAACCTGGAGTCCGTGACTTACTCAAAGAACTCTCCATTATCACTCACATCAGCGCGGATGATCCTCCTACTTTTATGAGTTATGGCATGAGCCCGGACTCGCCAATACCTCGGAATAAGAAATCGGTGAAGGGGTGGGCTACACACCACGTCAATTTTGGCATTGCTCTAAAAGAACAGCTCAAACGCAAAGGTGTAGAAGTGCATCTGATGTACCCCGAAAAGCAGACAGTCTTCAAAGATGACGTGGCATTCCTGCTATATCACCTAAAAGCTGTGTCGGATGAATAATTTTAAATAAGAATACAGAACTCCCAAAAAAACTGAAGATATTCGCATATGTTTCTTATACCTCTACCTATCAAGCCTTAGCGACTAATATGGTTAGAATTATTGTTTCATTTATTTGATCTTGTCTCTTTAAAATTTGGATTAATTATTTCTTGATGAGCCGATATATCATTTTTCCATTCTTTTAATTCTTGTTGTAACTGGGTTGTTAGTTTGATCGAGCTTGCAGAAATGTCATCATTTTCAAAAGGATCATTTTCTAGATCGTATAATTCAACCTTATCAAGATCTGGGTATTCGATAAGCTTATAGCGACCATTGTTAATGACGTTACGCCAAGAGTTAAACCACTTGCCGGTTTTCTCCTGGTAGCGCTCCCACTTGGGAAAGAACCAAAACAATGAGCGTTGTGCAATTGCTTTTTTATTACCTGTAAGCAATGGCATTAAATCAACACCATCAAGTGGCTGCTGGGGCACTTTTGCTTTTGCAAAACTCAGCAAAGTTGGATATATATCAATGCCCATAATCATTTCATTACTACGCTGCTTATTGGCAATTACTTTTGGGTATTTGAAAATATATGGCACGCGTAAGCCACCTTCATAAACCTCACCTTTATAGCCGCGTAATTGACCATTGAGCACATTACTTGGCATTTTGTAGCCGCCATTATCCGAGGTAAAAACCACCAAAGTGTTATCGCTAATACCGAGCTTTTCAAGGTGCGATATCACTTTGCCGACATTATCATCTAGCGCTTTCGTCATCGCAGCAACAGACATGGTGGTTGCATCGTATTTAGTACCTAATTTTTTGTCAAAATAAGCTAAATCATCAGCTTTTGCATGCCACGGTTTGTGTATAAGGTAGTAAGGAATATAAGCAAAAAATGGCTGTTGTTTATGGTCCGCATCAGCAATAAATTCTAATGCTTTATTTGTCATGAAGTCACCAATATAAACATCCTTTGGCAAGGTTTTATCCATGTTTATCTTAGCGCCAAAATGGACTTTATGACTTTCATAAGAGACATCAAAACCTTGGGTATCAGGCAAGTAACTTTTATACTTTTCTAAATGCCATTTACCAAAATGTCCTGTGGTGTAGCCTGCTGATTTTAATGATTCAGCTAAGGTTATGTTATCTAAAGCCAAGTGAGTTGCATTAGGTGGTACTTTAAATTTAATGTATTCATCTTTGCCCTTATGACGATCAACGACTCGATAAATTTCGGTTCGTGGTGCATATTGGCCACTTATTATTGCTGCTCTTGAAGGTTTACATGTTGCAGCATTCGCATAGCCTTTGCTAAAACTCATACCGGCTTTTGCTAGCTTATCAAGGTTTGGTGTTTCCATAATAGGGTTGCCATCAGAGCTTAAAGTATGAGCACCCAGATCATCAGCTAAAATAAACACGATATTAGGCTGGCTCGCAAGCGCCGGCAAAGCATGAAAAATAACGAGTATTGACAATATCGCTTTAACAAACATACACCCCCCTATAATGCCGAATAGGCGATAATTTCATTGATATTAAGTTGCTTTGCGCTACTAAACTCGACTCTAATAGCCGATGCTTGGTAGGTTTTGTCAAAAACTATGCCATTAGTAACTTTTAATTGTTTGCTTTGATAAACTTGCTGCCATTGACCTGCAACTTTTAATTTCACTACAAAACCTAAGTTCTCAGTAATTAACTTACCGTAAGATTGTGACCCAATGTTTATATAATCAACGTCTTGTTCAGTCGGTAAATCTAATTGTATCCATGGTTTGTTATCGGTAGGTTCAGGAGACCAACTATCGCGTACATTAATGCCTTCAGAAAAGTTTGTTGCACTACCTGAGATCATTTTGGCAGCTGTGAATTTTGAGCTTTTATCTGAAGATGAAGTGGCTGTTGCCGCTAAGGTAACAGCTTCATTTATGGTAGCAATCACAGGTAAGTAAGTGGTATCAGCATTGACTTCTAACTTTACCACAGTTTCAGTAGAGGCGTTCTCAGCTAACGACAAGTTAAGCCTATTGTATTCTTGGCGGATCTCGACTTTATTACCGTTTAGCGTGAAGGCTGAATTTACTTTGATCGGTATATTAGGTAATGATAATTCTTTACCTATATCACCGTATAAGTGCAAATAAATCGTATTGTCCTTACGTGTAGAACCGCCCCATGGTCCATCGATATAAGGTCCACCGCGAGTGCCATAAATACTTTCGCCATTAATGCTTAGCCATTGGCCCATTTCTTTGAGGCGTTGTACATGCGTTGGGTTTATTTCTCCAAGACCCGTTGGTCCGGTATTTAACAATAAATTTCCACCACGACTTGCGGTAATTGAAAGAAGATCGATACTATCGTTATACGACATTGGCGGTTGATCTCCCATCCAGCCCCAACCACCACCAATAATGGTACAGGTTTCCCAAGGGCGATTAATTTGAAAACGGCCAATTTTCCGTTCTGGTCCATCGTAATCACCAAAGCGCCACGATGGATTTCCCCAGCGATGATTTACTACTAAATGTGGTTGTAATTTTCGCATCATGGTAATCAACTCTGGTCCGTACCAGGTATCTATACCTTTGCCTAACCCATCAAACCAAATACCATCAATCTTGCCATATTGGGTTAATAATTCACGAATTTGTGGAAACAGAAATTCCCGGTTAAATTTATCCTTGTTTTTTGCATCACGATACATTTCCTCATACCAGTCAGGTTGTGAGTAATAAAAGTGAAATTTAATGCCGCGCTTTTGTGCTTCGGCTACTAACTCTTTAGTGACATCTTTACCATAAGGTGTACTCATAATATCAAAGTCTGACACCTTGCTATCCCACATGGCAAAGCCAGCATGGTGTTTTGCGGTGAATACCACATATTTGGCACCAGCACTCTCAATGATGTCCATCCAGTTACTGGCATCAAAATTCTTTGGGTTAAAGGTTTTGGCCAAGTCATTATATTCTTGCTCAGGTACGCCTTTCGTTACTTTACCATCAGTCGAGTGATGGGGTCTGGCACCTTTGCGGCCCCAGCTCATACTCACCGGTACCTGTGATGAGTGATCCCAATGAATAAATACGCCAAATCGATCATCTTGCCATGCACTTATCATCTCAGGTTGAGCTTGCATATATGGCAAATATTGCCGATCAATTTTCTTTAAATAGTTGCTATGTTTTTTGGGGGCAACGTAAGGAAAACTTATGCCATCATCATGTGTTCTCTTGATTAAATGATGATCAGCTGCTGCATTTGCTATAAGGCTAAAGCCGGAACACACCAATAAAAGGCAGGTTAAATAGTAAGTCGTTATTTTCATTTATCGCTCTTTTATTATTCTTAATTTTAAATCGCGTTGGTATTTCGTACAAATTAATATAAGACTTATTTAGTCAATATTAGTTATCAGTGATTACAAGTTTTTAATATGCTTAGCCAATTGCTCAGCCATTAATTTATGCTTTGAAACATGTGGATGATAATGCCCGCCTATCTCACTTTTTCCAGTATAAGAGGAAAAAATAAGGGAGCTAGTGTTTTTATTCTTTACAGTAAGTTCAGGTAACCATTGTGAAATTTCGCCAGGCTTCATTGGCCCTATGGCAAATATTAAATGTACCAAAGGATGATCTGCGCGCAAGGTATTGATGAAATTTTGGTAAGCAGTCAAATACAGTTCTTTATTAAGCTTACCTTTAATCTTTCCATTGGCATTATCATTGGTTCCTAAATTTATAAGGATATGATCAGGTGAGAATACCGATGCTTGCCACTGTTCTTTTGATTCATTGGGTAAGTAGTAATTATATAATTGTGGTAGTAAGCCTGTTTCGTCATTTTGTACACTTCTATTTCGGGACATACCTCTGCCAGACCAACAAACAATCATTAGTTCGGCCTGAAGCTTTCTTGCGGCAATTGCTGAATAGCTTTGGTAACCGTTTTGATTGGCTAGGGTGTTGCCCTCATTACTTTGCTTTGCTTCATTACCATAGCCACAGGTTATCGAGTCGCCAATGGCGAGTAGCTTACTTGTAAATGTTGGGGCAGGGCGTAAAACGTGAGTTGGCTCTATTGCTAAGTTCGTTAACTGAACCGTACCTTTAGCCGCTTCATTACGCTTTAAAATACTGACTGTGTGTTCGCCTTGGATTAAGTTTTTGGCGATTAAATATCTATGTTCCCCACTTTTTAAGAATAATGCTTTTTCAGAACCATTGATGATTATGTTTAGCGCCGCTTTGGTTTTGTCATTAACATAAAAACTAGCCCAAACATTACCTCCGGTCACATTGAAAGATAAGCCTGAACCCGTTAATGAGAACTTTTTATCCTTGGTAACCCGCCCTAAGTATTTTAACTGCTTATCAGCTAAATCAATAGATTTAGAGGCTGTTTGTTGGCTTACAGGTTTTGCTAATGCGCTATTATTAATACCTAGGTTGCCGACGAGCAAGATGACAACCGAGTAGAAGATAACTATATAGTTCGAATGTTTCATAATGATAATTTTTGAGTTAATTTATTTGTCAGAGATAAAAAAGCGCAGTGTGATTGAACACTTCGCTTTTATCAATCACAGCTTAATTTAGCGTTAAACTGACAACATCTGAGTTGCTCAGTTTTACCAATTTATTCATGGTTTTGCCATTAGCTAGTTCAATCTTTAAATTATACTGACCTTTAAAACCATTAAATGATGCTTGGCCTTGTTCATCAGTTTTTAAAGCAACCTTGGTGTGCCAAGTTTTGTGGATTAACTTATCATAAGCTTTACCACTTAAATTTAATTTTCCATTTTCATCATAGAGGTCGGTTAGGTTCCAATGAATGAAGCCATCAGTGTTTGGATGAGAGAAAAACGCCGTAATTAAATCTTCCATGAACTTAGCTTTTAATTGTTGATCAATTTCAAAAAAATCAAATTCGGTCATAGTGATTGGCAAATTAAATTCAGCAAACCGTTCTAAACGCTGATAAAATTCAGTGATCGGCATTGGCCCTTGAAAGTGTCCTTGTACACATACCTTGTCGATGGCGTTTTGCTCGGTAAAATACTTCATCCAGTCATAATAAGCATCTTGATGCCAGGTATCGTAACGCGACACAATACCGTAGTCATTGGCACAACGGGCAGCATTCGGGTTTGCTTCTTTGGCCGCGTTTAACCATTCAATAGTCGCTTCTTTACCTAGAATATCAACGAAATGATGTTCTGGTGAAGGTTCATTGATTACATCCCAATCACTAATTTGGTCAGGATACAATGCAGCAAATTCTTTCACATGTTCGAGTAAAACTTTTTGAAACTCTTCAGGATGTTTTTTGTAGTAATCCTGTTTTTTTTCTATTTCTTTATGAGCACTGCGAAAACGTCCCCAAATTAATGCATGGCCACGAACTTTTAAATCTCGTTTTTTAGCCCAGTCCATAGCTTTCTCTACAGCGTCAGCATTGAAATGACGCCATTTTAACGCATTGTTAAACACAACCAAATTACACATTTTTTCAATGTCGCTGAGTTGCTGTTGCTTTTCTTGTTCTGATAAACGGTTTTTACCAAATATTTCTAACGCTTTTAAACCACAACCAAAATTATAGTCATGGCGTTGTAGATTAATATCTATTTTTGCCGCACGTATCGGTTGTTGATTTTTATCGAAAAGGTTTAAATTAAAATCAGCTTTACGGTATTTTTCTATGCGCTGCTCAGCTTCATTACGCCAAGGCGCATCGTCTTCCATGCCAAAATATTTCACTTTGGTCATAGGCAAGATTGCAACATCAATACTGTCTTTATAATTAATTATGCTCAGTTCAGCTATTTGAAGATGTTGTTTAGGTAAACCGCCTAATAAAAATACTAATTGCATATCAGCAACCTTAGGTTGCTTATCTACTTTTACCGGAATATAAAATGTTTGCCATTGTTTAGATAGCATCAAGCGCTTATTAACAACAGGTTTACCACGTTGTTTGTATTTAAAATATAAATCCATCTGGCCAACACTACCGTCAGCTATGTGCGAACTTAATGAGCGAGCGACAACTTTCACCATGATGGTATCAGCAAACTCAATGTTCGGGCTTGATAAGGTAAAAGGCACCTGAACTTGCCAAATTTTAGTTGAAGGTTTGTGTACCTGAACGTCTAATACCTGCTTATACTTTTGGTTATCAAGGCTTACGGTTGTTATTTCACTAAACTCATTCTTACGCTTAAGTTTAAGTAATTCCGGTTGGTATTTGGCCTCAACGCCACCTGCTGGCAAAGTCACAGCTTTAACACTAATACAAAGGAAAATAGCGATAAATTTTATGATAAAGATGAATTGTTTCATTAGATAGATTTAACCTTTTACCTTAACTGGCTTTTGCAAGTCCCATTTCATTTTTTTCCCTGGTTTTCTGTATTGTGCATTCGCACCTTTTAACCAAGCATTCAGTTGTTTTAGCAATGAGGCTACTTTTTCTGGGTGCTGTTTGGCTAAATTAGTAGTTTCACCTTTGTCTTCTTCTAAATTAAATAACTCTACAAAGCCATCATCAAACCAATCAATTAATTTCCATTTTCCATCAATTATTGCAGAGCTCATTCTGTCGCCAGTTGAATTTGGACGAGAAATTGGTGAATGCCAAAACATAGGCACACGAGTATAGTTTTTACCCTTAGCTGCTTCTACATAACTAACCCCGTCTAGGTGATCATTAGGGCTTAAATTTAACCCTGCCATTTCAAGCATCGCTGGGTAATGATCGGTACCTGTTACCTGAACATTTGATGTTGAACCGGCAGTAATGGTTGTTGGCCATTTTACAATGTGAGGTACTCTAATACCGCCATCATATAACCAACCTTTACCGTGCTTATAAGGTAAGTTCGATGTCGCAAGCTCTCTATTCTTAGGACCTCTGGACGATAAGCCGCCATGGTCCGAGGTAAAGATAATAATAGTATTTTTGTTAATACCTAATTGTTTTAATTTTGCATTAACTTGGCCGACGCTATCATCAACCGCTTTAACCATAGCGGCATAAGTCGGATGGTTTTGAATTGTTTTTGATGATGAAATACCCGTACCATCGCTCTTAATATCGTATTGTTTGCCACCTTTCACAGGCTTTATACCCATGCTACTTAATTTGTTAGTGAAGTATTTAGTATCATCAGTTAAAGATTGAATGGGGGTATGTACGGCATAATGAGATAGGACTAATAAGAATGGAGCTTGTTTATTTCGCTCAATAAAATCCAACGCTTCTTTTGTCATTCTATGGGTGAGGTATTCCCCTTTCTCTCCTTTTGCTTTACCAAAAGTTTCTTTACCTTTTTTAGACTTTGCCCCCCAAGGGTAAAAATAACTGTCCGGTGCGCCCGCAGAGCCTGCAAGAATACTTTCATCAAAGCCTTGTTGTTTTGGCCAACCACTACCTTCTTTGCCTAAGTGCCATTTGCCAATAAAGCCGGTTTTATAGCCTGCTTTTTGCAAATGTTCAGCAAAAGTCACCTTGTCTGCAGGTAAAGAATTTTTTTTATTATGTACTAAGCTGCTACCCATTCTTGTTGGCGACTGTCCACTCATAAAGCCAATTCTTGACGGCACGCAGCGTGGGTGTGCAACGTAGGTGTTATTAAAAGTAACACCTTCACGGGCAAGTTGGTCTAAGTTCGGTGTTTCATGAAATTTACTGCCATATAGCGCCACATCTTGTCGGCCCATATCATCAGAAATGATAAAAACAATATTAGGCGTTGCTGCTGTTTGTTTAGCGTCCGTTTCTGCTTGAGCATTCGTTCCAAAGAGTGCAATTGATGCGATGGCTAGTTTTAATAATTTATTATTCATATAGGTGACCATAGAGATTATTTAAGTTTAAACTACCAGCAACTGACAACGTTATCAATAGGCTGTTTTAAATTTACCATAAATTTACTTTTGTACGGCTAGTAGCAATAACCGTTTCAATGTAAAGATATGTAAAATCAATGGTGAATGGTAAATTTATTGTTAATCTTATTTTGACAATATAGATTTATCATTGGGTGTTAATATGAGTACTGCTAATACGAATGCAACAATTGCTGCGAACCGGTTTGGTTTAGGCGCAAAGCCCGGTGAGCTTGTACAAGCTGAAAAAAACCCGAAAAAATGGCTATCAGCACAGTTAATGCCGATATCTTTTGATCAAAGCCTTCCTACCTCAAATGATGTTTTTAAACAACTTAGTGAATTTAATTTGGCTTATAAAAAGAAAAAAAATAAATCAGATACTGAGCAATTTAAAAAAGCAAAAAAGGATAGAGCAAGATTTATAAAATCGACATATCAAAAGCTTGCAACTGATGCATTTGTACAAAGTATCAATAGTGACAGTAGTCTTACTTGGCGTTTATTGGACTTTTTTTCTAATCACTTCAGCGTTTCAGCTGATGGTAAAATGATGCCGGCGATTGGGCCAACACTTGAACGAGAAGCTATAGCCAATAATTTATTTAACCGTTTTGAAGATATGTTACTGGCGGTAAGTAAGCACCCAGCCATGTTGATTTATTTAAACAATGAACGCTCATTCGGGCCTAATTCTAAACTAGCGTTAAATAGTAAAAAAAATAAAAACAACAAAAAAGGCATAGGTCTAAATGAAAATTTAGCACGGGAAATATTAGAATTACATACCTTGGGGGTTAATGGCGGCTATAGCCAAAATGATGTCATTGAACTTGCTAAAGGTATAACCGGTTGGAGTATTGCTAATCCTAATAAAGATGATGGCGTCGGCTTTACCTATAGAGCTTGGGGGAAAGAACCTGGAAAGAGAACTCTTCTAGGAAAAACTTATAATCAGAAAGGGATTAAACAAGGCGAGGCTATGTTGAAAGATTTAGCTAATCATCCTAATACTGCTAAATTTGTTTGTAGCAAACTAGTAAAGCATTTTGTCAGCGATAGTCCGGATCCTCAGTTAGTAGATATTTTAGTAAAGCGCTGGCAAAAAACCGGCGGCAATATAAAAGAAGTAATGCTGGCGTTAATTCATTCTGAGCAAGCATGGTCAGCAGAACAGAAAAAATTTAAAACACCAAGAGAGTACTTACAGTCTTCATTTCGTGCATTAAATATTAAATCTATCAATTTTAAGCAACTATTTTTTACCTTAAACACCTTTGGCCAGCAACCCTTCAAAGCTGGCTCGCCTGCAGGTTTCAGTGATGAACAGCAAGACTGGGATGGTGGAAACGCCTTAATGTCTAAAATTGATTGGACTGCTTCGTTAGTAAGTCGCGTAAGAGCTAACGCTGAAACTATTATGAATGATACGTTAGCATTGCCAACTTCGAGTATTACATATAAAGCAGTTGTACGGGCAGAAAGTAGAAAACAAGCATTAGCAATGTTGTTAATGAGCCCAGAATTTTTGCGTAGGTAAGGGGAAAATTATGAAAAGACGTCAATTTATTAAAACCCTTGGAGCTTCTGCGTCATTAGTTTTATTGCAAACTCCATCATTAGCAGCTGTAAATAAATTAACGGGCAAGTCGAAAAAGATTGTTTGGGTCGTTTTACGTGGAGCAATGGATTCGTTACATACAGTTGTACCAATTAGTGATAAAAACTATCAAGGTTTAAGGCCTAAATTAGCACCATCAATAGCGAATGATTTATTACCTCTAACAACAGATTTTTCGTTGCATCCAGCTTTAAAGCATATGCATGGTTTATATCAAAAGAAACAACTGTTACCTATTGTTGCTGTTGGCTCTGGTTATCCGCGGCGTTCACATTTTGACGGGCAAGATTATTTAGAAAGCGGTTTGCCGAGTATGGACCATGATACCGGGTGGTTAGGAAGAGCGTTAAACGAAATGAATACCGATACTAAAGCGTTAGCGGTTGCTAATTCTATTCCTATCAGTATGAGAAGTAGTGATAAGGTTAGCACTTGGTATCCGTCGAGATTAAAGGATGCTGATGATAATATTTATGAAGCGTTAATGAACTTGTATCAAAACGATGAAATGTTGCTTTCTCGCCTAGAGGAAGGCTTGAATACCCAGAAAATGGCTGGTGATAGCAAAATTAAGCGTAAAGGCAAGTTTATTGATCTGGCAAAGTCGTGTGGCAAGTTGATGACAGGCAATAATGGTGTTGATTGTGCGATGTTGGAAATTGGTGGTTGGGATACCCATAACAGTCAAACTTTTCGGTTAGACAGGCAGCTTAAAGAACTTGATAGTGGTATTGCGGCCTTACAAACTGAGCTTGGTGATAATTGGCAAGATACAGTAGTAATGATTGCAACTGAGTTTGGTCGAACTGCTAAGGAAAATGGTACAGGTGGTACAGACCACGGTACCGGCAGTGCAATGTTTATCGCTGGCGGCGCAGTGCAGGGCGGGAAAGTTTTAGGTAACTGGCCAGGGTTAGCACAATCACAACTATTTAATGGTCGTGATTTAATGCCGACAACCAATACCTTTTCATGGGTCGGTGCAGTGTTACAGCAGCATTGGAATTTAGATTCAAATAAAATTACTAAAATATTTCCTAATAATTCGGCATACGCAACAAAAGTTATAAGTTAATCTAAACTTTTGTTTGTAGTAGCTTTTTGTACGAGCATACTTTTGTTATGCTCTTTTTTCTTTTATTATTTTTACTGAACGATATAATCTTCACTTCAGTTAGCATAACAACATCAAACATGGGCTCTTTGTGCATACTTTTAACTCTTTTTTTAAATTATCATTTTTTATTCTTGCTGCACTCAACTTAGCCGTCTCTTTTGATTTATCAGCTAGCGAGAACCAAGCGTGCATAGACTGTCATCAAGAACAAACCACTAAGTGGCAACAATCTGATCATGCCAAGTCGATGGCAGTAGCAAGTAAAGACAGTGTCGTAGGTAACTTTGATAAACAAACTGCTGAACACTACGGTCAAAAAGCTTACTTTTATCAGCAACAAGGCAAGTACTTTGTTGATATTTCTTATGATCAAAAAACTGAAACTCTACCAATAACCTATACCTTCGGTCATTATCCTTTGCAGCAATACCTAGTTGAAACTGAAACTGGCCGATTTCAAGTTTTACCTTTTGCCTGGGACGCACGTTCTATCGATGAAGGCGGACAACGTTGGTACCATAATTATCAAAATGAAGAAATAAAACCGGCTGATAGATTGCATTGGCGTCAACCATTACAAAACTGGAACGGTATGTGTGCGGATTGTCATTCCGATGGTTTAAAACGCAATTACGATAGTAAAGAAAATCATTTTGATTCAAGTTTTACCGGTATTAATGTTGGCTGTGTATCTTGTCATGCAAATATGGATGGTCATCAAGATAATAAGCAAAGCAAGCCTGTAGCAAAAGGTGGCTGGCAACGAACTGCAGGAGAAAATACCGCGCAGTGGATAGGTGACAAACGTGACAATAGCTTTATGGAGCAATGTTTCTCTTGTCATGCTTTACGAGCACCGTTAACGGATGGTATTGACCCAAGTAAAAAATTCTTAGACCAATTTTCTCCTCAATTTTTACAAGCGCCGATGTATCATGTCGATGGCCAGATTAAAGAAGAAGTGTATGTTTATGGCTCATTCTTACAAAGTAAAATGTATGCTAACGGAGTAAACTGCATTGATTGTCATGATCAACACACGATGAAAATCAAAATACCAGATAATGGCTTATGTTTGCAATGCCATGCCAGTGATGTATTTGACAAACCTGAACATCACCACCATGAAAAAGACTCTGATGGCGCACAATGTGTAAATTGTCACATGCCAGAAACCACGTATATGGGCGTGGATGATAGACGCGACCATAGTTTTAAAATTCCTCGTCCTGATTTATCAGAAAAATTCGCCAGTCCAAATGCTTGTACAACATGTCATCAGCAACAAGATAATAAATGGGCTGTAAATTTGTTAAAATCTTGGAAAGTTAAGCCAAGAGTAGATAGTGAAACAAGGCAAAACTTTTGGCGTTTACAACAAGGCCAAAGCATTAGTTTAGAACAACATCTAGCGATAGTTAACGATGAAGCCATTGATATTATCTCAAGAGCAACAGCATTACAGATGCTTGGTTTTAGCACCGAGCAGTTAAGCCATCTATCGTTGAAACCTTTTATAACTGATAACGAAGATTTACTTCGTCTTGCCGCAGCAGGCACGGCATCATTAATAAACCCTGGTTTTAGAGCTGAATTATTAAGCCCATTACTTAATGATGACTTAGCCGCAATTCGAATTGCGGCTGCTCGTTCTTTGCTTGATGTTTATATTCCTGACAGTGACAAACCAAGTTTTAAAAGTGCCTTAAATGAGTTGATAGTAGCTAATGAGCAAAGTGGTTGGCGCGGTGAAGGAAGACTGAACCAAGGCATGGTTGCTATGGGGCAAGAGGACTTGCTTGGCGCAGAAAAGTCTTACTTGAAAGCAATTTCTGTCGATCCTTACTTTGATTCTGCCTATTCAAATTTGGCTGAATTATACCGAACTCAAGGCAAGACTAATCAAGTTGTAGCAGTTTACAACAAGGCAATAAAGAATATTCCTACCTCGGCATTATTGCATTATGGTTATGGTCTGCATTTCGTTCGTCAGCAACAGCTAAATAAAGCTATACCACTGTTTAAAAAATCAATGGCGTTATCACCTCAAGATCAACAGTATGCATATATTTATGCCCTTGCTATTGATGGTACAGGCGATACGGTAAAAGCAATTGAATTATTAAGAGACATGGTAAACGCTTACGGGCAAAATCAGCAATTAGTTGAATTGGGATTGTCGTTGTCACAAAAGGCAAATAGCAGAGTCGATTTTGATTACTTTATGGCGCTAAGGTAAGCATTTTAACCCGTTTGACGATACCTTGAGTGAAGAATTTTTACTCTATCTACATATACTAATGTTTCTTCATATGGTGGTACGCCACCATATTTTTTTACCGCACCTTCACCAGCATTATAAGCCGCGGCCACTAATTTAATATTGCCTCGATATTTCTTTAATAACTTGGCTAAATGTTTAACCCCACCTTGAATATTATCTTCGGCATTTAATGAATTTTTAACGCCTAACTCTTGTGCCGTTGCCGGCATCAATTGCATCAAACCTTGCGCACCTACCTTAGAGGTCGCATTTTCTTTGAAGTGCGATTCTGCGTGAATAATAGCTCTAATCAACGCCGGTTCAACATTATGCAAGAATGCATTTTTTAAAATTAAATCATTAAAAGCGCTGGTATTTAATGGTGTGTTATACCAGTTCACCATTGAATTAACATTACAGGCGAAGCAACCTACCTGAATTACCTTATATCGAACGTTTTGCGGTTCAATGTCAGAAAAAGAAGGAATACCTTGCTTTGATTTGTATTTATAAACCAACGGAGTTTCTGCAAAACTTTGTGGCAGTAATAGCAGACTTGCACAAGCAAGTGTCAATTTTAACCAGGATCTATGATGAGATGAAATTATTAACAATTTATTATTCTTTTTATAAAATTCTAAAACTGAGCCTTTAATTATAGCTTGATAATGATTTATTGCGAAACTTGGGAGTTGGTTGTGAGTGCGTTACTCGCTTTACTTTCAAAATCTTGGGTAACAATAGAGAGGGCTTTTAATACTGTTTCATTATCTAATTCATGCTCTTCTAGTATTTGAATTAAATCAACCGCCAATTGAATATAAGCAGGGGCATTTTTAAGTGTCATATTATTTCTCTTGTTATAACTAATTGTTTTGTATAAAAAATACACGAAATATTCAAAGGCTTTTTATAACGCTTTGTCATTACAGATACCAATCTGCATAAGTATATAGTCAACTCAGTGTTTATCAAACGCACTAGAACAATCTAAATTTGAAGCAGATAGTTATTCTATCTTCTTTAAATTTTGGGCCGTTATCGTGGGTTTGATAAACACCCTAAGGGCGATACTAAAAGAGTTTTAAGCTGCGTTAAACATTTTTTCAGTGGAATAACCACAGTACAAAATGAAAGCCTTGCCTAAAACTCTTTTAGTATCGCTGAGTGATTCATTCCTTATGCAGAATGGTATAGTTACTCACATTCCCCGTGGTTAAAGGGATGGAGTTAATTTTTTAATTTAGTGTAAAGCGTTTGTACAACTTATTACAGTTAATAAAATAACATTTTGCTCAATATGTCTTAAAATTAAAGAACCAATTTAAAAAATATTCAGAAGTTTTCAATATGTTCAGAAACATAATGTTAGCAATTTCAATTATTGCACTATCAGGTTGTGTCGCAAACGAGAATTCAGCGTCTGCAGCCAATGCCCAAATGGAACAAGTAAATAATAATATAGCTAATCTTGAGCAATCTCTCTCAAAACAAATAAATGAAAGTTGTACTCGGGATAATCAACAACTTGCTGCCGAATTAAAAGCCGCAATGAGTGGTAATGGTGATAGTAATTCAGCAACGAAAGAAAAAGAGGTGGTTTATGTGGAACGTTGCTCGATGAAAGGCAAGCAAACTAACCCGACTGATAAAATCCTGGTTGGTGAGGTAGAAAATATATTTCTAGTGAAAGAGAAAACAACGTTTGCTGCGAGAATAGATACCGGTGCAGATACCTCTTCTTTAGGTGTTTACAATCTTGTTAAATTTGAACGTGATGGAAAAAAATGGGTGAAGTTCTCCTTAAAAACAGCGAAAGATTCAGCCGTTTTTGAATACCCCATTTATGACACCGTCAAAATTAAGCAACAAAGTAATATGAAAGCTGAAGAGCGTCTTGAAATAAAAGTATCGATAAAAGTTGGTAAAAAGGAATATCGCAACCAAACATTTAACCTTGCAGATCGAAGTCATTTGGAATTTCAAGTGTTGATCGGCCGGAACTTTTTGAAAGATATAGCCCTAGTTGATGTCAGTAGAAAACATCTATTAGAAGGAAAATAATTTTGACCTCTAGAACACCTTTTTTAATTATTGTTTTTGCACTTATTGTTACTGGCATTAGTAGTATTTATTACCGTCATGTAGAAATGGGAGTACCGTTAACCGCTGGAGAGCAAATAGATATTTGGCAAATTGAAGCCGAAATTGAATTTACCGGTAAAAATGAACCGGTAAATGCCAAATTAACCTTGCCTAAAGATCCTAAATTTGAGCTTGTTGATGAGTTTACTGCTTCCCCAGCGTACGGAGTTCATGTTTTCAGAGAAGAAGATAAGTCAGAAGTGGTTTGGAGTAAACGCCAAGTACAAGGCAAGCAAACTTTGTATTATCAAGCGTCATACAAGCGTGCTATAAACCCAGAGAAAGAACCTGCACCTGCAGAGGATATAGTTGCGGATGTATGGTCGGAGCCTTATCAAAGCTCTGCGCAAACCTTATTAAATCATGCAATTGAAAAATCAGGAAACCAGCAGTTTTTAGTACTACAGGTGTTAAATATAATCAAAACAGATAACCAAAATGTTGCATTATTATTATCTAAATATTCTAAAACTGAAGTTTTTGTACAGCTTATGCAAATGGCGAAGGTGCCGGCAATGATGGTAAGCGGATTAGTGCTTGAAGATAGTCGCCGCAATCAACAATTAATTCCACTGCTAAAAGTATATATTAATAATGGCTGGCAAATGTTTAATGTTGAAAATGGTGAATTAGGTAATGACCTACCTATTTTAGTGTGGCAACAAAACTCTCCTTCTTTGTTAGATTTAGTTGGTGGTCGAAATTCAAAAGTTGTATTTTCAATAAGCCATAGTACCCAAAGTGCATTGCAAGAAGCTAACAGTTCAGCTACCAAAGGAGACTTTTTTGACTTTGGTTTATATCACCTGCCTATAGATGAGCAAAATTTATTTAAAGGGATTTTATTATTGCCAATAGGCGCGTTAGTCGTGGTGTTTTTACGAGTAATTATTGGCCTTAAGTGCAGCGGCACGTTTATGCCAATTCTAATTGCTACCTCATTCATTCAAACTGAACTGATTAACGGTGTGGTTGGTTTCTTATTGATTGTATCAGTCGGTCTTGTCATTCGATCTTATCTCTCGCACCTGAACCTTCTCTTGGTGTCAAGGATATCCGCTGTGGTAATCGTTGTAATTGGCATAATCGTATTATTTACTGTTGTCGCCTTTAGAATGGGTTTAACAGAAGCATTAACCATTACCTTTTTTCCGATGATTATCATGGCTTGGACCATAGAGCGCATGTCGATTTTATGGGAAGAAGAGGGCGGTAAAGAGGTGTTGATCCAAGGTGGGGGGAGCTTAATTGTTGCGGTTATTGCTTATTTGATGATGGATAACTATTTAATTCGTCATTGGGCGTTTAACTTCTTAGGTGTACATGCCTTGATCATGGCTGCCGTTTTATTAATGGGCCAATATACCGGTTACCGCTTATTAGAGTTGCACCGATTTAAACCGTTAGCGGAAGATTAGGGGGACAACATGTTTGATTTTGTCAGTCCGTTTAAGTTGCGTGACCGCGGTATCATGGGGATGAATCAGAGAAATTTTTCTTATATTGGCCGTTATAATGACAGGGCTTTATATCCTAATGTTGATGATAAATTAAAAACTAAAAACTTAGCCATTGACTGTGGCATTGCTGTGCCTGATTTACTTGGTGTAGTTCGTTTTCAATTTGAGGTAAATCGAGTTTTCGAAATTCTTGAAAATCACAATGGTTTTTGTATAAAGCCTGCTAAAGGTAGTGGTGGCAAAGGTATTTTAGTGATCTTAAAAACCGATGAAAATGGCTATATGAAAGCCAGTGGTGACTATGTACCCAGAGAAGAAGTTGTGCGTCACATTACTAATATTCTTGCCGGTTTATTTAGTTTAGGTGGTGCGGCAGATGTTGCAGTGATTGAGGCCTTGATTCAATTTGATCCTACTTTTAAAGGTTTAAGCCATGAAGGTGTGCCAGATATTCGCATTATCATTTTCCAGGGTTATCCGATGATGGCAATGCTGCGTTTAGCGACACACGCTAGCGACGGTAAAGCTAACTTGCATCAGGGCGCTGTTGGTGTTGGCATAGACATAGCTACAGGTAAAGCCAAACGTGCGGTGCAATTTGACCGGCCAATAACTCATCACCCTGATACCGACAAAAGTTTTGCTGATGTTGCAATTGGTAATTGGGATCGTATGCTCAATCTTGCAGCAGGCTGCTATGAAATGTCTGGGCTGAAGTATTTAGGAGCAGATATTGTGCTGGATAAAGAAAAAGGTCCATTAGTATTAGAGTTGAATGCTCGTCCAGGCTTAGCGATTCAAATAGCTAACGGCATGGGCATGTTGCCAAGATTAAAGCATATTGAAACCATAGATCACCGCCGAATTGCAAGTATTGAGGATCGAGTTGCGTATGCAAAATCTCATTTTAACGATTAGCTTATTCTGCTGTGCGATAAGTACCTTAAGTTTCGCTTCAACAAGTAAACCCGTTAAGGCTTTTGGTGCAGATATTGAGCAACGCTGTTTGCAGATGACAAAAACATTAAGCAAGCCAACGGTATTTACTAAACAAGCTGATTTTTATGGCAACATTCAACAATTGGAAGCTATATTAATACCGGCCAAAAACTTGTTGTATGAAAGTTATTTATACGCCAATGTTTCCCCCGACAAAGTGATAATTAAGGCGGCTGAGCACTGCCAATTAACAATAAGCGCAAATATTGATAGCTTTATTGGATCCGCACAAGTCAGAAGCTTACTTAATAAAACTCAACAACTTAGCAAAACTGATTTAGAAAAACGAGTGCAAGTTAAATACTCAAGGCTAAATAAGCAGTTGTCTAATAAACAATATGCAAAACTTAGAGCCGAGGCCAAAGCGATAAGTGCTGAATTTCGTCGAGGAGCGAATGTAAAGGTTAATGATACTTTTGTCTTACCGGAGAAGTGTGCCCAAGGGCTAGATAATAAATACCAAAATCGTTATCTAAAAAATGGCGTAATGGTTGCTGAATTAGAAGGCAGTCATTATGCAACATTTGCGAAACGCTTGCCTGACGAAGAATGTCGAAAATTAGCCTATAGTCAGTATCAAGGACGACATGCGAAAACCAATAAAGATAATTTATTGGCCTTGATTGATGTGCGCAATAATAGTGCTAAGAGTCTGGGTTATAGCAACTATGCTGAGCTGTCTTTGCAAGACACTATGATAGACAATGTTGCAGATGTTGGTGCGTTTTTATCAAATATTGCCAAAGCCCAATCCGCAACCTACGCCCCTTGGGATTATCGTTATATTCCTTATGAAAAAGCAACTGGCCAAAAGAGTTCTTCTACCTTATCGCCTAATGAAGCTCACAATGGCTTATTTACCTTATTAGAAACTGAGTTTGGTTTAAATGTGATTAAACTGGATGAACCTGCTTGGCATAGCAGCGTGGCTGTTTATATGTTGAAAGAAGGCGATAAAGATATTGGTAAATTTTATCTGGATTTATATTCTCGGCCAAATAAATATACAAAAAATCGACACCGGGCAATTAAACGCGGCGTTAAGGGGATACAAGCACCAAGTAGTGCCCTTATTTTAAATTTGCCTGAAAAAGAGTGGCAACAAACCCATGTAAAATCATTTTTTCATGAATTTGGCCATTTGTTACATAACCTAGTGTCAACGCAAAAATATCATATTGTTGCCGGTATTAGCATTGAAAATGATTTAGTTGAAATGCCTGCAAAATGGTTCGAATGGTTAAGCTTTGATCCCAAAATGCAGCTGCGCATGTTTGGCAAAGTTGTGCTCGCCAGCGAAACCTCAGACTCAGGTACAGCATATAATTTACGCCTTTATCGCGCGGGTATGGCGCTTGCCTATTTTTCACAAGAAATAACCAGTAAAAATATCGAGCAAATCAATGCCGCTTTAGCGTTAAAATATTTAGGCCATCCTTATGCAAAGGGCTCATCAAGCCAATATAGTTTTAGTCATTTAGCCACTTATGGTCCCAGATATTATAGTTATATTTGGTCTGAGATTGTCGCTCGTCGCTTACTTGAGGATTACTTTAGTGGCCGCTTTAGTGGCCGTGATTATTTGACTTCATTATTGGCACAGGGCGGCAGTATTGCGATGACGGGTATGTTTGCCAAACTGTATAAAAAGCCACTCACTTTACAAGATATTATTAAATGGGTGTCGAATGAAAAAACTCTTTAACCTATTTTTTGCTACTTTACTTCTTTTTACCACCGCATGCACTGCTGATGATGGCGAGATAAAAGCTAAAGAACAAGCACTTAGTTATGATGAAGTTTCACAGCGTATAAAAATGACTTTTGAAAATAATTTATATCAGCTACCACCAAGAACTCAGGGGCATTATGGTATCCGTTTATTTCGAATGACGGGTGATAAAAAATACCTGCCCACAGCTCTTTATGATTATTATGTGGTAAGCGACAGAATGCATACCATAGTGCCTTATTTAAACGATGAGGGATTTATTGCAACAAGCTCAAAGCGCTTAACTGATGCAATGAGTAAAGGTACCCGCGGCAAAGCGCGTCGAAAAGCTTTAAAGAAATTTCCTGAGTTTATATTTTATGCCGATGAATTACTTCGCTATAGCTCTCGTTTAGATGCTTTTGGTGTTGAACTGCCAGAGACAGTGTTAAATACGTTAAAAGAATATGACTTTTTACCCGGCTTAACCGATAAGACCATGATCAGAGCTTGGGCTGCACAACTCGCTAATTATGTTTATTGGTTAAAGCAATTAGGCATTGCAGATTATTCAAAGCAGTACAAAAAAGCTTTTTTAGAGGCCTATCCAAATAAAGAAGATGCAACGCTTAGTAAATGGCATTTTAGAAACAAATTATACGGCTTGACCCACTTTATTTTTGCCGCATCAGGTTACTATCAGCACTATGTATCTACCGAGGAATTTGGCTGGATTTTAGATTATTTTGCGGCAAATCAACAACGCGTATTAAAAGATGCAACCGATGACATAACCGCCGAAGTTGGTATTAGTTATTTACTGATGCAGAAAAAAGACCACCCATTAGTTACTGAAACTAAAGATCGTTTAGTTGCTGCGTTTAATATTGAGGCTGGTATGGTGCCATCAGTATCTGGAAAAATAGACTTAGCTTCTGGCGAACACCGCAACGTTCTGACTTATATGTTATTTACTTGGCCAGATAAAATGACTGAAGGGCCTTATTTTCATGAAATTAAGGCAATGCAACAATACTTGCCCACTCATGATTTTGAAGATTATGAAGATGAAACTGACGGTGACCGTTAATGGAGTAAGCTAAAATGATTATTTCAAATAAATTATATACCACTATATTCGTAGCTATTGTTTTTTGGTGTGTTTCCTCAGTATCTGCCAATGACAATAAATATGTATTACCTAAAGAGACGACCAATAAATACTTAGCCACAGCTGATCGTATACGTAACCATTATGACAGCAATTACGTAAAGCTTAGCGGTAGCGCACAAAATCATTATGCAGTGCGCATGTATCGCTTAACCGGTGAAAAATATTATGCGCAGCAATCAGGATCTGAGGTTTATCAAATTACCGATAGATTAAATTTTTACCTAGAAAACCTTGATTCAGAGGAATGGCGAGATGGCCAAGCTCAATCAATGATCGATGCTTTATCTAACACTCGCCGTGGCAAGCTTAGGAAAAAAGCTTTAATGGGGACTGAGGATAAACGTTTTGCATTGTATCTTGTTTATCAAATGGCTAAGTTAGATGAATATGGCATTAAGCATCCAGGTCATGAAAAATTTGTCGCCTATTTAAAACAAGCAGGGTTACACGATTTACTGATGTCAGCTGATTTTATTCATGCTTATGCGGCGCAAGTGGCTAACTATGTTTATTGGTTGAAATATACCGGAGTGGTTGATTGGACCGCCGATTTAAAACCAGCCTTTGAGAACGCATACCCTGATGATAAGGACGCTGAGTTAAGTAAAAATCAATTTAATAATAAACTCTATGGGCTAACGCATATTGTTTTGGCCGATAGCAATTACTATCAGCAAAATGTCAGTGCTAAGGCGCATGCTTGGATATTAGATTACTTTAAAATGCGCCAAGATAGAATTGTTGAAAAGAGTAAAGAAGATATTCAGGCTGAAATTGGTTTATGTTTCTTGCTTGCCGAAATTGATGAACATCCGACGTTAAATGCAATGAAGAAGGTGATAAACGATGCTGTCCATCCAGATAAAAACATGGTGTTATCGATTAGTGGCAGCGATAATTTAAGTTCAGGTGAGCACCGAAATGTATTAGCATACGCTTTGCTGAATTGGCCGGAGAAACTGCATCAAGGGCCTTTCTTAATGAAAGATAAAAAAATGAAAGCAAATTTGCCATTAGTCTATCAACAATAATTAATTAGATAAGTCATGAACCGTAAAAAGAAAGTAAAATCAACATTGAAAGCCCAGCTTAAACGCTCAAAAGCCAAGCTGAATAAGTCTAATAAACCTAAATATATTTCGAAAGCGGAACGGGCAAAATTAGAGCTTGAACAGCAGGAAAATATAGGAACCGGTGAAGTGGAAGAGTAATGTACAATTGTTGGCTCGAGTATAATTGTTCGAGCCGAAATCGCAATCTACTCGTTAATAATTTTGCTTAACAACATCAATAAAGTGTTGGATATCTTCAGCACCATTATAAATATGGGCCGATACTCGCATACCTAAATGTCGCGCATCCACGCTTATGTTGGCTTTAGCCAACGCGGTCATAATTGCTGTTTGCTTATTTTTAAAGTCTAAAATCACAGTGCCGCTGCGGCTATCTTTATCTCGGGGGGATTTCACTTCAGTATCAAACTCATCAACAATTAAGTCGATCATAGCTTGGTTATGATCTCTTACTACTTCGGCTCCTAAATTGGCAAAGTAAGCTATAGAATGGCTTGCCAAGGCAAACGGTGTAATAGATGGTGTACCACCCCAAAATTTCATTGCTGATTGATTATAATTAAAATTATGAATATCAAACTCAAATGGATTTTCATGGGAAAACCAGCCAACATCTTTAGGCTGGCACTGTTCAATGATTTCTGGGTTTACCCATAAATAAGCTGCACCCGGGCCACCACATAACCATTTAACGCTAGAGCCAATCATGAAACTTGGGCGGATATTTTCTAGGTTTAACGGTATTACTCCTGCAGATTGAGCAATATCTAATACCGATATTATGCCTAGTTCGTTTGCAAGTGATATTACTTCATTAACAGGCGCTAACTGACCTGTGTTGGAATAGGCATTTGAAACGAATACTAAATCAACGTCTTTGCTTAAATGCTGCTGCCAAAGATTGGCATCGGTAATGTCTAATGTTTTATCAATAAACTTAATTTCAGCGCTTTCTGGTAACGCTTTTTGCAATGCAAAGCCCATACTGGGAAAGTCAATTTCGCTCATTAAAATAGTAATGTTAGGCTTATTTAAAGATGCCAGTGACATTACAATTTTTGTTAAGCTACTTGATAAATTTACTTGTGGGCAAAACTGCTCAACCGGTGCATTAAACAATGAAGACAATGCTAATTGAAAATTGTTTATCACTTCCAGCCAACTTCCCCATGGCTCAGTACCACAGTTTTGCCATGGCGTTAAGAAACTGTCTTTGAAGGCTTGCTCAAGAGTTACTAAAGGTCGACCTACAGAATGGTTTAATAGGTAGTTACTGTCTGCTAGTAAAAAATCATTTTTAAACTGGCTCATGTTGATTCCACAATACTATTTTTAAGTGTTTCAATATCAGCATAACGCGTACGAATATCATCACGTTGATGCGCTGCCCTTCTGTCACGAAGCTTTTCTAATGAGTCTAATAATACATGCAATGGTGGACCGCTGGCGGTAATTTTTTCCATGTGTTGCTGGGCTATTTCAGTTGATGGCTTTGTGATATACCGTTCAACCAATTGATTATGGTGCTGTATCGCAGTTGTGCCATGCAGTTTACACACGTCTAAGAACAAGCTTAAATTTTCTTGATACCATGCTTGTTTATGACAAGCACTGGCGTCTAAAAAGTCATCCATTATGCTGGTACGACGCATGCAGTCACGAAGTATCAGCTGATCTTCAGGCATCATATATAAAAACTTATCAACTAACATTTGCGAATATGAAGGCTCATTAGCAAAACAAAGACCAAGCTGTAAATCTATAACATTAATACCAGCAAAGTCCCCAGCATTGGCACCACGATACACTTCTTTACCCACTCTGTATGGTTTGTAATATGGGCGCACGCAATTAAAGAAACGATCTGTATCGAGTTTTTCAAATAACAATTTATTTGAGTCAATTACATCTTTTAGGCCTTGTTTGGCAGAAGTTAATAAATCAGCCGTGATAGGGTGTGAAATACCCAAGGGCTGAATTTTAATTAACGCATCAGCAGCGCGTTTATACGCTAGAATTGCTTTGGTGTTGTAATCGATAAACACCTTTTCATCTTCTAAATGAGTAAAGCGTTTGTAGTTGCCGTTGAATGCTTTGTTATGAGTGGTTAAATGTGCAGTGGCAAATCGCGGCGTAACGCCAATTGAAGCGCCAATATGCATGGCAAGAGCAGAAGCTTCAATTAAAGGAGACGATTGCTCTCTTGATGGCTCGGTGATCTCATGACGTCGACAAGCCGCCATATAAAGGCCAACGTTACCTAATAAATCAAAAGCATTATCAAAACCGTTATCAGTATTACCTTCATCGAGTAATGGCAATATTAAAGAACGCCCTTCCGTTTCAAGTTGCTGCTTAAGATCATCGCCAATATTCATGACATTTGCTTTATCATCTTGCTGCCAATAAAGGTGTTCTAGTTCAGTGTTTAAATCACAAAAGCTGGTTCTGATCCAGTGATCAAATGCTTGGGAGTTTGCGGTCACATTCTTATCCTGTGTTGCATGACTAATTATGTTAATGCTAGCAGAATGATAAAGCAGTAATTCGCTATAATTCTGCTGTATATATTGCTTGAATGGTGAGATTAGATAAAAAATGTTACTATTTCGATAAATTCAACTAATTTATTCGAGGTTTTGTAGTGATTTTAGATAAAAAAGATAAAGTGATAGTCGAAAAGCTACAACGCAATGGCCGTATATCAATGTCAGAACTTGCACAGGAGGTTAGCTTGTCTGATACCCCTTGTTTAAGAAGAGTCAAAAAATTGGAGCAAGCTGGAGTGATCGAAGGTTATCAAGCGTTGATTAACAGGCAAGCTCTTAATTTAAACGTATTGGTATATGCCTTTGTACGTTTAAGTGCTAATTCAGATAAGTTGGCTGATCAATTTGAACAAAATGTCGCAAACCTAGAACAAGTTCTAGAGTGCTCCGTAGTTACCGGCGCTTATGATTACCTGTTGAAAATTATTGCCGAAGATTTAGAGGACTATGAAAGCTTTGTTAAAAAATCATTAGGCAGTTTAGACTTCATCGCCACTATTGAATCAACAGTGGTGCTCAAGCAAACCTTTTCTAGAAACACCTTGCCAGTTAAACCGTTTTAGCGAGTTTCTTTTTACGGTTAAAGCGCTTCTTTTTAAAACCATTAACAGGCTTGCCTTTTGGCAACTCACTGAACGATAAGTTGCTTGCCTGGCTAACCATACTTTCTATTACAGACACTAAAGGTGACATGAAGCTTTGATAGTTACTTTTTTGCTCGCAGATCGCATTTAGTGTAGCCTCCCATTGAGCTGTCATATCTGGGCTTGTTGCCATTGCCGGTAAGGCATCGATTAAAGATTTTCCGACTAATGTCGCTTTTATTTGCTTACCTTGGCGCTGTAAAAATCCACGCTTAAATAACAACTCAATAATACCTGCGCGGGTTGCCTCGGTGCCTAAACCATCTGTATCTTTTAATATTTTCTTTATTTCTGTATCGGTAACATAGCGAGCAATTCCGGTCATCGCTTGTAGTAGTGTGGCATCGGTAAAGTTTTGTGGCGGCTGAGTATTTTTTTCAACAAGCTCTCCTTTTTGGCAATGCAAAATATCGCCTTTGTTGAGCGCCGGTAATCTTTGTTCTTCTTGTTCATTAGAGGTAATTTGTCTATTGCTAAATGTTTCTGAAGAAGATTTTTTGAATAAAACCTTCCAACCTTGCTGCAAAGGGTTTTTACAATTAACCTTAAAAACTCCGCCACTAATATCTAATGAAAGTTTAGTTTGTTCATAGGTAAACGCTGGAAAAAACTGTGCTAAGTATTGACGCACAATCAGCTGATAAATATTCTTTTCAAAAGAGTTTAAGTTAATATTGTTGGCTGATTTTTCTGTTGGAATAATTGCATGGTGCGCGGTTACCTTTTTATCATTCCAAGCCTTACTGACTACGCTCTTATCTGCGTTTTTTGCATGCTCGGAAAAAGGCAATGTTGACTGTGTTAACATACCAATAATTTGCGGCGCTTGCATTAATTGCTCTTTGGGTAAGAAGCGACTGTCAGAGCGAGGGTAAGTGATAAGTTTGTGTTTTTCATATAATCCCTGACAAATATCGAGTACCAATTTTGCATTCATTGAGAATGCTTTTGCCGCGTCTATTTGTAAGGCCGATAAATTATAGGGTAACGGTGCAAATTGCTTTTTTTGCTCTGTTTTAATATCACTTACCACTGCTGGTTTGTTGTTAATTCTCGCTACCACATTTTCAGCAAGCGCTTTAACCAGTACTCTGTTTTCATCATCCATATAAGGCTGACAGGCTGCGCTTGGTTGCCACTTTGCCTTAAATGTTTCACCGTCTTGTGTTTTAATATTAGCTAGTACTTGATAAAAAGGTTTACTCACAAAATTGTCAATTTCATTATCACGGGCTACCACTAACCCTAATATTGGCGTTTGCACCCGGCCCACTGACAAGACGCCTTGATAACCGGATTTTTGCCCTTGTATGGTGAAGGCTCTGGTTAAATTGATACCGTAAAGCCAGTCGGCTCTTGATCGAGCTAGAGCAGAAATCGATAGGGGAATAAATTCTTTATTTGGTTTTAGTGTATTTAAAGCCCGCTTAACTGCCGCTAGGTTTAAATCACTAATAAGTAAACGCTCTATCTTGGCCTTTTTAGTTTTGCTTACTTTTAAGTGATCTATGACTTCATCAACCAGTAATTGTCCTTCGCGGTCGGGATCTCCGGCGTGTACAATGACATCGCATTGCTTGACCAGCTTTCTAAGAACTGTGAGTTGTGAGCGGGTTTGGGGTTTCGGCTTTAACTGCCAAATTGCAGGGATAATGGGTAAGTGCTGCATATCCCATTTTTTATATTTTTCATCGTAGGCGTCGGGCTCTACTTGCTCAAGAATATGTCCAATACACCAACTAACGACATCGCCATTACCTACTTCAATAAAGCCTTTTTGTTTTTTATGAGGTTTAGGTAAGGCATCAGCAATGGCGCGACCAAGGCTTGGCTTTTCGGCAATGTAAAGTTTCATCAAAATTCCATTATGCAAACGACTATTTTGACAATAACATTTAACTGTGTATTTATACAGTTAAATGTTGTCGATACTACCTACATTTGAATTTTATTCGAAATGACTAAAGTTTAGGGCTGGTTGAGTTTCTTAACACCAACTTACATTGAAATTTACTTTGCACATCATCAAATTCTTGCTTTTTAATATGGCGAATAAGTTTTTGCACTGCGTGCTTGGCAATATCATAAATAGGCTGTTTAACTGTAGTTAATGAAGGCCAAATTTGTCGAGACACAGGAGCGTCATCATAACCAACTACCGATAAATTAGCCGGAATATTAATATGCATCTGTGCCGCTATTTTTAATACCGCTGCTGCCATATAGTCATTACTGGCAAATATAGCCGAAGGTTTATGATCTTGGGTAAGTAATTGTCTTGCGCAAACTTCGCCTGATTCAAAGGTAAATTGCCCTTGCTTAACTAATGCATCATCAACGTTTATATTCATCTCATTCATTGCTTCTAAATAGCCTTCATAACGTTTATGCGTTGCCCCAAAATCAGGGTGGCCTTTTATTATTGCAATATCAGTATGTCCTAATGAAATTAAGTATTTAGTAATTTCATAAGCGGCTTGCTTATCATCGGATAAAACATACGGCGATGAATGTTCTTGGTGAAAAGGTGAAATTCTGACAAAAGGTATATTATTTTTGTCTAATAAGGCAATGATGTCTTCGTTGTCACATAAAGGATGAGTTAACAGGAAACCATCCTGACTGGAGTGAGTTATTATTGATTCAATATTATCGATTAAATTTTCATTGGTATGATCACAAGGTAATATTTGCAAATTGTAGCCATCATTATTGGCCTGCTCAATAGCACCATTTTGCAATTCTAAAACATAACTTGGATTTGGATTTGAGTAAAGCAACGTTAGAATAAAAGAGTTTTGGCCGCGCAGGCCTCGCGCTAAAGGGTTTCTTTTAAAGTTTAATTCAGCAACGGCTTTATTAACTTTATCTTGCATAGCCGGGCGCACATTAGGTTCATTATTAATAACCCGAGACACGGTTTTTACTGAAACACCAGCTAAACTAGCAACGTCTTTTATTGTAGATTTCATCTTTACTCACATGTTTTTATTATAAAATAAATAACTTAAGCTTTTTTTGATTCCGTTATCTGCCTCGGAAACAAATAATAGGGGATTTCCCTTGCTTTGTTTTGCTAGTCAATACCACTTCGAGTTTATTATATATCTTTAATTACAATATTATCAATTGATAACGATGTAATTATAAAATAAAAAGGCCTGCGATTAATGCAGACCTTTGATGCTGGGGAGAGCTTTTTTAATGGGTTAATCTGCTTTTATTTTCTTTTTATCGTGTTTCATAAAAGAGCGTAATCCTTCATCCGTCTCACTTTTTTCCCATTGCTTTGGAAACTCAGCCGCTTTTGAACGAGAGCCTTCACGATATACTGCACCAGAGCTGAATTTTTCCGTAAATGGCACCGTGTGTTCACCTTGATTATTAGCTAATCGGTCAAATAATTTTTTACGCATTTCAACAATTACTGGTAAGTATTTTTCATCGTTAATTAAATTGTTCATTTCACGAGGATCATTTTTTAAGTCGTATAACTCTTCAGTATCCCAAATGCCGTGATATTGAATTAATTTATAATCATCTGAACGTAGAGCAAATGTTGTTGGTGTAGAAGGGTAATTAAATTCCCAGTAATATTCATATAAGAAATCGTTACGCCACTTGCCTTCAGCTTTGCCTTGGGCAATATTTAAGAAGCTTTGTCCATCAAAATGCTCAGGTGCTTTAACGCCGGCCATATCTAATAATGTTGGTGCAATATCAATGTTAGCCACCATTTCTTCTACTACTTTACCAGCTTCTAAATAACCTGGTGCATAGGCAAGTAACGGTACACGCATAGATTCTTCATAAGCATTACGTTTATCGATTAAGCCGTGTTCGCCAAACATAAAGCCATTGTCACCCATTAAAATCACTGTAGTGCTGTCTGTAAGATTATTTTCATCTAACCATACGAGAATACGCCCTAGGCTATCATCAACTGCCGAAAGTGCACGATGGTATTGTTTTTTATAAGACTGAACGTCTAAAGAACTATGGTAAGGAAAGTCAACGCCATGCCAACTATTACGTTGGTTTTGTACCCACATTGGCTTGCCTTTTCGGTTTTCGGGCGTATCAGCTTGGCTTTGTGGTACAGGTAATTCATCTTTTTCATATTGGTTTTCATGACGTTTTGCCGGCGCAAAATTTGAGTGAACCGCTTTATGTGACAAATAAACCATAAAAGGTTTTTCTTGATCGACATTATCTAGCCAATCAATTGTGTAATCAGTTAACTCATCTGTAATGTACTTCGTTTGTGGCACCCGTTTGCCATTAACATTAAAGGTATAAGGTTTGCCATTTGGTTTCTTTTTCGGGTAATAAATTCCTTGTCCAGGAAAACTTAACCAGTAATCGAAACCTGGTTGAGGCGCATCATTTGCACCATGACCAGCATCTTCACCCATGTGCCATTTTCCAACAAATGCAGTTTGATAACCTTGTTCTTGTAAATATTGAGGAAAGAAAATGGTTCCTTCACGTGGCGGCTTATTATTATCAACAACCCCGTGGTTATGCATGTATTGTCCGGTTAAAATTGATGCACGACTTGGAGAGCAAAGCGCAGTGGTCACGAACGCGTTCTTAAAATGCACACCTTCATTAGCAAGTTTATCCATGTTCGGTGTGTCAAGGATCGGGTTTAGAATGCCTAATTCATCATAGCGTTGATCGTCTGTTAAAACATAGATTATATTACGCTTTTGTGCTTCAGCAGCCTGTACTGCACTTATCTGGCTAAATAGTGCCACACAAGACGTGATCCCTAATATGAGGGGGCGACTTTTATTACGCAGTGCTTTTGTTATATTACTCAATTCAAACTCCAATGTACCATTTGATTCCCTAGTGTGAATGAAATGCAAAATTAATTGTAAAGAACGTGCAAACATTAAATACCTTATTGACACCGTTGTCAATAAGGTATTTAATGACATTACTTAAAATAAAAGAAAAACTCTTATGAAATTACCTTTTGTATTATCAATTTTAACCATAACAACGTGCTTGGCTTTCGGCTGTACTGCAGAGTCAGAGACGTTGCCATATAAAGACTCTAAGTTATCAGCTGAGCAAAGAGCGGCAGATTTACTAGAACGAATGACATTAGCCGAAAAAGCTGGGCAGATGAGTCAATTTGTTGGTTTAAAGCATATTGCAGAGTCTGAAGAGAAATTGTCACCAGAGCAGTTAATAAACTCTGACGCCCATGGTTTTTATCCCGGTCTGAATAACGATGACCTGATTAAGATGACAGAAAATGGTGAAATTGGTTCATATTTGCATGTAGTAGATGCGCAAGAAGCAAATCAATTGCAGCAATATGCGATGAATTCGCGGTTAGCAATTCCGTTAATTATAGGTATAGATGCAATTCATGGTAACGCTTTGGTAAGCGGCGCGACTGTTTATCCATCGCCGATAAGTGCGGCGAGTTCATTTAATACTAAGCTAGTTAAAAAGTCGTCGACCGAAACGGCTAAAGAAATGCGAGCTAATGGCTCACATTGGACGTTCACTCCTAATATTGACATCGTTCGTGACCCTCGTTGGGGCAGAGTGGGGGAGACATTTGGTGAAGACCCATATCTTGTTACCAAAATGGGTGTGGCGACTATAGAAGGTTTGCAGCAAGATGATTTTATCGGCCCAGAAAAAGTTATCGCTAACGCAAAACATTTTGTCGGTGGTGGTGACTCTATCAATGGCTTAAATATTGCCCCGCTTGATGTATCTGAACGAACACTACGACAAGATTACTTCCCTCCTTTTAAAGCCGCAGTAGATGCTGGTGTATTCACCTTTATGGCAGCGCACAATGAAGTAAACGGTCAACCATCCCATGGTAGCAAGTTTTTATTGAACGACGTATTACGCGAGGAGTGGAAATTTTCTGGTTTTGTGGTTAGTGACTGGTTAGATGTTGATCGATTGCACAGCCTTCATCGCGTTGCTAAAAACCAAAATGAGGCGGTTAAATTGAGTATTGAAGCTGGCATGGACATGAATATGCATGGTCCGCAGTTTGCGAAAGCGATATTTGAATTAGTTGCAGATGGTCGTTTAACCCAAGAGCAACTCAATGATTCTGTTAAAGCTATCCTTGTAGCTAAGTTTCGACTAGGTTTATTCGAACAACCATTTGTTGATGAATCGTTAGCTGAAACAGTGAATTTTAATCCAGAACATCAAAAAACGTCTTTAGCGATGGCACGCGACTCGATAGTTTTATTAAAAAACGATCATAATATTTTGCCATTAAAAAATATTAAAAACATTTTTGTAACCGGCCCTAATGCGAATGCTCATACTATTTTAGGCGATTGGTCATTACCGCAACCTGAAGAAAATGTAACAACCATAGTCGAAGGGCTGCAACAAGTAAGTTCAAAAGAGGTTAACATTGATTACTTAGATGTAGGTAATCAAGTAAAAGTCTTATCTGAACAACACATCAGTGAAGCCGTTAAACGTGCTAAAACGGCCGATGTAAGCATTGTTGTTGTTGGTGAAAATCCACTTCGTTTTGACAATGAAGGCAAAACCTCAGGTGAAAATGTTGCTCGGGCCGAGCTGGATTTATACGGTAAACAGCTAGAGTTAATACAAGCTATTCATAGTGCCGGCAAGCCTGTAATAGTTGTTTTAATTAATGGTCGGCCAATTTCTGAACCTTGGTTAGTTGAAAATGTAGCTGCCATAATAGAAGCATGGGAACCTGGTAGCTTTGGTGGCCAAGCCGTTGCTGAAATCCTATATGGAAAAGTAAATCCTAGTGCAAAAATGCCTATATCTGTGCCCTACAGTGCAGGCCATATTCAATCAATTTATAATCATAAACCATCTACTTACTTCAAAAGCTACGTCGACTTACCAACTAAAAATTTATTTGAATTTGGCTTCGGCTTAAGTTACAGCTCGTTTGAATATTCAGATATAACGTTAGATAAATCGTCTATTGATACTTCAGGGCAAGCTAAGGTTTCTATAACCGTAACGAATACCAGTAAGGTTGCTGGTGACGAGGTTGTACAGTTATACATTAACGATAACTACAGCGAAGTAACTCGACCAGTTAAAGAGTTGAAAGGCTTTCAACGTATTAGTTTAGCGCCACAGGCTAGCCAGAAGGTAAGCTTTACAGTTACCGCTGAAATGTTGGCTTATTACAACCTTGCCATGGAATGGGGGGTTGAGGCTGGAGATTTTTCTTTAATGCTAGGCTCATCATCTCGAGATCAAGATTTGCAAAAAATATCACTAAATGTGAAAAAATAGGAAGTATTGATGAAGTATTCTCAATTAATTAAAGTTCTAGCAATTAGCTTAAGCTGCATATCATTAACTATTTTTGCAGCAGAAAATAACAAACAACCAAATGTGCTATTTATCGCAGTAGATGATTTAAAACCACTGATTGGTGCTTATGGTAACGACAAAATTATTACGCCCAATATAGATGCTATTGCCGCACAAGGCACATTATTTAGCAATGCCTATTCACAATGGCCGGTATGTGGGCCATCAAGAATGAGTTTGTTAACCGGATTACGCCCAGAAGTTAACGGCATTATGAATTTAAAAGATAAAATTCGTAATGTGAATCCCGATGTTGTCACATTACCGCAACTGTTTAAACAAAACGGTTATGAAACTGCTGCGGTAGGTAAAATATTTGACCCACGTAATGTTGAAAGTCGAGCGAAAGATGATCCTGTTTCATGGTCTATTGCCTACAAAGCCCCGACATCTTTTGTGAAAGGTAAGAAAAAACTCGCGGTTGAAATTATTGATGCCCCAGAGCATAAGTTTGTTGATGGCAATATCAATGAGCGTGGAAAAGCGTTGCTGCAACAAATGGGCAAAAGTGATAAGCCATTTTTCCTTGCATTAGGCTATAAACGCCCACATTTACCATTTTCTGTGCCAAAAACGTATTTTGATTTGTATGAGCGCAATACCTTTTCGCTTGCGCCATTTCAACAAGCACCGACAAATAGCAAAGCTAAATATATTCTTAATAACAATGGTGAAATGCTCACTTATAAGCCAACTCCTAAGCTAGGTGAAAAAATAAAGCCGTATTCTAAAAAAGGCTTTACCGAAGAGCAGCAACGAGAACTGATTCATGGTTATTATGCTGCGGTTAGCTTTGTTGATAATTTAGTAGGTGAATTAATATTTGAATTAGAAAAAACCGGTAAAGCTGACAATACCATTATTGTGTTATGGGGCGATCATGGTTTCCACCTTGGCGATCACGGTCTTTGGGGGAAGCATACGACCATGGAGCAGGCAAACCATGTGCCTTTAATTATTAAAGTTCCAGGTAAAAAGGCGAGTGTATATCAGCAACCTGTCGGCCTAATGGATATCTTCCCAACGTTAACTGACTTAGCGGCTATCAAGACACCTGAAGGTTTACAAGGAGACTCTTTGGTTTCTGCTATAAATCAACAGTCTGATAGCAAGCAACCTGTTGCTATTAGTCAATATAAACGTGTTGGTGCCTTTGGTTATTCAATGCGCACTGAAAAGTATCGTTATACGGAGTGGTTAAGCAAATCTAAAAAAGTTGTATACAAAGATCTGTATGACATGGAAAAAGATCCAGGTGAAACTGTTAATGTAATTGATGATGAAAATTACAAAGAAGTAGTCGTTGAACTAGCTGCCTTATTAAGGGCTAATGGCCAAGGCCTTAAACGCTTGAAATAAAATAGTAAGTAAGTTTTAAACCTCTTAATCTGTCCCGATTAAGAGGTTTTTTTATATTCTAAAAGCGCTCTCTTTAATTATTGACAACGATATCAGTTGGTGTATGCTAACTAACAACATTTTAACTTTAGAGTGAATCTAGATGGCTACAATAACAACTACAATTAATTCAGAATCGACAGTAAACGTTGATGGTAATTTAAACCATAATGTCAGTTTGGTAATTTTAACCTCATTGTTTTTTATGTGGGGCTTTGTTACCTGCTTAAATGACATTCTTATACCACACCTAAAAAGTGTATTTTCATTAAGCTATACACAAGCTATGTTGGTGCAATTTTGTTTCTTTACTGCTTATGCGGTTATGTCTATGCCATCAGCAAAATTAATTAAAAAAATTGGCTATAAATATGGCATTGTTGCCGGTTTGGTTGTTGCTGGCCTAGGTTGTTTAATGTTTTACCCTGCGGCAAGCATGCAGTCTTACCCGGTATTTTTAGTTGCATTATTTGTGCTTGCATCAGGCATAACTTGTTTGCAAGTTTCAGCAAACCCTTACGTAACAGCATTAGGGGAAAAGAAAACTGCTTCTAGCCGTTTGATCCTTACGCAAGCATTTAACTCTTTGGGGACAACAGTTGCGCCATTTTTTGGTGGTTTGTTAATTTTATCAGGTGTTGCCGTTGGTGTTGAAGAGCTAGCAATGATGAATGACGCACAACAGGCCGCACATCGTTTAGCAGAAGCACAAGCAGTACAAATTCCATACGTGGGTTTGGCGATTGCCTGGTTTGTTCTAGCGGCAATTTTTGTTTGGATAAAATTACCAACAATCGACACTATTGAAGGCAACGATACTGTTGACTGCAATGTTAAATCAGCTTGGTCGTTTCCTCACTTAACGTTAGGCGCGGTAGGTATTTTTGTTTATGTTGGCGCTGAAGTGTCTATTGGCAGCTTTTTAATTAACTTTATTGGCGAAGAAAATATTTTAGCAATGCCAGAAGCAGAAGCGGCGAGTTACATTGCATTATATTGGGGCGGCGCTATGGTGGGTCGCTTTATCGGTGTCTTTTTAACGCGCATAGTAGCAGCAAATAAGTTATTAGGCTTTAATGGCTTAGCGTCTGTTGCCTTGATTTTTACGGCAATGTTTACTGATGGTTACACAGCAGCGATTGCTATTTTAGCGGTAGGGCTTTGTAATTCTATTATGTTCCCAACAATTTTTACATTAGGCGTTAGCGATTTAGGTAAAGCCACTAGCCAAGGCTCAGGCATTTTATGTATGGCAATAGTTGGTGGCGCGTTAATTCCACTACTACAAGGTGTATTAGCAGATAGTATTGGTATTCAATTAGGTTTCATTTTACCAGCACTATGTTACGTCTTTATTGCCTTTTATGGTTATAAAGGTTCATTAATAAGAAAATAATAATAAAATAGTAGTAAAAATTACAACGAGAGGAAAGAACTATGAAAAAAGTTATAGCAGCAATTACATTATTGGCAGTTAGTACTAGCTTTGCATTTGCCATGGGTCAAAAATATTTTGACAAACTAGATACTAACGGCGATCAATTTTTAAGTATGGAAGAGTATGCGGTAAATTTGGAAAAATACTTTGCCAAGAAAAATATTACCGATCCAGCAGACAAAAAGAAAAAGCTGACAAATGGCTTTAACAAAAAAGATTTAAACGGTGACGGTAAACTTTCACTTGAAGAGTTGAACACTAAATCGAAAAAAAAATAACGTAGGCATTTAATGTTTAGATAAAAACCCTAAGTAAAAATTTTACTTAGGTTTTTTTTTGCGCTCACCAACAATTAATTTAGAGCTTGTTATGACATTTAGAATAGGTTTGCTCAATTTTTGAATTGCATCTAATTTGTTGATTCTAATGCTTTTTGTTGTTTGGTTTGGGTATTTAAAAAATGCAACATTTTATTAACAATTCTTACTTTGTTATTAACTTATAATATTTTGTAAAGATGTGTAAATATTTGCTTTGACATCGTTATCATTTGGTGTATGCTAATTGTACTAAAAAAATCAATAATATGTATTTTAGTTGTTTCAATTTAGCAACTAGCGAAATAGTTAACTCAGGGGAAGTAAATGTTAGGTAACTCGAAAAAGTCATTATTGACGCTCAGTATCTTAGCTGCTTTACATAGCACTGCATGGGCTCAAGAAGAAAGCGCAGCAGTAAAAACTAAGGTAGAGCAAGTCAGCACCGAGCAAGCGGATGAAAATAAAGAATCAGAAGAAGCCGCAGGTATTGAAGTCATTGAAGTTCAGGGGACTCGTGGCAGTTTAAAACGCTCGATGAACGCTAAACGCTACGCCGATCAAGTCATGGATGGTGTATCTGCCGAAGACATTGGTAAATTACCTGATGACAACATAGCTGAAGCTATTTCTCGAGTTGTTGGTGTTTCAATGAACCGCGCTGCCGGTGAAGGTGAATACGTAAGTATTCGTGGTATGGATCCTGGTTTAAGCAAAGTAACCGTTAATGGCCAATCTATGGCAAGCGGAAATGCGGGCTCAATGAACGTTGCTACTGATGGTAGCTCTCGCGCTACCAACCTAAATAATATTGCCAGTGAAATGGTTGGCGGTATTGAAGTATTCAAAAGCCCAACGGCTAATATGGTTGAAGGCTCTATTGGTGGTACGGTTAACTTAAAAACTCGCAAACCAATTGCAGTTGGCAATAAAGGTACTGTTTCTGTTAAAGCCGACTACAACGAATTATCAGATGATGCCGGTCCAGGCGCTAACTTATTTATAAACCGAGTGAATGATGACGAAACCTTCGCGGTTAGCACTACATTAAGCTACTTTGAGCGTACCATTCGCCAAAATAGGATGACTGCACGCGGCTGGGCCTTACAAAACCCAGATAATAGATATACTAAAGGTTTACCGTATGTTGATTTACCTGGTTATATCGAAGGGGATGAAAATGGTGAAGGTGGCGGTGTTTATCGACTCGAAAACATTGGTTCACAAACCGTTGAAGATGAACGTGAACGGATAAATGTTGCCGTTAATGCACAGTGGATCCCAACTGAAGATCTAGATATTAATTTAGGCGTGTTATATGCCAAGCAAACTCGTGAACGTTTATCTACCGATAATATTGCCGATTTTCGTGATAATGATTATTTAGCTGTTCGTGAGGGTAGTGTTATTGTTGATGGTTTAAACGTAATTTCGCAAATAAATGATCTGCAAGATGGTGCTACAGACCCATATACAGGGGAAGCTTACCCTGATGGTCACCCATATAAGGGAAAGAAATCTAAATATAACTACAATGCCGTAACCTATGATCGCGAATATGAAGATGAAACAGTTGGTGTGAATCTAGGCGCGGATTATCTGATTAATGATGAGTTTACATTTTCAGCCGCAATAGGTAGTAGTGAAGCAACCTTGACGCAAGACCAAACACAAGCGCTATTTAGCTCGCAAGTAAATGGTTTAGGTTACGTACTGCATAATGGCACCTATATGCCAGAGGTTATTTATCCTAGCAGTACCCAAGATTTAAACGCGATGGAACCGCAAAATATGCTGCTAGAGCAGTATAAGTTAAAGCATTTCGATACTGAGAATACCAAAGAGTATGTACAAGCCGATTTAGATTGGGAACTTGATAATGATCATATTCGCTCATTAGAATTCGGTGCACGATTTGAACGTGGTGAAAAGGAATACTTTTCAACTGCGAATAATACCACTGGAGCAGAAAATTTAGAGTATCTAGAGCAAGTTAAAGAAGCTAATGGCGGTGAATACGCTAATTTGGCTGACTTTGGTAATTATATTAATGTTCCAGATATGATCGACAATGGACCATTTGATGCTTGGTATAGTCCTGATACATCATCGCTAGATAAAAACTTTGCTGATTTGCGTGAACACGTTGAGATAGAATATGAAAGATATAACATAGTCGAAGAAACATCGGCTGTGTACACCCAAGCTAATATCAGTAGTGAAATCTTTAATATCCCAGTACGTGGTAATGTTGGTGTCCGTTATGTAACAACCGATATTGAATCAAGTGCAAATAAAAAAGTAGAAAACAACCCAGATTGGACTTGGACAACAATTAAGCATGATTATGACGATGTACTTCCAAGTGTAAACTTAGCCTTTATTCCACATCCTGATGTTGTTGTTCGTGCCGCTGGAGCTTCAGTAATGTCTCGTCCAAGCCATGGTCAACTGTCTTCCAGTTATCGTCCGGCAACAGATAACGGCAACCCTGTATTTAAACTTGGTAATCCAAAACTATCGCCATTTCGTGCTAATCAATATGATTTAAGTGCAGAGTGGTACTTTAATAGTGAAGGTTTATTGTCTGCAGGTATTTTTTATAAAGATATTGCTGACTTTATTGTTGAGAAGGTTGAACATCGTGTTTTACCTGATGTTAATAATGGTTGGCCTGTAGATGTGAAACAACCTATTAATGCTGAAGATGCAACCGTTGAAGGTGTAGAAATTAGCTATCAACAAGCATTTACCAGCCTTCCTAGTTTCTGGAGCGGTTTTGGTACCGCAATTAACTATACCTACAATGACAGTGAAACTAAGCTAGTGAATGATGTTACTGGTGAAAATATGACTTTGCCAGGCTTATCTCAAGATACCTTTAATGCCACAATTTATTGGGAAAAGCACGGTATAAATATGCGCTTAGCATATAACTACCGTAGTGAATATTTCAGAGTGTTCTCATGGTCAGGTGAAGCTGTATATGTTGATGATTTCGATCAATTAGACTTTACCGCGGGTTACCGTATCAGCAAAGCGTTGTCAGTTAACTTTAATGCTCGAAACATAACCGGTGAGAAAACCTATGAATACGTAGGTGATAGTTCTCGAGCGTACTCGGTTACAGATAACGGTAATAGCTACAACGTAACGTTGAAGTACAACTTCTAACAAATGATACTTCCGACCTTTAATAGGTTCTGGTCGGTTGTTTTTCTTAATGTTTGTATAGAATGAAACCAATATTAATTGTCGTTAAAAATGAATACTAAAAGCGACTTAAACAAGTAAAACAAAAACAATAATTAAATAGTTTTGCTTACAAGGAAACAGCTATGAAATTACAAAAAATTGTTATGTTGTCTTCAGCGTTATTAGCAGTTACTGCTTGCTCTGAAGGGACTGATAAGTCTGGTACTACCGAGACTTTTGATAGATTCTTAGCATCTATTGAATATCAAGATGCTAACTTGCAATCGTGTGTTGAAAGTACAATTTCCGAACAGAAATTAAAAAATTCAGCAGAATTAACAAATCTAGTCTGTACTGATGTCATTGAAAGCGTTGATGGCTTAGCTAACTTTAAAGAGCTCGATACAATTGATTTAAGTGAATCCGGATTAAGTTGTGCAGTTTTAGATGGATTTGATCAACAACTAATGGCAGATGCTGCCGCTTTAGGCGATGAAACTCCTGCCACAACAGTGCAACCACAGTCTTGTTTTTACAACTATTTAGAATTTGCTGACCAAGAATTTCGCGCTTGTGTAGTTGATCAATTTGCCGTAAATGGTTGGACCGCGGTAGAGGAGGTTACAGCTTTAACTTGTGATAACGACGCTATTCTTGATATGAGTGGGGTTGAGCAATTTATTAATTTAACTGACTTGAATATAACGAACACTTCGATAAATTGTGCTGATACTGCCGCATATGTTGCAGCTAATGAAAGTGTAACTGTTGCAAGCCCAGCAGTTTGTATCATTGAAAATATTGATATGAGTGATGATGTTGCTTCTTGTTTAGAAGGTAAAGTGCCAGCTTCAGGTCTAGTTGTCGATTTAGCATCGTTAACATGTAGCTCACCTGAGTTTACTGACGTTAAAGGTTTAGAAAAACTCACTTCATTAACAGAGCTTGTATTAACTGACACCAGTGTTGATTGTTATGTAAACCGTGATTTTGAAAACCAACTATTAGACACGATTGAATATTCTGCACCTAGTACTTGTATTATTACTGCTGAATCTACATTTGATCAAATATTGCGCGAATCTGGTAATCCTGAGGACCCTATTTTCGCTGATACTTTAATGCAGCAATGTTTTCAACAACGGGTTGATGAAGGTGGTTGGACGACAGTTGGGGAAGTTACTACATTAAATTGTGCAACAGCGGACTATAAATTTATCAGCTCTTTTCAAGGCATTGAAAATTTTGCATGGCTAGCTGTATTTTCTACAACTAAATCGGCTATCCCTACTGTTGAAGACCTTAAGTACCTAGCAGATTTGGATTTACTAATTGATTTAAACCTACAGTTTTCTGACATTTTGAAAGTTGCTGGCAACGAAACGCAGTTATTTTTAACTGAAAATGTAAGCCAACTACAAAAGCTTAATATCAACGGCTTTAAAGCGCTTGATTTTGCCGCTTTTAAGAACTTTGATAACGCAGATATCGATGATGATGGCTTAAAACAGATAAAGCTTATGGGTAATGCAGTTGATGATGCGGCATTAACAGCCCTTTCCAGCGCTTCTACATTAGAAGAAATATATATTGGTAATAATCCAAATATAACCTCAATTTTAGCCCTAAAAGATATGCCTAACTTAACGTTGGTTGATATTAACCATAAAAATACGGCTAATATCAAATGTTCAGATATTGATACATTAACGACAAATGGCATTATTGTGGTAACTGGCGTATTCACCTGTGTGCCATAACTTGTGAGTAACATTAAATAGCGATTATCTATATTACAAATAGATAAATGGTTTTCATAAAAATCCAAGGTTAAATTCTTGGATTTTTTTTTGCACTGTTTAGAGACTATATAGTGCCACAAGCAGCAAACAAAATTACTATAGAAAGTACTCAGTTATCCTCGAAGAGCTCAATCGACGTTGGGGACCTCATTAAGCGTACTGTGGATAGAAAAATTACTTCTTTAACTTGTTTTAGGGTATTCAATTGGTCGGCTTAGTGCCATTTACTGAGATAGAAAAAATACACAGTCATTCCCGCGAAGGCGGGAACCTCCATCAGCGTACTGTGATTAAATTAAAGTAACTTCTGCGGGGCTGGTTTGTATCACTTTACGCCTTAGAATTTCTACTGATAGATCTAAAAATGAGGCCAAATTTTCTGAGCTACTAAATTCCCCATAAACACAGTAGGGCATGCACAGATACCTGTTGCCCTGTCAAAATTTTAAATTCGGGCTTTTATTGTGGTAGCTAACAAGTCTGCTATATTTATTGCTGTGGCAATTACGTAAAGTACTTAGGTAATGCTGGCCAAAGAACTGGCGCATTGGTGGTATCCAAAAACTGACGAGTATTTTACACAAGGCCAAGCGATGCTATTGGCAATGCCGTTTCGTCATAGTCACGATAGTCAAGTGATCGATTTAAAACGCAATTGTTTTTCTAAGCTTATATGTTTAGAGGAATTAGGTGTCGGAAATTTAACACTTGATGGCAAAGCAGGTTTGCTCATTTGTTCAAGTGTATGACTGTCTATGTAAAAATATTTTGGTGTAATATATGCGCCAGAGCGCAGATGCAAGAATAATAATAAGGAAATTGTAGATATAGGCTTTTAGTGTGTTTAAAAGTCTTTGGAAGCTGCTCGTAAGGGTGGTGTTAATGGAATAATAATGGAATCGTATTATGAAAAATCTATTCATTGCAATGTTCATATCAATATCTCTACCGCATTCAGTTTTTGCGGGTACGTTTCAAACCTCTCAAAATAGCTTTTCTTCAACCGACAACTGTGATGCCAATGATCCCTCCTGGAATACGGCTACTGTGGATTTGGTGAGACATCTCGGGGGGGAGTTATGAGTACATTCAACCTAAAATCACCTTGGCTTGTTAAAGGCGTGGTGCTGGTTACTGCGCTAATGTCGATTGCTGTATTGTCGGCAGAAACCGAGCGAGTGAGTGTGTCAAGTACAGGAGTGCAGGGAAACTTTGATTCAGGGTTTTTCTTTCAAGGTAACGCGGTGAGTTCCGATGGGCGGTATGTGGCATTTCATTCTGAAGCGAATAATTTGGATACGGCCGATACGGATGATGTAAGAGACATTTACGTGTACGACCGCCAGTCGGATACGGTGGCGTTGGTGAGCAAGAACACGGCTGGCGTGACGGGGAACGGTAATAGTCATCAGCCATCCATGAGTGATGATGGACGGTATGTGGCATTTCGCTCTCATTCGACGAATTTGAATGCGGCCGATACGGATACTCTGCCAGATATTTACGTGTACGATCGCCAGTCTGATACATTGGCGTTGATAAGCAAGAATACGGCTGGCGTGAAGGGAAACGGTTGGAGTACTTTTCCTTCCATAAGCGGTGATGGACGGTATGTGGCATTTCGCTCTCATTCGACGAATTTGGATGCGGCCGATACGGATACTTGGGCAGATATTTACCTGTACGACCGCCAAGATGACGTGATGGAGTTGGTGAGCAAGAACGCTGCGGGGGTGAAGGGGAACGGTTATAGTTATACTCCTTCCGTCAGCGGTGATGGAGGGTATGTGACATTTAGCTCTCGTTCGACAAATTTGGATGCGGCCGATACGGATACTCGGGAAGATATTTACGTGTACGACCGCCAAGATGACGTGTTGGAGTTGGTGAGCAAGAGCACTGCTGGCGTGAAGGGAAATTATGATAGTAATAAGCCTTCCATCAGCGCTAATGGACGATATGTGGCATTTTCTTCATTCGCGACTAATTTGGATGCGACCGATACGGTTATTGGATATGATATTTACGTGTACGATCGCCAAGATGACGTGTTGGAGTTGATGAGCAAGAGCACGGCTGGCGTGGTGGGGAACAGTGCTAGTAATCGTCCTTCCATCAGCGGTGATGGGCGATATGTGGCATTTTATTCATTAGCGGATAATTTGGATGCGGCCGATATAGATACTAGGCAAGATATATACGCATACGATCGCCAGTCGGATACGGTGACGTTGGTGAGTAAGAACACGGCTGGCGTGAAGGGAAATGATATTAGTTATTATCCTGCCATTAGTGATGATGGCAGTGTTGTGGTGTTTTCTTCTCTTTCTAGTAACCTGGTAGATAATGATACCAATGAGCATTATGACGTGTTTGTGCGTGATTTTGGCAGAGTGTTGGATACTGATGAAGATGGTGTTTTAGACGCTGCCGATAATTGTCCATTGGTTGCAAATACATCTCAGGAGGATTTTGATGGCGACGGATTAGGTGATGTTTGTGATTTAGATGCTGATGATGATGGTGTCGCGGACGTCGGCGATACTTGTCTGTTTACGGGAAATGAGGTAGTAGATCCTGCTTCCGGTTGTTCAATAGCACAATACTGTCCTTGTGAAGGCGCAATGGGACAAACATCATGGCGCAGTCATGGTAAGTTCGTATCTTGTACAGCCAAGACCTCAGAAAGCTTTGTTGAGCAGAGTTTGATTACAGAGCAAGAGAAAGACATTATTGTTTCCAATGCGGCACAATCATCGTGTGGCGAAAAGGAATAGTCTTTCTTGTTGAATAGTAAGGCGGGGGGATCTCCCGCTTTTTCTTTAGCGAAATAAAGCAGACACCCACTGTAATCAAATATTTTGAAAAGTTAGCCGTAGTAAATTTGCTGTTGATTAGGCGTGAATTTAAGTATTTAAAACCGTCCGGAAAGTGGCATTCGCTGATGGAGTTATTTAAAGCGTCAACGGCTGCTGATCTCTTAACTGCCGTTAGGTTTTTGATTACATTGCGTTATATTGGCACTAGTCTCAAGTGTGACAAGGGTAAAAGATAGTAGGAAACTGTAACAAACAGCTATAAAAAAAGGCACATTACTGTGCCTTTAAAGCGATTTGTACTACTAAGTATTATTTACAAAAACGTCTGCGAATAAATGCTGGTACTAGCAACGCTAATAACCACCAAGTAGCACCACCATCTTCACCTTCTGGGTAAATTTCATCTTCAGTATTTTCAGTAGCAATTGGCGTTAAAGTATGAGAAACAGTCTGCGTAACAACATGTGTTGCACGATTCATATCCGTAACAGTAATAGAAAGCTCAATTACACTACCTGCCTGAAAATCAAAACGGTCAATACTGAACTCTCGGCCATTGGCCTCAGTTTCTTCTAATGGGTAATCTACGCCGTCGACGGTCATGCTCCACAGGTAAGTAAACGAGTCCATTTCAACATCTTGAACACCTAATACTAAGTTACCGTCAGTATCTTCATAACCAACAGAGAATGTTGTAACGTCAGCATCAATAGCTGTTTTAACTATATTTACTTCAGGTAATTGGTTAGTGATAACATTCCACGTTTTTGTTGCGGTATCTTTACCATCACTTACTGTTAGGGTGATCTCAAGTGATGTGCCAGGCTCTGGATAATCACTATTTTTAATTGAAAGGGCACTTGTTGTATCATCTAAAGCAATACCGTTAACTGTCCAAGCATAAGAAATAATATCATCTTCATCGATGTCGAAGACATCTGCAGTGAAAGTGATGCTATCTGCTAGGTTATCAGTTGTCGGCTCAGTGTCGCTAATTTGTGGTACAAAGTTTTGTTTCTCACCAGGCATTTGCACAACAGTTTGTTTCACTAATGACTCGTCGTCTATTGTTTCAGCAACAACTTTAACTAATACTTGAAAGCCTTCTGGATAATCAGCAACGGTTATAGCAATCGAATTTCCACTTTCACCCAATTCAGTTTCAGAGCCATCAGGTTGTCTAACAAGCCAGCGATAGGTAACATTGGTATCTGCAATCGCATCAGCTGTAACCATAAAGCTAGCGCCATTATCGACAACTTCTAATTCGCTCGGTATTAATGGTGTAAAGCTGGTATCAAGAGCATTTGCAATTAAATCATTATCTAAGTCATCATCATATGCATCCCAAATGCCGTCAGCATCTAAATCAACGCTATTATCCCCCAATGGTGATTCATCTAAACCGTCCTTAATACTGTCGTTATCATCATCCATATCTAGAACATCGATAATAAGATCTTCGTCAGTATCGTGATTTTCAACAAAGCTTACTTCAAGATCATCAATTATTAGTTCAAGTTCACCTGTGCCTTTTGCTTTTAAAGCAAGTTCAGGTTGGAAATGTGTTATAGCTTCTTCTAATTCAGTAAATGATTCAACTCTTACCCAACCATTATTAAAGAGCAGCTCTTCTTTCGCAATGCCATCTTCGTTCGCTGTATTCACATAATAACCAGGACGCTTTGTAACTTTAGTACCATCTTCATAACTGTGTTTTACTAATCCACGGATAAAGATTTTGTCCAGTACAGATAAGTCGTCGATGCCTGAGAGTTTTAACCATGCTGAAATACGGACAATTGTTGCTTCATTACCTTGCGGGATCAGAATTTCAGGGCCGGTGATTCGGGTCTCTGAACTTGTTTCAATGATCTTATACATTGGCGATTCTTCGCCATTTCTATCAGTTGCTACCAGCTTATTTGCATCCCAGTTACCTGTATTAGGTACAATGTTATCACCAAGATTATCTAGAACATTAGTTCCTTTCAAACTTCCATAGGCGTTGTCAGGGTAGAAATCAGCAGCATTTTCCCAGCCATCTCCATCTAAATCAAGTGGGGTAGAATTAGCATTAAGTGGATCACTACCTGCCTCTTCTTCAACTTGATCTGAGTAGCTGTCTTCGTCAGAATCAAAATCAGTATCTAAGATTAAACCATTACACTCTGCAAGGTCAGCACCTTCAATAACATTGCCTTCTTTACATTCGGCAACGATAAAGCTTTCAGGTTGACCATCTAAATCAACATCTAAGTATGCTTCGTAACGGTCGATCATAGTTGCAGCATCAAGTATTAACTCTGATGATTCTTGACATACATCATCACAAGAAACGTTATATTGATCCGGGTAGCCATCATCGTCGCTATCCATAGATGCATCGGCATTTTCTGGGAAGCTATCTGTGCCGTTGTAGATTGAACCTGAGCTTAGTAAAGAGTTTTCATAACCATCGCCATCTAAATCAATTGGAGTTTTATTAATATCATTTACATCACTGCCTTCGGCGATTTCTTCCGCATCGAAATAGCCATCACCGTCAGTATCTACACTGCCAGGATTATCAAACGGGTCTTCATGGTCTGTACCTGCTGCAATTTCTTCAGTGTTCAGGTAGCCATCATCATCATTATCAGCATTTAAAGGTGTAATATCGATATCATTTGGATCACTGAAAACTGCATTTTCATCATCATCTGAGAAGCCATCGCCATCTGTATCAGGGGCATTACTTACAGGTTCATAATTATCAAAATCGACATCAGAAAACATTATTACGTTATCTACTAAAACTTCGTTACCATCTTCGGTTGCCATAAAGAATGCGATATCACCTGTATAAGGAACATCAAAGTTGATATTACCGGTAAGATCAAACTCTTTACTAACAGTTTCCCAATCACCAGCTGCTGTTGGCATGTCTATATTTAAATAGGCATATTTTGATGGATCTGCTTTTTTAGGAATTTTAATTCTCAGTCGGTCAGCTTTACTGCCGCCTGCGGCTAAAACTTTTATATCTGCTTTTAAATAAAGTTTAGTAACACCTGTTACGCTAACAAATTCAGGGTCGGCTTTACGAGTCCCTTTTGCCAGCTTTGAATTTAATGAATAAGTACTACCATCACCGGTATCAGTGCTACGCGAGAAATTTGCAAAGCCCCAAGTGTAGTCTGCTTCTGTATCACATAAAGATGCAGGGTTCGCGGTGAAATAATCATTATTGGCATCCACATCTTTGATACAGGTTTCTAAGGTACCATTGTGAAGCAAGTTCAAACCAGTTTCTGACTTATGACTCATTACTGTTTCACCAGAGGTACTTAAGTCTGGGAAATTTGGATCTTCAGCTGCGTGTACAGCAACTGGTAGCGTTAACGCTAAAGCTATCGCTTTAGTTAAACTAGATAATTTAACGGAACTTTGTTTTGTGGATTTCATATTTACTCCCCCGGAGCCTTAGTTTTTAAAATCGCGTTTCTACATTTATTTTTTTAGCGATTGATATAAAAATTGTTCAGTATGTAATCTATCATATTTGACATCGTTATCAAGAGAAATATTTACATATCTTTACAGATTGACTTTGAGCTAACAAAAAGGCCTGAAAATATTAACATTTTCAGGCCTTTATTAACGTTGTATTAAATATTGTTACTGATAATTAAAACTGTCAGAAAGTTTGATATTTGCTACAGAAGAGCCAATCATTACCTCAAACTTACCAGATTCTATCAGCCAGTCATTGCTGTTAACGTCCCAGAAAGACAGGTCTCGAGGTTTTAGCACCATGCTAACTGTTTTGCTCTCTCCCGGGTTTAACCAGACCTTTTTAAACCCTTTAAGTTCTTTCGCTGGACGGTCAACACTGGCCTCTACATCATTAAGGTAAAGTTGGACAATTTCGGCACCGCCGACATCACCTGTATTGGTAATTGTTACGCTTACATCTAATGTGCCACCCTCAGTGAAAGATGCGCTTGAAAGTTCAACCTTGTCATAACTAAATGAGGTATAGGATAAACCATGGCCAAACGGGAATATAGGTTCAATATTTTGTTGTTCAAACCAGCGGTAACCGATAAATACACCTTCTTTGTAAAATGACTCTTTTGAGTTGTAATCGTTTAGTGCGATTGCCGCAGTATCTTCTAAAGCTACGGGTAAAGTGATCGGCATTTTACCGCTTGGATTAATGTCTCCAAAAATAGCATCTGCATAAGCGTGGCCGCCTTCCATACCGCCGTACCAGCCCCACATAATAGCTTTCGCATCGTTTACCCATGGCATTTCAACCGCCGAGCCGGCATTTAAAAATACCACTGTGTCAGGGTTTGCGCTGAGCAGATTAGAAATAACTTCATCTTGACCATTTGGTAGTTTCATATCTACCCGGTCTTGCGATTCACGATCATCCGCATGGCTTAAACCACCAAAGTAAATAACGGCATCTGCAACTTTTGCAGCAGCAATGTAGTCTTCTTTACTGGCAAATAAACTACTAGGTGCATCCCAGCCTAAAACAAAGTTTTGATTGCCATCGTATTGAATTTCAAATTTGTACTCTTTGTCTGTGCTTAGCTCAAGAGGGTAGTTGAACTCCTTTCCATCTTCACTTGAGTGAGCTAACACTTTTTTGCCATTTACTTTTAATCTAAAATCACCAATAGTACTTAGTTTCAAGGTATGTACGCCTGACTCTAATGGCTTGATGGTGGTTTTCATGGTGACATGCTCCATGCTTGAATCTGCTGGTGCGGTATAAGCAGAATCTGGAACCCATGACCAATGCTTCCAGTTTTTACGCGCTTTTTCTTTCCAGTTTGACACTTGCCATGCTGGTGTTCCTGTACCTGGGTTACTCTTAATTATGTAATCACCAGCAATTGCTGGAATGCCGGTATCTGGGCGGGTACGTAGCATAGTAATGTTTACGTCACCTCCAAGTTTTGCTTGTAACCCTTGCAATGGCGTAATTTCATACAGTGATTTTACTTGTGAAGAACCACCACCTTTACCATGTGCTCTGTCGGTATTAGGACCAAGTACTAAGATATTTTTAACGCTATCTTTATCTAATGGTAATACACTTTCGTTTTTCAGTAATACGATACCTTCTTCTGCTATTTTACGCGCAGCTTCTCGGTGTTCTGGAATATTACGTTGTCCAGATAAACGATTTTTGTCCATCATGCCAATGCGAAGTTGCACCCGTAATATACGACGAACCTTATCATCTAATACTGCAACCGGGATTTTGCCTTCTTTAAGCATTTTTAAAAATGGCTGAGCTAATTTATAGTCATCATAACTATCAGCACGAGTACCCATTTCAATATCTAGACCGTTCATAGCAGCGTCATAGGTATTAATATTCACGTCCCAATCAGTTAAAAGTACGCCATCAAAGCCCCATTCACCTTTTAAAATATCATTCACTAAGTGTTTGCTTTGATTGGCGTTTGTGCCGCGAAAACTATTGTATGCGCCCATAATGGTATAAACATCGGCTTCTTTTACGCCGGCTTCAAAAACAGGTAAGTAAACTTCACGTAACGTGCGTTCATCCGGTATAGCGTCAACTTTTTGACGATTTAATTCTTGAGTATTTAGGGCGTAATGTTTTAAGTTAGCGGCGACATCGTTTGCTTGAATGGCTTTGATTTCTGGAATGACCATAATTGATGCAAGATAAGGATCTTCTCCAAAATATTCAAAGTTACGACCATAAGTTGGTAAGCGCGCCAAGTTAACACCTGGTCCTAAAATTACGTCTTTACGGCGATGCCTAGCTTCAGCGCCAAGAACGTTGCCGTGCAGTTTTGCCATTTCTGGATTCCAACTTGCCGCTACGGTAGTTAGTGGGGGTAAGTAAGTTGACTGATCATCAGTCCAACCCGCAGATTTCCAACTGTCCCGAGATACCTCTTGGCGAACTCCATGAGGACCATCACTCATCCACATTTCGTGGATACCTAAGCGTTCTACAGATGCTATGGCAAATTTACTGTTTGCATGAACCAGCGATACTTTTTCTTCCAAAGTAAGTTGTGCAAGTAACTTTTCAACACCTTGCTCAACAGTTGCTAGGCGATCGGCCAAGCGCTGAGTTAATGGGTTAACTTGTTCGGCAGTGGGAGCATTAGTGTTAACTTCTGCGCAAGATATTACTCCGGCGCTTAACATCGCAGCTGCGATTAATTTTAGTTTAAAGTTCATTTAATTTTCCTGAAATTTTTATCAACGATAAATTATGATTTATTAGCTAAGTCGATTTGTTGCTGAAGTTGTTTTTTTAAATTGGCGACAACATTTTTATATTTTTCTTGTTCTGCAATATTGACCAATTCTTGTGGATCAACTTGGTGGTCATACAGCATGCGAGCGGTAACTTTACCTTGTTTGTTGCGCCACTCGGTATAGTGGAAACGTACAGTGCGAATAGTATCTGCAGTTTTCCAGCGAGTGAATACGGCATCTTTGCCCTTAGCCTTTGGGTCTTTTAATTGCGGTACAAGGCTTGTTCCATCGATATTGTTCATAGTTGGAATATTTGATAACTCAACTAGTGTTGGGTAAATATCGACAGACTCAACAACACCTTCAACTGAGGTTCCTGTAGGCATTGTTGGCGCCTTAATAATGAGTGGAATTTGGTTGGCAACATTAAATGATGAATGTTTAGCCCATAAACCATGTTCGCCTAAGCTCCAACCATGATCGCCCCAAACAACTACAATGGTATTCTCGTCAAGTTCAAGAGCATCTAATTCCGCCAATACTAAGCCTATTAATGCATCAGAATAGCTTGTTGCTGCATAGTAGCCATGAACTAAATTTTGTGCCTTGTCTGCAGGGATAGGACCTTCAGTAGGAATGTCGTAATAATTTCGTAACTCGCCCCAAGTATGTTTTGCTTGCTGTGGTGCTGTTTCGGGTAATGAATTTGTTTTTGCTACTGGCAAGTCTTCAGGTTTGTACATATCCCAATATTTTTGTGGCGAATTAAAAGGAAGGTGTGGTTTTTTAAGGCCTACAGCTAAAAAGAAGGGCTGTTTTGCTTCTTTAAACTGTTGTAACTCTTTAATTGCCTGCTCGGCAATTTGGCCGTTCAGGTAAGTGAAGTCACTAACATCAGCACTTTCATAAGCTAAACTGTTTTTATCTGTTTTATCGAAAATGTCGTTGGCACTTTGAGTTTGGTAATCATGGCGTATTTTTAAGTTAGCACGAGCATTTTTTTTACCTTTAAGTTTCAATTTATCACTAGGACGCCATGGAGCTTTTGACCAACCAGCTTTTTTATCAAATTGGTTGTTGAATACTTTACCAAGGCTTACTGTTGTATAGCCATTATCTTTAAAATGTTGAGCAAGACTTACTGCTTGCGGTGTATCTTTATCTGCGGTGTTGAACGCTAAAAAGCGGTCTTTAGTCCCTCTAATGCCAGTTAGCAAGCTCGCTCGAGATGCACCACAAACTGGGATATTACTGTAGGCTCTATTAAATGCGACACCATTAGTGGCGAGTTTGTCAATATTTGGTGTTTTAGGAGCTTGCTCAGCATAAGGTCCATAATTAACCCGCATATCATCAACCATTAGAAAAAGCACATTAGGCTTACTTTGTGAAGACGTTGGCTGCTTGGCAATTGCAGGTACTGTGAAGCTTAAAGCTAAAGTTGCAGAGCCTAACCAAGTTAAGATTGTTTTTGTACGCATAATGCACCTGGTAATTATTTTTTGAGATTAATAGAATACAGAGTTTGACAACGGTGTCAATTGCTGTTGTGTTTTACCGTGTAAAGTTTTTGTAAAATAGCTTAATTGAAAATTATTTTATTAATTTGATTAATTGTTCAGCAAATAAACGAGCGCCATTTATGCCTAGATGCACCGGGTCTTTAGGGTTATCTTCTCGTAAATTTTTAACTGAGGTTATTTTATCACCCTCAATGACATTAATGTTAATGTCGCCAGAGAGTTGTCTTGCTTTTACAACATCAATTACTGCTTGACGATAAGCTTGCATTGGTTGGTTAACATGCTTGGCCTTTGTCGATTTTGTAAAAAGTGGTGTAATGCAATATATGGTCGTTTCAGGGTGATATTTGCGGATACTGGTTAACATTCGCTCTAAATTTGATTGATACACTGCAACATCGGCTTTTGGAGAATTCCAGTCATTGTAACCAATTAGCAAAGTTAATAGTTTAATATCATCGAAGTCTTTTAACATTTCAGCCGTTGGAATTGATGTTTTGCCACCACCTACAGCAATATTAAATAGTTCTAGATCAAGCGCTTGTGAAACAATGTAAGGGTAGGTCAACTGCGTAGCTGAACCTTGACCGACTCCATGAGTAATAGAGTCACCCATGGCAACGTATTTAGCTTTTCGTGCTGATTTAATTGCTAAAAGTTCACTATCATCATCTAAAGTGATAGCTTTTAGCGCCACATTAGACCAACTTGGTAACGTTAAACGATATTCTTTATATTGCTTGCTGCCACTGTCATATGTGAGCGCAAACTTTTTATCTTTTCGTTTAAACTTAAACGTTTTAACTAATCGGTCATTTTCATAAAGGGCAAACTCTGAGCCCCTATTTTCTTTTGGAAGAGGAATAAATTCAAAGTTTATTTCTTGGCTTTTCGTTGCTAAATTAATGACAATTCCGGATGTTGTTTGTGCTTTTACCGGGTTAAAGGCCAACTTCATTTTAGGTACGGCCAAGGTTGCTTTACTATGCCGAGTAAAGCTCACTTGCTTGTCTTGATGATAGACGTAATTTGTACCTAAATAACGGATGTTTTCACTGGTTAAATCAACTGTTTTAGCAGCAATTGCAGGCGTTATGTTTGCGCAGAAAATTAATACTGCCGCTGTAAATATTTGCTTTAAATTAATCATTAGATTCTTCTTATTTAGTCACAGTGATATGAATTTCTGGGCTTTCTTGCCAGCCATAACGTATCGCTTTGGCCGTGATTTGATCACCGTTTTCAACTACAAATGGTTGATTATAAACACGCCATTTACCCTTGTTAAGTTGATAGCCAAGAGAGGCGCCATTATTGCTATTTGCTAGTACCGCTAAGTTTTTGTTATTCACTGTAATTGTTGGCTCTGGGGTAACCGGTTGATTACCGTGTGGCCAAAACATATTGGCTTGCTCAATTTCTTTTAATTTACTGTAATCTTTTACTTTGTGCTGCCAGTTAGTAAGGGCACTGCGCATCTGCATTAATTGCTGTTTATAAGCAGGGTCTTCGGCAAGATTAATTACTTCATCCGGGTCGTTGATTATGCTGTACAGCTCTTCTTTGGGTCTTGGTAAAAACCAAGCTTTTTGTGCATCATTCATTTCACCGTTTGCCAGAGTACGCCATAACTCACCCATAATAGGCAGCTGTTCACGATAGGCTAATCTAGTGCCACCTGGTTTATTCGGTAAATAGTTGCGAATGTATTTAAACTCGCTACTTCTAACGGCACGTTCATAAAAATATTGTTCATCAAGTCTATCTTTAGAAGCAAAAACATACTCGCGCTTAGTTAAAGTATTATCTGCTAATAGTGCCGAGCCTTGAATGTAACCAGGTACATCAACATTAGCCATAGTTAAAATTGATGGCGCTAAATCAACAAAGCTAATTAATTGTTCATTAACAGCGTGTTTTGCCATATTCTCAGGTCGATATTTTTCTGGCCAATGCACTACTAAAGGTACTTTTATACCGCTGTCATAAATTTCACGTTTGCCTCGTGGTAGGCCATCACCGTGATCTGTGGTCCAAATTACAATGGTCTCGTCGGCTAAACCTTCTGCTTTTAATCGTTTTAATATTGCACCAACTTGTCTGTCCATTGCTGATACATTGTTATAAACCTGAGCAATAGCTTCTCTAACAACTTTGGTGTCTGGGTAATAAGCCGGAACCGTAACTTGTTCAGGTTTGATTGTTTGTTTGACAATGCCTTTGGCTACGTTATTTTTAATTTTTTCAGGAAACAGGGCGCTTTCATGGCTTATGTTGAAATGATACATGCCAAAGAACGGCTGATCTTGTTCTCTACCTTGCCAGTCTGGTTTACTGCCTTCGTAATCCCATATTGTAAAAGGACCAGTGTTTGCTGATATTTCGCTAAATTGGTAATCTAATTTTGATGATACAAAAGTGTAATAGCCATTTTTACGTAATAGCTCAGGAAAGGCTTTAATGTTTTCATCTGGAACGGCGCGGTATGAAGACTCTTTGTAATCTCTTGTTCGCATATGTTGACCACCAATACTCGCTTGGTGAACACCGGTGATCAAACCTGTACGGCTAGGTGCGCACACACCAGCAGTTGTAAAAGAGTTTGGGTATAGAACACTTTTTTCAGCAAGTGCGTCAATATTTGGCGTTATGGCTATTTCGTCACCAAATGCTTTAACATGCGAGCTCATGTCTTCAGCTACGAGTAATAAAATGTTGGGTTTTTGCTGCTCAGCAAAACTCACGCTACTAAGTAAAACCGTTGTAGAGATAATAAAATGGCTAAATACTTTCATTGAAATTCTCATTTAATTTGTGGTGCTGTTGCAAATACTAGAGGAATCTCTGAGCACTAATTCACATTCAAATATCGACTGTATTTCGTCCCAGGTCTTTTGTTTTATTTTACAAATAAGCTTCTTTGTTGCCATCTTGCCAAGTAGATGAATGGGTTGTTTTACTGTGGTAATTGCCGGCCAAACCTGTTGTGACACTGATGTATCATCATAACCTGCAATGGTAAGATCTGCAGGTACTGCTAAGTTAAGTTGTTTAGATACTTTCAATACTCCAGCTGCCATACAATCATTACTCGCAAAAATAGCTGTAGGTTTTTGCTTTTGCGCAAGTAGTTGTCTTGCACAATCTTCACCTGATTCAAACGTAAAAAAGCCTTGCTTTATAATTTCTTCGTTTAAGCTTAGGTTATATTCATTAAGAGCTTGTTTATAGCCTGAAAATCGTTTGTCTGTATCTGAGTGATCAGGATGACCTTTAATAAAAGCGATATCTGTATGGCCTAAAGATATCAAGTATTTAGTCATATCATACGCTGCTTTTTGGTCGTCACTGCCTACCGATGGTGAATTATGTTCACTGTAAAATGGTGAGATCCGCGTATATGGAATGCCTTTCTTTTCTAACAGTTCAATCAGTTGCAGATTATCACTAAGGGGAAGGGTAAGAATAACGCCATCTTGTGGTGAAGCTTCTAGAAATGAGCTAACCGTTTCAATTAAATTTTCATTTTTATGATCACAAGGAAATATCTGTAAGTTATATCCCTCTGCATTTCCCTGTTCCATGGCCCCATTTTGTACTTCAAGTATATAGTCAGGGTTAGGATTAGAGTAAAGTAAGGTGAGTATAAAAGTTTTATTGCCTCTTAACCCTCTGGCTTGAGGGTTAGGCTTAAAATTTAATTGGGCTACAGCAGAGTTAACCTTATCTTGCATAATAGGTCTAACATTTGGTTCTTTATTTAAAACTCTCGAGACTGTTTTTACAGACACACCAGCTAAGTCAGCCACATCTCTTATTGTAATTCTTCTACTCAACGTTGGCTTTCCTAATTAAAATCTAACTGATATCGTTCAGTTAAATTGATCGTTATACTTTTCATTGAAAACAACTATGCAATAAAATAGATAACGTTGTCAATACGGGCGGTAAAATTAGAAATTTATATTGATTTACAGGAAAAGCTTCCGTTATAGTGCTACATCAAAAATATTTATACTCGTTAGGTTGTTAATTTAATTTATGGCTAGAATTGCGAGAAATATCATTAAAATGTTTCTAAAATTTAGATTAATCTCATTTTATAAAATAAAGGTTCTGTATGTCTGACTTGCAAACTAAAAGTCAATTGAGCAACACAAACAATTCTGACGTTGGTTTAAGTGCAAATTTCACTTTGATCATTCTAACGTCATTGTTTTTTATGTGGGGTTTTGTTGCCTGTTTGAATGACATATTAATACCGCATTTAAAAAATGTATTTGATCTAAATTATACGCAAGCAATGTTGGTGCAATTTTGCTTTTTTAGTGCTTATTTTCTCGTCTCGATTCCTGCCGGTAATATAGTCAAAAAAATAGGCTATAAGTCAGGAATTATTACTGGCTTGTGTATTGCTGGCACGGGTTGTTTAACGTTTTATCCTGCTGCTGCAATTCAATCGTACCCTATATTTTTACTGGCACTTTTTGTGTTAGCTTCAGGTATCACCTTTTTACAAGTTTCTGCTAATCCATACGTTACTTTACTTGGGCCGGTCAAAACAGCTTCAAGTAGACTGACTTTAACGCAAGCATTTAATTCACTCGGTACGACGATAGCACCGTTGATTGGTGGTGCTTTTATCTTGGCATCTGTAGCACTTGGCGTAGAAGAAATTGCTCAGCTATCGATGGCTGAACAAGCCATAGTAAAAACTGAGCAGGCAAATTCAGTTAAGCTCCCTTACTTAGTTGTTGCCTGCATTTTGTTTTGCTTAGCTGTTATTTTTGTTGCGTTGAAATTGCCCAATTTACATCGAGATGAAAATGACAATAAAACGGATGTAAATGAAGCCAAAATATCAGTATGGAAAACTCCGCACTTGCTTCTTGGTGCCGGAGGGATATTTGTATACGTAGGTGCTGAAGTTGCCATTGGTAGTTTAATTATTAATTTTCTAGGTGAAGAACATATCGTAGGTTTTTCTCAATCACAAGCAGCTAAGTATGTGGCTTATTATTGGGGAGGGGCTATGGTGGGGCGTTTTATCGGCGCAGCAGTAATGCGCTATGTAGCAGCAAACAAAATCCTTACTTTTAATGCGCTTATAGCTGCTGCACTAGTGCTAACCGCAGTGGTTAGCGAAGGTGCCATCGCTATGTGGGCTATTTTAGCTGTGGGGTTATGTAATTCAATAATGTTCCCTACTATTTTTACCTTAGGGATAAAAGATTTAGGAAACTCTACCAGTCAAGGATCTGGTTTAATGTGCCTTGCTATTGCGGGCGGGGCAGTTATTCCAATGATTCAAGGCATGTTCTCAGATTTAATTGGTATTCAATTAGCGTTTATAGTGCCGGTTTTTTGTTATTTATATATCGTATTTTACGGTCTTAAAGGAGCGAGCATCAGGCTCGGATAGTTTAAATGGTTAACACTTTAACAATGAAAAAATCTTTACCAATACTTTTAATCGGTTTGCTCTTTGGTTGTATGCAAGTACAGGCTGATGATGTGGAATCTGAAAGCAATTCAATAAAAGCTCCAGAAGGGAGGCGGTTTAAAGATATCGTGGCAGATAAGTATCCTGAAAATGTCTATATCGGTGGAACGATTCAATATGGAGAATTGTTTGGCCCTAAAGGTGAGTTGCTAAATAATGAATTTAGTTATATTACTCCGGCAAATATCTATAAGCAGTCACATATTCACTCTGCTCCAGGCAAATGGCAATGGCAAAAACCGGATCATTGGATTGCTATCGCCAAGAAAAATAATCAGTTGGTGCGTATACATGGCCCAATAAGCCCGCAAGTATCCAGATGGGCAAAAAATGATAAACGAACAGCACAAGAGTTAGAGACAAACCTTATTGAATTTATGCAAGCATTGGCAGCACGTTACAATAATGAACCTCACGTAAAGTGGTTTGATGTGGTTAATGAAACAATCACTGAAGAAGGGACTTGGTTTGGCCCTAAACCTGGTGTTAAAGAATGGGAAAACCCTTGGACAACTATGGGATTTATTACCGATATTCCTGATCAGTTTCCTTTATTAAAAAAACTGGGTGTACCTAAATATATTGTTCGATCATTTATTGAAGCGAATAAATATGCGCCAAATCTAAAAATGATCATTAACCAGCATAGAATGACAACACCTGAATCAATAGCGTTAATGAAAGAGCTGGTGATTTATCTGCGTTATTTAGGTTTACGCGTTGATGGTATTGGTTGGCAAGCTCATTTTCGCGCCGAGTACACAGAATTTTCAGATCCGGATAGCGACGCGATCAATACGTTTGATCAACTGATAAAATGGTCACACGCCAATAATTTCGAATTTCATGTTACTGAAAACAATATACACTTGAATAAAGATAAGCCATATCAAGCTGAATTAGTAGGTAAAGCGTACGCTAACATTGTGCAAACATTATTAAATAACCGTAAAACCGGCGTTGTATCATGGAATGCTTGGACGATAGCTGACGGCCCACACTTTCGCAACAAAAAGACCATAACAACGGGTATTTGGGATGAAAATTATCAACCGCAAAAAGCCTATTATGATATTCAGAATGTGTTAGAGCAGAGCAAATAGCTAAAGAAGTATTGAAAACCGGCGAATGGCTGGTTTTCATTTATAACTAACCAGACTCCATAGCGAGGATGGTTTTAATATCAAGAGTCTTGGTATAAGAAATAAAGCCTGGCTCTTTTTGTTTTCTTGCTAATACGGCCATTCTGTCTGAAAGTTCATTGCCTTCAATATTGGCATGACCTTTTACGTGAGAGATAATTAAATTAGCGTTTAGTTGTTTATATAAAGTGAAACACTCTTTGATGATCTCGAGGTTTTTAATTTCTTCACCTTTACCTCTAGTCCAACCTTTTGCCTGCCAGCCTTTTGCCCATTTAGTTATGCAATCAATGGAATATTTTGAATCTGATAGAACTTGTACTGTTTGCCCTTTAGCAATGAATGGTGAAGCATAGCGAAATGCTTCTAACATGCCGTTTAATTCGGCGGTATTATTGGTTCCCATTGCTTGGTGTAAACCATACCAAAGCTCTTTTAGCTCATTTTTAACATAAACAGCCATACCTGTACCTGATTTACCGGGGTTAGGTGAGCATGCGCCATCACAATAAATATTAATGTCAGAAATTTTTGCTGGTATCGCCGTTTTAGAGCTACTAGCGGGCTTTGTTTTACTCGTTGTTGTAGATGATTGATTAGGTGATTTCGTTAAAGAACGCTTCATCAGTGCTTTGCTATAGGTAGATTGAAAAGCTGCCTCCGCTTCTGCTTTTGAGGGGAATCCCATAAATTGCGCATCGGCTTGCCCCGATGTTAATGATTGCACCGTAGACCATGCATCAAAGACACCCGTTTTTGTGCCTTTCCAAACAACGTAATATTTTTTAGCCATTAAACTTCTTTATTTTATTTGATATTAAATTCCAACACAGATAATAAAGTGACTATATTTACTTTGCTACTTTATTTTTCCCTTTGCGATTGTTTATTGGATAAAGCTATCTAATTACGCCGACTGAATTTATAATCTAGTTATTGTTTAGGCCATTTATAAATAAAAATTTAGGTAAGTTGATGAGTACAGTTGAAGAACAGCAAAATAATCCATTGCATGGTTTAAAGCTTGATGTGTTGGTTAATGAGTTGGTTGATCATTATGGCTTTGAAATTCTTGCCGCTTATACCAATATCAATTGCTTTAAAACAAACCCAAGTATTACTTCAAGTTTAAAATTCTTAAAGAAAACAGAATGGGCTCGTGAAAAACTTGAAGACTTTTATTTGTATAAATTTAAAAGAATGCCAAAGCCAGACGATAAAGAATTTGAAATGCCACCAAGAGCAAGAGGGTTTAGAGACGGATTAGAACCTAGAGAGCCACTTGCGCTAACGCTTGAACATGCCGAAGAAGTTAGAGTAAAAAAAGCAGAAAAAACACGTTCAAGAAACGCAGGAAAATTTGATCCTTGGGCAAAACATAAATAATTATAACTATTATTCAAAAATAAACTAAAATTACTCTCTAAATAAAACAACATTATGATAATGTTAGATAAATAATAAACTTTTGGCTTGCTAATACGGAGTTTTGTTTGGAAAATGTTGCTAAGGGATTTAAAGCCACATTAAGTAGTTTGCTCATTATTGGAGCCATCTTTTTAGGAGTAATGGAAACTCAACATTTTTGGCTTGCCAAAATTTCTATTTTCGAACAATCTTTATATGGATTGTTCATCATCACTATTTTATTTTCTTCCTACTTTAGCCATAGTAGTATTGCTTTTCTTAGCGCAATTTTAGGCCTGTTTTATATCACCATTAACACCAACATGGCATGGTCAAACTGGCTTGTAGCCAATAATAATTGGTTAGTGGTAAATGGTTTTCTTGTTTGTGGTTTATTAGGCTTAATTAAAGACCGTGGTGTACTGTCAGTGCATGGTTTTTACCAACTAATTTTGATCGTACTTTGTGGTGTTACAGCTTATTTATGGCTGTTTACTTCCGATGTGTTTTTACTGTTTTTAAAAGCCAACGAATACTCTATAACATGGGGGGCATATTTACCTATTGAAGTCCCTTTATTCACCGTTATTTTATTACTCTTATGGCGAAGTATAAGCACTGCAAGTTTGTCAGTGGTTGCTCTTTTAGTGAGTGTGCTGGTATGGAGTTTTGAACATTATCAATTATTAGACTTACCTTGGAGTATTACTCTAACTATATTGGTTAGTTACTATATTTTGGTGGTGGTGGTCGATTCATATTCATTGGCTTATCGTGATGAACTTACCGGCTTGCCATCTAGACGAGCGCTAAAGCAATTATCCCTTTCGTTGGGAAGTTCATACACAATAGCAATGGTTGATATTGATCACTTTAAAAAATTCAATGATAAGTATGGTCATGATATTGGCGATCAAGTATTGAAATTGGTTGCCAGTAAATTAAGCGAAGTGAAAAAGGGCGGCAAAATTTTTCGTTATGGTGGAGAGGAGTTCACTATTGTATTCCCAAGAAAATCACTTGTGCAAAGTAAACAAGAGCTAGAGCGAATACGTAAGTTAATTGCCAAATATAAAATGGTAATTCGTGATCCTAAAAGGCAAACTAAAGAGGAACGATCGAATGGTAAAAGTAACAATAAAAAAGTAAGTGTTACTATTTCTATTGGCGTGGCGATCAGATCTAATAAACAAAATTTTGAACAAACATTAAAAGTTGCCGATCAAGCTTTGTATAAAGCTAAAAAATCAGGGCGTAATAATGTTAGTGTTTAGTTACTTCAATTAAAGCACTAAAAGCAATACAACAAGCAATGGCACCACAATAAATACCGTATAAAGAAAGACATTATCTGACCACTTTGTTTGTGCTTTTACTTCTTTATGCTTGCTTGGCTTTTTCTTCGGTTGTCTTTTTTTAGCTGTCATCTTAGATCTCATCTTATTTTTTTTATGATAATTCTATTATGCACAAAAAATTCATAAAATAGCAGAGACAGCAAATATATATTTTTTAAATGCAATTATAGTTTTCGTCTTATTAAAAAAACGGACAGGGCAAGCGCGAAATAAACGCTACCTCCACCAGAGCTTTTAGGCTCTTCAAGAGTTACCGGGGGGTCAGGCGTTTCATTTTTATAAACAGTGAAGTTTATGTCAGCGCTTGCTTCAGGGGTAATATCATCAGTTACACTTATAACAATACTTATTAAGCCGACATCACTTTCAGGAGGTGTTCCTGCTAATTGCCCTTGAGCAGATATAGATAACCAAGCAGGGCCAGAAACAAGCGAAAAACTTAACAGATCTCCATCATGGTCAGTTACGTAATCAATAAGCTGAATACTAAAATTCTGCTCCGCTAAAACATCGTCTAAAGTAAAGCTTTGTTGCTGCCATTGTGGAGCAGAGTTTGTTTCATCAAAATTCACCTGCACTGTTTGAGAAGCGCTAGATTCATTAAAAGAACGATCGTAAGCGGTAACATAATACTCGTAGCTTACATCAGCTAAAATGTCTGCATCAATAAAGTCATTCGAGTATATATTGTCAGTTAATAACTCAAAAATACCTTCATTTACAGAGCGATAAATTTTATAACCTTGCAGCGCGTCTTCAGAAATGTGATCCCACGATAAGTTAACCACATTATCAGTCTGTGTGGCTGATAAGTTATCAGGACTTTCTGGAGCGCTGGTGTCTACAAGTGTTTTAAAATATTTATTCCCTATAGTAAATTCCCCGGTATAGACTTCGTAACCTGCTTGAACAGACTTAATCCATAAATTTTCATCGGCAACTTTCTCTTGAGCAAGGGCAAGCTCTTCAGCGGGTAGGCTAAGATATTGAATATAGTCAATACCATTATCAACAAAAGTCTTTAACGGGTGGTCTAAATAAGGTGCAACATTATTGTTGTCTATCGGAATATATTTAATGTGAACTTTATTGTTCTTATGTTCATTTGCATGGCCTACAGGATATTGAAAAAACTTATAGCGTACGCCCCATTCATAGTCATCACCGTCTATGTTTAATATGAATGGTTTAAGGCTAGAGTCTGAATTGCGAGCAAACCACCAATAAGAAGTATTATTTTCTTTGGCTTTATCAGTCAGTTCATCTTGTTCATAGCGTTCAAACTCAATTACTATGTCAAAATCTCTGTCACTGGCAACGGGCTCTGAGGTTTCAGTGCCGGCATCAAAAATAACATTGATAGTAGCCCACCATTTATCATTAGCATCAGCTGCATTTATTTGAAAGGTATCCCACTGCAGGCGAAAGCTGTTATCAAGGTTTTGGATTTGCACCGGCATACCAGTTAATGAATAATCACCAGGATGCCAAGCACCACCGCTTTTAACGCCACCTACACCGCCATTTAAATAAGCATCCATGCCGTTGCCGCCAGGATCGGTATAGTCGATAGAAAATGCAGCCCCTAACTCAGTGATCTTAGATGGTTCATAGACCATGTCACTACCATCGTCAAAAAGTTGATTATGCAAAGAATAATGATCGGCTTTAATGATTGCATTTGCTCTGTCTGTTACTGCTGCTTGTGAAAATAAGCTAACTGATAAAAAGATGAGCGTAAGGAAAATTAAAGCTGATTTGCTTTGATAAAGGTTTTTGCTATTCATTTAAATGCCATGGGTTTAATTAGAACATCCACACTAATTTAGTGTAAAAGATACGTTTATAACTAAATTTACTGTTAAATGATTACGTTGTCAATTTCAATGTGGTATTGGCTAATTCATCTGTGTTTTGGATGTTTAAATGTACTATTTAGGTTTACTGAGGGCCCACTGCTAATTCAGGTTGTTGCCATACACCTGAGAAAACGAACGGGCCATGAATGTAATGAATATTATCTACATCGATAACGCTACGGCCACTCGAGTAATAGTATGGGTATTGACGTTCCTGAGCACGTTGCTCTGCTTTGATCACGCCAGTACTACTTAATGGTTTTGTTTCATTTTCTAAGTCAATATCAAAGAGGTATAACCCCGTATGATCCCAACGGCTATAACCGACGCTATCGTCAAAAACGTTTACTTCAACAGGGAAGGCTAAGCGATACTGGTTTGTTGCGGTTTTTAATACTGAAATTGCATGGTGTTCATAAAGTGCCTGGCTCCAGCTGTATCTATCACCAATAACGGTACTGGTTAATTCTTTTGGCTGGTTGAGCTGAGAAATATCAAACAAGCCTAACTTTACTCCATCACGGCCATCACCTTCTTGGCCAATACCAAATAAGTGATCTTTACCAAGTGGGTGTAAATAGGTAGAAAAGCCTGGGATTTCCAGTTCCCCAGCAATAAGGGGATCACTAGCACTAGATAAATCAATAATGTAAAGCGGATCGGTACGCTCAAAGGTTACAACATAAGCCCGCTCTTGGAAAAAACGAACTGCAAAAATATCCTCATTGGCTTTACCTATTTCTTTAGTGCGACGTTCATTAGGTAATTGCCCTATAGCTTCTAGTTGCTTCGTTTCATCATTAGTTTGTAAGATAAATAGCTGATGATCTATCCTGTCACTTTCATCGTCGCTTCTTTTGCTGGTAATAATGCGTACTAAGTCATTGTTTTCATTTATTCTAAACTTAGCCCCTTGACCTAAATAACCAGGGACTATACCCGTTGCACGATAATCTACCCCTTGCTCATTAAGTTGCATTTGCTGGATCACAGTACTGCTATCATTATAATCTTCAGCCCAAATAGTCGAAGTGAGGTAAATGGCCTCTGCTGACATATAAAAGTCGTGGTAGTAGCCGTTAATACAACTAGAACTAAATTGCTCAGGATTGCTTAAATCAAATACACTGATGCTAATGATATTCCCTTGTACTGAACTACTGTTATTATCGGCTGCGATATAACACTCTTCAGGTTGATGAAGTAATTGTGCTTCTTGTTGATTGAAGCGGATCATTGGCAATAACTGCTGGGCAGATAATTCTGCTATTTGTTCTTCATTGGTTTTGTATTCTTCATCGGTTGCAGGGTTAGGGTACTCCAGTTGTGGTTGCCTAGGGTTATACGAACTCACCACATAAAGCTTATTATCGATTCGACGACTTTGTAATAAGTAGCCTTCAATTTCAATTTCGTTACTCAATATAGGAGTTTGGGGAACGCTTACATCATGGTTGTAGATATGCACGCTTGATGTGCTTTGATAATTAGTAATGCCCCAGTCGTTATTCGATTGATTATAATGATAATCATTTGCAAAAACAGTGAGTTGCTGATCGTTTAAGTACATTGATTGAAACTGCTGCTCATCAGGAGATTTAATACGAGCGACTTCATTGGTTTGATTGTTTTCACCAGTTTGCATGATGCGAATGTAAGATTCTTGCGAATACCAAGGTGTATCTTGGATAGGCTCTGCTGCTATGGCATCAACAACACCAACACTGCCAGCATGATTCACTAACACGAAAAGATTATCACCATCATATTTTACTAAATCAGCTTCATCGACCCCAGCTTCAATGGTATTAGTTTTTGAATAGTTTGAATCAGCCTCTGAGGCTGCTGGGCTCTCTACTGCTCCTTCAGCTACAGTGTCGACTGCCACTTCCGGCGCACCATTAAAGTAATAATAATTGGCCGAATAGAGCATATTATTTCTGAGCGTCGTAAGAGTTTCTTCGCTATCATTGGCTTTACGAAAACCTTGTGTAGAGGCTGCAGGAGCAGCTAATTCGAGAACGGTGTACGGTTGCTCATCGTCGGTATTAGAATCACCTCCACAACTTGTCAGTAAAAAACATAGGACAAGGTAATTGACCGATTTAATTATTTTTATATAGGTATCCATACTTAAACTCTTCTACAACAATAGGTATTAATAGTAGCTGATAAACTAAGTTAACCAATAATTTGGTATTTGTCACACTATGACTGTTATTAAGATATCTTGGACGTGCTAGCTACAAAAAACTGGCAGCATTGTTTGGAGCAAATAAAAACTTGAAAAAAGGGGAGTTAAATTGAGCCTGTAGCCTTTCAGGAGGTTGAGGAGCTTTTATCACTTTGTTAATTCTGCTTTGTGAAACTCGGCAATTTCACTGTATAACGTTATTTGTTGAACATTACTTTACAAATGCCATATTTTATCAAGAATGATAAGATGCTGTTCTTTAATGGACTTGGTATAACAAGCTAGAGTTATTTGATGATATCTAATATAAACACCGTTGAACCACATTCGCCTTTACTGGCTGAGTACTTAACTGAAATCAAAAAATTGAATGCTGAGCTTTCAGTACTCGACTTGGCTTGTGGCAGCGGTCGAAATGGTCTGTATCTGGTTAGTAATGGTATCTCGGTTACTTTTGCGGATATAAATGAAACATCACTAGAAAAAATTTCAGAAACAAGTGTTAATTCGCTGCATTTTGGAAAAGCAGAGTTATGGCAAGTAGATTTTGAAGATGAAAATACTAGCCCTTTATCTGATAAAGGTTTTGCTGCAGTTATCGTTTATCGTTATTTACATCGTCCTTTGTTCGACAGCATCAAAGCATCAATACAATCTGGAGGATTGGTTATCTATGAAACCTTTACTACAGAACACCCTCAATTTGGCCGACCTAAAAATCCAAACTTTCTATTAAAACACAATGAACTATTGCAGCAATTTTCTGGTTGGGAAGTGTTGCACTACTTTGAAGGCACTGTGGGTAAAGGTGATGGACAAGGCTCACAAGCAGTAGCACAAATTGTTGCTCGCAAACCTTAAACTCGCAAACTCCCATGTGTAATTTATCTTTACCTGTTAATAGCTTACGATAATTCAAACACCTTTTTGCTAATCGTCTGGTTATATACTAAATTGGTATTAAATTATTTCGTGCCTTGTATTTTTTAGGGGAAGCTTATTGGCATCGATAATAATTCAACAAGAATTACTATTAAGGAATGAGTTATGCTTACCGATAATGAAATTGCCAAACAATGTCAGCCTAAAGATATAACAGAAATAACCCAATTGTTGAATATTGACAAGCAGTTTTTAATTCCCTTCGGTAGTGACATTACTAAAATTAATATCGATGCGCTAAAGCAAGAATCAAAACATAAGAACAGTAAGTTAATTTTAGTTTCAGCTACCACACCAACACCTGCTGGTGAAGGCAAAACCACAACCACCATTGGGCTTGGCCAAGCTTTCACCCAGTTAGGTGACTCAGTTTGTCTGGCATTGCGCGAGCCATCGTTAGGCCCTTGTATGGGGATGAAAGGTGGTGCCACAGGTGGTGGCTATTCACAGGTGTTGCCTGTAGAACGCATTAATCTTCATTTTACCGGCGATTTTCACGCCATAACCAGCGCCAATAATATGATCTCGGCCGCTATTGATAATAGTGTGTTTCATGGTAATTCACTTAATATCGATCCGCGTCAAATCGTCTGGCGCCGAGTCATGGACATGAATGACAGAAGCTTGAGAAAAATAGTACTTGGCCTTGGTGGCAAAATGCAGGGTATCCCAAGGGAAGGGGGCTTTGATATTACCGCTGCCTCTGAAATTATGGCGATACTCTGTTTAACAAAAAATTTCAAAGACTTAGAGAGGCGCTTAAATAATACTCTAATAGGTTACAGTTACTCTGATGAGCCGGTGTTTGTCAGAGCGCTAGGCATTACCGGTGCTCTATTGGCACTGTTAAGAGATGCACTGCACCCTAATTTGGTACAGACTCTGGAGGGTACTCCAACTTTTATTCACGGCGGTCCATTTGCCAATATCGCCCATGGTTGTAATAGTATCTTGGCGACAAAAATGGCGATGCATCATGCAGAGTGGGCAGTTACCGAAGCTGGATTTGGTTTTGATTTAGGTGCAGAGAAATTCTTTAATATAAAATGCCGAATCGCTGAACTTGACCCTGCGGCTGTGGTATTAGTGACCACAGTTAGAGCCTTGAAAATGCACGGTGGTATGGATAAACGCCATCTAACCACGGTAAATTTAGAATTTGTTGAACAAGGTTTAGAAAACCTAGATAAGCACATTGAAAGTGTTCAATTATTCAATAAAGAGCCAGTTGTTGCATTAAATCGCTTTGCCAATGATAGCGATGAAGAAATTGCTATTATCAAGAAACACGTTGAAGCAAAAGGCATTTTATTTGCCGAAAGTAATCACTTTGCCGAAGGTGGTAAAGGCTCTATCGAGTTAGCTGAAAAAGTTAAACTTGCCGCAGCTAAGTCGAAACCTTTTACACTTATGTATGAGTTGGAAGATTCAGTGTTTGATAAAATCAGCAAGGTGTGTCAGGCCTTGTATGGGGCGAAAGATATTGCTTTGACCAAAGAAGCGGAAAAAGATTTACATCATGTGCAGCATTTACAACTTGAGCATTTACCTATTTGTATTGCCAAAGCCCCAAGCTCTTTATCCGACGATCCGCTTTTACACGGTAGACCAAGAGATTTTCAGGTAACAGTGAGAAATATTCAAGTTAATTCAGGCGCAGGATTTTTAGTTGTGCTAACTGGTAATATCATGCGCATGCCAGGATTACCGAAAGAGCCCGCGGCAATCAAAATAAAGCTGTTGGAAAATGGTGAAATAACAGGGGTTAGTTAACATGGTGTGTGAATTCAACGTAAGATGAAATGCTGTTATAAACTACGGTCAATAAAATAACAGTGGATTGGGAGCATTGTCAAAGTGTTGGAGTCCCTTTAAATTGAACCGGGGACTGTCGACATCATCATTTAACTGTTTATAAAGGTCTTTAGCGTCGATGCTGTTTGCAATTACTTCTGTTGGACGGGATAAACTTTATTTATCTACCTTTTTCGGCCTAGATAACCCTGTGCTATCGGCAGATAAGGTTACCATTGAGGCATAGTTTTCAGCTATTAAGCGTGCATCTTTTCGATCAAATTTCACTGTTGGCAGCTCGACCATATTAATGGTCTCAGATGAATTGAACATGGCGAGTATATCAACATCAAAGTTGATGCGTGCTCCTTCAGGGGTTATTGGTTTAGGCAGTTGAAATTCCAGCGGTTTGTAATTTTCACTAAACCCCACATGGTAAACCAAAGGCTGTATTTTTTCTGCTTGTGCTAAAGTACCTTCAAACAGAATGAATTTGTAGCCAACCTCCCAACTCCAGGCCATCCGATTATTTGGATCTAAATCGCCTCTGGGCATGATTGAGGAGTTTGCACTTTCGTCTACACCGATTGAAATCATCACTTTAGAGTACTGATCGTAAGGCACATCATGAAATTCGATCAAATAACTCTTAGAAGCATTGTCAAAGCGAGCTAGATGATAACTATCAGTTAGCTGATAACGGTGAGTTTTACCCTGCAATTGGATATTGCTCAGGTACAGTTGTATGTTACGTATTTGAAATTGACCCTCGCCACCGGGGTTGGGATAAATTGTTTGGTTGAATTTAAGAGGCTTGTCACCAACTCGAGCCTGAAACTGCAAAGTGACAGTACCTGCTTGTTTTTGATTAACCAAATAAAACCAGCTGGCAACCGACACTACACAAATCAATAACAATGTAATCCAGATTTTATTCATTCTGCGCCTGCTCTGTTGGGAAAGGGTTAGAAAATTGCTCGTTACTGATAAAAGTATAGTCGGTAAGGGTGTGTAAAAAAGCGATAATAGCCAGTTTTTCATCTTCGTTTAGGTTCAAGCTGATCTGCATTTGTTCATCATCATTTAATTGGTTATTTGCCTCCATTATCAATGGACTTAAAGTAGCACTTATCTTGATCCCCTGATCGTAATGATCGAGTACTTGCTCGAGCGTTTCAAATCGACCGTCATGCATATAAGGCCCCGTTAATGCAATATTTCGTAATGTTGGTACTTTGAATTTACCCCTGTCAGTGTTCATTTTAGTAACCTTTTCAAGCCCGAGTTCAAGGTTGTTATCACTATCTAGGCCATTATTGGCGAAACCATCGAACTTGGCTTTAAAGCCACTGGTGAGAAACTGACTATGACAATCTATGCAATTACCTCCGCGCAAACTGGCCTTAACGTCTGGGTGTGCCATAAATAGTTTCCTGCCATGCTCTTCCTGCCCGGTAAGTGTTAACTCACCCCGTAAAAATTGATCGTATTTAGAATTGGAAGACACTAAAGTTCGTTCAAAACTGGCAATTGCGAAGGCGATATTTTGGGCGTTAATTTGGCCATAGGCCTGACGGAACAGGGTTAGGTAATACTCATCCGCTTTTAGCTCAGCAATCAACTCATCCAGATCTTGTGCCATTTCATCAGGATGCTGTATTGGGATCAGTGCCTGCTCTTCCAAAGATTGGGCACGACCATCCCAGAAAAAGTGCTGTGGTCCCCACAATGTATTAGCCAGGCTCATGCTGTTAAACGCTAACTTTCTTCCCGATACACCTACGGATTTAGCTTTGCCATCGGTAAAAGCCAAGCGTTGTAAATGGCAAGTGGCGCATGAAACCGTATTATTTCCAGACAAACGTTTGTCATAAAATAGTAGACGCCCTAGTGCGACACCTTCTTTGGACAATGGGTTTTCACTGGGAACCTTAAAGTGGCCGTAAACAAAAGGAGCGGTGAATGAAGACAGCGGTGTAGGGTTTACATCAGTTGCAGTAAAAAAGCTGTACGCCACTCCTAAAAGTGACAAACAGCTAATGGTGGCTATTAATACTGGCTTTGACATCTTACGTATTAGTGATGATGAGTAAAACCCGAGCCAAACAAGCCTTCGACATTGTCGATACCTTTTTTATAACGGGCTTTAAAATCTATTGTTGCCAGCCGTTCACTGGTAGCCAAGTCGTGCACACTGATGGTATGAGCATTGACCTTAGCAATAAAGTCAACATCGGTTGGGTCGTTATCTGCCCCGTTACCGAGGTTGAGCAAATTATTCTGCACAGCGATCACTTGCTTACCTGATTGGGTTGGATAGAAAATCATATGATGGGCACCAGGGTCGGCGGCAATATCGGGGCCTGAAGTGACTAGTTCTGGTAGGCTAGACAAATGGTATCGTTTGACTACACCAGGCAAAGCATGGCTGATAAATAGTTCAGACTCGTTGCCATAAAACTCTAACGGAACTCCTGTACCTTGCTCAACACCGTCATAAAGCTTTACCGGACTGCCAAAGGTTTTGTTGGCTTCATCATAGGGTATTTTCCATGTTTCAAAGCCAAACATAGTGTTAACCAGCACTGCCGGCTCGACGTCTTTTACAATATCAGGTCGAACAAATAATACCTCAACAGGAGATGATGGAAAACCAACTGGCTTAGCATCTTCCACCACAATATTTTGTATTGGCGTAAAAGTATTCAGATCAATAATAACTATGTTATTACCCACGCCCGTTGCCAAATCAGGGTGAACGGTAGAGGACACCACCATACGATCGCCATAGGCAGATATCCCATGTGGATACATAATAAAGGGTTCACCTTCTCCAACCTGACTTTTTCGAGCTTCAATTATTTTGATTATGGCATTGCTTTGAGGATCAAAAACACCAATGGAACCGCCATCGGCTTGATCAACACCAGTTCCGCCCATAAACGTTACGAACATGTATTGAGTGCCATTTACCGAGTGCCACATAATATCTTCACCAACTTGTTGGCCATTGGTATCGAGACAATCAACGCCCTTGATAATAGGAGAACCAGTAGCATCCCGAACTAGCCCAATTTCCGCAAGACTGCATAAAGGGTCAAGTGAGGTTGCATACAAACGACCTATTGGGCTGTAATAGAGGTGATGTAATGGGGCATTGCTATTGATATCAGGAGTCTCGAACTCACTGAGGATTTCTCCGAAATTGTCAGATTCTGGATCTAATTCAACGATAGCGACACTGCTTACTGTGTTTAGTGTTGGCAGACCACGTAATAACACAACGGCTTTAGTCTGTTCACTTGTAACTTCTTGCTTAACCTCTGCTTCTTTGGCTGGCTCGTTAGTTTTGCTTTCCTTAACCTCAGGGGAGCACGCTAACAGACCAACAACTAGGCACACGGAAAGTATAATATTGTTTGTTACCTTGTTCATCATAACACTCCAATTGACCTTCGATTGATAGTAATAGTTTAGTAGTAGATTGCTAAATGTCTATTAAGAGAATGTATGAGTATATTTACGAAGATAATTGGATGAGTTTTGCTAAATGTGAAGAACTATTCAAACCCTATTTTTGAACTAGTAAAATATAAATAAAGGTGCTCGAAATTGAACGGTATAGTGTTGTTGATTATTGATCAGTATGTACTACCTGCGCAGCAACCTATTGAATCTATACTGTGATTTTTTAATATCCAAAATACTTACCCCTTCTTTTTTAAGCTCATTGAGAAAATGACCGTAAAGTTTTTTTGCTATAGGCTTATTCTTAACTTTAATTGTTGAAAACAATTCAATTGTTACCTCGTTAAACATAGATTGAGTGCTATTTCGATGCTTAATAGCAAAATCTAGGCAACTTTTAGGTTCAACATTAATAATCTTTGCAACTTTATAAAGAGTGTTCTTATGATTTTTATTTATCGAAAAGTAAAAAGGCATAAATATTCCTGACATATTGTTGTTAAATAAAGTATAGCTCAAAACATAAAAATGTTATTTGACCCTGAGAACGCTGTAATTGGAATGGTTGACCACTACAGTTTGTGGGCCTTCATATAAGATACCCAGAGTGGCGCAATAGGGGGGAGAGCGGTTTGAAATTTAATTAAGCCCAAGTTGATTAGCTAAATATATATACTACAATTTTTCTTTACAGTTTAATGCAAACCCTCAAGTGTCCTGCAGTCCTTGAAACGAAATACTTAAAAACTGTGGTGGGTGTAAGGATACTACCTTGTATTTTTGTATCCTGATGGTAACTATTGAACCGGATGGTTATCTGTAAACACATGATTATTGGAATTAAAAAAGGACAAATTCATGATTAAAAAATATATGGGTTATCTAACCATTTTAATATTGTTGTTCATAAAAAGTTCATTTGCCGTTACTGATGGTGAATTCGATGGCGATTCACACCCTCATGTTGGCTTGCTAATTTTTGACGTAGATGGCGCGCCCGCTTGGCGATGTTCAGGTACGTTGCTGTCATCAACTGTAATGCTGACAGCTGGACATTGTACTTCTGGAGCAACTGGAGGGAGAGTTTGGTTCGAAAATAATGAAGCGGAAATTCGTGCAGATGGTTATCCATTTTCAGGTGAAACTTCTGTTGAATTCGACTCGATTCATACATCTCCAGATTATAACCCTGAAGCATTTTTCTTAAATGATCTGGGTATCGTCATTTTAAGCACTCCTGTGATATTAGCAGAATATGCGACTTTACCGAATGCAGACGCACTTAATGCTTTAGCAAAACGAAGGGGTAAAAAAAATCAGACATTTACCGCTGTAGGGTATGGTTTACAAAAGATTAACCCTGTTTTTGTCGAAGCTAACTTAAACCGGATGTTTGCAACGCCACGTCTCATTCAGATTAATTCACCAGGTTTTACCGGTAATTTTTCAATGCTACTTTCTAATAATCATTCAACCGGAGGCACATGTTTTGGTGATTCTGGTGGACCCAACTTTATGGGGGATAGCAATGTAGTTGGCGGTGTCACTTCTTTTGGTATCAATGGTAATTGTGCTGGTACTGGAGGTGTGTATAGGATGGATCGTGCGCATGACATAGAATGGATCAATTTAACATTCTTAGCTCCGTAGTAATTAAGGTCTACTTATGAACTTACCAAGTAAGTTTAATTTTAAAATGGACAATTATGCAAGGATGTGTTGATAAAAATGGTGGCCGTTTCCTGACTTGAACAGAGAAACTGCCGATTATAAGGCCAAAGGAGTGGCCTTTTTTATGTGCCCTAACAATAAAAAAATAACTATTTTTTTTCCCTCTCAAAATGTGAATCCGATCCTTTATCGAACATCACTGCTGCTCGAACGAGCTCAAACGTGAATCTTTGAGGTGATGACCTCTTCGGTCTCTGGTGAATGGAGGAAAGCGAATTCAGTGAAAACCTGCAAAAAGTGAAAACCCGAAAATTTGCCTAACTATGTACTCCTGAAATATTGGGTACTAATATTATATCTATATAGGAGTAATATTATGAAAAAACTATTAACACTAATACTAACTATGTTACTAGCATCGTGCTCAAGCACTATTGAAAAACCAGAAACAGTCTCAGCTACTGATGGATTAGCGACAGTAACATTGATTAATCCTCGTGATTTTAGTGACATAGACACAGGTAACTCTGGTATACAGTCTGATTTCGAGCAGAGTGTAGCTAATAAGTTGGCTGAGGCATTAGCTGACCACTTTAAAGAAGCTGATGTAACTATAGATATTACTTTCACTGATATTGATTTAGCAGGTGAGACTAGGTACAACATGCAGGAAATACGTGTGCTGAAGGATTTATATATCCCGCGCATGTCGTTCGAGTATGTAATCAAAGATGCAGCAGGTAACGTTATGCTAGCTGATAAAGTTGATATTAAAGATATGAGCTATCTATCCAATAGCCTGTTTGGTAGAGAAGCTAATAGCTTGATAGGGTACGACAAACGTATGCTAATAGAGTATTTTGAGAAGGTATTATAATAAATTAACTAAACATAGGTTATGTATTGAATAGTATTTAAGAGTGATTGATAAATAAAATTATCATTAATACAATTATCAGGCTGAATGAACTTAAATTTTAATTGTAGGGAGAATCAAACGACACTACAAAGTCTGTTTTATATGTATTGTTATTGGGGATTCTCGTGGAAGTCTGTTTGTAAAGAAAATGGTTGCCCTCCCTGACTTGAACAGGGGACCTGCCGATTACGAGGGTGATTTTTCAGTGTTTTTTGGTGAATTTCAATGAACAATCATAAACTTTGAATCTAAATAAATCCTTTTAAATACAACCGACTATGTTCATTGTTTTGTTTTTTGTTGTTTATGATTGTATTTTGTACCACAATCGGTTTGCTACAATTTTGCTACAAATAATATAAATACTACTCAAGGGACTAAAAATGACGAAGCGCCTAAAAATAACGAATTCCAGTATCAAGGCCCTACAAGTTGAAGATGGAAGGGTCAATGATACAGAACTATCAGGATTTCATGCTCGTATAAGCCCAAAGGGTAGAATTACCTATTATTTGTTCTACCGTATCAAAGGAAAACAGGTTAATTTTAAAATAGGTACTCACCCTGAAATCACACCAACACAAGCAAGAGACCTAGCCAAAATTAAACTTGGCGAAGTTGCTCATGGTATTGATGTTCAAGAAGTTAAAAAAGAAGCTAAACGTCAAACTATAATAGCGAAACAAGCAAAATTAAATTCATACCTTGAGCAAAGATATCTACCTTGGTTAGAAACTCGCAACCCTAAAACTTCTGACAAAATCATCAAAGAAATTAAGAGAGCATTTCCTAATTACTTGGAAAAACAGCTTTCTCAAATTCATGCTTGGGATATTGAAAAATGGCGCATTGAAAAGAAAAAATCAGGCATGAGCCTTTCAACCATAAATGGCTATGTTAATACATTAAAGGGAGCATTAAGCAGAGCTGTTGAGTGGAATATTATTGAAAGCCATGATCTGAATAAAGTTAAATCTTTTAAAGTAGATAATGCAGTTGTTCGTTACCTAACAGATGTAGAAGAAAAAGCACTCAGAGATGCTTTAAAAGAGCGTGATAAAAGAATTAAGGTAGAACGTGAGAATGGCAATTTGTTCAGACAACAAAGGCATTATCCATTATTACCTGAGCTGAGAAATTTTAACTATTGTGATTATTTAGAACCACTTGTTTTACTAGCTATGAATACAGGTATGAGAAGAGGGGAGTTGCTATCACTTGAGTGGATGAATGTAGATCTAGAACAGAAGTATTTAACGGTAATTGCTGGCAATTCTAAATCGGGCAAAGGTCGCCATATTCCATTAAACAATGAAGCACTAGTAGCTTTAAATAATTGGCAGTTCGACACAACTAATCAAGGATATGTTTTCAACGGTGCGGAAGGTAAACCTTTAACCGATATTAAAAAACCTTGGTCTAATCTTTTAAAACAAGCTGAAATTAATGATTTTAGATTTCATGACTTACGTCATCACTTTGCTAGTAAATTAGTAATGGCTGGTGTTGATTTAAATACAGTTAGAGAATTAATGGGCCATAGCGATTTAAAAATGACATTACGCTACGCCCATCTTGCTCCAGAACATAAAGCTGCCGCGGTTAACCTAATTGGCTAAATTGTCGACTTGAGCTCCTTATTAGCTATCAGAGTTAAGTCTAGCTAAACTACTATTTATGGTTGGAATAGCATGAACCACCGAATCTAAAAATTGAGGGATAGCAGTTGAGATACTAGACGCCATTTCAATTGCAACATCTGGTGCATAAAAAGCTCCTGATGCAAAGTTCCCCAATAAGCCCATTGCTAAAATAAACCAATCTTTTCGCCCCAAATATTCTAATGAATTTTTAACATATGCTACATGTTCAGATAAATCGTCTTTTATTTCTTGAGTTAGCTCTGAGTTATGCTTAATTTCCTCCTCCATGCTTTCTAACTTCTGCCTGATAATCTCTTTCTCTTGTTCGGGGAAAGGGGAATTATCGACCCCCTTCATAAATTTAATATTTGGTGATATTGGAGTGTTTTTGACTTTTACTGATACTTCAAAAGTGTCCACACGAGTCAATTTTATTTCTTTTACTCCATAATTTGGCACATTAATCACAAAGGGCTGATTGATTTTTAATTTTTTTTCAATGTGAATGTTTGGAGAGGCACTGAAAGACAGTGTTGACAATTTTGAGGTGCTATCAGAATCTATTCTAGCTATATCTAAGCCATGTTCTTCAAATTCGACAACTTCTTCTCTTATGGTTTCATTCATAATTTAATTCTTATAGTTAAAAGTTTGATGTTGACAGTTATCATTTTTTTGGGGTTAAACTTCAATGAGTTAGCTAAACTAATTATTTAATCGAAGGTTAAAGTCGGTTAAAACTCGCCTTCACGCATTTATATTAACACAGCGAAAATTCGATATTTTTATTACTAGCCAACGGCAGTTAATTGGTCTTGTCTGACGTTAGCATAGATAAATAATAGTGTCAGTAATTTAGTAACTGGAAGTCAGCAATTTTACCTATAAACCAAAGTGTTAGAATGCTTTTAATTACTTTTTATGAAATACTATGTGAAAAATTTAATCAATATATAGTAAAGGATTTATCATGGCCAAAAGGAACGGCTCAATATTAGATTTACTATTCACTTTACCTTGGTGGGTAAACGGTCCATTAAGCCTTATTGTTTATGAGCTTCTAAAGGATGGACTACCCAGAAGTTATTTTGAATCACCAATTAGTGCAAGTTTGGCAAATGCACTATCAACTTTTGCTGCTCCAATTGCGAGCTTAATTGCTTTTATAGCACTTATAGATTTAATTAAATCACTTCATAAGAAATCATTAATACCGAGAATGTCGGGCAAGGGTGCATTTGGCTTTTTAAATGCTTTTGAGTCACAAACTGATCCATTAAAAAGTATCACATGGCGAGAGTTTGAAATGCTTGTTGGTGAAGTTTATAAAAGTCTTGGTTATAAGGTATTTGAAACTAAAGGTGGTGCTGATGGTGGCATTGACCTTATATTAAAACGCAATGGTGAAAAAGCTATAGTTCAATGTAAGCAGTGGCGAACACAAAAAATAGGCGTTAAAACAGTTCGTGAATTATACGGTGTAATGGTTGCTGAAAATGCGGATAGAGCAATAGTTATGTGTTCAGGTACTTATACTGGTGAAGCTTATGTTTTTGCCAAAGGAAAACCACTTGAATTGATAGGTGGAACCCAGCTAAAAGGCATGATTGATTCAGTATCAACTAATAGGCCTATTGATACTCAGCCAAAGCTAAATGAAAAAAGCTGCGTTAGTTGTGGTAATAAAATGTTGGTTAGAACCGCTAAGAAAGGTCCTAATGCGGGGAATAAGTTTTGGGGATGTAGTGCATTCCCAAGATGTAGAAAAACTCAAGAGTACTAACTTAAGGCTGTTAGTGCCATTTTTATAATTAGTTTGACTAATACTCTATAACTTAAATGGCGCATCAATTTCAATTGATGCATGATTTCTTATATTTAAACTCTTATTTTCTTTTAATAAATTCCGTTAACGCATCAAGGCGCTTTAAGGCGCAATTATCTGACTTTTTCGCCCTAGATTGTTTACCTTTGTTCATGAAAAACGCGTTGGTATAGCAGTGATGCCTAACCAACATTAATAAACTTACATGAACAATGAGGAAAATCGTTATGACCGTTGTGAAACGTGCAATGACAGAACAAGAAACAGCAGAATATATTAACATGAGTCGGTCTTTCTTACGCCAATCGCGTATGGAAGGAAATAGAGAAAATAGAACACCTGCACCACCATTTATTAAAATAGGGCGCGCTGTACGTTATCTTAAAGAAGATTTAGACATTTGGTTAAACAGCTTTATAAAACAAAGTCATTTGTTAGAAGGAGTTAACCATGGATAACTTTATTAATGATGAGTATTCGCCTTCATTCGAACATGAAGCGGTAACGCCTTTAAGCGAAACAAACCAGAGTGAACCGTTATGGGATAATTACCCGTTAACGCATCAAGGCGCGTTGATGCGCAATACACCCGTAACGGAAAATAACCAAAACCAAAGCAATTATAACTTTATTAACGATAAGCCCTTATCGGCTAATGACCTTCAACGGCTAGAAGCATTAAACATGGAATACACACACGTTACTGTGGGTAGTAAACATAAAATTGTTTCTAAGAAACATTGCCCCGTTGATGGTAAATCTATTGCATTTGAAAGCCTTCTTGAGTTTAAAAGCTACTTTTTGCATGAGCCAAAAGTTGTCGGTTTTAATTTAGGTGAGGCTTGGTTAAGTTGGCCAGGTAAAAACTTTAAACCAGGAGGTGTTAGTTTTTACCCAAACCCAAGTAAATGCCCTGACACTGTTTTTAACTTTTTTGAGGGCTTTGCCTTAAAGCCCAAAGAAGGCGATGTTAAACCGTTTATTACTCACATTAAAAAGGTAATTTGTAACGGTGATGAAAAAGCATCTAATTACGTTATTGGATTTTTGGCACATATGGTCCAAGAGCCTGATGATAAGCCAAGTGTAGCGGTGATAATGAAGTCGGTTGAAGGAACAGGTAAAGGTACTTTGTTTGAACCAATAAAGCGAATATTGGGTAATTTAGCTGTACAGGTTAATGGTGCCTATCAATTAACAGGTAGGTTTAACTCAGTAAGTGCAAATAAGCTGTTAGTTTTTGCTGATGAAGTCAATCTTACTGATCCCAGAACAGCTGATAAGCTTAAAGGGCTAATTAGTGAGCCAAGGTTAAGTCTTGAAAGAAAAGGTTTAGATGTTATTCAGGTGCCTAACTATTGCCGTTTTTTCTTTGCCAGTAATCATGACAATGTCATAAGCGCTGGTAGTAGGGAACGTCGGTATATTGTTTTAGAACCATCAGCAGAATACGCTCAAAACATACCTTATTTTAAAAAACTTTGGCAATGGATTGATAATGACGGAGCTGAATACTTACTTCATTATCTAATGAACTATGATATTAGTGATTTTAACCCTAGAAAGGCACCAATGACCCAAGCATTGCTAGATGAAAAGTTAGCAAGCCTATCACCTTACCAAGAGTTTTTAATTAATGAACTATTAAGTGATAAACCCTTTGATGGTCAGCGGCGGATAAGTACACAAGATATGATAAGGAATTGCAGGCACTGGCTTGATAGCAATCACCATCAATTGTCAGAACCTAGAGTTAGAAGTGGTCTTGGCAAATTGTTAAGTCGGTTGGGAATTAAACCGATTGGTAAAAGTGGCAGGAATGCTTATTACGAATTACCAGAAAAAATCGATTTTCAACGAAAGTTTGCCAATGCTTTAGGCCATAAACTAGAGGAAATATTTGATTAGACCTTTGTTACCTATCCCACCTAGTACAGATTGTTATAGGTGGGATAGGTTGATTAGGTATTTAACAACTTGGAGTTCTGTAAATAACTGTACTAAAGACTGAAGGAGAAGAAGGTATTCTTCATAATTTTTATTGATAACTAGATTGTTTCTGAGACTTTCTCATATCTTTTTTAATATAAAAAAATTACAATAAAAATAAAATTAACTTAATAAAAACAGATAGAAAGCGAAAAACAATGGAACCTGTTACGATTTCAGTGATATCAACATATGTAGCCATGAAAATGGTAGACCAATTTTTAGCAGATCAAGGTTATGGAAGTCTTAAAAAATTATTTTTTCCTAAAAAAGAATACCGTTCTCTACTATTTACACTTATAGAAGAAGTGATTGCTGAACATCAAAAGAAATATTCTTATGATGAGTCCACGGGGCAATTTCCGTTCTACCACTCGCAAGTTCTTTTTACATACTTAAATCAACATATACTGTTTAAATCAGAAAGATCGGTAGATGATTTACAATTAGAGTTTAAAAAAAATCCCAATATTTTGCCTCCAAATAAAAATGAATTAATTGATTTTTATCGAAGTTTTTATACAAAAATAAGCAATTCAAAAGAGTTAAAAAGACTACATATTGAAGAAAACTATAAAGATAAGATATTTGAAATTGGTGATTCACTTTTTAAAATCAGATTGTTATTAGAGTCGATTGATAATAAGTTAACATTTTCTTTAGATTCAAATTGGTTGGATCAAAAATCTAGATCTGCAATATCTGATTTAGGAAAAAGGTACACTCCTGAACTTAATTTTAAGCTAGATGTAGCCCAAATTTTTGAAGGGATTGGCAGAACTGAAATATTTTCAAAATGGGTATTTGAACACTTTGATATAGTTCTTATAAAAGGTAATAAGCTTAGAGTTGACGAAAGTCTAAAGCTTTATATTGAACCGATTAAAGATAGCCTTAAAAACCTTCGTGAGCTATTTGAGCTTACCGATTTTACTAGTCACATCAATATTCCTATTGAGCAGTTTCAAGAGCTATTGAATCATTGCTGTTCTACAGTGAGTGAAGTAGAAGATTATCTTTGGAATTTAAGAAGTAAATGTGAAGAAGATAAAGACTTAGACAAATTCGATAACAAATTTTCATCATCGCTTCGTGAACTGAGAGAGTTTCGGTATGAATGCTCTTCTTTCATAAATTTTCTAAATTCTACTGCGGTTAAATTAGCCAACAACCCATACTTATTACTTGAAGGTGAAGCGGGCATAGGAAAGTCACACCTATTAGCTGACATAGTAAATACTAGATTAGAAAATGATATTGGAACGGTGTTTATACTAGGACAGCAACTTGTAACTAATGAAGCTCCGTGGGGACAAATATTTAAACTTTTACAATTAAACAGTACTTCAGAAGACTTTCTGAGAAAACTTAACTTATATGGAAAAGAAAGTGAAAAAAGAGTCATTATATTTGTAGATGCTATAAATGAAGGTAAAGGTAACCAATTTTGGTCTAATTTCATCAATAGTTTTATTGATGAAATTAAACAATATGAGTGGCTAGGGTTAGTTTTATCTATTCGATCAACATATAAAGAGTTAACACTCTTACCTGAGCAAATAACCCGCAATGATTTTATAGAGTATAAACACCTAGGGTTTCAGAATGTTGAGTATGATGCTGTTAATTTATTTTTTGACAATTATAAAATTGCAAGACCCGTAGTGCCTTTATTAAACCCCGAATTTAAAAACCCGCTTTTCTTAAAGCTTTTTTGTGAAGGGATAAATAATAGAGGGTTAAAAGAAATTCCTACAGGGCTCAAGGGAATATCTTCCATTCTAGAGTTCTATATCAATAGCGTAAATCTAAAACTTTCTTCTGAAAGTGTTTATGGCTATAGCAGTAGTGTGAATTTGGTAAAACTCTCAATCGATGCACTCATAAAGCATAAGTCAGACTATCAAGATAAGTATTTACCTTACTTGAAAGCTTTTCAAATAATTGAGGATACTGTTAGTCCTTACCTTAATAAGAAAGGTTTTATTGATGACCTGATAAAAGAGGGGGTTTTATCTAAAAGCCCGTTTTGGAATGAGCATAATGAAGGTATAGATTGTATTTATCTAGCATTTGAACGCTTTGATGATCATTTAACTGCAAGCTTTCTTTTGGAAACTGTTTCGGACATAGAATATGAATTCTCCGATCAAGGAAAACTGTACGAATATGTTGAAAGTGTTCATACACTCAATTTAAACCAAGGCCTTATAGAGGCTTTAGCTATACAAGTACCCGAAAAATTTGATCGAGAGTTATATGAATTGCTACCTCAGTATGAAAAAAATCGTTCATTTATTGAAGCATTCATCAGAAGTCTAGTTTGGCGTAAAATTGAAACGATAGATCATCAAAAAATAAAGCCATACCTTGTAAATAGTGTATTTAAATACCAAGGTGCTTATGACTTTTTTTTCGAAACTATAGTTTCATTAAGTGCGGCTGACGGACACCCTTATAACGCTAATTTTTTACATAAGATTCTAAAAAATAAAACATTACCAGATAGAGATAAACTATGGACTATTTTATTAAGAGATAAATACAGTGAAGAATCATCATTTCGCTACTTAATTGATTGGGCGTGGAGTGACAATGATAAGTCTCACATATCAAATGACTCAATAAAACTTGCTTCAATAACTTTGGTTTGGTTTTTAACTTCATCGAATAGGGAATTAAGGGACTGCACTACGAAGGCATTAGTTAAATTACTTGAAAATAGAATTGATGTTTTAATTGAGCTAATAGAAGAGTTTGATAATGTTGATGATCCTTTCGTTATAGAGAGGATATACGCTATAGCATATGGGTGCGCTTTGAGGACTAAACAAGTTAATAGCTTGAAGGTTTTAGCTCATACTGTATATGAAACTATTTTCAACAAAGAAGAAGTATATCCCCATATATTACTTCGTGACTATGCTAGAGGTATTATTGAATATACCGTATATCTTGGTAATGATTTAAATATTGACATCAATAAAACTATAGCACCATACAATAGCTCATGGCCTAATTGTATACCTTCAGAAGCTGATCTAAAAAGTAAATATGATAAAGATAGTTATTCACATCTTTGGAGTTCAGTGATGAGTTATGGTGATTTTGCTAGGTATACAATTGGAACCAATCATAACCGTTCCGACTGGTCTGGTTGCAAAATAGGCGAAGTTCCAATAAACCGTAAGAAAATATATGAAGAATTTCTCACTACACTTTCATCAAGTAAAAGAAAATTATTTGATGCTTTAGACCCTATAATTACTGAAGGTAGTGAAAAAAAGCTTAAAGCTAGTAATTTTAAAATAAATTATGGTGTAGTGGTTGGCCGAAAAAAAGAAGAGGAACTAAAGGCTAATAATGTTGTTTTTAAATCTTCACTTGAAAATGAAGAGCTTAAATACTTTGAAACTGAAATTGAACCTTACTTGGATCACAATCATAAATTGAATGATACTGATAGTCATTTTGACTTGAGAATTGCCCAACGCTTTATTTTTGAACGTGTAATAGATTTAGGCTGGAGCCCAGAAAAACATCTAGATTTTGATAAGTCTGTAGGAACAGGTAGAGGTCGTAATGAATCGAATCAAGAGCGTATAGGTAAAAAGTATCAATGGATAGCCTATTACGAATTTATGGCTAGACTAGCAGATAATTTCATTCGCTATGAAGGTTACGGGGATGAACGAAAAGAAAACCCTTACATAGGCCCATGGGATCCATATGTCAGGGATATAGATCCAACAATCCTGATTCAAAAAACAGGAATTAAAAAATTAAAGCAAAGTAATTGTTGGTGGGCTAGCAAAGAAGTCTTCGATTGGAATTGTTCTTTTGATGAATGGGTAAGTGATCATAAAACCTTAGACAAGCCAGAAGAACTAATGGAAGTTGTTGATTCTACTGGTGAGGAATGGCTTGTGTTACAAAGTTATCCTGCTTGGAAAGAACCTAAGAAAATTGGAAACGAAGAATGGGCTTACCCGAGAAAGGAAGTATGGTGTCATGTTCTAAGTTATTTGGTAAAAGAAGATGATTATGACGAATTTATAAAGTGGGTAAGTAGTCAACACTTCATGGGGCGATGGATGCCAGAAGGAAGTGATCGGTACCAATTATTTGATCGTGAATTTTGTTGGTCTCAAGCTTTTAGGTGTTTTCAGTCAGATTACTATGGGGGTAGTGAATGGGTAGACGTTCATGATAAAGACTCTCGGGAATTTATTGCACAAGTAAGCGTGAACTCTATAAATTATCACTGGGAAGAAGAGTTCGATCGTTCAAAGGTAGAAACTTTGAGCTTCTTAAAACCAAGTTCAATGATTATAGACAAGATGAACTTAGTTCCAGGAGATGAAGTAGGGAGCCTGATTGATGAAAGTGGGGAAAAGATTTGCTTTGCAGCTGAAGCTGTTTATGCCACGAAGGCTCACCTTCTTATTAAAAAGGGGGCTTTTATAAAATTCCTAGAAGATAACAAGCTAAAAGTAGTTTGGACCTTACTTGGCGAAAAGGGGGTTATAGGTGGGGGGATAAGCTCTGCTAAGACTTACAGTAGAGTTGAGTTTAGTGGAGCATTTCACTTAGAAAGCGGAAGGGTAATAGGTAAGAATAAAATATATAATAATAGATGATTACTCTTCAACCTTTGAGTAAGGTTTAGATTTTCGTTAATTTTAAAATAGATGATACAGTGAGGAATTAATTACTCTAGATGACTACATACCGTCTACATTGGAAAGGCACCACTACTGGGTAGCACTTTCTTAAAAGCTTGTGGTTGATTTGAATTATAATAAGCTGTTGGCGAACTTTAGTTTCTATAATAGCTTATAGTTTGATTTATCAATTTATTAAACCTGAACCCATCTGCTCTTTATTCTCTAAAAATTATTCAGATCTAAACATATTTGAGTTGTTCTAAATTTCTTAAAAAAATTGAGGATGAACATGCTATATATTTGCTATAAAAATATATTTTACGGTTGATTTGTTAGTGTGTACTTACGAGGAAAGTGTTGTTCTAGGTGGTGGCCCCTCCCTGACTTGAACAGGGGACCTGCCGATTATGAGTCGGATGCTCTAACCAACTGAGCTAAGGGGCCATCTAGATGTGCTGCTTGATTTGTTATTAATGATAATAACCAAAAGCGGCGGCAAGTATAAGCATTTTTTATTTTGTTGTCACCACTTGTTGTTTAAAAAGTTTTAGTTTTAGTTTGTTTGTTGTTTTTATGAACAAATCTTGGCTTTTCTTCTAGAAATTGCTGCGGCGATAGCGAATAATCCATAAAAGAGGCTGCCGCCGCCGCTGGAGCTTGTAGGTTCGAGTGGAGGGTTAGGCGTCACAATAATAGCTTCTATTACTATTGTTATGCTGACCGAATCACTTGCACTTAAACCGGTTGCATCTGTTGCCGTGAATGAAAAAGTTAAAGTGTCATTAATTTGCGGAGCAGTAAAGGTTGCGGTTAATTGCTGATTATTGTTAATGGTTACAGGTTGTCCTGCTATTTGTTGCCACTGATAGCTAAGTGTATCTTGGTCTAAATCACTTGCGCTGGCATTTAGAGTAACATTACTGCCTGCTTGTACTTCTTTGTTTGTACCGGCATTAACATGTGGGGTGTTTTCCCCATCTGTTGCCGCTATTGTTATGGTTGCTAAGTTTGGTTGGCTTAAGGTTGCACCATTTTTTGGATCGAACAGTCGAATGAATAATATTTCGTTAGGCTCTGCCAGGTTATCTGAGGTAATGTCGATGCTGATAGTTTTATCTGTGCTTTCCTGATCTTGCCAAGATAATGTTCCTTTCGCTAAGGTGAAATCATCACTGCTCGCAGAACCAGTAACTAACTCCCAATTAACCTCTATATTATCTTGAAACTGATCATGTCGGCGTACATTTACTTGAATACTTTGCCCTTCGCTGGTTGAAAAGTTCTGGTTAGTAAAACTTAAACTACCTTGTTCAACATCTAAGGTATTGTCCTTTAAGATGTATAAACCACTGTTAATATCACTCGCTAATATATTACCACTAGGCAGAAATGGATATACTCCCCAGGCGCCATGAAATGAGGAGTTGTCTGAAATAGGGTAGGTGTCAAAAAAACCTGACTCTACTGGTTGCGTAGGATCAGTAATGTCAATGACAGTAATGCCGCGCTCGTAATTTGACATATAATAACGATTGCCTCTTACATAGCCATTATGATCAATAGCCTGAGTATCACCTGTCCAGATAGATAATAAACTTGGCGCAGTTAAGTCAGTAATATCAAATAACCTTAACGTTGTATTTAAGTTAAAGTTTTGTTCGTCAAGCTCATCATGAACGAGCATTAATAATTTATCTTCAGTGTACCAACCTGAGTGAACATAAGAGGCATTGCTATAACTTGTTGTGCTTAGTTTTTCAGGTGTTGAGTTTTGAGTCTTATCCCATAATTGGAAATTATCTTCATTGAAATCGAACATCACTTCACAATGGTTTGTGCCATTTACGCATTGGCTGTTTGTGCGTTCATCATCTATCACCATAGAAGATGCATCGTGAGTGTATTGGCTGCGATTATTAGTTGGCTTGTAAACGCTAACTAAACTGGTAGGATCTGCAAGACTGTAGGAATTATAACCACCACCATTTTGATTAGAGCCGGCTATGTGTAGATATGGTTGCATGCCGGTAATGGTGACCCCTGTAGAGTAATCGACATTACTTAAATAGACATTGTGGGCATTTAAATCGGTTTTATCATTCGCTTTGATAGTGACCGTATTCGGTAATTGGTTTAAATCTAAAATTAATAAACCTGTTGTGGCATTGTCGGCGGTTACATAGGCATAACTTTGCCATTTGTTAATGCTGATATCGAAATATTGATATACCTTGATATCTCGCCAAATTGTTTCTTCACTTGCTATTGTAGTGATAACAACTGGCGCTACAGGCTCTGATACATCAACAATGCCAATACCATTACTTAAGCCTATTAAAGCGTATTCTTTATTATCATTTAAGTCGTAATGCCCCCAAATATCATTGCCTTCGGCAGGGTTTGTTGCAAACATATTTAGAGGGATATGAGCTAATAAATCTAAGTTATTACAAGCATGATCTCCAGCATAACCATTACTGCAGACAGTATTAACTTGTTTTTCCTGTAGACGATTAAACGCCGCAAGTTTTGCTTTAATTATGCTTTTATTGTTTGCTGTACTGTTGTCTATTGCTTTTTTGTCAGCTATTACGGTAAAGCCTTTGTCGGTAAGTGTTTGTACATAATCAGTGGGTACACCAGTGAGGTAGGTGATATTATTTGCTTGCTGGTGATTAAAGTTATCTTCAGTTTGATAATTACCGCGAATTGGAATCAAATCGCTGAGTAAATAAAATAGCGTATCTACGTTTTCTATATGATAGCTACCTTTACTCAACCGTATTTGATCACCCTTGTTAGCGTGTTGAGCAGCATAATTTATGGTTTTACATGGTGTTGTTGCATTATCGCATCTACCTGCATCAATGCCTTCAGGTGATACATATCTCGCTTTGTCATGCTCCGCATGACTTAGTGCCTTATCACTGTAATTTGCTGTGATAATAACCAAAAATATAATGCTGAGATTAAGTTTAAATTGCATTGTTTTAGTTTAGGTGAGTTGTGAGATAACCCCTAGCTTTTGTAATAAATAGCTTTGAGTTAAAATCGGTAAGTTAAACCGGCAGTAAATTCACCCTGTAGCCACATGTTGCTATTTGTTCTCATAACGCAGCCTTTATTTCCTGAGCAGAATAAGTAACCATCACTATCAAAAAATGTTGCGTAGCCTCTAGCATCTAGCCTTAGTGAAAAACTCTCTGAAAAATTAAATTTTGCCCCTATCCCTAAGTTCGCAGATGGCCTTGTTTCTGAGTCTAGGCTACCATCTCCCGGTGCAAGGTGAGCAATACCTAAGCCACCACCTATATAGATTGGTACTTTGCCTTCACTTACGGTTACCGTGCCACCAATGTGCAAATAGCTAATGCTTATTTCCATATCGTCGAGTTGAATATCACCATCAAACTCAGTGTTAGAGTGGCTAAAAAGTAATTCGCCAGTGCGGTTGTAGTCAAACTCCCAACCAAGAATTATGCCGGCACTCGCATCATTAAGAAAATCTACTTCAAAGGGCTCTTCTCCTTCTTCTAAGTCTTCATCGTCTTCAAAGTTATCTGAAGTTCTTTGGCCTGCAAAAATAGTGATATCCCAATAGTCTTCGGAATCAGCTTGTGCAATGGAGTTTGGAGAAAAAAACGCACAAATAAGTAAGGTAAGTAAGTGTTTTGTCATGGATAAATTTTATTGTTTTGTTATGACTTTATGATATGCAGGGATCGCAATTGCTGCAAGTATATAGTTGATAATATTCCAAGTACCTAGTTAACGACGCTTGTCTCTAGCTTTTGATCTTAGTGGTGTATCTGAGGGGTAAATTAAGGCGATAATTATGAGAACAATGCGCAGCCACGAACAAAGGCAATGATCAATCATTAGCTTGTTGAAATGCTCGTATTGACAGTCAGTAATAATTGCTGCATTTATAATCAATCCTTGACAGTTAAATAGCGCTAAGTAAAGATAAAACAAAACTAAGGAAAGAGGATTACATGAGTAATATTTATAGAAAAATAACAATAATACTGGTTTTTAGCGTTTTTCCCGCCTTGGCAGAAACTAACGAGATTGACAAATTAATTGATGCAATGAAAAGTCAAACGCCTATTTTAGAAGACTTACAACAGTTAACTGATGAAATAGGCCCAAGACTTACTGGTACAAAAGCAAATGAAAAATCACTAGACTGGGCACTAAAAAAATTTAAACAAGCGGGGGTTCAAGCTCAAAAAGAGTCTTTTGCAATGCCAAGTTCATGGAGTGAGCAGAGCGCCAGTGCAATCATTTCGGGGAAAAATATTTATTTCTCAGCTCGCATCGCAGCAATGCCCTTTACCAAAGGTACATCAAGTAGTGGATTAACAGCCCCGATTATAAATATTGGTAAAGGTGAACTTGCAGCATTTAAACAGCCAAACCATTTAAAAGGTAAATGGTTACTTGTTGAAACTGCAATACTTGATGATAAAGTTGGTATCCATGGATTATTTCAAGAATATATAGATGCGGTAGGCATTGAACAGCGTGCCATAAATGTTGAAGCTGCAGGGCTCATCTATATGTCGTCTCGTGAGAAAAACCTACTTTATCGACACCTTCCAAGTAAAGGAGCAGATAGTAAACTTGCCATAGTTGTTATTGAACGTGAACAAGCGTTAAAAATTAAACGCCTTTTAAGTAAAAAACATTCATTAGTATTGAATGCCAAACTCGATATTACTAGTGAAAGCGCCTATAAAACGCAAAATGTTATCGCAGAAATCAAAGGCTCAACTTATCCAGATGAAATTGTCCTACTTGGTGCACATATTGATTCCTTTGATATGGGGACCGGTGCTCTAGATAATGGCTCTAATGTCACATTAGTTATTGATATAGCTAGGCAAATAAAAAAATTAAATATTGTTCCAAAGCGTACTATTCGATTTGCCCTTTACAACGGTGAGGAGCAAGGGATATACGGTTCATGGGGATATACTAAAACCCATATTGAACAATTAAGTAAGCACGTTATGACCTCTACCATTGATATTGGTACCGGAAAAATCAGCGGTTTTTTCACCAATGGTAGAGCTGATATTATCCCTGCACTGAATAAGGTACTGCAACCCGTTCAAGAGCTTGGCCCGTTTGAGCAAATTAATGTACCTGTAGTAGGCACAGATAATTATGATTTTATGATGAATGGAGTAGCAAATATTGTTGCCAACCAGCAAGATGCCAATTACGCTTCAAATTATCATGCTCAATCAGATACGTTTGACAAAGTTGACCAAAAACAATTAAAACTTAATGCTGCTATTATGGCCGCGATGACATTAGGTTTTGCCAACTTAGAAAACATAACTTGGAAACAACAAACAACTGAACAAGTTGAAGCTATGGTTCACTCGTTTGATATTGAGTCATCGATGAAAACGTTTGGTTTATATAAGAGCTGGAAAAATAAAACACGTCCTGTTCGATAATCCTAACTATTGAGGTATATAACTGTATGCCTTAACTCTTTATATTTAACCTATCAATACATTGACTTAACCTACAAAAATATTTTGCATTAATCAATCTCAAATTTTATGCTGAGCAAAGGCTAACCTATAAAATAGCAAAAAATGAAGATTTTCATTTTAATTGAAAATATATGAGGGCAATAAAAAAAGCCTGCGAATGCAGGCTTAGTTTTATATGTTACTTGCTGGCCTTATTCGCCGTCTAAGAAACTCTTAAGTTGCTCAGAGCGAGAAGGGTGGCGAAGTTTACGAAGTGCTTTCGCTTCGATTTGACGAATACGCTCACGTGTTACGTCAAATTGCTTACCAACTTCTTCTAATGTGTGGTCAGTATTCATGTCGATACCGAAACGCATTCTAAGAACTTTAGCTTCACGGGCGGTTAAACCTGCTAATACTTCGTGGGTAGCATTTTTAAGGTTTTCTGTGGTTGCTGCATCAACAGGCAATTCACCGCTACCATCTTCAATAAAGTCACCTAAGTGCGAATCTTCATCATCACCAATTGGTGTTTCCATTGAGATTGGCTCTTTAGCAATTTTTAAGACCTTACGAATTTTATCTTCAGGCATAACCATACGTTCAGCTAATTCTTCAGGAGTTGGCTCGCGGCCCATTTCTTGAAGCATTTGACGAGAAATACGGTTTAGCTTGTTGATCGTTTCAATCATATGTACCGGAATACGTATAGTGCGTGCTTGGTCGGCGATTGAACGTGTAATTGCTTGACGGATCCACCAAGTTGCATAAGTTGAGAACTTATAACCACGGCGATATTCAAACTTATCAACGGCTTTCATTAAACCGATGTTACCTTCTTGGATCAGATCTAAGAATTGTAAACCACGGTTGGTGTATTTTTTAGCAATTGAAATAACAAGACGTAAGTTAGCTTCAACCATTTCTTTTTTCGCTCGGCGAGCTTTCGCTTCACCAATTGACATACGACGGTTGATGTCTTTAATACTTTGTACGCTTAAGAACGTTTCTTCTTCAAGGTGTGTAAGCTTGTATACGCAACGCTCAATGTCGAAAGAAACTATTTTTAATTTTTCTGAATAAGAGTGACCGGCTGCAATTTCAGCTTCTAACCATTCGGTTTCGGTTTCATGACCTGGAAAAATTTTGATGAAATGAGTTTTTGGCATACCAGCGCCAACAACACAGTGCTTCATAATCAAACGTTCTTGCACACGAACTCGGTCCATTACATCACGCATGCCTTTAACTAAGCGATCAAATAATTTTGGAATTAAGCGGAATTCTTTAAAGCATTCAGAAATAGCATCGATAGCTTCAACTGAATCTTGATGATTACGGCCTTTTGCTTCAATTACTGTATTCGCTGCTTCGTAGCGTTTACGTAATTCAGTGAAGTGTTCACGAGCAAGTTCAGGATCTGGGCCTGTATCTTCCTCTTCTTCATCTTCATCGTCTTCAGAGCCTTCGCCATCTTCATCTTTAAGATCTTCTTGTGAAAGTTCAGAGCCAACGTGCGTTGCAGTTGGTGCAACCTCGTCTGGTGCGTCTGGGTCTAAGAAACCGATAATGATGTCAGTTAAACGTAATTCTTCAGCTTCAAAGTTATCCCACTGCTCTAACAAGTAGTTAATTGCTGGCGGGTATTCTGAAACACTACGTTGTACTTCTCTGATCCCTTCTTCGATACGCTTGGCGATAACAATTTCGCCCTTACGAGTAAGAAGTTCTACGGTACCCATTTCACGCATATACATACGAACAGGGTCAGTTGTGCGGCCAATTTCACTTTCTACAGTGGCTAATGCTTGTGCTGCAGCTTCGGCAGCATCTTCATCAGTATTGGCTTCGGCCATCATTAATTCATCGGCATCAGGTGCGTTTTCAAACACTTGAATACCCATGTCGTTAATCATGCGAATAATATCTTCAACTTGGTCAGAATCAATTATATCTTGTGGTAGGTGATCATTCACCTCAGCAAAAGTTAAATAACCTTGCTCCTTACCTTTTGTGATAAGTTCTTTTAGTCTAGATTGTGGGGCTTGAACCATTGACGAAAGTCCACCTATTTGGCTATCAAAATACGAACAGTAAAGGACGAAATTATAGCAAGTTGAATAAAGAAACGCCAGTTTAGATAGTTAAAACAATTCATAAAATTGTTTAAAAACGTATATTTAGCTCTGCGCATTAAGCAAAGACTGGAGTTCTTGTTTTTCCAACGAGTTTAATTGTCCCAAACGGGCTTTTTGTAACAGTAATTCTGTACGATTTTCTACGAATGTGTTAATTATTTTTTCTAAAATGTCACTAAACACATCTTCTGCAGCGTCATTATCTATATGGTGTTCCCATACAAGTAACTTCGCTAATATTTTTCCTTGCTCAGTACCGCGCCAACTTTCGATTATTTGGCTGCTAGTGATGCCTTTCCTGGCTTTACATTTCTGCATAAGCTCTTTAAATAAGTTTATACCTGGTAACTCTATCGGTTCTAATACCGATAAATCGGGTAGAACTTCTACTAGATGGGGATGCTCAAGCAATAATGCAATAGCTAAACGAATAGGAGTTGCTTTTGTTTTTGACTTATTTGCTTGCTGTTGTGCAGGTGGTTGATTTTTATTTAGTTTTGCAAGTTGCTGTTCAGAGCCCGTACCAAATTTATTTGCTAATTCATTTAAAATAGAATCTTTTAAGGTGCTGTCAGGTAGCTTTTGTAAATAAGGCTGAAATGATTCAACTAAAGCAGCTTTACCTTCTAATGAATTTATATTTACTTGGCCAAGTAAATGCTCAAATAAAAATTGCGATAACGGTTTCGCTTCATCAAGTATTTTTTCAAAGGCCTGTTGGCCTTTTTTGCGTACTAAGGTGTCAGGATCTTCGCCATCGGGAACAAATACAAACTTTAAAGAAACTCCATCTCGTATTAGCGGTAGAGCATTGTCCATAGCTCGCCATGCTGCTTCTCTGCCTGCCCGGTCGCCATCGTAACAGCAAATTACTTCTTTTACGGTGCGAAACATTGTTTGCAATTGCTCTTCAGTCGTTGATGTGCCAAGCGAAGCGACCGCATAATTTATGCCATGTTGAGCTAAAGCGACTACATCCATATAGCCTTCAACTACTACTAAGCGGTTAAGGTTTTTACAATGCTGCCTTGCTTCATATAAACCATACAATTCTTGGCCCTTATGATAAATTCGAGTTTCAGGCGAATTTAAATACTTAGGTGTACCGTCAGCTAAAACCCTGCCACCAAAACCAATAACACGACCGCGTTTATCTTTAATAGGAAACATCACTCGGCCGCGAAAACGATCGTACGGACGATTTTTGTCACCCTGAATGGCCATTCCTAAATCAACAAGCTGCTTTGAGTTTTGGCTAGAATTGCCAAATACATTCATCATGTCGTCCCAGCTGTCGGCGCAATAACCAATGCCAAACTGTTTCACAATTTCGCCGGTTAAGCCGCGGCCCTTCAAATAATCAATGACTGTTTTGGAATCAGTATGGGTCTTGAGGTTTTTTTGATAAAACTGACTTATTTTGCCGAGTAATTCATAGTCGTCTTGCTTTTGTTTATGGGCCAATTGCTGGCGTTTTTGCTCTGCCGGTGTTTGGGTGTTTTGCTCACGCTCTACCTCTACACCGTTATAACTTGCTAACTCTTCGATAGCATCGACAAACTCCAGTCGATCATATTCCATGATAAAACTAATCGCATTGCCATGGGCGCCACAACCAAAACAGTGATAAAACTGCTTATCTCTACTTACAGTAAATGAGGGACTTTTTTCTCCATGAAAAGGGCAACAAGCCTGATAGTTTTTTCCGGCTTTTTTTAATGGCACTTTGCCATCAACAAGATCAACAATATCAGTACGAGCTAATAAGTCGTCGATAAAAGTACGTGGGATCATACCGGCCATAGAAAAAGGATATCGTCCAAGAAGGTTAATAAAAACATAAGAATTAACTATATCAAATAGCAGTATAAATGATATAAAAAAACCGCAATAACTAAATAGTTAATGCGGTTCTATTAAATTCGAAACTAATTATGCGTTTAAGGTGGCTCTTACCTGACCACTAACTTGGCCTAAGTCTGCTTTACCTTGCATTTGCGGTTTTAATATTGCCATTACTTTACCCATGTCAGCCATAGAAGCTGCACCGGTTTGGGTAATAGCAGCTGAAATTAGCTGGGCTATTTCATCCGCACTTAGTGCTTGTGGAAGGAACTCTTCCAACACTGTAATTTCGGCTTGTTCTTTAGCTGCTAATTCATCACGGCCACCTTGGGTGAACATGGTTACAGACTCTTTGCGTTGTTTGATCATTTTAGTGATTAACGCAAGGATCTCTGTTTCTGACATATCTTTTTGATTGTCAATTTTAGCAAGCTTAATAGACGACAATGCCATGCGAATAACGCCAAGACGAGGTTTGTCTTTGGCACGCATGGCAGTTTTCATCTCTTCGTTGAGTTGGCTTAGCAAACCCATAACTAAAAACTTATTACCTAAGTCTTAGTATAAACGAACGCGACGAGCGTTTTCGCGAGAAACTTTTTTAGCGTGACGCTTAACAGCTGCTGCTTTCTTACGCTTACGTTCCCAAGTTGGTTTTTCGAAAGATTCGCGACGACGAACTTCAGAAAGGATACCTGCTTTTTCACATGAACGTTTAAAACGACGTAGTGCTACGTCAAACGGTTCGTTTTCTCTTACTTTAATTACTGGCATTTTTGCCCTCACCTCTAGTGAATACTGCGACGCTTGGTAATATTTAACCAAGCCGATTAAAATTGGTGCAGCATTTTAATCCGAACCTTAAGTAGATGTAAAGTTTTAAATGGCTTTTTTATTTAAAACGGTGGTTAAATTTTGATTTGAGCGCTATGATCCGCATAATTTCCTTATTAATGTAATTTTTGGTTAACAATTTATGCGAATTTTAGGTATAGAAACCTCTTGTGATGAAACTGGTATTGCTATTTTTGATGAAGAAAAAGGCATTTTAGCGCATCGCCTTTATTCACAAATTGCCGTACATGCTGATTATGGTGGTGTTGTGCCTGAATTAGCTTCGCGTGATCATGTAAGAAAAACTATTCCTTTAATAGAAGAAGCACTAAAGGAAGCGGGTTTAACCCCGCAAGATCTTGATGGAGTTGCTTATACTGCTGGCCCAGGTTTAGTCGGCGCATTATTAGTAGGTTGTTCTATAGGACGGTCCCTTGCTTATGGCTGGGATTTACCTGCAGTGCCTGTGCATCATATGGAAGGACACTTGTTAGCGCCTATGTTAGAAGATGATGTACCTGAATTTCCTTTTATAGCGCTATTGGTTTCGGGCGGTCATACCATGTTAGTACGTGTTGATGGCATCGGTGAGTATGAGTTGCTGGGCGAATCCGTCGATGATGCTGCCGGTGAAGCGTTCGATAAAACCGCTAAATTATTAGGCTTAGATTACCCAGGCGGTCCGGTGTTAGCAAAAATGGCAGAACAAGGCACGCCCGGCCGGTTTAAATTCCCACGGCCAATGACCAATAAGCCAGGTTTAAATTTTAGTTTTTCTGGGCTTAAAACTGCTGCTGGTACTACGATTCGTCAAGAAGACACAAGCGCTCAAACTAAAGCTGATATTGCTTATGCGTTCCAAGAAGCAGTTATTGATACATTAGCAATTAAGTGTAAGCGAGCTTTGCAGCAATGCGGTTTAAAACGCTTAGTCATTGCCGGTGGTGTAAGTGCTAATACGTCATTGCGAGAACAATTGGCTGTTGTAACTAAAAAATTGGGTGGTCAAGTTTATTATCCACGCCCTGAATATTGCACTGATAATGGCGCAATGATTGCGTATGCAGGCATGCAGCGCTTAAAGTCAGGAGTAAGTTCAGATTTAACTTTTAAAGCTAACCCTCGCTGGCCGTTAGATACGTTACCGCCGGTTTAATTTCAAAAATATATTGATAAACCAATGGCGTCATTCCCGCGAAGGCGGGAACCCACTTACAAACGATATTACGTGGTTAATTTTTACAACTTACGTGGTTAATTCTTTCGAAGCTATTACTCAGCCTAAATTTGGTTGGTCTGAATTTATTCGGACGTTATTCTCTAAGTGACGCTCAATTCGATAGCTTATCTTCTGTGCCTTTGATTAAACGGAGGATGTTACTACGATGTTTAAACAGAATGAGTAAAGAAAGCATAGTTACTGAGTTGGTATATAAAGGCTTTAAAATCCAGGTGTAAAATGGGGCAAGTGATACTGTCACAATTGCCGCAAGTGATGAATACCTTGTAGTTTTGGCGACAAATACCCAGGTTACGATTAATGCTAATGCAAATCCCCAGCTTATAGGTGCCAGCGCGCCAAAAGCGGTAGCAACAGCTTTTCCGCCCTTAAAGTTAAAAAATATTGGGTACATATGACCCAGACAGGCTGAAATAGCAATAAAGCCCAGATATATAGGTTCTACACCTAATTTGTAAGCACCATAGACTGGAATCGCTCCCTTTAATACATCAAAAATTAACACCGCCAACGCTGTAGGCTTGTCACTCATTCTTAATACATTGGTTGCGCCGGGGTTTTTAGAGCCTTGGGTGCGAGGATCAGGTAGCCCTCTTAACTTGCAAATTAAAATAGCACTTGAAATTGAGCCGAAAAAATAAGCAGCAATGAATATGCAAAGTGCTAAAAATAACATCATAATTGCTCCTTATTATTAAATTGTGATGGTTAAAAAAACGCCAGATACTTTATTCTGCCATTCTAACAATCTATTTAGTAGTTTTTCTACTACACAATGAGGTAAAATTTAGACTTATTTGTTTTTAATATTAAATTTCGGTGATTTTTCGCATGGATATAGTGTTTATTGAAGGTTTGCAGGTGCAAACTACCATTGGTTATTACGAGTGGGAAAAGAAGATCAAGCAACTTTTGGTGTTTGATTTGCAAATGGGCACAGATACCAGTAAAGCTGCGATTGGTGATGAATTGGCGAAAACGTTAGATTATGCTGAAATTTCAACATTAATTGATGAATTTGCCAATGCTAACGCGGTTGATTTAATTGAAACGCTAGCAGAGCGCTTAGCGAGTCATCTAATCAATGAATACGGTATTAAGTGGTTAAGACTAAAAGTTTCGAAACCAACAGCTGTAAAAGAAGCTAGCGCTGTTGGGGTAATTATCGAGCGTGGAAGTAAAACGAACTCCTCTAATAATGGTTGCTGTGCGTAATGGCTGAGGTTTATATATCAATTGGCAGTAATATTGACCGTGATGTGCAAATTGTTGTCGCTGTTAATGCCTTAAAAGTTGAATTTGGCAAGGTAGAATTGTCGTCTGTTTATGAATGTGCGCCTGTTGGTTTTATCGGGGATGATTTCTACAATCTAGTGGCGAAAGTTGAAACCGATAAGTCACCAGCCTATATAGGTGAGTTATTAAAGCAATTAGAAAAACAGCAGGGCAGAGTAGACTTTTCTAAAAAGTTCAGTGCCCGGAAAATGGATTTAGATATTTTGCTTTATAATGATTTGGTTATGGATAACCCTGTACAAATCCCACGAGATGAAATACCTAAAAATGCTTATGTATTGGAACCGCTTGCCGAGTTAGCGCCAAATATGGTTCATCCGCTATTAAAAATTACTTACCAAGAGATGTGGCAAAGCTTTGATAAGAGTCAACAGCATTTGCAAAAGATCCCATTTACCTGGCCAGCCTAAATAAAGTGCGCTTAAACAAAATTTTAAAAGAGAAAAAGAGAAAAGAATAAGAATATGTCCACTATAGAGATTATTATCTTAGCGATAATTCAGGGTTTAACTGAATTCTTACCAATATCGAGCTCGGCTCATTTAATTTTACCTTCACAATTACTTGGCTGGGCAGACCAAGGCTTAGCGTTTGATGTGGCTGTGCATGTAGGCACATTACTTGCGGTTATTACTTATTTTCGTAAAGATGTTGGTACCATGTTTTTTGCCTGGACCAATTCTATCGTTAAGCAAGAACTTAATGCCGATAGTGCTATAGCGTGGTGGATTCTTTTTGCCACAATTCCTGCCGGTTTGTTTGGTTTTTTTGGTAAAGATTTTATTGAAGAGCATTTACGCTCAGCCGCGGTAATAGCAATTACTACAATTGTTTTTGGTTTATTACTTGGCTATGCAGATATTAAAGGCAAGCAAACAAATGAAATTCATATTGGATTTAAAGAGGCGATGTACATAGGACTGGCGCAAGCTGTAGCGTTAATTCCAGGCACATCCCGTTCTGGTATCACCATGACAATGGGCTTGATGCTAGGTTTAACTCGCGATGCCGCTGCCAGATTTTCGTTTTTATTATCAATTCCTGCTATTGCCATGGCTGGTAGCTATTTAACATTTAAATTAGTGTTAGCGGCTAACGGCGTTGATTGGCAAGCAATTGCTTTTGGGTCTGTAGTAGCGTTTGTAAGTGCTTATGCTTGTATTCATTATTTTTTAATCTTATTAGACAAACTAGGTATGATGCCGTTTGTGATTTATCGATTGCTGCTCGGGGTGTTTTTGATCTGGTTTATAATTTAGTAATGAGTAACGAGAAGCGATAAACGATAAACGATAAACGATAAACGATAAACGATAAACGATAAACGAGAAGCGATAAATTTGGAGTGACTCCGATTGGAGTGCTCCTAACTAGAAAGTGTTATCGCCATATCTAATATTAACGCAATACCCAATATTAACGTCATACCCAATATTAACGTCATACCCAACTTGTTTGGGTATCCATAATGGATTCCCGTCGCCACGGGAATGACATAAAGTCTGGGAATGACATAAAGTCTGGGAATGACATAAAGTCTGGGAATGACATAAAGTCTGGGAATGACATAAAGTCTGGGAATGACATAAAGTCTGGGAATGACATAAAGTCTGGGAATGACATAAAGTCTGGGAATGACATAAAGTCTGGGAATGACATAAAGTCTGGGAATGACATAAAGTCTGGGAATGACATAAAGTCTGGGAATGACATAAAGTCTGGGAATGACATAAAGTCTGGGAATGACATAAAGTCTGGGAATGACATAAAGTCTGGGAATGACATAAAGTCTAGGAATGACATAAAGTATGAGAATTACATAAGGTACGGGAATGGCATCGGTACGGGAATGGCAGTGTGAGGGAAGTGCTCTCTTTTTTAAACCCGCAACCGGCGCATCAGCGTCGTCCCGAACTTGATTCGGGGATCTCATTAGGTTTCTTATTTATAGGCTTATTTAAGCCCCTGCTTTGAAAGCCATTGTTTCTTAACGAGTGCAATGGCCGCCACTTTTGCCTTATCAATGGCTATTTTTATTTCTTTGCCTTTAAGCCCTTGTTCAACAAATTGTTTAGGGCTTATTTGTTTGCAGGCTTGAAACGCTGCTCTTAAATATTCAGCTTGAGGATAGGTAGAATTCTCTTGTCCTAACCGGCCAGTGCTGTCGGCATGGCAGCTTAATAAAAATAGTTCAAAATCATCTGCTTTTCGCCAAACATCCAGTTTATTGAACATGTTCAAAACTGTATCTGCTCTAAGTTCGAACGCTCTATGGCTATGTAAATGGAATTCGCAAACCATCAAACTTATGCGCTTAATTTGATTAGGTACTTTAAGCTGTTGACAAATATTTTCTACTAAGGGTAACCCTGATTTTTCATGGCCATGATGGGTTGGCCACTTAACCTTTGGTGTTAATCCCTTGCCTAAATCATGCGAGAGAGCGGCAAAACGAACACTAATATCTTGGCTAAGTTTTACTGCTTGTTGTAACACCATTAAGGTATGAATCCCGGTATCTATTTCACCATGGTGGGCTTCTGGATTTGGTATTCCCCAAAGCATATCTAGGTCGGGCCAGAGTACTTTTAAAGCCCCTGTTTCACGTAAAATATTAATGAATACTTCTGGATTATCCTCACTTAAAGTGCGTGAAAATTCTTTCCAAACTCTGTCAGGGGTTAAATTTTCAAGTTCACCTTTAGCAACCATGTCTTGCATTAATTTTATAGTTTCGATGGCAACGGTGAAACCAAGGTAATAATACCTTGCGGCAAAACGGGCTACTCGCAACACCCTGAGTGGGTCTTCTGAAAACGCCGATGAAACATGACGTAATACTTTTTCTTTTAGATCTTTCTGGCCATTAAATGGGTCAATAATATTGCCATTGTCATCTTGTGCCATTGCGTTAACGGTTAAATCGCGACGACGTAAATCTTCTTCAATTGTAACATCTGGCTCCGCATAACAAACAAAACCGGTGTAGCCTAACCCTTGTTTTCTTTCTGTGCGCGCCAGAGCATATTCTTCTTTAGTTTCTGGATGTAAAAATACCGGGAAATCTTTGCCAACTTGCATAAAGCCAAGTGACAACATTTGCTCCACACTTGCACCGACTACCAAGTAGTCATGTTCAACAATTTTCCTACCTAATAATTGATCACGCACAGCGCCGCCGACTAGGTAAGTATTTAATGTAGAGGTATAATTGGGCTTCATTTATTAAAAAGAGTTAGTTTTTGTTGATAGTTTGCCAGTCTATAACAAATTGAATGGTTACGGGTATAATTAAATAGCGTCAAATTTTGATTTATGTGTATACTCAGAGTAATTTCCCTAAAGTGTTTATTAAAATAGTTTTCCTTTATGTATAACGGGTACACAGGTTATTTTGGCCTGAACGATATTCCATTTTCAATTGCGCCCAATCCGCAGTATTTATTTATGAGTGGGCGTCATCAAGAAGCACTGGCCCATTTAACTTATGGTTTAGGTGAAGCTGGCGGCTTTGTGTTACTTACCGGTGAAGTAGGTACCGGTAAAACCACAGTTTCTAAATGCTTGTTAGAGCAATTGCCTGACAATACGCAAGCAGCATTCATTTTAAATCCAACATTATCAGCCATCGAATTGTTAGCGACTGTATGCGATGAGCTTTCTATAGATTACGACAGTAGTAATGCATCATTAAAAATCTTTACCGATAAAATTTTAGAGCACTTACTTGCTAACCATCAACAAGGTAAAAATACGCTATTAATTATAGATGAAGCACAACACTTACAACCGGAAGTATTAGAGCAATTAAGGCTATTAACTAATTTAGAGACTCATACAAAAAAATTGCTGCAAGTGATTTTAATTGGTCAGCCTGAGCTGCAAGAGTTATTAAAGCGCAGAGACTTACGGCAATTGGCGCAACGGATTACCGCTCGTTATCATTTATTACCATTAAATCATTCTGAAGTATCACAGTACATAAAGCACCGGTTAAGTATTGCTGGCTGTACTAAAACACTGTTTAATGCCTCGGCAATTACGTTAATTCATAAAATTACCGGCGGCGTCCCACGTTTGGTTAATTTGTTATGTGATCGGGCATTATTAGGCGCTTATTCACAAGAAAAGCAACAAGTTGATAAAGGAATTGTCAGTCAATCAGCCAAGGAAACATTAGAATTTGATACCAGAACTTTAAGTTTTTGGCACAAACCTGCGGTGAAAAATTTTTTAATCACAGCCTCTATGCTGATCTTTGCATTTACTGGTTTCAGCGTCGCTAAGCAACAAAGTAAAAAAATTGAGCAAGCTCATATAGCTCAGCAAAAGGTCATCAAATTCAAGCACGATCAAGCCGAGAATACACAACTAAATTCAATTGAAAATAAGCTCATCAATACAAGTCGTAGCCTCGATGACGCATTTGCTCATTTATTTTCAAAATGGCAAATTCAAGCGTTTGATCCTATAACTGAATCTGTAAATAATCATATTGGCCCTTGTGAAAGAGCTTTAGAGTATCAGTTACAATGTTATTGGTATCAAGGCGAGTTTAAGCGCCTATTAGCGCTTGCTTCTCCTGTGACCTTGCAGTTTTTTGATGACAATGGTGATGCTTATTACGGTACCATTATGCAGCAACAAGATAATAAGTTATTAGTTAAATTTAACAATAACTCAAAGTGGTTGCATACAACTTTTATTGAACAGCATTATCAAGGCAGCGCAGTGTTGTTATGGCGCGCCCCTGAGGGCTTTATTGAGAATATTGATAAAAGCAGCTCAATAAAGTTGGTGCAATGGTTGGAAAATAAACTCAGTGTTCAACAACAGAGGCCAACAAGAAGTATCACACAATTTGACCCTTTATTGGCAAACCAATTAGCACAGTACCAACAAGATGCCGGTTTAATCGTTAATCATTTAGCAGACACCGAAACTGTCATGGCTTTGGCTGTAAGTTCTAATAAAAGTACCAAGGCAAGTAGGGAGGGCAGCAATTAATGTCTTACTTACTCGATGCTCTTAAAAAAGCCACCACGGTTAATTCAAGTGAACCAGTAGTTGAACCTGATGATTTAAAAAAGCAACTTGCTTTAAGTGATTCTGACAAACCTAAACATAGAAAATTACCAAAAACAATTGCGAGCTATGTGCTACTTGCTTTCGCTTTTACTGTTGGAGGTTTTGTGCTCGGCGATGGTGCTGAAATCTTAGTGCATTACCAAGCTGATGCAGACACTGATACAATTGAAGATGTGATTATTGTTGAAGAAGAAGCCTTGATCCCTTTTTATGGAACACAGCATGAAAGCGCGAAATATTTCAACTCACCAAAGGATTACAATCAGCAATTAATTGTATCAAAAACAGAACAAGCTGAGCAGTTGAAGCAAGCGCTACTCGCTAAGACCCAAGCTGACGAATTAGCTAAAAAACAATTAATGGAACAGCAAATTCAAAGTTTACTCAGTCAACATAATATCCAACAGGCAATAGCTGCTAATCAGACTGCGAAAGTATCTGCTGAAAAAGTGGTTGTAAATGAAGCTACAGCCCCGGTGAAACTTAGCCTTAATAAGGATGAACTTGGTGATGTTTCACCTGAGTTACTTCAGGCATTTGAGAATGCTATAGATGATAGCAATAATCCTTTGGTTAATGAGTTAATCGAAGAGCCAGAGATTAATTTAAATAAACCCTACACCGAGCCTGAAGTTGATTTACGAAAGCCTCATTCTATACCGGTGAAACCATTAGCCCAAATGCCACAGTGGTTACAAAATGAGGTGCCTAGCTTACACTTCTCATTGCATATGTATACTTCTGAAACGGCGAGTAGCTGGGTAAGGCTTAATGGCCAAGATTACTATACCGGTGGTATTACAAAAGATGGGGTGGTTATTGAAGAAATACAGCCACAAATGGTAGTTTTACAATTTCAGGGGCAGCGCTTTAGTTTAAAGGCTTTGTCTAGTTGGTAAAGTAGGGGCTGAGTCATTAAACTAGGGTCAGAGTCATTAACTTATTCGAAAGTTAATGACTCTGACCCTCAGATCGTTGCTCTGCTGAAATTATTGCCAAGCAGGCAAGTTATGTTCAAAGCTATCTATTTTATCACTGATTTCTAATGTCCAACCGACAGCATCTACACCATTCTCTAAACAATACTTTTGAAACTCAGTAAGCGTAAATGGATATTGTTTATCGCCATTTATTACCACCATTTTTGTAATGTCTACGGTAAGCTCTAATGGACCTTGCGCCGTTTGGTTGAATAAATCATCAATAACAGATTCTTCTAACACAACCGGCAACATGCCAATGTTGATGCAGTTACCATAAAAGATGTCAGCAAAACTTGAAGCCATTACCACCTGAAAACCAAATTCTTGAATAGCCCAAGGTGCATGTTCACGACTTGAACCACAACCAAAATTCTCACGAGCAAGTAAAATACTCACTCCTTGGTATTCGGGCTTATTTAAGATAAAACTTGGATCTGGTTGCAAACCATCGTCATCTAAAAAGCGCCAATCGTGAAATAAGTGCTGGGCAAAACCAGTACGAGTAGTCTTTTGTAAAAATTGCTTCGGTATAATCTGATCGGTGTCTATATTGGCGCGATCAAACGGCACAACGCTACCAGTATGTTGGCTAAATTTTTCCATGAGTTACTCCTTATGCGTTCACGTCAGTAAAGTGACCAGCTATAGCTGCAGCGGCAGCCATTGCTGGGCTTACTAAATGGGTTCTACTGCCTCGGCCTTGTCTGCCTTCAAAGTTACGGTTACTGGTAGAAGCACAACGATCACCTTCTTTCAGTTTATCGTCATTCATACCTAAACACATTGAACACCCAGGTAAGCGCCATTCAAAGCCTGCGGTGGTAAATATATCAGCTAAGCCTTCAGCTTCAGCTTGGGCTTTTACTCTGTATGATCCCGGAACAACAATTGCGGTAACTTTGCTTGATACAGTTTTACCCTTAACCACTGTCGCGGCAACACGTAAGTCTTCAATGCGAGAGTTAGTACAAGAGCCGATAAATACATTGTTAATTTCAATGTCTGAAATTTTAGTGCCAGGGGCTAAGTCCATATATTTAAGAGCGTTAACACAAGACTCTCGTTCAACCGGATCGCTGAAATCATCAGGTGCAGGTACAACAGAATCTATAGCTGTTACTTGCCCAGGGTTTGTGCCCCAAGTTACTTGTGGTTTAATCTCTGCAGCATCAATAGTTATGGTTGTGTCAAATTGTGCATCGGCGTCTGTTTGTAATGTTTTCCAATCACTAACTGCTTGCTCAAACACGTCACCTTGCGGTGCGTTTTCTTTGTCTTTTAAGTAATCAAAAGTGATTTGATCAGGTGCAATTAGGCCTGCTTTTGCACCAAATTCAATGCTCATATTACAAACGGTCATCCGCTCTTCCATGGTTAATTCACGGATAGCTTGCCCGGTATATTCTATAACGTAGCCAGTAGCACCTGCATGACCAACTTTACCAATAACGGCTAAGATAATGTCTTTCGCGCTGATACCAATGTTGGCTTTACCCTCAATGGCAATATTCATCGTTTTAGCTTTGTTTTGACGTAACGTTTGTGTAGCTAAAACATGTTCAACTTCAGACGTACCTATACCAAATGCTAATGCACCAAATGCGCCATGGGTAGCGGTATGAGAATCACCGCAAACAATTGTTTGTCCTGGCAAGGTAAAACCAAGCTCTGGCCCCATAACATGCACAATGCCTTGGTTTTTGTGGCCCATGCCGTATAACTTAACACCAAAATCACTACAGTTCTTTTCAAGCGTTTTTAACTGATTTGCACCGTTTGCACCAGCGGCATCAATATCACATTTTTTTGTTGAGATATTATGATCCATTGTCGCAATCGTTCTATTTGGGCTGTGAACAGGGCGATCATGGAATTTTAAATTTGCAAATGCTTGTGGTGAAGTAACTTCATGCACAAGATGGCGGTCAATAAAAATTAACGGTGTTTCACCCGCTTTATCTTCTACTAAGTGTCGTTGCCATAATTTTTCATATAAAGTGGAAGCCATGTTACATTTCCTTAATTTTTTGACAAATATAATCACCAACTTCGCTGGTGGTTTTTGCATTACATCTTTGCTCTGCGCTCAACAGGTCACCTGTAAGCATGCCGTTATCTAGGGCACTCGCTACAGCATCTTCGATTGCTTTTGCAGCATTGTCTTGATTTAAACTATAACGAAGCATCAATGCTGCCGATAAAATTTGCGCGATTGGATTAGCTATGCCTTGGCCGGCGATATCTGGCGCTGAGCCACCCGCTGGTTCGTACATACCAAAGCCAGTCTCATTTAGGCTCGCTGAAGGTAACATCCCCATTGAACCGGTGATCATTGCACAGATATCTGAAAGGATGTCACCAAATAAGTTAGGGCACAAAAGTACATCAAACTGATTCGGGTCGCGCACTAGTTGCATCGCCGCGTTATCAACATACATATGTTCAAAACTAACATCCGGGTATTCAACCGCAACTTCTTCAACAACTTGGCGCCATAACTGGCTAGTGGCTAGTACGTTAGCTTTATCTACTGAGGTTACCTTGTTATCACGCTTTTGCGCGGCCTGAAATGCTAGGTGAGTAATACGCTTAATTTCTCGGCGTGAATAAAACATTGAATCGAAACCAGTTTCATCTTCACCTTCGCCTTTGCGGCCTTTTGGCTCGCCAAAGTAAATGTCGCCGGTCAGTTCACGAATCACTAATACGTCAAAACCTTGCTCTGAAATGTCACTGCGTAAGGTTGATAGTGAAGACATCGCTGGCTGTAACTGTGCTGGGCGCATGTTACAGAATAAACCAAATTTGCCACGAAGCCCTAATAAAGCACAACGTTCAGGTTGCTCAGTTGGTGGCAAGTTAGACCATTTTGGACCGCCAACAGAGCCAAATAAAATTGCATCGGCTTGTTCACAACCTTGTACTGTTTGATCCGGTAAAGCGTTGCCATGTAAATCAATAGCTGCTCCCCCAACGTCATATTCTTTAGTATTAATATCGAAATCAAATTTTTCAGCAACAGCGCTTAACACTTTTACTGCTTCAACCATTATTTCTGGACCAATACCGTCTCCGGCTAATACTGCTATGTTTGCCATTGCTTTAAATTCCTTGAATTTTTGTATCTAAATTTGTGCTTGAGTTTGTGTCAGCTGCTTGCTGCTTCAACTGAGCAACTTTTTGTGCTCGCTGAATACTATTAATAGCGTTAATTAATGCTTTGCCTGATGCTTCTATTACATCGGTTTCAATGCCATAACCATGAAAGTTTCTGCCTTGCCAACTTACTACTAAGTCAGCCTGCCCTAGGCCATCTTCACCTTCACCTTTGTTTGATATTTTGTAATCGGCAACATCAAAGTCAATATCTACAGCCTGTTTAATTGCTCTATATAAAGCATCTACGGGTCCATTTCCTGTTGCCGATTGAATTTGAACATCGTCGCCACAAGCAAGTTTTATGCTTGCTGTCGCAAATTCACCGCTGCCTGAATGTACATTCAAATACTCTATACGATAACTGTCCGCATCGGCTTGCTGCTGATTCTTAAATAGTAATGCTTCTAAGTCATCATCAAATACTTGGCCTTTTTTATCGGCCAAGGTTAAAAAGTCTTGATATAACTCTTCTAAGTCAAAATCACTTTCTTGATAACCCAACTCGCCCATACGATGTTTAATAACATGACGACCACTGCGTGAAGTAAGGTTTAACTTAGTTTTACTGATACCGACACTTTCCGGTGTCATAATTTCATAGGTGTTAGCGCTTTTTAACATACCGTCTTGATGGATGCCTGAAGAATGACTAAACGCATTTGCCCCTACAATCGCTTTATTTGCTTGCACGGGCATGTTACAAATTTGGCTGACCATTTTTGAGGTGCGGGCAATTTCTTTATGATTTATGTTTGTGGTTAACCCTAAGATATCGGCACGAGTTTTCATGATCATCGCCACTTCTTCAAGTGAACAGTTTCCTGCACGTTCGCCAATACCGTTTACGGTACATTCAATTTGACGAGCACCAGCATTAACCGCAGCAATGGAATTTGCCACACTTAAGCCCAAGTCGTTATGACAATGCACAGAAATAACTGCTTGATCGATATTTGGTACACGATTAAATAAATCGGTAATAATGCCGCCAAATTCATGGGGAAGGGTGTAACCAACGGTATCTGGAATATTAATGGTCGTTGCACCAGCTTTTATTGCCGACTCAACCATTCGGCATAAGTTGTCTTTAGGGGTGCGGCCAGCATCTTCACATGAAAACTCAACATCGTCGGTGAACTTTCGGGCAAATTTCACCGCGTCTACCGCCATATTTAACACATCATCAAAACCACGCTTTAATTTTTGTTCAACATGTACATCGGAAGTAGAAATAAAGGTGTGTATGCGAAATGCTTCAGCAACACTCATCGCGTCGGCGCAAGATTGAATATCGCCTTTTACCGCTCTTGATAAGCCACATACTCGGCTAGTTTTCAACGTGCGAGCAATAGTTTGTACCGATTCAAAATCGCCAGGAGATGAAACCGGGAAGCCAACTTCCATAATATCAACACCAAGGCGTTCAATAGCTAAGGCAATTTGTAATTTTTCATGGACTGATAAGCTGGCAATTAATGCCTGTTCACCATCTCGTAATGTGGTATCGAAAATTGTTACATTGTTGTTCATAAGTTTGGCCTTTATTTATGCTATTTTACACTTTGTGTTGATATCCGGGCAATCACATTCAAGCATAAAAAAACCCGCAATGTGATTTGCGGGTTTTTGTTATTCAATTAATTAATTTTTAAACAATAGAAAAACGCCCGCTATTTGAATCTAGCAGGAGGTTAAGTAAAATGCGTTGTTTAAAAAATTTGTTCATTACTTATTCTGTTTAGTTGAATTTTTATTCGTTAGAGTAATTAACCTAACATTATGGTTTTTAGCTTTGTAAGTCAAGAGACAAAAAGTAATATTTTATATCTTTTTTTAAGGGGATGGCGTTAAAGGGAGTTTATTTCCTAGAGCATTATCTGTTTGGTTTGGATGCAGCTTTTGAGCCTTGAACCAGATAAAGGTAGCTGTTAATGTTAATTTTATTAAGTTGCTCCCAGTCAAGAAGAAGTAAAAAGTGCATTTAAATAGTCAGTTTTCATATATGGATTAAAGGTGTTTTTGATATAGATTTAAATGTTACACTGGGTAAATCTATTTTCGATCCTTATTATTTATGTCAGCGAAAAAAAAATATTTATTTTATGTAACCCTCTCTTATTCATATAGTGTTTTAAGGCCTATAGAATCAGTATTAAAAGAGAGAGGTTATTCTATTGCCTGGTTTATTCCTGATGGCTCGGAAGCAAAGCACTTTATATCTGATTCAGATAATCTTCTATCCGATATGAAACAGGTCAGAGCCTACAATGCTGATGCAGTACTCGCCCCTGGAAATTATATCCCTGATTTCTTTCCTGGTATAAAAGTGCAAGTTTTTCATGGCTTTGACTCAGGCAAAAAAAATAAATTTAATATTCGAGGTTTTTTCGATTTATATTGTACTCAAGGCCCCAATATAACTGATGCATTTAATAATATTAATGATGGAACCTGTGAAGTCATTGAAACTGGTTGGTCTAAGTTGGATCCTTTATTCTCAGGCCATCCTGAAACTAATAATTATCAATCTGAAAGTCCCGTTGTCTTTTATGCGCCAACTTTTTCGCCAAAATTGACAAGCACATATGCGTTATACCCTGAAATTAAAAAATTGATTAAGGCTAAAAACTGGCATTGGCTAATTAAGCTTCATCCAAAGGCGTCCACAGAAGAGATTGCCATGTTCAAAGTTCTTGCTGGTGAAAAGGTACAATTTATAGAAACTAGCGACATAATTCCATTACTGCAAGCTGCAGATGTGTTGTTATCGGATACATCTTCAATTTTGGCTGAATATGCTTTGCAGCGCAAACCTGTTGTTGCATTCAACAATCGTCGTCCAGAATCTTGGCTTGTTAATTTTAATGAACCAGAAAAGTTAGAAGAAAAATTAGAATATGCTTTACAAAATAAAGAGGAATTGCTGAGTAAGATTGATCAACATTGCCAGCAAATACACCCTTATCGTGATGGGGCTTCTAGTGAGCGTGTTATACAGGCTATTGATGATTTGGTAGAACGTGGCATATGCCATTTAAAAGCAAAACCATTAAACTTAATCCGTCGATTAAAGATGCGTAAAAAACTAAAATACTACCGTTGGTAAAAAGAGATTAAATATGTTTGATTGTAAAGTTGCATATTACGTGAATGATAATATTCAGCATTTTCCTCCCGTGCATAGGTTACAGACCAAATTACCTGGACCAATAATTGTTCGAGGCAAAAAGATTTTGGGCTATATTCAAGAGAATTACCCCGAAATTGCCAAGCGTACATTTTTTATTCGTAATAGACGAAAAGCCAAAAAGTTTTTAAAACAGCACCAAATGCGCGTTGTCGTTTACCCTGCTTTTCAAACATTAAATTTTGGCTTGAGCGTTGAAATTTTTCATGGTGGTTTATCTGATAAGCGTTATTTAGAAAATGCGTTTATTAGCATGTATGATTTAGTGTTATTTCCAGGTGAAAAATCTCGTGACAAAGTAGAGAAAGCAGGTTTATTGACTCATGTCGTAGAATCTGAGGTAATTGGTTATCCAAAGTTTGATCCATTAATAAATGATTCTTTATCTTATGAGCCGTTGTTTAATAATGGCAAGCCTACTGTACTATACGCACCAACTTGGATTTCTATGGCCAAAGAAGGAGCAACGGCGCATCGCTTTTCTAAATATGGTGAAAGTTCACTGCCGCTTTGGGGAGTAAAGCTTCTTAAGTATATGCCTGAATCGGTGAATTTTATTGTGAAATTTCATGCTCTTGTTCATGAAGATGGGAATTCAATCAATAAGCAGATGGAGAATTACGTAACAGAACATGGTTTGCAAGATCGAATCAAAATATTATATGCAGACAATATCTTGCAGTATATGGATCAAGCTGATGTCATGATTTCTGATATTTCATCGGCTTGCTATGAATGGTTCCACTTTAACCGGCCGATCATTTATGCCAACCCAGACCCTGTTCATTATCAGCCGAGCGATGATATATCTTCAAATACATTTGCCTGGCAAGCGGGTGATGTAATAAATAAAGACGATGATATAGCCAAATTTATTAACTCTAATTTAGCCGCAGATAATCATAAAGAAAAACGCAACAACATATTTCACTACTCTATCTATAAACCTGATGGTTATGCGACAGACAGGCAAGCGGATACTATCACTAAGTTGCTATCAAAAAATGAAGATATTCCATACCATAAGTTTTCGCGAATATGTGCTCTAAAGCATTTTTGGCGTAATCTAAAAATGCAATTAGTATTGAAGCGTAAGGTAGATAAACTAGAAGGACTGTAGGGGGTAATTAGCTAGTTTGGTAACGTAAGGCTAAGTTTATTTTTGAACTTAGCCTTATTAACTTTTACAGGACAACGTTTTAATGCTTGAATTACAGAATGTACTCAACATTAAAGTACATATTAGGTTCAGATGAATCTTTTAAATCTTCATTAATGTAAGATGATTTGCTGTAATCCCCACCTACCGTATATTTGAATCTGCCTTGTCTTAATTGATATTTAATACTTAGCATATACACTTCTTCAGCAACTTTTGTAACTGTATTACCTAAGTTTGGATCATCAGGATACCAATCGCTATTGTCATAATTTAAATCTAAATATTTAAGTTTAATTTCCCAGCTAGATAAATTTGTGAGTTGAGAGACAAACCCTAACACATAGGTTTCTGAGTCATTATCATATAAATTACCTATAGCTCTGCCTTCATAGCGCATACCTGAGCGGTAAATATGGTGCTCGTATAAGCAATCGCCTACCCCTAACCGATCGTCAGAGTTTCTCGGTGTGCAATCTGTATAACTATCGGTATACTCGAGGTAAGCTCGCCAGTATGTGTCAAACATAAATAGTTGGGTGTCAGCACCATAAGTCCACACTTTTTGCCCAACTAAATCCCCATTTTTACTGTTTCCATCCTCAGCCATCATTTGAGTATAAATACTAAATGGTTGCGCAAACCAGTTTGCAGTATATCTAGCGTCAGCGCCGGCTAATTGGTTCCCAGGCTCTAAATCTAGATCATCACACTCTTTTGCCGTTAGTTCGCAATTATCTTTGCCTGCTAAAACGTCCATGAAAGTATCAAAACCACCAGGACGATTATCTCCGTTCCATTGTGCAAGCCGAGTTATGCCCAGCTCAAGACTTGGTATCGGTTTGAAGTTTAACCGAAAACCCCATAACCAAGTGTTAGGTACATGACGGTCTTCTTCAAACACATTCATAAATGTAGTCACAGTCCAGGGAATTTTTATATCATTGAAAAAAGGCATCACAAAAGGCTCTGATGTTTTTCTAGAAATCGCAACACCTGCTAATGGTCTAGCATTATTCGTTAATGCTAAGTTGCTATCCCAACCAGGCCCCCACCAACGATCGTACGCCCCAGCTGAAAGTACCCAATTCCCGATATGTGTTGCTATATAACTGCCATCTATTCTAGCTTCTTCACCATCTTCGGGAGTATCAACTATAGAAGCGGATAATTTAGCTGACCAAGCATCACCGATAAAACTAAACCCACCTTTGGCTACATTATCATCGCGATATTCGTCACCAAAGCTAGTAAACCGCTTATCTTTAGTTGCAAAATTAAGCTCAATTTTATGCTGGTTATTATTAGCTCTTCGTAAGTGCTGTTTTATATGCCAATAAGCATTTTTACTTGTTTCATCCAAGGAAGTTTCATCTACAGATTTTAATGCCCTAGAAACCTCTGCCCACATAATAGGGTAGGTAGTCGTTGTAGTATTTATATGGCCTTTATCAGAAAGTAATTGTAAATCAGCTCTCAAAAAAATATTTGAAGTATCAATCCAAGGTTCAGCAAAAGAATTTAAGCTTATAAATAACAAGCTCAGAGGGAGAGTAAATTTCTTTTCAGGATATTTCATTTTATCTGATTCTAATGTAGTAATTCGATGAATTATAAGAGTAAACCCATAATAAACAGAAAATTAAATCAGCCTAAAATCATTTAGGCTGATTTCGGGGGTTATTATATTTTACTTAATACTTCTCGTAAAAAAGTACTCGAGGTGTGTGTAGTGTAGGGGAAGTAGCATATTTCAACTCCAAATTTAGAAAAATCTTCTTCTATTTGATTCCATTTGTCTGTGCCTTTCCAGTCATCACCGACAAACATTTTATCAAACTTTAGATTGTTCCAAGCCTCTTCTTTGTCGTAATTCATTTGGGGCACCACTTCATCAACAAACTTAATGTGCTCTACTATTTCCATACGCTCATTGAAAGGGATTATCGGTTGTTTGTTTTTTGCAGACATACTCAATTCATCGCTTGTTACCCCGACAATTAAATAATCGCATTCTAGTTTTGCTCTTTTGAGGACGTTTAAGTGGCCCACATGGAATAAATCGAAGACGCCAGTTGTATAACCAATTTTTTTCATAATACACCTATGGTTGAATAAAGATAATTTGTGCCGTGCAACATTAACCCGGTATTGTAGCTTGTTTTTTATTTAATACAATATTAGAAAATTGTATTAAAAGGTAGTTTGAACGAACCTGTCATTGGTTGCTTTTTAAATACTCAACTATTCGTTGGCTGGCTTTACCATCTAAAATTCCGGCTAATTTATTTGATAAAGCTAGTCGAGTTTGTTCCAGCATTTTCGGTTGTTGATACTGCTCATTCACTAAGTCACGTAATTGCGAGTAACTTTTTGCATGCACGGCTATATCGCCATATTCGCCATAATCCTGGTCCATACGTTTTTTAAAGCGGTATGAAAAGATGCCACTGTAACTCCAACGCAGTTTTAAAAAGTCACACCAAACAACCGGCTTGTTTAATGCGGCAAACTCAAAAAGCGCTGATGATGCATCACTTATAAGAACATCTGAGTTAGCTAGAAAAGGAACTAATGAATAGTCAGATGTTTTAGCTAAATAAACGTTGTTGAATGTAGCCCAGTGTTCTAACAACTGTTTTTGTTTATGATACTTATCTTTGGCAATTGAAAAATAGTGTGGCTTGATTAAAATATTGAAATTACTAAAATTATTTGGCCAATTTTTAGGGAAGCATTCAATGCTGCTTGGATAAAAAGTTGGTGCGTACGTAAGTGTAGGTTTAGATGGATCTAACCCTAAAGTTTGTAAATCAAAGCCTTGTTCTATTTTGTTGATAATAGGGTCCAACTTGCAAAAGCCAACATCTATAAACGTATCATTAGGGTACATTTCTAACAGGCGGTTGCAGCGATATTCACCTTCGACAAATCGTACTGTCATAGGTGTATCTGATTTAGTGTAATAGCTAGCTTTCGGGCCTATACCATGCCCTAACTGTGCCGATTTACTTACTGTATGAACCTGCTCTAATAAACGAAATGCATTTGCAAAGAAAATCCATTGTGCTTTCTCATTTAGGTAATAGTTGCAAGCCTGTTGTTCAGAGTCTACCCAGATGTGAGGTAATTCATTTTCACTAATAATAGAGTTAATGACATCATCATGAATACCATGGTAAAAAACGAAACTGGTAATTATGCCTTGTTTTTTTAATTCCTGATGAACAGGAAGGTATTGTGGCAAATAGTAAAGATGAAGAACATCGAATATAACTTTCATAAGACTTAGAGCTTAGCCCCAAGAAGAATAATTACTTTTTCTGCCTGCAAACCTGGGCAAAATTAAACCAAGAATCAACCCTAGTACCAAAACACCTGCACCATAGGTAAACCAAGTGAGCTTGATGTTTAAATCTTTTTCATCCAGTTCGCTACTCGCCTGTTCAAATTTTTGGCTGATATCTTTATTCTCTTTTACTACTTGTTGGTTTTGTTGTTTTAAGGCATTTAATTGTTTATTGGTTTCACTCATTTTTGTTTGTAAATTACCAAGTTGCGCTGTTTTATCGGCTAACTCTTCATTGAGCTCGGCTAAGACAACTCGCAGCCCTGGTGTGGCAGATATATATTTAGCATCTACCCAACCCTTGCGGTTTTGCGTGTCTTGTACCTGTTGGTAGTCATTGTCGATAGCACCTAACAGCTGTACTTCTTCACCAGCGTTAATACTACCTAAAATTCGATATTGCGTGCCGGGGCCAGAGTGAAAGTAAATAAATAAGTCATCACTGATGAATCCTGTTTTATTTTCTGGATTTTCTTGGGCAAATGCGGAACAAGAAACTGTAAAAATTAAGAGGCTAATTATTTTTTGAATTGTGTTCATTACTGACTTCTAAATACGGTAATTAATTGCATTAAATATTAGGTGTTTGTGCATTGGATAGCAAGATTATCTCACTGAATCTAGTCTTATTTTTTGATTTAATGAGTAAACATATTGGAGTATTTCTTAAATTGTTCATTTTTTGATTGAAAGCAGGTTTCAGCTTTTGTATGGTTAACAATCTACTGACTAAACAATGAGATTGTAAACAAACTTTAATGGACACAGAAATAGAACTGAAATATTTAGTTTTAGGTGATGATATACCTGCTGTTATTACTAACCTTTTAAACCAATTAAAATATCCTTTTTCTTGCAAAACTAAAACTCTCGCAAATTGTTATTACGATACCCCCGATTTAGCCTTACGAAAGGCGGATATTGGTTTGCGTATTCGCCAAAATAATAAAGGTGAAATAGAACAAACAATAAAAACCTCCGGTATTACCGTAGGTGGTTTACATCAACGACCCGAATACAATATCTCTTTGGGATCTGCCAACGTCAATCTGGCTTTATTTCCTAATGATATATGGCCGCCAACCCTTGATGTTGAATCTGTGCAAGAGCAAATAACGGCTCTATTTGATACTAACTTTAAGCGCATGACTTGGTTGGTTACTATGCCTGATAACAGTCAAATAGAATTGGCGTTCGATCAAGGTGAGATTTGTTCAAGCCAGAGCCGCGAGCTTATTAATGAAATTGAATTGGAATTAATAAGTGGTGATGCAAGTTCAATTTTCATTTTGGCCCATTCGTTAACCTCTGTAATAGCAATGCGACCTGGCACCTTAAGTAAAGCGGCTAGGGGCTATGGTTTAGTGTTTGGTCGCACTGAGTCTCATATTAGTAGTGCCAGTACTGTTTTAGCTTTTGAGCCTAGCATGACTATTTTAGAATCTTTTAAAGCTGGCTTTAGTGAATGTCTATCGCAATTACAGCAGTTGGTCAGTCAATTTGTTGCTGAGCCCAATTTACATTTATTGAAAGAAATATCAGATTCATTAGCGTTAGCCAGACATGGGTTATGGTTATATAAAGATTATTTACCCAGCGATAAAGCCGACTCTATCCGTATACAAATTAAGGTTGTTTTAGCTGAACTGGCATGGGTTGAAACTGCGCGTCAAATCCGTGAGTTAACCACTAAAAAAGGTAATTACCGGAAAAAAATTGAGTACAGCAAAAGTTTGTTGGCTGAGCTAAAGAACGAAAAGCATCAATTGATCGACTTTGAACAAATGATTAAATTACTTCATGGTGAAGCTTTTAATTTATTACAGTTAAGTATGTTGGAATTTATTCTGAATGAACCGGAAAGTGAAGAGCATAAAACCGAGCTCCTTGACTTGGCACCCAGTTGGTTATCGTTAAATTTAGATACCTTAAATAAAGCTATTCATCGAGATAAACCTTTAACTGCTGCGGAATATATCGATAATCATCATTTAATTATCAGAAGCCTATTAACTGGTAGTTGGTTTGGTGGTTTATATGATATAGAGCAACGTATGGACTTTCGAGGTCCGTGGCTTGATATACACTTGGGGATTGATGAACTTGAAACATTAACTTTGTTAAAAGGACACTTACAAGGTAGCAGTGAAGAAATACCGCAAAAACTTATATCGTGGTTAGATGATAAAGTTGAAAACTTATTATGTGCTTTAGAGCATTGTAAGGCTGCTGCGCTTAATTTACAGCCTTATTGGCTAAAGTAATTGTATAGTATCTAATTAAAAGTCAGTTGAATTAAGCTTTTAGCTGATTTTTTCTAATACTTTCACCAGTGAATCTACTTTTCTTTCAAGCATTTTATTGCGTTCTATAATTTCGGAATTTTGTTTGCGAAGTTCACGGTTTCTCACATCTGTATTGGAAAAACCAATGATCGATCCCAAAACTTTAGTGACAATAAAACCAACCAAACCAAAGCCGATATAGAACATTAAGGTAGCAATGACTTTTCCGCCAGTAGAAACCGGGTGGAAATCCCCATAGCCAATCGTGCTAGCAGTCATTTGTAGTGTCCAAAAAGCCTCATAAAAACTGGTTATGTTGGCATCAATATGAGCACTTTCAAAATGTATTAAAGCTGCCGAAAAAAGAAACATGGTGACGTAAAGCATAATAAATGCGATAGCGATCAGGTAACTGTTATGGTAATTTTTTACGCCGAATTCATCGACTTTGTAAAAGCGGGCTTTACGAATAAGAACAAGCATAGAAAAATGACACACTCTGCAAATTAATTAACACCCACTTATTCTACCTGTATTGTTGGAATAATGTAGTAACGAGATGTAATCAATTAACAGCAGGTTTAATTTTCATTTACAAATTCAATTAACTCATCCATTAATTTACGCTTTATTTCGAGTTGCTCTGTCGGCTGTATACCGTACTTATTACCTAATACCTGATAGTCTTCACTACTTAAAGAAACGGTTAAACGTGGACGTTTAGGTTTTTTATGCACCGGCAAACCTAATATCATTCTAATTTGATCTGATGGACTAAGGCTAGCTTCAACAGCGGCTTTGCGAATTTCTTTCTGTACTTTTTCATCCATATCAAATGCAACTTGAACGGCTTTTACTGCGTTAACATTTGATTGCCATTTTTCAGGTAGTTTCCTAGTCGTCATCTTAGCTCCCCGGATAATACTCTTTAATATCAGATGTTGGTCGATACAAATTTACAAATACATCTGTGTCACCATCTTGCCAAATTTGTATATCAACTGAGTATTGATCATCGACACCACGTAAACTATAAAACTCAAACGCTTCGCCCGAATCTTCACCTTCAAACTCTGAAGGTTTATTTAAGCGGTGATCTTTGCGGTGAAAGTAGCCCATTTGAGCAAATGCAGTTTGTTGATATTGCTCGCTCGTCCAGCCGGCTGTTTGCGAAGTTTCGCACAGACGATTCAAAAGGGCATTGCCAGGAGCTTCAAATACTTCTGAAAATTCATCAAGGTTAAATAAACCCTCTACGCAGCTATCAGAAACTTTCATCGTAAGTTTGAGATATTGTTGTTGGCCCTGTTCAAGGCTTAAATAAATTTGCTGTTCAGCCGAACCATCAAGTTGCCACTCGGTAATTTGCTTATGTTCGAATTCATGGGTATTAATGTTAGCTACTTGAAATTGCTTATTGCGCAAGTTTTCTGGTAAGGCAAAACTGTCAGAAAAAATAATGATGTCTTTTATCATTAGATCTTTAGGTTGGTTTAATTGACGTGGTTCAATACTGTCTTTATTAAACAGCTTTTTAAAAAAGCTCATTTATCACCATGTATATTAAATAAAAGGTTTTAAATCTATTACCATGATTTACAGGATGTAATGAATGCGAAAGAGCGCGCCATGCCGATTTGCATTAATTATTCCCTGAATCAAAATCAGGCATCGATAATGGATGCCTGTTAATAGTTATTTATTTTTGCTTAGCTTTAATGCGTTCTAGCACAGAGTTAGCGCTGTTGTCTTGGCTACCAATGCCGGCTTCCTTAAGTTGTGCTTCTAATGAGCTATCCGAATTTTCGGCATCAAGCACTTCAGCAGCTTTTAATTGATCGTCAAATTTTTGTTGTTTTGCTTTAATTCGCTCAAGTGAGTCTTTAGCATTAAGCAGTTTCGAGCTGCTTGATGAGAAGTTATCGGTAATTGCTGATGTTGCTTTTTGTACGCTGTCGGTGGTTTTAACCATAGAAAGCTGGCGTTTATATTCAGCAACTTGGCGTTCACCTTTTTTGACTAAATCTTTTAATCTATCAGCATTGGTGCTAAAGCTGTCTAACGCTTGTTGCCCTGTGCTGAGTTCATTTTCCAAGCTGGCAATTTTCTCGGCCACTTGTAGGGCTAAAGCTTCATTGTTTTTTTCTAAAGCTTGTGCAACATAACCCTCGTGTTCAGCAATATCACGCTTCACTTTATCAACATCTCGGCTTGACGCCATTTGCTGAGCCATAACAGATGTTAAATCGCGTTTTGCTTTAGTTAAATGGTTTTCAGCATCACGAATTTCCTGTTCAAAAATGCGGGTTGCATTTGCATCGACTATGCCTTCGCCCATTTCAGTTGCGCCACCGCGAATAGCGGTCATAATTTTTTTAAAAATACTCATATGTACTCCATTAATTCTGTACTGGATATTGATGGTTTTTCAAAGCTCATATTTAGCGCTTTAAACTAAAAACTCATCCATATCGTCAATTACTTCAATCGCATTGTTACTAAGCACTGCCAATTCATGTTCAATATCATCGAATGAAGAGCCAATTGATAGCGCGCCGAAAATGACATACTTATCGCCTATTTTCGAAAATGATGACAATGGCATTGGGATATTCATTTCCAACATTGCTTCTAGCATTGCTACTCGTTTATCGCTTTTTACTTCTTCTTCACCCCACAAGTAGGTAATGCAAAGTATTTGATCATCGGTAACCGAAACAAAAATAGGTAACTCTTCACGATCCGTGATGGTTATTTGTAAAACATCAACGTCACCAGAAATAGGTTGGCAATCAAACATTAGCCCTGTTGCTGATTGATCAGCTAATCCATTTAAATGATCCGCGATTTTATGTATGTTCATGATTATCCTTCGTTAAACAAGACAAGAGTCACTCTATAAAGCTAAGGTGACATATTATGTCAGGTGATGTTAATGTAGCACGGTGACATAATATGTCAAGCGTGTTCTGAAAGTTAGCGCCACCTATTTTTAAAGATCTTAACGCTATACCATTAAAGCCGTTAAGATTAATGCAATAGAAATACTTACCGCCATTTCAACACTGGCAACACCAACATTATGCTGCTGATCAACTTCTTCAGCCATATTAATCCCCCATAACACTATACGTTTAGCGATAGAGGTTAAAACCGATACAACGACAGTCATGATCAGGCCAAACACTAACCAGCCGATTAAGTTTTCGACAATAGTTTCAGGTGTATAAATTAAGAAATAACTGGCGGCGGTAACAGCTAGCGATGTTGAAATTATTTGACCACTATAACGAATAGCGAGGGCAACTTGACCATCAGTTAACGCTTCTTGCATGCAATCTTTTTGATTGTTTTTAGCAAAGTGCACTTCACGAATTCGAGTAACTAACACCAAAATAATTTGTGAAACAATAAAGCCGCTACCAATCGCAACAAAGGTATACACATCTAGGCCGTCTACCCAAATTAGTACGGCGCGAATAACTAATGCTGTGGCAATAACTCCTGCAGCATCTACAATACCGACTGAAATATTTCGTTTTTTAATTTCAGCCATTTTATCTAGTTGATGCAGTGCAAACTTATCGTGTATCAAACGTCCCAGTTTGATTAATATCAGGCCAAATAAGCCATAAGCCAACATCCCAATTGCTTCAACTTCATAGCTGACAGAATGCTCTCCTGTTACCGCACCGGTCATTACAATACCTAATGCCGCAACTGAGCCTGCAACACTAATACCAAAGGCAAAATTGTCTTCTTTTGCTAGTTCGTCGGTGGTATTTACTTTTGCTGAAAGTCCGGCAATAAATCGCATCGCCGACAACAGCAAAATTGCAATGGCAATATCGATGGCTAGTATGATTAGAATGTGCTGATCAATAGCACCAAAATTTAATAAGTTATCCATTATTTTTCCTGTTATCTTCTGCGTCTAAAACCGCGAGAAATAAATGATTTTCTTTTTTGACGAAAGCGTGGTTTAGTCTTTTGTTTAGAATATTTAGATTTATTACTAAATTTTGAAGAGCTCGCGCCATTGCTTCTAAATTTGCTCGCCGTTTTTTGCGCATTCTGGCTTTGTTTGGATAAGCCAGATGAACCTTTTCTGTTTTTACTGTAGGTGCTGGTAAACTTTTGACCTTTGCTTTCAAATGACTTACGTGTTCTGGTTTCAACTTGTGACTGCTTGCGCATATCCCTTGGCGAAGTATATCGACTTCGACCATAATCATTGTAATAACTGTAACCTCTATTTCGACCCCAGCTATCATAATAAATACGATTGCCGCCAAACATATTTCCCATCATTGAGTACATGCCATACCAAGCCCAAAATGACATACCTGAGCTACCTGTTTGCCAACTACCATAGGACGGGTTGCCCACTAATTGCGAACCTACACCAAAATCTTGGGCATTATTAGCGAGTAAGCCTTGTTCTTTGCTAACGGAGTTGATTCTTGGTAAAGCACCATCAGACATATCGGCTAATACGTTTAATGGGTCGCTTAATGCATCAGAATATAAAACCGGATCGGCAGCCTGATATATATTGAGCAACTCTTGATAAATTGCCTTATTATCATCAAACATTTGTGGTTGGTTTTTAACCGTGTTAATTCGATCTAATAGCGCTAGATACATGGGGCCATTAATTGTTGCGTCTTTTTTAAATTCAGCAACAAGAGGTTCCATGTCAGGCTTTGCTGATAGAACTTTTTCTGCGTATTGGTCGATCAAGTTCGCATTGCGCACTTGACCATTCTCCAGGGCATTACCAAGTTGCGCTATACGCTGCTCAGTGATCGGTGTTTGACCTTTTATTTGCTCAATATATGGGTCGCTACAACCGGTTAGTGATACGACTATCACCAGCAATATAATTTTTATTGATTGCATTCCTGCTCTCTTTCCTTCAAAAATGCTAAGGTAAAGGGGGTATACCTATTAGACTCGGTATTAATACCACTAACGACATAATATGTCTATTCTCAATTGTTTCAATCTGTTGCAATTGTTTGCCAAAATTTATCATTAATGGAATTCGACAGTGAAAGATTTAAGTTCAACCATTGTGCAGGACATACTACTGCAACAACAAAATTCTCACTTTTCGCGTTTTGCTGAAAATGCTCCTGAAGTATTGCAATCATTAACTGCTGAGCAAATAACATTATTAAAGCATGCTTTTGCGATGAGTGACTTTGTCGCAGAAGGTTTGATCAGTAAACCGCAATGGGTTATTGATACCATTAGTAATAACCTGTTTAATTTTACTGAAGTTATAGATGCCAAACCTTATATTTTTGCCCAAATAGAACACTGTAAAACTGAAGATGAACTGCAGCAAGTATTAAGACAGTTACGAAATAAATTTCTAATTGCTATGGCAATTGCCGATCTTAGTCTGGAATGTGAATTGAAAACTTCACTGGCTAACTTATCTCACTTAGCCGATACCCTTATTGAGGGAGCATTAAATTGGCTATCAAATTATTGTCAATCACTTTGGGGGCAACCACAAAATAGAGATGGAATTGAGCAACCTTTATTGGTTTATGGCATGGGCAAGCTAGGCGGCAAAGAGCTCAATTTTTCCTCTGACATTGATTTAATTTTTGTTTACCCAGAGGGCGGAGAGACCCATGGTGCAAGACGGAGTATTGACAACCAACAATATTTTACCAGGCTAGGGCAAAAGCTCATTGCCGCCCTTGATCAAGTAACTAAGGATGGCTTTGTATATCGCGTAGACATGCGCTTAAGACCTTTTGGTGACAGCGGTCCTTTGGTGTTAAGTTTTGCTGCAATAGAAAATTATTACCAAGATCAAGGACGTGATTGGGAACGCTATGCCATGTTAAAAGCTCGAATTATTGGCGAAAACACCTATCAGCAGCCACTCAACGATTTACTAAAGCCTTTTATATACCGCCGCTATATCGATTTTAGTGTCATTGAAAGTTTTCGAAAAATGAAGTTGATGATTGCCCAGGAAGCTCGCAGGAGACAACAGCAGCAAAATATAAAATTGGGGGAAGGTGGAATTCGAGAAATAGAGTTTATTGCGCAAGTATTTCAGCTTATCCGTGGTGGCAGGATCCCTGAGTTACAACAACGCAGTCTATTAACGGCGTTAACTTTATTAGTACAACATGACTGTATTGAAGAAACATCAAAGCAAGTTTTACTCAACGCTTATTATTTTTTACGGCGCAGTGAAAATGCTATTCAAGCGTTTAATGATCAACAAACCCAACTACTACCCACGGATGAAAAAAACCAAACACGATTATGTCAATTGTTTGGTTTTGAGCAGTGGGATGAGTATTTATCTCATTGCCAACAACATATGCAGGCAGTTAATCATGAATTTAGTTTACTTATTGGTGAAGATAATGAGAAAACTAGTAGCATAAATCAACATTGGGTAACTCTCTGGTTAGCAAACTGGGAAGATGCAGAATCAATATCTTGGATTTTAAAATTACAACCTAAATGGCCCGCAGCAGAGATACATAAGCAGCTAATTAATTTTAAAGCGGAAATACAAAAGCGTAGTATTGGTAATCGTGGCCGTGTAGTTATTGATAAATTAATGCCGGTAATTATTGAGCAATTAACCGAAGAGCCAGAGCCTGCAATCACACTGGAAAGAACGTTACAAGTATTAGCGAAGATTGTTACTCGAACAGCTTATTTAGAATTGCTTTATGAAAATCCGCCAGCGTTCAAACAGTTATTAAAGTTATGTCGTGCCAGTGCTTGGATCAGTGAGTATTTATCAAAGTTCCCAATTCTGTTGGATGAATTAATTGATCCAAAAATATTATATTCAATTACAGCTATAGATGATTATAAAGCGCAATTAACTGAACATATGATGCGCATTCCAGAAGATGATCTTGAAGCACAGATGGAAGGTTTAAGACAGTTTAAACAATCCAAACAGTTAAAAATTGCTGCCGCAGACATTACCGGAATATTGCCTGTAATGAAAGTAAGCGACCATTTAACTGCTTTAGCTGAAGCTATTATCAGCGACGTAGTAAATATGGCTTGGCAGCAAATGGTACACCGATATGGGCAGCCGAACTCTACATTAGGAACTAATGACAAAGGCTTTGCTGTTATAGGTTATGGAAAACTTGGTGGTTTTGAACTAGGTTATGGTTCAGATCTGGATTTAGTGTTTGTTCATAACCGAGAAAAAGATGACCAGACCAGTGGCGAAAAAGCGATTAGTGCCAGTCATTTTTATTTAAAAATGGCGCAACGAATTTTACATTTATTTAATACTCGTACCGCTAACGGAACCTTGTATGAAGCAGATATGCGTCTGCGTCCTTCTGGTAATTCTGGCTTGATGGCTGTGCATATTGATACCTTTGAACATTACCAAAAATCAGATGCCTGGACTTGGGAGCACCAAGCGCTTGTACGAGCTAGAGTTGTTTACGGTGAAGATGAACTCGCCGATAACTTTGCCAGAATTAGACATAATACTTTAACAACTAAACGTAATTCCGACGAGCTTCTAGCAGATGTGGTTAAAATGCGAGCCCGGATGCGTGATCATTTAGATCGTAGCTCTAGCGATGTGATTGATATTAAACAAAGCATAGGCGGCTTGGCTGATATTGAGTTTTTAGCACAATTTTTAGTGTTAAATAACAGTGCTCAAAATCCAAAGTTAACCACTTTTCCTGATAATGTAAGGATATTTGAATTATTACAGCAACATCAACTGATCAGTGTCGAAGAAGAGGCGCAGTTAGTGACGAGTTATTGTGAATTAAGGGATAACGGTCATGCTTTGGTATTGCAGAATTTACCCACACAAATGAGTGATGATCAATTGCTAAAAGAGCGTGAGCAAGTAAGTAAAATTTGGCAAAAGTATCTGGGTTAATAGCTCTTGAGATTATTCCTCTTCGAGGTTATTTCGGAGCTATGGTGTAGCCAACTTTTTAGATTGTTACAACTTGAAGATAAGTGCCAAGGCACTTATTCAAAAGGACACTCGGCATTAAACTCTATTCTTTCACCTGTTCTAGGATGAAAAATGGCATAAAATTGCGAGTGTAAACACATTCGCTCTCTGTCTTTTGTTGCCTCGATGGGGGCATACAATCGGTCACCCATGATAGGGTGGCCAAGTTCACGCATATGCACTCTTAGTTGATGAGTTCTGCCTGTAACGGGCTTTAACTTTACCAAAGTCGTGTGTTCATCTTGGCTTATCACCTGGTAATGAGTTTGCGCTTGTTTCCCGCGTTCATAACATACCATTTGCATTGGCCTGTTTGGCCAGTCACAAATTAGCGGTAGGGTAATTTCGCCGGTTGGCTCTTTAATATGGCCAAGAACTCGGGCGATATAGTATTTTTCAGTTTGGCGTTGCTCAAATTGTCGACTAATAGCAACATGGCTTGGCTTATTAAGGGCCATGATGATAATGCCAGATGTCGCCATATCTAAACGATGCACTATGGTTGCTGTTGGAAATACCCGACAAACTCTTGTTTGCAAGCAATCTTGATGTTCAGGTAAGCGGCCTGTTACCGACAGTAAATCACTTTGTTTATTTAATACCACAATGTCTTCATCTTGATAAATAATCTCAAGATAAGGAGTCATTGGTGGCTCATAAATAAAATCAGGATTGGCGCTCATATTTAGGTTCTTCTTTTATTCTAATTGACAGCAATTAATGACTAACAACAATTAATCGGATAGCTTCAAACTTAAGTTGCGCATTGTTGATAAAATGAGTTAATTCAGTTTGTTGATGACGAATAAAGTCAAGCTCCGATTGACGAACATTAGGGTTGATCTTTGCTAAAGCTGTTAGCCTCTGATGTTCCTCATCTAACGCTGAATTCATTGCCGTAAGCGCTTTTTGTTGAATGTCAGAAATTTTAAGCTGGCTAAAGTTTTCAGCTTTTTCAACCAGCTTAGGTATTTCGCCTTTTAGTGCTTTAACAAGCTGTAAACCCGTTTGTTTTTTCACCGGAGACAGTTGATTGTCTAAGACACTTTCACCAACTTTATCAGACAGGTTGTTGCCATTTTTATCTAAGAGAATACGAACAGGCGTAGTTGGTAAGTATCGGCCTAATTGTAATTGGCTTGGCGCCATAGCTTCTAAGGTGAATATGTTTTCAATGAAGAAGGTGCCAACAGCAATCGCTGGGTTTTTCAAAATACCGATACTGGCATTACCTATTTCATCAGTTAAAATCAAATCCATAGAGCCGCGCACCATAGGATGATCCCAAGTTAGCATTTGATAGTCTTCATTACTAAGCGCTGACTGGCGATCAAAGGTAATGGTTGCACCGCCTTCAGGTAAACAAGGGAAGTTTGCGCTAAGCATGTGCTCACTTGGCTGTAAGGCGATAGCATTATCTGCTTTATCATCTTGTTCTAATCCAAACACATCAAATACTGAGAACATGTATTGTGCCAATTCATGTTGATTATCTAGTGCGTCTATATCTTTAACTAATTGCTCAGCTTTACCTTGACCTGAAGAGTTCAGTTCTAATAATTTATCGCGACCTGACTCTAAATCGGCTTTTATTTTTATGTGTAACTGATGTGAAGCGTTAATAAGGTTACTAACAGCATCATCCTGCCACAATCCTTGTAGTGCAGTATGCATCATTGCTTCACCAAACTCTTCATATACCGCTCTTGCGGTAACACAGGTATGTTCAAAAGCATTCAACCCCTGATGATACCAATGAAGTAAAAGTGCTTGTGGCGAGTTAGCAAAATACGGCACATGCAAACAAATTGTTTCAGTTTGCCCAATCCGGTCTAAGCGCCCAATACGTTGCTCTAATAAATCAGGGTTACGAGGTAAATCAAACAGTACTAAATGATGAGCAAACTGAAAGTTTCGACCTTCAGAGCCAATTTCTGAACACAATAGTACTTGTGCGCTATCTTCTTCTTGAGCGAAATAAGCTGCTGCTTTATCACGTTCAAAAATGCTCATGCCTTCATGGAATACGGCTGCGCGAATGCCTTCTTTAACACGTAAAGCTTGCTCTAAATCTTTTGCTGTTTGTGCATGCGCACAAATAACCAATACTTTTTGTTGACGGTTTTCATTGAGTAAATTAATTAAAAACTCGACTCTTGGGTCAAAATCAACCCATTCTTGTTCTTGATGATCTAAATGATAAAGTGTTTCTGGAGTGAATATTTGCTTACTCACCGCGCTTTGCATTAATTGCTCATCGTCATCGCTACAAATGTATTCTTGTAAACATTGATGATATTGCTCTGGCAATTCTAATTCAGTAGCGAACAGCTTTCTCTCAGGGAAACCTTTAATGGTATTGCGCGAGTTCCTAAATAAAATACGGCCAGTGCCATGACGGTCAAGTAATTGTGAGAGTAACTCTTTTTGTGCTGATTGCTTAACGTCCTCGTCACCATCAATACTTAAAATGTTAATCGCATTACTGACATCCGATTCACTTAATAGGCTGACTAGCGTTTTTTGCTGTTCTTTGTTTAAGTTTTCACCCGATAAAATAGAATTGGCGGCATCGGCAACTACGCCGTATTGCTCTTCTTCTTTAATAAATTCGCTGTAGTTATAAAAACGATCCGGGTCGAGTAAACGCAGACGAGCAAAATGGCTTTCATGACCAAGTTGATCCGGAGTCGCGGTTAATAGCAATACCCCAGGAATGCTTTCGGCTAAAATTTCAATACATTGATATTCAATTGATGGATTATCTTGTGACCAAGACAAATGATGTGCTTCATCGACAATCAGTAAATCCCAATCTTCATTGGCGATATTTTCAAATTGATCTGGGTTATTGGCTAAAAAGTCTAAATTAACCAGCACTAACTGTTCGCTGCTAAAAGGATTTTCACCCTCTTCATATTGTTGACAACGCTCGGCATCAAAAATGCTGAATTTCAAATTGAAACGACGTAACATTTCAACTAACCACTGATGCATTAATGATTCTGGCACTGCAATTAATGCTCGCTTGGCACGGCCAGAAACAAGTTGTTGATGTAATATTAACCCGGCTTCAATGGTTTTACCTAGACCCACTTCATCGGCTAATAATACTCTGGGGGCGAAACGCTTACCTACTTCTTCGGCAATATAAAGTTGATGCGGTATTAAACTAACGCGCCCACCAACTAGCCCTGTTAATTCTGATTGCTGTTGTTGATATTGAAAGTTGAGTGATGTTTTTCTTAATTGATACCAGTCTAATCGATCAAATTGACCGTTTAATAAACGGTCGTGCGGCTTATTAAATTTAATGAAATGATCTAGCATCATTTCTTTAAGGTCGACTATTTCATTGGTATCTACACGATGGCCTGTGTAGGTATATAAATTGTTATTCTCTACCACTGCAGTAATGGTAATAGAAAACCCCTCATGTGAAGGTACCACATCGCCTTCATTAAAAACTACTCGAGTTAAGGGCGCATCTTTTATCGCATACTGGCGCGATTCACCGGTCGCGGTGAATAAAATGGTGACAAATCTGCCGGCTAAATCAACAACGGTACCTAACCCTTGATCAGACTCTGTATCGCTGATCCAACGTTGACCTAGAAAAAATGACATAAATATACTCCAAATTAAAACACGAACCCAAATAATAAGTAACAGGGCTGGAAAGTGCGCTATGGTAACGATTTATTATCGTTATTTCACCAATTAATTGCCCATTTATCTGTATTTATTGAATAAGTTAAATACAGGCCAAAAGTGCTAAAAATAAACCTTGCATATAAGGATAGATTTAATTGAAAAATATTTCATTATTCAGTGTTGAAACAAAGTAAATAATCTGCGAAAGTGGTTTTACGGATGAGTAATTAAAGGAATATGGTTACAGACGCGCAACAATAAATTTAGCGAGTGATGCTATGTGTAACTTATTGGATATATTGAATATATTTAATGTTAACGCAACAGCGCTCAGTTGAAACAATAGCCAGCTGTAGGATAAATTATGAATGACGAAAGCACTATCTATGTTTTAGACACCAACATTCTTCTCCACGAACCGTTTGCATTTTTATCGTTCCAAGAACATGAAGTAGTTATTCCGATGACCGTCTTGGAAGAGCTCGACAGTATAAAAGACAGAAATAAAGATGTAAGCCGCGATGCTCGAGTTGCTATCAGGGCACTTGAAGATACTTTAAGGGATGCCAGCCCTGAAGAAGTGTTAGCTGGAGTACCTTTACCAAATCAAATTGAATCCCAAACCGAACCAGGTACGTTAGCCATTTTCAATGACTTTAATTTAGAGCAAAAAGCCGGTTCGTTATCTGATAATGAAAATGATAATCGCATAATTAACACAGCCTTATACCTGCAAGAAAGTCGCCAAGATATGCGAGTTGTATTGGTAACTAAAGACATTAATATGCGCTTGAAAGGCAAAGGTGCAGGGCTTGCATATGTTGAAGATTATCGTACAGACCAACTTGTTGATGACATTAAGTTCCTAACCAAGGGCTACCATAAGTTTTCTGGTGATTTTTGGCAGCAGGTAACTGATTGTGAAAGTGAAACTGATGGTCGTTACACGCAGCACATGATGGATAAGTCACTTATACCTGCTGCGTACATCAATGAATACTTGATTGATGAGGATGAAACTTTTGCCGGTAAAATTATTGGCGTCGAAGATGACAAAATGGCGGTTATGGACTTAGGGTATGAACGCTTGATGGGTCGTAATGCCTGGGGTATTCATCCGAAAAACATCTACCAAGGTATGGCTATGGATGCTTTATTAGATCCTGATATTGATTTAGTTATTTTAACCGGCCCTGCTGGTTGTGGTAAAACTTTGCTGGCTCTTGCTTCTGCACTGGAAATGGTGGTTGAACGTGGTGTGTATGACAAGGTAATTGTTACTCGCTCCACGCCTGAAATAGCTGAATCAATCGGTTTTTTACCTGGTACAGAAGAAGAGAAAATGGCGCCTTGGTTAGCCGCCATTACCGATTCTCTAGAAGTTTTACACAAGCAAGACGAGAGTATGAGTGGCAGCATGAATTACATCATGGAAAAAGCTAATATTCAGTTTAAGTCAGTTAACTTTATGCGTGGTCGCAGTATTCAAAATGCCATTGTGTTGCTCGACGAATGTCAAAACTTAACTGCAGCTCAGCTTAAAACTATTATTACTCGTTGTGGTGAAGGCACTAAACTCGTTTGTTCGGGTAATTTAGCGCAAATTGATAGTAATTATCTAACTGCACTTACTTCTGGTTTAACCTATATCGTTGAACGCTTTAAAGACTTTCCAGGTAGTACCACGGTAAATTTAAACGGCGTTGTTCGAAGTTCGTTGGCACAGTTTGCAGAAGAAAACCTGTAGCCTCAACTTTCTAATTGTTTGATTAATGTACTAAATAATAAAACTCCGCTTTCAAAGTGGAGTTTTTTTTGGTTATGAACATACTTAAAGTACATTAACTACAAAAAGAGATGTTGTATGACCATAATGCAAAAGTGCTATTGGCTAATAGCAAGTTTGGGTAATATTTTATCTGTATTTTTTTACTTTAATTCTTCTGGAATTTTACCAGTCTTTTTTTTAATTCTCACCATAACCTACACTGCTATTGGTTATTACGACATTTATTATAGTAAGCATACTTTAAATCGGTTATATCCTGTTGTTGCTTACATTCGCTATTTTCTTGAATCTTATCGAGTTGAAATCCAGCAATATTTTATTGCTAATGACACCGAAGAAAGGCCATTTAATCGTGAGCAACGTTCGCTAGTGTATCAGCGCGCTAAAAATGTAAGAGATACCATTGCTTTTGGCACGCAAAGAAACGTTCTTGAAGAAAACTACCTTAGCCTTTGGCATTCCATGCATCCAAAAGAAGTTACCGATTCAGCTAAAAAAATATGCTTTGGCGGCCCCGATTGTACTCAGCCTTATAATGCCTCCTATTTAAATATTTCAGCGATGAGTTTTGGCTCTTTAAGTGCCAATGCCATAGAAGCGCTAAATTTAGGTGCTTTAAAAGCTGGGTGTTTTCACAATACCGGCGAAGGTGGAGTTAGTCCTTATCATTTAAAGCATGGTGGTGATATCGTCTGGCAAATAGGATCTGGATTTTTTGGTTGCCGCGATGATGAGGGAAACTTTAATCCCGACAGTTTTGCTAAAATGGCAAATAAACCACAGATTAAAATGGTCGAAATCAAGTTGAGTCAAGGCGCGAAACCTGGACACGGCGGGGTATTGCCTGCGGCAAAAATTACTGACGAAATAGCCCAAATTAGGCATATACCGAAAGGACGAGATTGTGTGTCACCAGCAATAAACCCCGAATGTACAACACCAAAAGCATTATTAAATTTTATTGTTAAATTACGAGAATTAAGCGGCGGAAAACCAATTGGTTTTAAACTTTGTATTGGTAACCCCGTTGAGTTTCTTGGTTTGTGTAAGGCGATGCTAGAAACGGGAATAAGTCCAGATTTTATCACCGTAGACGGCTCTGAAGGAGGAACTGGCGCAGCGCCAATAGAGTTTAGTAACCGCTTGGGGATGGCATCTCTTGAAGGGATAAGTTTTGTCGATAATGCCTTAACGGGTATCGGCTTGAGAGAGAATATTAAAATTATTGGTTCAGGAATTACCGCATCAAGTTTTGATTTATTATCAAAAATTGTCCTAGGAGCAGATACCGTTAACGCGGCTCGAACTATGATGATGTCTATCGGCTGTATTCAAACTCGACATTGTAATACCAATGCCTGCCCAACAGGGATTGCCACGCAAGATCCAATCAGAAGTAAAGCAATAAACATTGCTGAAAAAAGCGAGAGAGTGAAAAACTTTCACCATAATACCCTAGAAAGCTTCTATGAATTGGTGGGCAGTATGGGACTTGACGATCCTGCCAAGTTGATGCCGCAAATGTTAAAGCGCAGAACACCATATGGCTTATTAATGTCTACTGGCAGTTTAGTTGGCCCCCTTGAAAAGGGCGATTTATTATCTGAAGCAAATCAACATGCACCGTGGAAAGATTGGTGGCAGCAAGCAAACAGCGATCATTTTTTTGCTGATGATATATATGTTCTCTCACCTGCTGAGGTTAGAATTAAACGTCAAAGTTAAGCTTGTTAGTTGAAATAAACGGCTAATTTTAAAGAAATTTGCTCATTGTTTATTGAAGTATAGGTTTATCTATAGAGATTTTTTTTCATTCTTTTTTAACAATAATGCTCTGATTACCTAGTTTTGTTCTTTACTCTTTTTAAAATATATTGCATTATTCAAACAAGTGTTTTAATTGTTAGTTTGAATTGACGTTATGGAAAGCTTAATTTCTTAGCGATGATGCTAGCAATAAGTTAACAAAAATATACCGGAGAGCAGCGTGGCTGAATATAAAGTACCGTTAAAAGATATGAACTTTGTTTTGTTTGATGTGTTCAAAGCCGAACAATTATGGCAAGACATCCCAGCATTAGCAGAATCTGTAGATAAAGAAACGGCAGATGCTATCTTACAAGAATGTGCCAAAATTGCAGAGCAAGTTATTGCACCTTTATCTCGTGAAGGGGATGAGGTTGGTGTTAGTTTTGACAACGGTGTTGTAACAACGGCTCCTGGTTATAAAGAAGCTTTCAAAACGTATGCTGAAGGTGGCTGGACTGCTCTAGGTGGCGATCCTGAATACGGTGGTATGGGTATGCCAAAAATGCTAACCGCGTTACATGAAGAAATGCTTTGTGCTGGCGACATCTCGTTTTCGTTATATCCAGGCTTAACTGCAGGAGCTGGTTTATCTCTTGTTAAACATGGCAGCGAAGAGTTAAAAGAACGCTATTTAACACGTATGTACTCAGGCGAATGGGCTGGTTCTATGTGCTTAACTGAAGCGCATGCCGGTACAGATCTAGGCATTATTCGCACGAAAGCAGTGCCCAATGAAAATGGCTCTTACAATATTAGCGGCAGTAAAATATTTATTACCGGTGGTGAGCATGATCTTACTGAAAATATCGTGCATTTAGTTCTGGCTAAATTGCCAGATGCACCAGCTGGTGCTCGTGGTATATCACTATTCGTAGTACCTAAATTCAAAGTGAATGAAGATGAATCACTAGGTGAGGCGAATAACGTAACTTGTGGTTCAATTGAACATAAAATGGGGATACATGCTTCATCTACTTGTGTAATTAACTTTGACGATGCCGAAGGCTACTTGGTTGGTGAAATCAATAAAGGCTTAGCGTGCATGTTCACAATGATGAACTATGAACGTATTGGTGTAGGCATACAAGGTTTAGGTGCTGGTGAACGTTCGTATCAAAATGCTCTTGAGTATGCCAAAGACAGAATTCAAGGTCGCAGCGCTACTGGTGTGAAAAACCCAGAAAAAGCAGCAGACTCTATTATGGTACATGCTGATGTTCGTCGCATGTTACTTAATATGAAGGCCTTAAATGAGGGCAACCGTGCCCTTGCGACTTATATTTCTATGCAATTAGATTTAAGTAAATACGCGAGCGGTGCAGCACAACAAAAAGGTGATGTATTAACGGCATTAATGACGCCTTTGGCAAAAGCATTCTTTACTGATATTGGTTTAGAAAATACCATTGCCGGTCAACAGGTTTTTGGAGGTCATGGCTTTATTCGTGAATGGGGTCAAGAGCAATTAGTTCGTGATACTCGTATTGCACAAATCTATGAAGGTACAAATGGTATCCAAGCCATGGATTTAATCGGCCGTAAAGTTGCGGCTAACAAGGGCCAGTTCATGGGCGTTTTCATTGAAGAAGTTCGTGATTATATTAGTGCGACATCATCTGCTGCTATGGTTGAGTTTATTGCACCATTAACGGCTGCAATCGACGATTTAGAATCATTAACCGCAGGGGTTCTAGCCGCAGCGGATAATGATAAAAATGAATTAGGCTCAGCAGCAACTGATTACTTGCACGTATTTGGTTACACAGCTCTTGCCTACATGTGGGCGAAAATGGCTGAAGCTTCATTAGAAAAAGTTGATAGTGATGACTTCTATAAGAGTAAAGTGTTAACTGCTCGTCATTACTTTGCCCGTTTATTACCTCGTCGTATTTCATTAGCTGCAACCGCATTAAGCGGCGCAGAGCACCTTTACAACATTGATGATGATTTGTTTTAAATAACAAACCATTCACCTTAAAATACAAGAAGTCAGTGATTCAGGTCACTGACTTTTTTACATCAGGGAAGATGGAATGTCGACTTGCCGCGATGGAAGGCATAAAAATAGAAAGGGGGCGCTCCCATCATTTCCTGATGGTTATCACGGGTTCGCCTAAAATCTGACTTATTTCCATAATTAACATTCAGGTTACAATTTAGAACAGTATTAATAATATAATTCTTTTATGATCTGGTCTTCATTGTAATGGGATCTTTATCCCTGAATTTTTGTTGTATCTTAGGTGAATATTTAATTATGAATAATACCGTTGGCGCTGTTAGTGAGTTTTCAACAATTATGTTGGTAGAGGATGATAAAGTTTTATCATCTTTACTTAAGGCATATTTAGAAAAATCGTCACATGTTGTTCATCAAGTGTTTAGGGGTGATCAAGCTGCACGAAATCAAATAAAAATACAACCAGACTTAATTATTCTTGATGTTGGCCTACCAGGTAAAGATGGTTATAAAGTTTGTCATGAATTGCGTGCCACTTATAGCGGTCCAATATTATTCTTAACCTCTAACAATAGTGAAGCTGAACATTTAGCGGCGTTTAATGTTGGCGGCGATGCGTATTTGGCAAAGCCAGCTAGCCCACAACTTATTTCAGCAAACATTGAAGCATTACTTAGAAGAACTAAAGATCGCAAACAAGCAAGTAGTAGAAAAAAGCTTACCGTTGGCGAAATAACCGTAATTCCTAGTGAGCAACAGTGCGAAGTAAATGGCGTTGAAATATCATTAAGTGTATTTGAATTTGAATTATTGTCCTTACTGATGTTTAACACTGGTAAAGTGCTAACTCGAGATGATATCTACAAACTATTATTAGGTCGTGAGTATGATGGTTCTGAACGTTCTGTCGATGTACGTTTATCTCGCTTACGCGACAAATTAATTAGTCAGGGAGTGACACAAACTCAAATTAAAACCGTTTGGGGGAAAGGGTATTTGTTGTCAGCAATAGATTGATACCAAGCTAATTAAATAATTAGTCAGCCTTACTCGCTTCATTATCTAAGGTAATTAAAATGAGTAAACTAATAATTAAAGAAATGATACTTGCCATACTATAACTTGGCGTCGTTTTTGTTATAAATAATACTTCACCAATTGTCCAAGTGCAGACGGTTAAACCAAAGAGCATTAAAAATAAAGATATTGCATACGAATAAGGCGAGCTATTAAAGCGCTTGCTTTCTTCCTGTTTTATCTTTTTGAAAAATATCATTTTTATAAGTCTTGGCTGTTTGTGAAGTAATAAAGCGATGGCCGAAGCCATCGCTTACTTTTCTATTTTTAGAACTTGTAAGAAGTACTTACGAAGAACGTGCGACCAACAACATCATATACACTTGGAACTGTTTCCATATCGTTACCACCTGGAACTTCTTCAGGTTCAGTATCAAGGATGTTTTTAACACCGCCATTAACTGACCAGCTGTCGTTTAAGTAGTAAGACGCTGAAGCGTTATGGTAAATTACGTCATCTGTAGAGAATGTTTCTCCGTAATATTCCCCGTCCATGCCTTGAATGAATTGCGCTGTGTACTGCATGCTAAAGTCTTCAGTAAAGTCCATGCCAACAGTTAACGTTGATTTAATTTCAGAGTAGCCACCGATGTTACCATCAATTTTACCTGTGTAATCAATATCATCTTGAGTAAAATCTAGTAAGAAAGTAGTGTCTAACATTACTCTAAAGATGTCATGGTTAAAGCTTATGTTCCAATCGATACCTGAAGTATTTTGCTCACCAATGTTTGTTAATGGTGAAGTTAATGTATCTAAATCATTAAGACTACCGTCACCGGTAATGTTAATTGCGTCACAAGCAGCCATATCGCCTGCAGCACATTCATCTAATTTAGCTTGAACATCAACTCGGCTAATCGCATCAGTTATATCGAACTGCCAGTAATCAACTGTTGTTGAGATACCATCAGAAATTTCCCATACTGCCCCGAAAGTGAACGACTCGCTTTCTTCAGGTGATAAGTTGTCATCACCGGTATAGTTAACAAGAATTTGAGCATCTTGAGCGTGCTCCCACGGATCTGCTAAGTAGTCAAATGAACCAGAGTTACCCGCGTATAATTCACTTACACTTGGTGCGCGGAAACCTGTCGCTGCAACTGAGCGGATCATAAAAGTATCAGTGAAGCTGTATGTAGCACCTAATTTCCATGTTGTTGCGCCACCAAATGTTGAGTAACGGTCATAACGAGTAGCTGCTTCGACGGCTAGTTTTTCTGTTACCGGTACTGAAATTTCTGCGTAAACAGAGTTTACCGTGTAATTACCATCTGTAGGGTCTTGTTGCGCTGCAGTGCTTTCACCAGCTTGAGTTACTTCATCAGGAGTGTAGTAACCACTTTCGAACCGGCTCTCAACACCCATAGCATAACCAATATCATTTTCGGTCATACCAGAATAGCCTGCTGATAATGTGAACTGCTCGTTTCCACCTTCGTTTTCTTCAGTGTATATAACACCTTCTGAAACTAAGAAATCTCTGTCCATTTCATCACCGCTGAACCAAAGATCTTGATACGCGTAAATGCTGGTTTCCATATTGCCGGCGTGAATTGAATTCTCTACCACATCTTTAGATTCATTCTTACCAAAAGTAGCAGAAACATCCCACATATCATCGTTATCTAAATAGCCTTTTAAGGCTGCTGAGAATCGATAAGTATCTGTTTCTTGACCATAGATACGAGGACCCGCATCAACCATGCGGCGTCTATAGTTTAATGTCTCAATTGGATTGCCATCTTCATCAACTTTATCAAATTGATCGTTATACTTATCATCAAGTTGATCTCTATCCAAATCAATGTTGGCAGGTTGCGGGGCCATTTGTTGATCCGACTCACGACGGGTGTACATAGCATCAATAGAAAGCTCAGTATCAGACGCTATTTCTTTATTGAAACTGGTGAATAAGCTGTATAACTCATTTGGTGTTTGTGCATAACTTGAAGTCGTGTAGTCATAACCGTGATCACGTGGCTCAAAGCCGCCGTTGCCATCTGGAGTTTTACCGCCTAAAGAGCCTTCAGGAACAAAAGAAGAATTTCCTGCAGGTACGAAATCACGATCAGATTGAATTACTTCACCACGCTCTGAGTATTGGAAACCTACGACTAAGTTACCACCACCAATTTCACGCCCATGTAAAATACTGAAGCCACCTGATTCGCCATCGCCTTTATCGGTAGAGCTTAAATCAGCACTTATCTCTGTCCCTTCGTAATCTTTTTTAGTGATGATGTTGACAACACCAGCGATAGCGTCAGAGCCATAAACAGCTGATGCACCATCTTTTAAAATTTCAATTGATTTAATCATTGCAACAGGAATCGTGTTTAAATCAACAGATGCATCAGCACCAGTTCCTGATGCGACCATACGACGGCCATTCAATAATACCAAGGTTCTTTCAACGCCCATACCACGAAGGTTAACGGTAGCTTTACCGCCTGAACCATTGTTTGATGATGCACCTAAGCTCATACCTGCTGCAGTAGGTTGGGCATTTAGAACTTCTTGCACTGAGGTGTAGCCACTTTTAGCGATAATATCTGCTGATATAACCGTTACTGGAGAGGCGGTTTCCATATCGGTACGGTTAATACGTGAACCGGTAACTTCAATTCTTTCAACATTATCGTTTTCTACGCTAGTTTCTGCTGCAGTAGCATTAACCGTTACAAAAGCAGTTGCTGATGTTGCACTAAACATGATCGCGGTTGCGATTGAATTCTTCTTAAACATAATAACTCCTGGGGAAAGTTTATCTTTGATTTATTTTTAATATGTGCTCGTTACGAGTTGGTCACATCTTATGGCCAAAGTGTTATCGAAGAGAATGGTCTGTAACAGTTACGTAAGGGCTGTTAATTGACTGTTAATTGTGAATGTTACTTCTGTGTAAGTTATTGTTTTAGCAGTTGTTATTTGTTTGTGGTGGTGGAGGTGTTCTTATTCATAATTAGTGTTTCTCAAAATATTTGAACAAGCTGTTACAAAATAGAGTGAGAATATAATATTTAAAATGGCAATAGATACAGCGTCTTAGGAGCGTATTTTTGCTGGTGGTGGAGATGTTTCAGTATGTAATGTAACAGTAATCGCAACACTTAAGTTTTGTGATACATACTCTAAATAAAGTGCATAAAACAGAAATTAAGCCGTCTTGGCAAATTCTTCCACGAATAAAAAAAGTCAGAGGCTATAAGCCGCTGACTTCTTAAAAAACGGTCAACCTATTTCTGGTTAACTATTTAAATACTAGTTTTTATTGTATGTCGGTTTTTTGTGGTTTTTACCTACGGCTTCAGCAATCTCTTTTGGCATGTATTCTTCATCATGCTTTGCTAAAACTTCACTGGCTTGCAATGTAGTAGGAGTAGTTAAAATGCCTTGTGCAACTATGCCCTGACCTTCACGGAATAAGTCTGGCAATATACCGTCATAAGTTACGGTGATCATTGGCCCAGTATCGATAAGTTTAAATTCTACATGCAAACTTTCACTATCACGTTCTACTGTGCCGGCTACTACTAAGCCGCCAACGCGAATACGCTGACCAACAACAGGCTTCATTCCTGTATCTTCTTTGCCATTTACTATTTCAGATGGCGTGAAAAACAAATCAATGTTTTGACTAAGTGCATAAAGTGTTAATCCGGCAACAATAGCAACACCGGCTACTATGCTCGAAACTATGGTGAGTCTTTTTTTACGACGAGGGTTCATACTACATACCTTCTTTACGATTTTGGGCTGCTTGTTTTAACTTTGCTTCCCGTTTTAATCGTTGTTTAATTTGTTTAATAATTTGAGTTTCCATTTTAACGCTATTAATCGTTAGTACGATCAATAAAACCGCAGTAAACCCATAGGATAGCCATACGTAGAACGCATATCCTCCCATATTTAAGAATTCGGCAAACGAATTAAAAGCCATTATTTGTTTTCTCCATTAACCAAAGCTTTTACCCAAGGACGCATAGAATTGCGAGCAATAATTTCTGCTCTAAACCTAACGCATACTAAACTTGCTACTAAAAAAGCAAAACCAAATAAACTGATGATAAAGGGAATAAACATATCAGTAGACATGGATGGCTTTTCAAATTTAGATACAGTCGCCCCTTGATGCAGGGTATTCCACCACTCAACTGAATAGTGAATTATTGGTAAATTTATAACACCTACCAGCGCTAATACACTGGCCGCTTTTCCGCCTAATGATTTATCTTCAAAAGCGTTTTGCAAGGCAATAACGCCTAAATATAAAAATAATAATATTAATTCAGATGTTAATCGTGCATCCCAAATCCACCATGTGCCCCACATAGGTTTCCCCCATGCCGCGCCGGTAAACAAAGCTATTGCAGTAAAAGTTGCGCCGATTGGCGCCAAGGCTGCTATGGAAGTTTCGGCAAGTTTAAGCTGCCAAACCAGAGCACTAACGGCCGCAATTGCCATACCTAAATATATACCCATAGACAGCATTGCTGCCGGAACATGTAAATAAAAGATACGTACGCTATCACCTTGTTGGTAATCCGCGGGGGAAAATGCCAAGCCTATTGTCATACCAATAACCAATAATAAGCCACTGATAATGCTAAACCAAGGAATTAGTTTGCCACTGAAATGATATGAAATTTCAGGATTTGCGTATGGGTGAAGCCATTTCCACATTTTAGTTTGTACTCACTTTCAAGGCTGAGCCTACAGCAAAAGGGGCCAAGGTTAATGACCCGAAAAACAACGCTGCTATTATAGCAAGTTGTCCGTTATAAGGTAAATTCATACTCGCAGCATCAATTGCACTAGTCGCAAAAATTAACACTGGAATATATAAAGGCAGCACTAACAAACTCAGTAAAACGCCGCCTTTCTTTAGGCCTACGGTTAAAGCGACTCCGATAGCTCCTAATAAACTAAGTACCGGAGTTCCTAATAATAACGTTAACATTAGCGCTACATAACTTTCTTGATGTAGGTTAAGTAATACCCCTAAAAATGGCGCAATAATTATTAGCGGTAATCCGGTAATCAACCAATGTGCAGTTATTTTAGCCAGTACCAAGATAAATGTTGGGCATGGGCTTAATAACATTTGTTCTAACGAGCCATCACTGTGATCGTTTTTGAATAACCGTTCGAGCGATAAAAGCGTTGATAATAAAGCTGCTACCCAAATAACGCCCGGTGCTATTTTCATTAACGTATTACTTGCTGGACCTATACCTAATGGGAATAGGGAGACAACAATAACAAAAAATAGTAAAGGGTTAACAATGTCATCACGGTGGCGAAGTGCGATAAGCAAATCACGCTTCAAAATGGTTAAAAATGTTTCTCTGTAAGAAATTTGCATATGAATTAAAACACTCTAAAAAAACTGATGTTCAAGAATGATTTTTTTATAATCACTGCTATTAATCGATAAATCTTGATGAGTTGTTAATATTACAACGCCACCGTTTTGCGCATGCTTTATAAATAATTGTTCAAGCTTTTGTACCCCGGCTTTATCTATTGCAGTAAAGGGCTCGTCTAAAATCCAAATTTTTGCGTTAGTTTGCCATAGTCTTGCTAATGCAATTCGGCGGTGCTGGCCAGCACTTAAATGCGAGGCAAGGGCATCCTCAAAACCAAGTAGATTTACTTCACTAAGTGTTTGCTCTGCCAAAGTAGGGTCTAACCCGTGTAACTTGAAATAAAACGTTAGGTTTTCTTCACTGGTCATTTCACCTTTTACACCCGGCAAATGACCTAGGAATAATAAGTCAGCATTAAAGTCTTCTTGGCATTGTTGAATTTTTTGTGATTTATAAAGTATGTCACCACTATAGGGCTGCGATAGCCCTGCAAGTATACGTAATAAACTTGTTTTACCCGTGCCGTTGGCACCTTCTATTTGGAGAATATCACCAGGTCTAACATCAAATGTTAATTCATCAAATAATAGTCGATCTTCTCTAATACAGGTTAACTGCTGAGCTGTTAAAAGTGGGAGATGCTCGCTTGCCAAAGTTTTGCCTAACAAAATTTATTATAATAGCTCGATTCTACTTGTTTGTTACTCGAAGTTGAAGATGCTTATAAAAATAAATAGTATTTTGAAACATTCAATTACAACTTATTAATCTGGGTCAATGTTTGTCATAAAATGTCGCTTTTTTATTTTGCTATTGTCGGTATAATTGGGAAAGTATAAAAATCACGTAGCTTTCCTATTATAGTAGGAGCGGAGTTTTAAATGATCCCTGAAATTGGACACTTTGCATTAATTGTCGCAATGGCTTTTGCCATTTGTTTATCTATAGTGCCGTTAGTTGGTGTGTACCAAAAAAATCAACGCCTAATTACGTTTGCTAAACCCCTAACGTTTGGCATGTTTGCATTTACCTGCTTAAGTATTGTGCTGCTTGGTTACAGCTTTGTTGTTGATGATTTTTCTGTAACTTATATTGCCAGTCACTCAAACTCACATTTGCCATATTACTTTAAAATTAGTGCCGTATGGGGCGGTCATGAGGGCTCTCTTTTACTGTGGGTATTTTCATTAACGGCATGGACAATGGCTGTTGCTTCGTTTAGTAAGCATGTTGATCAAGCATTTGTATCTCGTGTGCTTGCCATCATGGGGATGATTGCCGTTGGTTTTATGGCGTTTACCTTATTAACTTCAAACCCTTTTGACCGATTATTACCGAATGTTCCCCTGGAAGGTCGAGATTTAAATCCATTACTACAAGACATTGGGTTAATTATTCACCCGCCAATGCTGTATATGGGCTATGTTGGATTCTCAGTTGCTTTTGCTTTCGCTATTGCCGCATTAATGTGCGGTAAAATGGATGCCGCCTGGGCTCGCTGGTCGCGACCTTGGACGATAGGCGCCTGGATGTTTTTAACCTTGGGTATCTCATTAGGTAGTTGGTGGGCATACTATGAACTTGGCTGGGGTGGATGGTGGTTCTGGGATCCGGTTGAAAATGCATCATTTATGCCTTGGCTTGTCGGTACAGCATTAATTCACTCTCTAGCGGTAACTGAAAAGCGCGGTGCCTTCAGAAACTGGACCGTACTATTAGCAATTTTTACCTTTAGCTTAAGTTTATTAGGTACATTTTTGGTACGCTCTGGAGTGTTAACATCAGTACATTCATTTGCTGCTGATCCAACTCGTGGAGCTTTCATATTGGTATTATTAGCCATTGCGGTTGGCTGTTCATTATTATTATATGCAATACGTGGTTCCAACGTTGGTAGCTTTTCGCGTTTTAATTTAGTTTCTCGAGAAACCGCGATATTAATTTCAAATGTTATTCTAGTAGCCGCTGCCGTTACTGTGTTGCTGGGGACTTTGTATCCGCTGTTAATTGATGCTTTAGGCATGGGCAAGATTTCCGTTGGACCTCCATATTTTAATGCCGTATTCGTGCCTATTATGAGTATTTTGTTTGTTTTCATGGGTATAGGGCCACTTATTCGCTGGAAAAAAGCAAAAAAAGGCGAGCTAGCTAAGCAACTTAATGTGATCACTATCTCAGCAATAATTTTTGGTTTAGCATTTCCTCTGTTATACGCAGGAGAGTTTAATGGCATGGTTGCCTTTGGTATGGCTCTGGCAACTTGGGTTGCACTCGTTGCAGCAAAAGATGTTAAGAATCAAATTCACCTGCCCAAAGGTGGTTGGCAGTTATCACGGTTAAGTTTAAGTCATTTAGGCATGGCTGTTGCTCATACAGGTATCGCCATTACTATTGTTGGTGTAACTTTAGTATCGACTTACGAGTCTGAATCTAACGTGAAAATGGTGCCAGGAACTATAGTGGATATAGCTGGTTATCAAATAGAATTTAATGGCGTAACCAATGTTGAAGGGCCTAATTACTCGGCTGAGCAAGGCCAATTAAATTTATATAAAAACAGTGAACATATTGCATTATTACAACCGGAACGTCGTAGTTACCGAGTGCAAACCATGGGCATGACAGAAGCTGCCATTGACCCCGGGTTATTCCGTGATGTGTATGTTGCCTTAGGTGACCCGCTAGGTAATGATGCTTGGGCTGTTCGTGTTCATTACAAACCTTTTGTTCGTTGGATATGGTTGGGCTCAATCTTTATGGCATTAGGTGGAATATTTGCCATGATGGACAAGCGTTATCGTCGTCGTAAAACTGTTCTTGAGCAAAGCGAAGCAAATAAATCAGCACCAATTTCTACTGTTACAAATGTTGCTGAGGCCTAGTTGATGAAAATATTAATTCGTTTAATACCGTTAGTATTATTTTTACTGTTGGGGGTATTGTTATACCGCGGTTTGTTTTTAAACCCACAAGCAATGCCTTCGGCGTTGGTTGGCAAAACGTTTCCTGAGTTTAGCTTAACGCGCTTGACTGAACCGCAACAAACTTTAAGCAAGGCAGATTTTAAGCCAGGCATAAAACTCGTTAATGTTTGGGCAACCTGGTGCCCATCTTGTAAAGTTGAGCACCCGTTCTTAGTAAAGTTAAGCAAGGACGAGCGATTTAGTTTATATGGCATTAACTATAAAGATGAGCGTGTTGAGGCTAAAAAGTGGCTTAAATATTATCAAGATCCTTATCAATTTTCTATTTTTGATGATATTGGCCGCTTAGGGTTAAACCTTGGGGTATTTGGCGCCCCTGAAACATTTGTCGTTGACCATAAAGACGTGATCAGAAAACGTTTTGCCGGTGTTCTTGAGCCGCGAGTCTGGCAACGTGAATTTTTACCATTAATTAATACCATCGAAACTGAAATGGCAGAGGGTAAATAGTATGTCTAAATTGATATCATTTATTTCAACAATGACAATTTCGTGTCTATTGGCTTTTTCTGTGCTTGCCGGTCCAATAGATACTTATACTTTTCCAGATGAAGTAACTAAAAAACGATTTGCAGAGCTCACTTATGAACTGCGATGTCCAAAATGTCAAAATCAAAACTTGGCTGATTCCAATTCACCAATCTCACAAGACCTTCGAAAAGAAGTATATGACATGCTTATGGATGGTCGTTCCGATGGCGAAATTATGACCTTTATGGTTGAACGCTACGGAGAATTTGTCTTGTATCGCCCAAGAGTAAGTTCATTAACTTATGCGTTATGGTTTGGACCGATCGTATTTGTTTTGATCGGTGGTTTTGTGGTGTTTATGTTTGTGCGCAGAAAAGATGACAAACCAGAACATTTATCTGAAGAGCAAAAACAACAATTAAAATCAATTTTAAAAGATTAATTAGTATTAACTAATTAATACCTCAGGAAAGAAACAGTTATTATGATGACACTCTGGATTATTACAGCTTTGCTACTTATTGTTGCAGCAGCTATTATTTGGCAGCACTTCTTCAAAAACTCACTGTACAGTGCAGATCAAAGCAATATGCGAGGTCAAACTAATAAAGACCTTTATCATGAACACTTAGCCGAACTTGAAAAAGATCTGGCTGAAGGTGGTGTCGATCAAGAAAATTTTGATTTTTTAAAAGAAGAACTTGATCACAGCTTGTTGCTAGATATGAATGCCACTGTAAAAGAAGAGCAAGCAAAAGATAAAGCTACGTCTTTCTTTTGGCCGGCAATTATAACCGTCTTTATCGTTGCTTTTTCAGCGACATATTATATTCAGCATGGCGCTTATGAAGCGGTTGAGTTAAGAGCGAGTCAACCTGTAAATCATCCTCAAGGTGAACAATCACAAGCCGAAGTCGTTATTGCGCAACTTAAAAACCTGCACAAAGAAGTACAAGATAATCCTAAAAATGCCGATGCTTGGTTTCAAATGGGACAAATACTTACCCAGGTAGGAGAATTTGATAGCGCGTTCGTTGCCTTTGGCAAAGTAAATGAGATTGAAGGTGAGCAGGCTGATGTTCTAGCGCTGCAAGCTCAGTCAATGTATTACAAAAACAAGCAGCAAAGAAATGAGCAGATTGATAGCTTATTAGATAAAGCGTTAATGCTAGACCCTTATGATGCAACAACATTAATGTTAATCGGTATGGATCATTATTTAAATGAGCGTTATGTGCAGGCAGCAAGTTCATGGCAAAAAATAATTGATAATGGTGGGGCTGGAGAAAACACCCAGCCATTGTTAGATGCAATCAATGAAGCACATAATAAAGCAGGATTAACTGGGCATGAAGGGCACGACCACCCTGAAGTGGCGCAATCTTCAGAAACTCCTGAACAACAAGCAAGTACATCTGGACCAAGCTTTAAATTAAACGTCAGCTTTTCAAGCCAAATGTTTGCTGAAATAAGCAAAGGTGCAGATAAAACTGTATTTATTTATGCTACTGCCGCAAATGGCTCCAGAATGCCGCTGGCGGCAGTAAAATTAAAAGCCAGTGATTTACCTTTATCTGTTACTTTAGATAACAGTAAAGCGATGAGCCCGCAAATGAACTTATCATCAACAGAAGTTGTCAATGTTTATGCTGTAGTTTCGCATTCTGGCACTCCAGGAATGAAACCAGGTGACTATAAAGGTGAAATTAATAACGTAGTGTTAAAGTCTGCTGTTGAGATGAACATAGTAATCGATACAGTCGTGCAGTAATAAGATAGTCTTAATTAAAATACGATTATTTACTGACTCAAATTGAGATATTAGATGAATAAATTTATAGCATTAATATTAACATCAAGCTTAAGTTTTACTGCGCTTGCTCAACAAGTTCTGACCGATAAAGATGGGGCAAACAAAACTGCTGAGCAAGCTTTAGTTTCAACACAGTGTCCTGAATTTTTAAATCATACAATACGTAAGCTTAACTCCAAGCAGACAATAGATATTTGTCAGCAATTTCAGGGAAAAACATTATTGATTGTTAACACCGCAAGCAATTGTGGTTTCACCCCACAATTCAAAGCACTTGAAGCCTTATATCAAGACTATAAAGAGCAAGGTCTAGTTATTTTGGGCTTCCCGTCCGATAATTTTTTTCAAGAGGAAGATCTTGAAAAAGACACCGCAAAAGTATGTTTTGTAAATTATGGTGTGACGTTTCCTATGTTTAATACCATTGAAGTTCGTGGTAGTGATGCGCATCCGATATTTGCCCATTTAGGTGAGAAAACCGCTTCTCCATATTGGAATTTTTATAAATATTTGGTTAGTAGCGACGGCAAAAGTATCCAACGCTTTAACTCAAAAACAGAACCGCAATCTGAACGTTTAATAAAAGCCATTGAAGCTCAATTGCTTGTTGATAGTGCATCATAAAGAGAAAATTAATGTCACGCTTTTCTGCTAATAATAAAAATTTACATAACAGCAATATCAAAAAAGGGCCAGCAGATACTGGTACGGTTAAAACCGGGGTATTACTTTGTAACCTTGGAACTCCTGATGCACCCACAACAAGTGAGTTACGTAGCTATTTACGTGAGTTTTTGTCAGATCCGCGTGTGGTTGAAATTCCAAAATTTATCTGGATGATCATATTACACTGCATTATTTTACGCATTCGGCCGGCAAAATCAGCAAAGTTGTATGAAAGTATTTGGACCGAGCAGGGTTCTCCTTTGCTAACGATAAGCCAAGCACAGCAAGTTAAAGTTGCGGCTCTAATAGCTGAGCAATATGGCGATGAAGTCGAGGTTGTTATTGCTATGCGTTATGGTAACCCAGGTATCGACCAAGCACTTAAAAATATGCAAGCAAAGGGCATAAGTAAAATTATAGTTTTACCGCTTTATCCGCAATATGCAGGACCAACTACTGGCTCTACCTTTGATGCCATTACCAAAGAAATTCAACAATGGCGTTGGGTACCTTCCCTCCATTTTATTTCCAGCTATCATGACCATCCCGGTTATATAAATGCCTTGGCAAGCAGTATTAGCGAGCACTTTAAAGAACATGGCAAGCCTGAAAAACTGTTATTTTCATATCACGGCATGCCAAAGTTATTTCATACTAATGGTGATCCTTATTATTGCTTTTGTCATAAAACAACACGTTTAGTAATTGATAAATTAGGGCTGACAGATAGCGATTACCAATTAAGTTTCCAATCAAGGTTTGGCAAGGCCGAATGGTTAAAGCCCTATACTGATACTTGTTTACGCGAATTTGCTGAGCAGGGTATTAAAAAGGTAGCAGTGATCAGCCCTGCTTTTAGTGTTGATTGCCTGGAAACGCTCGAAGAGTTAGAAGTTGAAAGCCGAAACGTGTTTACTGATGCAGGCGGTGAGCAATTTGATTATATAAAAGCACTGAACGAAAGGGATGATCATATTTGTGCAATTGTTGACTTGATAAAACCGCATTTATAATAAGCTTTTGTTGCCCACCTAAAAAACTGTCAAAATATCTTAATGAGCTGAAAAAAAGTCACATATTCAGCTCATTTATTGACAATATCGTCATTAATCTTTAACATCTCGCCACTAATTTTTGAGTAAAAACTTTAATACTTATCTGTATTAACTTGCTGTGATAGCGCAGATTTTTACTCATCCTACTGTTTTAAGGCTATATTTATGGTCTTAATACCTACTTTCACTACCGTGAGTTTATAATGTTTGAATTACATGCAAGTAAAGTAACAAGCTTGAAAAATGATGTTTTATCAGGTTTAACTGTTGCTTTAGCACTCGTACCAGAAGCTGTGGCCTTTGCCTTTGTTGCTGGCGTTGATCCTTTAGTGGGTTTATATGCTGCTTTTATGGTGGGTTTAATTACCTCTGCCTTCGGTGGACGTCCAGGAATGATTTCTGGTGCAACTGGTGCTATGGCCGTAGTTATGGTGAGTTTAGTTGCATTACATGGGGTGCAGTACTTGTTTGCTGCAGTGCTGCTCACCGGTGTCATTCAAATATTCGCCGGTATCTTTAAGTTAGGGAAATTTATCCGCTTAGTACCACATCCGGTAATGCTTGGTTTTGTAAACGGTTTGGCGATTGTGATCTTTTTAGCACAACTGGGACAGTTTAAAGTCACCAATGCTGCCGGCGAGCTTGAATGGATGACAGGTGGCGCGTTATATACTATGGCTGGCTTGATTGTATTGACCATGGCAATAATCCACTTTTTACCTAAATTAACCAAAGCAGTGCCATCGTCATTAGTAGCCATTATTGTGGTTACCGCGATTGTGTTATTTACTGATTTAGAAGCACGTACGGTTATTGATTATGTACGTGATATGACTGGCGATGCCAGTAGTACCTTAGCGGGTGGTTTACCTACTTTTGCTATTCCTGCCGTGCCATTTAACCTGGAAACGTTAATGATCATTTTACCATTTGCGTTAGTATTAGCAGCCATTGGTTTAATTGAGTCGCTATTAACTTTAAGCTTGATAGATGAATTAACTGAAACTCACGGTCAGGCAAACCGTGAGTGTGTGGCGCAAGGTGCGGCAAACACAGTAAACGGCTTCTTTGGTGGTATGGGCGGTTGTGCGATGATTGGTCAATCTATGATCAATGTTAATTCTGGTGGTCGTGGCCGAGCATCAGGTATAACTGCGGCATTGGCATTATTAGGCTTTATTCTATTTGCCTCTGGTTTAATTGAAATAATCCCATTAGCGGCACTGGTTGGGGTGATGTTTATTGTCGTAATCGGTACTTTTGAGTGGTCTAGCTTTAGAATCATGCGCAAAATTCCAAAAGCCGATGCTTTTGTTATCGTGCTGGTTTCTGGGGTTACCGTTATTTCTGATTTAGCCGTAGCCGTAATTGTTGGTGTGATTGTGTCAGCATTAGTATTTGCCTGGCAGCATGCCAAACACGTTGTTGTAAACCGCTCAACCGATGAAAATGGTTGGACCGTATACGACGTTAACGGCCCATTGTTTTTTGGTGCTATTTCAAGTTTCTTAGAGCAGTTTAATTTTGATGACGACAGTAAAGACGTCATTGTCGAATTTAAAAACTCTCGTGTTGCCGATCACTCTGCGCTGGAAGCCATTGATACGTTAGCTGAACGCTTTAAGAGTAGAGGTAAAACCTTACACTTACGCCATTTGAGCCCTGAATGTAAAACTTTATTAACGAAAGCTGGGGACTTGGTAGAAGTGAACTATATTGAAGACCCGAGCTATCATGTAGCTTCAGATAAGCTGGATTAATAGCTTCTAAACAACTTGTTTGCACAACCTTGTATTGGTTGACCGCTTTTAAAAAGTCAGTGTTTTATAACCCTGACTTTTTTTATGTGCTAATACGTTTGGTATGATATCAACTCCGATAATTTTTTGGTCAATTTAGAGCTGTGCAAGAGGGGGGAGAACAACCTAAATATGTTTTGATATAGTCATTCTATATAAAATATATTTGGGGCAGTTATCTCATCTCTTTCATGCTCCCTAAGGGCGAGTTTAAAAGGCTCATCTACTGCGTTATTGATTTTGACAAGGGAGCAACCCTTCTCTGCAATCAATGTCTTGTACATAAACCTTTTAATTCTCGCTAAATGGTCAATAAATTGTCGGACTTGGTATAACCAGGTGTTTGCATAATTGCTTAATAAAAAGTACATTGAAAGATCTCCTATACTTATATTAAGAAGTAGGCGAATCTAACTGATGAGTAGTAAAGGTTATTAATGCAAGATCTGCAACTCGATTTTTTCGATATTCCAAGCCCATGTCGAGGCGTATGTAAATCAGATGACAAAGGATATTGTCAGGGCTGTTTTCGTACCAGAGACGAGCGTTTTGGCTGGAAAGAGTTGAATAATTCAGAAAAGCAACGGGTGATCAAACTCTGTTTACAACGTGAAAAACGCCGAACTTCTCCAAGTAAACCTAAAGTTGAAGAGGCCGAACCTGTTATCGACCAGCCATCTTTACTAGATCCCCAACCAGATAATCGAATTTGCAATGCCATTGATGAAGATGATTTTGGCGACTTTGAATTATAACTCTGCCTCAACTAGATTAATTAAATCGACCAATCTTACAACGCTTTGTTTGAATTATGAGCAAGCAAAAATTATTATCTAAAAATTAGTTGATAAGCAGCGAAATGCGCTATATTATACGCGCTCTTCAAGAAAAGATTTCTTCTTTAATTGAACGCCCCGATAGCTCAGTTGGTAGAGCAGCGGATTGAAAATCCGCGTGTCCCTGGTTCAAATCCGGGTCGGGGCACCATATTTCGAAAGCCCAATCTTATGATTGGGCTTTTTTGATTCAGGGAATAATTAATGCAAATCACCATGGATGGTATTAGATTTGTAGATTCAGGGAATAATTAATGCAAATCACCATGGACCATTTCTTCACATATATGTGATCGTGGCATACACAACTTCCATGTTGAAAATGGTATTAGATTTGTAGATTCAAAGAGGAATTAACTTAGAATTTCCAAGGACCATTCCTTCACATATATGTGATCATCGCATACACAACTTCCATGTTGAAAGCGGTATCAAAATCTTTCGTTTAAACAGTTTACAAGCCAATAAAACTCTCCTAACGTTAAAGGTAATGATATTCATTAATAATATGGTGAGGGAAGTAGGTTGCTGTTTACTAAGACACGCTATAGTTTATTAATTTGTACTTTTTTTTTGTTAGGTTTCTACCTATCCATATATCACGCTATTTTTGCACTATTAGGCATTCCTTTTATTTATCAGCTGTATTACGTACCTTTGAATTATCTTCACCTTAAATGCTTTAAACGTGAATTGATTATCCCTATACCTTCGAGACAGTTAAAAGTTTATGCTTGGTATCAGTATTTAGGCTTTATCGGGTTTGCAGTGTATTGGTTTTATATGTGGCACGGTTTAGGAGAGGTAGCTAATTGCTTATCTGGCTTCCCACATTGGTATAGCCGTTATTCATTTTGTGGTAATAATTAAAGCCAATAGATATCTATTGGCTTGTGAGTACTTCTTGTAAGCGTTTATAACGCTAAATCAATGAGCATTTCTATTAGCTCATCTTTCGAAATAGAGTTATCGTGATTTTTATCGAATTTGTGAAAAATAGTTTCACACATGCGAATACCTTTCTCTTTTAACAGACAATCGATTAATTCAACAAATTCAGAACGGTTAATTACGCCGTCTTTATCCTCATCGAATACTTCAAATAATTCATCTGCCCAGTCTTTAATTTGCATGTTATATCCTTGCAACTTGTATTTTTCACTAATGTATAGTGATTTGAGGTAAATTGAAATAGAGAATATAGCAATTATATGTAACAAATCTTACGATTTATATTTATGGTCTACTCTTTATTTTATAAAAATGTTCGGTTGTTTACCTTCAATCCAGTAACTAAATAATGCATCTATGGTTTTACTACGTTTTTTCATGGCGATCCAATGGCTAATAAACCGTTCAAATGCTAAGTCTCCTGTAGCAACAGGAAATGCAATATCAAACGCAGGTGCAAATGGTTTAGGCATAACAACTGCGTAGTCGGGATATAACAGTGTCCATGCTGAAGCGCCAGCCGCTCCATACATCATGGCGTCAATGTTATCACCTTGCTCTTTAAACATTAATCTTGGCGTTGAAAGTTCCCAAACTTTATTGTTAGGCATGTTTTTTTCAATTGATTGCTCATAGAAGTAGGCTTCAGGAACCCCTATTGTTAACGCTTTATTATCGATAATATCTTTCCAATAGGTAAATTTTCGCCTATCTGTATCGCGTACTAATAATGAGAATGGTTCAGCTGTGTATGAAGAGGTTAAAGTATATTTTAATAAGTTTTTAGGCGTTACAGGAATGCCAGAAACAATATCTAGATAGCCATTAGATAATAACGCTTTAGTTTGATTGCGGTATATAAGAACAAATTCAATATTTACGCCTAACTCTTGTGCCAATAAATGGCCAAGCTCTATGTCTAAACCGACTAATTTCCCATCTTTATTTTGAAATGCATAAGGGAGTGAGTCGCGATAATAGCCCATTCGAAGGACGCCGCGTTGTTTAATTATATCAAGCGTTTTACTACGCTTTCCAAAAGGACCTGAAACAACTGCGGGCTCTTTTAAGTAGCTTGCCTGTGCTGACGGGAGTAACAAATCACGATTGATGAATTTTTCGTAGCCTTTGTAGGGATGACTAATTGAGTTGAACGTTACACTCAAAAGTATAAAAATTAACGCACTGCCTATTGGCGCAGAAGCGGCTAGAATTGTAAACGGTTTAACATAAAATTTCACCTTATTCATTATTAACAATGTAGTTAATAAACTCATTGCAGTAATAAACATCACCGATAGAAGTGCGCCTAAACGAGAAATAATTAACTGTTCAGCAACGACAAACAAGTCAAACATACTGGCCGATATATTAACACTGTCGAGCAGGTTAGGTACTGCTATCATGCTCGAGCCGAATAATTGCATAACCGCGAAAATCATTAAGCCGGGGTAATCTTGTACGTCTACTGTTTCGCCAGAAAACCAGCCGGCAAATAATACAAATAAAATTGCTAGTAATTTACCGCCAATGGGCAAACTAAACGAAATAGGGACAATAACTGAAGGTATACGCTTAGCGTCATTATGCATTTTAGCGTAATCAAAAAGTTGTTTTTTCACGCTTTGGGCTATTAAAGGTAATACGATAAAAATACTACCAGTGGCAAAGGCAGTAATCAGTGCATCTTTTGCGGTTAAAATCACTTGCTTGTAAGTTAATGGCGTGATGATGGCAACCAGTAATGGCAGCACTAAGAAACTAAGTAATAATACAACACAGGCAGCGGTAGCTATGTATACCATTAACCCGTCTAATTCATCGGGTTTTATTGTAGCTGAAGAATGTAAGGCAATAGCAAAAACACCTATAGGAGCAAATTTCATCACGAAATTGGTGACTAACGTGAGAGACTCCCGCAGGTCTTTAAATATATAAAGAGTACGTCTTTTATTTTCTAACCCAATAAAACCAAGTCCAATGAAAATACTAAAAATTACTACGGCTGGAATGATCGCTTGCGCATAAGCATTAAAAGGGTTTGCTGGCAAAAATAGCTCTAAGATGTTTTGTTCAACTGCAGGAGCTTGACTCGACGCACTATAAAAAGCGGCGGCACTCCAATCAGGAAAAGCTAACGGAGATAAGCCAATAAATAGTAGTACGGTGCTGGACAAAATCAGCAATGTTGAGGCACCAAATTTTACTAATTGTTTTCCTTGCTTGCGACTCATACTACCGATGCCATATATTAATGACACTGAAATATAAGGTAATGCAGTCATCTGCATTAGCATCACAAAGCCTTGTCCGGTTAAGTCAACTATAGGCAAGGTAAATTGCGTACTAAAGCCGATAACCAGGCCGAGAAACATCGCAAGTATTATTTTATTAGCCAATTATTTTCCTTTGTAATTTCTGCATAGGCATGTGATAGGGCACTCACAGATAGCAACTTTCTTATTGTAAAAATTTAATTATAGTTTAAGAAAGTTAGCAGGGCCTTTTCACTATAATAGCAATAATTTTTCTGCTATGTTATTTATTAAGAGTTAAATCCTTGAAACTAAATAGAATAATAAAACTAAAAAATAAAAATGCCAACAGCCGCCTTTAACCTGATGAAAGAACAACTTAAGCCATTGCTATTTGTTTTGGTTATTTCCGCTGTTGGATTTATCTTAAACTTATATCCCATTCCGTTATTCGCCAATATCCATTTAATTTTAGGTAATGTTGCCTTTGTTATTGTCGCGATGCGATTTGGGGCCTTATACAGTTTACTATCTGCGGTGATTGTCGCTACTGCATTTGTTATTTCATTTTCTCATCCTTTTGGTTATTTAGTCTTCGGACTTGAAGCACTATTTATCGCGCTACTAAGAAAACGCGGCTGGTATATTATTTATGCGGATTTATGTTACTGGTTACTAATAGGTATGCCTTTAAGCGCAGTAATTTTGAATTCGTTAAGTGACATGCCCGAACAACTCTGGCTATTAACCGTCGTAAAACAAGCGCTCAATGGTTTAGTTTATACCTGTTTAGCAGGGTTGATTGTATATTTTTTTCCAAAAACCTTTGCTCTTAAGTACCGTCAACAACCAAGAGTTTTACGATCATTTAAAGCACAGTTGGTTTATGCAACAACGCTTATTATCACTTTTTCTATCATGGCAATTTCAATTTTTGTAACCCAGAGTGTGATCAAAAGCCAACATCAAATTTTGGAAAAAAGCATTGCCGAACATAAACAATACTTAAAATTATCTGCCGATAGATTTATTGAGGAGCATATTCTTGAAATTGAAAATGCAACGAGTAACTTCACTAAGTTTGAACAAATAATTCCAGTTAGTTTACGTAATGAAATTTCGTATGTTATTACCGGCCAAAATAATAATATTATTTATGCTTCGCAAAATTTGAAATTGGCTCTGTCAAAATCATTTAATTATACCGAAAAGAAAGATTTAACCTTTAAAAATACTGGCTTAGTTAAATTACAACAGCAACAAGTAGATGAAAATCTGGATTACTTTATTACAAAAGATACGTTAAATAATGGTTGGGAGATTTATGTATTACTCGACTCAAGCAAAGTTATTCAAACCGTAGAGCGAGAATATTTATTAATATTTAATCTACTCTTTCTGGCCTTCTTAATTTCAATCAGTTTAGCCCAGCGAGTTGGTCAGCAAATTACCAAACCATTAAATTTCATTATTAAGCAATTAAAAAACTCTAAAGTAGATAATAGCTTTATCTTTAAACCTTTATATGCAAACTCGGCGAAAGAAATTGTAATTCTTTATGATGAGCTGCAACGTAGCAAAACTGAAATTAATAATTACCAAAACAAATTAGAAAAAGAAGTTGAACAACGTACTTGTGAATTACAAATTGCTAATGAAAAGCTGACTCAACTTGCTCAAAAAGATGGCTTAACGCAGTTATACAATCGTCGTTATTTTGATGAGCATTTTGCTTTGTTTCAAAAAATGGCCATGCGCAGTAATAATAATGTAGCCGTAGTGCTCCTTGATATCGATGAATTTAAACTGGTAAATGACCTACATGGTCATTTAGTCGGGGATGAATGTTTGAAAATTATTTCTGCTACTTTGATGAAAGAGTTTTCTCGAAGTACGGATTTAATTTCTCGTTATGGCGGTGAAGAGTTTATCTTATTAGTTAATCAGATTTCTGAGAAAAACCTAGTATATAAACTTGAAAAGCTGCGAAAGATAATTGCTAGCACGATTATTTATAACCAAAAGCATGAAGGGTTTAAATTAACTGCCAGTATAGGGGGGATCATTGCACCAGCTTCTTTTAGCTCTGATGCGAAAGACTGGATAAAAATAGCCGACTTATGTCTGTATAAAGCCAAAAACTCCGGTCGAAACAATGTCAAAATGGAAAACTTCTCTGAATTATTATAAATTCCTCAAGTTATTAGTGACTCAACTTTTATTGTTTTAGACCTAAGTTTGATCTGGCGTATTCCTCTTCAAATTGTTAATTTATGTGGCTCTTAATATAAAATTCAAAACTTGCGTTAATCGCGATTATTTCGGAGTTACAAATGAACATAGATGGTAAACAAGCTGCTGCAGAACTTAGGGCTACATTAGCAAAAGAAGTTGCAATGCTTAAAACTGAAAGAGGCATAACTCCCGGGTTAACTGTTGTATTAGTTGGTGATGATCCGGCAAGCCAAGTTTATGTTCGTAATAAAGTAAAACAAACTCGTGAAGTAGGCATGGTATCAAACGAGATCCGCCTCGATGAAAATACCACTGAAGAAGAATTATTAGCAACTCTTGCAAAGCTCAATAGTGATGACAGTGTACATGGTATTTTAGTGCAATTACCTTTGCCTAAACATATTAATGAAGAAACAATCATTGCAACAATAGCTCCAGAAAAAGATGTTGATGGCTTTCATGCGATGAACTCTGGTCGATTACTAAATGGTGAGCAAGGGGCATTAGTACCTTGTACTCCACAAGGTTGTGTAATTTTGGCCAAGCGTCATTTAGGTGATGATTTATCTGGTAAACATGCAGTAATTATTGGTCGCTCAAATATTGTTGGCAAGCCGGTCAGTATTTTATTTTTACAAGAAAACTGCACTGTAACTATCGCACATTCCCGTACTCAGGATTTGCCTAGTATGTGCAGGCAGGCTGATATTCTAGTTGCTGCAGTTGGTCGACCTGAAATGGTAAAATCTGATTGGGTAAAATCAGGCGCTACTGTGATTGATGTTGGTATTAATCGAATTGAGCGTGATGGAAAAAACAAATTAGTTGGTGATGTTGATTTTAACGAAGTGTCTGCAGTTGCTGGTGGAATTACACCTGTACCAGGGGGAGTGGGTCCCATGACCATTGCCTGTTTATTGAAAAATACTGTCGAAGCAGCCAAAATTTATTCAAAGTAAATAGTTATACCAAGTCCATTAAAGTTTAAATAGCCTTAATATTATTCAAAAATAAAGCCCGTACTTGCAATGCAGTTACGGGCTTTTTCACTTAACAATGAATTAACTTAGGTTATACCAATCTGTATAAGTATGTAGTCTCGCTGAGTGACTCATTCCTTATGAAGAATGGTATTATAAGCTAATCGTTGTATGAACCTTTTCACCTTCAATGTGATCCGGTTCAAACCAGCGAGCAGTTACTGATTTAGTTTGAGTCCAAAATTGAGTTACTTGCTTACCATTAGGTCCTAAGTCACCTAACTTAGACGCACGTGAACCAGTGAACGAGAAAAATGCTACTGGTACAGGAATTGGTACATTGATACCAATTTGACCAACATCAATATCATTTTCATATTTACGTGCAACATAACCAGAAGACGTAAATATTGAAGTACCGTTACCATTCGGGTTAGCATTAATAATTGCGATAGCTTCGTCTAATGTTTCAACTTCTAAAACACATAACGCTGGGCCGAAAATTTCTTGCGTGTAAATGTCCATATCCGTAGTAACGCCAGAGAACATAGTTGGACCAACAAAGTTGCCATTCTCATAACCTGGTACCACAACATTTCGTCCATCAACTAGTAAATTTGCGCCTTGTTCAACACCTGAATCAAGTAACTTGATAATTCTTTGTTTTGCTTGTGGAGAAACTACAGGGCCTAAATCGGCAGCGCGGTTTGTGCCGGCATCAATAACCATAGTTTTAGCACGCTCTGCAATTTCAGGTAACCAGCTACGCGCTTCACCAACTAAAATAGTGACAGGATTTGCCATACAACGTTGACCGGCAGCACCAAAAGCGGAGCCTAACAAGTCGTTAATCGCACGATCTTTGTTTGCATCTGGCATTATAACCATGTGGTTTTTAGCGCCCATCATACATTGAGCACGTTTTCCGTGTTTACTTGCGTGGTTATAAACATGAGTACCAACACCGGTAGAGCCGATAAATGACACTGCTTTAACCGCATCATGTTCAATAATACGGTTAACTACGTCAGGTCCGCCATGTACAACGTTTAGTACGCCAGCAGGAACGCCGGCTTGTAATGCAAGTTCAACCATTAACATGGTTGAAGATGGGTCTTGCTCAGATGGTTTTAATACGAAAGTGTTACCACAAGCAATTGCTGCCGGGAACATAAAAGCAGGTAACATTACCGGGAAGTTAAATGCGGTAATACCAGCACCGACACCTAGAGGCTTGTTTAATGTGTACACATCAACACCTGTAGCAGCATTGTTAGCCATATCACCAAGCTGTAAACGAGTAATTGCACAGGCATTTTCAACGGCTTCTAAGGCACGACCAACTTCACCTTCAGCATCAGGTAATGTTTTACCATGCTCTAGGGTGATTAATTTTGCAATTTCAACCGTGTTAGCTTCAAGCAATTGTTGGTACTTAAGCATAATACGCATACGTTTTGTAATCGACGTTTTGCTCCATGTCTTGAATGCTTGTTCAGCGCTTTCGATAGCAGCATCAACTTCTTCAAGTGTTGCCATTGGAACCTTAGCTACTACTTCTTGAGTTGCCGGGTTTAGTACATCTAGCCACTGCTCAGATTTTGAAATAACTTTTTCACCACCAATAATTAGTGGAATTTGACGAATAGACATTGTCGCTACCTTTTTACCATAATATTATTTGCCCAAAGCAATTATGCTCTGGTCTTAAAGTTGTATCTAGAATAGATGCATCTCTGTATGTTAACAAGGTTATGGGCGCAAGGTGTTGTTGCAAATTTGCAAGACAGTCTGCGTTTACATTGCTATACTCGTTAAAATGAACTGGGATGATATAAAAATATTCTTACAAGTTGCCCGCACCGGGAAACTTGCTTTAGCCGCACGCAATCTGAAAGTTGACTCATCAACCGTCTCCAGGCGTTTACATTATCTGGAAAAATCACTGGAAGTGAGTTTGTTTGAGCGGGGAGCACAAGGGCATTTGTTAACTGTCGAAGGTCAGCAGTTAATGCAAACCGCCAAGCGTATGGAGCAAAATCTACAATCTTCGGTTGCATCTTTGCAAGGCATTAATAAGGGGGATTCTGGCAATGTTCGCCTTGGCACAACTGAGGCCTTTGGTAGTTTTTTTCTAGCAACTAAAATGCGTGAGTTTGCTCGTTTAGCACCGAAAATAAATGTTGATATCCTGACCTTTTCCAGACAGGTGAATTTAACTCGCTATGAAGCCGATATTGCCATCAATGTTGGTAAACCTGATAAAACCTCTATGGTAGTAACTAAGCTCTGTGATTACCGCTTAAAACTCTACGCCAGTAATATTTATTTAAGAAACAATCCTATTACTAAAAAGTCGGATTTGAATCAGCAAAGCTGGATAGCGTACGTTGAGCACCTTGATTTTAGTGATCAGCTCTCGCATGTAAAAGACTTAGCTCCTGATGTTACACCTACATTAAAAAGTTCGAGTGTGATCAGCCAGTACTTAGCTGTAAAAAGTGGCTTAGGTATTGCCGTATTACCGTGTTTTATGGCTGATCTCGACCCTGAATTAAAGCCTCTACTTGATGATGAAATTGATATTGTCCGCCAATTTTATTTAATGGCACAAGCAGACAGAAAACGTATTGCGCGAGTAGAAATGCTGTGGAATTTTATTAAAAAAACGGCAAAGGCAAATCAATTATTATTGATGGGTAATAAGCGAGTTTAAGTTATATGTTCGAATAAAAACAAGCCGGTTATAAAAACCGGCTTGTTAATAACATTGTCAATTAAGCCTTGTTAAGCAATATTAACGACATCTAGGACCGTTGCCTTTACATGGTTCTGGCTCAGGTTCTGGCTCTGGATCCGGTGTTGTACTACAACCATTAGCAGTTAGGTATGCATCAGCAGCTGCAGCTTTGACTATACCATGCCCAAAGTAAACATCTTTACCTGTGGCGCCTGCATCTTCAGCTGTTGCTTTAAGCGCATTACGGATATCTGTGCCCGAACACTCACTATGGTTTGACCATACTAAAGCTGCAAGACCTGATACTGCAGGAGTTGCCATAGAAGTACCACTCATATAACCATAATCACTGGTGCCAATTGATATATCTGCAGAGGTCGCAGCCATTAAAGCAGCTCTGTCTTCGAATGCTGCACCAACAGCAGGGATGGTTGTTGCGTTGGTATCACCCAATGTGCCGTATAGCATTCCAGCTTCGTTATTAATTATGATTGCGCCAACACCACCAGAGTTTTCACAATTTAATACTTTGTCATGGAATGAGATCGCGCCTCGATCGATAACACAAATATTACCGTTTGCGCCAGCGTCAGTTGCTTCTGCAGTTCCCATGTTATAGGTACTACCAACTACCGAACCTGAATTTTCCATCGCTGCAGAAGCAAAATTAGCGCCATCAGCCATAAGGCTTGCACTAGTTGCCATACCAGCAGGGTAAGTGGATAAAGTATCGACACCACCAGCGGTTACTTCAACACAAATGTTTTCGTTATTCGTCGCTTTTTTACCACGGCCAGACGTACAAGAAGGAAATTGTGAGAAATCAGCAATATTATTGTCAGCATCATTAGCACCTATCATCATAACAGACTCATATCCCGCAGGGTACGAGCGCACGTTATTACCATCGTTACCCGCGGCAGCAACTACAAGACCGCCATTAGCGACAAAATCAGCAAATGCATTAGACTCAGTGTTGTTAGAGCGGCCACCACCTAAACTCATTGATATGATGTTTGCACCGGCACTCGCACATAAATTTGCAGCCTGGGCTAAATCTGATGAATAGCCCCAGCCATCAGCATTAAACACTTTGATGATGTGCAAATCGACACCTGGAGCCATGCCAACAACGCCCAGATTATTATCGGCAGCAGCGATAGTTCCCGCAACGTGTGTTCCATGTGGGCCACCATTTTCATCCCAGTTTCCTGTACCACTGTCGTTATCACCGCTAATGTTACCCCAAATAAAATCTGGATTTGAACGGTCTAAACCTGAATCAATGACACAAACTTTCATGCCGGCCTGATTGTTAAACGTTACTTGATCCGCTTGTGACTGATATACAGCATAAGGGGTAAGTTGCTCTGTCATGGCATTACCAGCATCATCACTGTAAACACTGGACGGCATACGGCGTTGATCTTCTTCAACTAACTTAACATGCGGGTTATTTAATAAGCCCTTAACACTGGCCAAGTCTTTTCCTTTAAAAGATGCGGCAATAAAACCATTTGCATCTATATGTAGTTCACCGCCAAGTTTTTTAGCCAGTGCTTTAACCACACCTTTGTTGTTGTTGTCTACTTGGATGATGTATCTATCGTCAGCAGCATGTGCTGTAAAAGCTGTTGCTACAGAAATAGCAATGGCCGAGGTTAAGAAATTAGATAATTTCAATGTGTTACTCCCAATTAATTATAATTTTTATAAATGATATATTCGTGAAATATATCGATTCCGTTTATTGTTAAATTTTTGTAACGAAATTTTTAAACCATTTCAGTGTAGAGCCAAAAAAAATAAATATTAGGGGGTAGGTTAGAATAAAAAGTTATCACTTATAACTTTTTGTAATTGTATGATTTATAGGGTTTTTATTGATTATTCACGCCATTTGAATTGCACTTTTAAACAATTAAGTTTCTATTGTTATGTTTTATATAGGCTTTATTTTTATAGTTGTTTTTTTGTGCAAAGACGCTTAGTCATCCATTGTTAAATAAATATTTAATCTAACTGAATATTTATGATTTTATATTTTTATTTGTTACTAAGGTTTCAGTGAAAAAAAATAATAAAAATAACATTTTTAGAAAAAAAATTAGTGTTTTAAATTGATGGTGAATTATGAAGTTAAAAAAGTTTTCGAAATAATTTTTTACAACTTATAAACCATATATTTTATATGGATTTGTAAATACCTGATCTATCGACTATTTTTAAATTAGCCAAAAATTAATTTGGCAAAAAAATAATAAACACAATCAGGGAGTAATATTATGTCTGTTAAGTTTCGGATAGGAAGCTTAGCGCTAGCTGTATCTATAGCTCTAAGTAATCAAGCAGTTCTCGCTGCTGAAGAAGTTGCTGTACAAGAAGAAGATGTTGAACGAATTACCATAACCGGTTCCCGCCTTAAAAAAGCCGAATTTTCTGATGCGGCGCCCATCCATGTTATTAAAGGCGAAGACGCTTTAAAATCTGGTGTGCGCACGGTAGCTGAGCTATTACAGAATACTTCAATGGTCAATGGTAAACAATTCGACAGTTCATTTAATGCCAATTCGGGTAATTCAAACGCTTCTGAGCCCCCGCCAACTGGTGGTGTTGGTTCTTCAAACATTGGTTTGCGTGGCTTAGGGCCAGAACGTACGTTAATACTAATTAATGGCCGTCGTCTTGGTTCATCTGGTGTTCGTGGTGCACCATCGCAACCGGATTTAAGTTTAATACCGGTTAATATGGTAGACCGGGTAGAGGTCATCACCGAAGGGGCCTCTTCTATTTATGGTGCCGATGCCGTTGCCGGTGTTATTAACGTTATTTTAAAAGAAAGCTTTGATGGTTTTGAAGTCTCAGGCAGTCTTTCTGATACGGCTGATGGGGGGGGGGAAGAAAAAGATATCTCTTTTATCACTGGTTTTGAAGGTGAAAAGGCCAAGTTCGCTTTTTCTGCATCTTATTATGAGCGTGAACGTGTAGCAGTAAAAGATCGTACTAACTGTATTAAAAAAATCTTTAGACATGACGATGGCAAAAAAACCTCAGTCTGTTCGAGTCGTTTCTGGGATAATACCATGTTAGATCTTACTGGTAATATTACCGCAGGTTTAACTGATGATATTGCTATTTTCTATACACCAGGTATGACAGATATTGGTGCTCCAGGGTTTAGTTCAGCTTTCGGACTACCTGTACCAAGCGATCCAAACGTTGAGATCACTAGTGCTAACCAGCGTAATCGACGCATTTTCTCTGATCTACACCATGATGGTGTCGATCGTATGGAAGCCGACTTAATATCACCAATGACCCGATTTTCGGTTGCCGTTAATGGTTCATATTCGCCAGATTTATGGGGCGGAGAAGAAGAAATTTTCTATGAGAGTTATTTTTTCCATCGTCATTTAACCAGTCTCGCTTCAACTGAGCAAATATTTCCGGGTGTTGCGCCAACGATCCCGCAAGAAGACGCCAATGGCAATATCATTGTCGATGGTACTGGTGCGCCGATACTCGTTGATAACCCGTTAAGTCCATTCCCAGAAGAAGTGTCTAACATTTTAACGTTAGAAGATCTAAAACAAGAGCGTGATGTTGAGTTGAACCATTTCCGTTTTGTTACCGGTTTACGTGGTGAGTTTACCAGTGACTGGCTAGAGAAAAACGGTTGGAGTTATGAAATGTTTGTTTCTTACGACCGTGGTGTGGGTAAGCAAGATCAACCAATCATGAATGAGTCTAACTTGGCGTTAACGTTAGGTACTTTACGTTTAGATGTTGATGGTAACCCAATTTGTGGCGTCAGCGCTCCAGCTGGTCTAGGCTTTATTACTGCAAATGAATGTGTGCCGGTTAACTTTTTTGCCGACTCGATTTTTACCGGCGGTGAATACGGTGGTGGTACCTTTGCTACTCAAGCAGAGAAAGATTTTCTTATTGGTACGCGGATGAATAGTACTACCGTTGAGCAATCAATGGCTTCAGCGTTTGCTACTGGTGATTTATTCGAGTTTAATTCGGGTGGCGCGGCTACCGTAGCAATGGGTTTTGAGGTTAGAAAAGACAGGATCCAATCTGAAGGCGATATGCTAGGTTCAACTGGCCTAATTGCTGCAGAAAACCCATTAACAGAAGGGCCAACAGAAGGTTCTCGCACGGTTACCGATGTATTCGCTGAAATTTCAATGCCAATTATTACCAATGAAAATTGGGCAGAATTGTTGGAGGTAGAAGCGGCTGTACGATATACCGACGAGTCTAACTTTGGCAATGAAACTACCTATCGTGGTCGTGTTACCTATATGCCAACAGAAGCGTGGTTGGTTTCTACATCTTACGGTACATCATTTAGAGCACCTAATTTACGTGAACAATTTTTAGCTGATCAATTTGGTGGTGTATCCGGTAGTGCTGATCCATGTGCTGTAACTGAAGACATGCAAACCAATAGTGCCTACGATCCAAGCAAAGAAAATCGCTCTGCGACTATCTTAGCCAATTGTGATGCGCAAGGCGCCGACTGGATGCAAATCGGGTTGAGTGGTGTACCAACCATCCCAACCTCAGCCAGTGGTAATGCGCAGGATCTAAAACCTGAAACTTCAGAAAATATTACCGCGTCAATAAAATGGACACCTGAATTTGATGGTTTTGATCTAAACATTGGTGTGACCTACTGGAGTTTAGAAGTTGAAGACACTATTCGTACAATAGATGCTGCAACAATCCTGAAACGTTGTTTTGATGCAGAAAATATGGACAGTCCTTTCTGTCCAAGAATTGAACGTGTGCAAGGCAGTAAACCTGATGCATTAAACTTCCCAACGCTTGTCGATAATTCGTTCTTAAATATTGGTGAAGAAACGTCTAAAGGTGTTGATGTTAATACGCACTTTGGCACGACGTTTGGTGATGTATTTGGCTCTGCCGTACAGTTTGCCTGGAGTAACCAATATACCTTACAAACAGAACGAGAGTTAACCATCTTTAAAGGTGAAGAGGCTATAGATCTACTTGAAACGTTTGGTACCCCTGAGCATCGTTTAGTGTCTACCTTTAGCTTTACCAGTGGAGCTTGGGATTGGTTAATTACGGCCAATTATATGTCGGGCACGGGAGCTGAAGATTCTGTACGAGAAACAGCCAACTGTGATTTGTTTATAACCAACGAAGAACTTGTCGGCAAACCACAAACAGTACCTGTATGTGATGCCGATAGTGCGGTGTATTTTGATACCTCATTAACCTATAGTGGCGATGATTTTGCTGTGACCTTAGGTATGAATAATGTATTGGATACTGAACCTGAGTTAGTCGATATCTCAGCCGGTTCAAACCGTGGTAACATGGTGACTTCATCAGGTTATGATTTGTTAGGCCGTACATACTTCTTAAATGCAACGTATCGCTTTTAAAGGTTAATATAACAATTTAATTAAAAGCAAACTTGAAAGCCAGTTGTGATAAACAACTGGCTTTTTTTTAATTCAGGGATGAATTAACTTAGAATTGCCATGGATGACATAAATTCTGTAATTCAGCGATAACTTAATTACGAGTTTTGCAAAGCATTAAAACGAAATTCCATATAATCCTGAGTGATCCGTTGCTCTAAAGATACAGCCTGTTCCGTTGGACAAAATAGAATTATGGTGAAATTAAAATTACCTAACTCCGTAGTGGTAATTCGAATGTAGGGATCTTCTCCGGGTAAATCTACGCCAAGGTGTTTTTCAATTACGTTATTATAACGACGACCAACTTCTAAAAAGTCTTGGGTATATTCATTCATTTTGGCAAAAATGTGCTCACGCGCGGCAAAGGCATTGATAGAAGGATCTGTGGTAATTGAAAACGTGTGATACACATAGCGCTTCATAAAGTTCATATTTTTAACTGGTTCAGTTAAAAACTGGCTATTAGGTATGGTTACCGTTTTTCCGGTATAATTGTAGTTGTTATTGGCAAAGTCTATTTCTTGAATCACAGTCGATAAAATATTGTGTTCGATTACTTCGCCATAATTATCCCCTGATCTGATCCAATCTCCTATTACAAAGGCGTTTGATGTTGCCCTTAATATAGAACCACTAAGACATAAAATTAATTCTTTTGAGGCAATAACTATTGCTACTGCGACAGCTGCAATAGATAAAGCGAATTTCTCAAGCTCTATCCACCACAAACTAAGCAACATAACAACAATGATCATTACCGTCATATTCTTGGTGCGAGAAATCCAAGTTCTGTGCCTTTCATTTAAAAAATCATTACCTCTGCGGATCAAATTAACAATTTGATGCGAAATAAACTGCATACCGACAACAACACAAATCGACAGAAAAATTTTGTTGGTAATTAAAATAGAGAATTGTTGGAGAACTTCAGACATAAGATTTGTAAATGATTATTTACTATTAGATGTAACGATTATAGCTTACAAAATATTTTAAAGTGTAATAAATAGTTACTAAAGTAGAGCTAATTTATTGATAAATATATGGTTCGCAGATAGTTATTTATATGAGGTGAATAACTATTAGTCAGTTCGCTAGTACAATTTTAAAGAAAGTCAAAAAAAAACTGTTAATAGATTGTAAAACACGCCTAGGTCATATATAAAAGATCGGTCAGTCAAAATAATAAAACAAAATTGACTAATTAAAATAATATAAAAGATCACTTGGGAGTGAAAAAATGTCTAGGAATTTTCCTGTAAAAACCTTAACGCTAGCTGTAGGTTTAGCGTTAGGTAGTTCAACAGCATTTGCAGCCGAAGAAGGCGAAGCAATAGCTGAAGAGAATATTGAACAAATCGTTGTTGTTGGTTCACGTGCTGCACCACGTTCAGTTGCCGATTCAGCAGTACCTATCGATGTTGTTGGTGGTGATGAGTTAGGTAAGTCTGGCGCTACTGACATGCTAGATATGCTAGCAAGCGCGGTACCTTCATTTGCTGCCCGTGCCCAACCTATCTCAGATGCCGCATCACTTATCCGTCCAGTTAATCTGCGTGGTTTGCCATCAGATTCAACTCTAGTACTTGTTAACGGTAAACGTCGTCATCGTGCATCAGTTATTGCATTCCAAGGTGGTGGTGTAAATGATGGTGCTCAAGGTCCTGATATCTCGGTAATCCCTTCTGTTGCGTTAAAACAAGTAGAAGTACTTCGTGACGGCGCCGCTGCACAATACGGCTCTGATGCTATTGCCGGTGTAATGAACTTTGTTTTAAAAGATGATGCGGATGGTGGTTCTATTTCCGTCAAAACCGGTGAATTTGCTGAAGGCGATGGCGCAGCTACAATTATAGACGGTAACCTTGGTTTACCGTTTACCGATGATGGTTTTGTTAACCTTAGTTTCCAATTGAAAAATGCTGATGCAACAAGCCGCAGTACACAACGTCCAGATGCAGCGGACTTAATTGAAGCCGGTAACGGCGCTGTTGGTAATCCTGCGCAAATTTGGGGTAATCCTGAAATTGAAGACGACATTACTATATTTGCCAATGTTGGCTTAGATTTAGGCGATGATAAAGAATTTTACATGTTTGGTAATTACTCTGAGCGTGATGTAACTGGTGGTTTCTACTACCGTAACCCTCACACTCGCGGTAATGTATATTCAATCGATGAAGGTGAAACATTATTGGTGGGTGATGTTGGGTTAGCTGAAACAGGTGTACCAAGTTGTTCATTCTCAAATGCGACAGCCGCTATGCCACTTGCGCCTTCGAATGTTCCTGCTAATGTAGGAAATGTATTAAATACTCAACCTTATATGGATATGGCAGCAGATCCTAACTGTTTCTCTATGAACCAAATTATGCCTGGTGGTTATACACCAGCGTTTGGTGGTAATATTACTGATACTTCATTAACAATCGGTACTAAAGGCGACATTAAATCTGGCTTCCTAACCGATTGGATGTACGATTTAAGCGGCTCGGTTGGTCGTAATGAATCAAGTTTCAACCTTAGTAATACTCTAAACCCTTCATTAGGCCTAGGTACTCAAACAAGCTTTGAAACGGGTAAATACATTCAATTAGAAAAAACCTTCAATGCTGATTTAGTTCGCGGTATCGATATTGGTTTATACGAAGACTTAAACTTTGCTGCTGGTGTTGAATGGCGTGAAGAGTCTTTTGAAATTGTAGCTGGTGAAGAAGCATCTTGGAAAGCTGGCCCTTATGCTGATCAAGGTTTCAACATTGGTTCTCATGGTTTTAAAGGCTTTGGTCCAGAAACCGCAGGCACAAACGTCCGCCGTAACATCGCTGCTTATGTTGATGTTGAAGCGTATGTTACTGAAAGCTTAATGTTAGGTGCAGCCGTTCGTCACGAAGATTTCAATACTTTCGGTACAACTACGGATTATAAAATTACTGCGCAATTTTCCTTAACGGATGATTTATCATTCCGTGCATCGCACAGTACTGGTTTTAGAGCTCCAACAGTTGGTCAAGCGAACGTGGTTAATACGCAAACATCGATTGTAGATGGTAACCTTATCCAAACATTCTTAGCGCCTGCAACTGATCCTCTGGCTCAATTCTACGGTGCACAAGAGTTAACGCCAGAAGAATCGACCAGTTTTGCTGGTGGTTTGGTTTACCAAAATGGTGACTTCTTCTTAACGGTTGATGCTTACTCAATTGAAGTAACTGATCGTTTAGCACAGTCAAGCCAAATTGATGTATTAGCAGCTGATTATGACGAATTAAGAGCTCTTGGTGTACAAAACCCTGAATTAATTTCAGGTGTTACCTACTTTACCAATGACTTTGATACCACAACATCAGGTATTGATATCGTATCTAACTACTCAATGTCATTATTTGGTGGTGAAACTGGTTTAGCAATGGCGTATAACTTCAACGAAACTGAAGTTGACTCATTCAACCCTGATACTACTTCTGATGGTAAAGTTCGTCGTTTAGAAGAAGGCATGCCAGAGCACCGTGGTACATTTACCGTGTCTCAATCTTGGGATGAGGTAAGTATGTTCTTACGTGCTAATTACTATGGCGAGTACTGGGCTGTGCATGCTGATGATGCAGGCGCCGGTGGTTGGAATGGTGATGCAGATGCTGCCGTTACTTTTGACGCTGAAGTGAGCTACTTCTTAAATGAAAGTATTACTTTAACTGCTGGTGGTAACAACATTCTTGATCAAGAAGCGGAGAAACTTCCTGCTGATTCATACGCTGCGGTAGGTGCTACCCATTACGAAAGTGGTCCATTTGATTACAATGGTGCGTACTACTACGTAAAAGCAACTTACAACTTCTAATCACTTAGTTAGATTTTGAAGCAATAAAAGCCACATCAATTTGATGTGGCTTTTTACTCTCAGGGATGAAAGTATGCAAATTACCATGGACCTTTCCATCACATCCTGTGAACAAGGCATTCATAACGTCCATGTAAATCATGGTATTAAATATTTAGAGTTATTTACTTAGGATTGCTAAGGGCTGCATAATTTATGTTACTTGCTTCAAAATAAAAACTCATTCATTATTTACCACATAATATTTATAACAAGAATTCTTTCAGTTTATGTCAACAATCACTTTAGCTGATCAATATTTTTCCCAAGGTCAGTTTAAAAAAGCAGAGCAAGTTTATAAGCAATTACTTGCCATTAACAAAGCAGATTTAAATGCATTATTTGGTCTTGGCCAGGTTGCTCTTGCGCTAAATAGTTTTCAGCAAGCGTATAATCTATTTGTGCGTTGTTTATCAGTTGACGCTAATCAACCTGCTATCTACCTAGCCCTTGCAACAACATGCAAAAAACTTATGCGTATTGAGAAAGCTGAACAAGCCTTGTTAGCTGCTTATCAACTGAATAAGACTTTGGTAACTACACTGGTTGAGTTAGCTGCATTTTATTGTGAGCAGGGAATGTTTGATAAAAGTGAGTACTATTTAAGCGAGTTACAAAGCCTAGAACCAGATAATATCCAGGCTTTTTCTTTGTTGGTGCGGATGCAAAAAATTAATATTAACGAGAGCCCATATAAAGAGTTAACTGCCCAGATGTTGGAAAGTCTCTCAGCAGACACGCAACAGCTTTCAAATAAAGATAAAGCTAATTTAAGCTACAGTTTTGCTGAGCTTTATCATAGAGCTAAGCAATATGATGTAGCATTTAAATATTTTGATGAAGCAAATAAAACCCAACTGGTTGAAATTAATTTCCGAGTTGAGGAGATGAAGCCTTTTTTCAAAAGTATCACTAATGTATTTGATCATAAGTTGTTAAATAATCACCCTAACGGCATTGGTAATGACTCGTTTAAAGAAAAGTTAACGCCAATATTTATCGTTGGTCAACCAAGATCTGGTTCAACTCTATTAGAACAGTTATTAGTTCAACATAGTGAAATCAGTACTGGCGGCGAATTGTCGTTCATGGCTGAAGATATTGCTAACGGACTTTATCAATTAACAGGCAAAGAATTTCCATTTGCGTGTCAGCAAATTAACGATAAACATAAATCACTGCTTAGAGGGCATTACCTAAAGCAATTACAAACTATTGTCCCTGAAGAAAAATATGTTATTGATAAGATGCCCAGTAACTATCAATCAATAGGGTTGATAAAGCAGCTTATGCCACACGCTAAAATCATACATATTAAGCGTAATAAAGTGGATGTTGGCTGGTCAATATTTCGCAATAACTTTGCCGCGCCAGAGCCATATTTTTGCTCATTAACTGAAATTGCAGAGTACCAAAAACAATACGAAATAATCATGCAACACTGGCAAAACGTAATGCCTGAATTTATTCTCGATATTAACTACGAAGATTTAGTAGAAAATCCTGAGATTGAGATAAGCAAGGTTCTACAGTTTTGCCAACTTGATTTTCAAGCACAATGCTCAACACTTTCAAATAATGCAAATTTAATCAGCACACTGAGTGATGTGCAATTAAGGCAAGGTATTAAAAAAACAGGGAATAGCAGTTGGCAGCATTATAAACAGTATTTAACCCCGATTTTGTCATAAGCAGAGCTATGACAAAATCGGCTAGAGTTGAATAATTAAGTCTATATTTAATGCTTAGCCATGTAGTCCATAGTTAAACCAACTAGCGCCTTAATGCCCGTTGGCATAGCTGCTTCATCTACAAAAAATTCAGGAGTATGATGCGCTGGTGCATCACTTGCTTTTACGTTTAGAGGTTTGCCACCGACCCCTAAAAATAGCCCTGGTACTTGCTCTTGATAAAATGAGAAGTCTTCGGCACCAGTTTGTGCTTTTGCTTGTACAACATTTTCATGGCCTAATAGATCTTGCAGGCCAGGTAGCATTTCACGCATTAATTCTGGTTTGTTATACGTGACCGGATAATTAGCGCCATAAGGTACAATCACTTCAACAGTAGCATTCATACTCGCTGCTATAGTTGTTGCTTTACGAGTAACTGCTTCACGAATTTGATCGCGCATTTCAGGGTTTAACGAGCGCAAGGTACCAATAATCTCTACTTCATTAGGAATAATATTACTGCGCACACCGCCATGAATGCTGCCAACAGTAACAACTCCAGCATCTTCAATTAGCTCAAGTTCGCGCGATACTATGGTTTGCAAGCCCATAATGATTTGCGCAGAAGTAACTATTGGATCGACACTTTTCCATGGGTATGCACCATGTGCTTGTTTGCCTCGCACTAGTATTTTAAACGTGTCTACCGCGGCTAATGTTCCGCCTTCACGGTAATCAATTGTTCCTACAGCCAAATTCGACCATATGTGCAAACCAAAAATCACATCAACATCAGGTGATCTCAGTACCCCTTCTTTAACCATTAATTCTGCGCCACCTTCTTCGCCAACTGGTGCACCTTCTTCAGCCGGTTGAAAAATAAACTTAACCTTTCCAGTTAACTTATCCACATTTGCAGCTAACACTTTAGCCGTACCCAATAACATAGCTATATGAGTATCATGTCCACATGCATGCATAACACCAGTTTCGGCTCCGTTATAGTCAGTTGTCACTTTAGATGCAAAAGGCAGGTTTGATGTTTCGGTAACAGGTAAACCGTCTATATCAGCACGTAAGGCGACCACGGGACCTGACTTACCACTATCTAAAATAGCTACAACACCAGTATGAGCAACACCTGTTTGCACATCTAGCCCTAATTTATTGAGCTCTGTTGCTATAGTTTTAGCAGTGTTGAATTCTCGGTTTGAAAGTTCAGGGTGCTGATGAAAGTGTCTGCGCCACTCGATCACGTCTTTTTCAACGCTATCCACCCAAGTGTCGATTGGGGCGGCAAAGGCAACATTCGCGGTAATTGCTAAAGGTAGTAAAAGTGTTTTTATCATGATCATCACTGTTGTTGTTATAAGTAATTATCAGAGTAGGGTAAATTGTTAGGGTTGAAAAGGTTTTTTAAGGGATAGCAAAAATGTAACTTCAGGATCTAGCAGGAGCTTATAGCTCCCACTCATCTTCATCAAGCAATTCTTTTAAACGTTTTTTTTCAAGTAATTCATCAATGCGTTTGCGAGTAACTGCGTTATCAGCTTTACCTAAGTCTTTATCTGCGTTGGATGAAATATTTTCTTGATATTCATCTTCGCCGATATTGGCTTCGGCATCTTCAATAATTTTACTTCTAGACATTATTGGTTCCTAATTAGTAGAGTTTTTTCGGGTAATTTAATGCAACGTCTTCATCTATTTTGAAAAATAGGCAAAATTATCTCATTCGTCAAACAAAATTTTTATAAAAAAACTCATCTGTTGATAAATTGCTCGAACGCCTGCACTGTAAGTGCTCTGTAAGTTATTGTAGTATTTTACTTTTGTAGATTTTTGCCTATAGACAGTCAAAAAATGAATATGATATAAATAATTGTGAACATCTAAAAGTAAGAACAAAAAATGAACAGACAAAATATTATTATTACCGGAGCAAGTTCAGGTTTAGGGTATACAATGGCAAAACACTTTGCCAAATTAGGTAGGAACTTAATTTTGTGTGCCAGACGTATTGAAAGCCTTGAGCAACTAAAAATTGAATTAGAACAAATTAATTCTGCGATTCAAATTTCTATAGTTGAGCTTGATGTAACTGATCATAAGAAAGTCTTTAAGGTTTTCCAAGCAGCTAAAGAACAATTCAAAGACATTGATCGAGTGATCGTTAATGCAGGAATTGGCAAAGGGGCTTCTCTAGGTACTGGCTATTTTGCCGCAAACAAAGAAACAGCAATGACTAATTTTGTTGCAGCGTTAGCGCAATGTGAAGCCGCATTAGAAATATTTAGAGAGCAGAACTCTGGTCATTTGGTGACTATATCTTCAGTGAGTTCACAAAAAGGTTTTAGAGGCGCTTTTAATGTTTATGCCGCAACAAAAGCTGGATTAGCGTCTCTTACTGAGGGGATACGAATCGATCTTCTTAAAACGCCTATTAAAGTCACCACCATTCACCCTGGGTATATTCGCACTGAAATATCTCATGCTACAAAAAAACAGCCATTTAGTGTTGATGCTGATACCGGTTGTAAAGCGATAGTTAAAGCAATTGAAAAAGAAGTAAACGTAGCATTCGTACCAACTTTTCCTTGGTCGATCATGCGTTATGTATTACCGATACTACCATTATCAATAATGCGTAAGTTTAGCTGAGTTATACCCGTTATCATTCAAGGTGTAGGTTCAAAATAGGTTTTGAGTGTTGAGCTATGTGCTGAATTAGAGTGAAACAGCCAGCACCCTAAGGGGAAGGTACTGACTGTTTAAAGTTTTAATCTGTAAGTTAACAATGAATTAGAAATTAACTGCATATACTTGGGCAATATCGACAATAGAGCTGTCACCAAGACGTTTTTCTAAATGATTCGCTGTTCGATTAGCGCCACTATTTTCAGCAAAACTGATAATGTCTTCACCATTACATACAACTTTTAGGGCAACAGTTTTTTCACTTAAACGATGACTTTTAATAGTTTTACGCATGTGCAATAGATTATCACTTTGTGCCGACTTACAAACACTAATGAGTGCCGATTCCATATAAGGATTCATCGGTGCTGCACTGGTATTAAATGCGGTTAATAAAGTTACTGATGTTAAACCTGCTAATGCTACTGTAGTTAAAGTTTTCATGATGTTGCTCCGACTGATGACTATTTAGTTATTTAATGTTCTGGTTAAAATGTTTATGTTGTTAATTGCTTGCTGCCCTTTAATAGTTGCCTATTTTTCAGTAAAAGTTGTTAATGAAAAATTGCTAGGTGTAACTGGTTTATTCAGTCTTATTTAATTAAAAAGTAAAAAATTATAATGAATTCAGTACTCTTAACTGTATATCTAGCATTTTAGGATATGAATCTTGAAATATTCATTTACATTCATGCATAAATATTCACTAAAATTAAATTTTATTGCACGTTGAGTGGTAGGTTTAATGCGGTGAAATTTTTATTATTTTTAAGTTTTTCTTGCTAATGATTTAATTTAGCTGATAAAGTACTGGATAAATACCCATTAGTTTATGTTTTTCTACTGGGTATAGCATGATAAAATGCTAATCTAGTTAATATTAGCCAACAAATAAAAGGGATCACAATGGCAGTAGAAAGTCGTTTTGTAGTCATTCGCAACGGGGTGGAGGTTGAAACATTTATGGATAAGAAAGCTGCAGATGAGTATGACAAAATGCTCGATATGGCAGATAATCTGTCCGATTTGTTTGATCAATCATCATTAGAACTTGATGAAAAATCTGTAGAAGAAATTAGTATCTTTATCGCTAAACATCGTGAAGATGTGTTGGTAGCGCTGCAAGCTAAAAAGCCAAAACCAAAACCTATTGCGCCTGCAGCCCCAGTTGAAGCTGTTATTGAGAGCCCTTCTGCAAAACCAGCCAAAGCAAAAGCTAAGGCAAAAAGCAGCAAATCCAGTAGCGCAGCAAAAGGGTAGGTTTATTTTTGTCTCTACCTGATTATCAGCTTGTTCGCAGCGGCAAGCGAAAAACTGTGAGTTTACAAGTTAAAGCAGGGAAGGTTAGGGTACTTGCCCCTTTGCAGCTCGATAAACACTATATAGCTGATTTAGTTCAAGAAAAGTCCCAATGGTTACAACTTAAAATAGCACAGCAGCTCACTCATCTAGAAAATCAACAAACGCGAGAGTATCAAGCTGGCGAGTGTTTTTATTATCAAGGCAAACGCTATACTCTGGTACTTACCTCGGCTCACCCCGTTGGCGTTGCAATTGTCGATGAGAATATCATTATAAGTGTAAAAACATTAAACCTAAGTGCTGTACAACTGAGTAAGCAGGTTAAAGCGTCCCTACACAGCTGGTATATTAAGCAAGCGCAACAGATACTAAATCACAGGTTTGAAGTTCAATGTAACCAAACTGAGCTTACCGCTACATCATTAAAGATACGTTATTACAAAAGCCGTTGGGGCAGCTGTGATGCAAAACAGCGAATCAATCTTAATTGGCTGTTAATAATGGCACCTATTGAAGTTATTGATTATGTTATTATTCATGAGCTTTGCCATACAATCCATCTAAACCATTCAACCCGATATTGGCAACTTGTTGCTCAATTTTATCCAAATTTCAAACAAGCGAAAGCTTGGCTTAAGCAGCATCAAAATAACCTTTATTGGCAAAATTAGCTAAAATAGTACAAATATTAGTAAAAATTACGCTATCGTTATAACTTATTCTAAAATATTGATTACTTAGTAATGTTTTATGCACAATTACATTCATATAGCGGTTGACAGTTTTTGTAGGCTGAGGCAGAGTAAGGGCATGAACATATTTATGCGCACAATCATTATTCTAACCACCACCATTCGAATTCGAATGGGGGTCATTGGCTAGCGTGTAAAATAGAAAATTTTCGAAGCCCGTGACCTGCAAAGTTCACGGGCTTATTTGTTTTAAGAGCAATAAAATACCAATTTGTTTTAAATTTTTAAGGAAGTAAGTAAAATGAGAGTACTTAAATTTGGTGGTTCATCATTAGCGAATGCTGATCGTTTCATCGCGGTATGTGACATTATCAAAGATAAAAGCCTACAGTCACCGGTATCTGTAGTGGTTTCGGCACCACAAGGAATTACCAATCACTTGGTTGCTCTTACCGAAAACCTTAATGAAGGTGAAGAATTAGAACAAAGTCTTGCGCATTTACATCAAGCGGTAGAAAATATCTTTGATGGTTTAGCTCAATCTGACGTTAATTTTAATCGTCAACATGCCGAACAAGCCCTACTCAGATGGACACATCAACTGAAACGCTGGCTAGAAGGGGCTGCCATGTTAAGCTATTGCCCTGACCATATCCGCGCTTGTGTAATAAGCCTTGGTGAAAGGCTAAGTGTTGCAATTCTTGAAGCGCTGCTTACTACAGATGAACAAACTCTGACAGTGCTAGAACCAGAGCAATTTTTGAAAACCAATGAATCATCATTAAACGCAGTAGCCGATTTAGTTTTATCCAGACAACTGTTTGTTGAACATTACCCCAATCAGCAACGTATATCATTAATGCCTGGTTTTATTGGTGTGGCACCTTCAGGACAAGTGACAACTCTTGGACGTAATGGTTCGGACTATTCTGCTGCGGTACTTTCCGTTTGCGCTAATGCTGAATGTTGTGAAATTTGGACCGATGTTGATGGTGTTTATAATGCCGATCCTCGTTTAATCAAAGACGCTAAATTACTCGACCACCTTTCTTATCAAGAAGCAATGGAGCTGTCTTATTTTGGTGCAAAAGTACTGCATCCCAAAACAATTGGACCAATAGCGCAATATCATATTCCTTGCTTGATTAAAAACACCACAAACCCGGAAGCTAAGGGAACACTTATTTCTGCTGAAGATAAAGGCGAGAAACAAGTTAAAGCCATTTCAAACCTTGATGAACTCACTATGGTGAATGTGTCTGGTCCTGGTATGAAAGGCATGGTTGGTATGGCGAGTAGAGTTTTTGCTTGTATGAGCCAAGCGAATATTTCACTGGTGATGATCAGCCAATCATCGTCTGAATACTGCATCAGCTTTTGTATTTATTCACAAGATGCTTATCGTGCTCAGCAAAGCTTACAGCAAGAATTTGAATTAGAACTTTTAAATCAGTTGCTTGAGCCGTTAGAGTTGCAATCAAACTTATCGATAGTTTCATTAGTTGGTGATGGTATGCATCAGCAGCGTGGTGTTGCCGGTAAATTATTCAGCTCGTTAGCGCAAGCCCGAGTGAATGTAATTGCCATTGCTCAAGATTCATCAGAACGCAGTATTTCAGTGGTCATTGAACAGCGAAAATGTACTGACGCGCTAAAAGTTTGTCATCAAAACTTTTTCTCTCATCGCCAATCTATTGATGCCTTTATCGTTGGTTGCGGTGTTGTCGGTAGTGAATTGTTGGAGCAAATCGGCAGACAACAAGCGCATTTAAAAGCACAAGGTGTAGATTTAAAAGTTTATGGTATAGCCAATAGCAAAGGTATGGGCTTTAATGCCAATGGGATGAACATGGCAAACTGGCAAGAAGAGATGCAAAGTGATGTTAAACCTTTATCGGTCGATTCAGTTAAGAACTTTGCTCGAAACAATCATCTTATTAACCCTGTGTTAGTCGACTGTACATCGAATGAAGATTTAGCGCTAAAGTATGCAAATTACCTGTCGGAAGGTTTTCATGTTGTTACGCCAAATAAAAAAGCCAATACAGACAGTTGGGCTTACTATTTAAAACTTAGAGAATGTGCAGCAAAAACTAACCGTTTATTCTTATATGAAACTAACGTAGGTGCTGGTTTACCGGTAATCGACACGTTACAAAATTTATTCAAAGCCGGTGACGAATTAGTCCAGTTTGCAGGGGTATTATCAGGCTCGTTGTCTTATATTTTTGGTAAGCTAGATGAAGGTATGTCACTTTCAGAAGCGACTGAAATAGCAAAAAGCAATGGTTTTACCGAACCGGATCCGCGTGATGATTTAAGCGGTATGGATGTTGCCCGTAAGTTACTGATCATGGCTCGCGAAGCTGGTATGCCACTAGAACTGCATAATATTAAAGTTGAATCTGTATTACCTGAAAGTTTTGATGACTCAGGTAGCATAGATGATTTTATGGCACGCTTACCGGAACTTAACCCTGAATTTGCTGAAAAAGTTTCACAAGCAGCAAGCGATGGTAAAGTATTACGCTATGTTGGTTCGATAACTAATGGCGAATGCCAGGTATCAATTGAAGCCGTAGATGCAAGCCACCCATTATATGCTATTAAAGATGGTGAAAATGCATTATCTATTTTAAGTAAATACTATCAGCCAATTCCATTAGTACTTCGCGGATATGGAGCAGGCGCTGCGGTTACTGCTGCCGGAATATTTTCCGATGTACTTAGAACACAGGCTTGGAAGCAGGAGTTATAATGACTGTGAAAGTATTTGCTCCAGCTTCTATCGGTAATGTCAGTGTTGGCTTTGATGTTCTAGGCATGGCTGTAACTCCTGTTGGTGATGAACTCTTAGGTGACGTCGTCGAAATTTCAGCCGCAACAGGCAATGAAAGTACATTAAGTTTATTTGGTGAGTTTGCTAGCAAACTGCCTGGTGATCCAAAAGACAACATTGTTTGGCATTGTTTGCAATTATTTAATAGCGAGTTAAATAATTGCACTAAACCAATACAACAAGTTGATTTGGTTTTAGAGAAAAAAATGCCCGTTGGTAGTGGTCTTGGCTCCAGTGCGTGTTCCGTAGTTGCTGCATTAGTTGCGTTAAATGAATATTACCAAAAGCCATTTAATGACTCTGAATTGTTATTTATGATGGGGAAAATGGAAGCACAGATCAGTGGCAGCCTGCATTATGATAATGTAGCTCCTTGTTTTCTTGGTGGTGTGCAGCTTATGGTTACTGATCCACAAGTTATTACCCGCTCATTGCCTACCTTTGATGACTACTATTGGGTTATGGCTTATCCAGGTATTGAAATGTCTACTAAAGAGGCTAGAGATGCATTACCAAAACAATATTCCAGACAAGATCTGATTTCCTATGGACAAACTTTGGCAACATTTATCGATGCTTGTTATCGAGGCGATGCCAAACAAGCTTTTGCTAATGTTGTCGATGTCGTTGCTGAACCATATCGTCAATTTTTATTGCCGAAATTTATTGAAACAAAACAATACTTATTAGCTAACGGCGCAAGTGCTGCTGGTATTTCTGGTTCTGGGCCTACAGTTTTTGTTGCCTGTAAAAATCAAGAAATAGCAGAGCGACTAAGCAGTTATTTAACAGAGAATTATTTACAATCACCAACAGGTTTTGTGCATATCTGTAAAGCAGATACACAAGGCGCTCGAGTATTATAACTCAGTTGGTATTAGAGGATTATTATGAAATTTTATAATTTGAAACACCCTGAACAAGAAGTGAGTTTTTCACAAGCTGTACGTCAGGGGTTAGGAAAAAATCAAGGTTTATTCTTCCCTAAAGAGTTACCTAAATACGATGATATTGAGAATTTACTGTCTATGCCACTAGTTGAGCGTAGCGTTAAAATTCTTTACCCGTTTGTTGCTGACGATTTAACCGAAGAAGAGTTTAGCAGCATCGTTACTCGTGCGTTTAATTTCCCTGCATTAGTTCAACCAATTGATGAGAACAATTCGGTACTCGAATTATTTCACGGCCCAACTCTGGCATTTAAAGATTTTGGCGGTCGCTTTATGGCGCAATGCTTACAATCATTTACTCAAGGTGATAACGACAAAATTACTATTTTAACAGCAACATCAGGTGATACTGGGGCGGCTGTTGCTCATGCTTTTTATGGACTTGAAAACATCAAAGTTGTGATCTTATATCCGAAAGGCAAAATAAGCTTATTACAAGAGAAAATGTTTACTACCTTAGGTGGTAATATTTCTACCATCGCCGTTGATGGCAGTTTTGATGATTGTCAGGAACTGGTTAAGCGGTCTTTCGATGATTTAGACCTTGCTAAAGCAATCGGGTTAAACTCGGCTAATTCTATTAACATCAGTCGTTTATTGGCACAAATCAGCTATTATTTTGAAGCTGCTGCTCAGCTTTACCGTCAACGTGGAAAAATTGACGATTTAGTTTTTTCTATCCCAAGTGGTAATTTCGGCAACCTTACTGCCGGCATGCTGGCTAAAGCAATGGGCTTACCAATTAAACGCTTTATTGCGGCAACAAATGCTAACGATACAGTACCAAGATATTTAAAAACCGGTGAATGGTCACCAAATGAAACGATCGCCACTATGTCAAACGCTATGGATGTTTCTAAGCCGAACAACTGGCCACGAGTTGAGCATATGCTTAAGTCAGGTATATTGTCTGAAGATTGTTTAAGTTCAGTTGCCATTGATGAAGAGCAAACGCAAATTGCCATGCATAAGCTAAATGGTCTAGGTTACATTAGTGAACCGCATGCAGGTGTTGCTTATAAAGCATTGAGCTATGATCTGAATGACAATGAGTTTGGTGTGTTTTTAGGTACTGCTCATCCAGCTAAATTTAAAGATACCGTAGAAAGCACCTTAGGCCGACCTTTAGGCTTACCAAAAGAGTTAGCTGATTGTGCTGGTGAAACGATACTTTCTTCGCAGATGAACGCCGACTTTACTGATTTGCATGCTTTCTTAATGGCACACGCATCTTAAAAAGTAATTTGATAAGTTAAAATGAAAACATCCTTGCTTTGCTCGGATGTTTTTTTAATTCAGGGCAGAAGGAATATGGAAGATATGAACTGGAATAACCTTCTAAGTACAGAACAGCAACAAGAATACTTCCAAGTGATGTTAAAAAACATTGCTGATGAAAGAGCGCAAGGTATCGATATTTATCCTAGTAATGACGAGATTTTAACTGCATTTTCTCTAACACCGTTTGCACAAGTTAAGGTGGTAATTTTAGGTCAAGACCCCTATCACGGAGAAGGTCAGGCTCATGGTTTATCGTTTTCAGTTAAACCGGGGATTAAAGTGCCACCGTCACTTGCCAATATGTATAAAGAACTAGTAACGGATATAGAAGGATTCAACACCCCAAATCATGGTTGTTTAACACCGTGGGCAAAGCAAGGGGTGTTACTATTAAATACCGTGCTAACAGTGCAAAAAGCCAATGCTCATTCACATGCCAAATTAGGCTGGGAACGCTATACCGATAAAGTTATTGAATTAATTAATCAGCACTCTAGTGGGGTGGTTTTTATGTTATGGGGCAGTCATGCGCAAAAGAAAGGTAAGTTTATCGATACCAATAAACACTTTGTGCTAAGCACCGTACACCCTTCACCATTATCAGCCTATAGAGGTTTTTTTGGCTGTAAGCATTTTTCTAAAGCGAATAAATATTTAATTAGCCAAAAACAAAGCGCGATCAATTGGCAATTGGACAATATAGACAATGAAGGGCAAATATCACTTTTATAAGCTTTGTTACCCGTTATAATTTATAATTGTGCTAAATTCTGTAGAGCCACTTTCAAAAGAAAAAATTATGACTAATCAGTTCAAATTAATAATTGCTATTTTACTACTTAATACAAGTGCTTTCAGTTATGCCAATTCTGTAGATTTACTCGCACAGCCGCATCGCAGCGAACAAGATAAAGTTCGTGATAAAACCAGTAAACCACTGGACATTATTGAATTTTCAGGCGTAAAACCAGACATGCATGTGTTAGATTTATTTGCCGGTGCTGGTTACTATTCTGAAATTTTATCGCAAGTAGTTGGCCCACAAGGCAAAGTGTTTTTGCATAATAATAAGGCTTATTTGTCGTATGTTGGTCAAGAATTACAAAAGCGTATGGCAGATGGCAGCCTCACTAATGTTGTTCAATATGTACATGAAACAGACGATTTGCTGTTACAGGATAATGTACTGGACAGTATCTTTTTTGTGTTGGGGTATCACGATTTACACCATGTTATCGATGGTTGGAATATCGATCAAGATAAACTACTAAAACAACTATACAAAGCTTTGAAACCGGGGGGCACCTTATTAATTATTGATCATAGTGCACCAATCGGTACAGGTATAGAATACAGTCAAGAAAAGCACCGTATAGCTCCCGAGTATGTCGTTAGAGAATTAAAAGATTTTGGTTTTCATTTTGTTAAACAAACTGACGTTTTAGCTAACCCTAAAGATAATTATGAGTTAAGTCCTTTTGATCCTGAGGTGTACCGTAAAACCGATAGATTTGTTTTGTTGTTTAGAAAGTAAATGGTAATTTGAGAAACGAGAAACGAGAAACGAGAAACGAGAAACGAGAAACGAGAAACGGAGGGCGAAATAAGCCTTATCGAGAATTTCCTGATTACATTAGCAGTATTAATCTGAATGCTCTAATCGAAATAAATGATCATTTCTGCGGCTACGCAGTGGCAGTCATTCTTGCAAATGGTGCACTCATAGCCATCAACACTATCCTGATACCATTTATCAGGATGGTCTTTAACCAGAACGCCACCACACTTGGTAAAGTATTTTACCGCACTGTTACCCGGACTTTGGCGCCAAAGATGACTTACACCTGCCTTAGCTCCTTGTTGTTTTAACACCTGAATAGATAGTTTCAGCAATTGCGAACCAATTCCAGAACCTCTGTAATTTGCATCGACGGTATTACATTTAAAATAGGCGGTGTCGGCTAATTTAGTTTGCCATAGGTCTGGTGAATACCATTGGTCAGGTTGCCAGTTACTTGGGCTATAGCTAATTCTAAAACCAACAATTTTACCGTTATCGAAAGCGACAAAATTAGAATTTAGTCGATCTTTTAACCCTTTCTCAAACCAGGTGTTAATTTTTTCATCGGTCATGTAGCCATCACCATGAACATAGTTACCTAATGAAATAACATCATCAAAATCATCTTTATTCATCGGTCTAAATGTAATTTGTTGTTGCTCGCGCATTGCTAAATTAACTCTTATTTATCAATGGAAAATATGACACTATATTAACTTAAATTAATACGCCTGACATGCTTAAATTGTTAGGGTCAATTCGGAAAATATGCATGTACGATCCTCTTCATGATTTATCCCCTGGTACCAACATTGATTATCCTGAAAGTTATTGGGCTAGTGTCAGTGGTGCAGCGCCGCAAGATAATGGCCAATTGACTGCAGATATTAATGCTGATGTGGTTATTATCGGCGGTGGCTATACTGGCTTATCATGTGCTTTGCATTTATCCCGTGAGCACAACATAAAAGCAGTAGTGTTAGAGGCAAATAAAACTGCATGGGGATGTAGTGGTCGTAATGCTGGCTTTATCCTAAAGTCTACGGGGCGTAAACCTTGGTCGGCAATGACTAAAAGTTGGGGCGAAGAAGTAATGCGTGGCATATACTCAGAGGTTTGTCAGGGGGTCGATAGCGTTAATGCATTAATAAAAGAAGGAATAGATTGCGAACAACAAAGTAGTGGCTATATTAGGGTTGCTCATAAGCCATCAATGTTTGCTGGTTTGGTCACTCAAGCTAAACTATTACAAAATACCTTTTCATATAACGTTGATATTATCTGCAAAGATGAATTGCATCAAAATTATATGGCAGATCAAAATGCTCATGGGGCAATAAGGTTTAATGATGGCTTTGGTATTAACCCGTTAAAATTGGCTTGGGGTTATCAAAAGCTAGCACAAGATGCTGGGGTTAAAATACATACTGGCTCGCCGGTAATTGAGTTAACAGAGCGAAATCAAAAACAGATTATAACCACGCCTCATGCAACTGTTACGGCGCAAAAGGTTGTATTGGCGACTAATGGATATACACCGAAAAATTTTCATTCGTCGGTTGCGAATAAGACTTTACCAGTATTATCACAAATTATAGTTACCGAGCCACTAAATGCAGAGCAACTGCAAGCGTGTAATTTTTTAACATCCAATGTGATTATGGACACCAGAGCCTTAAAGTATTACTACCGAAAGCTTCCTGATAATAGAATTTTATTTGGTGGTCGTGGTGCGATTACCGGTAAAGCTGCCGATGACCCATACTATACTAATCGACTTCTTGGCGTGCTCAAGCAAAGTTTTCCTGCCTTACAGAGCATAAACTATCAACATGCATGGTCTGGCTGGATTTGTATGTCACTTGATGATATCCCTCACATTAACCAAGCAGAAGATAATTCCAATGTTTATTATGCAATGGGCTATTGCGGTAATGGCGTGTCTTTTGCGGTGCAAGCAGGAAAGCGTTTAGCTGATAAAGTGGCAGGTGTTGAACTTCCTAATTTACCTTTGTATAACAGCCCGTTGCCAAAATTTCCGCTGCCGGCATTAAGGCGTTTAGGGCAATGGGGGTATTTTCATTACGGGAAGATTAAAGATGCTTATTTTTAACATAAATATTCATCTGCTCTGACCTGTAATAAATTGCAATATAATACTTGACCAATTTACTCTAGTTTATTAACTTAACATTAACATTTGGAAGGATTCTAATTATCAGTAGAATTTTTCTATCGGTGAAGAAACGAATGGAACTCATAAAATAATAATTATAAAGAGTTCAAAATCAATGCCAAACCAATCTAAAAAATTAGTTACTGTGATTTACTACGATGTAAATACACTGAAGCTAAATCAGCATGTAGGTGAATTTCCGGCGCTTGAACATGGCCGAGTTATCATTCCTCAATCTTTTAAAGTGAATAAGAATATTGTTGCAGTTTGTGATGGCGAAAATATTCCTCTTGAAATCGAATACACTCAAAAAAACAATCGCCAGAAGAAGATGCAACCACAGGATAAAAAAACTGTTTCAGTATTTTATTACAATAACCGTTCGTTAGAACTAAAGCATCAAGTACTCCATTATCCTTACACCAATAATGGCAAAGTACTGATCCCGAATGAATTTAAAAAATTTAGAAATATACTAACCGTTTATGATGGGAACTTGAAGGTTCTTAACAAAATAGGCGAGCGCATATTACCACTTGAGAAGATTGCATAATCACTTCATCTAATTCCAATCCGAATAAGTACTAAGCTGACTTTATACTTCTATAGATTGGTTCAAGTTTCAAATTAAACAATTCGATTTAAATTAACACCTTGCTGAAAGCTTTCAATATTTTCAGCAAGACTATTAATTAACCTTTGTTGTGCTTGTAAACTGCCCCAGGCGATATGTGCAGTGATCATTAAGTTGTCTAACTTTGCGTTGAGTAAAGGATGGTCTGCCGGCGGCGGCTCTTGCTCCAATACGTCTAAAATTGCCGCTCCAACTTTCTTAGATTTTAAACCTTGCAATAAATCTTTACTATTTACTAAACCGCCACGAGCGGTATTAATTATGATTACCCCTTTTTTCATTTGCTCAATTGTGTTGCTGTTGAGCAAATTTTCAGTGTCTTTAGTAAGTGGAGAATGTAAACTGATAATATCGGCATGACTAATCGCTTGTTCAAAACTCACGCGGCCATTTCTAACGCTGCAGGCTCCTTTTCTTTCTGCTACAAGCACTTGCATTGAAAACGCATTCGCTATTTTAGCCACTCCTTGACCTAATGCACCATAACCAATAATTGCTATCTTTTTATCCGCAAGTTCATTAATAGGTAAACCAAAGTGACAAAATATTGGACTATTTTGCCAACATGACTGACGAGTATTTTCAATGTAGTGTGAACTTTTGTTCATATGCTCTAATAACATCGCAAATACATATTGGCTAACCGAAGTATTTGAATAGCCACTAACATTACATACGCCCACGCCTGCAGCTTTCGCAGCATCTAAATCAATGTTATTAGTCCCAGTGGCGGCAATACAAATCAGTTTTAACTTTGGTAGCTTGGAGATTATGTCGGCAGAAATTATGACTTTATTGGTTATTATTATTTCAGCAAACTTTGCTCGATAAATTACTTTTTCAGTAGCCGTTTGTTCAAAATAGCTAATATTTGTTACTTGATCTTCAATAGCTGATAAATCAATATCTGCACTGATCGTGCTACGATCTAGAAAAACAGCGCGCATTTATATTCCTTTCAAATTATTCAATTTTGAGAACTTTTCCTTGGTTTTAACCTGGACGTCCATCTTTACGAGGGGTAAGTAACATAGGACCATATTTTATAACAAATATTCCATACGAAGAAAACCAACATAGCACGCTGAAATTGATAAATGCACTGTAACTTTCCGGCATAAACCAAGGTCCAAATACTCGACTCATCGTTGCAATTAACATTAAAATGAACGCAAAATTCATTATTTTTGGTGGCTGTAAAGCTCTGCCGGTATGGCCTAAGGTAACACGAGAAATCATTGCTAAAATTAATCCGCCCATACCGCCAATGGTAAGTAAGTGCCAAACATGGTTTAGTGGGAATGTGTCAAATATATGACCAATACCAAGCATAATCAAGCCAAACCAAATAAAGAACAGCGCACTATGTAAAGACCAAAGTAGTGGCACACCAAATGTGATCCAAGGCCTCCAACGCAGCCAACGAAACATTTGACTGATCCCGGCAGTTAAAAATAATGCGCTTTTGATGGTATTTGGAATTTCAACAAACGGATGAACAAAATAGCTAAGCACCAATAAAAACAAGCTGACATTGGTGGTTAACTCTAGTGCTGGAATAGGTTGTACTTTAGTTGTTTGCGTGCCATTTGCAGTAAACATTGGCGTTACTCTACCTGCCATAATTGACATCAAAAGTGTTACCAGCATCACTGCAATATAAGCGGACGGCATAATCTGATTTACACTGCTATCAGTTATAGATAGGTGCATCATAATATTGGCTAATGTAAAGAGTAATAACAGTGGCACAAAAAACATATTGCGAGTTTGTTTTACTTTTATAATAGGCATTGCAAGTAGAGTTGCTGCTACCGGTAAAAAAGCGATATCAATGAGTCCGCTTAATTGTTGGCCTAATATATCTGGAAAGAGCATAACTAAACGGCCAGCGAACCACAGCAAAAACAACAATAATAACGGCTTGCCCGATAGACCTCTTTGTCCAGTCCAATTCTGTACTGCAGTGAGTAAAAAACCAACTACGATGGCACAGACAAAACCAAAGATCATTTCGTGCATGTGCCAAAATGTCCCTCCGCCATATAAATTAAGAGATATTTTTCCTGCTAAATAGCCGCCCCAAATAAGTATTGATAACAAACTGAAAAGAGCACCAAAGGCAAAGAAAGGGCGAAAGCCTAAGCGAAAGAGTGGAGTGATTTTTTGTTCTTGAGCAAGATCGGTAATTTGCATAGCTCAGCCTCTGGCCTGAATTTTATGGCTATTATTTTAGCTTAAAGATCTTCAAATGTTTAGTTTTGTTAATGATTAATGTCAATAAAAAACTAGTTTTTACAAGTTGTTAGCAATGTCTGTAACTAGCCAGTAGTTAAATTCAGAAGATGTTGTTTTTGAGTGTATTAAGTTGTAAAACGCTCTATTTTTACGCAATTCTCCCTGTTATAAAACAATTATCAATAGCACAAACAAATTATTACTTATTGTTCATAAACACATTTTATGAGCCATTACATACAACTTAAGGGTTAAATATGAAACTTAAACTTATTGCAACTTCAACGGCTATTGCACTAACTTCACCTTCAATATCTGCTATGGAATTATTCAAAGATGATAAAAGCAGCTTAGAACTAGGTGGATTCTTTGGTGCTAACTATGTAATGGCGGATGGCACCGACGAAGTAAGTAACGGTAACTCTCGTATCAACTTTACATTTTCACACCAATTAAACAATGGCTGGTCTGCCTTTGCAAAAGCTGAATGGGCAGTGAGCCTAGTGAGCAACAACTCTGACTTAGTGCTAAATGGTGACTCTAATTTAGCCCAAGGTGAAGCGTCTGACACTTTATCTAGTCGTTTAGGTTTTGTTGGTATGGGGCATGAGAAATGGGGTTCTGTGACGCTTGGTAAGCAATGGGGCTCAATTTACAACGTAACAGGTGTAACGGATAACTTTTATGTGTTTGGTGGTGATGGTGCAGGCTCATTTGCTTTAGGTGACGGTGGTTACACTGGAGCAGGTCGTGCAGAACAAGCGATTCAATACAACAACAGCTTCGGTAACTTAAATGTTAGTGTACAAATGCAAGGTACTGAAGAAGTGGTCCCGCTGAATGAGTTATTACCAGGTATCCCTGATAATGATTTAGAGCTAATTTACGATAACTCCTATGGTGTTGCTTTAACTTATGCCCTACCATTTAGTCTAAGTGTTGGTGTTGGTTATAACGAAGCTTCTGTTGAAATGACCGGCTTGAATTCATTAATTTCAGAAGAATTGGATGACACCTTAACTGCTGTAAGTGTGACGTACGGTACTCTGGGTCAGCAAGGTTTATACGCCGCAGTTGTAGCAACTGAAGCTGAAAATCATGAGTTTAATGAACAAGGTGATATGGTTGCTGAATCTACCGGTGTTGAAGCTATGGTTACTTATCGTTTTGCTAATGATTTAGAAATTCTAGGAGGTTACAACTCGGTAAGCTCTGATGACGGTGATGATTACGAAAAAGCGTACATGGTAGCTGGCGTTGCGTATCATTTCTCTGATAAATTCCGTATTCATTCAGAGTATAAGCTCGACGAATCAACAAACTTCGACGGCACAGAGAATGACGATGATATATTAGCCATTGGCGCACGATTTTCGTTTTAAACTCCTAATAGGGTAAGCCTATTTCAGTACGGGACACGGGATACAAAGTTAATAAAAAAAGCCTTCTTTGAGAAGGCTTTTTTTCAAGGAAGGGACAGAGCATAATGACTAAAGATTTACACGAACACCAAGCGCTAGCTCTGAATCATCACTGCCATCACTGCCATCGTCATTTCTGTCGTCATGTATTTTAGTTTCGACATAAATAAGTCCAAAACTATTTTCGAATTTGTACTCGGCGCCAATATAGTTGTAATACATTTCAAAGTCATTACCCGACTCATCTGCCTCTAAAAAATTCATGCCGCCATAAAGACCAATTCTACCGGGCATGGTATATTTCAAATAAACTTCAGAGCCAATGGCATCGATAAAGTCACCATTATTATCTAACTCATGGTTTTCAGAGACTACAAATGCAAGAGCTGCATGAAAACCTAAACTAGAGTCACCATAGGTTGCACTAACACCACTACTTGTATCATCGGCACTACCGAAAACAGTATCAATTTCACTGGTGTTCACTGCTGCGCCCACGCCGAAATCATTCCATTTGTAACTTACTGCCGCGCCAAAGCCATTGCCCATGGTAGCAATTTCTTCGCCATCGAATGGACCTCCCGGGTCATTAATAATTACCGCTTCATCTTGTGCTTGCATTTGCACGCCAACATTAAAATTACCAAAGGCTTTGCGCCAAGTGATCGCTTGTTCCGCACGGCCTGTTCCTGATAAGCCACCATCGGTACCTAAGTTATATACCCCCGTTGCGTTACCACCGTAATAATTTAAAACATCGGTTACGCCGACGACATCATAAAACACACTCCATTGTTTACCAACGCCGAAAGCCCCCCATTTATCGTGGGTAAAGTGCACATAGCCAAGACGAGACGTTAAGGCATCGCCACTACTTCCTGATGGGCCACTGCTGTCACCACTAAGAGTTAAGTTGGCATTTTTCTCAAAATTGGTTGCCCATTCTGCGGTCACGCCGGCAGTCCAGTCACCTTCTATATTATGTTTGAAATCTAATCCCCAACGAGAGCCAGAATCTGTTATTTCATCAGTGTCCTCGGTGCTTTGCAGGGTGAGACGCAACCAACCTCTAGTTGAAACTGAAGTTTTGTCATTACTAAATACTTCTATGGCATTGGCTTGTTGTGAGATTAATAAACCAGTAAATACAGCGATTGCTGCAAATTGAAATTTATATTCCATTGTTTTTCCCTAGATTCAGCAGTATTTTTTTATTGATTGATTTAAGTATATGCAAAGATTCAGATTTTTCTTTATTTTTAACAATTGTTTTACACATCAAAGGTTGTTTATATTTTTGTATGTCATCTTCTCGTAAGGAATTAGTGATATAAAAGGTTAAAAATTGACTAAATTAACAATTTTTTACGCTCTTATAACCTAGTGTTATTAGATATAAGTTAGTAGAATAGACGCCATTATTAGTAAGAGTAGAATTTTAAGATGTTAAATTTAACTGATATCCAACCTCAGAAAAACGAGGTGTATTTGGATAACAACGCAACTACGCCGGTGTTACCACAAGCAGCTGAAGCTGCAATTCACACGATGAACCTATGCTACGGTAATCCGAGCTCTAGTCATATGACCGGTATTCGAGCTAAATACATTCTTGATTCAACTCGTACATTGGCTCGCCAGGTAACAGGTGCAACAGATGGTAAAATTATTTTTACCAGTGGTGCAACCGAAGGTATTCAAACCTCAATTATCTCAGCATTAAACGCTGCGCGAGAAACTGCTCACAATATTACAAAGCCAGTATTACTTTACGGTGCTACTGAGCATAAAGCTGTTCCGGAAACGCTTAAACATTGGAATAAAATGTTAAATATTGGCGCGGAAGTTGTCGCTATCCCGGTTGATGAAAACGGCATCTTAGATTTTGATTTTATTGCTGCGAATGTGCCAAACGCATTAATGATCTGTACCATGATCGCTAACAATGAAACCGGGGTTTTTCAAGACTTAGCTGGTTTAGAAACCGTCATTCGCGCTAATAATAGCGATGTATTATGGATGGTTGATTGTGTGCAGGGGTTGGGAAAAATTCCATTAGCGCTATCAAATACAACGATTGATTATGCCCCGTTCAGTGGTCACAAATTATATGGCCCGAAAGGTATCGGTTTTTTATATGTTCGTGAAACAGCGCCTTACACGCCAATTATCGCAGGCGGTGGACAAGAAGGTGGTTTACGTTCAGGTACAGAAAACTTACCTGGCATTGCTTCTTTAAATGCTATTTTCAAATTATTAGCAGACGAGAATGATGACACATTTAAGTCTCATCAGGTATTAGTTGCATATCGTGCGCAACTGGCTGAAACATTAGCAGAAGTATTCCCGACAATTGTTTATAACCATGACTTTAACTATTCATTGCCAACAACGTTAAACTTTTCTGTTGAAGGTTTATCAAGTAAAGACATTATGAATTTATTTGATGCTGCCCGTATTCGTGTAAGCGCAGGCTCAGCTTGTAGTTCGAAAGTAACGGGAAGTTTTGTTCTTGATGCTATGGGTAAATCAACTTGGCAAAGCGAAGGTGCCATTCGTATGTCGTTCGGCCCGGCCTCAACTCAAGAAGAAATTGATCAAGCCTGTAGTGCAATTAAAAATGCAGTTGCTGCCATGCGTCACAGTTGTTTAATTTTATCTGATGCTGATGAGACTTTTGATTCAAAAGCTAACGGTCTGCAACAGTGGATCTATGACCAACAATGCACTTGGTGTTATATCGATCAAGATGCAAAAGAAATTGTTTTAATTGATCCGGTACCTGAGTTGGTGGCTAAGTTTGATACTTTAGTGTCTTGTCAAAACTATAGCATTAAAGCCATTTTAGCGACTCACAAGCATGATGAGCAAGCCGATACTCCTGCTATTCTACGTGAATTGTTAGGCGAAAAAGTTCCTGCCGGTGATTTTGACCAATTAGGTTGGAACAATGCTACAACTACACAAGTGACTCTTGCTAATGATAGTGTTGCTTCGGCAATTAGTATTGGTGAAAAAGTGTTAGTTAAAGTCGCATTACCAGGTCATACCAACAATAGCGTTGCTTATCTTTTAGGAACTGCTGTTGCAGGTAAATTAGCTGCGGATGATATTGATTATGTATTCTCTGGCGATACCATTCAAATTGGTGGCATTGGCCGAAGTGATTTTGATGTTAGCGATAGCACTGCGCTTTACTCGTCAATTAAAGAATTATCAGCTGTAATCAATGAAGATACATTGATTTGCCCTGCACACGATTACAAACAGCTATTTACTACAACGTTAGCACTTGAATCAGCAAATACTCCGCTATTATCGAAAGTTATTAAAGACGCCATTGATAGTACAGTTTTTGTTGATGAAAAAGCGGCAATTGATAAAGAAATAACAGCAAGTGATGAGCCAACATACTGTGGTAGCATTAAAGAGTCTATTGACCCATCAATTGATGTAACGCCAGAGCAATTAACATCTTTCTTAATCGAGAATGATAATGTAATGGTACTTGATGTACGCGAACCACACGAATTTGAAGCTTACAGCGATGTTAACATTGCCGAACAGCAGTTAGTGAATGTTCCGCTTACACAGCTTACTGATTTTGTGCATACATTCCATGAGCAAAAACAACATTCAGCGTTTGTTTGTATTTGCCGCAGTGGCAGTCGTAGTGATGCTGCGGCTAAAACATTAAAACGTATGGGCTTTGAGAATGTTTACCATGTTCCAGGTGGTTTTGCCTTATACAGCTAATTGCAACCAGTTCTCAATTAAGAACAAAAAATTGCTCCATGCATTTTTGTCATATAGGCCATCCCTAGCCAAAAAAAGCGCCTTTCGGCGTTTTTTTACTTCATGGAAGAAATAATGCAAACCACTATGGACGGGTTTAGGTTTGTAGCCTAGGGGGAAAACCTAAAAATATAGTATACACTTTAGTTAAATTAAAAATTATTGAGGAAATACTATGGGTCTGAAATGGATAGATTCACTTGAGATTGCTTTAGATTTAATTGAAGAACACCCTGATGTAAATCCTACCCAATTGCACTTTACCGAGCTCAGGCAGTGGGTGCTCGATCTTGAAAGGTTTGATGATGATGCCAACCACTGTGGTGAAAGGGTACTTGAAGCCATTCAATTGGCGTGGATAGATGAAGCTGATTGAATATGAATAAGGACATTTCACAATGTGAAATATAAATTTAATTTTCTTTATTATGTTAACTGTTAGATGAATAGATAAATCTGTAAAAACTCAGTACAATGGCCAGCCTCGATGATTTGCACCACTTTTGTGCAGTTCATGTTTTTCTTAAGTTAACCAAACTATGCGTGGATCTATGAGTAAAGAACAACAGCCAAAACATCCGTTATATATACCTTATGCAGGCCCGACATTACTTGAAACGCCTTTATTAAATAAAGGTAGTGCATTTACCAGTGGTGAACGGGTAAGCTTCAACTTAACTGGTTTGATCCCGCCGCGCTTTGAAACTATTGAAGAGCAAGTTGAGCGTGCTTATATGCAATACTCTAGTTTTCAAACCCCGATAAATAAGCATATTTACTTACGCAATATTCAAGATAAAAATGAAACTTTATTTCATGCGTTAGTACAGTCTCATTTAGATGAAATGCTGCCAATCATCTACACACCAACGGTTGGTGATGCTTGTGAACGATTCTCTGATATTTACCGCAGTAATCGTGGTTTGTTTATTTCATATGCTGAAAGGCATCAAATAGATGACATTCTTCATAATGCCACCAAGCATAAAGTTAAGGTAATTGTTGTTACTGATGGTGAGCGTATTCTTGGTTTAGGCGATCAAGGTATTGGCGGTATGGGCATTCCAATTGGTAAACTTTCATTGTACACGTCGTGTGGTGGCATTAGTCCGGCTTATACCATGCCAATCATGCTTGATGTTGGTACGAATAATGAAAAATTGCTAAACGACCCTATGTATATGGGCGCTCGTCATAAACGTATTAGCCAAGAAGAATATAACGATTTTGTCGATCTGTTTATTAAGGCGGTAACTCGTAGGTGGCCAAATGTATTATTACAGTTTGAAGATTTTGCTCAGCCAAATGCAATGCCATTGTTACAGCGTTATCGTAATGAAATTTGTTGCTTTAATGATGACATTCAAGGTACGGCCTCAGTCACTGTGGGTACTTTACTGGCGGCGTGCCGTATTAAAGGCAAGCCGCTTTCACAGCAAAAGGTAGCTTTTGTTGGTGCAGGCTCTGCTGGGTGTGGCATTGCTGAGCAAATTATCGCGCAAATGTGTTCAGAAGGGTTAACCGACGAACAAGCCCGCAAACAAGTTTTCATGGTTGATAGATATGGTTTATTAACTGATGGTATGGCTGATTTACGAGATTTTCAGCAGAAACTTGTCCAGCAAACTGACGTCATTTCAAATTGGCAATTCTCAGGTGAATATGCTGCTCTTTTAGATGTAATGCAATGTGCTAAACCAGACATTCTTATTGGTGTTTCAGGTCAAGCCGGACTATTCACTGAACAAGTGGTCAAAGCGATGGCTGAGGGTACCGATAAACCAATAATTTTTCCGTTATCTAATCCTTCCAAGCAAGTGGAAGCCACGCCAGAACAAGTGATTAATTGGACTGAAGGTAATGTAGTTATCGCCACCGGCAGTCCATTTTCGCCTGTTGAATATAACGGCGAAACATTTCACATCGCTCAATGTAATAATTCTTATATTTTTCCCGGTATTGGTTTAGGGGTTTTAGCCGCAAATATTAAGTTTATTAGTGACGAAATGTTAATGCTAGCCAGTGAAACACTAGCGAATGCATCTCCACTGGCTAATACTGGTAAAGGTGAATTGTTACCACCGCTGACTGAAATTGCCAGTATTAGTAGAAGCATAGCATTTGCGATAGGCAAGCTTGCTATGCAGCAAGGATTAGCTTTAGAAATTACTGAGAAACAATTATTAGCCAATATTGAAGCGAATTTCTGGAAACCAGAATATCGAGCTTATAAGCGTTCAACGATATAGAACAAAAAAAGAGGCTGCTAAAGTTAATTAGCAGCCTCTTTTTAAATTAAATATACTTAGTCGCTTACGGTAAGTAAATTAAAGTCATTAAGCTCATTAATACTATTGGATAATTCGGTTTCGAGTTGGTCTAAACTTTTTAGGTTATGACATAGCTTTTCGGCTTGCTTGCCCAGTTCTTCAGCTTTACCCTCAACAGCCATTTCTATATCTTTGCCCATATTTTCCATACGTTCGCCAAAAGCTTCCATATTTTCTTCAAAATTTCCTTCTTCACTGTTCATTGCACTGCCAACGGCAATCAGAATATCACCGACAGAATCAGTTATTAGCTCTTCAATTTCATCTTCTAGCTCTTCTTCCATAAATTCATCAAATTCATCAAAGTCTTGCTCTGCGATAAAGTAGCTACCATCTTTTTCATTGAAGCGTTTTTCAACTTCGCTATTAATCTTGGTAAAAATGCTATCAACACGTGCTTTGCTTTTTTCGTTGTCACCACTTAAACCAATAACAACATGACTAACAGCTTGAAAGGCAATTTCAACTGCATCTTCAGCAAGAGTTACAACTTCAGGTACTTGCCTATTTATTTGCTCAGAATATTCAGCAACTAGCGCTTGTTGTCGCTCACTCAAATCGACTAACTTACCTTCAACAAACAGCTGCTGATTATTGTTGATCTGTACATAGGTTTCATCGTTATTGATAAAGCGAATGTTATCACCTTCAACCACCACACCGTAGTTAACATCTATAGAGCATTCGTCGCTATTAAACGAGTAACTGCCAGATTTTGAATCAGATCCATGGCCTTTTTCGTGCGCAATTGTTGCGGTGCTTAACAGTGTTGTACTCAGTAATAGGCTTGCTGTTAAATTTACAATTAGTGATTTTTTCATGAGTTGTTCCATAATTTTATTGTACTTAATAGCTATTAAAGCAAAATATTTGCCAATAATATATTTTATATAATTTTCAGTGTGTTATGCCTTTTTCTGATAAGTTTAAAAGGTTAAATGTTAATTTAATCAATTATTTTTAGTCAATTTAACTAATTGTTAACAATACATAATACCATTCTGCATAAAGAATGACTGAGTTGACCATATCTTTATGCAGATTGGTTTAACTATGTTTTTGAATTGAATTGGCGCTCGACAAAATAACGTGGTTCATCATGGTAACCTAAAATTAATCGACGAATTAAATCTAAGCCAGTGTTGGCGATAAAATTTTGAAAATGAATTCGATGTGTGGGTAAGTACAACTTCTTAGTGAACACTTGCTGTTTATTAGCCCATGCAAGCCATACTGTGCCAACAGGTTTATCTTCTGTGCCACCATCAGGACCGGCAACACCCGACACTGAAACTGCATAGTCAGCTGCACTCACGGCCAAAGCACCGCTAACCATTTCTTTTACTACTTGCTCACTTACTGCACCAAATTGTTCTAAGGTTTGTGCATTTACATTAACTAATTTTTCTTTCATTCGATTCGAATAAGTCACAAATCCAGCTTCAAAAACATCTGAACAACCAGCTACGCCAGTCAGCTGAGCGGCGATCATTCCGCCGGTGCAAGATTCTGCTGTGGTAATTGTTTTACCGTTTTGCTTCAATAATTTAACCACTGTCGCTGCGATAGAGTCGCCGTTTTCACTGACGATATGTTGGCCTAATAGCCCCTTGATTTTACTGTACCACTCATCTCTAAGGGTTGTTGAGGTATGACTTCTGCTGGTTAACTTTACCTCTAAAAGTGGCATGGTTGCACGGAACCCAAGTTCGATTTCTTCTGGCCAATTAGGGTAGCTATCATTAACCATTTTTTGTAAACCGGATTCACCAATACCAAACACCTTAAGCTTTTGCGTAACGGTTTGCAGCTCTTCGGGTAACTGCTCTGCAATATTAGGTAAAATTTCTTCTCGCAGCATTGCTTTTAATTCAACAGGTACACCAGGAGTACAAATTATTTGACAGCTGTTATGATTAATAGAAAAACCTGGCGCGCTGCCAATTGGGTTATGTACGATATCACAACCTGTAGGTAGTAAAGCTTGCTTCAAATTCGGCCCTGTTAATCGATAACTGCGTTTTACACACCATGCTTTTACTTGTTCTAATGCTGTTGGGTGTATCGCTAGTGATTGCTTAGTTGTTTCTGACAAGGCTTGGGCGGTCATATCATCAACGGTTGGCCCCAAACCGCCATTTATAATCAGTATATCTGCGTCTTTACTGAGCTGTTCCATTTGCTCAGTTAGTAATTGCATATTATCACCAACAGTAACTTTGCGGGTAAGCTCTACACCCAGATTTTTCAGCTCACGGGCAATAAATACTGAATTCGTATCAACAATATCCCCACTCATTAATTCGTTACCAGTAAGTAATAACTGCACATTTAACATTAATAACTGCCCTTCTTTTTAATAGTTTGTAGAATAAGGTAATGTATCACTTTGAGTGGGCTAAAAAAAATTTTAAATGTGTTTAAACCTTTTTGTTTTACCTTGCATCTTAATTAACAGATAAACAAAACATAAATAAACATATAAGGGGCAGTTGAAAGATCAACAGAACCTAAAGTAATTTGAAGGATTTTAAATGAATACGCTAAATAAATTTTCGCCGATAATTGCACTAACCGCTATGCTCGCTTTTGGTGCTCATGCAAATGTTGAAGATACTGTTGAGAAAACCTTTGAACTAAGTGGCAAAGGTCAATTAGTGCTCGATAATGTTAATGGTGATGTTGCGATCGAAGCCTGGCAACAAAACTCAGTAAAAGTAACTGCAGAAATTACCGCCGCTAATCAAAAGTCACGTGATCGCATAGATGTCAGCATGAAACAAAATGGCGATCGTATAACCGTAGAAACAGACTATCTTGAACAAGAAGGTGAATGGGGAAAGAATAGTAATGGTGGAAGTGTTAACTATACCGTTATGGTACCAGTAAATATTGATTTACGTAACATAGAATTAGTAAACGGCTCACTAACAATAAGCAATGTATCAGGTGAGCTTAATGCCGATGTGGTTAATGGCTCGGTCGAAGCAACTGGCTTAGCATCTGATGTAGAAGTTGATTCTGTTAATGGTGGTGTAGAGTTAACGTTTGCTGACAACGCGAAAAATATTGAAATTGAAGTTGAAACGGTAAATGGTGCTATTCATTTATATGTACCTGAAAATTTTGGTGCAAATGTAGAAGCAAGTACTGGTAATGGCGCCATTAAAACTGATTTTGGTTTAGCGGGAACTAAAGGCAAATATTACGGTAACGATCTAGAAGGCAGCTTCGGCGACTCTAGCAGTGATATAGAAGTCGAAAGCGTTAACGGTTCTATTCGAATCCTAAAAAAGTAAAACGTTAATTTAATAGCGTGAACAATGAGCCTGCTAACTAAGCAGGCTTTGTTGTTTTGCCAACACTATGTTGTATCATGTTTTTAAAATGCAGAAGTATTTAAATTTATAAGAGTTAACCCGTATGGTGTTGTCGTTGTTTTTTGCTGATATAATGCTGGCAATGTTAACTTATTAGAAAAATTGATGACTTATTTAAATTGTGTTGAAGTTGAACCAAAATCAGCTGCTACGGCTAGTGTTATTTGGTTACATGGTTTAGGCGCCGATGGCCATGATTTTGAGCCGATTGTGCCAGTATTAAATTTACCCGATTCATTGCCTATTCGTTTTGTATTCCCACACTCTCCTAAAATACCGGTAACTATCAATGGCGGCGTGGTAATGCCTGCTTGGTATGATATTTTAGACATGAGTATTGACCGCAAAGTTGATAGTGAGCAGCTAAATGCATCAGCACAATCGGTGCATAATTTGATTGAACGCGAAATTTCTCGTGGCATTCCGGCAGACAGAATCGTTATTGCCGGTTTTTCACAAGGTGGTGCTGTAGGTTATCAAGCTGCACTAACCTTTGATAAGCCACTGGCTGGTTTAATGGCAATGTCTACTTACTTTGCTACTAAAGATGACATTGAAGTGTCAGCTGCCAATAAAGGTATTGATATTGCGGTTATGCACGGTACTCAAGATCCTGTGGTTAGCCCTGTTTTAGGTGAACAGGCAGTAAACGCGCTTAAAAGTAAAGGCTTTAATCCAAGTTACCAAACTTATCCTATGCCACATGCTGTTTGTGCAGAACAAATTGCAGATGTGTCGGCTTGGTTGCAGAAAAAACTAAACTAAGAAGGTAATTTTTATGGCTAGGCAAGTTACATACGTGTTTAAAGGTAAGCGTAAAACCATACCATTTTCATTCAGTTTGTTTCACGATATGTATGAAGCTGCAGCAGCAGCTGAAAATGTAGATATAAAAAGCTTTCTTGCGATGGAGCAACAACTCGCATTAACGTCAAGAGGGCAGGGAATTTCGAAAAACTTCCGCCAAAAAGAATTTGCTCGTATGGGCTTTTCAGAAATTAAGTTTGTTCGTGAAGAAGAAGCTTAACGCAACAAATAATAGAAAATAAAAAGGGGCTTTAAGCCCCTTCTTTGTTTCTTAAGTCGCTTTCATTTGATAATAAACCACGTCTACGTCGCCCAACGGATCTTTATGCAAATCCGTTTTCAAATAAGTCATGCCAAGCTTTTTCATTATGTTGATAGAGCCAAGGTTTCCATCATCAGCAAGTGCGGTGAAAAAGTCGGCCTTGCCTAGTTGAGCTAAGGCGTTTTTTATTTGCTGCGCTGCTTCAAAACCATAACCTTTACCCCAAGAATTTTGCTTAAAGCGCCATCCTAGTTCTAGATCATTCCATAATGGCTGTTCATTAAAAAAATCTACCGGTCTAACTAACACCCAACCGATAAATTCATCGCTATCAGTAATATTTACTTGCCATAAACCCCAGCCTTCGCTTGGCTTACGGTACGCATTCAACCGTGGAATAAATCTATTGTTAATATCATCCCAAGTAGAGGATTTACCACCATTAATAAACTTCATTACTTCTGGGTCTTGATCTAATTCAAATAATAACTCACCATCGTTTTCATCCATAAGACGAAAGCTTAAGCGCTCAGAATTTTCAACGTTTATCATTTATTTACTCTCTCGGTATGCTTCACCCTCAACCATCCATTTAGCTGCCGGAGCACCTTTTAAGTAGTGATCAAAATACTGCTTCATCTTGATGGTATAGTCGACTTTATTTGGGTACTTTTTCAAGTGATGTGGTTCACCCTCGTACTGCAATAAAATCACATTTTTTTCTAGACGTCGCATTGCCATATACATTTCTACACCTTGTTGCCAAGGTACAGCATCATCAACATCACCAAATTGCATTAGTAATGGCGTATTAATACGGTCAGCAAAAAATACTGGCGAGTTCTCTATGTACAGGTCTCTACGCTCAAACATGCTGGCGCCAATTCGGCTTTGCCCCTGCTCATATTGGAACTGTCTAGCTAAGCCCGTTCCTAGACGAATACCAGAGTATGCACTGGTCATATTCGATACTGGTGCTCCAGATACTGCTGCGGCAAATATATCGGTTTCAGTAATCGCGTGCAATGTTTGGTAACCACTCCAACTGTGGCCATGTAAGCCAATTGCTTTTGGATCGGCAACACCCATGTCGATGATTTTTTGCAGGCCCGGTAAAATAGACTTATTAGTCGAGTGCCCTGGAGTACCTACTTCAAAGTGTACATCGGGTAAGAATACGGCGTAACCATTTGATGTATAAAATGGGAAGTTAGGCCTATGATTAACCTTCATCGCATTAAATTCATACATGCGCTGTGAAAAACGGCGATAGTAATAAACAACTACAGGGTATTGCATACCTTCTACATAATTTGCCGGTTTAATCAATACGCCTTGGTGTTTTACTCCCATGTTTGAACGCCATTCGACTAATTCAGACTGCCCCCATAAAAAGTCATCTTTTTGCGGATTAACATTGGTTATTTTTTTATTGTTGCTAAGGTTTAAATCTGCAACCCAGATATCAGGGTACTCATTAAAGTCTTCACGGGTATACAATAATTTATCGGCATGTTTTGCTTTCGCGATAAACTTGAATTTTTTATTCTCTTCCAACAGTTTTGTTAATTGCTCATTGGCTAAATTAAGTTGATAAAAACCAAAGTGTTTCAGCTCATCAGAATAACTGGTTAACAATAAACTTTCTTCATCGCTGAAGTAGTCTTGCTCATCATCAAGTTTATTTACTCTAAATTGTAATGAGTTAGGACGACCAACTGCACAGGTTAAACATTTTGCATCATCGCCATCCGTTTGTAATAACCAAATATCAAACTTGTCATACACTAAAACGCCATCATCATCTTCTAACCAGCCAGCGATACCGTAACCAGGAACTTTACTAGGATAATCATGATCTTCATCAGCAAAGCTTACCGGTAAATTCTTGGTGATATTGCGCTTTTTGTTATTGTTTCGATCATAAATCCAAATGTTTTCGTTTTCATAAAACGCGGCATAACGACCCGACTCACTTAGTTTTACATTGCTGTAACTACTTAGCTTTTTAGTCACCAGTGATTTTTTACCGTTATCTAAATCAACTATATAGATATCGCTAAAAAAACCTTCCCAAGTTCTTAACTTACGATAATTTAAATCTGTTTTGGCAATTACTGCGTTTTCGTTATTGCTAGCTTTTACTGAAATTACTTTTTTGTCGGCTAAGCGTACAAGCTTATTGTCATCTACATGGAAAACAGCGGTGAAGAATGACTTTTTATCTTTGCCTAGTTGGTATTTTTCATTAGTTTTAATTAATGAATCATCACCATGCCAAATTTGTAAGTTACGACCTTCAGTTAACTTTTCAATATTGTACAGGTCATCAGTTGATTCTGGTTTAGTATCAATTTCTGCTAGTTTTTCAACAACAGGTTTGAAACCAAAAAATAAACGTTCATCGTCAAGCGACCAAGTTAATTTATTGGTTTCTGGAATATACCAATTAGCCGCTTGTTTATCGTTAGTTTTGATGGTTTTGATTTTATTGTTGTTACTTTTCCAAATTTTTACTATATGGCTGCGAATATCATTTTCTTGACTAAAATCGCCTTGTAAAAATGCAACTTTATTACCTTCATTGTTCCAGCTAAAACCATTAAAACTGCTATTAGCTTTAGTAACTAATAAGCTGGTTTTGCTGGTTTTTACATTTAACGCTTTAAGAGCGTTTTCAACACCGTCTTTAGTTGAGATAGCGTAAACCAGATTTGGTGTTTTTTCAGCAAAAGCATAACCATCAACCTGTTCTATAACTTGCTGTTCCCCAGTTTCAAGATTAACAATGGTTAAACTTTTATTTATGCGTTTGCTATTAAATAATTTTATCTCTGCTTCTTCGTCATTTTGCTCAGCAGTGTTAGCTGGTTCAGAAGTAGTTGCTTCATCAGCTAATTTATCTTCAGCTTCAGGAATTTCGCTTATAAAAGCTAAATAACCAAATTTATCGCTTAATTGAAACGACTCAACCTTAGTGAACGTTACTCGTGCACCACTTGCTAAAGTGATTATTTCCAGATTGTTCTTAAGTTTCTTTTTAGCTTTTTTATCTGCTTGCTCTTTTGCTAACAAAGTAGGGGGAATAGTGACTGCGGCAAAACGGCCATCGGCTGAAATAGCACCACTTGTGCCATTTTCCACTTGATATTGTTTAGGGCTGTTAATTGCTTTTAAATAAAAAGTGCTATCCCCTCTATCGGGCTGTGCACTATAAGCAAGCCATTGTCCGTCTTCACTTAATTGAGGTTTAACAATTTGCTTAAACTTCATAATGTCCGTTACTGCTAACGGTCGTTGCTCGGCATTAATATTTGCTACTATTGCTAAGGTAAATGTCAGTGAAAATGTTAATTTTTTCAGTGTACCGATAAGAGATAAATTCATATAATATTTTTATGTGATCAATTTGTAATGATTATCACAGTCTTTACTTAACTAAATCAATAGTAACTTGGACAGGTAGCCGTTTTTAAGCGGTAAAGTGTAAAATATACGAGTATAATGGCTCAATAAATAGAGAATGTTAAAAAGAACATCGTTATGTTTAATCGCACACAATTAATTGGTCATTGGCATCGTAGTGAAAAGAGCGGTGAAGAAAGTTTTAGCGAATTTGCTCAGCTTTTTGCTGACGGTAGTTTTGTCTTTACTTTTTATACTTATAACATTGATGGTACATTACTCGAAGAGGTCAGCGAGCAAGGTGACTGGGGGCTGGTAGGCGATATTCACTTTACAATTACTAAGTCTGAAATCGTCAATAATCAACAATACCCAGCGAATATGGAAGATGAAGATAATTATCAAGTTTATCAAATCAGCCAATTAAATGACGATTCATTTACCTATCAACACATCCTAACCGGTGAAACCTTTACCCTGTCTAGGGTAGCGCCAAGTACTAACTAATTTTAAAAAAGCTGCTAAACTTTTATATATACCAGAGATGGATGTTCAAAGTTAATGACTTATAAAAATAGGTAGTTAAATGATGGATAGAACCGATAAAAGTTATAATATTGAGAGAGATACAGCTGAATTTCCAGTCGACCCAAATGGCAATATGTTGTGGCATATGGCGCAGGAAGGTGATGATTTGAATAGACCGAGAGAAATTCAATTTTCGGTAATTTTTCAAACACAAGAATTAGCATTAAAATTTGGTCGTTCGCTTTTGGCTAATAATCAAAAGCTTTCATTTTGTCCATATTTGGCTAACCCTGAATACCCATGGGAAATTACCGCTTATCCAGAAATGCAGGCAAGTTATACTAATATCATCAGTTATCAACTGCTGTTGGAAACTGAAGCTCGAAAGTTTGATGGTATTTATGATGGTTGGTATTGTTTACCGCAAGGGAATAATCTAAATTAAGTAATTATGTAAAGGATTAGTATTAATACTAATAGCCAAATAACGCCAATAGAAGAAATCATGTCAGCTGTAGATTTTTCAAAGCTTAATAAACTTACCGCCAAATCATTTAATGACCAAAAGGCAATCATTAAAAAAGTTATGCTAGGTCGGCAAGTCAAATGTAAAGTTTGTCAACAAACGTTAATTTTAATTCCTCCCAGTAACAACAAATCTGAAAATAAAAATCCGAATCAGTCAGGGATATTTTGTCCTAATGGTTGTACTGATATTGAACTCGACATGGGCTAATTTATTCGTAACTATGTCCATTACTATTCGAGCAGCACAAGTTGCTGATGCAACCCCAACAATTAATTATATCTTTAGTTCTGGGCCAGCAGCTTTTGATTATGTCTTTCAACAATCAAAACCGTTTCTGCAGGAAAGTTTTTCTAGAGGACGAAGTCAATTCGGTTTTCAAAACCACCATGTTGCCTTACTTAATGAACAGGTAGTGGCAAGTATTGCCTGTTTTGACCGTAATGAAGCGCAAAGCATGGAAATGGGGTGTATTTTAGATATGCTGAAATTTTATCGTTGGCGGTTTCCTTTTGCTGCAATTAGGGGCTTACGCTTTGAATGTATTGTGCCTAAACCGGTAAAACATAGCTTATATATAGCCCACTTAGGTGTGGCAGAGCAATGTCGAGGTCAAGGGGTAGGTAAGCAATTAATTGCTTGGGCCATCAACAAAGCGGAGGCTCAAGGTTATCAGTCAGTGTCACTTGATGTTGCCAAGTCTAATCCATTGGCTGAAAAGTTGTATATATCATTAGGGTTTAAACAAATAGCCTATCGAAAATCATCAATTACCGGTATTTCAGATCACGCAACTTTACTATATAGGTTGCGGTAATCTTGAATTATTTAGCGCACCTTTATTTTGCCAAACCGACCAAATACTCATTGGCTGGAAATCTAATGGGCGACTTTACCAAAGGTGTTGATTTAAGCTTATTACCATTGCCTGTTGTTAATGGCATTTATAATCATCGAGTTATCGATAAATATACCGATAATCATCCGTGCGTTAGAGCATTAAAGTTGTTATTAACAACTAAGCGACGGCGTTTTTCAGCGGTTATCTCTGATGTGGTTTTTGATCATTTTTTAGTGCGTCATTGGGATAAATTTAGTGAGCTATCATTCAACGAGTTTAGTCAGCATAGTTATCAGCAACTTAGTTTAGTACTCGATATAATGCCCGAAAGAATGCGCTTTACAGTTGATAAAATGATTAGTCAGGATTGGCTTAGCTCATATCAAGATATTGATCATACCGGTAAGGCGATAGACTCAATTTCAAAAAGGATCCGTTTTGAAAATAATTTAGCGGGTGCAATTGAAGAAGTAAAATTACACTACGAGCAATATGAATCTGCCTTCTTAGAGTTTTTCCCTCAATTACAAATATACATGCTAACCAACGGCAAAGAATAAAAACGTACTTATGCAGAATGGTATTAATTGACCTCGAATTTAACATTGTTGCTAAGACTTTAATTAAGTTGTTTTGTTAAAATTTAATTTTAATAGTCGATGAAAAGTTTTTATGCCGGTAAATAATTTTAACTTAGAGCAATTTATTGTTAAAGCCCGCCAAGCTGCGGTTAGCCAAAACCCCATTAAAGCAGCTGAATCTCTGCTGCAATATACCGTAGCTGACTGTGAGAATGTTATTAATCACATGCCGATAATTGCAGAGTGTGAAAGAATGTTGTTTGAAGATGACACTGTTTCTATTTGGTATTGTCGATTTGAACCAAGTACAGTTGTCCCGGCTCATGATCATAAGATGCACGTCGTCGTTGGTGTTTACCAAGGTACTGAAGAACATACTTTTTTTGACAATAGCAATGGTATATATAAAGAAGTGCAATCAATAAGTCTAGGTGCAGGAGAAGTCGAGAAACTCAGCCCGAAACAAATACATACGGTTACTGCAAAAAATACTGCAAGTCACGCATTACACATTTACCTTGGTAAATTATCTACTGTTGAACGCTCTTTATTTGACTTTGAAAGTGGTAAAGAAATTCCGTTCACTTTAAATAACTATGAAAAACTAGCGCAAATACCTTAATTATTATTTCAACAACAAGAAATGCAAACTGCCAAGGATGCTTTAAGTTTGTAAACTTATTTTATATACTTGAGCGATTCAAAAATTAAGAAAAATATTATGAAAGCATTTACTAAAAAAATTGGCTACGTTTACGCATTTGCCATTGGCGCTTTAATTATTGGTACTTTGGTTGATAACGATCCAGCCATAAAATCTATTGATACATTTATCGCGGAACAAGAAATAGATAAATCAGCAGATAAATGGAAAGAGCAATTACCTAAACCTCCACAAGTAACATTCGCAGAAAACAAAACATACTTCTGGGAGCTGGTAACAAATAAAGGTCCGGTAACTATAGAGTTATTTCCACAATACGCTCCTATGCATGTTTCAAGTACAATATATCTAACTAAATTGGGCTTTTATGATGAGTTGAAATTTCATCGGGTTATCCCTGGTTTTATGGCGCAAGGTGGCGATCCTCAGGGGACCGGCCGTGGTAACCCTGGTTTTAAATATGAAGGTGAATTTCATCAAGACGCAAGCCACAGTAAACCCGGCATGTTATCTATGGCGAATGCCGGACCAAATACCGATGGTTCACAATTTTTTATTACCTTTAAAGAAACTCGTTTTCTAGATGGACGTCATACCGTATTTGGTCAGGTCGTTGATGGTATGGATACCTTGCAAGAACTTGAAAAACTGGGAAGCCAAAGCGGTAAACCGAGTGAAGAACTGTTGATTATGACCGCGGCTATTGCAGTAAGATAGCAGTTACTAAAATAACCATGAATACTCGTTGATTTATTAATCAACGTGTATTTTTTACTTCAAGGAAGAAGGAATGCAAATCGCCAAGGACAGCTCGAACACGTCCATGCGAACGTGGCATTCAATACATCCTATATCTCATGGCAATAGATTTGTAACGTCTTTTAAAAGGTATTACATAAATGTTGCTATGTCATCGAATGGCTTTTTAGTTTGCGCATGTTTGGGCACAGTGGCATCAGCAGCAGGGTAGCCTGCAATTAATAACATATACGCTCTATCATTATCACCACGTTGGCATATTTTATTTAAAAATGACATTGGTTTTGGCGTGTGAGTAAGTGTTGCTAAACCTGAACTATGCAAAGCATTAATTAAAAATCCGGTCGCGATTCCAACCGATTCGTGGACATAGTAGTTAGTATTTCTATCTTCAATATCTAAGCCGCCACGCTTTTGACTAAATATAGCAATTAACCAAGGTGCCTTTTCTAAATAGGGTTTACTCGCATCAGTACCTAATGGTTTCAAAGCATCTAACCATTCTTCACCGGCTCTGCCATCATAAAACCCTTGCTCATGTAATTCAGCTTGCTCGCGTATTTGTTTCTTTATTTCACTGGAATGTATGGCAACAAAATGCCAAGGCTGATGGTTTGCGCCACTTGGGGCAGAAGCTGCGGCCTTGATGCAATTCTCTATTACCGCTTTATCGACGTCTCGGTCACTAAATTTTCGCACTGAATGACGGCGCTTAATGTCATTATAAAAATCTTCGGAACGATTGAGCATTTCATCAGCGGGGTACTCAATAAAGTCATTCAGTGGTGAACTATCATGATCTTTCATAGAATATTCTCATTATTATTTAGATACATTTTGTCTTAGCATAACTAGCTGTACGGTTATCAATCAAGTAAAAAATTTGCTAATATGAGCACTAATTACCTATCTAAAGTTATCAGCATTTATGTCAGTGCAATCTCAAATTCATCATCCTTGGAAAACACCGTTTGTGTTTTTAGTCTTATCATCTGTAGTTATGACCTTAGCTTTTTCGGGGTGGATGGCTATGTTGAATAATTTCACCATTGAAGTTGCCAACTTTAGTGGCGCAGAAATCGGTATGTTGCAGTCACTGCGCGAAATTCCGGGCTTTTTAGCTTTTACTGCAATTTTTTTATTATTAATAATGAAAGAGCAAACCTTTGCGTTAACTTCGTTATGTTTATTAACTATTGGTGTTGCTGTAACCGGCTACTTCCCTTCAGAGTACGGCTTATATGCGACAACTGTTATCATGTCTATTGGTTTTCATTATTATGAAACGGTGAATCAATCACTGAGCTTGCAGTGGTTCTCAAAAGAAGAAGCACCCGAAAAACTGGGTAAACTTATTTCGATAAAATCGATTGCTGCGCTAGTTGTATACGGTTTTATTTGGTTGGCCTTCAGTTATTTTTCTATGGAGTTTATCAACGCTTATGTAATTCTAGGTGGTTTAGGACTAACCATAACGTTATGGATGTGGCTATTCATGCCGCATTTTCCTGAAAAAGTGGTTCAACATAAAAAAATAATTCTTCGTAAACGTTATTCACTTTATTATTTACTTACATTTTTAAGTGGTGCAAGAAGGCAAATATTTGTTGTTTTTGCAGGTTTTATGATGGTTGAAAAATTTGGCTATTCAGTGGCTGATATCACCTTGTTGTATATGCTGAATCATTTACTGAATATTTATATTGCGCCTAAAATAGGTGCATGGATTGGCCGAGTTGGTGAGCGTAAAGCGTTAACATTTGAATACATAGGATTAATTCTTGTATTCAGCGGTTATGCTTTAGTTGAAAATGCGAATATTGCCGCAGCTTTGTATGTTATTGATCACGTATTTTTTGCCATGGCAATTGCGATCAAAACCTATTTCCAAAAAATAGCAGATCCGAAAGATATAGCTTCGAATGCTGGCGTAAGCTTTTCAATAAATCACATAGCAGCAGTGGTGATCCCGGCAAGCTTTGGTTTGTTATGGCTATACAGTCCAAGCTTAGTCTTTTATGCTGGTGCAGGTATCGCCGCTTGTTCATTACTCGCTAGCCAATGGGTGAATACTAAACCTGAGCAAAAGGCAATTGCAGTGGTTTAACATTTAACACCTAGGTAATGTTGGTTAATGCTATAGATGAGAAAAATTATTAATGTATACCAAAGCTTAGGAGCTAGCCGTTATATGCTAGAGATGCTTTTAAGTAATTTAAAGGCGTACATTGATACCAACGATAAAAAGCGCGATTAAAAGAACTTTGTTCATTAAAACCTAACTCTGTTGAAATCTGTCCCAAAGACATTTTCCCTAGATATAGCTTTAATCGCCTTTGTCTCTCCAGATCCAACAATTGTGAAAAATAAACCTGATCTTCTTTTAGCCGGCGTTGTAAAGTGCGTGTTGATAAGTGAAAACTTGCTGCGGTGTTTTTAATGTCACATTCTTGCAAATCAGTTTTAGCCATTAAAAACTGATTCACCTTGTCGAAAAACTTTTCTTGCTCACGTAATTGATCTAACTGTTGTTCAGACTCTTGTTTTAACATTTGATGAATATTGCTGTTTTCGGTTCGAAATGGCTGCGTCAAATAATTTAAGGGGAATTGTATTCTGTTTGTTTTGCAATTGCCTGTTACCGGACAATGGAACCAAGCAGCTAAAATTTCTTCTTGCTCAGCTTTCCAATGGTGGCTAAAACAAACTTTTGTTGGTGATAAATGCGCACCAATTAACTGTCTAATGACCGCAACCCACGCGGTCATATTACGCAATACAACTTGCTCATTACAGCTATGATTTGGTATCCAGGTAATTTCAGCAAATTTGTGGTTTTTACAGAATTTCACTTTGCCAATATCGGCAACTAAGGTGTCGTACTGAATTAAGGCATTTATAGCAGTAGTCAAATTTTCACTAGACTCAACTAAATAACCTAGTAAACCATAATCTGCAGTACGAATATCCTGTCCTAAAAAAAAGCCAAATAATGGCTCAGATAATGAAGCTTTAGCGAAGTGCAGCAGAGCATTGTATTGGGTTAATGGCACTCTATTATTTTTATCTCTGAAATTAACTTCATCATGGCGCTCAAATTGAATTGCAGATAACGCCGTATTTCTATCAATACCATTTTTCTCTAAATACTCAAGTACACTTGAAAAATAGGTATTCGTTATTGTATCCATATGTCACTTAAAGAGAAAAAGAGGTCATCAATTTACAAGTTTGCCATGAATTATTTTTATAAGCTAGTTACTCACTGTGCTCATTCACTTGGAATGAGCTGATATTAATTTTGTTTAAGCAAAGACTGGTAAATTCAATGTACTATTTTTTTGTTAAATAGGAGGTCGATTAAAGATGAATTCCGAAGTGATTTTATTGGCGTTAAGCCCATTGTTTTTAGCCTTTATATGCTATGAGTTTTTTGCTCATGGTGGTTTTTATGAAATTAAAGATAGTTTGGCTAATGGCGTCTTGGCATTGTTGCATCAAGGCACTGATGCGATTGCATTATTGTTGCTGATGCCATTCTTTTATTGGTTACATCAATATCGTTTGTTGGAGATAAGTTTAACTCCTGTAAGCTTATTCATTGCCTTTTTACTGCAAGATTTTTTATATTATTGGTTTCATAAAGCCTCACATAATATTCATTGGTTTTGGGCGGCACATGTTGTGCATCACAGCTCAACCAAGATGAACTTTTCAACCGCCTTTAGACAAAGCCTAATGTATCCAGTTGCTGGTATGTGGTTGTTTTGGCTACCAATGATCATCATTGGTTTCGACCCTCGTACCGTATTTACGGTAGTGGCTATTAATTTAGCTTATCAATTCTTTGTCCATACCCAAGTTGTTGATAAATTAGGTTGGTTTGAAAAAGTATTCAACACGCCATCGCATCACCGGGTTCATCATGCAACGAACTCAGCATATCTTGATAAAAATTTTGCCGGTGTGCTTATAATTTGGGATAAATTATTTGGAACATTCGTTGCTGAAGATAAAGACAACCCTTGTCACTACGGTATCATTGGCCAAATAAATAGTAATAATCCGTTAACGATCACTTTTCATCAGTGGCAGCATTTAATAAAAATGGTGAAGCAGAAGCATGGATTTAGGGAAAAAATAACGGAGTTACTGTCTTACCCTAGCAGTTCGGTTAACAGCGAAAAATGAAGAATAGCTGAAATAATAGGGTCAGATCTAAATTAAAATTTATCGTAAACCAAAAAACTTCCGAGTTGTACAGAATATTCAGCAGCGATGAATAATATTATAACCAATCAGAGAAGCTTAAGTTTACAGTACGTCATAAAAACACTGTTATTTAAAAATGAACTACACTAGTTGCTATTATGTCTTTCGAGCTTAATCGATTTTTATGGGAGGTAATAATGGCCAATGATGTGGTGATAGAAGCATGGAATACAGTATTATTTAAAAAATTTAGCCGGTTTAAATTTCTCTTTGTCGAGGGCTATGCAGCTATTAGCGAACAAGTATTTAAACGACACCCACCTCCTACTGACGGAAAAATGTTAGATGTTGGTTGTGGCTTTGGTGATTGTACAATTCGTATTGCGAAGTTAATCGGTGCTGACGGAGTGTCCTATGGGGTTGATTGCGCTACGAACTTTATCCAAGAATGTCAGCTTTCGGCAGAGCAAGAGCGCCTAAAAAATACTAATTTTTTTGTTGCTGATGTAGAAGTAGATGATTTAGGTGGTCCTTATGACGAAGCCTTTGCTCGCTTTGGCACTATGTTTTTTAACATGCCAAGTCTGGCGCTGAAAAATATTCGTTCCTCGTTAAAGCCGGGGGCTAAGTTCACCCAAGTGGTGTGGCGAAAAAGAGAAGACAACCCTTGGCTTCATGATGCTGAGTTGTGCGTTAAGGAAATCGTCCCAGTGGTCTCTCATGAAGAAACCGACGCTGTACATTGCGGCCCAGGCCCATTTTCTATGTCTGGTCCTGATATGGTCAGCGACATGTTGCAAGCGGTTGGCTTTGAGCGAGTTCAGTTTGAACGTTTTGATTCAGAGATATGTATTGGTCGTAGTATTGAAGAAGCTATCCAATTTGCTTTAGAGTTAGGCCCATGTGGTGAAATAATTCGTTTAGCTGGAGAAGAAGGGCAACGACTCAAACCTGAAGTTGAATTAGCTCTTACTGATGTGATTGGTAAATTTGAGCGTGAAGATGGCAGCGTCTGGGCACCGTCGAGCGCATGGTTTATTACTGCATACAATCCTCTATGAGAACGTATTTCAGTACGGGCAAAAATAGAGAATAAAAAAGGCACCTTACGGTGCCTCTTTTGTTTCTTATTGTTGATTAACCAACAAACTTACGAGCGTTGCGGAACATTCTCACCCAAGGAGAATCTTCTAACCACTCATCCGGATGCCAAGAATTGGCAACTGTTCTAAATACTCGTTCAGGATGTGGCATCATAATGGTTACACGACCATCTGTGGTCGTTAGTGACGTAATACCATCTGGTGAACCGTTAGGGTTTGATGGATATGTTTCAGTAACTTGACCGTAGTTGTCAACATAACGTGCTGATACTGTGCCTGAATCGTTAGCTGCGCCGATAGCCTCTTCTGATTTAAATTCTGCATGACCTTCACCGTGTGACACAGCAATTGGCATACGTGAACCTTCCATACCTTTAAAGAAGATAGATGGAGATTCTTGAATTTCAACTAATGAAAAGCGTGCTTCAAAACGCTCTGATTTGTTCTGTACAAAGTGTGGCCATAATTCACTGCCAGGAATGATTTCTTTTAAGTTAGAAAGCATCTGACAGCCATTACATACACCTAGTGAGAACGTATCTTCACGGTGGAAGAATGTGCGGAACATTTCACGAACATCATCGTGGAACAAGATTGATTTAGCCCAACCTTCACCAGCACCTAGTACGTCACCGTAAGAGAAGCCACCACAAGCAACTAAGCCTTTAAAGTCGGCTAAATCTACACGGCCGCCTAAAATGTCAGACATGTGTACATCAATGGTTAAGAAGCCAGCGCGGTCAAATGCTGCTGCCATCTCAACATGAGAGTTAACACCTTGCTCACGTAAAATTGCAACTTTAGGGTTCGTTTCATCTACTGCATCTTTAGCAATAAGATCGCTAACTATGTCTTCGTTAAGATCAAATGTTAGTTCAGTGTTTAAACCAGGATCTTCAGTGTCGAACTTAAGCGCATGCTCTTGCTCTGCACAATCAGGGTTATCACGTAAAGACTGCATCTTAAACGTAGTTTCAGCCCAAACGGTACGGTAATAAGTACGAGAGTTAGCGAGTACTTCTTCACCATTACGGCTAAATCGAATAACGTCTTCATTGTTAATTCGGCCAATATCAGTGAAGCAATCAGTAATACCAAGTTCATCAATTAGTGCATGAACAGCATCAACGTCGTCTTCACGAATTTGAATTACCGCGCCTAGCTCTTCATTAAATAATACGCTTAAATCATCACCCGCAAGTTTTGAAATGTCGATATCAACACCAGTGTGACCGGCAAATGCCATTTCAGCAACGGTAGTAAATAAACCACCGTCAGAGCGATCATGATAAGCAAGAAGTTTTTCTTCACGTACTAAACGTTGCATTGCAATAAAGAAGTTCTTCAATGTTTCTGGGCTATCTACGTCTGGTGTATTTTGACCTAGTTGCTTATAAACCTGAGCGATACATGAACCACCTAGGCGATTTTTGCCTTTAGAAAGGTCAATGGCAACAATGCGGCTATCGCCTTTGTCAGTGCGTAGCTGTGGAGTAACAGTTTTACGAATATCTTCTACACGACCAAAAGCGGTAATTACTAGAGACATAGGTGCAGTAACTGACTTGTCTTCACCGTTCTCTGTCCACTTGGTTTTCATACTCATCGAGTCTTTACCAACTGGAATAGTTAAACCAAGCGCTGGACAAAGCTCTTCACCAATGGCGTGAACAGCTTCATATAAACCTGCGTCTTCACCTGGGTGACCTGCAGCTGACATCCAGTTAGCAGATAATTTAATACGGTTTAAATCGCCAATGTCAGTACCGGCAATATTGGTTAACGACTCTGCTACTGCTAAACGAGCCGATGCACCAAAGTTTAATAGGGCAACTGGTGTTCTTTCACCAAGAGCCATCGCTTCACCATGATAGCTGTCTAGTGCTGCTGCGGTAACACCACAGTCGGCCACTGGAACCTGCCAAGGACCAACCATTTGATCGCGGTTAACCATACCGGTAACCGTACGGTCACCAATGGTGATTAGGAATGTTTTCTCTGCAACTGTTGGTAATCGTAAAATACGATCTGCGGCATCGGCTAAAGCAATATCATTTAACTCAAGCTCGGCGCCTGTTTGTGTTAAACGCTCAACGTCTCGGTGCAGCTTAGGCGTTTTACCTAATAAAATATCAAGAGATAAATCAATTGGGCTGTTATCAAAATGGTTATCTGTAACCGTTAAGTGCTCTTCTTCTGTGGCATAACCAACAACCGCAAAAGGTGCACGCTCACGTTCACAAATTGCAGTGAATTCGTCCATGCGCTCAGGAGCAACTGCTAAAACATAACGTTCTTGTGATTCGTTACACCAAATTTCAAGCGGAGACATGCTGCGCTCATCGTTTGGTACGTTACGTAGTTCAAAGTTACCACCACGGCCACCATCAGAAACCAGCTCAGGGAATGCGTTTGATAAACCACCAGCACCCACATCGTGGATGAATAAAATAGGGTTGTCATCGCCTAACTGCCAACAACGGTCAATCACTTCCTGACAACGACGTTCCATTTCAGGGTTCTCACGTTGTACAGAAGCAAAATCCAAGTTTTCAGCCGATTGGCCTGACGCCATACTAGATGCCGCGCTGCCACCAAGGCCAATGTTCATTGCCGGGCCACCTAATGCAATTAAGCTGGCGCCAACAACAATATCGCCTTTTTGTACGTGTTCATCACGAATGTTACCTAAACCACCGGCAATCATAATTGGTTTGTGGTAACCACGAACTTCCATGCCGTTAAACGATTGTACTTCTTCTTCATAAGTACGGAAGTAACCAAGAATTGCCGGACGACCAAATTCATTATTAAATGCTGCGCCGCCTAATGGGCCTTCCATCATAATATCAAAGGCAGTAACTATACGCTCTGGCTTACCAAAGTCTGTTTCCCATGGTTGTTCAAAACCAGGAATACGTAAGTTTGAAACACTGAAACCAACTAAACCAGCTTTTGGTTTAGAACCAATACCGGTAGCACCTTCATCACGAATTTCACCACCTGAACCTGTAGCTGCGCCAGGGTAAGGAGAAATTGCAGTAGGGTGATTATGAGTCTCAACTTTCATTAAAATTTGAATGTCTTCTTGCGTATACTCATAAGCTTTTGTTTCTGGGTTAGCAAAGAAGCGACCTGCTTCTGAACCAACCATAACCGCGGCGTTATCTGAGTAGGCACTTAATACGTAATCACCATTTAATTCGTGGGTATTACGGATCATTTTAAATAATGACTTAGGTTGTTTTTGTCCGTCAATAGTCCAATCGGCGTTGAATATTTTATGGCGACAATGCTCTGAGTTTGCTTGCGCAAACATATATAATTCAATATCGGTAGGATTACGACCTAAGCTGGTGAAGTTCTCTAACAGATAGTCAATTTCATCGCTTGATATTGCTAAACCTAATTCAACGTTTGCTGTTTCTAACGCATTGCGGCCACCAGTTAATAAATCAACAGTGGTATATTCAGTTGGCTCAGCAGTTGCAAACAAGGTATTTGCGTCATTAATGTCAGTAAAAATTACTTCCATCATGCGATCATGAATTAAATTGCTAAGTTGCAATGTTTGCTCATTAGTTAATTCACTGCTGGTTTGAATGTAGTAAGCCATCCCTCGTTCTAAACGAATGATGTTGGTTAAACCACAGTTGTGAGCAATATCAGTAGACTTTGAAGACCAAGGTGAAATAGTACCCGGACGTGGTGTTACCAATAGTAACGTACCTGCAGGCTCATGCTCTTCGATAGTTGGGCCGTAGGTTAATAATTTTTCCAGTTTGTTTAATTCATCACTGTTTAATACTTCACTGTTGTGTGAAAAGTGCATGAATTCAGCGTAAACGTCTGTTACAGGAAGATTTAATTGCTCACATTGTGAAAGCAATTTACTAATTCTGAAATCGGAAAGCGCAGGTGCGCCGCGTAAGATTTCCATAGAGGTAGTCACCATAGTTATATTAATATCAATTCCATTAAATTTCAGAACTACAAATGAGCGTTGAAATACAATGGAATTGCTACTTTAAAATGTTGGTTTTTCGCGCGCATTATAAAAGAATTAAGAGGAATTAGTAAGGGTAAAACAGATTGTTTATAAACAAAATTAAAAAAAGACTGTAAAAAATGTAAAAATGACTTCACAATGAAATTGATATGAAAAAAATACTCTATAAATTTAAAAACATAGCGACGTCTTTAACAAGTTTATTACTTGTTGCAGCTTTTCTGTTAACCGCTTGTAGTGGTCCAGGCGAACCCTCAGGGCTGCAACAAATTATTAAACGCGGCAAGCTAAAAGTCGGCACATTGTTTGGCCCTAATAGTTATTACCTTGGTGCTACAGGGCCGCGTGGATTTGAATTCGAACTAGCTCAAGCGTACGCTGATTATTTAGGGGTTGAGTTAGAAATAGTACCAAGCTATACCTTAAATGAATTATTTCCGAAAATAGATACAGGTGAAGTCGATATTCTTGCCGCCGGTTTATCAGTAACGCCAGAGCGCCTGACTAAATATCGATTTACTCCCAGCTATTCTAATATTAGTCAAAAGTTAGTATTCAAACAGGGGCGAGAATGGCCTCGCAAAATAGAAGATTTTTCCGGTAGCTTAAAAGTAACCGAGCATTCCAGCCATGCGGAAAACTTGCAAGCCTTACAAGCCGAACATCCAAATTTATCCTGGACGGTAACCGATGAATTTGATTCCGATGAGTTATTGCTGGAAGTTCTTGAAGAGCGACTGGACTTTACCATTGCTGACAGTAATAGCTTAGCAATTAACCGTCGTTATTACCCTGAAATAAGCGTCGCATTTACCATTCAACAACCAAAACCGATTGCCTGGGTATTAAGCAAAGAAGGCGATGACGCTTTGCTTGCCTCGCTGGTGGAATTTTTTGGTGAGGCTCATCATGATGGGACTATCCTAACACTTGAAGATAAGTATTATGGCCATATTCAAGAATTTAACTATGTTGATACTCGTACGTTTATTGAAGCAGTAGAAAGTAAATTGCCCAAATACAAACCATTATTTGAACGTCACGGTGTTGATATGGATTGGCGTTTTTTAGCGGCAATCAGCTATCAAGAATCTCATTGGGAGCCGCATGCTCGTTCTTATACCGGAGTTCGAGGCATGATGATGTTGACCTTGCCAACGGCAAAACAAATGGGCGTAAAAAGCCGGCTTGATGCTGAACAGAGTATAAAGGGCGGGGCGAAATATTTCTTACAGTTAATTAACCGTATTCCTGCACGTATTAAAAACCCGGATCGAAAATGGTTTGCTTTAGCCGCTTATAATGTTGGTTGGGGACATATGGAAGATGCAAGAGTGATCACCGAGCGTCGCGGTGGCGATCCTGATCGCTGGGTAGACGTGAAAGAATCTTTACCCTTGTTAAAACAACGAAAATATTATAAAAATACTAAGTACGGATATGCTCGTGGTGATGAACCGGTCCGTTATGTGGAAAATATTCGCGCCTATTACGATACGCTGTTATTTTTAGAAAAAGGTGGCAGTAAAGAAGCCGAAATAGATGCAGAAGAAAGTAAAAACGACACTAGCGAAGATTAGTGATTCATATTAAGTGAATAATAAGTGAGTTATGTCATCAAATTGTCATTTTTGATGGTTATATTCACAATAAACCAAAAAATGGTGCAAATAATGAGACCCAGATCTTGTAAGACCAACCAACGCCGTCGCCAGTTAAGAGCCTGCAATCGTAGAGTAAACAGTCGTTATCGAGTGTTCTTTAGAGTGGTTTTGCTTAATAGCAATATCATTAAATAAAGTATTACAAAAATATAATTCGTTAACGGTTTATATTTTAGTCGCTTTACTTGCTTTTTTTTCTTTGCGTCTGCGCTTAAAAAACGCAGACAGCATAGTGCTGCATTCTTGCTGTAATATCCCTGATGTGACCTCTAGTTGATGGTTTAACTTTTCATTATTGACTAAGTTAAACACGCTACCGCATGCGCCTGTTTTTAAATCACTGGCAGCAAAAACCAAGCGCTTTATTCTACTGTGCACCAATAAACCTGCGCACATTGGACAAGGCTCTAAAGTGACGTATAAAGTACAATCGAGCATTCGATAGTTTTCCATATTTGGTCCGGCTTTTCGAATTGCTTGCATTTCTGCATGGGCAGATGGATCATGCTGTTGAATTGATTGGTTCCAACCTTTTGCTATAACCTCGCCATTGCAAACCAACACGGCACCGACAGGAATTTCACCTTCGGTTTCGGCTTGTTCAGCAAGTACTATTGCTTGGCGCATAAAGTCTTGATCAATTTCTAATTGTTGCTCGCAGCTTATTTGTTGAATATTCATATTAAAATCATTTCGAGTTAAATAAACAGGCTGAGTAAATCATTGAGGTAGCGATGACCATGCTGAGTAACTTGCCAATAACCATTGTTCTGGTCAACCAACTTCTTATTTTTAGCTGTTTGTAAGGCTTCTATAACTGTATCACCAGGTAAGCCTGTCGCAGCTTCGTAATCACTCATGCTAAATGGCTTAAACAAACGTAATCGGTTCATCATATATTCAAATGGCCGTTCAGACTCAGGCACACTGTGAATGTGATCAAGGTGCACTCTGGTATCATCCATATAACCTTTAGGGTGCTTTACCTTCACCGTTCGGTAAATATTGTTTTCGCTAGGTACAGTTATTTTACCATGAGCGCCACAGCCTATCCCCAAGTAATCACCATTTTGCCAATAGTTCAGGTTATGTCGGCACTGAAATTCATCGCCTTTACTGTATGCTGATATTTCATATTGTTTATAGCCCGCCTGTTCGAGCAGCTTAAAGCCTTGCTCTTGAATATCCCACAATACATCATCTTCTGGTAATGTTGGCGGTTTTGAATAAAACGAGGTGTTTGGCTCTATCGTTAATTGATACCAAGATAAGTGTTTTGGCTTTAACGCAATCGCTTGCTTTAAATCATCTAAAGCGCCTGCAACCGACTGCTGTTCAAGGCCGTGCATTAAATCTAAATTAAAACTGCTAATACCGCAATCTTGGGCTATTTCGGCGGCGCGTATGGCTTGTTCACTGTCATGTATTCGGCCAAGTTTGATCAGTTTATCTGAAGCGAAACTTTGTACGCCAATTGAAATTCGATTAACTCCAGCTTGATAAAAACCCTTAAATTTATCTGCTTCTACTGTGCCCGGATTCGCCTCAAGTGTTACTTCTACCTTAAAATTAGGGTCAGTGTCAGGTTTAAATCGTTTAAATACTTCTATTAACAGTTGCTCTATAGCCTCGCTGCTGAATAAACTTGGGGTGCCGCCACCAATAAAAATGGAATACAATGGTCGGTCAATATTAAAGCGAGCAATGTCGTTATCTAAATCAGCAAGTAAATGGCGAATGTATGCTTGTTCGTCAATATCTGCTTTTAGTGCATGTGAATTAAAGTCACAATAAGGACATTTTTGCACACACCAGGGAATGTGAATATAAAGAGATAATGGCGGTGATACTAACAAGGTGGCAGTCTCTGTAATTAAAAAATTGTATTAGGTGTTAAAGCTTTGCAATAACTTGGCTAATGCTTTGCCGCGGTGACTTAATTGGTTTTTAAGCTCTCTAGGTAATTGCGCCGAGGTCATGGCATGGTCTGTTAACCAAAATAATGGATCATAGCCAAAGCCTTCTTCACCGTGCTGTTCAGTGGTAATTTCGCCTTCCCAACTGCCTTGACAAATAATTGGCGTAGGATCATCGGCGTGGCGCATATAAACAATGACACATTGAAAACGAGCGGTTCTATGTGATGTAGAAACACCATCCAGGGCGGCCAATAATTTAGTGTTATTAGCACTGTCATTACCGTTCTCGCCAGCATAACGAGAAGAGTAAATACCGGGTGCTCCTTTAAGGAAGTCAACTTCTAAACCTGAATCATCGGCTATTGCTGGTAAACCGGTAATTTTTGCTGCATGACGAGCCTTGATAATGGCGTTCTCAACAAAAGTAGTGCCAGTTTCTGCAACTTCGCTGACGTTAAAATCACTTTGTGGCACTATGTCGATATTATGCTCACTTAGAATTTCAGCGAACTCTTTAACTTTTCCCTTGTTACCTGTAGCTAAAACGATTTTGTTCATTGATGGATACCGTAATGATTGAATTTAAACTAAGCAATTAAATTTTAGATATTAAAAAAGCGGCATTGTACCGCTTTTTTGATTATTAACATAAGATGTTTAACTATTTTTACTGCTCAATGTAAAATTTTTGCTGGAATTGTAAACGATGTTCTTTGCCATTATTGTTAATTAAGATATCAAAACGATATAACTCATCATTTGGATACTTAACCGTAGTAATATAATAAATGGCGCTGCCTTCTTTAACCTCTTCAAACTCTAGCGTCATTGGTTGGCCAAGCAAGTTTGTCGCCTTTCCTGAAATACCAACCTTAAGAGCCGGGTTGCCTTCTTGACTTGTATCTAAAACAGAAATATTAACAAAACCGCGGTAACGACTGCGCTCAATACCATAGGTTTTAGCAATGTCAGGTTGTAAAATTGTGGTGGGAAGCCCAATATAATGAACTTCTATATCGTCAAATTTTTTCATATTCTCAGCACTGGCAACACTGCTAAAACCTAGAACTGCAACAATCAATAATATACTTTTAGTGAAGAATTTAAACATAAGCCCTCTCTTATAGGCTGTGCCTGAAATGCTATTAATACAGTTAATTATAGCCGCTCTATGAAAATAGACCGACTATCTGTAGGCCAAATTACATAAATTATAGGTAATGCCAAATTGGGATCACACTACCGATGAAAATATTAATCACGTTTAGCGCTATAAATGCCACTAATACCGATAAATCTATGCCACCTAAGTCAGGCATTATACGGCGAATAGGACGTAAAAATGGCTCGGTTAACTGATGAAATACCATTTGTGCAGGGCTGCGGCTTTGTACTACCCAGCTCATTAATGCCATTACCAGCATGATCACAAACAGTAAAGTACCGCTTTGTTTTATTAAAAATAGAAAGCTGATAAACAGCAATGACATTATTTCAATGGCCTGGCCGCCAATTAGTGCCAGCACTGAATATTTCATACAGCCGATGATAAACGCGACCAATAATGTCGCCATGTCAATACCGGCAAATCCAGGAATAATTTTTCTAAATGGGATCACAACCGGGTTGGTTGCTTTCACTACAAATTGACTAAATGGGTTATAAAAATCGGCTCGCACCGCTTGTAGCCAAACTCTCAACACCAAAATCATTAAATAGGCATCAAAAACAAAATTTAGCAAATACACTAACGCTTCCATGAATACTCCATATAAAAGCTAATAAAAAAATAAGTATGTCTAATCATATACTAAGAGCCACTAAGGAGTGTAAACTTAGTTGTTACTTTCTGTAATTTCAATGGAACGTTGTTTTGCCGCTTCCATAGAGTCACCTACTAAACTAATCAGGTTACCATTAGCAAATACATTCAGAGCGGCTTGGGTTGTGCCGCCTTTTGAAGTTACATTTTCTCGCAATGTAGATATTGAATCTGTATTTTGGATCACCATTTGTGCTGCGCCTACTGCTGTTTGCTGCACGAGTTCTCGGGCAACTTGTTCACTAAAACCAAACTCCATTGCTTTGGTTTGCATGGCTTCCATAAAGGCGAAGAAATATGCGGGACCTGAGGCTGAAACTGCCAGTAAGTCGTCAATTTCTGCTTCGCTTTGTAGCCATAACACTTTACCAATTCCGTTTAGTAATGAATTGGTAAACGCTTCATCATCAGCTTTAATTGCACTATTGGCAAACACTCCTGTCATCCCGATGCCAAGCTGGGAAGGGGTATTTGGCATACAGCGGATAATGGCAGTGCTATCACCTAACTCAGATTGCATTTGTGCGAGACTAATGCCTGCGGCCACCGAAATAAAACATTTATTGGATATATCAACTTGTGCGGCGATCTCACGACAAACTTGCCTAATAAAATGTGGCTTTACGCCTAGCACAATTACATCAGCAAAATTAGCGGCAACTATATTGTCCTCGCTTTGCTGTACGCCATATTGCTGAGCCAACGCTTCACGTTTCGGCGCACTAGGGTTACTTACCATAATGTCATTAGCGTTAAAACCTTGATTGACCATGCCAACTAAGATGCTGCTGTTCATATTACCTGCGCCGATAAATGCGACTTTTTTCATGTTACTTCCTGTTTGAGATCCTGAAATAAATTCAGGAAGTGGTGTTATATATGAGAACCGTTCATGCTCTTCGTTTCTAGTTCCTAATCCCTAGCACCAAATATCGCAGTGCCGACACGTATCATACTACTGCCACAATCGATGGCTATATTCATATCATTGCTCATACCCATCGACAATGTATCTACACTAGGATATTGGTGCTGTAATTGATTAAACAAGGTCTGCATTTTGCGAAAGCTTTGTCTTGTTGTTTCATCGTTGCCTTTTGCCGGTATCGCCATTAAACCGCGCAGGGTTAAATTTGCACAATTGTTGATAAATTCAGCTAACTCTGCAATTTCATCAATTGTTGCTCCTGATTTACTTTCTTCACCACTAATATTCACTTGTAAACAAACGTTTAACGGGATAATGTTACTATCACGTTGTTCATTAAGGCGTTTTGCTGTTTTTAACCGGTCTATTGAATGGACCCAAGCAACATTTTCAGCAATGAGTCGGGTTTTATTGCTCTGAATCGGACCGATAAAATGCCAGGTGATATCAGTTAAATGGGCAAGCTGTTGTACTTTATCAACGGTCTCTTGCACGTAATTCTCACCAAAATGGCGTTGTCCGGCATCATACGCCTGTTGAATTAAACTTATAGGTTTCGTTTTACTTACAGCCAACAAGCTCACAGTAGCAGATGAGCGATTGGCATTATTGCAGGCGTTAATAATATCTTGGTGTATTGCTTTGAGATTGTCTGCGATATTGGTCATTTTTTATTTCTATAACAATTATAAATTAGGGATTTTATGGATATTACCGAACTTTTAGCATTCAGTGTTGAACACAATGCTTCCGATTTACATTTATCTACTGGTATGCCACCAGCCATTCGTGTTGATGGTGACGTACGTAAGGTTAACATCCCGCCGCTAGAAGACAAAGACGTTAATGGTTTAGTGTATGACATTATGACCGATCGTCAACGTAAAGAATACGAAGAAAATTTAGAAGTCGATTTCTCCTTTGAAGTGCCTAATTTAGCGCGCTTTCGTGTAAACGCCTTTAACCAAAATCGAGGCCCAGCTGCGGTATTTCGTACTATTCCAAGTAAAATTTTGTCGTTAGATGAGCTAGGTTGTCCTGATATTTTCAGACAAATTTCTGAAAATCCACGTGGTTTAGTGCTTGTTACGGGGCCAACGGGTTCGGGTAAGTCTACTACATTAGCCGCCATGGTTGATTATATTAATGAATCTAAGCGCGATCACATTTTAACTATTGAAGATCCGATTGAATTTGTTCATGAGAATAAACAATGTTTAATTAACCAACGTGAAGTTCATCGCGACACACTAAGTTTTAACAATGCTTTGCGTTCAGCATTGCGTGAAGATCCTGATGTAATACTTGTTGGTGAGATGCGTGATTTAGAAACTATTCGACTAGCGATGACTGCAGCAGAAACTGGTCATCTGGTATTTGGTACGCTGCATACAACCTCAGCACCAAAAACTATTGACCGTATCGTTGATGTATTTCCAGGTGAAGAAAAAGACATGGTACGTTCAATGCTCTCTGAGTCTTTACGCGCGGTTATTTCACAAACATTAATCAAAAAAGTTGGTGGTGGTCGAGTTGCTGCTCATGAAATTATGATTGGTGTGCCAGCTATTCGAAATCTTATTCGTGAAGATAAAATAGCGCAAATGTATTCAGCGATTCAAACCGGTATGTCGCATGGCATGCAAACGATGGATCAATGTTTACAAAACTTATTAAGCCGTGGCCTTATCACCCGTGAAGATGCAATGCATAAAGCTGCTGATAAAAACCAGTTTAAGGTTTACTAAGTAAGGGATTTTGATGTATTTACACCAATTACTACAAGCCATGGTGAAAGAGGATGCCTCTGATTTATTTATCACCGTTAATCTTTCTGCCAGTGCCAAAATTAATGGCGAATTACAGCCGGTTGATGAAAAAGTATTAAGCTTTGACGACGCCTTAGCGTTAGTTCATAGTTCAATGACGGAAAAGCAAATTACTGAATTTACTGAAACTAAAGAATGTAACTACGCCATCGCGATAGATGACATTGGCCGTTTTCGTATTTCTGCGTTTTGGCAACGTGAAATGCCAGGCATGGTTGTGCGCCGCATTGTTACTGACATACCGGATACCGAAAAACTTGGTTTACCACCAGTGTTAAAAGAGTTGGTGATGTCGAAACGTGGTTTATTATTATTCGTTGGTGGTACCGGTACGGGTAAATCAACGTCGATGGCATCATTAATTGGTTATCGTAACCGTAATGCTCGCGGTCATATTCTTACTATTGAAGATCCGGTTGAATTTGTTCATGAACACGGTAAATCGATGATCACTCAACGTGAAGTAGGCATGGATACCGAGTCTTTTGATGCTGCGCTTAAGAGTTCATTACGCCAAGCGCCTGATGTTATCTTAATTGGTGAAATCCGCTCACAAGATATTATGGAGCACGCATTAAGTTTTGCCGAAACCGGCCATTTATGTATTGCTACGTTGCATGCTAATAATGCTAACCAAGCCATTGACCGGATTATGCATTTAGTACCGCCAGAGCAACATGAAAAGCTGCAGTTCGATTTAGCCTTAAACTTGCGCGGTATTGTTGCTCAACAACTTGTACCAACTCGTGATGGCTTAGGCCGTAAAGCGGCAATTGAGATTTTACTAAATTCACCTTATGTATCTGAACTTATTAAAAAAGGTGCGGTTGGTGACATTAAAGAAGTTATGGCAAAGTCGCGTGAATTAGGCATGCAAACGTTTGATCAGGCATTATTCGATTTATACGAAGCAGGGGAGATCAGCTACACCGACGCCTTGCATAATGCCGATTCACCGAATGATTTACGCTTAATGATCAAACTTCGCAGTAATGATCAAACTGGCATAGGTGGTCTTAAAGGCGCTACTTTAGATGGCGATTAACTATTAAAAATTGAATACTAAGTTACTTCAATTCTGAATTAACTTAGTTATTCTTTCACAAGTAAAAATTCAGTCTGGTTAAAGTGCTTTCAAGCGCTCATTTTTCAGCGCAATTAACGCTTCAACATTATTTAATGATGCAAGTATGTCGGTGATTAACTGGACATAACCTGACTGTTCAAACTCTTGTTGAACTGTGCTCGGTACTCGAACCAGACTTTCTTTATTTATAGTGTACAAGCCTTGCAAGCTAACATCTTCGCCATTTTCAAAAGTAATATCTAAATTTACCGACTCTAATAAATTTTGCTCTAACAGTGCTTTTATAAACTCATTGTTGAAACGAGTGCCCTCAACAAACTGACTCAGTAAATTTGCTTGCTCTTGTAAGTATTGTGTGGCACTACCTTGCTTAAAGATTGCTTCACCTTGCTCTTGTTGAACACGAGCATTATTAACATCAATGGCAAGCGCAGGCTTAGAAATTAATTGGCCATTTTCTTCTTGTTTGTCTTCAATTAAATAAAACGGCTCACTCTGTAAATTCAATGGTAAGTAATTGCCTTGCCACTGTCCTTGTTTAATGAATAAATTTTCATTAGCTGCCAAGCCTAACAAAGCAATAATATTAAATTGGCCGGTTTCACCGTCTTTGGCAAAAAAAATAGGGTAATGTTGGGCAATGTGTTTAAACTCTTGTGGCACCGTATGTACCATGTGCATAATCGGTGTTGGTGCAACACTGGCAAAAGGTAACACTTTAGCGCTTTTATGAGTATTACTGTTTAACTTTTCTAATTTCATCATGTTATTTCCAGGCCGCTGATATTCTAAACCTTATTAAAACCAAATTGACGAACTTTGTTTATCAATTCTCGGTTGGTTGGCAGTGCTTCAACATACCGTTTGGTTAATTTTTCATTTTCTGCAAACATTCTTTGTGCTTTTATTTGTACGTCATCACTGATAAAACCATCGGGAGCGGCATTGTTATAGTCCATGCCATAAAGCACATATTGATAACTTGCTGCAGAGAACATTTCACGTTTGCGTTGAAAATCGTACTCTGAAGGCGATCTGTGCTGCCATAATGCCATTAATTCTTGCAGGCTTTCTGGAATTGTTGCCGGGTCACGGTTATCGCGCCAAAAGGCGGTATCGTCACGTTTACTTGCCGTGTAATGCAGTTTAAGAAAATCGATAACGCGATCCCAGTTATATTGAAATTTATCATTATACGATTTGGCGACAATATCCATGGTTTCACGATTCGCCGGTAATTGTTCACTGATACTGGCACAGGCAAGTTCAATCATTACCAGAGCCGATGCTTCAAGTGGTTCTAAAAAACCTGCCGACATACCTACCGCAACACAGTTATTAACCCAAAATTTTTCCCGAACACCCGGGTTAATATCTATTTTTCTAAAGCTTAAATCGTTAGCTTTATCACCAATCGATTGTGCCAAATATTCTCTTAATAATTGTTCTGAGCGTTCTTGGCTAGTATGTTTACTCGAATATACGTGGCCAACACCACGGCGTGTAGGTAAGCCGATATCCCAAATCCAGCCAGCTTCCTGAGCGGTTGATATGGTATGTGAAGCAATAGGGCTATCGTCACTTCCGTAGGGGATTTGTACTGCCAGGGCAGTATCAATAAACAAAATATCTTTTTTGCAAACCTTTGGCACATTATAGTGTTTACCAATAAGCAATGAAGAAAAACCGGTACAGTCGATAAATAAATCGCCGCTGATATCGCCATGGCTAACACTGCTTACTGAAGCAATATCACCATTGTCAGCCGAATTTATCTTGCTGACATGGTCGAGAATATGAGTAACACCGAGGTTTTTAGTACAATGATTTTTTAAAAACTCAGCAAATTTTCCTGCATCTAAATGATAAGAATAATTGGCAACAGCGGCATACTCCGGTGTTGAAATTAATTTTGGCGCTAAATCATGTTCACATAGTTGTTCTTGATAACATACCGCATTTGAAAATGAACTAGAAGATTTAGACGTTTTCCAAGGCTTGAATAAATCCACTTCAAAATAGCCCTGAGGCAACACTAGCGGATGATAGTAAAAATCGTCATCGGCGCCAGTTACCCATTTGGCAAATTTAGCGCCCTGTTTGAAGCTGGCGTCACATTCACGCATAAAGTCAGTTTCCGAAACGCCCATATTCCTTAAGGTGTTTCGCATGGTTGGCCAAGTACCTTCGCCAACTCCTATGGTATTAACGTCGGGCGATTCAATTAAGGTTACTTTTATGCCGCCAGATTTATTGGCATGATGTGCTGCTGCAAGTGTACCAGCTGCTATCCAGCCAGCACTACCACCACCTACAATTACTATGTGTTTTAATTCATTACTCATGATCTAGCCCGTTTAACTCGTCTTAATTTTTTCGGTATTTTTAATGGCTCTAGCATTGCATCCTTGCCTTCATTCACTAATGTCTTCACTTTGTATCCAAGTACCGCACAGATGATACCTACTATTGGTGTAAGCCAATTAAAGAAACAAAATACTGCATATTCGAGTGGGTTAACTAACAATACTGATTGCATGTAAGCACCGCAAGTATTCCACGGCACTAATGGTGAAGTCACTGTACCGCCATCTTCTAATGCTCGTGATAAATTTTCTGGAGCTAAGTTACGTTTAGTAAATTCGTCTTTAAACATGCGACCAGGCATAACAACCGCTATGTATTGATCGGCTGCGATGCAGTTAGTACCAAAGGCGGTAATTATGGTTGTGGTGATTAATGAGCTGGCACGCTGTGAAAAACGGATTAACGTTTCTACAATTTTTTTCAATAAGCCAACCCCTTCCATAATCGCGCCAAAGGTCATCGCACAAATAATTAACCAGATGGTATTTAGCATTGACCCCATGCCGCCGCCACTTAACAAATCATTCATTACTGCGTTTTCGGTGTTTAACTTCAGTCCTTCATGCATTACCTGCCAAACAACAGTAATGTTGGCACTGACACTTCCAAGCTCACTGTTAGCGTAGGCGAGTATTAAATCTTGCTGAAATAACATCGCCCAAATTGCGCCGGTAATTGCGCCAATACCAATCGCTGGAAATGCCGGAACTTTTTTAATGGCCAAAGTTAAAGTAACGACCAATGGCAGCAGTAGGTACCAATCGATGAAATAAACCGCTTGCAGGCTTGTTAATAAACCATCCAATTGGCCATCAACAATTTTTGTCTCATGGTTAAAACCAAGAATAAGGAAGATAAACAAGGCAATAATAAAGCTTGGAATCGTGCTCCAGGTCATGTGTTTTATATGCGTAAATAATTCGGTGCCTGCTACTGCCGGTGCCAGATTGGTTGTATCAGAAAGCGGCGATAATTTATCGCCAAAATAAGCACCACTGATAATCGCGCCGGCGGTGATCGGTGCAGAAATGTTTAAGCCGTTTGCCACTCCCATCAAGGCAACACCTATGGTGGCCGCAACCGTCCAACTGCTGCCAATACTGATTGCTACTACGGCACAAATAATACTGCAGCTTACATAGAAGTAATCGGGATTAAGAATTTGTAAGCCATAATAAATCATCGTTGGCACAGTACCCGCTAATAGCCAAGTACCAATTAACGTACCTACAGCTAGCAATATCAGAATAGCACCAAGGGTAAGACTAATACCTTTTACGATACTTTTTTCAATGTGTTTGCGTTTGTGGCCATTTTTTAAACCGACAAGGGTCGCAATACCGGCGCAAATCATTAATGCAATTTGATTGGGTCCTGAGGATGAGTTGTCACCAAAGTAAAATACTGCCATTGATAGCAGTACTAATAGAAAAAAAATGGGAATTAATGCATCAATTAAACTGGGATCACGTGTTGTAGATTTCATTATCATTGTTCTCTTAATTCTTTAAAGATATATTTTTAGTTATTGATTTTTAGAATATCTCTTATTATCTGATTTTGAATATAACCACCTCAAATTACAAGTTAATTAATCTAAAGATAGATTAATTAACTTGCTTGTAGCAGCTAATTTAGATGATTATGGCAGGCAATGTTCTCGCCTAAATCAATTAACTTGCTTAGCCAGGCTTTTACTTGCTCTGGCTCATGTACGGCTGCGCTAACACCTGGTTTAATTTCACCTCTTAGGATAGATAAAATGGCGAAGGCAACTGGAATAGATACCAATCTTGCCATCGCTTGTCCTGAGTCATTTCCTATACAGTCAAGTAAATAGCTTTGATGCCAAACCTTGTTATCAGCATTTTTAGCTTCTAGTTCGACACAAAGTACCACTCGGTCTGCTTCATCTGCATCATAAGAATATTTTTGTTCTAATTCTTGGCTGATCTCAGTTAACCTTTGTTCACTTTCTGCATCTGATAACTGACCGATTTCATCAAAAAGATATTGCCAAGCTGTTGACCAACCCGCAAGTCTTAATGTGCCACGAACAAACTCTTTTACATTCCAATCACTCTGAAACTGATACTGCTGAATAAATGGCGTTGAATCTCTGTTTGGATAAGCTTGAAATGTTTCTTGCTGCTCGGCTGAGTTAATTTGATAATCTCTCAGCGCCTGCCAAGGTGCTTGTGATGTTACTATTTCACCGTTATTGATCCATTTGGCTGGCGATCTTAGTGCTTTTAATACACCCAATGGTGACCAACTGAATTTATATTTAAAGTCGTTGGCAACTTTTGGAAAACCGCCGCAATATGAGCGAAAATACAACTCATTGGTTTTATCGAACTGGGCGCTGGTGCGATATTTTTCAATTAAATCATGTGCTAATAAATGATCTATGCCCGGATCTAAGCCTATTTCATTGACCAAACATAAATTTGCCGCCGCGGCCTGGTTATTTAAATCAGCCATTTGTGGTGAAATATAACTACTGGAAACAAAGTGGGCTTGGTTTTCAAGACAAAGCTGTGCAACTTGCAAATGTTTCGTAGCTGGTAACATTGACACCACAACATCGCCAGGGTTAATGCTTGCTGCCAACACTTGCCAATCGAGTTGTTTGATTGATAGCTTAGCACATATATCAGCTAACGTAGTTTGTGCTTTCGCCAAGCTGCGATTCCATACGGTAAGTGGATGCTCACTATTTGCCAGTAATTCAATACCAGGTTTAGAGGATAAGCCGGCGCCAAGCCAGTGAATAGTATGTTTCGTCGTGGTTGTCATGGTGGACCTTTATATAGAGTCTATCTTTTGCTGATAAAGATTCAGGGCTTTTGGCCAGACACCTTGGGTTTTATCAGTAAGTGTTAATAAATGAGTTAATAATTGCTGGCCATAATCTTCACTACTTTCTTTTGGCAACAGGGAAGGTAAGTGATCAATTGCGATAAGGTTTAATGGTGTATTGCCAGCACAAATTTCAATGCAGGGTTGTTTGAATGTCGTACATTGTTGATAAATTGGCAAGGGGTTATAACTGCCGTAAGGATCGCAGCTTACATCTGCAATAATCGCCAATTTGCGCGTCAAAGTGTTTAGCACTTCTTTAGTGATAAATGGCGGTAAATCTTTATTAACCAAAACACAGTTAACCAATATATCCATATCGTTAATTTCAATAAATGGACCGCCTTTTTGAGTTTCTGCCATATCCCATTCAACAACGTCTAGGTTTAATGCTTTGGCTAAATCCGCGGCGCCACTGCCACTGCGGCCTTTGGCACCGATCACTAAAATTCGAGGTTTCTCAGTTGAGATTGACAGTCCGGCGTTTAAATCCGCTAGTAACGTTTCTTTATTTGCATAGGAGCCAACGTCTGCTAGCGGCGGGCTAATTTCTTGGTTTTGATTAACCCAAGCTTGTACTGATAATGCCGCACCGGCGAAACCGGCCCAATAGCCAAATGCCGCGATACGGCGGTTGTTTTCATCAACTAAAAACTCAAGATCATAGAGTTTACCTGCACCTTCTTTAAAGCGATTTAATAATGCTTGCCAACCGTGTTGGTCTTTATAGGCATGGGCAAAGTAAATATGCTCATGATGAAGCGGAAAAGTGTCTTCAGGTAATTCTTTTAAGCCTAAAATAATGGCATCACTTGGTGCATCAACCCAGCTACCTGCGGCTTCTATATTGCAGTTTACGTTCCGGTAATCATGATCATTAAAAATGTTTTGCTGAGATTGTTCAATGCTAACTTTAAAACCAGCAGCAATAAGTTGTTTCGCACCATTAGGCGTCAAAGCGGTTCTTTGCTCATCTTGTTTCGTTTCGGCGCGTAACCAGATATGGGGTTTGATCATAATAAACTTCTTATAAATGACATGTTAAGGAATATACCCAAGCCACCTCTCCGTGCTGAAACTACTCTCTTAAAGTAGCTTGGGTATATAATACCAATCCGTATAATGATCACATCATTACGCGAACTGCTATAAATAAAGGGCTAATAATATTTATTATTAGCCCTTTATTTTAAAGCTAATCTAATCAGTTTAGACTAGAAGTTAGCTCTAACACCTACAGAATAGCGAGCACCAGTTTCAGCAATCGAAATAGTATGGTTAGGTAATAAACCACGTTTTCTCGTTACTTCATTAGTTACGTTAATACCTTCAACGAATACGGTAAAGTTATCGTTAATATCATAACTACCACTGACATCAACTTGTGAGTAATCATCAACATAGATTGGATCACCACCAGCCCAGTTAGACGTTGATTGCATAAACTCATCACGGTTGTTGTACGCTACGCGAAATTGAAATGCATCTTGCTCATAGAACACTACCAAGTTTTGTGAATCGCCTAAACCTGGAAGCGGTAATGGCTTTTCTGCTGTATCAGCATCTGATTCACTATCAACAAATGTCATGTTCGCCATGATGCCAAAACCATTAAATGGTGCAGGCAAGTAAGTTAGGGTGTGTTGGAATGCAATTTCAAAACCGTCAATTTCTGTTGAGTTAAGGTTTTCAGGTCCACTTACATTGTAGACAAAGTCACCACTTGGTACAGAAACTGTTTCACTATAGTTACCACCATCGATGAAATTATCGATATCTTTAGTGTAATACGCAGCAGAGGCATAACTTGCATCATCAAAGTACCATTCTAAGCTTAAATCAAAGTTAGTTGACTCATATGGCTTAAGGTATGGGTTACCACCAGAAGCGTTTAAGCTGTCAATTTTACCTTCACCGTAAGACAGTGCTGGTGACAGTTCAGTCAACGTTGGACGTGTAATACTTTCTGAAAACGCAGTACGGATAAATACGTCTTCAACCACTTCAATATTAGCGTTGATACTAGGTAATACATGATCATAATCACTGGTTACACTCAGTGGTACAATATCTTCAGATAATACTGGTACGTATTTACCGGTAGCATCTGGGCCGCTCATGTCAAGCAGTTCTTCACCGTAGCCTGATGATTTCGTTGTTGTTTCAACGTAACGAACACCAGCAACAACTTGCCAAGGCATTTCGCCAATTTCACCTTGGAAGTAGGCATCAAAGTACACCGCAGTGGTTTCTTCGTTTACTTCATATGATTGGCCTTTAACATCAAGTGCAGTATGACCATTGTACATATCAAGACTATCTTTCATTGCCGCGGCATCGGCTGGATCTAATTGCCCATAACCCGCTTCACTTTCTAAGAACGCCATGTATTCATATGAATCGAAAATTAACCAATCATTAGTAGGGTTACCACTTTCAGCCGATAAGAAACCATCAGCATTGAAATCAGTGAATAAGCTTGCCGGTAATTGCACATTATAGCCACCCCAACCATTACGAATGCTTGTGTGAGTGTTAGTCGGCATAGTCGATAAAGTACGATCTGAGAAAGCCGTACCAAAGTTAACTTTGCTTAATACGCCTTGATCAAGTACCCATTCAGCGTCAAGACGAACTTCAGAAATTTCATCTTCAATATCATCACCAAAAATACTTGCCCAGTTAGCACCTAAGATGTTTTTATCCAGGTTTTCAGCAAAATCTAAGGTTGGTACGCCGCCCTGTGAATTGTCAAATGTGTAGCCATTAAAGAAACCGGCTACGGTATCAGTTGTGCCATTACCACCATTAGATTCAGCTTTTGAATAAGATACATCAGCCGCTAAATTGAAATCGCTGGTGATTTGCCAGTCGGCATTAAAGCCAAATGCAGTCGTTTCAGTCGTTGTTACCGATAAACGGTTTAAGTAATCAGTTGCACTGTTATTACCTGATGTTAAACGTACCACAGTACGGTTTTCATCAAGCTCTGCGGCAACGGTATTTCCTACTTCAAACCAATGGGCAAGAATATCTTCGCGGTAGCTAACGTCATACTCTGAGTATAAAGCATCAGCGGTGATCACTAAATCGTCAGAAGGCTTGTATTGAAACACTAATGTACCGCTGGTACGCTCACGATTTTCAGTTTTAACGATTTGATCGTAGTTTTGTGGCATGTAAACATCTTCAAGAACTTCACCACTAGTAAGGCTGTCTAAAGTTGTACCGCCATAATAGCCGTAGGTTAAAGAATTATCAGTACGGGTATCGCGATCGCTGTAACTAAACGATGCTAAAACACCAAACTTATCATCGGCAAAAGTATTACTAATTAAACCAGAGAAGGTTGGATTGCTTTCTTCTGACATCTCATCATAAGTACTTTTAACACTGGCAACAGCTTTAAAACCATTAAGATCTAGAGGGCGATGAGTAGTAATGTTAACGGTTGCACCGATGCTACCGTCTTGTAATTTTGCTGTTTGAGTTTTATTAACTTCAGCACCGTTAATTAACTCTGCCGCCAAGGTATCAAAGCTAAATGCTCGGCCACCACTTACAGAGGCCATAGTACGGCCATTAACTAATACTGCGTTAAATTCCGGTCCTAAACCACGAACACTAATTTTCTGACCTTCACCGCCATCTCGATCGATTGCTACACCCGAAATACGTTGTAATGACTCAGCAACGTTTTGATCTGGAAATTTACCAATATCTTCAGCTGAGATTGCATCAACAATACCGTCAGATGATTTTTTCAGATCCATAGCGCGTATTAAAGAGCCACGAATACCGGTAACGGTAATTGTTTCTACATCTTCGTCAATGGCTGGTGCTTGGTCTTGTGCGGCAAATGAATTACTCGTTGCGCCTAAGCTAAGCATAATTGCCATAGATAGATAACTAAGTTTTGGTTTTGCTAGTTGCATTTTAATCCCTCCCCAGGGTGTTTTTTTGCATCAGTGTTTAGTGGTTGTTGTATTATTTTTGTGTAACTCAAACTAACAACTCTTTACAGTTTGTTACATTGATACTACAAGCGAAAAACATCTTTTGCAATATTTATCATACAAATAGTATAGTATTAACTATCCTATTAGAGCATTTAGAACTTTTAAATGACTTGTTAATATTATGTTAAGCTATATATATTAAGGGTTTAGAAGGATGTGTGATAAATTAAATTACACATTGTTAAAAAATATATTTTTGTAAAAAACAATTAAATTGAATGGAAATTGAGCAATGAATCTAACTTTTAACTCATTATCAGTAAAAATTTCAGCACTAATCGTGTTATTAATTAGTATCACTTCGTGTTCTGAAAATATCAGCGAAATCGATACATCTTCTGCCAATGTAGAACAAATAGTTTCTAAAGAAAGTAACACTTTCGACGATGTTATTGATAGAACTGGAATGCCAACCAAGCACAAAGACTATGACAGTTATCAAAATCAAAAATTTAATCCATTTTTTGATTTAGGCGCCTGGCATGGTTTTTTATTGCCTGAAAGTGAGGACAATTATGGCTCTTTCCCTGGGCCATTAATTATTGCCGAAGAATACAGCTTATATATAGCAGAAAAGTTAGAGCAATTAACAATCAGCGACATAGCAACAAAGCAAAGCTATAACTTTAGTAAAGCAGAGCAAAGTATTCACTCCCGTCCCGGCTTGTTATCACAAACGTATCATTTTGATGATTTAACCGTCGAGCTAACATTACAATATGCGAGTAACAGAACCGCATTAGTTAAAACCACTATTGTTAATAAGTCTAACAGTAATAAAAAGCTCAACTTGCTTTGGCAAGGAAAGTTATTACAACAATGGGATGATAACAGTACAGTAGAACAGGCATTGCCAAACTGGCAACGAAACATCAGTGCCGATCAGCATAGTGTTGTCATCAATTTTTCCAAGCTGCGCGATACCTGGAATATCCTCACCAGCGGGAGTTCTATGTATCAACTTACTCGTTCAGTTAAGGCGAGCACTACAGTTGATGCACAAGATTATAGCTACCAAAGTAATAGCCAACTCGAACTTGCCGCAGGTAAAGAGCAGGTTTTATTTACTACCCATAGTTATGTTCATAATCAACAAGAAGCTGCACAGCTACAAGATAGCAATAATAAAATATTGGCTGAGCCACAACATTATATAAAATCTGCACTGCAGCGATGGCAATCTTATTTAGCCCTAGGGTTAAAGCATACTGATGCGCCAATTGAGCAACAGAAAGTTGCCGTTAAGGCGATAGAGACATTATCAGCAAATTGGCGTAGCTCTGCCGGAGCATTATTGCATGACAGTGTCACGCCATCAGTAACTGCACGTTGGTTTAATGGTGCCTGGGCCTGGGATAGCTGGAAGCATGCTTATGCAATGGCACATTTTAATAATGATTTAGCCAAGGATAATGTCCGGGCAATGTTTGACTATCAAGTAGATAAATCCGACCCGGTAAGAGGGCAGGACGATGGCATGGTCATTGATGCGGTATTTTATAATAAAGATGTAGTCCGCAATGGTGATGGCGGCAACTGGAATGAACGAAATACCAAACCACCTCTTGCGTCTTGGGCCGTTTGGGAAATTTATCAGGCAAGTTCTGATATTGAGTTTATTAAAGAAATGTTTCCAAAACTGCAACGCTATCATCAATGGTGGTATAAAAACCGTGATCATAATAACAACGGCTTAATTGAATACGGTGGTAATAAACATAGATTTCATAATGACGTTGAGGGCAACATCAGTTTTTCAGTAAAGTTTATTGATAATAAACTCGCCGATTTTGCCTTAGAACATTGTCAGGCAGGACAAGAACATTGGTATCAGTGTAGCTCGATGGCAGTTTATAAGCAGCTATTGGCAACAGGCAATTACACTGAATTAGATATCGGTGCACAACATGGTGCTGGTTGGGAGTCAGGCATGGATAACGCGGCTCGATTTGGTTTTATCAATAGCGAACAGCTACAAGCGTATGCCAAGCAAAACTATCAAGGCGATGTTGAACTCGCTCGTAAAGACTGGCAGGTAATGTTTTTTGAGAATAAATCAGCACAAGGTGCGTTATTAGGTTTTTCTATTAACCAGGAGTCGGTTGAATTGAATGCTTATTTAGCTAATGAAAAGCGCTTACTTGCTAGCATGGCAAAGTTACTCGGCTTAACGCAATTAGCAGAGCAATATCAGCAAGGAGCTAATGCGCTTGCAGCTCGAGTTAATCAATGTTTTTTCGATCAACAAAGCGGCTTTTATTACGATCGGAAAATTAGCGATAATGATAAAGTTGATCAGCATGGCTGTCTAGGTGAGTTGCTTGTTTATCGAGGCAGAGGTCCTGAAGGTTGGAGCCCATTATGGGCCGGGATTGCCGATAAAGATAAAGCAGAGCAAGTTAAAAATATAATGCTAAACCCTGATGAGTTTAATTCTCTGGTGCCACTTGGTACGGCTTCACAAACGAACCCAGCTTTTGATGCCGATATTTATTGGCGCGGACGAGTATGGCTAGATCAAGTCTATTTTGGCCTCATCGCGTTAAATAATTATGGCTACCAACAAGAAGCAGCGATGCTGGCTAATAAGCTGTTTAGTAACGCCCAAGGTTTATCGGCAAATGGCTCTATTCGAGAAAACTATAATCCGTTGACCGGCGCAGTTCAGGGTGCCAGTAATTTTAGCTGGAGTGCGGCGCACTTGTTAATGCTGTATCGTGAGTTTTTATTGCCTAATAACGATAGAGAAAAAATCAATTCTGTTAACTAACGCTACTATGTTTTACTACCAGTTGTTTTAGTTTATTAATCACTTTCGATGGTTGTTGATAAGCTAAAACAATTTCACGTTTTAACTGTAAGTCCTGAATTGGCCGAAATACAATTTCTGAATTGCTTAATATCTCAGGGTGAGCTGGCACTAAGGCACACCCCAATCCTGCGCTAACTAACCCCAAGGCATAGTCGATAGTTTTAATTTTTGCTCGACTATCAACGCTGATCCCTTCCAGCGTTAATATATCCTGTAATGATTGCCAGGCAGTGCAAGGTGAGCGCTGAATAAATGCCAGATCATCGAAATCAGTCAAGGCAATACTGTCTTTTAGCGATAAAACATGATTATAAGGTAAGGCGAGTAGGTAATTTTCTTGCCAAAAAGACACATAATTTTCATTCTCTGCTAGCTCTTCTTTTATAATTACCCGCGCATCACAGCTTTCATTATGAGGGACTAAAGTAAGCTCCATTGAATCAACTGAGGCGGTAAAGTCTTTCAGCAACGAACTCATTCTTGCCACCCCTAATCCTTTGGTGACGCCTAAGAGGAAGGAGGTTTTACTGTCTTGTTCAGTAAACAGTGTTTTAATTGCTTTTGCTTGTCCTAACAATTTTTTTGCCAAAGGATAGAGTTTTTCACCTGCATCTGTGGCGATAACCCCGCGTGCATGCCGGATAAATAAACTGCAGCAAAGTGTCTGCTCCAATTGTGCGACTGCTGCCGAAATTGAAGGTTGTGCAACAAAGCAGCGTTTAGCCGCAGCGCTGAAACTGCCTTGCTCAAACACTGCTACGAAATATTGTAAACTTCTTAAATCCATCGCTGCGCACACTTATATTTTAAATTTAGATATAGGTTTTGCCTATATCTGATAAAGAAATTCTATATTTTAACTTTACCTTGGTTTTAATTATTATCAAAGGATAAATGCAATTAAAGTAATTCTCATCGAGATGGAATTTCTCTAATTTTTATAACCAATATTTCATTAACATTTTTTGAGGTTTTATCATGTCTAGTTCTGCAAGCCGTCCAACGTTCAATTGGCAAGATCCATTATTACTTGATTCATTACTAAGCGAAGAAGAACGCATGATTCGTGATGCTGCGCACCAATATTGCCAAGACAAGTTAATGCCCAGAGTATTAGAAGCCAACAGAAATGAAATATTCGATGTACAAATCATGAAAGAGCTAGGTGAACTTGGTTTGCTTGGGGCAACTATTCCAGAAAAGTACGGCTGTGCCGGTGCCAATTACGTTACTTATGGTCTAGTCGCCCGTGAAGTTGAACGCGTTGACAGTGGTTACCGCAGTGCCATGAGTGTGCAATCGTCTTTAGTAATGCATCCTATCTATGCCTATGGTAGTGAAGAGCAAAAAATGAAATATTTGCCTAAATTGGCAACAGCAGAGCTGATTGGTTGTTTTGGTTTAACCGAGCCTAACTCTGGCTCAGATCCAGCAAGTATGTTAACTCGCGCCGAAGTGGTTGATGGCGGTTATCGCTTAACCGGCAATAAAATGTGGATCACTAATTCTCCTATCGCTGATATATTTATTGTTTGGGCGAAACTTGATGGTGTCATTCGTGGTTTTATTTTAGAAAAAGGCATGCCTGGTTTAACTGCGCCTAAAATTGAAGGCAAGTTTTCATTAAGAGCATCAATTACCGGCGAAATCGTAATGGATGAAGTATTTGTTCCAAGCGAAAATATGTTGCCAAACGCCAAGGGGTTATCTGGTCCGTTTGGTTGCTTAAATAAAGCGAGATACGGCATTTCTTGGGGCGCATTAGGCGCTGCTGAATTTTGCTGGCATGGCGCTCGCCAATATACTCTAGACCGTAGCCAATTTGGTAAACCTCTTGCTAGCACCCAGCTTATTCAAAAGAAACTTGCTGATATGCAAACTGAAATTACCACAGGCTTATTCGCTTGTTTACAAGTGGGACGATTAATGGACGCAGGTACATTGTCACCCGAGGCTATCTCATTAGTGAAACGCAATTCATGTGGCAAAGCATTAGATATAGCTCGCATGGCGCGAGATATGCACGGTGGTAACGGCATCAGCGATGAATTCCATATTATTAGACACGTAATGAACCTTGAGGCAGTAAATACCTACGAAGGAACCCATGATGTACATGCCTTAATCTTGGGCAGAGCACAAACGGGTATTCAAGCATTTTTCTAAGTGTATATCCTTTACTATTCAAAGCGCTCTGAAACCTGCATGTTGAATAGTAACGGGTATAAATCTTTGAAATTAATGGTTTAGCTCATCATAATCGTGGAATAGAAATGGTCGATCGCAATAAAATAGTAAAAGAAAATTTTATCAAGTTTGTCGAAACTGAAAATTTTCCTAAAGCAAGTAACAATCTCACGCCATCGCAAGCAGGCTTAAGCAATAGTGATGTTGTTGATATATTTGAAAGCCAAGTGATGAGCCGTCATTTAGACTTGCAATCACGCATAATGCAGAAGAAAGGTCAGAGTTTTTATACTATTGGCAGTGCCGGTCATGAAGGAAATGCTGCTTATGCGAAAGCGTTTCGGCCCAGTGATATGGCCTTTTTGCACTACCGTAGTGGCGCGTTTGTTATTCAACGGGCAAAACAAGTGCCGGGCCAAACAGCGTTATACGATATGTTGCTTTCTTTTGCAGCTTCTAAAGATGATCCTATCTCTGGTGGGCGTCATAAAGTACTGGGCAGTAAGGCTCTGTCTATTCCACCGCAAACCAGTACTATAGCATCGCACTTACCAAAAGCGATGGGTACGGCCTTTAGTATTCCTTTAGCTGAGCGTTTAAATTTTGCTGGCGAATTACCTAATGACAGCGTAGTGATTTGTAATTTTGGTGATGCCTCAAGCAATCACTCGACTGCGCAAGGCGCATTTAATTGTGCGGCTTGGGCGGCATATCAATCGATACCTATGCCGATTGTGTTTGTTTGTGAAGACAATGGTATTGGTATTTCCACATCAACACCTGATGGCTGGATTGCAGCAAATTATAAAGACCGAGCTGGTCTGCATTATATTGCTTGTGATGGTTTAGATATTGTTGATACCTATCATAAAGCAAAGCAAGCAGAAAAAATCGCCAGAGAGTTGCGAAAACCGGTATTTTTGCATGTTAGAACGGTACGTTTGCTTGGTCATGCGGGCTCGGATGCAGAGTTTGTTTATCGCAGTATTGCTGATATTGAAGCAAATGAACAACAAGATCCTTTGTTGCATAGTGCCCGTATTTTAGTGGAAAACAATATTTTAACGAGCGAGCAAGTTGTAAAAATTTACCAAGATACAGCTCGTCGAATTGTCGGTATTGCTGAATATGCAGCGAGTAAAGAAAAACTAGCTTCTGCTGAGCAAGTCGCACTAAGCATTGTTCCTCCTGCACGTGAAAATATTCACCAACATAGCGTCAGCCCTGAACAAAGGCTGCAATTATTTGCCCATGAAAAGCATAATTTAAATAAAAAACAACATTTAGCCAAGTTACTGAATTGGACTTTAATGGATTTAATGGCTGAGCATGAAAATATTGTGATGTGTGGTGAAGATATCGGTAAAAAAGGCGGGGTTTATAACGTCACCAGTAAGTTATTTGATCGCTTTGGCCATAACCGAGTGATAAACACCTTACTCGATGAGCAGTCAATATTAGGTGGTGCTATTGGTTTTGCTCATAATGGTTTTTTGCCCATTGCAGAGATTCAGTTTCTCGCTTATGTGCATAACGCCGAAGATCAAATTCGCGGTGAGGCCGCCACTTTACCGTTTTTCTCAAATGGTCAGTTTACCAACCCTATGGTAATTCGCATCGCCGGACTCGCTTATCAAAAAGGCTTTGGTGGCCATTTCCATAATGATAATTCCTTTGCCGTATTTCGTGATATTCCTGGCTTAATTATTGCCTGTCCATCAAATGGCAGTGATGCCGTAGAGATGATGCGCAGCTGTGTAAAGCTTGCTCAAGAGCAACAACGCATTGTGATCTTTCTTGAGCCGATAGCCTTATATATGACCAAAGATTTACATCAGGAAGGTGATGGCTTATGGACCTCAAATTACCAGCTGCCAGAGCCTGAAAAAACTGAAATTAATCAACAAATAAGTGTTTATGGTGAAGGGCAAGATATCTGCATTTTGTCTTATGGCAATGGCTATTTTCTTTCTCGTCAGGCTGAGAAAATTTTGGCAGAACAAGGGATTAGTTGTCGGGTGATTGATTTACGCTGGCTAGCACCTCTTGATGAGCAAGGTATTATTGCGCAGGTGCAGCAATGTAAGCATGTTCTTATTGTTGATGAATGTCGTAAAACCGGTTCTATCAGTGAAGCGTTAGTCACCTTGATACATGAACAGCAAGCAATGCCAGTAACTGGCAACGAACTGGTGCGAGTAAGTGCTAATGACTGCTTTATTCCACTGGGCTCGGCTGCATATCATGTACTGCCAGCTACAGATGATATTGTTGCTGCGGCAACGTTAATAATGAAAAATAACAAGGTGTAAGTGCGACTATGAGTACAACTAATAGCAACCAACAGAAAAAAACAGCGGTCGTTATCTGCCCTGGTCGTGGTACTTACAACAAAGAAGAGCTTGGTTATTTGCAGCGATTACATGCCGATAAGCCCGAGTTAATTAACGTTATTGATGATTACCGACAACAGCATGGGCAAGACAGTATTAGTGACTTAGATGCGATGGCAAAGTACAGTATGCGCAAACATACCGCCGGTGAAAATGCATCAGCCCTTATTTATGCCTGTGCAATGGCAGATTACCAAAGCATTAATCAAGACGAATACGACATTGTTGCCGTTACCGGAAATTCTATGGGCTGGTATATTGCCCTGGCGGTTGCTGGCGCGTTAAAACCGAAAGCTGCCATTGAGTTGATCAATACCATGGGATCAATGATGACTGATGGCGTTATTGGCGGACAGTTAATTTACCCTATTAGTGATGATGACTGGCGTGAAAACAGTGCTGTGTTCAAGCAAATCAAGCTATGGCTAGATGACGTTAATCAAGATCCGGTCAGTGAAGTTTATATATCTATTCATCTTGGCGGTTATCTTGTTTTTGGCGGCAATAAGCAAGGGCTTGCTGCGTTAGAAGCAAAATTACCGGTGGTTCAAGACAGATATCCAATGAATTTATTTAATCACGGCGCGTTTCATACCCCGTTGTTAAAGGATACTGCCAATAAAGCAAAATCAATGCTGGCAAAAAGCTTGTTCTCTAATCCTGATATTCCCCTAATCGATGGTTTAGGGCAAATCTGGCAGCCTCATAGCACTGATCTTGGCAAGCTTTATGATTATACGTTAGACACACAAGTCGTTGCCCCTTATAATTTCACTAAAGCCATTGAAGTCGCGGTAAAAGAATTTGCTCCTGATAAATTAATTATCTTAGGGCCAGGCTCTACTTTAGGCGGCGCTGTTGCGCAAAGTTTGATTAAACAGCAATGGCTAGAGTTAACCTGTAAAAGTGACTTTATTAGTCTGCAAAAATCCGAGCCGTTTATTTTAGCTATGGGACTTGCAGACCAGCGCAAGCAGGTTGTAAATTAGCAAAACTTAAAATTGAATATACCATGACCAATAGCAGAAATAGCAAAGAACAGAGTTTTCTTATCGCCTTTAAAAAACTGTTAAAAGAACAGTGTTATGGCTCTCAAGGCGAGCTAGCGATTGCCTTGCAAAAATACGGTTTTGGAAATATTACCCAGGCAAAAATATCTCGTACACTTACCAAGCTTGGTGCGGTTAAAAAGCGCAATGTCAGAAACGAAATAGTTTACTTACTGCAAGATGAGTTGTCAGCACCGCGAACGAAACAAGCCATTCATACCGTGGTATTAAGTATTAAGCATAATAATATGCAAATTATTATTAAAACCGGCATTGGCGGGGCGCCACTAATTGCCAGAATGTTGGACTTACAAGGGGAGTCCGTTGGCGTATTAGGCACATTGGCGGGTGATGATACTATTTTTGTCGCCCCGGTCGATGTGAATCAAATCGAACATATTGCTCAGTCGATCAGCGTCATGCTAGATTTTCAGCATTAGTAAAGTCTAGCTTTACTTACAAAACCAACAAGAGCCTATCTAAATAACCTAAGCTAGGGATAATGACTGCGTACCCTGAATTCAGATTAAAAGGCTTATTTATCATCCATTTCGGCTATCGCATCATCAACTAAACCTAAGGTGATTTTTTGCGTTTCTAACGAGGCATCGTGCGCTTCTTGTGGCTTTCTTTTAGCAATATTATCAAAAATATCAAAGTGCGCTTTATACTCGTCAATGGTGATCGCTTTAAAACGGTTGGTAAAACGTAAGTTAACTTTTAGCGCCGTTTCAATAAAGGTTTTAAGCTGAATAAAAAATGGGTTATTGCTTGCTGCTAATATACTTTTATGAAATTCAATATCGGCTTCCAGAGTATCATCATAACCATCTTCGGCATTTTTCATTCGTGCCAATGCATTTTCAATTGCTTTAATATCATCGTCAGATGCGTACTGGGCTGCTAAATAGGCAGCTTCTGGCTCAATAGACAACCTGAGCTGAAGGAAATGACGCAGCATATATAAATCAGGCTTGCCGATCAAAATCCAGTTCAGCACGTCAACATCAAATAAATTCCAATGTTTTGAGTCTAAAACTTTAATGCCTTGCCTTGGACGTGAACTAATTAACCCTTTGGCGGTGAGCATTTTTACTGCTTCACGTGTTGCTGTACGGCTAATATCATATTGCAAACATAACTCTGCTTCAGATGGCAGTTTATTACCAACGCTGAATTTTCCTTGCAGTATGTCTTTACCTAACTCGTGCACTAATTGCTGAGTTAAATTGCGATGTTCAGATGCCATAATAAGTAAATAATCCTTTCAAGTGTTATTTGTATGATAAATGAGAAACACGTAATTACCTAGCTTATTTTAAAAACAATTTACAAGTGTTTAACAATTATTGCCAGAGCTTGTGTTTATTGATGAGAAATTTATTTTCTGTTTGCTCTTGAAAATATTATTTTTAATTGTATTATAAATAATATATTTTAGTTAGGTGTAAATTATAAATGAAATTGTTAACCTCTAAACTTGCTTTGCTGGCAATGTGCTGTTCTTTATCTGCGTGTGCCGAAGAGCGACAACCGTTCGAAGATCATACCGTTTTCGCTATCAATAAAATTGATGGTCATGCAACATTATTTCCTTTTCAATCAACTAGCGCAGCATTAAATGCTGATAAAGAGCAAAGCAGTAATTTCATTTTGCTTAATGGTTTATGGCAGTTTGATTGGCAAAAATCCCCTAAAAACAAACCGCAAAATTTTCAGCAGGTAAATTTTGATGATTCTACTTGGGGCCAAATTCCAGTGCCGGGCAATTGGGAAACTGAAGGCTATGGTTATCCAATCTATTTAGACGAACGCTTTCCATTTACCACTACTTGGCCTGACGCACCAACAGATTACAATCCTATAGGCTCATACCGTAAACCATTTAAATTGCCGCAAGCTTGGCAAGACAAACAAGTCTTTCTTCACATTGGCGCAGCTAAATCATCGCTGGATGTTTGGTTAAATGGTGAAAAAGTCGGTTTTAGTCAAGGTTCAAAAACACCGGCAGAATTTGATATAACGCCGTATTTAACGACCGATAATAATTTATTAGCATTGCAAATTCGTCGTTGGACCGATGCCAGTTATTTAGAAAGCCAGGATATGTTACGTATCTCGGGTATTGAACGTGACGTTTATTTATATGCCACCAATAAACAGCATATTTTTGATTTTCATGCCAAGCCAACATTGAATAAAGACTTTAGCCAGGTTGACTTCACCCTTGATGTTACTCTAAAAAATCATCAGCAAACGACCGCAGCAAATCAACAAGTTTCGTACCAGTTACTAGACCCCGCAAACGACATGAACATTGTTATGTCGGGTACTGCAAAAATTGATCAACAAGCGGATGCGACTGATAACGTAACGTTACAAGGCGAGCTGGCCAACCCTAAATTGTGGACCGCGGAAACGCCAAATCTATATACCTTACTTATTACCTTAGAAGACAACCAAGGTAAGCATCTGGAAACTATTCGAGATGAAATAGGCTTTCGTCATATTGAAATCAAAAATAGTCAATTAACCGTTAACGGTAAAGCGATCACCATTCGTGGTGTTGACCGTCATGAAACTGACCCATTACATGGCCATGTGGTAACGAAAGCGTCGATGGAAAAAGACATTAAATTAATGAAGCAATTTAATATCAATGCCGTACGCTCGTCACATTACCCGAATAACCCATACTGGTATGACTTAACCGATAAATACGGTATGTATGTTATCGATGAAGCCAATATCGAATCACACCCATTAGCGATTGATGAAAAAACTCAGTTGGGTAACGAGATGAGCTGGTTACCGGCGCATCTTGATCGTACTAAGCGCATGTTTGCTCGTGATAAAAACCACCCTTCAATTATCATCTGGTCACTGGGGAATGAAGCCGGTGAAGGTAAAGTCTTTGAAGCAACTTACCAGTGGTTAAAAGATAACGACGGTACTCGCCCTGTGCAATATGAACCTGCAGGAGAAGAGCACTATACCGACATTTTCGCCCCTATGTATCCATCAATTGAACGTCTGGTTGAATACGCGGAATCTGATCCGAAACGCCCTGGTATTATGATCGAATATGCCCATGCCATGGGTAACTCTGTCGGTAATTTAAAAGAGTATTGGCAAGCCATTGAAAAATACGACGTGCTCCAAGGCGGTTTTATTTGGGACTGGGTTGATCAAGCGCTTGAATATACCAATGCCGATGGGGTGAAATATTGGGCATATGGTAAAGATTTCCATCCTGATTTGCCTAGTGATGGTAACTTTTTAAATAATGGCTTAATGAATGCCAATCGTGAACCGCACCCACATGCATTTGAAGTTAAAAAGGTCTATCAGGCTATCCGTTTTTCTGAAAAAGATTTGCTCGCTGGTAAATTTGTAGTAGAAAACCGTTTCGATTTTATTAATCTTCAACAATTCGATTTACATTGGATTATTGAAGCCGATGGTCAAACAATTGCACAAGGCAGTCAGTCTTTAGCAAACGTTCAGCCTGGCGAAACGACCCCATTTAATGTCAGCTTACCGAAGTTGCCAAACACAAGTGCAAAAGAGTATTTTATTACCCTAAGCGCAGTAATAAGAGAGCCTGAGGCATTATTAGATGCCGGCCATGAGCTTGCTTTTGCCCAATTTAAGCTGCCAGTTGCAGAGCAAATAGAAACGGCAAAAAGTAGTAATGATGCACAAACAAATAACAACGCTAAATTAGCTAAGCTGAATAATAACCAGCAACTTAGCTTTAGCAATACCGATGTCACTATCGGCTTTGATAACAAAACCGGTTGGTTAAGTAACTATCAATATCGTGGTCAACAATTGTTAACCGCACCATTAATGGCTAATTTCTGGCGTCCACCAACAGATAATGACTTAGGCAACGGCATGCAAAACTGGGCAGCTATTTGGCAAACGGCTGCAGCTAACCTAACCTTAACGTCATTAGAGTCAAAGCCATCTGAGCAAGGTATGCAAGTGAGTGCTAAGTACAGCAGCCAAGTGTTTAAAGGCGATTACCAAGTACTGTACTCACTGTATAACAATGGTCAGGTGCATGTACAAAGCCAGCTTAATATTGAGCCCGGCCAAACATTGGCAAATTTACCTCGTATGGGCATGCAGTTAACTATGCCTGGCGATTATCAACGTATGTCCTGGTTTGGTCGTGGCCCACATGAAAGTTACAGCGATCGCCAAGACTCGGCAAAAATATCCTTGTATAAAGCGTTAGTGCAAGAGCAAATTCATCACTATGTACGCCCACAAGAAAATGCCAATAAAACCGATGTACGTTGGTTAGCGTTGAAAAATTCACAGGGCAATGGACTATTGACCGTTGCTGATCAATTGATCAGTGCCAGTGCCTGGCCATATAGCCAAAGTGATATTGACTTTATTGTTGGTAAAGATGGCGAAGCATCTGCGTCTGGCCTGGTACCAGTTACCAGTAAACATGGTGCTGAAGTGCCAATGGGTAAATTAGTTACCGTCAATATTGACCATAAACAAATGGGCGTTGGCGGTGATACTTCTTGGGGGCGACTCGTTCATCCGCAATACACTATCCCGGCACAAAACTACAAATATGGGTTTACATTAATTCCACTGCACGAACAAGTTACTGATTTAGCAGAGCTGGCTCGTCGTTTTAAAGAGAAATAATCATGACAAACGCCGTTAATACACAATTTTCTGAAGTCGAAGTTGCAAAATTTTTACAACAACATTATCAGTTAGCTGGTACGTTGAAATCATTACCTGGTTATTGTGATCAAAACCTCACCTTAACCACAGATTCTGGCGAGCACTACATAGTTAAAATTGCCAATAGCGGCGAGTCTAAATTAGAGCTGGACATGCAAAATGCGGCAATGGCGCATTTAACCGAGCAGTCAATTGCCGTGCCACACGCTATTAGCAATAACGATGAACAGCTAATAACGGTTATTGAAAATGGCCACCAGGATAAATATTTTCTGCGCGTATTAACGTATTTGCCTGGCGTGTTTTATGCCGATGCAGATAGCGCTGCTCATGGAGCCGAGCTATGGGCCAGTCTTGGCAAGTTTATTGGCAAAATAGACAATGCCTTTAGCAACTTTAATCATCAAGGCGCCTATCGCTACCTTGACTGGGATCTGGCCCAAGGTTTAGGTATTTGCCAAACCAAAAAGCATTGTTTGGCAGCCGAGCAGCGTGAATTGGTTGATTATTTTCTTGAACTTTATCAAACCCAAACGTTGCCGGTATTATCACAATTGCCACAAGGTGTTATTCATAACGATGCCAATGACTATAACGTGTTAATTGATGATGTGCATCAGCCGAAAAGCATAACGGGTTTAATTGATTTTGGCGATATGGTGCACAGCCATGTGGTTAATGAATTAGCGATTGCCAGTGCTTATGCATTAATGGACCAACAACAGCCATTAACAGCACTGAAAACAATTGTTGCGGCTTATCACCACGAACGTGCTCTAAAAGATGTCGAGCTAGAAGTTCTATTTTCTTTAGTGGCATTAAGGTTATGTACAACGGTGTGTAATTCAACACTTGCCTATCAGCAGCAACCTGAAAATGAATACCTGCTGGTATCAGTAAAGCCTGCTTGGGCATTACTAGAGCAGTTACGTAACCTGAATCCGTTTGCGGTTTATTGTCAATTAAAACAAGCTTGTGAATTACCTGTTGATAGCGGTAAAAGTAAAACCGAGATCACTAGTTTTAGACAAAAACATCTGGGTAAAACGCTTAGTTTGAGTTACCAGCAACCATTAAAAATTGTTCGTGGTCAGGGGGCTTATTTATATGACGAACAAGGCACACCGTATTTAGATATGGTCAACAATGTGTGTCATGTGGGTCACTGTCACCCAAAAGTGGTTGCTGCAGGGCAGGCACAATTAGCCAAACTTAATACCAATACCCGTTATTTACATGACAACTTAGTGAACTATGCCGATAAATTACTAGCCACCATGCCTGATGAATTATCTGTCTGTATGTTTGTTAACTCAGGCAGTGAAGCCAACGAATTAGCATTTCGTCTAGCGAGTTGTTACAGCAACTCAAAAGAGCTGTTAGTTGTAGATGGCGCTTATCACGGTAACACCAACGCTTGTATTGAAGCCAGCCCGTACAAGTTTGATGGCCCAGGTGGTGAAGGTGCACAACCTAATGTACATAAAGTGACATTACCAGATCCGTACCGTGGTGAGTATTTAGGTGATACTGCGCAAACAGCAACTGCATATGCAGATAGTGTAAAAGCTGAAATCGCCAAATTGACTGCCCAAGGGAAACACCCTGGTGCTTATATTTGTGAATCATTACAAGGTGTGGCCGGACAAATTATTATGCCACAAGGTTACCTAACTGAAGTTTATGCCCAGGTTAGAGCCGCAGGCGGCGTTTGTATAGCTGACGAAGTACAAGTCGGTTTTGGCCGTGTTGGCACACATATGTGGGCGTTTGAAACACAAAACGTAACGCCAGATATTGTCACCTTAGGTAAACCTATCGGTAATGGTCATCCAATGGCCGCAGTGATCACCACCCAAGCCATCGCCGATGCATTTGTTACCGGTATGGAATATTTCAATACCTTCGGTGGTAACCCTGTTTCTTGCGCCATTGGCACAGCCGTGCTTGATGTGATCAAAGACGAAAAGTTACAACAGCATGCGTTAGAGACCGGTAACTATTTTCAACAACAATTAGCCCAACTGCAGCAAGAATTTAAACTGATTGGCGATGTGCGTGGCCTTGGCTTATTTATTGGTGTTGAGTTGGTTGAAGATAGGATAAGTAAACAACCTGCCACTGATAAAACCTCATGGTTAGTTGAGTACTTTAAGCAAAATCATATTTTATTAAGTACCGAAGGTCCTTTTTACAACATTTTAAAAATCAAACCGCCATTAGCCTTTAACCGCGCTGATGCCGACAAGTTCATTGCTGTGCTTAAAGCTGGTTTAACTGAACTTTTATAAATTTACGATTAATTTTACCCTAGGAAGTATGATGGATTTTTTAAAAACATTAGGCATTAACGAAAATAACTTTGGTGCGGCTACTGGTCAGCAATGGCTCACGACGCAAGACCAAGGCCAATTTGATATTTCATCACCAGTAGATGGCAAAGCGATTGCTAGTGTTTACCAATGTTCAGCTGACGATTACCAAGAAGTAGTAAAAGCGGCTGAGTCAGCATTCAAAATTTGGCGTAAAGTACCGGCGCCATTGCGCGGCGAAATCGTTCGTCAAATAGGTAATAAACTGCGCGACTTCAAACAACCTTTAGGTGAATTAGTTGCTTATGAAATGGGCAAGTCTTTGCAAGAAGGGTTAGGTGAAGTACAGGAAATGATCGATATTTGTGATTTTGCTGTTGGTTTATCGCGCCAATTAAATGGTTCCACTTTGCATTCAGAGCGACCAAAGCACCGCATGTACGATCAATATCATCCACTCGGTATTGTTGGCGTAATTTCCGCGTTTAACTTTCCGGTAGCTGTTTGGTCGTGGAATGCAATGATCGCGGCGATTTGTGGCAATGTTACTATTTGGAAACCATCGGAAAAAACTCCGCTAACTGCAATCGCTTGTCAAAATATCATTAAAGACGTTCTCGTCGAAAACGATGTGCCAGAAGGTGTATTTTCACTGGTTATTGGTGAAGGGAACGTAATAGGTGAGGGCATGCTACATGATAAAAGATTACCATTAATGTCAGTAACCGGCTCTACTCGTGTTGGTCGCCATGCGGGCACTGTTGTCGCCTCTCGTTTTGGTAAATCAATTTTAGAGCTTGGCGGTAATAATGCCATTATTGTCAGCCAAGATGCTGATTTGAATATTGCTATTCCTGGCATTGTTTTCGGTGCGGTAGGCACTGCCGGTCAGCGTTGTACCACGACTCGTCGAGTGATTATTCATGAATCGCTATATGAGCAAGTAAAAGATATTTTAGTAAAAGCCTATCAAGGTTTGCGTATTGGTTCGCCATTAAATGAAAATAATCATGTCGGGCCACTCATTGATACTCAAGCAGTTAGCATGTTTAGCCAGGCTATTGAAAAGGTACAAGCCGAAGGCGGTAATTTACTTTGTGGTGGTGAGGTATTAACTGGGCCAGGTTATGAGTCAGGTTGTTATGTTAAGCCTGCTGTTGTTGAAGCAGAAAACAGTTTTCATATGGTACAAGAAGAAACGTTTGCACCAATTGTGTATTTGATCAAATACTCAGGCAATTTAGATAACGCCATCGCCATTCAAAATGATGTGGTACAGGGCTTATCTTCAGCAATATTTACCAATAATTTACGTGAAGCTGAAAACTTCCTGTCTCACTGGGGCTCAGATTGTGGTATTGCCAATGTTAATATAGGTACTTCCGGTGCTGAAATTGGCGGCGCATTTGGCGGTGAAAAAGAAACTGGTGGTGGCCGTGAGTCTGGCTCAGATGCATGGAAAGCTTACATGCGTCGTCAAACTAATACCATCAACTACTCGAGTGAACTGCCATTAGCGCAAGGTATAAAGTTTGATATCTAATTAGCGCTCTTTTATAAATGCGAACCACTCATTCTTAGTTAGTGGTTCGCTCTTTGCTCTTCGTTTCTAGTTTCTAGTTTCTAGTTTCTAAATTCTAGTCTTTTCTTTTACTTTATCTTCGTTTAGCCGTCTAGACGTAAAAAGGTAGATTTATTTATAAAAGCAATGTAGAATTCGCCTCATTGTAAAAAATAGATTTTATTTGATCCATTTCGCTTTTCGCTAATTGAATTTTTAGCATAATCTATTTACGTGAAATTTAAAGATTAAGAGACATTATGACTAAACATTACTTCACTTCAGAGTCAGTATCTGAAGGTCACCCAGATAAAATTGCCGATCAAATTTCTGATGCAGTTCTTGATGCTATTATTGCTAAAGATAAGCATGCTCGTGTGGCGTGTGAAACTATGGTTAAAACCGGTGTTGCTATTATCTCTGGTGAAGTAACTACAGAAGCCTGGGTTGATCTGGAAACCATTACTCGTAAAGTTATTTCTGACATTGGTTATACCTCGTCAGAAGTGGGTTTTGATGGTGAAACTTGTGGCATTATGAACTTAATTGGTCAGCAATCACCTGAAATTGCCCAAGGCGTCGATCGCAGTAAACCTGAAGAGCAAGGTGCTGGCGATCAAGGTTTAATGTTTGGTTACGCAACGAATGAAACACCATCGTTGATGCCTGCACCATTATATTACTCGCACCGCTTAGTTGAGCGTCAAGCAGAAATGCGTAAATCAGGCGTATTGCCTTGGTTACGTCCAGATGCTAAATCGCAAGTTACTTTTATTTATGAAGATAACAAGCCGGTAGCAATTGATGCAGTAGTATTATCTACCCAACATAACCCTGATATTACTCAAGATGATTTACATGCTGCGGTAATGGAAAACATTATCAAGCATACTTTGCCTGAAGAATTACTGACTAAAGATACTAAGTATTTCATCAACCCAACCGGTCGCTTTGTAATTGGTGGCCCGGTAGGTGATTGTGGTTTAACTGGCCGTAAAATTATTGTTGATACTTATGGCGGCATGGCTCGCCATGGTGGCGGTGCTTTCTCTGGTAAAGATCCATCAAAAGTTGATCGCAGTGCGGCATACGCGGGTCGTTATGTTGCTAAGAATATAGTGGCTGCTGGTTTAGCTGACCGTTGTGAAATTCAGGTATCTTATGCTATTGGTGTGGCTGAGCCTACGTCAATTTCTATTGAAACGTTCGGTACCGGTAAAATTGATGAAGATTCGCTAATTAAGTTGGTTCGTGAAAACTTTGATTTACGTCCTTACGGCATTACTAAAATGCTCGATTTATTACATCCTATGTATCAACAAACTGCTGCATATGGCCACTTCGGTCGTGACCCATTTGAAATGACTGTCGGTGATGATACCTTTACTGCATTTAGCTGGGAAAAAACCGACAAAGCCGCTCACTTAAGAGCAGCTGCCGGTTTATAAATAAACTGCACTGACTGTTTTAATATTAATGCCAGGCTTGTCCTGGCATTTTTGTTTATAGTACTTTGAAACGAGAAACGAAGAGCGAGCAGGCCTTCTGGTTGGCGTGAATTTTAATTCATGGATGATTTTATAATTGCCACTGATGGTATATATTTTGTATTCTCGCATAATAGATTTAATTTTCCCCTCCTATTGTTTATTCAACCCTTAGCCCTTATCTTTAAGGTAATAATTTATACGAGTAATATTCGCTGATATGAGTAACCCTAGAATTTATCAACCTACCGACTTTAACACTGACAGTACAGTTGCCTTATCAGATGATGCCTTTGGTCATGTTGTGCGCGTACTTAGGTTAAAAGTTGGCGATGAAGTGACGTTTTTTAATGGCGATGGTCATGACTACCAAGCTGTGCTTAATGAGGTAAGTAAAAAGCAAGCGACAGCAAACATTAGCAAGCGCACTGCTCGTAATAATGAGTCACCATTGAATATTCACTTAGGTCAGGGGATATCCCGCGGTGACCGGATGGATTTCACGTTACAAAAATCAGTTGAGCTTGGCGTTAACACCATCACACCATTATTTACTGAACGCTGCGGCGTAAAATTAAATGCTGAACGCTTAGAAAAAAAACGTCAGCAATGGCAAAAAATAGTCATTAGTGCTTGCGAACAAAGTGGCAGAGCGATGGTGCCAGAAGTACGTGCGCCAGCATCATTAAGCGAATGGTTAGCGCAAGAAACATCGGCGTTAAAAATAAATTTACACCCAAGAGCGCCGCATTCAATTATGGGGTTGCCAATGAGCGCAGAGCGAGTACGACTATTAATTGGTCCAGAAGGCGGATTAACCAATGAAGAAATCGAACAAGCCAGTAATGCCAACTATACTGAAGTACTACTAGGACCTAGAGTACTGAGAACTGAAACGGCGGCACTTACGGCAATCACTGCATTACAATGTAAATTTGGTGATTTAAGCTAGCTCAAGCAATTTATATTAAATAATTAACAAGGTTAGGAAAACAAAAAAATGACAATCAAACTTGGCATAGTAATGGATCCAATTTCTACGGTTAAAGTAGCAAAAGATTCGAGTATGGCTATGATGCTTGAAGCGCAAAAACGTGGTTATGAAATTTACTACATGGAAATGCAAGACTTGTATTTAGACCAAGGCGTTTGTCGTGCCAATGCCGCCAGAGTAACTGTGTTTGATGATGCTCAAAAGTGGTATGAACTTGAGGCTGCACAAGATATTGAGGTAGCTAGCCTTGATGCCGTATTAATGCGCAAAGATCCGCCATTTGATACCGAATACATCTACGTCACTTATATGCTTGAGCGCGCCGAAGAACAAGGCACATTAATGGTAAACAAACCGCAAAGCTTGCGCGACTGTAATGAAAAACTGTTTACTGCCTGGTTTGCCGATTTAACGCCAAGAACACTGGTCACTCGTTCTTCAGCAAAAATTCGTGAATTTCATCAACAACACAGCGATGTGATCATCAAGCCGCTCGATGGCATGGGCGGTTCATCAATTTTTAGAATGAGCCCGAATGAAGCCAACGTTGGCGTAATTATCGAAACGTTAACCAACCATGGCAGTATGTATGCAATGGTACAAGAATACATGCCTGAAATTTTAGATGGCGATAAACGCATCTTAATTGTTAATGGCGAGCCTATGCCATATTGTTTAGCACGTATTCCTGCCCAAGGTGAAACCCGTGGTAATTTAGCCGCAGGTGGCCGTGGTGAAGCCAGACCATTATCAGCAAGTGATTTATTAATAGCACAAACCATAGCGCCAGAGCTTAAAAAACGTGGCTTATATTTTGTTGGGTTAGATGTTATTGGTGATAAAGTTACCGAAATTAATGTGACAAGCCCAACCTGCATTCGAGAAATTGAAGCGGCTTATCCAATCAATATTAGTGGTAAACTAATGGATGCCATTGAAGAGCAGGTTGAGCTGAATAAAAAATAATGCTGATAAAATTGAATAAACCTCAATTTAACCGGTCTATATATTACAGTGAATAAATAATGGAATACTCTATGGAAAGTTTAGAAAACCAATTGCTTATCGCTATGCCAAGCTTAAAGGATCCGTATTTTCATAAAACGGTGACTTATATTTGTGAGCATAACGCAGATGGCGCTATGGGGTTAGTCATAAATATTCCAGTAAGAATTACTTTAAATGAGCTGCTCGCGCAAATTGATGCTGACAAGGTCGAAGTGGATGATCTTAATCAGCGAGTACTCGCTGGTGGACCCGTAGCAACCGACAGAGGCTTTGTGTTACACAATTCTCAATCAGGATGGAACAGTTCACTCGAACTTGGCAATGATATTATGATCACCACCAGTAAAGATATTCTTGAAGCATTGGGCACTGATAAATCGCCTGAGCAATTTATTGTTACTTTAGGTTATGCCGGTTGGGGTTCTGGCCAGTTAGAAAAAGAGTTACAAGAAAACTCTTGGTTAACTACCCCGGCTGATAAAGAAATTTTATTTGATACCCCGATAGAACTTCGCTGGCAAAAAGCGGCGGAAAAGCTTGGTATTGATTTAGGCCATTTATCGAGCGAAGTAGGGCATGCGTAATTCGGCATTTGGTCGTCCCGTACTTGTTACGGGATCGATATAGGACCGAGAAACGAGCAACTAGAAACGAGAAACGAAGAGCAGATCCTGATAGACCCTGAAACGAGTTCAGGGCGATACTAACGTATCGAGTTCAGGAAATGCATGGGAGGAGCACATCCACTTCCTGAACTTGTTTCAGAAACTAGTCAGTATCATTCTCCCACCATATCCGGCTCGTTTAACCGTCATACCCGGCTTGTTCGGTATCCATAATGGACTCCCGTCTTCACGGGAGTGACGAACTGACAGGGACAACAAGCTAGCGCAAATGACGAGGATTCCGTCATACTCAGCTCTAACCGTCATACCCGGCTTGTTCGGGTATCCATAATGGACTCCCGTCTTCACGGGAGTGACGAACTGACAGGGATGACGAAATGATATTTATACGGATAGGTATTAAACAAACATAATAACAAAGGAACAATCATGGCAAAGTCAGTTAAACCTCAAGGGCAACGCACCTTGTTAGGGTTTGATTTTGGAACCAAATATATCGGTATCGCAGTTGGCCAGGAAATCACCTGTAGTGCCTCACCGGTTAAATCAATTAAAGCTAAAGATGGCATTCCAAATTGGGATGATATGGCTAGCATTGTCAAAGAGTGGCAACCAGACTTGTTGGTCGTTGGTTTACCCTTGAATATGGATGGTACTGAACAGCCATTAACATTGCGGGCAAAAAAGTTTGCTAAACGTTTATCAGGACGCTTTGGTTTAGAAGTGAATTTACAAGATGAGCGCCTAACCACAGCCGATGCCAAAGCACAGTTGTTTGAACAGGGTGGTTATCGAAACTTACAAAAAGATAATGTTGACTGCCAATCCGCGGTAATTATTTTAGAAAGCTTTATGGGTTATTAACTGATATCTCATCTTGCAATAACAGTGTCACTCTCAAAACCGCAAGTACAGTTCTTAAACTCATCTTTGGCCTGTTTAAGTGCCTGTTCAGTATTCGCTAATAGTTTCATCATGCTGTAACCACTTATATGCGTATCACTTACACCAAAGCTTGCGGTCACATCAAATTGGTAACAAATTTGTTTGGTATCCAAAAAGTTTATCGCCAAACGGTATTCCTCGCACAACTCTATTGCTCGTTTCATTGCGCAGTCTTTTAATAAAAAACCAAACTCATCACCACCTAAACGACCCACTAGACCAGCTTCGGTAAATATTTGGTTATGCAGGTTCAGCACCAGGTTTATTAACCGGTCAGATCTATCATTACCTTGTATTTCATTCACTTCTCGCAAGTTATCAATATTCATTATCACTAAACTGTATGGCTGAGAATCTTGCTTAGCTTGCGTTAATAACTGCTTTGCTTGTTGTAAAAAAGCATGACGATGTAAACAATGGGTCGATTTATCAAACACCAGATCAGCGACAATTTGTTGCTTAATTTTCCAGTTGATGAAGTTAGCTCTGATCAACCAGATAATAGAGCCGAACAATACCAATTGAATGAGCCTGTTACTGATTAAAAAGTTGGCGAACACGCTGTTGTTACCAATTTTTATTTGCTCTTGTTCTAATTCATTATTTATTGCTGTTTTATAACCTAGCAGTTCACCTTCAATCTCTTTTAAATCATACTTTAGACTGTTCAACGCTAAAGATTTTTCTTTGCTTTTTAGCGCCAGCTCATGCTGTAAGTTAATTTTACTGCGTAGTGAGCTAAATTCAGCTTGTTTATCTTGATTAAATTTGGCCAATTCATATTTAGCCTCATAAGCGAACATTAATGTAGGATGATACGGGTGCTCACTTGCCAGCGCTAATGCTTTATCGGCATATTCACCTGCTTCGCTAACGTTATTCAGTTGTAGATAGGCTTTGGCTAGATAGCTGTTAAAACGCATGTGATTCTGCGGATAATTCTGATTTAGTACATGTTGATAATTGCCTAGCAACAATTTTAATGCCTTATCGGGCAGGTTATTATTAAGCTGTGCGAATGCATGGGCTGAAACAATCTGATCAGCAATCAGTTTTTCATTAATATTATGGCAAACATCATAATATTGGTCGATGAGGCTGGCATTATTCTGTAATTTTTTCAGTCCTTGCAATGCATAAATATGCTGCATACCCAAAAAGCATTGCTGTCTGTCGCTTATATGCATATCGTCACTAACAACTACGTGTTCTACAAACTCTAGCGCCTGTTGTGGTTCATCTAACTGATTATAAAAATAGGCTAGCGTAGTGTAGGTGTTAATGAATGTTTCAGTATCTAACTGCGGGGATTTTAACGCGGCTAAAACCGGCTTTATATTTTCTGCAGCATCTAAATATTGGCCAAGCAATACATTTAAAAACAGGATGGTATTATACGCCCTAAGCTTAAAGTTAATGTTTCTGGAATTTATATTTGCTCTGCTAAGTTTAATGGCCTGTTGATAATTTCCTAATAAAATTTGTTCATAAGCGATCAAATACTCATATTGATCTTGTTGTTGCCAGTTCATATTGTAACTGCGTATTTTTAGTGCATTTATAATCGTTTGATTCAACTCTAAATCGCTGCTTTTTACCTTTATTGCTTTGCTTATCAACTCATCAGTAGATAAATCACCAATAGCTGTAAGGTTCTCTGTAGCATACGATAGGTGACTAAATACAGGTATAAGTACCAATATAGTTAATACCGAGCATACATATTTGCTAAACGCTTTAAACTGTTTAAGCAAATAACAGTTGGGTTTAATCATCTAAATGTTTATCCATTATTCAAAAAAATACTTTAAGCCGTTATCGTCAATTTTATATTTTTCACGATCGGTCATTGAGCTTTCAAAACAGCAGCTGGTATTGCCGTCATCAGCTTTCGCCTTGCGCAATGCCTTTGAGCTGTCAGCGATTAGATACTTCAATGAAAACTCGCTTAATTCAGCGTCACTTATACCTATGCTAACAGTTATCTCTTCATCTTCTAGCTGCAACTCATTACTGACCTTTGCCATTTCAAGGTGAATGTTTTGTGCAATCTGTGATGCTTGTTTGACGTTGAATTTAGGTAGCAATAAACTAAATTCATCGGCGCCGGTACGCGCTATATGCTCATCAATGCGCACGTAATTATGTAAAATTTGCGCAATTAGCGTTAATAATTGGTCGCCTTTGTTATAACTGTGTTGTTGATTAAAGCCTCTAAAATTATCAATGTTAACCACTAGTAAGCTTAAGTCCATTTGCCATTTTTTATGTTGGTAAACAGTGGTTGCCGCTAAATCAATAAAGCGATTGCGATTAAATAACTTGGTTAATGGATCATGACGGTTTTTTTCATTTTCAACTATTTGTAAATGACGAATATATAATATACCTGCTCCCAACAATAATATGCCACATATTTGTATAGCAAGTAACACCCGGGCATTTTCAAACTTGTTTATATAACTTAACATTTCGCTAAAGGCATTGTTATGTTTTTGTTCTGCTTGGATTTTTTCCTTAACGAGTTTGTGCTTGTATTGTACTTTATTAAAACGTGTATGATCTATTTGCGCCCGAGCATAGGCTTTTTGCTGTTCAATAGAGTTAATTGTTCGTTGAATTTTTTCGTAGCGCAGTAAGTAATCTATCGCTAGCTCAAAATCAGCCTGTTGCTTGGCAATGTTGGCGAGTATTTGGTAAATTTGCAGCGCCCATTTTGAATGATCATTATCTTTAACTTGCGCCAATGCTTTCTCGCCGTATTCTTTAGCAAGTTCAAGTTGCGAAAGCCCCAGGTAAGCGCTGGATAATTGGCTAAATAACATTTGATAATGAGGCGTAAATTTGTTCGCCAAAATTTGTGTTTTCTGAGCTGTTAACACCTCAATGGCTTGTGCGTGTTTTTGCTCTTGGTTTAAATACCTTGCTTGCTCTAATAATAAGCTATTACCCATTATAAATTCATTATTTTTATAGCAGAAATTAATGTGCTCAAAAATGGTTGGATCATCGGCCGTTATTTGCTTCAGCCCTAATAAACTCAATAGATTAAATTCTTCCTGATAACATATATCGCGGTTATAATTATGCTCTTTATCGATTAATTTTAGATAATTTAATGCCAAATTAAACTCTTCTATATGATTATAATAAAAAGCGATAGTCTCTAAGATATCGTTTCTCAAGGAGCCGTTTGTTAAGGTAGGCAACTCGATTAATAGTTTATTGACCAAAGCATTACTTTCAGCAAAGTTATTGGCTAAAAATTGTAAATTTAATTGGGTTTTTAAACTTCTTACTCTTACATTAATGTTCTTTGAGTGTTCCACTTTTTTGTGGGCAATAATTGACTGTTTAAAATTGCCTTCAATGCCCAATTTATAGGCTTGTAAATATAGGTATTCTTCATTTTGTGCGGGGCTAAGTAGCGCTTTTTGTTCCGTTAATAAATCAAGGTTTTGGTTGAATATCTTGCTATCACTGGAACGAACGGCAATCGCTTGTGAAATTAATTTATCAATTTCAGTGCCCGTTAAGCTATTTGCCTGTGCAGGTATACTAATAAGACCGAAACCGACGAGCAGAAAAAAGCAAAAGCCAAAACATTGCGCTAATTTGATCGTCATTAAGTTATAAACCTAGCGATTGTGGACATGTTGAGTTTTCTTTTTCCTATTAAATGCTTATCTATAAAAATAAAATATTATCTAAAAAGTAAGGGCCGTAAAATAATTAGTATAGATTGTATTTACTACTCAAAAATGTACTTTAATTCGTTTTCGTCTACTTTGTACTTATCACGATCCGTCATTGCAGCTTCAAAGCAGCAGCTTTTATTACCGCCACCAGCTTTCGCTTTGCGCAATGCTTTTGAACTGTCAGAGAGTAAATACTTTAATGAATACTCGCTTAATTCAACGTCGGTAATCCCAATGCTCACGTTTACCACATTATCTTCTAGCTGCATTTCGTTGTTGAGTTTTGCGATTTCAATTTGAATGTTTTCAGCAATTTTTACTGCTTGTTTGGCATTGTACTTAGGCAACAATAAGCTGAATTCATCAGAGCCAGTGCGAGCTATATGCTCATCTTTATTCACGTAATTACGCAAAACTTGCGTAATAAGCAATAATAACTGGTCGCCTTTAGCGCAGTTGTATTGTTGATTAAAAGCCCTGAAGTTATCGATGTTAACCACTAAATAGCTTAAGTCAATTTGCCATTTTTTGTGTTGGTATACAGTGGTTGCCGTTAAATCAATAAAGCGGTTGCGGTTAAATAGCTTGGTTAACGGATCATGACGGTTTTTATTATTCTCGCTGATTTGTATATGGCGAATGTATAATATGCCCGCGCCCAACAGTAATATACCAAATATTTGCACAGCAAAGAGTATCCGGCCTTGTTCAAACTTGTTTATATAACCTAACATTTTGCTAAAAGCATCGTTGTGTTTTTGCTCGGCCAATTGTTTTTGTTTAGCAAGTCTGTCTCTATAACGGTAAGTGCCATACACGTCATGTTCTGTTTGTGTGCTCGCTAGTTGCTTTTGTTGCTCTACATCTAAACTTACCGCTAACTTTTCTTGGTAAATGTGTAAATATTCCAGCGCTTTATCATCATCGCCAAGTTTATTATGTAGCGCTGACAATGTTGAATATAAGTCGATATAGGCATTGTGATACTTCACTGTCATCGGCACGGCTTCAGCTTTTTGGGCAAACTTTAACGACTGGTTGAAATCATTTATATGAAAGTATGCGGTGGCGATATAGCTATAAAAACTAAGAAGTAAGTTGTTGTAGTCTATCGCTTCTACATGGCTCAATTTAGGCTGTAATACATCAAGGGCAAGTTGGTATTTTTGCTGTTCAAGTAGGTGTTTTGCAATATCTGTACGAGTAATGTTCGCCGAGAGATGTTCACCTGCTTGCTCACATACCTCAATGGTGTTATCAATATAGTTTTGCTGCGCCAAATAACCAGACAGTTGTAATTTAGCATCAGTACTGTGGCTATAATGATAACAATGATCTCGGGCGGAATAGTTCTCAGTATTTACTAGGGCTAAAAATGTAAGGGCAGTTTTTGGTTGGTTTAAATCATTATAATAATAGGCAATTACTTCATAGACATCGCCTTTTGTATTTGTATCGGATAAATTTTCAGTTTCTTGCAATAGTAGCGGTATTATCTTCGCACCCTCAATATAATTTTGTTCTATTAAGTAAAGGTTTAATAACGTACTGCTCGCTCTAACGCGTTGGTTAATCAATTTTGAGCTTTGCATAGTTTTATGCAGCGCCACTGATTTATGTCTATCGCCCATTAAATACGCGTTATACGCGCTTAAATAGGTTAATTCGCCTTGTTGGCGGTAATTTAATTGTGAATGAATAGTTTCTAGTTGAGCAATTATGCGCGCTGATTCTGCTTTATTTGAGCTTTTAACCTTAAGCGCTTGCGCTAATAAATTATCAATTTCTGTGTGGGTTAAAATATGTGTACTTTGCTTTTCTGTAGTTGCAATAGGAAATGTTTGCTCTGAGGCAATACTGTGAGTTGAGTAAAGAACGCTAAGTAAAAATATTACCAACGCACCTAAAAAACAGGCACTTATATTGTTACAAGTGCCGTGTTTATTAGCTGAGCGATAAATATTCATAGAGAAACATTCATGCTTAACGTTAATGAAGTGTACAGATATTAACCAAAACTAATTTTCGGCTGCTCTTCTTCATCATCATCTTCATCAGGACCATCCGGTTGATTAACATTGCAAACAATGTCAGGGCAAATATCAAGCAAACTATTTAATGCCTGAACATCACCGGCTAAAATGGCTTGTTGCTGCGCTTTAGCAATATTTAGCTCGTTCATCATCGCGGTAATGCGCGTTTGTTGGCTTACATTTAAGGTGGCATCGGCGCCTAATTGCGCCAGTAATTTAATTACGTTATTCATAAAAATCCTTATTTTTGTTTTTACTTTTTAGGCGTTGTTTTTCAGCTTTGCGTTTCTGCCTTATACAAGGTACCACGCACACTTCATTATTAATCTTTTATTTTACTAATTCAAGCTGTACCACATTTGCTTCAAGTTGTTCATATTGTTCAAAAATGTCTGCATTACGACGTAATGGCTTACTTGGCGGTAATACTAGCGTAGTATGTGGCTTTAATGGCGCGTTGATAAAGTCGCCTAACGTTATCGACTCAACTCTGGGGCTATCAATGGCCAGCGTTGGCGCCTCATATAAAATCACTTCATGTTCAAGCGGGTAATGCTCACTTAAAACATCGACTAATAATTGTCGATATTTTCTGTTGGTTGCGCGTTTAATTAACGTTCTATCGCCGACAATATTCGCTTGCCATAAAATTAAATAACCACAAGCATCAATATTACGCTGATAAAACACCAGTTGCGTGGCTTCATAATTGGCACAGCCCAATTGACCCGGGTTTATGCCGCAATCGGCAAATAAACAATCTTCGGCCGAAATACCCGGCTCCATATGGGCGTAATAACCCTCGGCTTTGGCAATCGCTATGGCTTTATGTGACGGCGTAACAAATACCCCCGCATGCCCATAAAATGCGCCAACCACATTTTTGCCTTTGCGCATCTCGCTCAGCATTGTCTGCATCATCTCTTCGTAGGTGTCGGATCGCGGTTTACCTTTTTGATAAAATTGCTGCATATTAAACACATTCGGGTTCATGCTCTCTACCCACTTTTGCATAATACCGTCGGCCATTACCGCAAATACGATATCGGCATTTTCAATATGGCTTTGGCTTATCGGGCTAATATGAGCGCCCAGTTGCATACCAGTGCTGACACACACCAGCGAGCCTTTTTTCAAGTTAGAATTGTTATTCATAGTCGCTCTTATTATTGTTAGTCCTTAGTCCCTTAGCTCCCAATACGTTAAATCATTATTACTCTGATAAGCAAAGGCTAATTTCCCCATCACCTTCTGCATAGCAATATTATCAACTGCGCAAGTTAAGGTTAGCTGGGTTAATTGTAAGTTGTTTAAGCCGAAAAATGTTAACGCATTAAGCACTTCTACCGCCACGCCTTTGCCGCAAAATTGTGGCAATAATAACAAGCCTAATTCTGCGCTGTATTTTGAAACGAGGTCGGTTTCTGATGAAGGTTTTTTCGGCCAAACACAGGCAGCAATGCCTAAATTTTCATTTCTATTTTTATCTTTAATCACCCAGGTTAAGCGCTTGCCAACTCGGTTTTGTTTGAGGCTGCGTTCAAACCCTATGGTTGCTTGGTCACTACTTATGGCGCCACCAATATGCCTACACACTTGTGCATTGCAATACAATTGCAAATACAGTGCTTTATCTGCGATTGAAAGCAGTGATATTTTTATATTTTCTGTATTAATTGAAAAACCGACTGTGGCATTAATGCGACAGTCGGTTTTAGTTTGTGCTGGCATGCTATTCATTAAAGTCTCAATTAGTATTACCTAAATTAATTGAGACTAAGCAATAAATCAACTAGTGAATAAGGCGAGCTCGAATTGTGCCATCAATGGCTTTTAATTCTTTTAATGCAGCTTCACTGTGATGTGATTCAACATCAATAACAACATAACCAATTTTATCATCGGTTTGTAAGTACTGTGCGGTAATGTTGATGTCACGCTCAGCAAATGCTTTGTTGATTTGTGTTAATACACCGGGTTGGTTGTGATGTATATGGAATAAGCGCGAGCGATCAGTATGCGCTGGCAATGATACTTCCGGGAAGTTAACCGCTGATAACGTTGAGCCATTATCAGAGTACTTAACAATTTTACCAGAAACTTCACGGCCAATGTTTTCTTGCGCTTCTTTGGTGCTGCCACCAATGTGCGGCGTTAAAATAACATTGTCAAACGCACGCAGTGGTGAAACAAATTCTTCATCGTTTGAACCCGGTTCAACCGGAAATACATCAATTGCTGCGCCGCCAAGCTTCTTGGTTTCCATTGCTTCGGCTAACGCATCAATATCAACCACAGTACCACGCGCGGCATTAATAAATATTGCGCCTTGTTTCATTGCATCAAATTCTGCTACGCCCATCATGTTTTGCGTAGAAGCGGTTTCAGGAACATGCAAGGTAATTACATCGGCAATGTTTAATAGTTCGGTCATGCTATCTACTTGACTGGCATTGCCAAGTGGTAGTTTGGTTTCAATGTCGTAAAACTTAACGCGCATACCAACATGCTCGGCTAAAATGCCTAACTGTGTACCAATGTGGCCGTAACCAATAATACCTAGCGTTTTACCTCGAGCTTCAACAGAGCCTACTGCTGATTTTTGCCATACACCTCTGTGCGCAAGCGCACTCTTTTCAGGAATACCACGCAGTAATAATAACGTTTCACCTAAGACTAATTCGGCAACTGAACGAGTATTTGAAAATGGTGCATTAAAAACCGGAATGCCGCGAACTTGCGCCGCTTCAATATTTACTTGATTAGTACCAATACAAAAACAACCGATAGCTGCTAGTTTGTTTGCACAAGCGATTACGTCGTCTGTTAATTGAGTGCGCGAGCGAATACCAACAAAATGTACATCAGCAATTTTTTGCTTGAGCTCTTCATCATCCAATGCGCTTTTCACGTATTCAATGTTGCTATAACCGTTCGACTTTAATACTTCTAAAGCTGATTGATGTACACCTTCAAGAAGAAGAATTTTAATTTTGTCTTTGTGTAAAGATTTTTTGGTCATAGCTGATTAACTCTTTATGTACTGCCACTGAATATTATTCAGGATGCATATTAAATAACAAATTGGCTTGGTATTATCTAACTGTTTTAGACGGCTAGATATCTGAATGAGGTTCTAAAGTAACATATAGAGTTAAAACTCGAAAGAACTATTTTGGTGCATTGCTAACTATTTTATAACATAGCAAAGTAATGCTATTACAAGGGTTTATTTAAAACGGAAATTGTCAATTATGGAGACTTTAATGCTGTACTTAGGTATTGTTCCGAATATTATTCGGTTTGATAGGTTGATTCTGAATCCTTTTTATTAATGACAAGTGAACTAAAAACGACAGTATACGCTGCCGTTCTTTGATTCAGGATAATAAGTTAACTTAGAGTTGCCAACAATGGCTGCAATTTTGTGAAACTAAGCTTAGTATTTAGGAGTGTTAACTAATTACTTTACTACCAGTTGGCGTACCAAGTACCAATACATCTGCGCCGCGATTGGCAAATAAACCATTGGTTACCACGCCAACCAACGCATTAATTTTGGTTTCCATTTCTACCGGGTTTAGAATTTGCATGTTATATACATCTAGAATCACATTGCCATTGTCGGTAATTACACCTTCACGATAAACCGGATCGCCGCCAAGCTTTACTAATTCACGCGCTATATAGCTGCGTGCCATTGGAATAACTTCAACCGGTAAGGGGAAATTACCTAATACCGCAACTTGTTTGCTTTCATCACAAATACACACGAACTTTTTCGCAACGGCGGCAACTATTTTTTCACGAGTAAGGGCTGCGCCGCCACCTTTGATCATATGCATGTGCTCGGTTATTTCATCGGCGCCGTCTACATATACAGATAAATCGTCAACTGAGTTTAAATCAAACACTTCTATACCGTAGCTTTTTAATCGTTCTGTTGATGCCTCTGAGCTAGATACTGCGCCAACTATAGTGTGTTTAATTTCTGCTAATGCATCGATAAAATGATTTACCGTAGAGCCTGTACCTACACCAACTATGCTGTCTTGCTCAACAAATTCTAATGCTTTTATCGCAGCGGCTTTTTTCATTTCATCTTGGGTCATGTTCAGTCCTGTTCGGAGTTTTATATTCGATGTGCTATTAATTGCGCAGATTATAACCTTGTCTGTGTTGAGGTTAAATGTTTTATTTAGTAAATAGCCGCTATTTAATATCTATTTAGGAGTAAGTATTTCTGGTAGGGGGATATCCCAATGCTCAATTGGAACCTGGATAATTTTTTGACAGTTATGGGCAACGCCGATAGGGAAGGGCTTTATCTGTGTCGGTTGTATAAGTAGCTGCTGAGTTTGTTTGTGCCAATTAGCTAAGGTGCGATCATAAAATCCGCCGCCCATGCCAATACGATTTCCTTGGTCGTCAAATGCCACCAGCGGCGAGATTAAAACATCCAATTGATTAAGTGGCAGCACTTTACTTACATTTAATTTTGGTTCAGCAATGCCATATTTATTAGCAATTAATTTGGTATTTGGCTGATAATGCAAAAATAACAAATGCCCCTTACAAAACGGGTGGATCACTGGCAAGTACACTTGCTTGTTTTGTTGCCAACACCAGTCAATAAAATTGCTTAAATCCAATTCACCATCATTAGCAAGATATACTGCGACAGTGTTTGCGGCAATTAATTGCGGGTGTTGACTCAAGCTATCAGCAATGGCTGTACTTGCTTGCTGTTGTTGCTGTTTTGTAAGTTGTTGGCGAAGACCACGAATGTCGGCACGTATTTGTGCTCGCGTTTTTTTATGGGCAGCGCAAGGCTGAGTTAATTTTTGATTATTGATGGTCATACCGAAAAGGTAAAAATAACTAGGGTCAGAGTCAAGTTAAATCTAAAATAATTAGGGTCAGATCTAAATTAAATTTAATTTAGATCTGACCCTAATTATTTAACAGTTCCCCAAAATGCCGTTACCAACTTTAGTCCTCGAACAACCGTGTGTTCAAGGCGGAGATCGCACAATTACCGTAGGCTTCCCAAACAAGTTGGGCCTGCTCAATAGCAATCGATAAACCCCCTTAGGTAAAACTTATCGGCTCAGGGACATAGTTAATAACCGAACACCCCAGGGAACATGCTTTTATTATAACGTAGATATACTAAGGAAATGTAGAAAAATTTTGAATATCTTATCCCTAATCAAATATTTGTTAAATAACAACCAAATAACGCTTATAAAATATTCTACCCAGGGGATATAACTGGTCCAATTGTGCTTTGAGTGTTAGGATTATAAGATAATTTTTACAGTGAATATAAATAAATGACAGAACAAACATCTTTAAGTTTTGCTAATGTGCAAGCGGCCCTTGGTGGTGAAAATTTTCAAGGCAGTGCCTCTGAAATTCATGGCTTATTAACCGGTATTATTAGTTCCGGTTTTGAGTTTGAAGATGACAGCTACTTGTCTCTGGTTAGCGACTTTTTCAATAATGGAGAAGGCTTGGGTAAAAACCTGAAAGACTTGTTGAAGCAGTTGTATGGTGATATTTGGCAAGCAGTTCTTGATGACAATTTTAGCTTTCAATTGTTATTGCCTGATGATGACGAGGCTATGGTGGAACGTGGACCTGCGCTTAGCTTGTGGGTACAAGGGTTTAACCTGGGCTTTGGTTTACAACAAAAAGATAAATCTAAATTTTCTGAAGATGTCGCCGAAATCATTAAAGACTTTGGCGATATTGCCAATCTTTCAAGTGAATTAGATGAAGATGAAGAAACTGAAAATGCTTACTATGAAATTTTAGAATATGTTCGCATTTCTGCTTTGTTATGTTTTGCCGAATTAGGTGCAAAACCTGAAGCGAATAACCCAGAAAACACCATACACTAGACAAATTAAACATTTATTATGAAACATACCAAAATTGACGTGAGCGAATTTGTTGCTCGCCGCGAAAAACTCCTTGCCCAAATGCCCGATAATTCTGTGGCATTAATTCCTGCAAATAAAGAAGTGACTCGTTCACGTGATACTGAATTTTTATTTTGCCAAGACAAAGATTTTTATTACTTAACCGGTTTTCATGAGCCTGATGCATTATTGGTATTAGTTAAAGGCGATGAATTTGAGTCTGTTTTATTTTGCCGTGATAAAGATCCAGAGCAAGAAGTGTGGCATGGCCGCAGAGTCGGCGCGGAAAAAGCACAAACTGATTACGCATTTGACTTAACCTATACCTTAGATGAGTTAGAACAAGTATTACCCATGTACATTAATGCCAAGCAAACGTTGTTGTTTGCCCAAGGCGCACAAGACGAATTTGACCGTTTAGTGTTTGCTTGTTTAGACGTATTACGCGGCGGGGCAAAACAAGGTTTGTCTGCGCCAAATACCATTGTTGATACCCGTAATATGATTGATGAAATGCGTTTAATCAAATCAGACGCTGAAATTCAAGTAATGCGCGAAGCTAATGTTATTTCGGGTAATGCGCATAAACGAGCAATGGAGTTTACCAAACAGGGCGTATTTGAATACCAGGTTGAAGCCGAAATACTACACGAGTTTGCTTCCAGTGGTGCTCGTACTGCTGCTTATGGCTCTATTGTTGGTGGTGGTGAAAACGCCACTATTTTACATTATACCGATAATGATGAAGTGTTAATTGATGATGATTTGTTATTAATTGATGCCGGGGCCGAATTGGCGGGCTATGCCGCCGATATTACCCGTACTTTTCCGGTAAACGGTAAGTTTAATACTGAGCAAGCGGCGCTTTATAATTTAGTACTGAAATCACAAATGGCTGCCATTGCGGCAATTAAACCTGGTGCTAATTTTGCTGAATTAAACGACATAGTTAATGTTGTTTTAACCGAAGGCTTATTAGAACTTGGCTTATTAGAAGGTGATTTAGACAGTCTTATTGAAGACAAAGCCTGTAAAAAATATTTTATTCATGGTTTAGGGCATTGGCTTGGCTTAGACGTACACGATGTTGGCGATTATCATATGGATGAAAACCGCAGACAATTACGCAGTTTTGAACCTGGTATGGTGATGACCATTGAACCTGGTTTATATATAGACAGCGATGCCGCTGTTGATGACAAATGGCAAGGCTTAGGGGTTCGCATTGAAGATAATATCTTGGTAACCGACACGGGTTATGAAAACTTAACGGTTAATGCCCCGAAAACTATTAGCGACATTGAAGCCGTGATGAAGGGTTAAAAGCTAGAGACGAGAAAAGAGAAACGAGAAACGAAGAGCGGGTATTGGTAATGTTAATTGAATCTACAATTCCTCTACTTCCTGAACTCGATACGTTAGTATCGCCCTGAACTCGTTTCAGGGTCTATCAGGATCTGCACTTCGTTTCTCGTTTCTATCCTCTCATATCTTTTTAAAAAAGGTTAATTAATGACAACAGCAACACATTACGACGTAATCATATCTGGCGCTGGCTTAGCTGGCGCAAGTATGGCGTTAGCGTTGTCAAAACTTAGTAAAGCAGATGGTAGTAAGTTATCTATTGCCGTTGTTGAAGCGTATGCGATTAACGATAATTTACCAAAAAGTTATGATGCCAGAGTTATTGCCTTATCCCATGGTACGGCTACTTATCTGCAAGAACTCGGTGTGTGGCAGGCGTTAAAACCTGATGCCATGGCGATTGCAGATATCCATATTTCTGATCGCGGTTTTTATGGCAAGGCGAGAATTAATGCCGCTGATTATAATGTTTGTGCGTTAGGTTTTGTCAGTGAGATGCAAGCCATAGGTAATTGCTTGATATCAGCATTAAAGCAATGCCCTAATGTGCACTTTATTGAAGGGCAAAGCATTACTAATATTCAATGGCAAACAAATGCAGTAACTGTGCTTTTAGCAAATGGCAACTGCCTAAATGCAAGCTTATTGCTTGGCTGTGATGGTGGCCAGTCGGTATGTCGTCAACAAGCTAAAATTTCAATTCAACAATTTGATTATCAACAAGTCGCCATAATTGCCAATGTAAGCCCAAGTAAAGCACACAAAGGCAGAGCGTTTGAGCGCTTTACTGAATATGGGCCTTTGGCGATGTTACCAATGACCGACGATAGATGTTCGCTGGTTTGGACTGTAACGCCAGAGCAGGTCGAATCATTAATGGCGTTAAGTGATGATAATTTTGCTAAGCAATTAGAACGTGCATTTGGCAGTTGGCTTGGCAGTTTTAGCCAGGTAGGTAAACGCTTTAGTTTTCCGTTAAAACTAATTCAGGCTGATGAGCAAACTCATCATCGCATGGCGCTGATTGGTAATGCCTCACATACTCTGCACCCAATTGCTGGCCAAGGCTTTAACTTGGGCATGCGTGATGTGAAACAAATGACACAAACCATAGAGCAAGCTCTTAGTGAAAACGCCGACATTGGTGCGCATAAACAGTTGAGAGGCTATGCTGATAAGCGCAGCGATGATCATAGCCAAGTTATTGCTTTAACTGATTCTTTAGTGCACCTGTTCTCGAATAAGCATTTACCGCTGGTTGTTGGCCGAGGTGTGGGGTTGAAAGTGTTAAATTATATTGCTCCGTTGAAGAAGGCTCTGGCTGAGAAGACTATGGGGCATACTCGCTAAGAAGCTAGAAGCTAGAAGCTAGAAGCTAGAAACGAGAAAAGAAGACCAGACCCTGAAACGAGTTCAGGGCGATACTAACGTATCGAGTTCAGGAAGTAGTGCGTCTATCAGTGAAACGTTATTTGGTAAATGTAGTAACGTTTGCTAGATACCGTTTAGGAACTGGAATAACACTCAGGAAATTGAATGTAATAAGCCCACCATTCCCTGAGTTTATTTCAGGGTCTACAGTAAAGTTATAAACCGAAGGAAAGAAAAATAAATGCAAAGTTTCGATATTGTTATTGTTGGTGGTGGCATGGTGGGCTTAACGGCAGCACTCGCTATCTGCAAACAAACACCGTTAAAAATAGCCATTATCGACAGCCAGCCGTTAAATCCTATCGGTGCTGCACCTCATTTAAGAGTGAGTGCAATTAACGATGCGAGTAAGCAATTGTTCACCAACTTAGGGGTGTGGGCAGACATTACTAATATACGCGCGCAAGCCTATACCAATATGCATGTATGGGACAAAGATGGCTTTGGCCATGTCGATTTCGACTTAACTGACTTACCTAACTCGGCCAGTAATGATGATTGCTTAGGCACAATTATTGAAAATGATGTGATTCGCAATGCCCTTTACCAAACGGCCCAAATCCATGACAACATAACGCTGATAAAACAAACATTAACCAGTATTGGTGTTGGCGAAAGCGAAGTATTCTTAAGCTTTACTGAGCACACACCTATAATTGCCAAACTGGTAATTGGTGCCGATGGCGCAAATTCATGGGTGCGCAAACAACTTGATATGGCGATGACCTTTCGTGATTATGATCATCATGCCGTAGTAGCAAGTGTAGAGTGCAGCCAAGGCCACCAAAACACGGCCTGGCAAGTATTTTTAAATGCTGGCCCTTTAGCCTTTTTACCGCTGTATCAAAAAAATACATGTTCTATTGTTTGGTCATTACCACCAGAAGAGGCGATGCGAGTAAAAACGCTTTCAGCTGCAGAGTTTAATAAAGAAATTACAGCAGCAAGTGATGGCAAACTTGGCCAAGTGTCGTTGCAAAGCGAGCGAGTAAGCTTTCCATTAACCATGCGCATTGCCCGTGAATTTGTAAAAGACAGAGTCATACTTATTGGCGATGCAGCACATACCATTCACCCTCTTGCCGGGCAGGGCGTTAACTTAGGTTTAGTGGATGCCTCTGCATTAGCACAAACTCTTGCTGCTACTGTATTTGCCGGTAAAGAATTAAACGATAGTAAATTACTTGGCCACTTCAGTCGCTGGCGTAAGAGCGACGCTACTGACATGATCGCGGCCATGGAGTCGATCAAACAAGGCTTTAGTTTACAGCAAGTATTGCCTAAATTTGTCCGTGGTATGGGAATGTCATTAATAAATAATATTTCACCGTTAAAGCAAATATTAATCAAGCAAGCTATGGGGCAAACTGCAGATTTACCTGAGCTTTCGAAAGTAAAAGATCCACTCTAATACCCTGAAACCTGCATCTTGAATGGCAGCGGATATAATACTTTGATATAAAAAACGGAAATGTCTCAACATTATTGATTTATAAATTCCATGATGCAAAATTAAATTCGGATTGCGTCTTTGTTGTAGAATTATATACTGAAATATTTTAATTGACGGGTTTTTGTTTTAAAAATGACTGTTTTGAATTGATCGAAGATAAACTCCGGCGTATAATCTGCGGCAAATTTTCGTAACGATTTAGTCGATTTTCGGTTACTAAATCGACAAAGCGTTAGATTTCAGCTTCATAATCTGAACTAACCCAAAGTTAAAAGTGAAAACATAATGACTAATAAAACGGTATTACACGCTAAACACCTAGAGTGCGGCGCAAAAATGGTTGATTTCTACGGCTGGGACATGCCAATTAACTATGGCTCGCAAATTGAAGAGCATCATGCTGTTCGTAACGATGCTGGCATGTTTGATGTGTCACACATGACTATTGTTGATGTGCAAGGTAGCGATGCCAAAGCATTCTTACGTCGTTTAGTAATTAACGACGTGGCAAAGTTAGAAGTTGCCGGTAAAGCTCTTTATACCGGAATGTGTAATGAAGAAGGCGGTGTAATTGATGATTTGATCGTTTACTTCTACACCGATACTGAATACCGTTTAGTTGTTAACTCGGCAACACGCATTAAAGATTTAGCTTGGATCAACAAGCAAGCCGCAGATTACTCTGTAACAATTACCGAACGTCCTGAATTTGCCATGATTGCTATTCAAGGCCCGCAAGCTAAAGCTAAAGTTGCTACTCTTTTAACTGCAGAACAAACCGCTGCCGTTGATGGTATGAAGCCATTCTTTAGCGTACAAGCGGGCGATTTGTTTATTGCTACTACCGGTTACACCGGCGAAAATGGTTACGAAATTGCGTTACCAGCAGATATGGCTGCCGATTTTTGGCAACAACTTGTTGATGCTGGCGTAGCACCATGTGGCTTAGGTGCTCGCGATACACTACGTTTAGAAGCTGGCATGAACCTTTACGGTTTAGATATGGATGAAACCGTATCACCACTTGCTGCTAACATGGCGTGGACAATTAGCTGGGAGCCAATCGAACGCGACTTTATTGGTCGTGACGTATTGAGCCAACAGCGCGCCGCAGGCGATCAACACAAACTTGTTGGTTTAGTGATGGAAGCGAAAGGTGTATTGCGTACAGGTTTAAAAGTGATTACTGAACATGGCGAAGGCGTTATTACCTCCGGTACATTTTCACCAACGTTAGGCCACTCAATTGCAATGGCAAGAGTACCTCGTGCAGTTAAGTTAGAAGAAACTGTGCAAGTGGAAATGCGTAAGAAATTGGTTGATGTAAAGGTTATTAGACCAAGCTTTGTTAGAAACGGTAAAAAAGTATTTTAAGACACTTTTAAAAAGATATTTCTATAAATATCAGAAAAACTAATTCCAATATGAAATTGTTTGGCTAGAATATTATTAGGTTGGCTTAAAGCTAGCAGTTTGGCTAAATACCAACAGTTTATTTGAGTAAACAATTTCAATGCTTTATTAACAGATTTAAATTTAAAATTATTAGGAAACAAAAAAATGAGCAACATTCCTTCTGAGTTAAAATATGCAACGTCGCACGAGTGGGTACGTAACGAAGGTGACGGTACCGTGACAATCGGTATTACCGAGCACGCACAAGGGCTTTTAGGTGATATGGTATTTGTTGAATTGCCAGATGTTGGTGATGAAATCAGTACTGGTGACGACGTAGCGGTAGCTGAGTCTGTTAAAGCCGCTTCTGATATTTACGCACCTGTTTCTGGTGAAGTTGTCGAAGTTAACGAAGACCTTGAAGATTCACCAGAGCTAGTTAACTCTGACGCGTTTGGCGACGGTTGGTTATTCAAAGTTAAATTAGATGACGCCGCTGAACTTGACGCATTATTAGATGCTGAAGGTTACGCTAGCTCAATTGATGACGAATAAGTCTAATTAATCAATAGCTTATAAACCCTGAGCAACTGCTTGGGGTTTATTGTTTTAATAATACCCTAGCTAAATCGGCAAGTATAAATATTGCGTTAAGTAGGGGATTATTAATGTATTTAATTTTTTATTAAGTAAGTGATGTTATGTCTACTCAAACTTTATCTCAGTTAGAACAAACTCAAAATTTCATTCGTCGTCACATTGGCCCGAATAGCGAACAAACAAAAGCGATGTTAGAGGAAATTGGTGCCGATTCAGTTGATGCATTAATTGATGAAATTGTACCTGCCAATATTCGTTTAGCCGATTTACCAAACATTGGTGACAGTAAAACTGAAGTTAAAGCATTAAGCGACTTAAAAGCCGTTGCCAGCCTTAACGTGGTTAATCAATCAAATATTGGTTTAGGTTATTATCCAACGCATACGCCGGGTGTAATTTTACGTAACGTGCTTGAAAATCCAGGTTGGTACACAGCGTATACGCCTTACCAGCCAGAAATTGCCCAAGGTCGTTTAGAGTCGTTATTAAACTATCAGCAAATGTGTTTAGACTTAACTGGCTTAGACTTAGCATCTGCATCACTTTTAGATGAAGGTACTGCCGCAGCAGAAGCCATGGCTTTAGCCAAGCGTGTATCTAAAAATAAAAAATCAAACTTATTCTTTATTGCCGACAGTGTTTACCCACAAACTATAGACGTTGTGAAACAACGCGCTGACATGTTTGGTTTTGACCTTGTTATGGGTCCTGCCGAAGATGTGGTTAATCACAATGTTTTTGGTGCGTTATTACAATATCCTACAGCCTCTGGTGAAGTATCAGACATTACCCCGCTTATTGAAGCTGTGCACTCTAATAAAGGTATTGTAGCTGTAGCTGCCGATATCATGTCACTTGTACTTCTTAAAGCACCAGGTGATCTCGGCGCCGACGTAGTTATTGGTTCAAGCCAACGTTTTGGTGTACCTATGGGCTACGGCGGACCGCACGCTGCATTCTTTACAACATCTGACAAATATAAACGTTCATTACCAGGTCGTATTATTGGTGTATCTAAAGATACTCGTGGTAAAGACGCACTACGTATGGCGATGCAAACTCGCGAGCAACATATCCGCCGCGAAAAAGCCAACTCAAACATTTGTACTGCACAAGTATTATTAGCTAACATGGCAGCGTTTTACGCAATCTACCATGGTCCGAAAGGCTTGAAAATTATTGCTGAGCGTATTCACCGCTTTACCGATATTTTATGTTTGGGTACTGCGCAAAAAGGCTTAACAGCAATCCATGCCAACTATTTTGATACCTTAACGTTCAGTGTAAGCAACAAAGACGAAATTGTTGCACGTAGCCTAACCAATGGCGTTAACTTACGTACTGACGTAGACGGTCAAGTAAGTGTATCTCTTGATGAAACAACTACTCGCGAAGCTGTGTCGGTATTATTTGATATTTTACTTGGCGAAGGCCACGGCTTAGACGTTGATACCTTAGATGCGGCTATTATTGACTGTGGTCACTCATCAATTCCGGCAACACTTGTACGTGAATCTGCTATTTTAACTCATCCTGTATTTAACTCGTACCACTCAGAAACTGAGATGTTACGTTACATTAAAAAACTGGAAAACAAAGACTTAGCACTTAATCATTCAATGATTTCATTAGGCTCATGTACGATGAAACTTAATGCGACTGCGCAAATGATCCCGGTATCATGGCCAGAATTTGCCAACATGCACCCGTTCGCGCCAATTGATCAGGCGCAGGGTTACAAGCATATGATTGATGAGTTGGGTGACTGGTTAGTTGAACTTACCGGTTATGACAACATCTCAATGCAGCCAAACTCTGGTGCACAAGGTGAATACGCAGGTTTAATCGCTATTCATAAGTATCATCAAAGCCGCGGCGACAGCCATCGTAACATTTGTTTAATTCCATCATCAGCACATGGTACTAACCCTGCTTCTGCACAGATGGTTGGCATGAAAATAGTTGTTACTGCCTGTGACAAAGACGGTAACGTTGATATGGCTGATTTAAAAGCAAAAGCAGAAGAGCATTCTGAAAACCTTGCTTGTATCATGATCACGTACCCATCTACGCACGGTATTTACGAAGAAACAATCGCTGAAATTTGTGAACTGATTCACGCCAACGGCGGTCAAGTTTACCTTGATGGCGCTAACATGAATGCTCAGGTAGGTATAACTTCGCCTGGCTATATTGGTGCTGATGTTTCTCACTTAAACTTACACAAAACCTTTGCTATTCCACACGGTGGTGGTGGCCCAGGTATGGGGCCAATCGGTGTTAAAGCACACCTTGCGCCATTTTTACCAGATCACACATTAGTGACTGTTGATGATACAACTAAAGGTAATGGCGCGGTATCGGCTGCACCATTTGGCTCAGCGGGTATTTTGTGTATTTCTTACATGTACATTGCCATGTTAGGCAAACAAGGTGTAACGGATTCAACTAAATACGCCATCACTAATGCCAACTACTTAACCCATAAATTAAGCCAACATTTCCCTATTTTATATACCGGAAAAAATGGCCGTGTTGCTCATGAGTGTATTGTAGATTTACGCCCACTAAAAGAAGCGTCAGGCATTACTGAAATGGATGTAGCTAAGCGGCTGATGGATTACGGTTTCCATTCACCAACAATGTCGTTCCCGGTAGCGGGCACATTAATGATTGAGCCAACAGAGTCGGAAGCTAAAGTTGAGCTTGACCGTTTTGTTGAAGCTATGACGTGTATACGTAATGAAATTCGTAAAGTTGAACAAGGTGAGTGGACACTTGAAGATAACCCGCTTCACAATGCTCCACACACGTTAGCAGACATTACTGATAACAACTGGGATCGTGGCTATACAATTCAGGAAGCGGTATTTCCTGTAGCGGCAGTAGCAGCAAACAAATTCTGGCCAACGGTTAACCGTATCGATGATGTATTCGGCGACCGTAACTTAATTTGTTCATGTCCAGCTATATCTACTTACGAAGACTAGCAGAAATTGCTGAAGTTAATTAAATTGGTTAACTTCAGGTATTGATAAAAAGGCGGACCTTAAAGCTCCGCCTTTTTCAATTTTAACCATTGAATAACCTTTACGATAACAATTTAGGAATAAATGTGAACCCTATTATTCAGACATTAAAAGAACAAAATATTAGTGATGCAAAAATCAAGGACGTTTTTCAAGCGTTAACTGAAAACCCTATGATGGCGATGGCAACAATCCAATCGCTGGGCATTCCTCCTGAAAAATTACAATCACTTATGATGATGGTAATGAGCCAACCACAATTGATAAAAGAAGCGGTTATTGAACTTGGCTTAGACTTTGCTAAAGTTGAAGAAGCTAAAAGCAAACTGAATGGCTAAGACTAAATAAAATAACGCTATTTGGTTTTCAAACCTAATATTAATTGTTTTAAATCTAAAGGCGAACCGTGTGGTTCGCCTTTTTTACATCATGCAAATCATGATTTGAAATTTTTACATCAGGGAAGATGAAGTGAAAACTAGCAAAGGCATTGGTTAGTATTCTTACTATAATTTTGAAAATTGTAAATTTAGTGTTAAGTTAAATAAATTGCACGGATGTCTAAATTGCAATAGAGGAAAATATAATAATAAAGAGGAAGTTATGGAAAATAAAAAACTAACTAGTGCTTTACTTGTTGCCACGCTTTTAAGTGGCTGCGGCGGTGGTGGTGGATCTTCAGATACACCTAAAGTCGATGCAAATATAAACACTGCTCCTGTAGCGGGAGCTGATGTAGGTACTGCTCAAAACAATAATTCAGTAACAGTAAATGTTTTAGAAAATGATACGGATGCTGAAAACAACGCGTTATCTATCTCTGAAATATCAACATCACCATTAAATGGTGAAGCAAGTATTTCTGGAGGCTCTATTGTTTATACGCCTAATGTAAATTTTGCCGGCTCTGACTCATTAACTTACACAATATCTGATGGTGAATTTACCGCAACAGCCGAATTACAACTTGCTGTAAATCATACCCTAACAGTTTCAGGACAAGTTACCGACAGCCCAATAGGTAACGCTGAAGTAACTGTAGAAAGTAACGGACAAACATATTCCACCACGGCAGATGCCGAGGGTAATTACTCATTGGATGTAGTTATTAACGACATGCTTGCGAGCTTAATTCTTACCGCTACAGGCAGCAAAGAGTTAGGTCAAGAAAACGTACAATTACAATTGTTTTTAGGCGAATCTGCGACATTGTTAGAGCAAGTCGATGAACATCGAGACTTAATCAGTGAAACTAACACGACTAATATTACCCATGTAACGACAGCAACTTATTTATTAGCGAAAGATTTAAATGATGATGAACCATTTGCGTCAATGCAAGAGTATTTAGATACTGCCGCTGAAATTTCAGTGGAAGAGCTTATCGAAACTGCTGCTTTTATTAAATTGATGGTCGACAATGACAATTTCAATCTACCAGAAGGTGAAACGATTGTTTCTTTCTTAGATAATACTGATGAAGGCTCTATAGGTACAGTTGAAGCGATCAATGGCTATTTAGAGTCTAATAATTATATTGATGAAAATGGTGAAGCAACTGCAGAATATAGTGCTGCAATAGAAACGTCTAAAACAGAGACTATTAACGATCCTAAGGTTATGCTTCAATTTACTGAAGAAATGATAACGGGTAAAAGTTTAGTTGAGATTAATGACACTAAACTTGGTTGGCTTGATTTTACTGCAAGTGTTATACGCCATAACTCCAATGGTTTAGCTACTCGATATGACTCAAGGCATAGAGAGGTTTCTACCGCTGAAGGTTTAAACTGGGCTGTCGAAAATGGCAAGTTAAAATATAGTTACGATGAATTAACCGGCGCTTATACTCGTGAGTTTTCAGAATCTTTTGAAGAGCTTGTTACTGAATATGGCTTTGAACAAAGTGTTCAAAGTGCACTTGTTCAAGCTCAAAACCAAGGTATTATACCACCCGGTATTCCACTTGAAATCCGCTATGGAGTTATCAATAAAACTGTAACACTTTTAGCTAAGAGTGAAGATACATACAAAGTAGAAGAACAAGTCCACTCTGGGTATGAGCTGGTGATGCCGGGCGAAATGAATTGGCAAGGTGACAACCCATCAGCTTCTGAGGATTATTCAAACACCTTAACTTATGTAGAGCCTAATACAAGTCTGTTAAATGGCTTAACAATAGCTGATATAGCTGGCGATTGGGTTATGTCATTAGATTACACTATTGGTAAAGACGTTTGGAGCCTTCAACCTGTTGACGTTTCAGGAAGTGATGTTGTTTCAATTAATGGAACAACAGCCAGTTCACGCTTATCAAACCATGAATTTAGCGTAATTTTTGAAAATGGCATCATTATTTTAAAAGATGGTGAGGTTACTTATAGGGTGACACCGTTTCAACAAGCTGCTAACAATTACTTAGCCTATACAGAAAAATTAATTAATAACAGCCTTGAGAAAGCTTATGTTTGGCAGATGAGTAAATTTGATAATACTTATCAAAAACTCACCAACAATTTAGCAACCGAGTTACCAGAATTTCAATTGGCTAATATTAATGGATATTTTAAAGAACATTGGGAAGGTGACAAATTAAAATTGGCTGACATATGGGGCTACCAATTCAAAGCTAATGGCACATTACGACGTGGTATTTATGGAGAGAATGCTAATTCTGGATCTGACATTGAAGTTGAGCACTTTTACTTAGGAGATGACAGATGGACTTGGGATACCTCCGGAAATATTGTTAATTTAAGGTTTGGCGATTCATATCAAGTTCGCCACAGAACCTGGGAAGTAATCAATGTTGACGATAATGGCCGAGCCTTAGTGTTTGAATATTCAAGTTGGGGCAATGATAATAACCAAGACAGTGTAGTTACTGAAGATGAAACTGGACAGTTTATTTACCCTCGTATTAATAGTGTCAGTAAAGAAGATATGAGTAATTGGGAAGAAGCTTGGAAAAACACTCAAGATTATGGGTTAATTAACTAGTTAATTTTTAATAAATAAAAAGCGAAGCTTTAGCTTCGCTTTTTTATGCAAAAAATAAATTGAATTATTTTTAGAGATCACTTCTCTGCAGTAGAGTAGTTGCTTTAAGATAAGGGATACTCAACTTAATTGAAATGAAGTTTAATGAAAACAACATTAAAAAAACTATCTGAAATTGTCGCCAAAGCAAATGACGTGTTCTTTAACAAATTTGAACATGTTGATACCGTAATGGGAATAATGGATAAAACGTTACGCAAGCAAGGCATGAATGCTGATGCAATCACCATTGATTGTATTGCTATTGATAAAAAGATAGTCATTCTTATTCATGATAATAAACCAAACAGTGTCGATATCGCCGTAGGTAATAAAGAGGGGGATATTTTCTCATCATCAGAATATGTTCTTAATGACATATCCGACTCGACTATTTTAGAAATTATGGAAGTTAACTTTATTGATTAATGAATTCGTTAGTTAGCTGCCTTTATTTTTCTTGGGGGCTGAACGTATGCTCCGGCATTACTTGTACTAAGTTGCCGTTGGCTAATTCATCTATGACTGCCCATATCGGCATTAATGCTTATTCTACATTACTTAATAGCAATTCTTTAACCATCCACAGAGTTAAATGATATGCATTGAACTTTTGCTCTAAGTGCTAAGCCAGCCATGGCGCTTTTTATTTTATTTGGATTTTTTCTGTTATTTATCCCTCGTTTTGCCATGAGGCTTGTTTCATAGCGGATGTTGGTTAAGTAAGTTGTTGTTTACTCTCCGTAAAATTTAAAGTTGAAAGAAGTTTCTAGCTTCTAAGGTCAATTGATTAACGGCGTTAACGTTATGTTAAGTGTTTGCGTGATTTCACGCTGATAACACTTTTAAGGTCTTATGACTAAACTTACTAAGACCGTAATAGAACCAACGGAGAGTAAAATGAAACACAATACTAAGGTTAAACTTCAAGGTAGTGCAGTAGCACTGGCTGTTGCAGGTATGATGGGCATTGCCAATGCAGCCCCAGAAAATGTGTCAACTAAGTCCGCAGCGACAAATGTCGCTGAGATGGCTCATTGTTATGGCGTTAATAAATGTAATGGTCATAATGACTGTAAAACCGCTGGAAATGCCTGTAAAGGCCAGGCTGCTTGCAAAGGACATGGGTTTGTTGCCATGTCGACGAAAACTTGTGCTGACATTGGTGGTACAGTGAAAGATGATTGGCGCGGTGAAGTCAATACTGCGGAGTTAACGCATTGTTACGGTGTTAATGTGTGTAAAGGTCACAACGACTGTAAAACCGCTGAAAATGCCTGTAAAGGTCAAGCGGCCTGTAAAGGACATGGCTTTGTTGCGTTGTCAGCAGCTGCATGTGACGACGTTGGGGGTACGGTTGGCTCTTAATAACATTCCCTTGGAAAGAGGGCATTCGCCCTCTCGAGCTCCCGCAATTGTGACAGCGCCAGATCACTTTATAGGATTTGGTTTAGGCTTGCGCACGGAACATTTTCAGGATGTACTTGATACGCGCCCTAATTTAGACTGGTTTGAAGTTGTCTCTGAAAACTTTATGATAAACGGCGGAAAACCCAAGCATTACTTACATGCAATTAGAGAGCACTACCCTATGGTAATGCATGGAGTCTCTTTATCAATTGGTTCAACAGACCCATTAGATATGAATTATTTACGGCAACTAAAAAAACTAACCAATGAGTTGCAGCCAAAATGGATTTCAGATCATTTATGCTGGACGGGTAATGACCACACCAATACTCATGATTTACTGCCACTACCGTATAACGAAGAAGCCATCGCGCATGTAGTTGACCGAGTCAAACAAGTGCAAGACTTTTTAGGCCGTAAAATTTTATTAGAAAATGTTTCAAGTTACCTGACTTATCAAAATAGTGAGATGACTGAATGGCAGTTTTTCAACGAGATAGTGAACCGCGCAGATTGCCATATTCTATTAGATATAAATAATATTTATGTCAGTGCGCGAAACCATGACTTTTCAGCCGAATCTTATTTACAAGGCATAGATAAAGACAAAGTTCGACAATTTCATTTAGCCGGTCACAGCGATTACGGCGATTATGTTATTGATACCCATGACCATGCCGTTGCCGACCCAGTGTGGCAACTCTACCGGCAAGCATTAAAGCGCTTTGGTTGGATAAGCACCATGATTGAACGAGACGATAATATTCCGCCATTACAAACATTACTTAACGAGCTTGATATCGCCCGTGAAATAGCCGATAAAACACTGAACCAGATAAATACTAGTTAGGCGTTCAATGAGCAATATACCTTTAAAAGAGCTACAAAATAACATGATGAACTATCTTCTTAACGATGATAATCGCATCTGCGCTGATATTGTCAGGCAAGGAAAAGTAAGTAATAAAACTCGCTTAAACATATATAAAAATGCCTACTCAGCAAGATTAAAAGAAGTTATTGATAACGATCATCAAATATTAGGGTTTTATTTAGGTGACGAGCTGTTTGAGCAAATGGTCTCTGGCTATATTCAAAACCATCCATCGAGTTATCGCTCATTACGACACTTTGCCGATCAACTCCCTAACTTTTTAGCGACGCAATTGCCCTTTAAGCAACACCCTATTTTAAGTGAACTTGCGCATTTTGAACGGTTATTATTAGTTGCCTTTGATGCAGCTGATGCTACTAGAATGACATTTGACACCCTGCATAGCATTGCCCCTCAAGACTGGCCTGAGTTAATGTTCAAATTTCACCCCAGTGTACAAATTGCCCATTTCTCTTGGAATTCGATTGAAAGCTGGCAGGCATTAAAGCAAGAGCATTCTCCCAAGGCCGCAACACCTCAACAAAGCACCTGGTTATTATGGCGAAATAATGAGCGTCTAACCGAATTTCGCTCGCTGAGCGAAGAAGAGTTCACGCTAATGTCGATGATATTAAGCGGTAAAAATTTTTCCATGATGTGCGATCAGTTATTAACCTATTCAAGCAATAACGATGCTAGTGAACTAGCGCTGCATTATTTATCAACCTGGGTAGAGCAAGGCTTACTTAGAGAGCCCGTGACTTTAAAATAATTAACACCTATTAATGAGTTGCGGCAATTCGTATTTGGATATAGGGGATTCCTTATTAATGCAAGAATAAGAAGATTGATGATACGCTGTTATGTTATCTGCTATACTTCAGCACTTTATTTTACCTAATTAATCGCTTCCTGCTTAAGGCTTTGTATGTCATTTTCAATACTCGGACTATCTGATCCTATTTTAACCGCGGTTAGCGACCTAGGTTATACAGCGCCAACGAATATTCAGAAACAGGCAATACCGGTTATTTTGTCTGGTAGAGACCTAGTTGCTGCAGCACAAACGGGTACGGGGAAAACGGCGAGTTTCGTCTTGCCATTATTGGAAAAGCTCAATATCGATCGCAAACTGCGTGGTAAACGTATTAGAGCTCTTATTCTTACTCCTACTCGTGAATTAGCTGTGCAAGTTGAAGCGAGTATTAGCCAGTACAGTAAGAACCTCGAGTTGAGTTCGATGGCTATGTATGGCGGGGTTGATATTGATGCACAAAAACAACGCTTGATATGGGGGGTTGATATAATTGTTGCCACTCCCGGTAGGCTTTTGGATTTAGCACATCAACGTGCCTTACATTTCGATGAACTTGAAACCTTTGTGTTAGATGAAGCCGATAGAATGTTGGATATGGGCTTTATCGATGACATTAATAAAATCATTGAACGCTTACCTGCGCAACGGCAAAATTTATTGTTTTCAGCCACTATATCTGATGATGTTCGTTCTTTAGCTCGCCGAACTATAGATGAGCCGGTGGAAATATCTATTGCTCCCAATAAAGCGACCGTGGCAGAAATTAAACAATGGTTAATTACCGTCGATAAAGGCAATAAATCGGCGTTATTGAGCCATTTAATAAAAGAGCAACAGTGGCAACAAGCGCTTATTTTTATTGAAACCCAACATGGCGCTGCCAAATTAGTAAGCCAGTTGGAAAAACGTGGTATATCGGCTGAATCGATCCATGGCGGTAGAACTCAGGCGAATCGTGAAAAAATACTGAGTGACTTTAAATCTGGAGCGATAAAATTTTTAGTGGCAACTGGCGTTGCGGCTCGCGGTATTGATATTGGTGATCTTACTCGGGTGGTTAACTACGACTTACCCGACAAGGTCGATGATTATATTCATCGTATCGGCCGTACTGGTCGCGCCGGTGCCTCTGGTGAAGCTATTTCGTTTGTCGCCAAGGATAATTTTAGAAACCTTTGTGCAATAGAGAGTCGTTTAGGGCATATAATTGAACGTAAAGAATTTGACGGTTTTCCCGTTAAAAAGGTGGTGCCGGTATCAATTTTAAATTACGTGCCAAAGAATAAACGCAGCAAATAATAAGTATATACATTCAAGATTAGCTGGCAGTAAGTCGGTTATACTTTACCAATGTTTTGCTAATACTTGGCAGAGCAACTTTACCTTTAGGCCTTTAAAATGATTAATAATGATATTCTTCGCCGCATCAGTACTATTTTTGACTTTAATGATGACAAAATACTTGCTGTATTTGCGCTAAGTGAATGTAAAATTACCCCTGAGCAATTAACTAACTTCTTCAAAGAAAAAGATGATAGCGACTATCAAGAGCTCGAAGATATGGAGTTAGCCAGCTTTTTAAATGGCTTAATCATTGATAAACGTGGCAAAAAAGATGGTCCTCAACGCCAAGCTGAATTAGTGCTTAACAATAATGCTGTTTTCAATAAGTTAAAAATAGCCCTGGCTCTAAAAGCTGATGACGTTATTGCTGTTCTTGAACTAGCCGAGTTGAGCTTAGGTAAATATGAATTAAGCGCATTTTTTAGAAATGAGAATAATAAACACTACCGGGCATGTTCCGACAATGTATTATCTGCATTTTTAAAGGGCTTGAAAATTAAGCTTCAGTAAAGTTTTATTAGAAATAAATATAGAAATAGCAGATACTTAGTGATGTTGGTAAAAGTTACCATGTAAAAGCAATAACCTCTCAAAGGAGTGAACTTAAGCTGTGAAAAAAATCACCCTTACCCAGGATGAAAACTTATCATTTCGGATAAGCCAACAACTGCAGCCGCAAGAATTTCAAACCTTAGATTTATACTTTTCCATTCCTGATGATATGGGCATAAGCCCGAGCACGTTATCTGAAGAAAATTACTTTCACAGTAGTATCAAAAGTTACAGTGCTTATTTTTCTGAACAGGTTCATTTACCGTTAGTGCGCAGCCGTTTTATCAGCCAAACCAAAGGCGAACAAACGGATTATCGCAGTAACTTAAACCTGTTTTCATTTCAATTTAGAATTGCTTTAGAAAAAGACATTAAGCAAGCGTTGAAAATTGAAGCTGCAGATGAGTTTTACCTGCATGTTATTGAGCTTGCCGAGCAAACTAAGGGCTTATTAAAAAAACTTCGTCGTTATACTCCGCCTGATCAACGATTAAGTTCCTACTTTGAGAATGTTGATAACTATTTAAGCTGGAAAACAGAACAAGCATTTTTAAACTTATTGGCCAATGGCCCGAAAAGTAGCGAGCAAAGTGAATCGCGAGAGGCATTGTTTGATTTATGCAGTAAAGAACATCAACATCGCGCCGATAATCAATACAATTCAAAAATTACCTTGGCAGATCCTAATAGGATCACTAATAAAATGCGTTTGTTGCAGCGCTTAAGCGAAATAGGCGTAGTATTTAAGCGCCAGACGAATAACTTAAATGCTAATTTAAAGCGCTTAGTACGAGGTACCATTACCACCATTATTATGGCCTTTGTGATGTCTATTGTGTTAAGTGCACGTTCTGCTTTTACCGAAGTGAGCTTAGTATTAATTGCCTTATTAGGATTGATTTACGGTATTCGTGAAACTTTTAAAGAAGATTTAACCAGTTACATTTGGCGTAAAATTCAGCATGGCCGGCCCAAGTGGCAGCATTTATTCAGCAATAGCTTAACCAAGAATAAAATATCATCACAAATTATTTGGCTTGAATACATTACTAAAAAACATTTACCTGAATACGTTGATAAACTTCTACAAAAGCGGCGTAGGCAGAACAGACAAGCTGCACAACTATTACACTTTAGGTGTGATGCAAGAGTTATTGCTAAAGACTTTATGCCCGGTTTTGAAGAGATCAAAAACCAATACATTTTTAACTTAACACCTTTCACCCGTTACTTAAAAAAAGGTGAAGGTCGCTTGTATTCAGTTGATGGCAGCAAAATAACTAATCAAGGTGTTGAACGCAGGTATCAGCTAAATTTAGTATTAGTGCAAGCCAATAAGCGCAATCAACGCTATATTCAGCGCTTTAAAATAACGATGAACCGTTCAAAAATTATTAATATTGAACCGATGCGCTCTAAACAAAATTTTGAATGTGAAGTGAGCGAAACTCCAGAAAAAATAAAGGTGAAACCATGACAAACGAACAACCCTATGCAATTGGTACTCCCGGTTCAAAGTGGGGAGCCACAGAAAAAGCACAATGGCTAGCGCTGCAAACGATTAAGCGTTCATATCAAGAAGAAGTGGTTAGTAAAATTGACGCTTTAAGAGCCGATTTTGATGTTGAGCAATATGGTGAGCTTTGTTATGACGAAAACTCTTATCCTTTATACTTAGTTAAATCTCGAAATTTTGATGCTAGCAAAGCAACTATTTTAGTTACCGGTGGTGTTCATGGTTATGAAACCAGCGGTGTACAAGGGGCAATCAGGTTTATTGAAACTAAAGCGCAGCAATATTCAGAACAATTCAACATTGTGGTAGCGCCTTGCATAAGCCCTTGGGGCTATGAAACCATTAACCGTTGGAATGCTAATGCTATTGATCCCAACCGCTCGTTTTATGCAAACAGCCCGGCACAAGAGTCTGCATTATTAATGCAATGCATTAAAAGCCTTGGCGTGGAAGTGTTTGCTCACTTTGACTTGCATGAAACTACCGATACTGACAACAGCGAGTTTAGACCTGCACTTGCCGCTCGTGATGCGGTTGAGCAAAAAAATTGGAATATTCCTGATGGCTTTTATGGGGTTGGCGATACCTTAAGACCTGAACGCGATTTTCAAAAGGCAATTATTCAATCAGTAGAGCAGGTGACTCATATTGCCCCCTCTGATGGCGACGGAAAATTAATAGGCGTAACTCTAGAGCAATTTGGGGTGATTAATTATGCTTGTAAGGAGCTTGGTTTATGTGCCGGTTTAACTGATGCTGTATACTGTACAACCACCGAAGTGTACCCAGATAGCCCTAAGGTTGATGATGAAAACTGTATTGTTGCGCAAGTAGCGGCTATTACCGGCGGTCTTGATTATATTATTCGTCAATAAAGTCAGATAACGTTATGTAAATTCGAGGTTATTGAATTAATGATAACCTTGGTATTTCTCTTCAATACTAAACTTTACTAACTTGCTAGGCGAATTAATATTAATCTTCAGCGTTGTCATTACGCTTAAAACATCAGCTTGCAAGTTGTTAATTTGCTTGCTTTCAATCGCCTTATCTAAACTTTGTTGATCGTCAAATACGCAAATAATCTGCAAACTGTTAGCACTTCTTTTCGCATCTAAAGTATGCGTTAACCAGCTAAAACCCGCGGTGATAAATTTATGCTGCTCGCAAACTTCGGTTAGTAGCCTAACCATCTGTTTTTCAGTGTTTTTATTTATAGGATCGTTTGTTTTTTTCATTCTTTTAAACCTGTGTAGGCTTGCACAACTGCTTTTGCGTTGATGTTAGAGCTTTTTAGCATTCGCGAATAATGATTTAAACACTGCTGCAGGTATTGCTGATGATCATCGTTATCAAAATCCCACATAATCGAACCAACATTAGATATTGGCGTAGTGGATTTTTTTGGGGGAGCTGTTGTTATGTGCATTATTTCATAGAAGCGGTTATTTTCTTTGATAATACATTCATTAATCAAATTGCAGTCTAGATTAATCAGCTCGGTTCGCACTTTGTAGTTGTGATGAACTGGGCATAATATAAATTCCAATAGCGCTTTCGGGTTGGAATATATGATGCTTTGTACAAGCTCAATTAATAAATCTCCGCCAACTCCGGCAATTATAACGAGTTGTTCCGCCTTTTCTGTCTCGCCTTGCTTAACTTTTGATAACGGAATGTTAGCGACATCAAGTGCATGTACTTGCCATTGCTTGTAATAATCTTCACCACTAAAAAACTGCTGCAGTTGCTTATCTAATTTTTCAATCAATGGTTTTGATATATCAACAAAGTGAATGGTATTTGCCGCTTTGCGTTTTAACAGCTCAATACCTAACAAGCCATGATCACAACAACAGTCCCATATATCTTGATAGCTGGCGGTGATCATAGTGTTTATTTTAGTTAATCGTTTACCTGTTCGCATTGAATGTTTTACTCTTGCTATATGGCGTGCTGTTTATCATGGTAAAAATTACTATGGCCATAATCACTGATGGTTTTCGATATGAGCTTTTGCACGCCGCGCTCTAAAGCCCAACTGTGCCAATAAAGTGGCATAGATAATCGCTTGTCAGGTGCTAAATCAATAAGTGCACCGCTGGCCAAATGTTCATCCACTTGTGTAGTTGGGATCAAACCATAGGCAAGTCCTGCAAGCGCCATCGTCACCACCACCTCAGATGAACGGATACGATGACAAGGAAAGTTAGCGTGTTGCATGGCAAAGTATTTTTTCAAATAATCATGGTGCATGGTATCTTTTTGATCGTAATAAATACAGGGTGCTTTATTTAAATTATCAATAGTTAAACCGTCTTTGAAATACTTGTTTATATAATCAGTGCTCGCACAGAGGATATAATCTATGGTGCCGATGTACTCAACCTTTACTCCGGCAAAACTGCGTTTTTGTGAACTGACGGCAGCGAAAACTTCACCTTTTTTCAATAGTTCTTGGGTGTTGGCTTCATTGGTCACTTGTATGTTTAGCTCGATTGGCTCTGTTTCTAAAATAGGTGTTAATGCCGGAATGAACCAGGTTGCTAACGTGTCGGCATTAACGGCAATTGATATTGGTATGGAGCCTTGGACATCGCTGGGCATAACATCGCCGACTAAGTCATATTCTAATTGCCGAACTTTGCGAAAGTGAGATAACAATTTTTGTCCAACAGTAGTTGCTTGAAGAGGCTGACTGCGGATTAAAACAGGTTTTGCTACTAGTTGCTCAAGTTGCTTAATACGTTGTGAAATTGCTGATTGGGTAATGTTTAGCGCCAATGCTGCTTTTTCAAAGCTTTGCTCTGTTATTACTGTATCAAGGGCATGAATAAGTTTGTAGTCGAGCGGTCGCATAGTACACCTAAGTTGCAATTTGATATTTAAATTTTATCGTATAAGTAAAATTAATAATAGTTAAGTTTATTTAATTTTACTTAACTAGTGTTTGTTCTTAATCTAGCGCTATGTTTATTGTTACTTATTAATTGGAACGCCGATGTCTACTTTATCTTTACTACCAGTGCTAAAAGGCTTCGTGATCGGAGCAGGAATGATCATTCCTATTGGTGCACAAAACTCTTATATACTGAGTCAGAGTATCAAACGCAATCATCATTTAGTCGCGGCTACTATCTGCATTATTTGTGATTTTTTATTGATGTCGTTAGGTGTTTTCGGTGGCGGCGCATTAATCAATAGTAACAGTATGGTGTCTTTGATTATCACTTGGGCTGGCATTGCATTTTTAACCGGCTATGGTTTACTGTTTTTTAAGAGTTTTTATCTGGCCAATAAAGATGAAATGTTAAAAGAAATAAAACCCAGTACTCGCAAAGCGGTGATCTTTACTACTCTGGCAGTAACGTTATTAAACCCGCATGTATATTTAGATACAGTGGTAATTATTGGTAGCATTAGTGGTCAATTTCCAGAGCATGAAAAGTACACGTTTTTAGTCGGCATAATGCTCGCATCTCTAGTCTGGTTTTACGCATTATCATTTGGCGCAGCCAAAATGTCACCTTGGTTAAGCCAGCGTAAAGTACAGCGTGTAATTAATTTATTAGTGGCGTTGATCATGTGGGTCATTGCTTACTCACTTTTCATTACGCTTTAATGTGAGATAGCAATTAACGAAATGAAAATAATATAAGCAGTTATAATTAATAAAATATTTAAACTTGAGGAGTAAATATGCGCTTTTTATCACGCCGCTTGGTAATGCCCAACGATTTAAATTATGCCAATTCGTTATTTGGCGGTCGAGCCCTTGAATGGATTGATGAAGAAGCGGCGATATACGCGATTTGTCAGTTAGAAACCAATTGCCTAGTGACCAAACATATCGGTGAAATTAGTTTTCAGGCGCCGGCTATGCAAGGTGATATTGTTGAGTTTGGCTTGAAAACCAAAGCCGTTGGTCGCAGCTCTATTACTGTCACATGTTTGGTACGCAATAAGGCGACTAAAACAACTATCTGTTTAGCCGATGATATAGTTTTTGTCGCCCTAGATCCCAAAACCAGGCAACCTATGCCGCACGGTAAAGATCTAGAAAGCTTAGAGCTGCAAACGTTAAGTGAAATTCGTTCGTTAAATATGGAAAAACCTGATTAATAATAGCTAGTTGTTCGCAAATAAGTTTATAGTACCTATAATACATTTGAGTATTAATAATAATGAAATAGGTACTATGACAGCTGCAACTTCTGACTCAACAACCTCAACCTCTGATACATTTAAACCGACTGATTTTATTAAAGAAGAACTTGACTTAGTTAATCAGTTTTATGAAATTGCCATAGAGTTTTTTGCTAATTATACCTTCCAGCTGATCGGTGCTTTCCTAATTTTCTTAATCGGTTATTTCATTGCCGGTAAAGTGTCTCAATGGGTATTAAAGCTATGTGAGCGGCATAAGCTTGATGTTACCTTAAGTCGTTTTATTGCAAGTGCAACTAAGATGATCTTGGTACTGCTTATTACCATAGTGGCTTTGGGTAAATTAGGTATTAGCATTACGCCATTTATTGCGACGCTTGGTGCGTTATCCTTAGGTGTTGGCTTGGCGCTGCAAGGCCTATTGGCAAACTATGCTGCTGGTTTTAATATTATTCTGATCAGACCTTTTGTTGTAGGCGATACGATAAAAGTGCAAGGAGTTAGTGGAATTGTTAAAGAGGTACTATTAGCTTATACAATTTTAGTTGATGAAGATGGTGTAGAAATTACCATACCAAATAAGCACATTGTCGGTGAAGTTCTGCATAACTCCAGCCATGATTCTTTAATGGAGTTAAAAGTAGGCATTGCTTATGAACATAACCCGCTAGAGGTCATTAATATGCTGACGCCTATTATTGAAAATATACACGTTTGCAGCAAACATAAAAAACCACAGCTTGGCATTGATGAGTTTGCCGATAGTGCCATCGTGATTGGCGTACGTTTATGGGTACCAACGGTAAACTTTTATGCGTCAAAATATCAAGCGTATGCAACAATATATGAAGCATTAGACGCTGCGAATATTAAAATACCGTATCCGCAACGAGATGTTCATATGATCTCAGGGAATAAATAATACCATTGTGCATAAGCATTGAGTTGATTATATACTTATACACATTGGTATAAGGCGTTGCTAAAGTGCAGCAACTAAAGAGTTTAATTCAGTCAGTAATTCTGGATTAGTTAATTGGTTAGCTTGCATATCAAAGTTGTCATAAAAACTTGGTAATTTAAAACTGCCCTTAACATCACCGGCAAAATATGGAGCCGACCCCGTGGCAGCGGCTAAAACACTTGCTGCGCCGCCAGGACCCGGCGATGAAGATAGTAAAATCATGGGTTTGTTTTGAAACACTTTTTGATCAATGCGAGAAGCCCAGTCAAAAATATTTTTGTAGGCTGCGGTATAGCTGCCATTATGTTCGGCAAAAGAAATCATAATGGCATCACCACTTCCTAACTTGTCAAAGAACGCTTTCGCACGTTCCGGCTGGCCAAGCTCAGCTTCTTTGTCTTCACTAAATAATGGCAGTTCATAATCATTTAAATCCATTAATTCAACATTACTGTTCTCCACTAGATTCGCGGCATAAGATACTAATGTTTTGTTGATAGACTTTGAACTTGATGTGGCGGCTAGGGCAATAATTTTCATTTGATTCTCTCTTAATTTACTTGTTTATCTGGGTGCGTTTAAGCTTAAGGTCATAATGGAGCAACTGAGTTTTAAAAAAAAGCGGATAAAATAGTTTAAATGATCCTATTTTTTCGTTTGTTCTGCTAAAAGCAATAGTTATACTGGCTGCTATTAATCATTTATCAACGAGAACCCAATGGCTTTATCTTCTTTATTACAACAACTAAATACCGCTATCGACACTATTGAATTTAACGATGTGATAAGTGTGATCAACGAACATTATATTTATACGCCAGTAACATTTAGCAATGGTGAATTAATTAATGATGCAGGAACTAACGAAGGTTCGTGCAAAATATTTGCTTTTGCCTTGCTGCATAATTTAACCGAACAGCAAACCTTGGCATGTTTTGGAAAATTTTATCGTGAAGATGTGCTTCTTCATCCTAACAGTGATGACCATGGCAATATTCGTACTTTTATAAAGCTGGGGTGGCAGGGCATTTCATTTACTGCAGACGCTTTAGTAACACGTTAGTGCATATTTTAATAAAAACAGTGTAACCATTGATGAACCAATTGCTTTCGAAACTCTGTGCATTTATTTTCTTATTCACCTTAATGATAAGTGCCTATGCTAACCAAGGCGGGGCATTAAGTGTCGATACCACTGCCGGTAAACCTGTTTGGGAAGTTGGTGTGTTTGCTGCTGCGTTTCGCGGGCCAATATATCCAGCGGCTGCTGATTATCAAAATAAGTTTTTACCTGTGCCATTTGTTATCTACCGTGGCGAGAAAATTCGCATTGGTGATGAATCATTAATTAAAGCTATAGCGGTAGAAAAAGAACGGTTTAAGCTCGATGTGTCACTCGGCGCTGCTTTTAATGCTGACTCAGACGATTCGAAAATTAGAGAGGGGATGCCTGATCTTGATTTTATGTTTGAAATAGGCCCAGAAGCGAGCTTTTTACTGCAAGATAATAAAGTAAGTGAAACTTGGTTGAACTTACAAGCCCGCTCGGTGTTTTCAACCGATTTTAGTGAAGTACACCATAGAGGTTATGTCTTTCAGCCGGAAGTGTCATATAAACGTGAAAATTTATTATTTAATGATTCGCGGTTTTATTTTAGCGTTTCACCAACCTTTGCCAGCGCGAAAACCCACCAATATTTTTATGATGTTGAGCAGCAATACGTAAATGCTGAACGCAGCTTTTATCAATCTTCAGGTGGTTATCTAGGTACTAAGGTGTCGGTTGCTAATCGCTTTCTAGTGAACAAAAACTTAATGGTATTTGTTGGCACTCAGCTCGGCTTTTGGCAAGGGGCTGAAAATTCTGCAAGTGATTTGTTTCAAGAAAAAATTACCTACGCCTTCGCTCTTGGTGTCAAATGGACTATGCTACAAAGTAGTGAGCATATAAACTAAAAGTCATTCCTCCCCCCTTGCACTTGCAAACATAACGCCGTATATTGTCTGGTCATACCAGATTGCGAGGTAACAACTAAAATCATGCAGCAAGAATCAATTTTTATTGAAGATCAAGGTCATCAATTACATTTAAAACATATCTATAACAATGCCGGAGGCGTCCCTATTTTAATGGTGCATGGCGTTGTCGAAAATGGCCGTATCTTTTATACCGAGCAAGGTAAAGGATTAGGGTGTTACCTAGCCGAACAAGGCTTTGATGTATATGTGATGGATTTGCGCGGCAGAGGCTTAAGTACACCGCTAATAAATGCTGAATCTGATTACGGCCAATATGAAGCCATTACTCATGATATCCCACTATTAATTGACTATGTATTTAATAAAACAGGTCAAGCTATGCATTTGATTTCCCATTCGTGGGGCGGTGTACTGGTTGCCAGCGTATTAGCCAGACACAGTGAACACCTTACAAAAGTACGCAGTAACTTATGCTTTGGTACTAAACGAATGATCACTATCGGCGGCTTTGAAAAATATTTAAAGGTTGATTTATTCTATAATCGTATTGCGCCAAAACTGGCTAAGCGTAAAGGCTTTTTGGATGCCGTTAAGTATAAAATTGGCGCTGATAATGAAACCAAGCAATCACTAGCTCATAGCATTACCTGGGTTAATAAAGGCCCATGGCACGACCCTTTCGATGGTTTTGATTATCAATCTGCCGCTGGTGAAATAGTTTGGCCGCCGACTTGGCATATTACCGGTATAAAAGACTCTATTTTAGGTAACCAAGTCGATGTGAAGCACTTTATAGAAGAGTCTAAAAACACGAATGCAAAATTTTCTTTATTAGCAAAACGCAATGGTAACGCAATTGATTATGGCCATATCGATATATTAACCAGTTCACATGCTATAAATGACCACTTTCCAGTAGTAGCCGATTGGTTAAAAGAATATTAACGTCTCAGCTTTAGCTAAAAGTGCTCAGCGCACCAGTCTTGTTGTTGCTGAGTAGATAAAAAACTCCAGACAATAAATCGGCTTATTTTATTGCCTTGCGCCATTTTAATTACTCGTACTTGTTTCGCTTTCGACTTATTCAGTGCTGATTTTAACGGTTTAATATTATCGCTTTTCGAGACTAGACAACTAAACCAAAGTACTTGTTGTGGATATTGTTTACTCTCGATGATCATATTGCGAATAAACCTTAGCTCGCCGCCTGAGCACCATAACTCTGCTTTTTGTCCACCAAAATTTAAATTAACTGATGCTGGGTTAGTTGCTGCTTTATTAAGGTTTTGCCATTTCTGTTCACTTCCTTTTGTAGCTTCCTCTAGAGAAGCATGAAAAGGTGGGTTGCACATGGTTAAAGCAAAGCGTTCATTTTCTTTAATAATATTGGTAAAGATATTATTAGTATTTTCTTGAAAGCGACATTCGATAGCGCCGTGTAGATTCTCATTGTTAGCAATATTTTGCTTTGCCGCTGAAATCGATAAGGGGTCAATATCGCTGGCGACAAATTGCCAGCCATTTTGCCGCTGGCCCAGAATTGGGTAAATACAACTGGCACCGGTGCCAATATCTAACACCTGAACTTTTTTCCCATGGGGAATTTTATTGTTATTAGTGGCTTTAAGTAAATCGGCTAAGTAATGAATGTAGTCCACTCTGCCGGGAATAGGCGGGCATAAAAATCCATCGGGAATATCCCAACGTTGTATTTGGTAATGATGAGCAAGAAGTGCCGCATTTAATGTTTTAACCGCATTAGCATCAGAAAAATCAATACTAAGATTTTGATACTTATTGGTATGAATAAACGGATTAAGCGCAGGGTAAGTGCTACCTAACTCAACAAAGTCATAGCCATCATTATGACGGTTACGAGCATGCATATTACTTTTTTTACTTGTGGCCAATTTTAAATGTTCCATCAGATAAAAACTGCACCACTTCTGAACGTTTTTTACCGATAAGTATTGGCCCATCGTCCATCATTAAAAAGTTTTTCCAGCAGCGTTTAAATACCGCCCAGGTAGTTTCAAGTACCTGCTTTTTACTGTTACAGTAATATACTGTGGTATTGTTTTGCCAGTTTAAATGTTCGCTAATTAATTCTGGTAAATCTGGGTTTTCGCCTTCCCAAGCTTTTTCCCACATGGCCTTGTCAATCCAGCTTGCATCATTAAAGGGCCAGTCGCCTTCTTTGAAAAAGTCGGGATGATCAACTTGTTTACTGATAAACTGTGCCCATAAAGCACTAGAACGAGCTGGTGACATGGCTTTAATGTTTTTTAAGTCTTGCTCGCTAATAGGCAAATTTTTAAAACGAAACACCCAAGCGTGTTTAATATCGTCTAGTGGTATGTAAGTCATTTTTTAGTTCAGATAAATATAATTATTGATACGGTGATTATATGATTTTTCTGCTTTAATAAAAATACAAAATTAATAAAGAGATAAGTATGTCTTCAGATAGATTTGGCACCAGTGCTAATTATAAAAGTAAAGAGCAGGGCTATCGTGACCGTGCGTTAAAGTTATTTCCTTGGGTATGTGGTCGCTGTGCACGTGAGTTTGAATATTCAAACATTAGAGAGTTGACTGTACATCATATCGATCATGACCATACAAATAACCCAAATGACGGCAGTAACTGGGAGCTATTGTGTATATATTGCCATGACAACGAACATGCTAAGTATACTGACCAAGACCAATACAGCCGTGAAGTAAAAGCTGGCGATAACAATCAAGATTCTGCCACCTATAACCCATTCGCAGATCTAAAGTCGATGTTGAAGAAATGACATTTTCTAGCTTACACTCTGTGTAACTATCAAATGTCACCCTGAATTCATTTCAGGGTCTATGTGTGACTATGAAAATGTCATTATTAACTAACAGTTGCGCTCAATAGCTGTTAATATGCGCGCCAATTTTTAGTATTCAATTTAACGGAGTTCATCATGCACGATCTGTATTACAAAGGGCGTATCCATACCAGAGTAAACCACGTAAAAACAGGTTATAACACTAAACGTATCGTTAAGCTTGGTACCGAGAAAAATCCGTTGACGCTAGTGGTTACTAGCGTAGCAAGAAAACTAGAAGTAGAGACGTTAGTTGCCGACAATGAGCTATTTGCCGATATCACCGTAGATAGCTCCGTCGATGAAAATATCAATGAACTTAACACTATACTAAACAAACCAAGCACGACTACGTTTGACAAGACCCCGAACCGTAATGAGCCTTGTTCATGCGGCAGTGGTAAAAAATACAAAAAATGTTGTGGCTAGCAATTTAGACTAACTACAATAACCAGCCATACAGCTGAAAACTACCTAGACTCGTCATACCGGTGAAACCGGTATCTATTAATTTAGCAACTCTTTAACGATAAGCTTTAATAAAAACGTTTCTCGTTCAATCGACATTCCCTTTTTATCACTATTAGCCATTGTGTGTTCATTGTGCTCTATTGCATGGTAAATGTTTTTCCAAACAGGTTGCATACCATTTTGAATTTCATGCGCTTCAAACTGGGTAGCGCCTAATTTATTGTCAATGCTGCAGGTAAAACAAAATGATTCCATATGCATAATATCAAAGTCGTCTTTGTACCAAGGTCGAAACTCTTCATAACGACCAAAGACTTTAATGTTACGAACATTAGCCGCGCCGGTTTCTTCCATTAATTCACGTATTAAACCTTGTTCAAGATCTTCGCCCTCATCTATACCGCCTCCGGGTAAGGTATAATCATGATAACGCTCGGTATAAAGCAATAAGATATCTTCGCCATTTAAAATTATGCCGCGTGCGGCTTGACGATGAAAACTACGACCACACAAGTTGTTAATGTCTGGATGTGTGGTTGTTCTTAATAAGCGCATTGTCGTAATTCCATAATTGCTAGCAAGCAAAAGACTTGAAAGGCGCGCAGTATACTGAAAATCCCCCGCTGTGGAAAATTTAAACTTGCTGTAGCAGGTAAAAATACATTTTTATTACTGTGAAGTGATGAATAAAAGCGTAGAATAGCGGGCATTATGGGGCAAAGGCTCCTAAACTAGAATTTAACAGGTTTTTGTAAGGTTGATCATGGCAAAGAGTCAAAAATATAGTGTTAGTGTTGTTGAGCAAAACGACAGTACTTGGTGTGCGAAAATAGAGCGTCAAATCACTTCCAAGAAAAAAGTGGTTTCGAAACAACAAGATGGTTTTGCAAGCGAATCTGAAGCGACTACCTGGGCAGAACAAGAGCTTGCTACTTTTATTAGCGCGCAGCAAACCAGTAATAAACGCCACGGCGAACAGCGTTCAATTCGTGATGAAAAAGCTGATATTCTTGCTCAAAAGCAAGATGACGCAAAATTTGAACGTAAAGAAAAAGCGCGTGCTCGAGCGCTTGGTTTAGAAATGCCAATGTTCGATGACAGCGATGAAGCTGAGCAAGACTAGAACTTAACAATTAGGATTTTTCATGAGTAAAGCGCCAAAATATACATTTCGAGTAGTTGAAAAACGTAACAGTACTTGGACTGCTGAAATTCAGCGCCAAGCAACGTCGAAAAAGAAAGTTGTGTCAAAACGTCAAACTGGTTTTGCCAGCGAAGCTGAAGGTGTTGTTTGGGCTGAAAATGAACTGAAACAAGTGTTAGCTAATCATGTTGCTCGTAATAAGCGTCATGATGAAGACCGAGCTGAACAATATAAAGATAAATTAAAAAAAGCCGAGCTTGCCGCAGCAAAAGCAGCGTTAGCAAACGAAGAAACGGCTGACAGCGAAAATACTGAAGAAAGCGAACAGTCATTTACCTTAAGTGATGTAGAGCAAGAAAAGGCTATTAGCGATCTGCAAGAGCTGGAACAATTGGAAAGTGATGATTCTGAGCAAGAGTTGTCTGATAAACCTGCTCGATTGAAATTTGATTTTGAACTCGACCTTGAAGAAGCCGAACTTGCTGAAGAAGAAGCGAAGAATAAGGCAAAGGCGAAAAGTAAAACTAAAGCTGATAAGCAAGACTCTGCTGAAGGAACTGATGAAGCTGAAACTGCCGATGGCGCAGAAGTGAATTCTATTTATTTACAAAATAAGTAAATTTACTGTTTGAGCAATAAAAACATGAAAGCCGAACGTTACCGTTCGGCTTATTCTTTCTAGAGGCTTCAGCTTTACTGTTGAAAGTTTTTCATCATAGCTATCGCCATTGCTTCCGCAACTTTAATACCATCAATACCAGCCGATAATATACCGCCCGCATAACCAGCACCTTCTCCCGCAGGATAAAGGCCTTTCGTATTAAGGCTAGTTAATAGTTCTTTATCTCGAGTTATTTGAATTGGCGATGAGGTACGGGTTTCAACCGCGGTAAGGGTTGCGTCCTTCATTGAGAAGCCTTTAATTTTACGCTCAAAGGCAGGAATTGCTTCACGAATAGCATCAATAGCATACTGCGGTAGGGTTTCACTTAAATCACAATAGGTAACGCCAGGTTTATATGATGGCACAACGTCACCATGTTCACCGCTTGCGCGGCCAGCTAAAAAGTCGCCAACTAATTGTGTAGGCGCATCATAACTTGCTCCGCCTAATTTAAATGCAGTTTCTTCAAGGCGACGTTGAAATTCAATGCCGGCTAACACATCACCAGGGTAATCTTCAGGAGATATGCCTACCACAATAGCACTATTAGCATTACGCTCATGTCGTGAATATTGGCTCATTCCGTTGGTTACCAAACGACCTTCTTCTGATGCTGCCGCAACTACGGTGCCGCCAGGGCACATACAAAAACTATAAACCGAACGACCATTTTTACAATGGTGCACAAGTTTATAATCCGCTGCACCTAAAATAGGGTGGCCGGCGTTTTTACCGAAGCGGGCATCATCGATTACTGATTGCTCATGCTCGATACGAAAGCCAACGGAAAAAGGTTTAGCTTTAATGTAAACGCCTTTATTAAACAACATTTTAAAGGTATCACGGGCGCTGTGACCAATTGCCAAGGCAATATAATTAGTCTCTATTTTTTCACCTGTGGCAAGCGTTAAGCTTTGCACTTGCTCATTTGCAATTTCAATATCATCAACGCGTTGACTAAAGCGTACTTCGCCGCCCAGTTCGTGAATTTTTGCACGCATTTGCTCAACCATGGTCACTAGTTTAAAAGTACCAATGTGTGGCTTGCTTACGTATAAAATTTCTTCCGGTGCGCCGGCGTTCACAAATTCATGTAATACTTTTCGTGAATAGTGCTTAGGATCTTTTACTTGGCTATAAAGTTTGCCGTCTGAAAATGTACCGGCACCACCTTCACCAAATTGCACATTGGATTCTGTGTTTAATATTTTTTTACGCCAAAAGCCAAAGGTGTCTTTAGTGCGCTCACGAACTTCTTTACCGCGCTCTAAAATGATAGGTTTAAAGCCCATTTGTGCTAACACTAAACCAACAAATAATCCACATGGCCCCATACCAATTACTACAGGGCGTTGCGGCAAATTATCTGGCGCCTGTGCAACAAATTTATAACTAGTATCAGGCGTTTCTTTAATGTTACTGACATTTGAAAATTTAGCTAATAGCTCAGTGTTTACTTTAGTGTCTACATCCAAGGTATAAATCAATACGATGGCATTTTTTCGACGTGCATCATAACCACGTTTAAACATTGAGAAATTTACAAGTTGCTCTTCACTGATCTGCAAACGTTCAAGAATGGCATCTTGCAGTTCATGTGCTTGATGGTTTAAATCTAATTTTATGTCGGTAAGACGGATCATTAATGGTTATTCCAAATAAAGGCTGAAATTAGGTGAATATTTAGCAAGTGCATAATTATAGCTGCTATTTTACCTTAAGCTGGCGTTGTGACAAACAAGATATTGAAATTGTTGCCAAGCAAGGTATGATCAGGCCAATAAATTGCTTTACACTTTCTAAGAGAACTCTATGGCTTTTGTTGTTACCGACAATTGTATTAAATGCAAATACACCGATTGCGTAGCAGTATGTCCTGCGGATGCCTTTTATGAAGGGCCTAACTTTTTAGTAATAAGCCCTGATGACTGCATCGATTGTGATTTGTGCCCGGTTGAATGTCCTGCTGGGGCAATATTCCAAGAAGATGAAGTACCAGAGGATCAAAAAGAGTTCATCAAGTTAAATGCAGAGCTTGCAGAAATTTGGCCTAGGATCACTGAGGTCAAGGCACCCCCTAGTGATGCAAAAGAATGGGATGGAGTGAAAAATAAAATTAACCATCTAATTATTGAAGAATAAAATTTTCGGTTAATTAATAGATATCACCGATAAACTCAATTTGAGTTAAGTACAAACGCAGTTCAAATTCTAACTGATGGTAGTCAGGCAACATATGGTTGCATAATTTATAAAATGCTTTGTTATGTTCTTTTTCTTTTAAATGCGCCAATTCATGCACGACGATCATTGATAAAAACTCAATGGGTGTTTTCTTAAAAAGCGCGGCGACTCTAATTTCATTCTTCGACTTTAATTTTCCACCTTGCACACGTGTAACGTAACTGTGTAAGCCCAAAGCGTTGTTGATCACATGAATTTTATTATCAAAGGTGATTTTACTTAACGGTGCTGATTTTTTTAAGTATTGATTTTTTAAGTCTTGAACAAATTCACGCAGCTGATTATCGTTAGCAATACCATGCGTATTCGGGTATTTGTTTAGCAAAAAATTTGCCAGTCGCTTTTCATCGATAAGCGTTTTTACTTGTGCCTGTATGTCTGCAGAATATGCGGAAAGGTATTTTAAGTGCTTGCTCATATATACTAAGTTGATTAAATAAAACGGCTTATTTTACGATGTTAAAAGGATAATTACTATTAAGGAAATATGATGGCGATAAACCGTAGCCGACTAGATAAATTTTTGAGTGAAAGGTTCAATATTAAGCGCAAAGATGTGCGGCTTTTGCTCGCGCAAAAAAGGGTACTTGTTGATGAGCAACTTGCTTTAGATGTTGACTTGATTATTGATACATTTTCTCTGATAACCGTTGATGGAGAGATAGTTCAAAATAACCAGGCAAAGTATGTGATGTTACACAAGCCTGTAGGTGTAGTTAGCGCCACTAAAGATGACATTCATCAAACCGTCATTGATTTACTCGACTTTCCCTATAAACATTCATTGCACATTGCTGGCCGGTTAGATTTAAACTCATCGGGATTATTACTGCTAACCAATGACAGTAGGTGGTCAGAAAAGCTGTCAAAACCTAACAGTAAAGTAGCAAAAATTTATCAAGTTACTTTAGGGAATAAGCTTACTAACGATATGATCTCGGCATTTTTAACAGGAATGTATTTCGAGTTTGAGAATATAACAACCAAACCGGCAAAATTAGAAATTTTGTCCGAGCATATAGCCAGAGTAGAATTGGTTGAAGGCAAGTATCATCAAATAAAACGCATGTTCGGCCGCTTTAGAAACCCGGTAGTGAAATTACATCGTCAATCAATTGGAAGTTTGGCGCTTGACGAAAATTTAAAGCCTGGAGAAAGTAGGGAGCTATCCTCTTTTGAAGTGAATAGCATTTAATATCGACTTAGTAAAAAGCCGAACAGATATCTGTTCGGCTTAGCATTAACTTTGGATGATTATTAGGTGAACTAACCGAATATAGTGCGCATTAATCCTATTGCTTGCTCTACCGTTTTACCATCTTTAACACTATTAACAATGGTGCTGCGCATATCAAGTAAGTACTCAGGAATATCGTCCCCCTCAAGAGCCTTATCTACAAGCATCTCAGCTGACTCTTTACTGCGTTTCATTCCTTTTACCACACCTAAGGTAGTTTTCTTTGGTTTGTCACGCAACTTAATGAAATTTGAGTTTTGTGCTTGCGACTCATCAGCAAATAGGAATATATCAACTAATATTGCTCTAATGTTCCACAATTTTAATTCTTCTTCGTCTGTTGGTGCTGCTTGGTTATACCAATGAAAACTGTGCAATGAGAGCACCATGTCTTGATAATAACTATCAAAGTTCTGGTTGTTAAACTTAGCAATATTCAAACCTTGGCAAAGCACACTTAAATTATTATTAGTAATAGCGATGAACACATCAGGACGACGCATCGCCAGTAAACGAGTTGCTACTACTAATGGCGCTTTTTCACCATCAGTATGATCAGTAAAAATGGTTTTAAAGTCTTTTACAAATGCTTGGTATTGAACTTTAGTTACAGTCCCTTCTAATGGGATATGGTTCAATGCAAGATCAAATTCTTGCGGGTGTGTTTGTAGTAAGTGATGGAATGTTTTCGCGCCTTTAGTACTACCAAACCATTCAACATCAAATTGGAAAATGCTTGGATCATGTTTTACCGTATGTTTGCCGGTGAATACCAAGCGATCTTCTTCAATCATTTGCTCTAAAGGTTGAGTGCGCAATTGTGCTATATAATTCATTAAGGCAAGGCGCTCATTTAACGATTGTAATGCTTCTTGCTCTTTAATAATGCTGGTAAATATTGGCCATGGCGCAATACGAACCATTTTAAGTTGCGTTAATGAAATGCCAAGCTCGAGTGTGTCTTGGAGTTTTTTTAGTGGCGCAAATTGTTTCTCGTCCAGTAAGTCCATGTTTAAGTCATGTTTACATATACGATGTAGTTCTTTACACCAACCGAGAAAGTCTTCCGGGTGGTTGGTTACTTTTACTGCCATTAAATTTAGAGATAAGTCGGCAATGTATTTTAACGCCGTTTGGTAAATGTTGTTTTCGCTATCGCTAAGCGATAATTTTGCCGGGGAGGTAAGCAATTTTCTCATGAAACTAAAAGGACTCTACAAAATGGTATTAGGAAATTGGATGGCGATTGTACTTAGATTTAACATCTTAGCAAGCCGAAAACAGCGGTTTTTATCAATAAATTTTTGATTGATGTTTTAATAATCAGTAAACGTTTGGTTTAGTTAAACTTATTAAACAGGCATAAAAAAAGAGATAATAAATTATCTCTTTTTGTTTAATTACCGACGGGTAATTTTAATCTACAGTAATACGTTGCCAGTCATCATGTTCACTAATACGAACAGAGCGAGATTTTTTACTTTTCGCTTTAATGTCACTATGCTCAACATTAATTTGATTAATCTGTCCTGGCCATACATCTTGTAATGCAGCCATTTTTACATAAACCGCGGTTAATACTTCCGGCTGTTTTATTTCTTGGTAGACCCAAAAAAATTTGCCCTCTACTTCAAAACCAACGCTGCCTAATGGTAATAATTTCTTTTTGTCATCAAGTAAACGAAATTTATTCTGTATGTACTCGGCAAACTCTTGCTGGGTTTCGCTAGAGCCAATTAGATCAGCATGTTTATTAAGTAACTTTACTAAAGCATGTTCGGCATCATGAATATAAAACCGATGCGATACTTCAATGTTATGCGTACGATCATTAAATAAAATTGTGCTATACGCTTCTTTTTGCTGATGAGCAGCAGCTAAACTGCTCACCAATAACGTTACAGTTGTGAGTAAAATAGCAAGGAATTGCTTTTTAAATTTATACAGTGTCATTACTATTTACCTTTACCGGTCTAATTAAAAACGAACGCTACTTTTTGTATACTTTAGCTTTTGGCTCTTTTAATTCCGTTTTGCTGTCATGCATAATGTCGCGGTATTCCATTTTCTTCGATTTCTCTTTTTTGAAAGCTTCAATGCGAGACTCGATAATACGACGTGGGTAGTGATTGTTGTCTGGGTTTACATCGGCAGTTTCCCAATGCGGGTCAACCGTTACAGACACTAAATTTTTACCTTTTTCAGTAACAATCAACTTGCTTACTGCTTTCGGAGCGCGACGCCAGATTTCAGCTGGAATATGCATAGATTCAGTGCTGCCATCTTCAAAAGTTAAATCTAGTAAAATTGGCATAACTAAACCACCTAGATTTGAGAAGTTAATTACGTAGTAATTTTGGTCTTCACTTACGGCGCGTTCAAAAGCTTTTCGTTCCCAAGGTTCTAGCTTGTTCAACGTTTCTTTATATTTATTACGCTCTTTATTAGTTACAGTCCAGCGGTCATTGTCATCATGAAAATCACGAACATCTTCATTCAGCTCTAACCATGTTTTTACTTTTGCTGCAGTGTTACGATCAACATGTAAAGACGATGGTTTTTCTAAGTGCTCTTGACGACGACGATCAAAATCAATGTCAGGATTTTTAGTATCTAAACGAAGTTTATAAACACTGTCTACTGCAATATCAACGTGATCTGTAGTGTAGAACCAGCCATACCAGAACCAGTCTAAATCAATACCTGAAGCTTCTTCCATGGTGCGGAAAAAGTCAGATGGAGTTGGGCGTTTATTTTTCCAACGAACTGCGTATTCTTTAAAAGCAAAATCAAATAACTCACGGCCCATAATTACTTCGCGTAAAATATTTAACGCGGCAGCAGGTTTAGTGTAAGCATTTGGACCAAGGTTTAATACGCTGTCTGATTGAGTCATAACAGGTACTTGTACATCAGATTTCATATAGCCAATAATATCGCGTGGTTCAACACCCCATGGAATTGTATGATCCCATTCACGGCCAGCAACACCATCTAAAAAGCTGTTTAGACCCTCGTCCATCCAAGTCCATTGACGCTCATCAGAATTAACGATCATTGGGAAATAGTTATGACCAACTTCATGGATTACAACGCCAATCAGAAAGCGTTTCTCTGCCAGAGTATAAGTACGAGAACCATCTTCATGCCATTTTGTACGCGGACCATTGAAGCTGATCATTGGATATTCCATACCGCCAACAGGGCCATTTACACTAATAGCTACCGGGTATGGGTAATCAAAGGTATAACGAGAATAAACATCCATGGTGTGAATTACAGACTCGGTTGAATACTTCTTCCATAAGTCGCCGCCTTCTTTAGGGAAGTATGACATAGCCATTACATGCTCTTGCTCATCGCCGCCTTGTGCGTAGCCTTTCGCATCCCAAATAAATTTACGAGATGAAGACCAGGCAAAATCACGCACGTTTTCAGCTTTAAAGTGCCAAGTTTTAGACTTGTCTGTGCCAGCTTTTTCGTTTTCTAGCGCTTCCTCTTCGCTAACAATAAATACTGGACGCTTAGCTGTTTTAGCTTGTTCTAAACGCTTCCGTTGCTGTTTGGTCAGTACTTTACTTTCGTTTTGTAAAACACCGGTTGAGGCTACGATATGATCCGCTGGTACGGTCATTTCTACGTCGTAGTTACCAAATTCTAAAGTGAATTCGCCGCGGCCTAAAAATTCTTTGTTGTGCCATGCTTCGTAATCTGAAAAAGCGGCTAAACGTGGGAACCATTGTGCTAATAAGAAAATGTCATTACCGCCTTCGCGGGCATCGTCAGGGAAGTGTTCATAACCTGCACGAGCTGAGACAGCGTTTTCTTCTAGAATATTAAAGGCAAAATCAATATTAAAAGTAACGTCATCACCTGCATCTAATGCGTCAACTAAATCTATTCGAGCCTGGCTACCAACTAAGGTTACTTTTAAAGCGTTACCGCGTTTATCGGTTACCTTGAATACATCGTAACCAAGGGTATTGTCAGCATAAAATTGTTGTTTGCGCAGCTCGGCAAAACTTATTTTTGCCGGCTTGCTACCGCTAGGTTTTGTTGTTGCTGGACCACGACGACCAATACCGCCAAAGTCACCCGTTAACTCAGACATAGAGTCTGCTTTAAAACGGTTTTGCTCAAGCTGTAACCAAAGGTACTTTAAACGGTATGGTGAGTTGTTGTGGTACGTAACTGTTTGCTTTGCAGATAAACGGCGATTTTCCTCATCAAGTTGTACTTTGATTTTATAATCAACTTGTTGTTGCCAGTATTCTTTTCCTGGCTCACCCGCGGCGTTACGATAATCGTTTGGCGTTGGCAAAATTTCTTCTAACTGACGAAATTTATCTTCAAAATCGCCTTTGCTTTGTTTTACCACTGTGGCATGCACAGGTGATACGAACAATGCAGTGAATGACGCTGCAATGAATATACTTCTTAAGTTCATTGAATATCCCAAAATGTTGTTAACGGTATTTACGAAATTATTTTAATAGCAATAAATAGCCATTTTTATTAAGCGATACATCATATATGGGGCGAGTGAATAGTCAACAACGGATGGGATAAAATGCAATTATTTGCGTTAAGTTGTAATTAAGTGTGAGGGCTGTTGATTCTTGTAGGCAAAACAATGCTATTTTTCTGTCAATTCGAGGAATAGGGGAACTATAATAGGAATGCTATTTAAATTCTCACCAAGTAAGTAATCAACTATTTATGTCATTAAGCGAAAAATACCAGCAATTAATTAATGACGGCCAGTTAAATGTTGACGATGCACAAAGCAATGCAATTCATTTATTAGAATTATTAAATCAGCATTTAGTCAATCAGCCTAAAGCAAAGTTAAAATTACCGCTCACCAACTTTCCGTGGTTGCAGCGATTTTCTCGGCAACAATCTTTAAAAGGCATTTATTTGTGGGGCAAAGTAGGGCGCGGTAAAACCATGATGATGGATTTGTTTTACCAAAACCTGAATATTGGTCGAAAGCAGCGGATGCATTTTCATCATTTTATGGCACAAACTCACCAACAACTAACTCTGCTTGTTGGGCAAGTTAATCCTTTATCAGTCATTGCAAAAAACTTGGCGAATGAAATAGACGTGCTTTGTTTTGATGAATTTTTTGTTAGTGACATTGGCGATGCCATGATCTTGGCGGGCTTATTTGCAGAACTGTTTAATCAAGGTGTGGTGTTAGTAACAACCTCAAATTGTCAGCCAGAACAGTTATATCGTAATGGCTTACAACGACAAAGGTTTTTGCCTACCATTGATTTGCTCAATAAATACTGTCAGGTTGTTAGTGTCAATGGCGAGAAAGATCATCGCTTACACCAACAAAAATATGCTCGTTATATTTATCCGTTAGAAACGCCGAATAACTTTTTAGAAGAAGAGTTTTACCTACGTACAAATAAAATGTTGGAGCGCGGAAAAATCACAATAAACTCCAGAGAGTTAACTTATATTGGCATTGCCAGTGATACAATATTTTTTGATTTTTCAATGTTATGCAAAGGTGCTCGCAGCCAACTTGATTACATTAGTTTAGCTAAGCAATTTAAATGCATATTTGTGGCTAATGTGCCGCAATTTTCCGGAACCGTGCTTGAACATGTGGTATCTGGCACTGAGGAAGGGTACAGGCGTAGCGAGAATATTTTTACTGGCATGCATTCCAAAGATGATGAAGCCAGGCGATTTATTGCCTTAGTGGATGAGTTTTATGATCAAAATATTGAACTGTTTATTAGTAGCGAAGTAGATATTTTAAAGCTTTATTGTGGTGAAAAGCTGAGTTTTGAATTTGCTCGTTGTGAATCTCGATTGGTAGAAATGCAAAGCGAACATTATCCGCAGAAAACTTAAGTTAAAATGTAAAAATAAAGTAACATTACATAACAAAAGCTTACTTGCTTTAAGTGTAATGACTATGGTCTCATACTGATATGAATAGTTAGCCTATTTAAATTAAATGATAAATTTGTCCAAGGTGGTAAGTGCGTGTCCGATATTATCGATATTTGTGATTTAAAATTTTCTTGGCATGAACAAGCCGACTTCGAATTTAACATTGACAAATTTACCGTCCATAAAGGTGAAAAGTTGTTTTTACGCGGCCCCAGTGGCAGCGGTAAAACAACACTACTGAGCTTATTATGCGGCGTTATTTCAGCTAATTCTGGTCAGTTAAGCATGCTAGGAAAAAACTTAACCCAAATGTCGCCCACTAAACGAGACCAGTTTAGAGCGGATCATATCGGGGTCATATTTCAAATGTTTAATTTGATCCCATACCTTACGACCATTGAAAACGTAATATTATCGTGTAGTTTTTCGCCACTGCGTAAATCTCGCGCCTTAAAAAATTCTGAATCGCTAGAAGCTGAAGCGTTAAGATTGCTATCTCATTTAGACATGGGCGATGCTAACTTATTACACAAACCGGTAAATGAGCTGAGCATTGGTCAGCAGCAACGTGTTGCGGCGGCTCGTGCGTTAATGGGCGCTCCTGAGATTATTATTGCCGATGAACCAACATCATCACTTGATTCTGATCGGTGTCATAGTTTTTTAGAATTGTTATTTAAAGAATGTAAAATTGCTGGCTCTACCTTAGTTTTTGTAAGTCATGATACCCGCTTAAAAGAAGACTTTGATCGCACCGTTATGCTCAATCGTGAAATGCAGGATGAAAACAAAGACATCGTTACTATTTCAACCGAAGGAGCGATGTAATGGCCATTGCAAATTTAGCTCTGAAGAGTTTCAGAAATCGTAAAGTAACGGTATTTCTTACCATATTTTCAATTGCATTAAGTGTCGCGTTATTAATTGCGATTGAAAAAGTGCGCGTACAAGCAAAAGATAGTTTTACCAATACCATATCAGGTACTGATTTGATTGTTGGTGCCAGAACCAGCTCAGTGAATTTATTATTGTCATCTGTTTTCCAAATGGGCACCGCCACCAATGGCATTAAGTACGAATCGTATGAAGAAATAGCCAGTAATAATACCGTAAAGTGGTCAATTCCATTTTCATTAGGGGATTCTCACCAAGGCTATAAAGTGATGGGCACATCGAGTGATTTTTATAATCATTATAAATACGGCAGTAAGCAATCACTGTCTACATTACAAGGAAAATGGTTTGTCGCAACAACTGATGTAGTGATAGGCAATGAAGTTGCGAACAAACTGCAATACCAAATTGGTGATGAAATTATTATTGCTCACGGCGGCGCAGACAGTTATATCCATCATGATAAACAGCCTTTCGTTATATCAGGTATTCTAGCCCCTACCGCGACACCAATAGACAGAACGGTATTTATCAGCCTAGAAGGTATCGATTCATTACATAGTGAACAAAAGAGTATGGCAGTAGGCCATGACCCATTTTTAACACTAGGCTTACCCAAACAAAACAAACTGACTAAAAGTCGGGTGACGGATACTCATGACTCGCACATTGATGATGAAAAACAATCTAATGATCATGTACCTCATGAACACGATGAGGTACATCATGAACAGCATGATTCACACGAACATGCCTCTCATGAACAGAGCGTCCATAGTGACAGTTTTGTAGCAGGTGCTCATCATGAGCATGACCATAGTGCCGATACCATTACCGGATTTTACCTAGGTTTAAAGGAACGCCCGCAAGCGTTAACTATGATGCAAATTGTTAATAAATTTAACGGTGAGCCATTAATGGCTATAATGCCTGGCGTCGCCTTATTAGAGTTATGGTCGGTATTATCGATTGTTGAAAAAACCTTATTTGCCGTATCACTGATGGTAGTGCTCATTAGTTTAGCAACTATGCTGATCATTTTATTAAACAGTTTAAATCAACGTCGTAGAGAAATGGCGATACTTAGAGCAATAGGTGCTCGGCCAAGCCATATTTTTTCATTAATGATGGGCGAAGCTTTCGCAATTATATTATCAGGTTTAATGTTAGGAATAGGCTGTTTATATGCCATTTTATTTTCAATAAAACCTTTTATTCTCAATAGCTTTGGTCTTTACTTAGAGTTAGGCATGCCATCTGTTCAAGAATGGACATTGCTTGCGCTTGTTGGCGGTGCAGGATTATTAATAAGCTTATACCCTAGTATGCAAATTTATCGATATGCGTTATCTGATGGCATGTCAATTCGAAGTTAATCTCAATGTTTTATAAAGGTTGTAAAATGAAGAATGTTTTTTCCATATTTTCTATTGTTAGCCTGCTGTTTAGTAGTGCCGTTTTTGGTAAAGAAGTGCAGCAAGTGAGTTGGTCAACACTAAATGAACACGTACAAACCAAAGAAATAGAAAACCCTTTTGAAAACTTAGAAATTGAACAAATTCGTATGTTACAACAGGTTGCTATTGTTGATGATATCACTGCTAGTGGCCAGGAGATTGATGAAGAGTCTAAAAAACTCGCTGATACCGCTCGAAAAACGTTAACCGAACAAGGTATCGACATTAAATCGATGTTTAAAATACGAGAAGAAATTATCACTCAACGTGAAATGGAGTTTCAGTCAACTAACCCTGCCTTAGATAACCAGAATATTGAAATGTCAGGTTTTCTCTTACCGTTAGAGTTTGAAGGCAAAAAAATTAAAGAGTTTTTACTTGTTCCTTATGTTGGTGCTTGTATCCATGAGCCGCCACCAGCGCCAAATCAAATCGTTTATGCCAAATTACAAACCCCAATAGAGCCCCCTACATTAAGCATGTTCACCGCGATAAAAGTTAATGGCTTGATGAAAAGTGAGTTAGTTTCACCTGAATTAAACCTAGTTGATGGCGCAAAACAAATACCGACAAGCTATACATTAACCGTTGATAGTGTTGAATTTATTGAACCCAATAAATAGTTATTCAACCGAAATAAGCTAATAAGATGTCGCCTATACAAACTCAAAACTTAATTATTAGATGTGTAAACGCAGATGATGCCGCATTTATTTTAATACTGTTGAATGAACCAAGTTTCATCACCAATATAGGTGACAAACAAGTTAGAACATTATCGGATGCGCTCAACTATATAAAAACAGGCCCGCAGCAAATGTATAAAGACTTTGGCTTTGCTTTACACATTGTTTGTTTAAAAGGCTCCAATAAGCCGATTGGTATGTGCGGGTTACTAAAAAGAGATACCTTACCTGAACCAGATATTGGCTTTGCTTTTCTAGAGCTATATAGCGGTAAAGGCTATGGCTATGAGTCGGCGAAAGCTGTATTAGACTTTGAAGTGCAAGATAAACAACTAAAAACCGTACTCGCCATAACTGCAGTCGATAATCCAGCGTCTAGAGCATTATTATTAAAATTGGGCTTTTCGTTTAACAAGCAAGTGCAATTAGAAGGTATGGATAAGGACAGTAATTTATATCAATTAACTAATTAACATGGCCAATAGTGCAAAGGAGAAGATAATGAAAGCGCCTAAAATATCACGCAATTTATTAAGCGGCATAACTGCATTGTCTTTTATTTTATCAACAGCGGTGAATGCCGATCAAAAAGCAATTGATGAGGACAGTAAAACCGCTACCATTAACTTATCCGAGCAAGATCTAGAAGCCCTAAAACTTGGCAAACAAATTCTAGCGATTCAACAAGCCTTAAATAATCCAACCGATCCAAATTCCATTCACAAAGTTACTGCACTAGGCTGGGATCAACGGTATTACGTAATGGTTAGAGGCTGGCTAGTACAAAGGTTACAAGCAGACCAAAGTGCTTATACTGGTAGCCAAGCACAAACTCATTTAGGTGAGCGCATTGAGTTTTTAAAACTTGCTATTCGGACTATTGATTTAGAGTAAGGGAATTAATAGTAAGCTTAATATATTGGCAATAGAAATATTATTTTAATATGCATTGATTGGTCATTTTATTATGAATTTCATAGGCTTGTTCAATTAAAATGCGACTAAAATTATAATCTTTATATCTCTTGGAAGGAGCTGAGTTAAGTAGTTTTGTTGCTTTTGCTATTTCTTCATTCTGGCCCCCCATGTTTAATTTATCAAAAAGTTTGGTAACCCCATCTTGCCCCTGAGAGCAGATACTTTCAAAAGAAATAAATTTAATGCCATTATTGGTTAAAATGTGTTTGTAGGCACTAATCCAGTATGACAACCAATAATCTACGTCACTAGTTGAATACTGTTGTTGGTAAAACTCAAAGCCGTTAAATGCTATCGGCTTATGCAGTAAACCAAATTCAAAATGGCCAATATCCTTCATATATTGATATGAGAACTTGTCAATTTTATGTTGATGTTGGAACTTTTGATGTTGCCTAAATAAGGAAATTGCTTGTTCTAAGGGGTCTCGGAAAGGAACAATGATCTGGGCATCATTAAACAGAGATTGAATAAGCGGGATCCTTGCTACATTAACATTATTTTTGGAAATATAATTAAATCCATCTTGTGGTTGCAATGCTTTCAAATAAATAATTTTTTTAATCTGATTAAAGTATGATTTATTAAAGTCATTGTTTATTTCAGCTTCGTGCCACAACTTTATATTTTGTTGGCTGTAATGGTCGCCATAAAATTTTAGCCAAAATACCTCGTCAAAGGCTTCAGGGCTATCGAAATTTATCTTTAAGCCATCGCCGTGTGCTCTTTCTTTAAGTTGTGTTTGTGTACTAAAGGCTTGTGAAAACTTATTCCATATTATTGGACTGTGCAGAAAAGGCATTTCACGATATGTATAACTAACGTTGTTACTTATTTGGTTTAATAAATTGAGCAATATAGATGTGCCAGCTCTAGGTAATGATGTGATAAAAATGGGGGAGGTGATTTTTATTTGTTGGTATTCCTCAAAAAATAAACTTTTCTCTATATCAATAAATAAATTTTGTAAGCTAGCTGAATTAAAGGCTATTTTATGTAAGGTCCTAGTTAGCAAGTTATACGAAGGTCTACTTTGCATAATTACTTCGACTTAAGTTTGTTTAATAGTTGAGTGAAAATCAGTACCGCTATTATGCTTATCAATATGACATCATAGCGAAGAGAAAAAGTATAAAACTCTTCTTCCGTAATTATTTTATAATGATTTGATATCAAGTATGGGATAGCTGATATGGTGATAACCAATAAAAATTTAATTAAAACTGTAAGTCCGAGAATGAATAGCTGTTTTGATGCTTCTTTACTTGCTAGCTCTTTTCTATCATCTGAAATCTGTGAATTTGAAATTATTTTAAAAGATTGAGTTATGGTTGAAAATATTTCCGGAAAAGTATGAAACACTTTAAATAAATAACAAGTAAGACTAAAAACTAAAACAACTGAAGTATAAATAAGCAATATTTCCATAAGTTAACCCTTATGTTTCTTGTTTAAGTTTATTTTTTTCAGTCTCTTCCTCAGGAGTACCTTTAATTCTCCTATAAATTTTTTTCATTGGATACCAAAGTAACCCAAAAAACATTAAAATAATTGCACCTAAAAAAGCAATCACAGTGCCTATTGCTGATAAGCCTGAACCAGGTCCAACATAGCCATAAGCAGGTAATGACATGGCTATTAAAGCCAATAATAAAAATGTAAATTTCATTTCAAACTCCATGTTTAGCTTTTATAAAGTAAAGTCTATTTTCGGGGACAATTCCAATCTTGAACAGTAAAAAAGTCATTAGAGATGCGCTCACTGCTTTCGATTAAAGAAGCATATTCTTCATCATAAGGTAGGACAAAATCCCAAACTATTTCGCCATCAGCGGTTATTTCAAACACTCTACCGGCCCTACTTTCGGTAATAAGAATATTTCCGTTTTCCAACTGCTGATGCGTTCCCATTATGTCGGTGTAAAAACTTGGTTGGCCCACTTTAGGATAAACAATCCAAGATTCTTCTGTTTCCGGATCTAATTCAATTAAGTTGCTTCCTGAGGGGCGATTAAAACTAAAGTTTTTTCGAGAATTATTGAATAAACGGATATTTCCTTCAGGTGTGATGTCCGGATCGTGCTGTCTGATCCATTGGCCTTGATGAGACCATTTTATTTCACCGGTAAATTGATCCATTATGATTAATAAATGCATTTGTCTAATTGAAACTAATAAATCGCCACTACTAACGTTTTTAATTTTATTTGCCAACTCTTTCGTTACTAGCTCAATATCATTGATATGGGTTGGCTGAAAGGTGGAGATTAGAAAAGAGTCATAAAGGTGACGTTCAAATCCTGAATTGATTAAACTATTTAGTACTGATAATTCTTTTATTAAATTACCTTCATTATCAAATAATAAAATTAACTGCTCAAATTCATTATTATGTCTTATTTCTTGATCTAGTAACGCCTCTTTGGAAATCAAACCGAGTAATAAATTTTCATCAATTTCATTTATTGCACGATTTGAAGGGATCCAATAATTCCCTTCCGGGGTTTCGGTAATGACATGATGGTTTTGATAGTTCAAAGTCCACTTCACATCACCACATTTATCTAATTTTGCACTGCCTCTTTCAGAAACGTTTACAACAATCGATCCATCTGAATTTACAATTATACCTTGGGTATGATTATTAAATTCAGACTTGGGAATGGTTTCACTCCTGATGTGTTTTGGTGCAGGCCAAATACTAAAATAATCTATTATCCACTCGTGGAGGACTTTTCCATCTGAACTGAGCAATATTGCTTTATTTCCACCCGGAAAATAGCCCTGAATTACAGTCATTCCATCGAATATTTTACTCTTGTTTATGTTGACTACACCTTCGCCAGTGTAGGATGATTTTATCAGTAAATTAGAGCGTTGTTGAAACAGCTCGGAAAAAAACTTAACGCTCGATATGTATCCTTCTTTTAAATAGGGAAATGGCCCAGACTCAAAACTAGCAGATATGCCGCCAGAAACAAAAACGAGTATAATTAAGCTGATCCTGAAAATATGCTGAGAAAAATTGGTTATATTCATTGGGAAAGTTTCTTTTTGCTTTTCTTGATTTTAGTAAATAAATTTAAATTGTCTAATACTTAGCAATTAAAACATCAATTACCGAACGACTCGTATTCGCGATACTTTTGAATTTTCTAGCTTAATTTGTCTTCGTCAAGCTGCTTAGTGGGGCAGAATATCCATAATTTTAAAACTATAAAGTTTATGCTTGGGCTAATGATGCTAATTAAAAATACACTATAATAATTAGGAAATTCCAAACATTTAGTTAATTGAACTATTAAATAGATTTGGATAACATTTAAAACTCCGGTGACCACATACTTAAAAAATATAATCCATGACACACTAAAATTGAAACTCCACAATGTATTCATATAAAAAGAGAAAAAAAAGTTAACAAGAATGCTATTAGATTAGCTTGGAAAGCGAATACACCTAAGTTTTTTATTAAAAGTAATGCAATTAATATATGTAGGAATGTTACACATATACCAACAACGATAAATCTAGTTAATTCGGTAATAGTTTTTTTAGCCATTTTTTAACTATGCAACACATTGACAGACCAATGGGTAATTTCAAATACTTCATTAAGAAAACTTCAAAACTAAATATTGTATAGAAAATTTTGTTGATTAATATAGCGGGCGTATGAACACTAGTAGAAGAAGTCGAAGGTGATATTTTGTCTAATATTCTTGACAATACTGCCAGAGGGAGTAACAAGACATTGAAATATGAAAATTCCTGAATTGTAAAGTTTGTTTGCTCTAACAAATCGACAAGTTTCTTTCTGTCATACCTTCTAAAGAGGTGGAAAGCAGTATCATGTTTTCCATATAAGAGGGGGAGTGCAGGCACTGTTAAAACCAAATGCCTACCGACTTTTAAGCGAGCTTTAATAACTTGTAGTGCTTGTTTGTCTTGTTTCACATGTTCTAGAACATGTGAAACAAATAGCATCAAACAATTTATCTGAAAAAGGCAATTTATATGGAAGATAACCGCTTTCGATTACAGTATCGCTATTTTTTAGCTTCGTAAATTGCGAATGAATTCATTTCAACTGCGTGAACCCTGCCAAATGTTTTAAGCAGTTTTAGATTACCTCCAGGGCCACAACCAATCTCTAATAAATTAGTATTTTTTTTAATTCAATTATGTTTCTCATTCCTTTGAACCACCAGTGGTTATTTGTTGTTCGCACATCGTTTATAGGATGAAAGTTCCATCAAAACCTCAATATTCTTTATCTATTATGAATAATGGCCTTGTTTTAGTTTCAAAATAAATACGACCTATATACGCACCTAAAGCTCCAATACCTATGAGCTGATTACCTCCTAAGAAGAGGACCACAACAACTAACGAGGAGTAACCAGGGACATCGACTCCAGAAAATAAGGTTAGAAATATAATGAAAACCCCATAAATAAAGGATATCCAAGCAACAATTGCACCTATATAAGTCCATATTTTTAGTGGGATAGTAGAAAAGCTAGTTATTCCTTCAATAGAAAAATTCCAAAGTTTCCAGAAGGAAAATTTGGATGTTCCATTTCTACGCACTGCGCGAGAATAGGTAACGGTCGTTGAATTTAATCCGACCCAAGAAAACAACCCCTTCATAAACCTTTGACGTTCTGGCAGTTTATTAATCTCTTCTACAACTCACCGACCCATTAACCTGAAATCACCAACATTGGCTAGAATTTTATGGTCCGCCAGTTTGTTGTGTATTGCATAAAAAAGTTGGCTGTCATTATTTTTTTAAAACTATCTTTGTTTCTATCGCTTCGTTGGGCCAAGACAATATGATATCCAACGTTCCATTATTTCAAATAATTGTACAATGACTTGCGGCGGGTCTTGTAGAACAACATCTATGGGAATTACAGCCCCTCCTTTAGCAAGATTAAGCCCTGCGGTTAATGCCGCTTCTTTGCCAAAATTTCGGGAAAATCTTATTATCCGTATATTTTCATTTTCTTTTTTAGCGTTAATTAATATTTTTAATGAATGAGCTGTAGAACCATCATCAATGAAAAATAGTTCAAGTTGCAACTTATGACAGTCTACGAATTTTTAATATGACTTAAAAAGGTCTCAATACTATCTTCCTCGTTATAAACTGGACAAATTAAAGTAATCAAATTGAAATATCCCTTTTTCTGATAAATACCACGTACTTCTTCGATTTGAAGAAAGAAACTTTTAAATCTGATAATTCATAATTTTTTAGTATTTGTGATAAATTGTCATGCCTTGAAAAAAAATTTAAATAGTTGAAATCATCATGGCTATAACTAAGTTTTTCACTCACATCTATGATTATAGCTTCGGGTTTACTTTTGGTAATCTCTCTAGCAATCGTCGAGGTTACGAATAATTTAATACTTTCAATATTTGATAATTTATTCTTAGTTATTAAATGTGGATAACGTTCAGCAAAATCTATTGCTGGAAGTGGCCACATAGCTGGAAAACCTGAGCTCCAATTCGCATGCGTGTAATTACTTATAAAAGAAGAAGGCCATACGTTTGTGGATAAAACATAGATATTCTTGTTAAAAAAGTGCTGGTTAATCACTCGTTTTGTTGTTTCCAAATGATCTAATTTTAATGTTTTTAAACTAGGAGGTGCTCCATTTACCAGCTCAGTTAGTTTATTATTCCGGTTAATAATCGTATTTATATCGAATAAAAAAATTGAAATCCATAATGTTAATATGAGAAATTTAAATTTATTTTGAATATGTATACTTCCCTTGAATTGAAAAATATAAAACATTGTAGTCAATAAAAACATAATGCTGAGTACTATGTTGAATGGCAAAATTTGGTAGTTAAAATGCGATTGAAGTAGAAAGCTTAGCAATGCCCCTAAAGTTAACGAGTGTCCATAAAACAAAATATCTTGATTTCTTTTTCCTTTAATTTTAAATGCTATAAAAAATAATATTATCCAAATAAAAAATTTTTCGGGTAGACCAAAATGACTTAATGGTATTCCATAAGTCCAATAAGTCGCTTTACCAAGCGGAATCATCAATTCAATATATGCTCTTTCAAAATATAATATGTAAATTAAAAATGTTAAGCAAAACCCTAGCATAGATAAAAATTCAATAGAAAACATGCGTTTAAGGTTTTTGTTTTTATAAAGGAAAAATAATTCAGTAAACAGTGGCAAGAATAGTAAGTAGGGTTTTAAACAGAGACCTACCCCTGCCAATACACCTATAATTACGGACTCTAGAAGATTTGTTTTTAAAATTTGAGTGTGAATAATATATCGGTAAGTTAAATAGGGTAATAAAAAAACAAATGCTATATGGTCTCTTTGACCGAAATCATACATAGGTAAAATAAAGAGCAATAATATCACTATTGTAGTAATTAATGCTTTCTGTTTTTCAAAGGTAGGAAGGTTTAAGATGATTTTTAAAAAGAAAAAACTCGGTATACAAATCAGTAAAATTAAATAAAGTTTTATAATTATTATTACCGATGATATTTCCAATAATTCGGTTAAATAAACAATTGGACTGAAAATAATAAAAATCAACGGTGGATTTACTTCTATTATTTCAGAGTACAATGCAGCACCACTTAACCACTTTTTCGTTGCAAGAAAAAGCCATCCTGTATCGTGATTTAATAGGAATTCGAAATTTAAAATTATAGCGCTAAACAAAGTTAAAAGTGGAATTAACCATATAGCTGATTTAATTTTAAAGAAACTTTTACTAATGTAAATCCTGAATTTTTCTTTTATTAATATCATTAATGTATTGTTAAATAACATCTGTTATCCAAATGATAGTATATAAAATTAATTAATAAAAAAATTAATAAACAATTAATAAAAAATTAATAAAAACAGGGGGACATAGAGAGCACCGGTATCGAGTTTTTATGTCTAATTATTACTCTCAGGAGTTCATTTTCATAGTTTTTATCTGTAATGATTTAGTCTGCGTGAGCTATATGATCTATTATTATTGAAGCAGCTTTACTATCATGAACCTCACCCCCTGCAATATCAAAATCACCCTGATTTAAATTTGACCGCAGAGGTTTAATTGATTTGGCCACCTAAATAGTACCCTGATTTTAGTTGTTTTTTGTAATATAGGTTTTATGACATATTTCAGAGTCATCGAATAATGTATCTCTTGCGTAATGTTCACAAAATAATTTTTTCATGTGATTAATTGGAGCTTTAACGTCTTCCTCATTTTTACCTATTGGTAACCATTGCCGTTTTTTGATATCAACTAAGATAAAGCCTTTATATTCTGGAATAAAAGCTAGTTGCCAGTCTTTATAATAAATAGATCGATGTTGCATTTTTATAAAGTCTTTATATGCAGTTTTTTTTAATTCAAAAAAGCCATTTTTTGCAACGGTATAATTACCTAAGTTTTCGTACAAAACTTTATCGGTTTTAATAAAGCTGGTATCAAGAAGTTTTGATGGCTTTGAAGAATTTACAAAAAGTACTCTTTCAGAGTTTACTTGCAGGTTATTGTTGGGCAAAGGAATACCTTGAAACTGTTCATTTTGTTTAAAACCGAGTTTTTTATAAATACTTGGTACAATATCTATGATAGAAAAGTTACCTGTAATGATTTGATTTTTATTTATCAGTTTCCCGTCTTTGTAATGGCTAAAAGCCAATAATATATTTGCTTGAGTTTGATCTAACACATTGGTAGCGTGTCCCCATGAATTTACTTTGATTGGTAAACCTTCAAATTCAGTCTTTTGTGGTGAAAGTTTATATTTTTCCATGTTAAATCCATCACCATGATCTGAAAAAACAAACACTAATGCATTATCAAGATAGCCATTGTTTTTAAGCTTAGTAATAACGGTTTCAAATTGTTTATCTAACTTTTCTAACAATGATAAATACAAAAAGTGATTATGGTTACCCTGCCATTTTTTTGGATCAACGTTGATAAACTCTTTTGAAGTATAAGGCCAGTGAAGCATGCAAAAATGAATGGACAAAAAGTTTGGTGTGTTAGCGTTTAATGCATTAAGGCTTTCATTAATGAATAATTCAGAATTGTACGTTTTGCCATTCCCCCTGTTTATAAACATGAAAGGCAATAAATATCGACCAAAACGAGTATGGGAAAGCAAATTTAAAATTGGAATATCAGCAACCCTATTTGTTAATTGATCTGCAAATCCAATTTTTGGTCCTATTGCATTGTCGAAACCATAACTTTCATCAATGTGATTAAACCTTCTTTCATCTAAAGCGAATGTCGTAGTGTACCCTTGTCTTTTTAATTGCTTGAGCAGTTCTATATCTTTATTAATAAGTTCTGCTGGAGTAAGGTTAAATCGACCATCATGGGTATTTGGATATTGGCTTTTTAATAAACTGAACCATGAAACAAATGTCCTTGGCAACGTTGTGTAGCTTTTATCATATATAATGGATTGTTCCAAAAATGTATTTAAAAAAGGGGTGTAGTCAACTTGTTGTTGCTTGTAGCTAAGGTGATCGGGCCGAAGAGCATCTAAGCCAATCAGAATAATATTAGGTTTGTTGGTGGTTGAGTTGTCAAATTTATCTATTTGGTAAATTGGCGGCGTTAAACACCATATTAATAACGAAATGGCGACTAACATCTTCTTCCACTGCTTATCTATTAACAGTCCTTTTATAAAGAAATATGCAATAATTAGCCCCAATACAGTAATAATGATTGGCTGACTGAGTATTGATAGTCGATAAATACTAACGACTGATGTGGGGTAAAGGTAGGAGTTGGCTAACAGGACAAAATTAAAATGAACGAAAATAATCATCAACCAAAATTTAGTTTTTAAAGTGTCATCAGCCGTTTTGGTGAAGAATGACTTGCAGCTTATCGTTATTATCAATGCCCAGATCAAATGGACAATCAAGAAGGTAAGTGAAAAAAATAAAAGATCTGCAACTAAACCAGTTGTTAAAAATGCGGATGCATATTTGTGCTGTAATATTGTAACCATTGATAATTCAGTCACAGGATGTATATAACTTCTATAAACAAAACATAAAATTAGAAAAAGCAGTAAAAATGCAATTGTTCTAAAATAGGTTCTGGTTAAGGTGATCTGCTCATTCATTGTTATTTTTTACTGCTTTAGGCTTCTGCTCAGCCTCTATAATTTGAAATTCTTGAAAATTAGAAATTAGATAATCGTTATTCTTTGAAGCAGGCCAGTCACCAGCATAAAGATATCTATTGGCAGAGAAAATCATCGGATCTTCAGCCTGCTGTAATGAAAGTTTTATTCGTATATTTTGATAAGTGTAGTAAATTAAAGGTAGCAGCAATATAAGGAGTATTGCTGATAATCCTTTAGATATTAAAAGATCTTTTTGGAGATTACTTTTAGATTCCATTCCACCAACTAGCGTTATTTATTATTTAATATTAACTAAAGTCTAGTATAGAAAATGAAATGTTGATGAGTATATTTAAAAAACATCAACCGATAATAAGTTACGCTAATATAAACACTGGGAATGCTAGGGAAATTCTATGTTGCGTCAATAGTATAAAGTTTTCCATAATCATCACCTCCATAGAGAAAACGTTAACGATTTGGACAATGCCAAACATCAACATTAAAAAAATCATTTTCAAGCTTAACCGAGCTCGTTATTAAGGGAGCGTATTCTCCATCAAAAGGTAATATAAAATCCCAAACAATTTCGCCCTCAACTGTTATTTCAAAGATTCTTCCTGCTCTGCTTTCAGTGATTAAAATATTGCCATTCTCTAACTTCTTTTGTGCGACTGTAGTTTAAATATAATGATATTATACGGAGTTTTTGTTTGAGAATATCCAAAATTTCAAGCTTAAAAAGCTAATGATTGGGCTGAGGATGGCTATGCCATAAACACTATAGACTACGGGAGTTTTCAATACTTCATTAATACTAACTATCGTATAAATGAGGAGAAAGTTTAATAGCGCAACAATCGAAAATTTATAGAACTTGTTAAATGCCAAAGTCGAAGAAAAACTCCATTTAGAATTCATAATATAAGAAAATAAAAAGGTGCTTATAAAAGCAAATAAATTAGCTTTTAATGGCCGAGCATCTAGCACTTCGATGGCAGAAATTGCGATAACAATATGTACGGAGGTGGACATTAAGCCGACAATTATAAATCTGATAAGCTCTTTATAACTGTTTTTAACCATTTTTTTTGGCCGCACAAAACATCGAAAGACCAAGTGGTAATTTCAAATATTTCATCAAAAATACTTCAAAACTGAATATTTTAAAGAACATTTTATTGATTAAAGCGGGAGGGCTGTTAAGGCCAGTAGAATCAGCTCTCTTCAGTGTTTTATCTAAAAGACGAGCGAACATCGCTAACGGCAGTAAAAGAGTATTAAAGTATGACAACTCCTGAATAGTAAAATCTGCTTGTTCCAACAATTTGATAAGCTGCTGTTTGTCGTACCGTCTATAGTGATGCAGAGCGGTGTCGTGTTTCCCATAGATGAAAGGAAGCGCGGGAACTGTTATCATCAACTGTCCACCAGCTCTTAAGCGAGTATTGATAACCTGTAGCGCTTGCTTGTCTTGTTCCACATGTTCCAAGACATCGAATAAACAAATGATATCAAATGGTTTATCTGGAAAGGGTAAATCATCTGGCAAACTGCCTCTTTCGATTAAAATATCAGAGTGTTTTTTCGCTTCATTAATTGCGTATGAGTTCATTTCAACGGCAAAAACATTTCCAAATTTTTTGAGCAGTTCAAGATTACCACCTGGGCCACAACCTATCTCTAACAATTCTGGTTGTTTCTTAAACGAGTGCTTTTTTAAAAAAAACTCGATTATTTTTCGCCGGCCTTTGAACCACCAATGATTTTCTTGCTGCTCACACATTTTCTTGTAGGATGACAGTTCCATACAAACCTTAATACTCTTTATCAATAATGAATAGTGGCCTGGCTTTAGTTTCTAAATAAATACGACCTATATACTCACCTAAAACGCCAATGCCGATTAGCTGTATCCCTCCTAAAAACAAAATTACAACCATTAATGATGAGTAGCCAGGGACTTCAACCCCTGAAAATAGCGTCAGAAATATAATAAAAATCCCATAAATAAAGGATATCACAGCAACGATTGCACCTATATAACTCCATATTTTTAGGGGAATTGTAGAAAAACTGGTTATTCCCTCAATGGCAAAATTCCAAAGTTTCCAGAAGGAAAACTTAGATGTACCATTATTACGCTCTGCGCGAGAGTAGGTAATGGTTGTTGAATTGAAACCGACCCAAGAAAATAACCCCTTCATAAACCTTTGACGTTCTGGTAGCTTATTTATCTCTTCTACAACTCGCCGATCCATCAGTCTAAAATCACCAACATTAGCTGGAATTTTATGATCAGCCAGTTTGTTGTGTATAGAATAAAAAAAGTTGGCAGTTATTCTTTTTAAAAAACTATCTTTTTTTCTATCGCTTCGTTTTGCCAATACAATTTGATATCCAGCGTTCCATTTTTCAATTAACTGAACAATTACTTGAGGAGGGTCTTGTAAATCAACATCTATAGGAATTACAGCCGCCCCTTTGGCAAAATTAAGCCCTGCGGTTAATGCAGCTTCTTTACCAAAATTTCTGGAGAACCTTATTATGCGAATATTGTCATTTTCTTTTTTAGCATTAATTAAAACTTTTAAAGAGTGATCTGAAGAACCATCATCAATGAATAACAGCTCAAGCTGTAAATTATGACAGTCGATGAGCTTTTTAATGTGAATTAAAAAGCTCTCAATACTCTCTTCCTCGTTGTAGATGGGACAAATTAACGAGATCAAACTAAAACTCCCTTTTTTATAATAAGTACAGTGTGCTTTCTTAAATTAAAAACGAAAACTTGTAAATATGACACTTCCACGTTTGTATGAATGATACATTTTCATGCTTAAAAACATTCATTGGCTAAAGCTTATTGAGTATCATCTAGAAATTGAAAGCAATAATTTTAGCTTGCGGATGTTCGAGTTTCAGTGATTTATTCCATCGCCGTGTTTCTGAAACCTATAATTTAAAAAATTCATTATTTCTTCAAATACTAGTCGATATTAAATTTTTGTAAAAATATTATCCTTAGTTTAGCTTTTTAAGAAACAAACTAGCTGTCCTGAAAGTTACCACTTTTAAACTAGTAGCAATCATAGCTTAATGTGAATAGTCGTTTATTGTCCCATCAGTTTGTTGCATAAGTAAAAAGTAATAAGCAAGATTCTAAATAGTGCTATATTTACATCGATAGGCTAACGCATTTAAAGATGTCTGCTAACTAAAACTATTTTTTACTATCTATATTGCTCAAACAAGCCTAAATAATGATTACAAATTTTGTTTACGTGCATACCCTATAGTTTTTCAAAGTTGCTTTTTAAGTGGAGAGACCAGGAGGTCGTTTCTAACATGATTCAATGGCAATCAGCAGAATGGCTGACAGCGGAGCGGTTAAAAATATATCCCCGTTTAATTTTTGTCCTATATGTTATAGGTATTATCAGCTGGGTGATGCTTGCTACTGACAATATTGATTTAAAGGGGCGCTACTTAGGTGCGGATTTTATTAGCTTTTATGCCGCTGGAAAACTTGCTTTACAAGGGCATGGGGCTTTAGTTTATGATGTGGCTACCCATTATCAAATGGAGCTAGACATTATAGGTGTGCAGGGATTCGAAATGCCTTTTTTATCATTTAGTTATCCGCCAACATTACTTATTTTACTTGCTCCTCTGTCAACATTACCTTACTTTTATGCGTTTTTAGTATTCCAGTTATCTAGTCTTATATTTTTTATATTGATGATTAAAAAGCTTATCAATTGTAACGAAGGCATTATGTTATGCCTTGCTTTTCCAGCAGTTTTTTTAACGTTTTGTTATGGTCAAAATGCACTGTTAAGTACCGGGTTGATGGCCGGTGCTTTATTCTATATTGATCGCAAACCTCTCCTATCAGGCCTGCTAATTGGTTTATTGACATTCAAACCTCATCTAGGAGTGTTAATTCCATTAGTCTTGATGCTCACCGGTCGATGGCGAGTTTTTCTTGCCGCTAGCCTGACGTTTGTCTCTTTGGTTTTGATTTCATCTTTAGCGTTTGGCATTGAAATTTGGCAAGGTTTCTGGGGGGGGAAAGAGCTGGTAAAAAGAATTTTACATGATGAATTGGTACCTTATAGCCTTATGCAGAGCATGTTTACAGGAGTACGTTCAATGGGGACAGGGATCGTCATTGCCTATGCATTACAAGCTTTGATAGCATCTGTTTCTGCAGTATGTGTGCTTTGGATTTGGTCCTGTCAAGTGGATATGCGATTGAAAATAGCAGCATTTGCCATTGGGACACTGATGATTTCTCCCTACCTGCTGAATTATGATCTTATGATTCTTTCCATTTCAATTGCTTGCCTTGCGAGCTACTCTCTTGAATTTGGCTTCCGGCATGGCCTGATTAATCTGCTTTGTTTGAGTTGGATCTCACCAATTATTGTTCGAACATTGAATTCCACCATTCCATTTCCTTGGACGCCACTATTGCTTTCTGTCATTTTATATCAAATTTTGATGATAACAAGGCGGGTTAATTTCAATTCGAATAAGCTGAACACAATTGAAGTGCTCAAGTAAATTTTTCACTATCCATCTGTTCATAAATACAAATTTTCGCCAAACAGGTATAGCCTAGGTAGCTATATCTATAATTACAAAAGTGGAAATAATAACATTGTATTAGTTATTGTTAATCTTTGAGGGGGGCAAATACTTATGAATCGACCATAAATAGAGGCAAATGATAAAAAAACTAGTAATTAATAAATTAACCCCTATCGCGGCAAATAAATCTGGTGCCTTCATAAAGGTACTCATTAATGATTCTTGATAATAGAAAAACCACTGATGATTATCTGGAAATACTACAGTGTGCAAATAATAGAAAATTTTCTTAAAACCAAATATTACAAAACTTACAGTAAGTACAACAATGCTAGCAACCAGTGCCTGAATTTTTAATTTATTATTAGGCATGGATATTTTTCTCTGCATATATAACAAACTGAATATTATCAAAGGTAATAAGTTCACTAACCAAACTATTCTAAGCGTATCCACCAAATTGCTCACATCTTGTAAATGTATTACTTCACTTTGCGTAAATAATTTTGTCTGTTTACTCGAAGTGTAATATTCAATATTTGCTAAATTCTCACCTTGATTGTTAATAGCTATAACTACCTGTTCAAATAACTCATAGTGTTGGTTTTTATCAGTGTTTACAAAATCTTGTTTTTGATATTTATTTTGCGGAGCATATTTTTTGATGTGTGCATTAATATCAAGCACTTCATACCAAAACGGGTAAGTGAAGTTTACGCTTTTATTGAGTTGCCAACTTAGCCCAAATGAAAATAAGAGTATTGAAATGCAAAAGCAAAGCCAAGCTAAAGTAATTAAATTTTTCATATCAATGGGAGATTATTAAAGTTAAACAAATTATAACTTACTTATCAGTAGGTTATTAGTTAATTGTATATACACGACTACGAAAGACTTCCTACTTGTGGTAGTTATAAGGATAAAACCTTTTAAAATTTGACAGATCCCTTTATCAATCCTAGATTAATTAATAAGCAATAGAAGTTTGCTGTAAAAACCTAAGGGATGTAAAGGGATTGTTTATGTTGGTTAAGAAAAATAAAAAGGTAAATACCTTGCTTTTGGTTTCATTTGATCTAGTGCTAGCAAAACACTGCAAGGAAGAGTTAAGCCCATTTTGCAAGTTAGAATCAATTTACTCTATGGATGAACTAGAACTATCTATAGATCTTCCTGGTGCTATTATATATTTAATGGACTACACCAGTGCAACTCACTTGCACAATATTGAATATATAAGAAATAAATTTTCAGATAGCTTACTGTTTGTCGTATCTAGTGCTGTTTCTATTCCGTTATTACATCAATCTTTACACTTAGGTGTTAATGATTTATTTTTATTTCCTTTTTCAGAACAAGATAAGCTGAGTTTAATCTGCACCATTAAAAACAAAACTGACATAATATGCTTTTCTGAAGAATTGGAAAACGCGCAAAGTTTGACTTGCGAACAAATCGATAAAGAAAATCCAATATCATCATTACTTAATATTATTGAACGCGATTTTGCCAAAGGGCCTTCTCTGCAGGACTTGTCGCACAATATCCATTTAAGTCCAAGTCGACTGTGTCATATGTTTAAGGACTTATGTGGGCTAACTTATAGCCATTATCTTTTGTGTAGAAAACTAGAAGAAAGTGAGCGGTTACTTTCACAAAGCAATAGCTCTGTAACCACAATATCGTACCAAATGGGCTTTTCTAACCCGTCACATTTCTGTCGAAGCTTTAAAGAACATTTTAATATTACGCCAAATTCGTATGCCCATGGCAACAGAGATTTAATCCATAGTGCTACTTACCTTCGCTATCAACGCTTACGCTCTGAGTTGATCCCAAATATGGGATCGGCTATTCAAGGTAACTTTACTCAACTTCAAGGAAGTAAAAGTGTGGGTTAAGGTAGAGGTTATTTCTTTTTGCTTAATTAAATTTTTGAGGGCAGCATTGCTGGCTCTTTTGCCCATTTCTATAGTTGTTTCTGCAAATACAAATCCTGAACCTTTACTCGTCATAAATGAGCACAAACTAGAAAATCAAAGTTCTGAACCATTGGCTGCCTCAAGCCATTATCAGTATTTACTTGCTAGCAGTAATAAGCATTTTTTGTGGTTTGATAAAACCGGGTTAACACTATCAGGCTTGTCTTTGCACCGGCTATTAGCCGATTTAGGTTGGCACAACTTAATCAATGTTAATGTACTTAAATATAGCCAATATGAACAGCATGATAGAGTGTTAACGAATGGTTTTGTACAATTACTTCATCTGTCGGCGATTCATTATCGGCAACAAATAGATGTTAAAAGTGAGTTGCTTAATGCCATTGTTGAAGATGCTTCCGATGAGCTTTTGTTATCACTCATCCCAGCTTATGATCAAATTTCACTACTTCGAACAGCAATATCTGAATATCGATATTTAGCCCGATATCAATGGCCTATGCTTGATGATAATTTTAAACCTAGACTTGGACAAAGTCATAACCAAGTTAAAGGCATCAGACAAATTTTAACCATGTTAGGTGACTTACCGAGCAAGGCCCAGACAAAGTCGCGATTAGATGTATATGATTCTGTTGTAGTCGCAGCATTGAAAAAGTTTCAAGGTCGTCATGGTTTAGAAGCCGATGGTAAGCTCGGACCTAAAACTTATGCAGCCTTAAAGGTAAAGCCACAAATGCGAGTTAAACAGTTACAGGTAAACTTATGGCGCTGGTTCAGTTTACCTAAAGTGCCACCAGAAAAGTATTTACTGGTAAATATTCCAGGTTACCAACTTTCTGTGATTGAAGATGGTGATGAAACTGTAAAAATGCGAGTCATTGTTGGTGATGTAGACAATCAAACCCCGCAAATGGTCACTGAAATAAATCGGGTAACATTAAACCCAACTTGGACACCCACTCAAAACATCATTAAGAATGAATTGATACCTGAATATAGGCAAGATTTTTTATCTCTAAAACGTAAAAATTTTCAATTAGTAAAAGGCTATTGGAAGAATGTTGAAACCAGAGAGATTGATGACCCGGATTTAAACTTAAGTAAGCTGTTGCAATCATATCGTTTAGTACAAGCGCCGGGAGCAAATAATGCTTTAGGTTATTACCGGTTCAATATTCCCAATAACTATTCCGTTTACCTGCATGACACACCAGTAAAGTCTTTGTTTAGGCAAAGTAATAGGGCGTTAAGTCACGGTTGTATTAGGTTAGAGGATGCAAGTTTACTGGCAAAATACCTGCTTAAAGCGGATAAATCATTGCACCTAGATAAAATGCATTCGGCAATTGAATCCGGAAAAACCACTAATTTACCGCTCAAAACCCCATTACCTGTTTATATAACTTACCAAACTGCTTGGATAAACGAGCAAGGAAACTTACGTTTATCACCAGATATCTACCACCTTGATCAGAAAAATGCAGCCCTTGCGCAGTTTCATGCCACAGATAGCAATTCAGTGATAACCCTTTCGCAAAATAACTTCTAATCTTTTAATTCGTTCACCAGTTTAATGTTCTGATAAATTCAATTTCTTGTATTTTAAAGAATTAATTGGTTTGCACCTCAAGCAAGGATTTGCAGTCATTCAGCTTAACCTTGTCGAATATAAAACGTATGGAGTTAACTCAAAATGTTAAATTTTAAAAAAGTAATGCAAGAATTCATCGAAGATGAAAGTGGTCTAACGGCTGTAGAATACGCTATCGCGGGTGGCTTAGTCGTTGGCGGCATGATTGGCGCATTTTTCACTCTAGGTTCTAATGCAACCGTCAAAATTGAGTGTTTAGGTAGTGCTGTAGCTGCAGGTGCCACCACCGGTGCCACAAGCTGCTAAGTTTGAACTTGGAGAGTATGTGATGTTAGCCGAAGCCGATTTAAATTTTACAATCCTATTAACCATAACTGGCATGGCCTTTATCGTTGGGTTGTATTTTGATCTTCGTACTCAGCGCATCCCCAACGCTTTTTGCCTATTGGTTACTGTAATTGGTATTGCTTCACAAGGTTACTTTAACCAATGGCAAGGCATTATTAATGCCTTGCTAGGCTTAGGCTTGGCATTTATTGTCCTTTTTCCCGTGTTTGTCATCAAAGCACTTGGCGCCGGCGATGTAAAATTTATGATGGCAATTGGTACGCTATTAGGTCCACAACTATTAAGTTGGTCAATTTTGTACGCCATTATTGCCGGGGCGATAACAAGCTTATCGTTTGCCATTTATAAAACCGGTTGGCATGGTTTCAAAGCAACGGCTACTCGCTATTATCATTGCCTATATTTAAATCGATATTTTAAACCAGCAGCTGGTGAAGCTGCCGGAATTAGGGTTCCCTATGCACCAGCTCTTGCTCTAGGTTGGATATGGGCTTGTAGTCAAAATGATGACGTACTCTGGACCATGTCAAATGTACGTTATGCACTTTTTTCTTAATTTTTACTTAATTGTTAGTAATATTCAGGTGAGTTATGAGTTTATTTAATTTCTCCAAACAAAAAAAAGCAAAGACTCAACAAGTAGAATTTCTTGATACCGATTTAGCTCGTCAAGATAGTGATAGCTCGTCTGTAATGACAGTGGATAACCAACCCGACAAAAACGTTTTAGCAGTAGACGAAACAACTAATCTAGATGCAAATGATAACCAGATTAACCAACACGAAAAGGTTCACCATTTTAATCATATTGCCCAGCAACCAGTAGAACTGTCGGCTACCGGACTTTCAGAAAACTTATTGTTAGACCTGCTAATTAAACATTTGCAAATTGCCAGTGTGTTGACCCTGCGCGAATTATCAAAACAAATGGCTTTGGCAGGAGGCATTGTGCAGCAACTAATCGATGTTGCCAAGCATAAAGCCTGGGTTGAAAATGCCCAAAGCAAACCCGATGGACAGATGCGCTACACCTTAAGTTCTATAGGTGAATTACAAGCGGATAAAGCACTAAATAAGAGTGGCTATTTAGGTCCTGCACCGGTGCCTTTAGTGCAATATAAGAAAATTTGTACACTACAATCGAGCCGTGAAAAGTCAGTCACTTTGAGTAAATTGACGGATTGCTTTCGCGAGATCACTTTTCCGGCCGAATTATTAACTAAAGTAGGGCCGGCATTAAATTCAATAAAACCAATTCTGATCTATGGTAATGCAGGAACTGGAAAAAGCTATTTTTGTCGACACTTAAACTTGGTTTTTGGTGATGAAGTATTAATACCTTATGCTATTGCAGTCAATGAAGAAATCATTCAAGTCTTTGATCCGGAAATACATAGACTGTCGCAGCAAGGTCAACAAGAGAATATTCTTAAACTTGCCAATGCCTATGACCCCAGATGGATGTTATGTCATCGACCATTAATAGTAAGTGGTGGTGAGTTAACCGCAAAGATGCTTGAGGTTAGTTTTGATCCCTCATCTAAAACATATTTAGCGCCATTACAATTAAAAGCAAATAACGGCATTTTATTATTAGATGATTTAGGCCGACAAAAAATCACCCCCAAAGAGTTATTTAATCGGTGGATCATCCCGTTAGAAGAACGTAGAGATTTTTTAACTTTACAATCGGGGCTGCATTTTGAATTACCGTTTGAGCTGATCTTGCTGTTTTCAACGAACCTTTCTCCTGCCGATTTAGTCGATGACGCGTTCTTACGTCGGCTGGGTTATAAAATAGAATTTCAGTCGTTATCAAAACAGCATTATCAAAAAATTTGGTTCAATGAATGTCTCGAAAATGGTCTCTTGTGCGAACTTTCTGTTTTTGAATATTTAGTGGAGCATTTACATAAATTGCATAGCCGGAAATTTTTGCCCTGCTATCCTCGAGATTTTATCGCGATTATAAAAGATCAAATGATATTTAAAGAGTTAACCCCGGAAATCAATAAAGAATTATTAGATTTTGCCTGGCAAAGTTATTTTATTGAATAACGCTTTTTGAACAACCTTGCCTTAAATTAAGGAATGAACATGAACAAAAATACAGTGGTTTTTATAGCGCTCTCGGTTGGTTTTGGTGGCGGGGCCGTAATGCTCGCAAAAAGCTGGCTCGATGATCATCAACCTAAAGATTTACAAGCAGGGCAGTCTCATGTTGTTACCGTAAATTCTGAATTAAATACCGGTAGTATTCTTGATGCTAAACATTTAACCCTAGTCTCTATGCCTGAAGCTATGGTGCCGGAAGGGGCTCTTACTACTATCGATTCTGCTACTGGAATGGTAGTTAAGCAAAAATTATACAGTGGCGATATCATTCGTGCGGAACGAGTTGCTAAAAAAGGCGAAGGGAGCGCATTAGCGAGTTTGATTGGGCAAAACATGCGCGCCGTAAGTATCAGGGTTAATGATGTAGTTGGCGTTTCAGGTTTCTTATTGCCAGGAAATAGAGTCGATGTGCTTACCACTTATAGAAAAAACAAAAATTCGCTCACAGAAGTTGTTTTAACCAATATTAAAATTCTTGCAATTGATCAACGCGCTTCAAATGATGAAAATAAACCGCAATTAGTCAGAGCGGTCACCTTAGAAGTCAATCTGGAGCAAGCTGAAGTGTTAATGAGTGCTCAAAGCAAAGGCAGCTTGCAACTTGCATTACGCAACCCCAATGATTTCAGCGAAGTCGATATATCTGAGCTTGCCCAACAAAGTGCTGAACCAGAAGTTTCAACTGAAGTTGCTGTTTTGCCAGAAATACCAAAAATAGTCTCAGCCAGCAGGAATAAGGTTGAAATTATTCGTGGTGTCGAGAAAGAAATCGTGCAAATAACAAATTAGTCAATAAGGCCTACAACAATGAAAATAATATCAACAGTAGTACCTTTTTTAGTTTTGACCCTAATTTTAGTTTCAGGCGGTTGGAATATGCCTGTGGCGGTAGCTGGCGGTCCAACTGCAAAAGAAGACAACACAGTAAAGCTTCCTATTTTTAAATCTAGAAATTTAAAAATGAAACACGATGTTCATCGGGTTTCGGTCGGGAATCCCGATATTGCCGATATATTAGTGCTACGAGATGATGAGCTATATGTTGTCGGTAAAACGTTAGGACATACCAATGTCATTATTTGGGATGAAAACGACAAAGTAGTCGATATTTTTAACCTTGAGGTTTCCCATGACTTAAATGGTTTGCGTGAACGTTTTTATAATTATCTGCCGAAAGAACAAATCGGTATCGAAAGTTCACAAGGTCAGCTTGTATTAAGTGGTCAATCATCGTCTTTAACAAAAATGAATATGGCCGTTGAACTGGCCCGCTCTTATGCAGAAGCTGCTAGTGTTGGTAAAACAAAAAGTGAAGTGTTAAACATGCTCAGCGTAGGTGGTGGTCAGCAAGTTATGCTTGAAGTTACTGTCGCCGAGGTTCAAAGTGAAGTAGCTCGACGGTTAGATTCTAAAATGTTAATGCGCTTTGATGGTAATGATGGCTCTGGCGGGATTATTAATGGTGGCGATTTTTTTGATGCTTTAGGATTGGACTCCAGCATCTCAAGCGGTTTCTTTGGCACTTATTTAAGTGGTGACATGTTACTTAACTTCGCGTTCGATGTAGCCAAACAGCATGGCTTAGCCAAAATTTTAGCAGAGCCTAACATAACTGCATTAAGTGGCCAAAAAGCGGAATTTTTATCTGGTGGTGAATATCCCATTCCGGTGCCAAACCGTGATGGCATTACCATTCAATACCGCGACTTTGGGGTTGGTGTAAGTTTCATTCCAACAGTCCTGGATTCTGGAAAAATCAATTTAAATCTTAATGTACTCGTTAGTGAATTAAGTACTACTGGTGCCTTAGGTGTTACGCCTGATGATACTAACTCTACCTTGATTGTCCCATCAATTACTAAAAGAACAACGGCAACTACGGTTGAATTGGGTGACGGCCAAACCATTGCTATCGGTGGCTTGATCAGCGATACCTTGCGGGAGGGCGTTGATAAAATTCCTGGCCTCGGTGATATCCCAGTTTTAGGCCAATTATTTAGAAGCCAAGAATTTGTTAAGGGTCAAACCGAGCTGGTAATTATGGTAACGCCTCGCTTAGTTCGTCCCTTTAATAAAAACGGTGTTGAATTACCCACAGATAATTTCGTTCCAGTATCTGATCTGGAGTTTTATTTACTCGGAAGCATGACGAAAAAAGTACAACCTAAACAAGAAGATGAAAAGTCACCTAATCAAATTGATGATCAAGGCCAGGAAATGTTACCTGATGACGGTGGCACCCAGTCAACATATGGTCATGAACTTAGCCCTGAAGAGAGCGGAGAATAAATGATGAAAACCTTTCAATTAATTCCTTTAATAACTATTGCCATGCTGGTGGGGTGTACTTCAACCAATGAATATCCTATCTCAGGTGCATACGCAAAGATAAATGAACAACAAATTCTTGATCCTATGGCTCCTGAAAATAATGCCGGTATTGTCAATGATCTTGATGGAAATTATGGAAAAAAAGTGATTAATAGCTATCAAACAGGAAATTACGAGTCAAAAGAAGGAAGAACTAGTGCCACGGCGCAGAAAGCGCTTAATTCTGGTGGTTAAATTAGAGAGTATATTATGAAGCAACTAGTGATTTTTAAGCAAAAAGGCAATATTCTGATAATGTTTACTATTGGCTTATTTGCCTTAATCGGTTTGTCTGCGTTAGCGTTAGACGGCGGGCACCTGCTGTTAAACAATAATCGTCTGCAAAACTATGCCGATGCATCAGCCTTAAATGCAGCAAAAACACTTGATGAAAATAAAGGCCATGATGAGGCCAGATTAGCCGTTGTTAAGATGTTAAGACGAAACCTTGCTCATAATGATGCGGCAGAGATTTTAGCTGCATTGGATGTAACTGACTCCGCTGTAACTACCACCAGTAACCAAATTACGCCGCAGTTATTAGTGGAGTTTTCCCTTCTACCTGATCCTTTTATTTCTACTACAGAAGCAAATGCCAGATTTGTGCGAGTGCAAATATCTGATTTGAATTTATCGAATTTTCTCGCGAATATTTTTAACTTCGATAAAACTATCTCAGTGACTGCTCTTGCCGGACCGAGTACCGCGATAACCTATTGTTTTAACGATCTTGTTCCTATGATGGTTTGCGGAACGCCGAAAGATGAAATACCAGCCGGTTTAGATCCAGATTTATTTGGTTTTGAAGTGGGTAATCTCGAAGTGATGAAAATGGATTCAAATCCAGACTCACAAATTGGTCCGGGCAATTTTCAATTAATAAAGTTCGAAGGTTCTAATGGCGCCGACGATATTAGGGATGCCATGGCTGGCGGCAATGATGGTGCCGGTGAAATGTGCTTTAACACTCCTAGTGAAGATCCCGATTTAGTGTCTGATTCAGAGGTGCCAACTGAGACGGGAAATACTGTAGGGCCGGTTGCTCAAGGTTTGAATACTCGTTTAGGTGAATACGACGGGCCAATGAATCAGAACCGATATTTATACCCGAGAGATCCTAATGCTTGCCAAGGTAAAAGGATAGAGTTAGATGATTTTGGCACTCCTTACGTGGAAGTTGATGGCGTAGCAGTTCCCATTGATACACTAGATGGGGATGGTAACAGCTTGTTTTATCCAGAAATATATACTCATAACAACTATGTGGCAGATAATTCTTTACTCAGCCCAAGTTGTACTGATAATGAAACGGGTGACTGGGATGCGGACCCATCAGATACTATAGCAGTGCCTGGGCGAAGAATAATAAGAATTGTAGTTGGCGAATGTACCGGTGATGCGAATGGCAGCAATACGGTTGATTTTTTGGGTGTTGGTTGTTTCTTTTTAACGCAAGAGACCGCGCAAAAAGGTAACGAATCTTACGTTGTTGGTGAGTTTATCGAGAATTGCACCGGCAATGGTTGGCCATCTGGTGATGCTGAAGCTAATGGGCCACATACCCTTGTTTTATATCATGTTCCTGGCAGTTCAGACTCGTAGGAGATGAAAATGAGTCATTTAATTAAGCGACAAAAAGGTCTGGCAGTCATAGAATTGACGATGATCTTACCGTTTTTATTACTGTTAATCTTTGCCACTGCTGAATTTTCTCGGTTGTTATATCAATACAATGCCTTAAATCATTTAGTTAGGGATGCGTTACGCTACACTGTTTCCGATGTGGTTGATGGTAGTACCATTGCTACTCAAGCAGCAGTTGATGGTATGGCTCCTATTGCAGAAAATTTATTGCGCTATGGCGAAGATCAGGCCAGCGCGGAAATACTACCCAATATTACTAGTTCTACCATTTCTTTAGTTGGCGCAGCAGATCCTCTTGATCCTAGTATTTATTACGTAACCTTAACTGTTACCTACAATTGGCAACCAATATTTGGCAGCTCTTTAAATACTTTTGTATCTGCAGATACTGTAGATTTGTCATTTCCTTTGGTTGTTAACTATACGATGAGAGCGTTATGAAGCAGCTTAAAAAACATCAAGGCATGTATACGGTTGAATTCGCCATTGTTGGTAGTCTTTTTTTTCTGATATTTTTTGCTGCGTTAGAAATATCAAGGCTCCTGTTTACCTGGAATATTCTCACCGAAGTTTCAAGACGAGGAGCAAGGTTAGCCACAGTTTGTAATTTACTCAGCGATACTAGCGATTTGACTTCAATTACTGAGCCGCTAGGCGTCACCAATCTAGCGAGTTTTGGTAATATTTCAATGATCCCCAATTTAACCGCAGATAATTTGAACATCACCTATTTAGACATTGACGGTGTTCCTGCGACGGCTATTCACGAAATTCGCCTGGTTCGTGCTGAAATTATTGATTACCAACACGAGCTCATTATTCCCGGTTTATTTTTAACACTAAATTCGCCAACATTTTCCACAACACTAGTCAGTGAAAGCTTAGGGGCGATTCCCGGTGTAGGTTATACCACTTGTATATAACATAATTAAGTAGTTAAGGAGTGATTTTCATGGATAAAAAAATTTTCAAGTTTGATTCTACAGCACTAAGTTTAGAACCCGCTGTGCTTAGTGCGAACAAGGAACATCGTGCCATGGTTTTGCCAATAAATGTTAGAGCTTTGTTGATTTGTGAGGAAGCTTATATAAGAGAAGGCATTACCGGCCTGCTAACTAATGTCAAAAACCTGACGTTAGAAGAAGAAAAAAAAGTAACCTTTATGGTGAAAGAATATCAAATTGCTTTAGTTGTTTTTACCGGCAACGAACAACAAACTTTAATTGATATCGAGAAAGTTGCTAATAGTGATGTCAGTATTATTTTAATTGGTGACAATTTACCACAAACGTTATTGCGCAAAGCAATTCAATTTTCGGTGAAAGATTTCATTTCCTTATCAACCGTTGAAAATGATCTTCTGCCCGCGATCAAAAATATTTCTCAGCAATTATCAGTGCACGTTGATCTTGCGCCGGTAATTTCTATTATTAATGGTAAGGGGGGCTCAGGCGCCAGTTTTATTACCAATTGCCTCGGGCAAGTGATTACTCATTCTAGTGAATATGAAATAGCATTATTTGATGCCGATCTGCAGCATGGTTCGTTGGCAGACATTTTGGGATTTAAGCCAGAATATTATTTAGATGATGCCCTACAAGATGTAGCTGAACTCGACCAAACCGCAGTAAAAAGTATGATGACTAAACGTAAAAATTTGAGTTTACTGCCGGTGAAACCCTATTCTCAGATAGATTGCATGTCACAGGTAGATCCAAATAAAATTAATCAATTATTAAATAAACTACGTCTCAATTATCCATTATTAGTCGCTGACTTATCAAGAGGTCTAGAGCCTTTATCCATTCCTATTATTGAAACTTCTGATTGCGTTTTGGTCGTTGTACAACAGAATATTCTCAGTATTCGAGAAACCAAAGCCTTGGTGGAATACTTAAAAAACACTATGGGGATGGCAACAGAAAAAATTCATTTACTGTTGAATCGCTTTTCTGAAAAGCACAGTTCTATTTCAATTGATGACCTTAAAAAAAGTGTCGGAATCGATTCCGTGTTTGTGGTAGGCAATGACTATCAGTTAGCGAGTTCTTGTACCGACTTGGGGAAATCAATTAAAGATTTGGCCAATACCGAACACATTGAGCAAGATTTGATACGTATTATTTCAGAGCTCATTCCGTTGGAAATCGACTTTGGTAAAAATCGGAAAAGTTTTTGGGCAAAACTTACAGGGGGTAAATAATGGAATTAATACAAACTAAAGAAGCACAGCAATACGATTCTTTAAATACTCAAGATTTAGAAATTAAACAAGGTGTATTCTCTAAGTTGCTGAAAATGCTTGATTTATCTGTTTTGGATACTATGGGTGAACAACAAGCTAGGGAGCAAATCAGTGAAATTTGCAATCAATTGCTGAATGAAGTTTCTAAACCTCTAACTTTGCTTACCCGTCAAAAAATTATCAAATTAATCAATGATGAAGTACTCGGGCTTGGTCCATTAGAAACGTTATTCTCAGATCCGAGTGTTTCCGATATTTTAGTGAATCGTTTCGATAATATATTTGTCGAAAAACAGGGCAAGCTGGAAAAGGTAGCCGTGCAGTTTTATGACAATAAGCACCTACTTAATATTATCGATAGAATTGTATCAAGCGTAGGGCGAAGAATTGATGAATCATCACCTATGGTTGACGCTCGATTAAAAGATGGTTCTCGCGTTAATGCCATCATTCCTCCTCTGGCATTAGATGGTCCATCGCTTTCAATTAGACGATTTACTGTGGAAAAGTTGAAAGCAGAACAACTTATCCAATTTAACTCAATGAGTGAGCACATGGGGCAATTAATTCAAGCCGCGGTGTTAGGCAAATTAAATATTTTAATTTCCGGTGGTACCGGTAGTGGTAAAACCACGTTATTGAATATTCTTTCAGGTTATATTCCAGAAGAGGAAAGAATTATCACCATAGAAGATTCTGCTGAATTACAACTACAGCAACCTCATACGGTAAGACTGGAAACCCGAATTGCTAATATCGAAGGTAAAGGCGAGGTAACACAGCGAGACCTAGTTAAAAACACACTACGTATGCGCCCCGACAGAATCGTGATTGGTGAAGTACGGGGGTCTGAAGCAATTGATATGTTAACGGCAATGAATACTGGCCATGAAGGCTCTTTAACTACCTTACATGCCAATACTCCTAGGGATGCATTGGGAAGGTTAGAAAATATGGTTTGTATGGGGGGGTTTGATATGCCGGTTAAAAATATCAGAACCCAAATTGCTTCGGCTATCAATCTCGTCATCCAGCTGCAAAGGCAAGAAGATGGTCGTCGACGTGTTACTAGCATTCAAGAAATTAATGGCATGGAAGGCGAAATTATCACTATGTCAGAAATATTCTCCTTTGTCCGTACCGGTAAAGATGAAGCAGGAAATATAATCGGCGACTTTAAGCCAACAGGAGTTGTGCCTAACTTCCATAAACAACTTAAGGCAAAAGGAATTAGTTTGCCAATTTCGATTTTTGGGCTTGAAATGAATGGCTTAAACTTTTAGGGGGCGTTATGAGTAATCAAGTAATTTTTTTATTGTTGGTATTTGGGGCTGTTATTTTTATGTCACAGACATTATTTGTTTCTGTTTATAGCCCACAACGGGCAAAAACTAGGCAATTAAAAAAACAGCTGGATCAATTAGCCGCTGTAGATGAGCTGCAGGTAGACCTGGTGTTGAACCATAGATTGGAAAAACTGCCTGCCGTTTTTAAAAAATTAGAACAAATGGATTTTTTTGCCAGTATAACCCGTAAATTAGATATGGGCGGTAAGAGTTTATTTGGTCATCAATACGTATTTATTGGCATTGTTTTTATTGCCTTAATAACACCGTTGGTTTGGTTGTTTACCTTTGATCCTCTTTTTGTTCTTATTTCAGCAATTATCATCGCTATCGGCTTTCATCTTAAATTGAATCGAGATATTAGTGCCAGGCTAGAAAAAATTGAAGAGCAATTTCCCCAAACCTTAGACGTTTTAAAGCGAGGTTTGCAGGCCGGGTATGCATTTTCTGAATCATTAAAACTAGTATGTGATGAAACTAAAGGTGAATTAGCCGAAGAGTTTAATTTGATGTTTAAACAAATTAACTATGGCAGTGATGTAAAAACCGCCCTGTTAACCTTCGTCCATCGAGTGCCAACTACTTCAGCGATGGGGTTTGCTAGCGCAGTGAGTATTCAAAAAGAAACAGGAGGGAATTTAGCTGAAAAAATTGAAAACATTGCTCGAATTATTCGCCAGCGCTTTAAATTTAAACGCAGGGTTAGAACTCTTTCTGCCGAAGGAAGGCTTTCTGGTTGGGTATTAATTCTAACTCCATTTGTGTTGTTCGCGGTGATATATTTTTCTACCCCATCTTATGTAGAAACGCTAATCTCGACTCCCAATGGCATTAATTTAATTAAGTGGGGGATTTTCGGCATGATAATCGGCATTTGGTGGATCAATAAAATCATTCAAATAGAGGTTTAACCATGGAATATTTCATTGGTTTAATAAATAGTATCGTTAAAGATCCACAAGCAGCGCAGTGGGCTATTTATATTATTGCTGGTTTTGCCGGACTCACTTTTGCAATAGCGCTAACCTTTTTTATCTCTGGGGTGTATTCTCCGGTTCGTCTACAGTTACAAAAACTGCAGTCGTCTCCTGGAAGTGTTCAACAGAGCAATGAAAGTTTCACCAATACCTTAGAACATTCTCTAGATAAAATGTCATTTTTACAGCTTGAATTCTCTGGTGATAATAAAACCAAGCGGTTACTCATTCATGCCGGTCTTCACTCTGAAAATGCTTTGAAAATTTATAATGCGTTAAAATTGTTATTGCTGCTAGTTGGAGCCACTATTTCCGTACTGGTTTTGCAACAATTCCCTAATTTATCCACATTTATCAGCTTATATTTGGTCGCTTTGATTTTAGGTGGGTGCTACCTATTACCTGGCATTGTTTTAACTCAATTAGCCCAGCGAAGAATGCTCAATTTACGGCGTAACTTCCCCGATGCGCTCGATTTATTGGTGGTCTGTACTGAATCTGGTTTAGGTTTGCTGGAAGCCTTTCAGCGAGTGAGTAAAGAGTTGGAGTACGCTCATCCAGAACTGGCGCACGAATTAAATTTGGTATGCACTAAAGTTCGGGTCGGCTTGACTCTGCAAGAAGCGCTACATGAATTTAGTGAACGCACTGGCTTAGAAGATATTCGTGGCCTAAACTCGGTGATAGTACAAAGTTTACGTTTAGGTACTGGTATTGCCGCAACATTAAGGATTTATTCTGATGAGTATCGTGATAAGCGTTTGCAAGAGGCAGAAGAAAAAGCGGCAAAATTGGGGGTGAAAATGATATTCCCAATGATGTTTTGTATTTGGCCGTCATTCTTTATTGTTGCGGTAGGTCCAGCTGTTCTGAAAGTAATGGCAGTATGGGGTGAAGCATTTTAGGAGCATTTAATGAATATTAAAATAATAAAAAAATTAGTAATAACTTTTACTGCGTTGCTATTTATTAGTGGCTGTGAGTTAACACCGGATTCTGAGAAAAATTTCGATACTTATGCCCGCGATGATTTGTTTGGAGAAGGCGCTAAAAGTAACGGCATTACCAGTGAAACTCTCGATGAAGCTCTAAAATTGGCTGTCGATGCTGAACAACGAGGGGATATCGATAAAGCGCTTTATTATTACATTCAATGTTTAGATTTTGATCCGAATAATGCCCAAGCATTATTTCGAATCGCTAAAATCCATGACAAGCAAGGTAATAATAAGATAGCTGTGCGAGCGTATACCGAAGCGTTGGCAGCTGATCCGAATAATGTATTGGCTTATCAATCTCTTGGGGTTATAGAGATGGAAAACCGACAATATAAAAATGCACAGGGACATTTACAAAAAGCCATATTATTGGACCAGAAACGATTGACTACCTTAGGCAGCGCTAAAATTGATGGTTACCACTCTTTAGATAAAGACTCCCCTGTCAACTCTTATAATGTTTCTGGCATCATTGAGGATATCAATAAAAACTTTGAGTTAGCACGTATCTATTATAAATTGGCATTAAAGTTTGATGACGGCTCTGCGAATATACTGTCTAATATTGGTTATTCCTACTACCTAACAGGTGATTTAACCGTTGCGGAGAAATATTACCGTAAAGCTATCAGTGTCGATGCTAATTTTAAGCGGGCATGGAGCAATTTAGGCTTAGTTTATGCTCGTAAAGGGCAGTACAGTCGAGCAATAAAAACCTTTAAGCAAGTTATGAGTGAGTATGAAGCCTATAACGATTTAGGTTATTTTGTCATGCTTGAAGGGCGCTTAGATGAAGCGGAATATTTTTTCCAAAAAGCGATTGATATGTCGCCGAGTTACTTTATAAAAGCATATGCGAATATAGAGCAAGTACAGATGAAAAAGCGAGAGCTTTGGTTGCAAAAACAAGAAACACAAGGATTAGAAGAGCAAGAAGAGCTTTCTGAAACTAAAGTCGAAAATAATGAACCTGGGGCTGAACTTAATATAAAGTCACCTAACCTTGAACAAAAGCTGGCACAAGAACAAGTTGCTCAAGCAAAACTTGCCCAAGTAGAAGCTGCTCAAGAGAAATTGGCCCAAGATAAGCTGGCACAAGAAAAAGCTGTTCAAGAAAAACTAGCACAAGTTAAAATTGCACAAGAGAAACTTGCCCAAGATAAGTTGACACAAGAAAAGACTGTTCAAGAGCAACTAGCTAAAGTAACAGCTGCTCAAGAGAAATTGGCCCAAGATAAGCTCGCACAAGAAAAAGCTACTCAAGAGAAATTAGCACAAGAAAAAGCCGCGCAAGATAAGTCGGCTCAAGTTAAGCTAGCATTAGTCAAAGTCGCTCAAGAGAAATTAGCCCAAGATAAACTGGCACAAGAAAAAATTGCTCAAGAGAAACTAGCCCAAGTCAAAGTTACTCAAGAGAAATTAGCACAAGAAAAAGCCGCGCAAGATAAGTCGGCTCAAGTTAAGCTAGCATTAGTCAAAGTCGCTCAAGAGAAATTAGCCCAAGATAAACTGGCACAAGAAAAAATTGCTCAAGAGAAACTAGCCCAAGTCAAAGTCGCTCAAGAGAAATTAGCGCAAGATAAGCTGACACAAGAAAAAGTTGCTCAAGAGAAACTAGCTCAAGTAAAAATTGCTCAAGAGAAATTAGCACAAGATAAACTAGCACAAGAAAAAGCTACTCAAGAGAAATTAGTGCAGGAAAAAGCTGTGCAAGATAAACTTGCTCAAGAAAAAGCCGCGCAAGATAAATCGGCTCAAGTTAAGCTGGCATTAGTAAAAGTCGCTCAAGAGAAACTAGCACAAGATAAGCTGGCACAAGAAAAAGCTATTCAAGAAAAACTCGCCCAAGTAAAAGCTGCTCAAGACAAATTGGCGCAAGATAAGCAGCTCCAAGAAGACGTTGCACAACAGAAACTGGCACAAATAAAGTTAGCACAAGAAAAGTCAGCTCATGATAAACTTGTACATGAGAAGCTGAAGCAAAGAGAAATAGCACAAGTAAAAGCTGCTCAAGATAAATTAGCACAGGAACAAGCGAAGCATGAATTTGAATTATTTAAAGCTGAGCCGACTGTTAAACTCGATGAATTAGAACTCAGCTCTACTGATGATATCAAAATGGTACAGACAGGCGTATCTGAGAAAAACCTTTAATAGTTGAGCCCCCAAACATAAATAACGAATAGATAAATTCCGCTCGTTCGGATTTTAATGGATATAAAATTGATACCAATAGAAGTGAATACTAAAGAAGTTACAAGCCTTGCAAAAAATGAATATGGTGAAGTGGTTGAATCAAAGTTGGACTCAAATTTTTCTGAGTTATTACTTACTCACGAATTATTTTCCGCTCATTTAACGTTACACGGTGGTCACGTATTAAGTTGGCAGCCAAAAGGCCATGAGGAAGTGTTTTGGATGAGCAAAAAGACTCAACTTCAACAAGGAAAAGCAATTCGAGGTGGCGTGCCAATTTGTTGGCCTTGGTTTGGCCCGTACAATGGAGCTGGTAACCATGGCTTTGCAAGAACAAGTATTTGGCAGCTTAGTGGTATTGATATTAGCTCTGAAGGTATCAAGATAGAACTTGAATTATCAGGCGAAAATTGTTCACCATCTTGGTCTTACAAGTTTAGTGTAAAACAAGTTTTAATGTTCTCAACTACTTTTAGTCAGCAACTTATTATTGAAAACTTGAGTCATAAAGACTTTCAGTTCTCTAATGCTCTACACAGTTATTTTAGTGTCAGTAATCCTGCTAATATTGCTATTCCGGATTTAAACTCAGCCAGTTTTGATGACAAAATCAATCAATTGCTAGGTTGCGCACCTGCCGATGTATTTAATTGTACTGGCCCTATTGATAAAATTTATCATCATAATTCATCTATGACCTTGTTTGATAAAGGTTGGAAGCGAGCCATCGAGATCAAAAAGTCAAATTCTGCTCAGTGGGTGTTGTGGAATCCAGGAATAAATATAGCTGCCGGCATGGCTGATATCCATCAGCAAGGCGAAGATGAATTTGTATGTTTAGAAGCGGCAAATACTAATTGGATAACTGTTGCTAAAGGTGAAAAGTTATCACTAAGCCAAGAAGTTCAAGTTTATAAACTCTAATTCCCAATTTTTTAATTGACTAAAGTTACTTATGAAAGAGTACGCAGCCTAAAACCGTTGCGGCAATAATGGCACAGCCTAAGCTTTTCGTTTCTCGCAGTGATAAGCTATGTAGTATTGAATGAACGTTCTCGTAACTAGTTTCTATGTTGTCAATTTACCCGTAGGTTGTTGTTTAACAGCATTTGCGTAAATGGAATTTTTAAATAGAATCCTCTGGGTAGAGTTTGAAAAGGTCTGCCTTGTGAATCAAACGCTTGGGTTTTTACACTTGAATTTGCCGCTTTAGGTCTAAGCTGTAACACTTGACCATATTTCGCATTTATTTCTTCTACTCGGCCAAGAGCTATCATATCAGTTAGCTCTTGCCAGTCTTGTGCTAATAATTGTTCTTCATCTTGGTTTGGTTGCCATAAAAATGGTGTGCAGACAATTCGCTCTTTAATAGGGATATGCCGCTCAGAGATCACCGGTACCCATAATACTTTTGCCAATTTATTCTTTAAGTGACATTTTTCCCAGGTCATACCGGTAATGCCTTTTAATGGTGCTACACATACGAACGTAGTTTCTAATGGTTTGCCTTCTCTGTTTATTGGCAGGGTTTTAAGCTCTATGCCTAAATCTGGAAAGTCGGGCATGGGTAATGAACCAGCGCTGGCACCTAAAACTTTTTCAAGTAATAAACCAATCCAACCTTTTTCTCTATTTAAGTTATCAGGAACTACAACTCCAGCTTGAGCCGCAAGATCGCCAAGGGTTAATCCCGCGATGCTTTGCGCGTGTTTTATAAGTTGCTGTTCTGTTTCTGGGCGGTAATTAGTCAAAGGCTTGAACTTGTTATCTTTGTTTATCAATATTATGCTCAAAAAACACCTAGAATAAAATTAATTTCAGTGTTTTATTTGCTCACAGCTAAAGTTTGTGGAACAATCATTTTATAGTAAAAAATTGAACGGGAGTTCATGTGATTGATGCCGAAGGCTATAGAGCCAACGTCGGCATAGTGATTACAAACGGTAAAGGCCAGGTTTTTTGGGCTAGACGATATGGCCAGCATTCTTGGCAGTATCCACAAGGTGGTGTTGACGAAGGTGAAACAACCGAGCAAACCATGTTTCGTGAACTGCATGAAGAAGTTGGCTTAAAACCACATCAAGTGGAAATTATCGCCAGTACAAAACATTGGCTGAGGTATCGTCTACCAAAGCGATTAATACGACATGAAAGTAAACCCATGTGTATTGGTCAAAAGCAAAAGTGGTTTTTGTTAAAACTTACTTGTGCTGATGATGAAGTAGATTTATTGCATTCAGGTCACCCTGAGTTTGATGATTGGCGTTGGGTAAGTTATTGGTATCCTGTACGCCAGGTGGTTTCATTTAAACGCGATGTATATCGCCGAGTAATGAAAGAGTTTGCACCTATCGCTTTAGCACCTTTTAAAGCTGAAGGTAATGAACGTAAGCCAAACAGACATCGCCGCGGATCTCATCATCGTCGTGACAATAGAAGACGCACTGGTTAGTGATCATTATGTAAAATAAGTTAGTAAATGAACTTAGTAAATTAAAACTGTATAACGCAAGTTATACAGTTTTATTGTTTTAAGGGGGATAGATTCAATTTATCAGACCTAGAAGCCTGTGGCACAAATCATATTAGTATTTATTTTCAGCCAATAATTTGCCATTTTTAGATATTCGTTAAATAGGTTATACTGATCAATCTAAATAAAAAACTTCAACTAAAAGAAACGTTTAATTAATTTCAGCCCAGCAAGGAACTTATGTTAACCACGTTACGTAGAATAGTTTTAGCATTCGGGCAAGAACCTGAGCTTGATACAGCCTTACAAAATATGGTTGGGCAAGTTAAAACAGCTATGACTACTGAGTGTTGCTCTGTTTACCTAGCTGATTATGAACAAGAACACTTTCTATTAATGGCCTCTGATGGCTTAGCTAAAGCTTCCCTTGGCCGTGTTGCCATTGGGTTCTCTGAAGGTTTGGTTGGCTTAGTTGGCCAGCGCGAAGAGCCTATCAACATTGCCAATGCCCAGCAACACCCTCGTTTTAAAGAGGCACCAGAAGTTCAGGAGGAAGATTTTAATGCCTTTTTAGGTACCCCCATTATTCACCAACGTCGGGTGTTAGGCATTTTATCAGTTCAGCAAAAGCAAGCTCGAGAGTTTAGTGAAAATGAAGAAGCATTTTTAGTTACAATTGCTGCTCAGTTAGCGATTGCAATTGCCAATGCAGAAACAAAAGGTATTTTAAGTCGAAATATAAAACAGAAAAATCGTCAATATGTGCAGGGCATTCCAGGCTCTCCTGGTTTAGCCATAGGTAACTTTTATGTAAGTTACCCGAAAGCTCAATTAAGCAGTGTCAGCTTAACTAAGGTGCACCAACCCAGTAGTCAAACTAAAGTTTTTCAACATGCGGTAATTAAAACGAAACGCGACCTTAGGCAAATGAGCGATCGTATGCAGGGGGCTATTCCTGAAGATGCATTAGATATTTTCGAAATGTATGAGCATATGCTAGAAAGTGCCAGTTTGGGGGACGAGATACTGGCGAAAATAAATATCGGTTGGAACGCTGAAAGTGCATTAAAGTTAGTGATTGAACAATATGTGGTGCAATTTGAATCAGTAGATGATCTTTACATTCGAGAGCGTGCTACAGACATTAAAGACCTTGGTAATCGAGTATTATTTCATTTACAGCAGGAAGACATCAATAAGCCTACCCCGCCAGAGAATATGATTTTAGTAGCACAAGAGGTGACTGCATCTTTAATAGCTGAATATCAGCACAAGGGGTTAAAAGCGATAGTTTCATTATCAGGATCGACAAATTCTCACGCGGTTATTTTAGCGCGAGCGCTTGGCATCCCTGCAATAATGGGCGTAGGTAATATTCCACTTTCCAGTTTTCAACAAAAGAACGCGATTATTGATGGTTATTCCGGTGAAATATTTTTATCACCTGACACAGCAACGTTAAATGAATATCAACATTTGGTACGTGAAGAAGACGAACTTCAAGAAATAGTTAAGCAAGTTATTGATCTGCCTGCAATTACTAAAGATGGTAAATCAATTGAGCTATTATTAAATGCTGGATTAGGTGCTGAATTTGATGATTCGATGAAAAATGGTGCTATTGGTATCGGCTTATATCGTACAGAAATTCCTTTTATGGAACGTAGCTGTTTTCCATCGGAACTCGAACAAATTACCTTATATAAAAAGGTCTTGAACTCTTTTCCCAGGCAACCTGTTGTTATGCGCACATTAGATGTTGGCGGAGATAAAGCATTACCATATTTTCCTATAAGTGAAGATAACCCATTTTTAGGCTGGCGCGGCATACGAATAACCCTCGATCATCCAGAAATCTTTCTAGTACAAGTACGTGCAATGCTAAGGGCAAATATAGGCTTAGGTAACTTGGAAATAATGCTGCCTATGGTCTCAGGAACAACAGAAGTAGATGATGCTGTCAGGTTGATTAATCAGGCATATTTTGAAGTAAGTAATGAAAGTGATGTAGCGGTAGCTAAACCTAAAGTGGGGATTATGCTTGAGGTTCCTTCAGTAATATTTCAATTATCAGAACTTGCAAAGAAAGTAGATTTCTTTTCCGTTGGCAGTAATGATTTAACTCAATACCTTTTGGCTGTAGATAGAAACAACTCAAGAGTCGCGCCATTATTCGACTCCTATCATCCTGCAGTATTACGGGCGCTCAATAAAATTGCGGAGCAGGCGCAAGTAGAGTTAATTGAATTAAGTTTATGTGGCGAACTTGCCAGTGAACCAGGCGGCGCCTTATTATTACTGGCCATGGGCTATGACAAATTAAGTATGAATGCGCACAATATTCCTCGAGTTAAGTGGGTTTTACGCCATTTAGATTATAAACAGGCACAATTAATATTATCCCATTGTCTAATGTTAAGCACAGCAAAACAGGTGCATAATTACTTAAATGAGCAACTTGAATTACTAGGATTAGGTGGTTTTGTCCGTGCCGGTAAGTAATTCAGTTTATTTAATAAGTAATTTAGTTAATTTAATAAGTATTTTCATCTAATTAGGGTTAAAATTAAGACTCTTAATCATTAGAGTATCCAATGTTTTTATCAGTTTTTCTTGTATGTATGTTACTTGGCATTGTAGTTGGCTTTTTAGCTGGCTTATTGGGTATTGGTGGCGGTTTAGTTATTGTCCCCGTGCTTATTATGCTTTTACCTACATTAGGTATACACACTGATATTGTTATGCCTATCGCCTTGGCATCATCTCTTGCCTCTATCGTCGTAACATCTAGCAGCGCCGCATTTACTCATCATAAGTTAGGTAATATACCTTGGAAGATGACGAAAAAATTAATGGTTTTTGTCGCTGTTGGTGCTGTAGTAGGGGCAAATCTTGCTGACTTATTACCTAAAGAAGCCCTTACGGCTATTTTTGCTACTTTTGTTATTTCGTTAGCAACTTACATGTTGTTTTCAATACGCCAAACTGTACATAGAGAATTACCTTCAGATTATGTGTTAAAGGGCGTGGCTGGCGGAACTGGCATTATTGCTAGTTTGATGGGGATCAGTGGTGGCGCAGTTCTCATTCCGTTTTTAACCTATTGCGGCGTTAATTTATTACATGCCATTGGTGTTTCTACTGCATGCGGCATGATTGTCTCGCTTTTTGGCACAATGGCGTTTATGATTGCTGGTCTTGATAATCCAAACCTTCCAGAATGGAGTTTAGGATATATATACTGGCCGGCAGTATTGGGTATTGCCTCATCGTCAACAATTTTGGCAAGGTATGGGGTAAAACTTGCTAATAAACTGCCGGTTAAAACAATAAAAAAAGTCTTTGCTGCTTTCTTAATTTTAGTAGCATTAAAAATGATGATTTAACACTGGATCGTTTATGACCCTAGCTGCAATTCAATTTCCGATTATTGACCCTATTATATTTTCAATCGGACCAATCGCCCTTCGTTGGTATGGCTTCATGTATTTAATTGGCTTTATTTTAGCAATGGTTATTGCTAATAAAGCAGCTGATAAAAGCAATGGCCTTTGGACTCGAGACCAGGTAAGTGACTTACTCTTTTATGGCTTCTTAGGGGTCATTTTAGGTGGCCGAATTGGCTATGTATTATTTTATAATTTTGATTATTTCCTTAGCGATCCTATTTATCTCTTTAAAATATGGACCGGCGGTATGTCCTTCCATGGCGGCTTGCTTGGCGTAATAACAGCTATTGCATTTTTTGCTCGCAAAGAAAATAAAAGCTTTTTACAGGTAGGGGATTTTGTTGCACCACTAGTACCACTTGGTTTAGGTGCCGGCCGCATAGGTAATTTTATCAACGCTGAATTATGGGGCCGTCAAACTGATGTGCCATGGGCAATGGTATTTCCAACTGATAGGCTTGGCTTAGCTCGTCACCCTTCACAGTTATACGAGTTCTTTCTAGAAGGCTTAGTATTATTTTTAATTATTTATTTTGTCGGTAAAAAGACCAAAGCGGCAGGCGTTGCCAGTGGTTTGTTTTTAGCCGGATACGGCTTGTTTAGAATGATAATTGAATTTTTCCGCGAGCCAGATGCGCATTTAGGTTTTTACTTCAGTTTTATTTCAATGGGACAGATGCTCTCATTACCAATGGTTTTAATTGGTGTAGTTATGATTGTTTGGGGACTAAACCATAATCAACCTATTGTGAACAACAAGAGCCAGAATAAAAAGAGCAAAGCAAAATGAAACAATATTTAGATTTATGCCAACGTATTATTGACGAAGGCTCATGGGTAAGTAACGACCGAACCGGTAAACGTTGTTTAACACTGATTAACGCCGACTTAGAATATCAAGTGGGCAAGAATGAATTTCCCATTATAACAACTCGTAAAAGCTTCTATAAAGCCGCTATTGCAGAATTGTTAGGGTACATCAGAGGATTTGATAATGCTGCTGATTTTAGAGCATTAGGCACGCCAACATGGAATGCCAATGCCAATGAAAACCAAGCCTGGTTAAATAACCCGCATCGTAAAGGTGAGGATGATATGGGCCGAGTTTACGGTGTTCAAGGAAGAGCTTGGGCAAAACCTGATGGCGGCTCGATAGATCAACTTAAAAAGGTTGTTGATAACCTAAGTAAAGGTATTGATGACAGAGGTGAGATCATCAGCTTTTATAACCCCGGTGAATTTCATATGGGGTGTCTACGCCCGTGTATGTTCCAGCATCAATTTTCACTTCTTGATGGCACGCTATATTTAAATAGTTATCAACGTAGTTGTGATGTGCCGTTAGGCCTTAACTTTAATCAAATTCAAGTATTCGCATTCTTAGCCATTATGGCGCAAATTACTGGTCAAAAAGCTGGTGTTGCCTACCATAAAATTGTTAATGCCCACATTTACGAAGACCAATTAGATCTAATGGAAAACGTGCAATTAAAGCGTGAGCCATTAGCTTCACCACAGCTTAAAATTAACCCTAAAATCAAATCATTAGAGGATTTGGAAACTTGGGTTACTATGGATGATTTTGAGGTGATAGGGTACGAGCATCACGACCCCATTCAATACCCATTCTCAGTTTAGCCTTTACGAAAAACTAAATAATTAGGGGCAGTTCTAAATTAAATTTAATTTTGAACTGCCCTTAATTATACTTATTTAACGCGCGAATAAATTCACGCCAACCAATAGCCTATAGTCCGGTTGGTCCGATTTTAATCAGACGTTAGAAACAAAAAAACCGGCAAAAGCCGGTTTTTAAAACGTAAAATTTAAGTTCTAATTAAAGAGCTTTAATTTTAGCATTTAAGCGACTCTTAACACGAGCAGCTTTGTTTGCGTGTATTAAACCTTTACTTGCGTAACGATCTAAAATTGGAGAAGCAATAGCAAACTCTTTAGTTGCAGCTTCTTTGTTACCAGCTTCAATAGCAGCGATAACTTTTTTCAAGTAAGTGCGCATCATTGAACGACGACTTGCATTGTGTTGGCGACGCTTCTCTGATTGGACAGCGCGCTTCTTAGCAGACTTTGAGTTAGCCAAGGTGGACTCCTAAAAATAAAATAATATAGCCATAATTTAAGGCGACGAAATATGCCTTTTTTTCCGGTTGATGTCAAACTATTTATCGAATTATTACTCAATAACTAATTATTTAACAAAAAATGCGGTTTGTAGAGGGCATTCAAAGAAGAAGATGATAACATTATTAATAGCTGAGGGCTAAGGTTCTCAGCATTTATTTACTAAAAACTAATAAAAATAACAATGGAGTATCATTTTTGAGTAAGAAACTGCTTAAATCAGGACTTATCGTCAGTTTTATGACGCTAATTTCTCGAGTTTTAGGTCTTGTTCGTGATGTGGTTATTGCAGATAAAATTGGCACCGGGGTTGGCGCGGATGTATTTTTCTTTGCCAATAAAATCCCCAACTTTCTCCGTCGTCTTTTTGCTGAAGGTGCATTTGCACAAGCTTTTGTACCTGTGCTTAGTGAGTATCAAGAACGGGATGAAAAAAATGGTACTAATGAAACTCGTGAATTAATTTCTAAAGTAAGTGGCACTTTAGGAGTATTGGTTTCAATTGTTACATTCATTGGCATGATAGCATCACCGGTGTTCGTTGCCTTATTCGGATTTGGTTGGTTTTTAGATTGGCTTGTTGATGGCCCGAACAGTGAAAAGTTTGATTTAGCCTCATCATTGCTTACTATTACGTTCCCTTATCTTTGGTTTATTAGTTTTACCGCACTTGCTGGTGCGATACTAAATACATTAGGAAAATTTGCCGCAGCAGCATTTACTCCGGTACTACTTAATGTTTGTATTATTGGCGCGGCAATATATTTATCGCCTGCTTTTGAACAGCCCGCTTTTGCTCTAGCTTGGGGAGTGTTTTTAGGTGGTTTAACCCAGTTTTTGTTTCAAATCCCTTTTCTGATCAAAGCCGGAGTGTTAGTTAAGCCTACATGGGGATGGAGCCATGGCGGCGTAAAAAAAATCCGCAAGTTAATTGTGCCGGCATTATTTGGCGTATCTGTCACACAAATCAATTTATTACTTGATACCTTAATTGCCAGTTTTTTAATTACAGGTTCGATTAGCTGGTTATATTACGCGGATAGATTATTAGAGTTTCCGCTCGGCTTGTTTGGCATTGGTATTGCTACGGTTATTTTACCTAGTTTGGCAAGACTGCATGCCAAGCAAAATCCACAAGAGTTTTCATCGACAATCGACTGGGCTCTTAAGGTTGTAAGTTTATTAGGTTGGCCTGCTATGGCTGGGTTGATGGTGTTAGCGCAGCCGATAATTATGGTGCTGTTCATGCGCGGTGAGTTTACCGAGCACGATGTAATGCAAGTATCATTTGCGCTTTATGCGTATTTAAGTGGTCTATTAAGCTTCATGTTTATTAAAGTATTAGCTCCAGGTTATTACGCCCGCCAGGACACTAAAACCCCCGTTGTTATAGGCATCAAAGCTATGGCGGCAAATATGCTGTTCAACTTAATGTTGGCACCAATATTTGGTTATGTAGGTCTAGCAATTGCTACTGCACTGTCTGCGACTTTGAATGGATTTCTACTTTATCAAGGGTTAAGTCGCAAGGGTATTTATCATATTGATAAAAACACTTTGTCGGTAATATTGCGACTAATTTTTTCAGCGTTAGTTATGGCAAGCACCATTTATTATTTATCGCCGAGTTTTGATATCTGGCTTACTTTAACATTCAGTGCGCAAGTATTAAAATTAGTTTATTTAATTGCGACTGGTGCGATAACTTACTTTATTTGTGGTGCTATTGTGGGAATAAGGCTGAAACACTTCACCAGCAAAACCTCTTAAGCATAATGTAAATAATTAATTGAATAGGGAGGAGCTCCCCTAAAAATTTAGCTTTTTTACGCTCGCGCCAACAAAAATTAATAAATATCGGTTAAATCTGCACAATCTTTGGCTAAAGTGCTGATTATTAATTCACTTTAAATACCCACGGGTATATACCCGTGCAACCACAGATGCATGTTTCAGAGTGGCTGAGCAATTTCAATTCAAGGCGCAGCTATACAGTAATGGTGATCCCTTACAAATTGCTGCAACGATGAAGTGGGATTGCTCAGACACTCCGTTCCGGTGGGTTTAAAAGTAATTTATGCCGCGTTATTAACTTTAACAATGGAATAACCATTCTTTAAATTTAATGCCTTGCCTAAATTGCTTTTAACTCCCACTGAAATCTTGCACTCTGAGGTCGTACGGGTATATAATTCGTCAGTTTTTCAATATGCAAAATAAACTCTTTTTTGAGCAACGGGCTAATACAATAGATGCAACTAGTTAGAGGTATACACAATATTCGTGATGCGCATAATGGTTGTGTATTAACAATTGGTAATTTTGATGGTGTTCATCTTGGGCATCAAAGAGTCGTTAAAGCCTTAGTAGAAAAAGCGCAGCAGCTTAATTTGATCCCAGCGGTATTAGTGTTTGAGCCGCAGCCGCAAGAGCTGTTTAATCCGCAAATGGCGCCAGCAAGGCTGAGTCGTTTACGTGACAAATATATTTTGCTGAAAAAATTAGGCGTACAGCGTCTTATTTGTGTCAATTTTAACCATGAATTTGCTAGTCAAAGTGCCGAGCAGTTTATTGAAGATTTATTAGTAGATAAATTAGGTGTTAAGCACTTAATTATTGGCGATGATTTTCGCTTTGGTAAAAACCGCTTAGGCAATTTTTCCATGCTCAAATCTGCCGGTGAAACGTTTGGATTTGATGTTACTGACACTAAAAGTTATAAAATGTCGCAATGTCGAATTTCAAGTACTGAAATTCGCAAAGCACTCCAGCAAGATGAATTACATGACGCCGAGTTAATGCTTGGCAGAGAGTACAGTATTATCGGCCGTGTAGTTCATGGCGATAAACAGGGTAGAAACTTAGGGTTCCCTACTGCAAATGTATTATTAAAACGCTGCGTATCACCGGTAGCCGGTGTATATGTAGTTAAAGCAAACGCTTTAGGTAAAAGTGTTTATGGCGTTGCCAATATTGGCTCCCGGCCTACGGTTAATGGCATAAGACAGCAACTTGAAGTACATATTTTCGATTTTAACAATGATTTGTATGGTCAACAAATTGAAGTGGCATTATTAAAAAAATTACGCGCCGAACAGCGCTTTGCCTCTTTAGATGAGTTAACTGCGCAAATAGCCAAAGATAGTGAACAAGCTCGCAACTATATTGCTAGCCTGAATAAGTAATACTAACGGATAAAGATTTTAATGAGTGATTATAAACATACTTTAAATTTACCAGATACTGCGTTTCCAATGCGTGGTGGTTTACCGCAACGTGAACCAAAAATGCTAAAAGAATGGGCCGAAAAAGATTTATACGGTCAAATTCGAGCGGCGAAGAAAGGCAAAAAATCATTCATTCTGCATGATGGACCTCCTTATGCAAATGGCAATATTCATTTAGGTCATGCAGTAAATAAAATTCTAAAAGACGTAATTGTTAAAGCCAAAACGCTATCTGACTTTAATTCACCATACGTTCCTGGTTGGGACTGTCATGGTTTACCAATTGAATTGGTTGTAGAAAAAAAATGGGGCAAACCTGGCAAAAAGCTTAATTCCGCAGAGTTTCGTCAAAAGTGTCGTGAATATGCATTAAAGCAAGTTGACGGGCAACGTGAAGACTTTAAACGTTTAGGTGTGTTTGGTGATTGGGATAATCCTTATTTAACTATGGATTTTAAAACTGAAGCTAATATCATTCGTGCTTTAGGCAAAATCACTGAAAACGGTCATTTGCATCAAGGCTTCAAACCTGTGCATTGGTGTACAGATTGTGGTTCAGCACTCGCTGAAGCCGAAGTTGAATACCAAGATAAATTTTCTCCAGCTATCGATGTTAAGTTTACTGCACAAGACTCTGTTGCTGATTTATTCTCACACCCTGAAGGGCATAAGGGTGAAGGTCAAATTTCAATTGTTATTTGGACTACTACTCCTTGGACGTTACCAGCGAACCGCGCGGTATCGGTTCACCCAGAATTACAATACACACTTGTACAAGTTGAAGGTGAGCAAGGGCCACAACGTTTGATCTTAGGATCAGATTTAGTTGCTGATTGTATGGACAGGTTTGGTATCGATAAATACCATGCGCTAGGTTTCTGTGACGGTAGTGCATTAGAGAGTGTTCAAGTAAATCACCCATTCTATGATTTCACCGTACCGGTTATTCTAGGTGACCATGTTACTACTGATTCTGGTACTGGTTGTGTACATACGGCCCCTGGGCATGGTGTAGACGATTTTAATGTCGGCCGTACTTACAACTTAGAAGTTGCCAACCCTGTTGGTGCCAATGGTGTGTACTTACCTGATACGCCATTACTGGCTGGCCAGCACGTATTTAAAGCGAACGACAGCGTTGTAGAAATATTAAAAGAACACGGCTCTTTAATGCATCACCATGCTTACGAGCATTCTTATCCGCATTGTTGGAGACACAAAACGCCAATTATTTTCCGTGCTACGCCGCAGTGGTTTATCAGTATGGATCAAAAAGGCTTGCGTGAAGAGTCGTTAAAAGAAATCGAACAAACTAAATGGATCCCTGATTGGGGCCAAAGCCGTATTGAAAAAATGGTTGAAGGTCGTCCAGACTGGTGTATTTCACGTCAACGTACTTGGGGTGTTCCAATTGCATTATTTGTGCATAAAGACACCGGCGCCTTACATCCAAATGCTATTGAGCTGCTAGAGCAAGTTGCTGTAAAAGTTGAAGAACAAGGTATTCAAGCTTGGTTCGATTTAGATGCACAAGAATTAATTGGCGACGACGCTCAAGAGTACGTAAAAGTTTCTGATACTCTAGATGTATGGTTCGACTCTGGTGTGTCGCATTACTCAGTAGTTGATGCTCGTGATGAGTTTGATGCAGCTGCCGATTTATATCTAGAAGGTAGCGATCAACATCGTGGTTGGTTTATGTCGTCAATGATGTCATCAGTTGCGATGAATGGTAAAGCGCCATACAAAGAAGTCTTAACCCATGGCTTTACCGTTGATGTAAACGGCCACAAAATGTCTAAGTCTTTAGGCAACGTAGTAATGCCAAAAGAAATCACCAACAAACTTGGTGCTGATATTTTACGTTTATGGGTAGCTTCGGTTAACTACACCCAAGAAATTACTGTGTCGGATGAGATCTTTAAGCGTCAAGCCGATGCATATCGTCGTATTCGAAACACATCTCGCTTCTTATTAGCTAATATCAATGGTTTTGAACCTGCTAAGCATTCAGTTGCTTTAGAAAATATGGTGGCGTTAGACCGCTGGGTTGTAGGTAAAGCGGCCGATTTACAAGAAGAAATCATTGCCGCTTACGACAAGTACGAGTTTAGCACTGTAGTAAGTAAAATCATGAATTTCTGTACTAATGAACTAGGTGGTTTCTATTTAGATATTATTAAAGACAGGCAATACACAGCAAAAACCGATGGTTTAGCTCGTCGTTCATGTCAAACCGCGTTATACCTTATTGCTGAAGCTATGGTTCGCTGGATGGCGCCTATCTTGTCGTTTACTGCACAAGAGATTTGGTCTGCCTTACCAGGCGAACGAGATGAGTTCGTATTTACTGGTGTTTGGTTTGAAGGATTAACTAAACTTGCTGAAGATGCGCCTTTAAATAACGATTTCTGGTCGAGTTTATTAGATGTTCGTACTGAAGTGAACAAGGCATTAGAACAAGCCCGTCGTGACGATATTGTTGGTGCAACATTACAAGCGGACGTTACCTTATTTGCTACGCAAGACTTAGCTGATAAGTTGTTAAGTGTTGGCGAAGAATTACGTTTTGCCCTAATTACCTCTGCTGCCAATGTGGTGGTTGTTACTGAACAGCCAGAAGGCAGTGTAGCAACAGAAGTGAACGGCTTATGGTTAGCCATTTCCGCTTCTACTGGTACTAAATGTGAACGTTGTTGGCATTACACTCTTGATGTTGGTCAGAATGACACTCACAGTGATTTGTGTGGCCGTTGTATTACCAATATTGATGGTGCAGGCGAAGCTCGTCAGTTTGCTTAATATTAAGAAATTTGCTGCGCGATTTTCCTTGGCCTTTAGTTGGCAGGTGAATATTGCACAGTTATTTAAGGTTTTATAGTTGTATGTCTGCAAAAAAATTATTTAACAATACTGGCTTGCGTTGGTTATGGTTAGCAATAGTAATGTTAATTATCGATCAAGTAACCAAACAGTCTGTTGTGGCGTTAATGGATTACCGTGAATCTATCGCTGTAATGCCTTATTTCAATCTAACCTATGTTCACAACCCTGGCGCTGCATTTAGCTTTTTAGCTGATCAAGGCGGCTGGCAGCGTTGGTTCTTTACTGCTATTGCAGGCGTAGTAAGTATACTTCTTGTTATTTGGATGGCAAAAACACCCAAACAAGACAAACTTATCGCCATCTCATTTGCCTTGATTTTAAGCGGCGCAGTAGGGAACTTGATTGATCGGATGATGTTCGGTTATGTTATCGATTTTCTAGATTTTTATGTGGGCAATAAACATTGGCCTGCTTTTAATATCGCTGACTCTGCCATATTTGTCGGAGCTGGTTTAATGATATTAGATGCCTTTCGCGATAGTAAAAACGGTGAAAAGCAAAGTAACAAAAAAATTGAATCTGAAACTCAAGACTCTGGAGTAAAGTAGTATGTCTAACGAGACAAGAAATATGAAAACAATTGTAGAAGATTCGAGCATCTTAATGCATATCACAATGAAACTTTCTGACGGCTCAGCTGCAGATAGTACCAAAGTTAACAATAAGCCTGCTAAAGTTAATATGGGAGATCAAAGTTTATCTCCCGCTTTTGAGCAGCAATTGTTAGGGCTAAATCAGGGCGACTCGAAAGAGTTTACCTTAGAAGCTAAAGATGCATTTGGTGATGTAAATCCTGAAAATATTCACTACTTAGATCGTCAAAAATTTAATAGTGATACACCCGCAGAAGTTGGCAGTATTGTCACTTTTACTCAACCAGGTGGCGAAATACCAGGCATCATTCGTGAAGTAAATGATTTATCTGTAACAGTAGATTTTAATCATCCTTTAGCGGGTCAAGCGATCACGTTTGCCGTTGATGTTGTAGACATTTTATAAAATTTTAAGAAAGAACTGATGGAAATTATATTAGCAAACCCTCGCGGCTTTTGTGCTGGCGTTGACCGAGCAATTAGTATTGTAGATAGAGCGCTTGATTTATTTGATGCGCCTATTTATGTACGCCATGAAGTTGTGCATAACAAATTTGTCGTCGATGGTTTGAAAAATCGTGGCGCAGTATTTGTTGAATCACTTAATGAAGTGCCTGATGATATGACCGTTATATTTTCTGCTCATGGCGTTTCTAAAGCTGTTCGTCAAAATGCTAAAGACAGGGGCTTAAAAGTGTTTGATGCAACTTGCCCATTGGTTACCAAAGTTCATATGGAAGTAACCCGTGCTTCTCGTAAAAACCATGAGTGTATTTTAATCGGCCATGCAGGACATCCTGAAGTCGAAGGTACTATGGGCCAATACGAATCTGAGGTAGGCGGTATTTATTTGGTCGAGTCGGTAGAAGATGTAGCACATTTAGAAGTAAAAAATTCTGATGTTTTATTTTATTGTTCTCAAACAACTCTATCAGTAGATGATACATCTGAAGTGGTTGACGCCCTTCGAGCAAAATTTCCTAATATTGCCGGTCCGCGCAAAGATGATATTTGTTATGCAACACAAAACCGCCAAGACGCTGTGCGCTCTATGGCTGGAAAAGCTGATTTGCTATTAGTGGTTGGCGCAAAAAACAGTTCAAATTCGAATCGTTTACGTGAGTTATCTGAAAAGTTGGGTACAACCTCATACCTAATCGATGGTGCAGATGATATTGAGTCAACTTGGTTAGACGATATTGCAAAAGTAGGTGTAACTGCAGGTGCGTCAGCACCAGAAGTACTTGTTGCTCAAGTTGTCGAAAAGCTTAAAACTCTAGGCGGTAAAGTGGTTATAGAAAACCCTGGCCGTGAAGAGACTACTGTTTTTGCCGTACCTGCCGAACTTAGATAGTAAATATGTGAACTAAAACAGTAAATGAAACCTGCGAAAGCAGGTTTTTTGTTTATAGGCTAACTATACTTTATTAGTAATATCAAGTTGATTAAGTAACACTTTCAGGCAGGAGGCCACTATGAAAGCTTTAAACAAGGACGTATCTGGATTTTCTCTTATCGAACTTATGGTCACAATTGCGATCATGTCATCACTAGTCACTATTGGCATGCCAAGTTACCATGACTTAATAATGCGTTATCATGTAAAAACGGAAGTCGACAAATGGTTACTGGCTTTAAATCATGCCAGACAAGCAGCAATAACCTCCGGTAATATTATTACCCTTTGCCCAAGCAGTAATGGTTTTAGCTGTGGAAAAAATTGGCATGATGGTGCCATACTTTTCATCGATAATAATCGTGATCATCAAAAAGATGATAATGAAGTGATATTAAAAGTTGTCGAGCAATCTAAAAATCAGCAAGTACTCACATGGCGTGCATTCCAAAACAGAAATTATATTCAATTTCAACAAAACGGGTTTACTTGGAATCAAAATGGCACGCTGAGGATCTGCTCTGCTGATCCTACGTTAAAATATAATAGAGCACTGATTGTTACACGTTCAGGGCGTATTCGACCGTCATCAGATAGTGATAATAATGGCATTCATGAAGATGCTGCAGGCGATAATATAAGCTGCTAGTTATATGGATTAATAGTCTTAGTTCTAAAAATTAAACAATGAATAAGACTGCTTACCAGCAAGTAGCATTTTCAATCGCTTGATTATTCATTGCGTTACGCTCGGATAAATTATTAAGGGTAAAGCTTAAGCAGTCTTTATCATTCGCCTGGTTATTAATTGCCTTTGCCGTTAATACAAAGCTGTCTTTGCCATCATCGGTATACGTTTTTATTTCAACTGTTAACTGATAAAACCCTGCACTAGTTAATAAAGATTGATGATTTAAACCTGTTGCTGAGCTTATATCGCTAGAATAACGTAGATGTTGGTTATAATACCTTTCTTGAGCAACGGCCAATTTCATTAATGTTTCGCGGGCGTCAATTCTTCTTGCTTTAAGCACATAACTTTTAAAACTGGTAAAAGCAATGCTGCTTAAAATGCCAATTATGGTTAACGTGATGATGAGCTCAAGTAACGTGAAACCAAAGCCTCGCGGTTGTTTATGTGTCATTACATATCCTTATAAAATGCTTACACAACTGGAATTGCGATAAATCGTTGTAGTTGATACTCAGCACTTGGGGGAAATTGGCTATAAATAAGAATTTTAAATAAGTGATGGTCTAGTCCAAGATCAGGCTGAGTGAGTTTGGTTTGAATACCCAAGTAAATCACCACAAATTTACTATTGTTGTCACTGGCGATAAAGTTATTGGTATCTTGCCAATTAATATCAGTAATAAATATCGCTGCATCACTGCCAAAATAACCTTTATCATTAACGGTCAATTCAGTATTAGCCGCGAGTAAATTTTTGATGTAATTTTTAGCATCTACTAACACTTGTTCGCTATTATTTTTAATGAGTAACTGGCTTTTGCTAAGGTTTACCATTTTGCTTTGCGTTAGGGCATTTTTAAATAATGTTGTAGCAATTAACGTTACCAGCAATACCATAAGCAAATTTGTTGCTAGAACTAACCCTTGGTATTTATGGTATGAATTAATATGTGTTTTCATTAATAATTCCTTTTATTAATGTGTGCTCTATCTAACGCTAGTATTATCTAATGATAATTAAACGTATATTGATATTGCTGCCGATAAAAATGATCATTCACTTGATAGCTAACATCGCCAAGTTGGTATGTTTTATTATTTAAATGTTTGGCGTCAGGGCAATCGCTTCTGACCAATAAATCTACTTTTACACTGTGTATATTTTGCCAATTCAATACTTGATCAGAATTTAAGTACTTGTCGGGTTTACCATCTACATTTTCATCGACTAAAAACTGAGTTTGTAATTGTTCTACACCGGCTAATAGCTCTTCTTTTTGAGGTCGACCATTTACTAAGTTTTGCCAAAACAGAGCAGGGATCATTTCGCCTTTGCATGTACGGCCGCTATCACCGACAAAAAAACTATGCGCAATCATTATCTGGCTTAATGGTGAAGGTAAATCATTATTTATTGCTAGACCTCTATCTGTACCAATGAATAGCCTATGCTGACTGCCTAAGCTCCTGATATAAATTTGCTCATTATCAAAACTAGAAAATGCTGCAGTACTGGCATAACGAACGGTTAATATATCACCTTGAAGGTAGTTGTCATTGTTCACGCATGCATAAGTATCAGCAGAGTTATTTAATGCAAAAATAGCTTGCTGTATTTGTCGTCCCCAAGAGGAACCACCTTCTAAACAGTTGCTGTTGTTAATGTCGGTTAATCCGGCACTGCCTGAAAAGTGGGCAAACGCCAATGCATTTGCCCAGTATCGGCTTTGCTTAATGTCCTGTTCGAGTAATGCAAAAGTAAACCGTGCTGTTTCTTGCATTCGTGAGCTGTTCTTAATCGTGATAAAACTCTTATTCATAGTAATTAAGCTTTGCATACCCATTGTTAATAAGAATAAACCTAAGGTTAGAGATATCATAACTTCTACGAGGGTAAATCCACGGCATTTAAGTAAACGATAAATGTTCACCGCTTATCTGATTGTACGGGTTAATGTAGTACATTCTAAATCGTTGCTGCTTAGCTGTGGACAATTTAAACCCGTAGAGCCGTTGCGGCTTTGATCCCAGCGAACAATGATCTTTGCCTTATTTGAACTGATCACAACTTCAGCTTGACCTGATGGTAATGATTTTGAAACGTTATTTTGCCATAACTTAAGATCATACATGGCAAGCTCTGCACCTGAACAGGTACTTGCCCGGCAGTTAATTGGTGATGTAATTTGTTGAGCAGAAGAAAGTTGATAACTGTTTAACGCACTTGGGTTGGCCGCTATAATTTCGCTCATTTGTTGGGTAAAGTTAGCTGCTTTATTGGCATAACTGGCACTTTGTACTTCTACCATGGCATTAAGTTGCAGTTTTGCCAGCCCCAACATGCCAAACGAAATAATAATCATAGTGATTAAAACTTCCATCAATGAAAAACCATTGCTATAGGCTTTAGGTACAACAGGCATAGAATATTTAGAGAAAGAAAAATTTGTTACGGCAGAGCTTGTCGAGGTAGTCATTTAATCACATCCTTGTTTTTAAATTCACTAATAATTAATAGTCGATAATCTACATTTTATCTAATTTTATTTACTGCGAATTTATTCTCACCCATGCTTTAAGCCCTTTATCTAGATTAAAAAAGTAAAAGAATTAATAATTTATACGCAAAAAATAGTAGTTCGGCACATTTAGTGCTAATTTATATATAAGTACAAAAAGATCATCATATTTAAATTTACTAAAATGGAAGATGATCTTTTTCATGAACGAACGAACAAATTAAAAAAATAACAAAGCACATTATAGGATATTACGTTGCGATACAAAGGAAGCGCTACCAATGCTAAAGGCATTGGTAGGGGTATTGAGACAATGAAAAAAGTACGTGGTTTAACATTAATAGAACTTCTTATCACCATACTCATTCTGAGTATTTTGGCGGGCGTTGCCGGGCCCAGCTTTTTAGAATCTTTCGATAAACGCAAACTCATCAGTGCTACTGAACATCTTTATTCCTATTTGCAACAGGCCCGTAGTGAATCTTTAAGTCGCTCAAAAACCATTTATTGGAGTGCAAGCACACTGCGTTCAAAAAAATGGGCTTTTGGTATGAGTGAGGATGCTTTTTGCAACCCATTAATTACAACAAACACCGATGCTAAAGCATGTGTGTTACCGATCGATAATGGTGATGGTGTTTATAACGCCGAAGATGATGCTGTTCTTCATCGTCTTTCTGGTCTCGATTTTGATGAAATCAGCATTAAGAGATCGTACAGTTCTTCTACTATTGACGCTATTGAGTTTGACTCTACCCGAGGCACAACAAATTTAGGTGGCTACCGCTATTACACCTTAACGTCTGAATTGGGCAATAATGTACAAATTAGACTTTCTATAATTGGCACAATAACGATTTGCTCTGATGATCTTAGCGATTATAAGGATTGTAGCTAATGCTTAAAAATACTAATAAATTATCATTCAACAAAGGTTTTACTTTAATAGAATTATTATTAAGCATGATCTTTGGTTTAATTGTACTCTCTGGCGTTATTTACGTTTATCTGGCAGTTATTGTCAGCTCTTCTGAAACGTTAAAGTCAACTAAATTAAACACCCAGTTAATGACCATTATGTCGGTGATGGTCAATGATATTCGCAGAGCTGGTTTTTGGGATAACCCTAACGCGTTACCTTCTGCAGATAACCCATTTAATGTTGATGATGATACTCTTCTTACGATATTTTCTAGTGCGACTGCCAGTGTCGATGAAAATACTGATACTGACGGTTATTGTTTGTTATTTACATACGATAAAAATGGAGACGGCAGTGTTGATGCTGCAGGCGATGTTGAATACTTCGGCTTTCGCTATAGCCGCAGTGACGGTGCTGTCGAAATGGCAGTAAATACGGCGCAGGTACCCGCTATCACTTGTAGTGGTGGTACATGGCATTCATTAAGTGATCCAGAGTTAATAGAAATTACCTCATTAACCTTTAATCCGGCCGAGTCTGCTTGTGTAAATTCATCGGAGCCAGATGGCTTAGACTCTGTTTCTGATGCAGATACAACCGTTGATGACGATGGTGAAAAAGATTGCTATACAGTAACGCCTACTGTAGGTCAGATGACTGTTGAAACAAGAGAGATTCTCATTACACTAGCAGGTAGGTTAAAGAGTGACTCTGAAGTGACTGCAAAAATTAAACAAACCGTTCGAGTAAGAAATGATGTAGTGAGGATGAGATAATGGCTGTCCTTAATAAAAAAAACATAAGTATCAAAAGTATTAAAAAACAGCAAGGTATGGCAGTGCTTATCACGTCGATAATACTGCTCATTTTAATAACCTTGGTGTCTTTATACCTTGCCCGCTCAATTTTATTAGAACAGAAGCTGGTAAATAACGATGTTAGAGCAAAATATGCATTCGAGTCGGCAGAATCTGCTTTAAATATTGCTTTTACCGAGCTTGGTAGTGGCGATTATTTTAAAGAAGATGGCACTGAGGGCGGCATTACCGATACCAATAATGATGGTGTTAATGATTCAAATGAAATTGCATTTACCAATGGTTTTGCTGAAGTTGATGTTGAAATATCTGTAGTAAATGACTTAAACCATTACAAAGTTACTTCCATTGGATTTGCTACGGATGGAACTGCGAGCCGAACCGTAATATCTGAAATGCAGTTTATCAGCCCTATAGTAAACACGCCTGACAACCCAATAAGTGCAAAGGGTAATGTATTCTTTGATGGTTCTGGCACTGTGCATAACCTAGAAGGGCACAGTACCATATGGAGTGGCAGTGATGTGCAGCTTAAATCTTCTGGTTCGAAAAAAACCTATATAGCCAACCCGAATGACCCTAATTACCCAGGTTGTATGGATACCCAAGATACCAACCCATGTGGTCAGGTTTTATCTTCTGATGGTTCAAAAGTTGGCCTTGATGTTATTGAGCATGACACTGATTTAGCCAATTTAACCAGCGATGAAATGTTCATAAACTTTTTTGGCTTACCGCCCGAAGCTTTTAAAGAAACAATGGTATCCGTTGAGTGTACAGAAGCAAACTGGGACTCTTGTGCCAATGGCGCAGAAGGTGAAGTTATTTGGGTTGATGGTGATGTGGTTTCAAATGGTGGGGTTATAGGCTCTATGGATGAACCTTCCATCTTAATTGTTGATGGTAATGCAACTTTTAAGGGGACCCCAGAGTTTTATGGTTTAGTATTTGTTACCGGCAATCTAGACGTTACCGGTAATACGTCTTTTTTTGGGGCTGTAATAGTGAATGGCGCAGCATCAGAATCTGGTAGTCTAGATATTTGGTACAATTCAGGCCTTTTAGAGGATTTGAGTGAAACTGGTCCTGCAGTTGTTACGGCTGGCAGTTGGATTGATTTTGTAGCGGAGTGATAAAAATGAACAATAAAAACTTAAAAGGCTTCGGTTTAATTGAGGTGCTTGTTGCTTTAGCTATTATGGCCGTGGGTCTATTAGCTGTTGCTTCTTTACAAAGTAGTTTAGTAAATGACAGCAATGCCAATAAATTAAAAGCAGAAGCCATGGCGTTAGCACAAGAAAGAATTGAGCAATTACGAAACTATACTGATGATGGTTTAACGGAAAGTGATTTTAATACAATTTTTGCCGTCGGCACCGATAAAAATGCGACTAAAATTGCTGGTAGTAATGCCAGATTTCTTCGAGCTGAAACTATTGCCGAAATTGACGATAGAAAAAGTATCACGGTAAACGTGAGCTGGACAGATGCTCAAGGAGCTGCGCAAATAGTTTCTTTAGATACGCAATTGTCTTGGATATCGCCAAGCCTTTCTGGGGATATTGAGACAATAAAAGAAAGTGAAAACTATGTACGCTCTGCAACAGGTCGAGCTAAACTTGGTGAGGGACAAGTAACCGATGAAGAATTTAATAAAGACAACAATTTAATTAGTTACTCCAATGGCGATACTACCGGCCTGTTAGATAGGAGCGATGGCGATTTACGGTTAACGTCTGGTAATGACGTTGTGCTGACTCTTGAAGATGCCTGTGAAATTGTTGATAACGAACGTACTGGTACTCCTTGTACCGGGTTTGCCGAAATCTCTGGACGTATTTATGTTGATCAAAATAACACTAATTTTGACATTAAAGATATTTTTGTAATCGCCTCCGATGCTGCCTATTGTCAACGCTATTACCTTGATTCCAATAACGCCGCTGTTGCTGTAACGAATGATACCAGCCATACATTATTCACCGATCCGAATAAGGCTTTTGAATATTACGAATATACCTGTTATTTGGGCGGCGGTTGGCATGGAAATGTTGGTTTATTGCAGTCGCAAAGTAATGAAAATCAAACCGCAATTTTAGATGGTTGTATGGGCGACCCCTATGCCACAGACCCTAATTTAACGCCAAAAGTTGCCGTTCGTCGAGTATATCGTGGCATGGCTTTCAATGGAGACAGTAACGGTAAACCTACTGTAAATAGCGATGGTTTTCCTATATATTATTCTATCGGGATCAATGATGCGTTAATATTGCCTGCCGAGGGCGACCCAGGCCATGATTTTTTTATTACTGCGGTTTCAAACTCTAATGAACAAGATTGTATTACCGCGATGCGGGTTCCTGATGCTGATATTGATGGGGCAACTGGAGCCAGATTTGAGGGAATGCCGACAGATTTCTTTTGTTTAAACCAAGACTCGAATTATATGGATCATACTAAAATCGATACCTTTGGTTATAAATATGATGACTATTGCCCATATGATCCTAGTGACCCACCATTAAAAATTTATGAACTCAGTGGCGATATAGCTGTTACCGGTACTGATTTACTCGAAGACGATTTATTAGCAGGCATATTTGTTAATACTTCAGACCGTGCCGGAAATTGTTCTGTTGCTTATAAAAGCGTTGCCGATAAAACTCATACCTTAAATTTCAGTTGTAATGTCTTTGATTGGGGCGAAGGATGGGAAGGCGCAATAAACCTTTCTTCAATTATTGCTGATTTTGAATGCCTTGACTATCAGCAAAGTTTCCCAGCAGGAAGAGAGATCTTTGCTGATCAAGTTATTAATAATTTCACCTGCCGTGTTGGCGCTGAAGTTGATCCCCCTGTTGTTGAACCTGTTAACGTTCTTGTTAGTGGTTCTGTACTTGGTGAAACTGGTAAGCTTGCAACGATAACTTTCACTATAACTAACGGTACCAGTGTCAATTGTGATAAAAACATATATAGTTGTATCGCGGCCGCAAATGGCACACCATGGTCAGGTGTTTTATATGTAAATAGCTCACATAAAAATAATACACCGTGTATCGGTATTCCAGATGCATTAGATAGTGCTCAATATTCAATAATTTCAGCATCTAATAATGGTAAAGTAACGTCAATTCAGTTCTCTGATATTAGTGATGAATTAATAAAATTGAATATAGCGATTACTAAAAATAATGAGGCGTGCAGTGTTTACCTTTAAGAAAAATAATACCAAAGGTTTTAGTTTAATTGAGTTAATGGTAGTGGTCGTTATTGTGGGCATTATTGCCGGAATAGCTTACCCTTCGTTTAGTGATTCGATGATGAAAGCAAGGCGGTCAGACGCGAAAAGTGCCATGCTTGGTTTAATTTTGTCACAAAGTAAATTAAGAGGCAGTTGTGCGACCTTTGGCAGTGCAATAGGTGGCGCCAATAATTGTGCTTCTAACACGGTAAAGGGCATTTCTACCAGTGAAAATGGCTATTATCAATTAAAAATTACTGGTGCCTCAGGTAACGCTTATACCATTACCGCGACGGCTCAAGGAGTTCAAGCTAAAGACACGGGTTGTACAGCGTTAACGATAGCTGTTAGCGCAGCAAATCCGAAAGGTTTAAAAGGTCCCACGTCTTGTTGGTAATAAATAGCTAAGATTTAAAATGTTACTACTAACTAAAAAGTAAAACCTGCTTCAAAAGCAGGTTTTTTATTTCAGGGAAGCAATAACTTAGAATTGCCAGAGATGGTTCGAATTCTGTTATTTTATATGCCCCTATAAATTTTTAAAATATTAATCGTAAATAGTTGGGATAGGCTGACGCTTGTGCTGAGTGTTGTTGTATATATTTATTAGTTTATCAACCACGTCATGGCTAACCGTTTTACCTTCAAGAAAGTCGTCAATATTATCGTAACTCAAGCCTAAAGCAGCTTCATCTTCTTTGCCAGGAGCTAGCTCTTCTAAATCAGCAGTAGGTGGTTTTACTATAAGTTTTTCAGGTGCACCCATAGTTCTGGCAAGTAAGCGAACTTGACGTTTGCTTAAACCAAACAGTGGTGCCATATCACAAGCGCCATCGCCCCATTTGGTATAAAAACCAGTAATATTTTCAGCACTATGATCAGTGCCAATGACCAAGCCTCCTAATATTCCAGCTAAATGGTATTGCATAACCATTCGAGTTCGGGCTTTTACATTACCCTTGGAAAAGTCTAACCGGTGGGCATTTGCTGCTAATAAACCACTATCTTCTAATATTGTAACCGCTTCTTGATGAATGCCATCAACACCTGCCATAACGTTGGTTGAGATACATTGACTTGGTTGAATAAATTTTAATGCTAATTGCGCATCATCTTCATCCGCCTGTACGTTATAAGGTAAACGCACGGCAATAAATTTAAAATCATTGCCATGTTCTTCATTTAATTCATTAACTGCGAGTTGTGCTAACCGGCCACATGTTGATGAATCTACGCCACCACTAATCCCTAAAATTAAATGTTTTAAGCCAGAATTAACTAATTGTTCTTTAATAAAATTAACTCGGCGAGTAATTTCTACTTTCGCATCAATTTCTGGCAATACTTTCATCTCGCTAATGATAGCTTGGCGGTTCATAGGTGGCCCTTAAAGCGGTATTTAAAAAATCATTTTATCAATGTTATTCTGGGCTTGCTATGTTGTAATTTAAAAAAAATAACTATATCAGGCATTTTCTAACTTTATTTGCTGTAAAAGCTATTTATATTGTATAAATATTGGTTAGAATGGAATCATTGATAAAATTTTGTTTATATAGGAACTGTAGAATAATGAAAAAAATCGAAGCCATTATCAAACCATTTAAAATGGATGATGTACGAGAAGCTTTAGCAGAAGAAAATATTACTGGCATGACAGTTTCTGAAGTGAAAGGTTTTGGCCGTCAAAAAGGTCATACTGAACTTTATCGTGGTGCAGAATATATGGTTGATTTTTTACCAAAAGTAAAACTTGAAATAGTTGTTGCCGACGATGATGTTGAACGCTGTGTAAATACAATTATAGAAACTGCACAAACAGGAAAAATTGGTGATGGTAAAATTTTCGTTACTAACGTAGAGCGAGTTATTCGTATTCGTACTGGCGAAGAAGATCAACAAGCGATATAACAAATCTACTTCACATTAAAAAACGGCGTTCAAATGAACGCCGCTTAATTTAGAAATAAATAAACTAAAAATTAATAGTCCTAAGTCCTTAATTTCCACTTACCGCAGGGTTGTTAGGGTAATTCAACGCCAATACTTGCCTAGCATTACGTTTTAAATCGTCTAACCCCAAAATTTCATAACATTCAATCATGAGCACAAGTGCATCTTCAACTTGCTCACCTGGACCAAAATATTCAACAATGTAGCGGCCACGGTTTGCTGCTGCTGCATACGCTTTACGCTTCATGAAAAATCGTGCGGCCGCTAGTTCATAATCGGCTAAACGACTTTTTATCGATATCATACGCTTGCGCGCATCAGAGCCGTATTTACTGTCAGGATAAACTGTCAATATTGTTCTAAAATCATCAAACGCTGCACGTGCATGCTTCGGGTCTCTATCACTGCGATCAATACCGGCCATTTCTTGGAATAAATTTTCTTCTAAAGAAAGGTTCATTAAGGCGCGCATGTAATAAACGTAATCGACATTTTTGTGGCCAGGGTTTAAGCGTAAGAAGCGCTCTACTAATGCTGTTCCTTGAGCAACGTCTCCAGCTTTGTAATATGCATAGATTAAATCTAACTGTACCTGATGAGAAATTGCACCAAATGGGTAACGTGAGTCAATAGCTGATAAAATTGGAATTGCTTTCTGGTATAAACCGTTATCAAGTGCATCTTTAGCATCTAGGTATAAAGCTTGTGCAGATTTATCTGGTACTTTTTCAATATCTTCAGGCGATGATGAACACCCAGCTAAACTTAAAAATAAAGATAATGTAGCGATTTTTAATGTAAACTTGTTCATATATAGGTTGTCTATTGCGACCCTTTAAAAATAATTATGAAAGCCCTGCTTAAAGCAGGTAAAATACTTTACTAATGTACTTAGTAAAGTATAAGAAATAATGTGTAAACATTCTAACCTAGCTTTCGTGCCTTGCACAGTGCTAATTAACTCAGTGCTAATTAATAGAGACTTTAATGGCTGAAAATATTCAACACCAAGACGTAGTACCAGATTCATGCTTAGGTAAACGTCTAGACCAAACAATTGCGCAAATGTTCCCCGATTATTCAAGATCTCGTTTAAAAGACTGGATATTAGACGGAAGTGTTGCTGTAAATGGCGAAGTAATCACAAAAGCGCGTGTAAAAATGGCCGGTGGTGAAACAATTACTTTAAATGCTGAACTTGAAACTGAAGTTCATCACGAAGCACAAGCTATTGAGCTCAATATTGTTTATGAAGATGAAGATATTCTGGTAATAAACAAACCCGCAGGCCTAGTAGTACATCCTGGTGCTGGTAATCATGATGGAACTGTATTAAATGCATTGTTGCATCATTGTCCAGGACAAGAGTTGCTTCCACGTGCCGGTATAGTTCATCGTTTAGATAAAGATACAACAGGCTTGATGGTTGTTGCTAAAACAATTGCAGCTCAGACCAACTTAGTAGAAGCGCTACAGGCTCGAGAAATTACTCGTGAATATGAGGCCATTGCCAACGGCATTATGACTGCTGGTGGCATCGTGGATGAGCCAATTGGCCGTCACTCGACTAAACGCACTGCTATGGCAGTGACTATTTCGGGTCGTCCTTCTGTAACTCATTATCGCGTTATGGAAAAATATCGTCTTCATACTCGTTTGCGTTTACGCTTAGAAACCGGTCGTACCCATCAAATTCGTGTTCATATGTCATTTATCGGACATCCGTTAGTTGGCGATCCTGTTTATGGTGGACGTCCAAGACCTCCAAAAGCCGCGAGTGGTGAATTTTTAGATGAACTGCGCGGCTTTAAACGCCAAGCTCTACATGCAACTATGCTGTCTTTGTATCATCCAATCAATGGCGAGTTAATGACATGGCATGCAGAAATACCTGAAGATATGGTGATCATGAATGCCGCGTTAAAAGAAGATCTTCGCTTAAACCCTGTCGAAGAATTCTAACTATTGTCTAGTGTGTCTAATTCCGCTTCTAACTCAATATTAAATAGTGGCGTGCTAAATATAAACTTGCCAACACAACAACGTGTGTTGGCAGTTACTACTACTCGTAAAAGTGGCTATAGCATAGCTCCCTTTAATAGCTTTAATCTTGGCGACCATGTTAATGATGCCGAGCAGAAGGTTAGTTTAAATCGACAAAAGTTAGCTCAACAGTTACCGCAAAACTGTAAAATTCAATGGTTAAATCAAGTTCATGGCAATGAAGTTGTCAATGTAAAAGCAATTTCAGCAACGCCTTTAACCGCAGATGCTTCTTATACAGATAAAGAAAATATTGCTTTGGCAGTATTAACCGCAGACTGCTTGCCAATTTTTTTAGTAAACTACAGCGGTAGTGAAATTGCTGCAATTCACGGCGGTTGGCGACCATTAGCAGCTAACATTGTTGCCAATACGGTTAATCTTTTTAAAGACAGCCCTGAAAACATAACAGCGTGGTTAGGGCCTTGCATTGGTGAACAAGCTTTTGAAGTGGGCATTGAAGTAAAACAAACATTTGAAAACTTAGCTCCTTCATTTTCTCAAGCCTTTGTTGAACATTCTGATGGCAAGTTTCTTGCTAATTTGCACTTACTCGCAACTCTACAATTACAGTTACTAGGAATAAATAATATTAGCAGTTTAGCTGAATGTACTTATAGTGATCAGGATAAATATTTTTCTTATCGAAGAGATGGGCAAACCGGGCGTATGGCGTCTGTGATTTGCTTGTCCGCATAAATTTTACCCAAAATTCTAGCCATACGTTTTAAAAAACTTCATCATTGCCATTGAAAACTCCAAACTTTGTACTTATTTAATAAGTAGAAGAAACTAAAAACCATATAGTTTGTATGGTTAAAAGTAGGAGTATTTTCATGCGTTTAGACAAACTCACTCAAAAATTTCAACAAGCTCTTGCTGATGCTCAATCGTTAGCGTTGGGAAAAGACCATCAATTTATAGAGCCGGCTCATTTAATGTTAGCGCTACTGAACCAGTCAGGTGGTTCAGTGTTACCGATCTTAAAAAACTGTGCTGTTGATGTCAGTAATTTTCGTAATAAACTGACCCAAATTTTAGAAAAAATATCGCCGGTAGAAGGTGTGGGTGGTGAAATTCAGGTTTCTAATCAACTTGCCACATTATTAAATCTTTGCGATAAACTATCGCAAAAACAGAATGACAAATTTATTTCTTCTGAAATATTTCTTTTAGCAGCCTTGCAAGATAAAGGTCGATTAGGGGAGTTGTTAAAACAATTATCGTTAAAAGAAAAACAAATTCAAACCGCAATTGAAAAGGCCCGTGGCGGCCAAACTGTCGATGAGCCTAATGCTGAAGATACACGCCAAGCACTTGATAAGTACACTATCAACTTAACCGAGCGCGCAGAGCAAGGTAAATTAGACCCGGTGATTGGCCGCGATGAAGAAATTCGTCGTACCGTGCAAGTGCTACAACGTAGAACTAAAAATAATCCGGTATTAATTGGTCAGCCAGGCGTTGGTAAAACGGCTATTGTTGAAGGTTTAGCTCAGCGTATTGTTAATGGTGAAGTCTCTGAAGGCTTGAAAAACAAACAAGTACTGTCTCTAGATATGGGGGCTTTAATTGCTGGTGCTAAATATAGGGGAGAATTTGAAGAGCGTTTAAAAGCCGTGTTAAGTGAACTTGCCAAAGAAGAAGGGCAGGTGATTTTATTTATCGATGAATTGCACACTATGGTCGGCGCGGGTAAAAGTGATGGCGCAATGGATGCTAGTAATATGCTAAAACCTGCTCTCGCTCGAGGAGATTTGCATTGCGTCGGCGCAACAACTCTCGATGAATATCGCCAATATATCGAAAAAGATGCAGCCCTTGAGCGTCGCTTTCAAAAAGTATTAGTTGAAGAGCCTAGCGTTGAAGACACTATTGCCATTTTACGAGGCTTAAAAGAGCGATACGAATTGCATCATAGTGTCGACATTACTGATCCTGCCATAGTTTCTGCAGCAACTTTATCTCATCGTTATATCAGCGATCGTCAATTGCCAGACAAAGCAATTGATTTAATCGATGAAGCGGCTTCAAGTATACGAATGCAGATGGATTCTAAGCCGGAAGATTTAGATCGTATTGAGCGCCGTTTAATTCAATTAAAGCTTGAGCAAAAAGCTATAGAAAAAGAAAGTGATGCTGCTTCAATTAAACGCTTACAGCTAATGGAAGAAGAAATTAGTGATAATCAACAGCGTTTTGATCAACTGGAACAAATTTGGAAAAATGAAAAAGCGTCTGTTTATGGAACTCAAACCATTAAAGCTGATCTAGAGCAGGCTCGTTTAGATCTGGAAGTTGCGCAGCGCAGTGCTGATTTAAATCGCATGTCTGAATTGCAATACGGCCGTATACCTGAATTAGAAAAGCAATTAGAAAATTCCGTGAATGCCGATGAAATAGAGCTGACTTTATTAAAAAACAGAGTCACAGATATTGAGATAGCAGAAGTGTTATCTAAAGCAACAGGAATACCCGTTGCTAAAATGCTTGAAGGCGAGCGTGATAAGTTATTGCAAATGGAGTCGCAACTACAGAAGAAGGTGATAGGTCAAAGTGAGGCACTAACCGCGGTATCGAATGCAATTCGCCGGTCTCGGGCTGGACTTTCTGATCCTAATCAGCCAATAGGATCATTTATGTTTTTAGGTCCAACGGGGGTAGGTAAAACTGAGCTTACCAAAGCATTAGCTAATTTCTTATTTGATTCTGAAGACGCGTTGATCCGAGTAGACATGTCAGAGTTTATGGAAAAGCATTCAGTCGCTCGCTTAATTGGTGCTCCGCCTGGTTACGTTGGTTACGAAGAAGGGGGCTATATAACAGAGGCTGTTCGCCGTAAGCCTTATTCAGTGATTTTATTAGATGAAATTGAAAAGGCTCACCCAGATGTATTTAATATTTTATTACAAGTTTTAGATGATGGTCGTTTAACTGATGGGCAAGGCCGTACCGTTGATTTTCGAAATACCGTCATTATCATGACTTCAAATATGGGCTCAGATCTTATCCAGGAATTAGCAACTGAAAGCACCTATGATGACTTACGCAATACTGTAATGGGCGTTGTTGGTCAGCATTTTAAACCAGAATTTATAAATCGTATCGATGAATCAGTAGTATTCCATCCATTGAATGCAGAGCAGATTAAGCAAATTGCTAATATTCAAATCAAACAATTAGCACAGCGCTTAGTGGAAAAACAATTGTCACTAGAGGTAAGTGATGATGCATTAGCTAAAGTTGCGCAAGTCGGCTTTGATCCCGTTTATGGAGCAAGACCACTTAAAAGGGCAATTCAACAATATATTGAAAACCCGTTGGCTCAGGAATTATTATCAGGCAAGTATTCACCTGAAGATGTTATCGCAATTGAGGTAGGTTCGGATGGTAAACTGATAATAAATTGATAGGGTAGAGAGTTACTTTTCAGTTCTTCTGTAAAGAGTTGGAGTTGAAGTTATCTATTTACAGTAAGCTTCAACTTCCTTTTCACTTTGGCGGATACGTTGAATTCTTTCCTTGTCAGTCAGTAAACGTGATTTACCGCTTTTTTCGGTTACTTCTACTTTAGCAAAATCATTTAATGTTCGAAGATTAGCTTCTGCGTTTTTGCATTTTATATTAGAGGCTTGGGCAACTTGGTTACTTAACTGCTTTTCTTTGGCTTCAGCAGAAACCGATTCTTTTAGAGGAGCTTGTACGGGGGAATAGGTAGTTTCAATAGTAATTTCAGCAAAGTCATCTTCAAGAGGTTCGTGTTGACCATAATGGACAACATTATTCTCGTCCACCCAGCGGTAAACGGTAACTTCTTTTGCTTGAGCTAATAGAGTAGTATAAGCGGTGAAGATGCCAACCAATGCTACTAATATTGAGAATTTCCTATTCATACCCTTCCTTTGAGTAAATCATCTATAATATTGAACGGTGGATGAAATTAACTTATAACAGTTGTTTGATAAATGTACAACTTTAAGCCCCCCCGCTAATAAACAATAGTATAAGGTAAAAACTGCACTAATATGTAGCAAACTTTAAATTAAAAGCTTAGTTGTAAGCTTCTATTGATATACACAGTAAATTTTAGCCATTTGTTAAGCTTTTGACTATAAAATATACGAATAAACATTTATTTTAATTTATTTGCAAAAAGGTATTGACGGCGGCGCAAAAATCCCTAAAATGCGCATCCACTTCCACAGGGAATCTCACCAAGTTACGGTAACGTTACTGCAGAGCAACCAACGGTAAGTTGTGTAGATAGTTTGTAATGATGAAGGTAAGTTTTACTGAGTTGCAAACGACAACAATTAAATTCGAAATTATTGAAATTAACTGTTGACATCAACACTGGATGGCGTACAATGCGCATCCACTTCAGGCAAGGCTACTAGCCGGTTTGAAGCAAAAGAGACTAACGAATGCGATTAGCTCTTCGTTCGAATAGAACGGTTCTTTAACAATTAGTTATCATGCAATTTGTGTGGGCACTCACATTAAGATTGATTTACAACATAGATACTTACTCTTAGGAGTAATTGTCGAAATCACTTAATGATGATGAACACACAAACAAATTAATTTTTCTTTATTTAGCGATGAAGATTAATTAGTACGTTTTAGTATCATTCGCTTCGATTGATACGAAACAGTTTTGAACTTACTTTTTTAAAAGTGAGAACAAGATATTCAGAATTCATTGAGTAGATGCGAACTTGTTTCGTGTCGATATGTAACAACTTTTTAATTGAAGAGTTTGATCATGGCTCAGATTGAACGCTGGCGGCAGGCTTAACACATGCAAGTCGAGCGGAAACGAGAAGTAGCTTGCTACTTCGGCGTCGAGCGGCGGACGGGTGAGTAATGCTTGGGAATATGCCTTTGAGTGGGGGACAACAGTTGGAAACGACTGCTAATACCGCATAATGTCTACGGACCAAAGGGGGGGATCTTCGGACCTCTCGCTCATAGATTAGCCCAAGTGAGATTAGCTAGTTGGTAAGGTAAAGGCTTACCAAGGCGACGATCTCTAGCTGGTTTGAGAGGATGATCAGCCACACTGGGACTGAGACACGGCCCAGACTCCTACGGGAGGCAGCAGTGGGGAATATTGCACAATGGGGGAAACCCTGATGCAGCCATGCCGCGTGTGTGAAGAAGGCCTTCGGGTTGTAAAGCACTTTCAGTTGTGAGGAAAGGTTAGTAGTTAATAACTGCTAGCTGTGACGTTAGCAACAGAAGAAGCACCGGCTAACTCCGTGCCAGCAGCCGCGGTAATACGGAGGGTGCGAGCGTTAATCGGAATTACTGGGCGTAAAGCGTGCGTAGGCGGTTTGTTAAGCAAGATGTGAAAGCCCAGGGCTCAACCTTGGAACTGCATTTTGAACTGGCAAGCTAGAGTATTGTAGAGGGTGGTGGAATTTCCAGTGTAGCGGTGAAATGCGTAGAGATTGGAAGGAACATCAGTGGCGAAGGCGGCCACCTGGACAAATACTGACGCTGAGGCACGAAAGCGTGGGGAGCAAACAGGATTAGATACCCTGGTAGTCCACGCCGTAAACGATGTCAACTAGCTGTCTGTAGACTTGATCTGTGGGTAGCGCAGCTAACGCGATAAGTTGACCGCCTGGGGAGTACGGCCGCAAGGTTAAAACTCAAATGAATTGACGGGGGCCCGCACAAGCGGTGGAGCATGTGGTTTAATTCGATGCAACGCGAAGAACCTTACCATCCCTTGACATCCAGAGAATTTTCTAGAGATAGATTAGTGCCTTCGGGAACTCTGAGACAGGTGCTGCATGGCTGTCGTCAGCTCGTGTTGTGAAATGTTGGGTTAAGTCCCGCAACGAGCGCAACCCCTATCCTTATTTGCCAGCGAGTAGTGTCGGGAACTCTAAGGAGACTGCCGGTGATAAACCGGAGGAAGGTGGGGACGACGTCAAGTCATCATGGCCCTTACGGGATGGGCTACACACGTGCTACAATGGCAGATACAGAGGGCAGCGAGACCGCGAGGTGGAGCGAATCCCAGAAAGTCTGTCGTAGTCCGGATCGGAGTCTGCAACTCGACTCCGTGAAGTCGGAATCGCTAGTAATCGTGGATCAGAATGCCACGGTGAATACGTTCCCGGGCCTTGTACACACCGCCCGTCACACCATGGGAGTAGGTTGCAAAAGAAGTAGCTAGTTTAACCTTCGGGAGAACGGTTACCACTTTGTGATTTATGACTGGGGTGAAGTCGTAACAAGGTAACCCTAGGGGAACCTGGGGTTGGATCACCTCCTTACCTTAAGTAGACAACTTAATGAGAGCGCAAGCTCTGCGAGTGTTCACACAAATGGCATGATAACGATTGAAGAATGAGTGAGGCAGAATGTCTCCTGAATTTATTTCAGGATCTCCATTAGCCCACTGAGAATTCAAAATTAAATAGAACCTGAAACAAGTTCAGGAAGTAGATATTTAGTTTTGAGTTTTTAACTCAAATTAATGCCGAGTGCGTGCATTGATTATTTCTTTAACAATTTGGAAAGCTGATATTAAACCCGATAATTTGTGGTTATGACCTCCAATCATAACTTGCTCTTTTTATTAAGAGTGCAAATTATCACGACAACTAACTTGTTAGTTGTCACTGAGTTGTTTTATACAACAACTCAACATTATAACTAGCAACTCTTATCGTGTTGTTAGTTGTTCTTACTCAAGGCTCACAGTTGTTTGTGAGTTTGACACCTAAGTTAAATTGGGATGTCAACATTCTTATGAATGCGTGAAAATGTCAGACTTGCAACTTAGTTCGGTTTAGTCACCGAACAGTCTTAAAGGAAACTTTTTGGGGTTGTATGGTTAAGTGACTAAGCGTATGTGGTGGATGCCTTGGCAGTTAGAGGCGATGAAGGACGTGTTAATCTGCGAAAAGCTGTGTTAAGCCGATAAAAGGCGTTATAGGCACAGATGTCCGAATGGGGAAACCCACCCGTCATCAGGCGGGTATCGTAATGTGAATACATAGCATTATGAGGCGAACCGGGAGAACTGAAACATCTAAGTACCCCGAGGAAAAGAAATCAACCGAGATTTCGTTAGTAGCGGCGAGCGAACGCGAATCAGCCCTTAAGCTATTTGGGCGTTAGTGGAATGTTCTGGAAAGGACAGCGATACAGGGTGATAGCCCCGTACACAAAAACAACCTAATAGTGAAATCGAGTAGGTCGGGACACGAGAAATCTTGACTGAATATGGGGGGACCATCCTCCAAGGCTAAATACTCCTAACTGACCGATAGTGAACCAGTACCGTGAGGGAAAGGCGAAAAGAACCCCTGTGAGGGGAGTGAAATAGAACCTGAAACCGCATACGTACAAGCAGTGGAAGCCGGATTTAGTCCGGTGCCTGCGTACCTTTTGTATAATGGGTCAGCGACTTATGTTCTGTAGCAAGGTTAACCGAATAGGGGAGCCGTAGCGAAAGCGAGTGTTAACTGCGCGTTTAGTTGCAGGGCATAGACCCGAAACCCGGCGATCTACCCATGGGCAGGTTGAAGGTTGAGTAACATCAACTGGAGGACCGAACACACGTATGTTGAAAAATGCGGTGATGACTTGTGGGTCGGAGTGAAAGGCTAATCAAGCCGGGAGATAGCTGGTTCTCCCCGAAATCTATTTAGGTAGAGCCTCGCACGAACACCATTGGGGGTAGAGCACTGTTAAGGCTAGGGGGTCATCCCGACTTACCAACCCTTTGCAAACTCCGAATACCAATGAGTGATATGCGGGAGACACACTACGGGTGCTAACGTCCGTTGTGGAAAGGGAAACAACCCAGACCGCCAGCTAAGGTCCCAAAGTCATAGTTAAGTGGGAAACGATGTGGAAAGGCATAGACAGCTAGGAGGTTGGCTTAGAAGCAGCCATCCTTTAAAGAAAGCGTAATAGCTCACTAGTCGAGTCGGTCTGCGCGGAAGATGTAACGGGGCTAAACTATGCACCGAAGCTGCGGATTTAATCTTAGGATTAAGTGGTAGGGGAGCGTTCTGTAAGCCGTTGAAGGTGAATCGTAAGGTTTGCTGGAGGTATCAGAAGTGCGAATGCTGACATGAGTAACGATAAGGGGAGTGAAAAACTCCCCCGCCGAAAGACCAAGGTTTCCTGTCCCATGTTAATCAGGGCAGGGTAAGTCGGCCCCTAAGGCGAGGCGGAAACGCGTAGTCGATGGGAAACAGATTAATATTTCTGTACTTCTATATATTGCGAAGGAGGGACGGAGAAGGCTAAGCAAGCATGGCGCTGGTTGTCCATGTGAAAGTATGTAGGTTGTGAGTTTAGGTAAATCCGGATTCACTGAGACTGAGATACGAGACGAGACTCTACGGAGTTGAAGTTGTTGATGCCATACTTCCAGGAAAAGCTTCTAAGCTTCAGATATATAGGAACCGTACCCCAAACCGACACAGGTGGTTAGGTAGAGAATACTAAGGCGCTTGAGAGAACTCGGGTGAAGGAACTAGGCAAAATAGTACCGTAACTTCGGGAGAAGGTACGCTCTCTAGTGTGAATCCCTTGCGGAGTAAGCACAGGAGAGTCGAAGTAACCAGGTGGCTGGAACTGTTTATTAAAAACACAGCACTGTGCAAAATCGAAAGATGACGTATACGGTGTGACGCCTGCCCGGTGCCGGAAGGTTAATTGATTGGGTTAGCTCTGCGAAGCTCATGATCGAAGCCCCGGTAAACGGCGGCCGTAACTATAACGGTCCTAAGGTAGCGAAATTCCTTGTCGGGTAAGTTCCGACCTGCACGAATGGCGTAATCATGGCCACACTGTCTCCACCCGAGACTCAGTGAAATTGAATTTGCGGTTAAGATGCCGTATACCCGCGGCTAGACGGAAAGACCCCGTGAACCTTTACTATAGCTTGACAGTGAACATTGCTCCTACATGTGTAGGATAGGTGGGAGGCATTGAAACCGCGTCGCTAGATGTGGTGGAGCCAATCTTGAAATACCACCCTTGTATGCGTGATGTTCTAACCTAGGGCCCTTATCGGGCTTGGGGACACTGTCTGGTGGGTAGTTTGACTGGGGCGGTCTCCTCCCAAAGAGTAACGGAGGAGCACGAAGGTTAGCTAAGTACGGTCGGACATCGTACGGTTAGTGCAATGGCATAAGCTAGCTTAACTGCGAGACAGACACGTCGAGCAGGTACGAAAGTAGGTCATAGTGATCCGGTGGTTCTGTATGGAAGGGCCATCGCTCAACGGATAAAAGGTACTCCGGGGATAACAGGCTGATACCGCCCAAGAGTTCATATCGACGGCGGTGTTTGGCACCTCGATGTCGGCTCATCACATCCTGGGGCTGAAGTCGGTCCCAAGGGTATGGCTGTTCGCCATTTAAAGTGGTACGCGAGCTGGGTTTAGAACGTCGTGAGACAGTTCGGTCCCTATCTGCCGTGGGCGTTTGAGAATTGAAGAGGGCTGCTCCTAGTACGAGAGGACCGGAGTGGACGAACCTCTGGTGTTCGGGTTGTCACGCCAGTGGCATTGCCCGGTAGCTATGTTCGGAACTGATAACCGCTGAAAGCATCTAAGCGGGAAGCAGGCTTTGAGATGAGTTCTCACTGGGACTTTAAGTCCCCTAAAGGGTCGTTGGAGACTACAACGTTGATAGGTCAGGTGTGTAAGTGCTGTGAGGCATTGAGCTAACTGATACTAATTGCCCGTGAGGCTTAACCATACAACACCCAAGCAGTTTTGTTTGAGGCTGTATGGTCTGACAAAGAAATGTGGAAACACATCACGCATTAAAGAATAGAGTAAGTACGGTTTAATATTGTTTTTTCCAAATTAGTTAGAAGACTGATGCTCGGTAAGCGTCAGTAGGTCCTGAAATGAATTCAGGACAAAAAACTTCTAGCAAGCAAAAGAGCTTCTTTTGCGAAACGTTTTTTGTCTGGCGACAATAGCACTGTGGAACCACCTGATCCCATGCCGAACTCAGAAGTGAAACGCAGTTGCGCCGATGGTAGTGTGGGAGTTCCCATGTGAGAGTAGGTCATCGCCAGGCTCCTAATTACGAAAAGCCCCTAGCTAACGCTAGGGGCTTTTTTACGTTAGCGAGATTTAAAATATTCTTCGAAAAAGTACACCGTCATTCCGCAATGCTTTTGTGCTGAACCTCCTGACGCATATCGTGCTTTCAAAATATGAGTTTTTAGAACCACAGCTCGCTCAATGAGGTCCCGGACATCGCTAAAGCTCTTCCGGGATGACGTGGTTTAAGTTAATTAGCTCTGCGGATACTCAAGTATATTCGAAAAAGTACACTGTCACCGACATAATGCGTTCATCCCTGAACCTGTCGACGTTAGCACTTCCTGTACGTTATTCCGCAATGCTTTTGTGTGGAACCTCCTGCCAAGTATCGTGCTTTGAACATTTATACTTTAAAACCACAATACACTGAAGGAGGTCCTGGAACTCGCTAAATGTCCTTAGGGATGACGTTGTTTAAGTTAACAAACATAGTGGATCCTCAAACATGTTTAGAAAAAGTTCACCGTCACCGACATAATGCGTTCATCCCTGAACCTGTCGGCATTAGTACTTCCTGAACGTCATTTCACAATGCTTTTGTGCGGAGCTTCCTGTCGGTATAGATCATTAAAAACTTATTATTTGTCTAATATCTAGCAAGTAAATTGGTAAATTGTTAGTTTATGAACATTAAAATTTTAAATTTATAAAATGGCCATGGTAAGACCAATTGCCCAAAATAATTATTTTTTATAACTAAATTAGAATAAATACTCAAAAAAGTCTAAAATATACCAACATTTTGCTTTTTTTGACTATTGACAAAAATTATTTACAAGCAATTGACAATTGATCATTGCTAAAAGAAATTGGAGTGATTATTCTATTTCTTTTAACTGAAGAGTTAGGTTATGGAAAATTTATCTGAAACATTTACTGAAGCAGCGATTCTTATGCTTGTCGGCATGGGGTTTGTCTTTGCTTTTCTTGGTTTGTTAATTATTGCTATTGGTTTATTAGCAAAGTTTGCCAGCCAATTTCCTGAAACTGCTCCAGCTACCAATAAGATAAGCACTGGTAGGGCTGCAAATAATGAAATCCCAGCCGGTGTTGTTGCTGCAATAACTACTGCAGTTACTCAATATCGCAAGAATAATGTAAAGAATTAGGAGCAAGGTATGTCAAGTCCATTAGGAATTACTGAAGTTGTACTAAGAGATGGTCATCAATCATTATTGGCCACTCGTTTTCGTTTAGAAGACATGTTACCAATCGCAAGTAAGTTAGATGATATTGGCTATTGGTCAATTGAGTCATGGGGTGGTGCCACCTTTGATTCTTGTATCCGTTATTTAGGTGAAGATCCATGGGAGCGCATCCGTAAATTAAAAGCGGCAATGCCAAAGACTAAGCAGCAAATGCTATTTCGTGGTCAAAACATTCTTGGTTACCGCCATTATGCTGACGATGTTGTAGAAAAATTTGTTGAACGTGCTCATGTAAATGGTATTGATGTTTTCCGTATTTTTGATGCGATGAATGATCCTCGTAACCTAGAAACTGCAATTAAAGCGGCTGTTAAGGTTGGCGCTCACGCTCAAGGTACTCTTTCTTATACTGAAAGCCCTGTTCATAGCTTACAAGGTTGGTTAGATATGGCCAAACAACTTGAAGATATGGGCGCACACTCTTTATGTATTAAAGATATGTCAGGTTTATTAAACCCATATGATGCAGAAGAGTTAATCACTAAATTGAAAGAAACAGTTGAACTACCGCTTGCTCTTCATTGTCATGCTACGACAGGTTTGAGTATGGCAACACATATGAAATCTATAGATGCAGGTGTTGACGTTATTGATACGTCAATATCATCAATGAGTATGACTTATGGCCACTCACCAACAGAAGCTATAGTTTCAACTGTTCAAGGCCGTGATCGTGACACTGGATTGGATTTAACTAAGCTTGCGGAAGTTGCAGCTTATTTCCGTGATGTTAGAGAGAAATACGGTAAGTTTGAAGGAAGCCTTAAAGGTGTAGATTCAAGAATATTACTCGCTCAAGTTCCTGGTGGCATGTTAACTAACATGGAAAATCAGTTAAAAGAGCAAGGTGCTTCTGATAAATTTGATGAAGTATTGCAAGAAATACCACGTGTTCGTAAAGAGCTGGGTTACATTCCTTTAGTAACACCAACATCACAAATTGTTGGTACTCAATCAGTATTAAATGTTTTAACAGGTGAACGATATAAATCAATTACTAAAGAAACTGCTGGTGTATTAAAAGGCGAATATGGTGCAACACCTGCTGAGGTTGATAATGCTTTACAACAGAAAGTATTAGATGGTGGTGACGCGATTACTTGTCGTCCAGCTGATTTATTAACACCAGAAATGGACAAGTTATCAGATGAGCTTACCGAATTAGCAAAAGAGAAGAATATCGAACTTGCTGAAGAAGTCATTGACGACGTGTTAACTTACGCATTATTCCCACAAATTGGCTTGAAGTTCTTAGAAAATCGTAACAATCCTGATGCATTTGAACCTGTGCCAAGTAAAGACGATGTTAAGCTTGCTGCTGCGAATGATGGCAAGCCGGAAAGCTATGCTGTGCAAGTTGACGGTAAAGTTTACGATGTAGTTGTCGCACCAGGCGGAAGTATTGAAAATATTTCACCTGCAGGGCAGGCAGCACCAATTGCTGCAGCACCAGCAGCAGCTCCAAGTGGTGAAAGTTTAAATGCACCATTAGCCGGTAATATATTTAAAATACTGGCCAAAGAAGGTGATGCAGTAAATGAAGGTGACGTTGTTATCGTAATGGAAGCGATGAAAATGGAAACTGAAATACGCGCAACAGCTTCAGGTACAGTGAGTATGGTTAACGTTAAAGAAGGTGATGCTGTCGCAGTTGGTGACGCATTGCTAACGCTATAAAAGGATAACTCATGGAGTCTCTATACACCCTTTGGTTATCTACCGGTCTGGCAAATTTTGAATTTGGCCAAGTGATCATGATGTTGGTAGGTTTAGGTTTATTATATTTAGCAATTGCTAAAGGTTTTGAACCACTATTATTATTACCAATTGGATTTGGTGCCATTTTAACAAACATTCCAGTTGCCGGTTTTAGTGAAGTTGGCGGTTTGTTACATTACATCTACTACGCTGGTATTGATACCGGGATCTTCCCGTTATTGATTTTTATGGGCGTAGGAGCAATGACTGACTTTGGTGCGTTGATTGCTAACCCAAGAATGTTGTTTTTAGGCGCTGCAGCCCAGTTTGGTATTTTCGCTACTTTGTTTGGTGCGATTGCTTTAAACGCAATACCTGGCTTTGATTTTAGTCTTAAAGATGCATCTGCTATTGCTATAATCGGCGGTGCAGATGGTCCTACTGCTATTTTCTTAGCCTCTAAGCTAGCGCCTGAGTTGCTAGGTGCAATTGCTGTTGCTGCATATTCATATATGGCACTGGTGCCAATTATCCAGCCGCCAATTATGAAAGCGTTAACAAATGAAGAAGAACGCAAAATTGAAATGAAACAATTACGCCATGTGACTAAGATTGAAAAAATGATCTTCCCACTAGCGGTATTGTTGGCGACCATATTCTTCTTACCCGCAGCAACGCCACTGGTTGGTATGTTCTGTTTAGGTAACTTGATGCGTGAATGTGGTGTGGTTGATCGATTAAGCTCAACAGCACAAAATGAATTAATCAACATTGTAACCATTTTCCTTGGTTTAGGTGTTGGCTCAAAGTTGAGCGCAGAAGCGTTCTTAAATGTTGAAACCTTAGGTATATTGGCACTTGGTGCTGTTGCATTCTCTATCGGCACGGCAGCAGGAGTTTTAATGGCTAAACTATTAGGCAAGCTATCTAAAGACCCTATTAACCCATTAGTTGGCGCAGCAGGTGTTTCTGCCGTTCCTATGGCTGCTCGTGTGGTTAATAAGGTAGGGCTTGAAGCTAACCCGCATAACTTCCTGTTAATGCATGCAATGGGGCCAAACGTTGCCGGTGTACTTGGATCTGCAGTTGCTGCAGGTGTATTATTGGCATTGGTTGGTTAATTACTACAAAAAAAGATAACTTGCTAGCTGTTGCTATCAAGACTAGGCCGGAGTAAATTATTTCAATAATTTACTCCGGCTTTTTTATGGACAACTCTTAATTATGCGATTTAAAACAATAAGAAAATATTACAAACTCGCTGTCATTAGCTGCCTTTGGTTAAATGTCTCTGCTTGTAATAACGATGAACAAACAAATAATGGCAACAAACCAGATGTGGCTGAAAGTATTCCTAATGAACAAGCAAGCAATAAACCTTGGAAGCAAGTAGAACAACAAAATTTAATCTATCTTGAGTTGGATACCGGCACTGTAACTATCTTACTTGCTGATTTTTTTGCGCCAAAGCACACTAAATACATTCAGGATTTAGTTAATGAAGGCTTTTATGATGGTTTGCCGTTATATCGTGTAATTGAGAACTTTGTGGTGCAAGGTGGAGATAAAAGTAATCAAAAGGCAAGTAATGTAAAACGAAGCATAAAAGCAGAGTTTGAACGAGATATACATACACAAACGCCCTTTAGTTTAGTACAGCAAAATGATTTATTTGCGGAGCAAACGGGCTTTATTAATGGTTTTGCCGTGGGCCGTTCAGTTACCGAAGGTAAGGAATGGTTGATCCATTGCCCAGGCGCAATTAACTTAGCCAGAGGACTTCACCCTAATTCAGGTACAACCGATTTTGCCATTATGTTTGGTACTCCACCAAGACATCTGGATCGCAATATGAGTGTATTTGGCCGTATTATTGTCGGTTGGGAGCACTTTTATCAAGTCAAACGTGGCCCTAAAGATGCAGGTGGAGTGTTCAAAGATACCAATAAAGCAAGTCACATTGTAAAAGCTTATTTAGGCTCAAGCCTCGATTTAGAAAAACAGCAAAGCGTCTTTATTGAAAACACCGCAACACCGGCATTTAAACAAAGAATAGAGAAGCGGCGCAAGTTGGACAATGACTTTTATCAGTACAAAGGTAATGGCAATATGGACGTATGCTATTTTCCGGTTAAAATTAAGTTCAAGTAGGCGTTTACTTTTAGTTACAAGAGAGAATATTATGGATGGTCATGAAAAGATTAATTATTTAGAGCTTCCTGCAAAAAATTTAAATGCCATTAAACGTTTTTATCAAGACACCTTTAACTGGAAATTTGTTGATTACGGCGACGAGTATTGTGCCTTCAATGACGGGGTGATTAATGGCGGCTTTTATCAAGCGGATAATCATAGTAGTTATGAGCAGGGCGGGGCGTTAATTGTACTTTACAGTAAGTACTTAGAAGAGAGTGCTGCGAAAGTTTTAAATAACCAAGGTATTATTGTTAAACCTATTTTTGCATTTCCTGGTGGCCGCCGTTTTCATTTTACCGACCCAAATGGCAATGAACTAGCCGTTTGGTCCGATAAATAATGAAGCCAAAAAAGTAGGGTCAGTGTCAGGTTATTTTTAAATAACCTGACTCTGACCCTACTTTTTATCAACCTGCTGTTCTTCTGCCTCTGTTACCACCACTTGGTTTAGAGCCACCTGCTGGTTTAGGTCTGCGATTTCCTGTTGGTTTACCGTTACCACCGCTGGTGTTTTTAGCATAAGGATTGTCTTGGCTAGTGTGTCGTTTGTTTTTTCCTGTTGGCTTGTGCCCTCTGGCGTTATCGCCGCTACGTTGCCCATCTTGATGTTCAGTTCTTGGCTTTTTCGGTTTTTTCGCTTTAAATGGACGAACATCTTTTGAAGCTGGCACTGGGTTAGCTGCTTGAAACCCATCAACTTCATTACGCTCTAACAACTTTTGTGTTAAGCGTTCAATGGCAACGAGTAATTTAAACTCGTCAGCACAGACTAATGAAATAGCATGGCCTGTACTGCCTGCTCTACCTGTACGACCGATGCGGTGCACATAATCTTCAGCGACATGTGGCAATTCAAAATTAACAACTTGTGGTAATTGATCAATATCTATACCACGAGCGGCTATATCGGTTGCAACTAAAACTCTTATTGCACCTTCTTTAAATTGCGCCAGTGCTTTTGTTCTTGCGCCTTGGCTTTTATTGCCATGAATTGCCAATGCTTTAATGCCATCTGCTTCAAGGTGTTTGGTAAGTTTATTGGCTCCGTGTTTGGTTTTTGTAAACACTAACACTTGTTCCCAACGATTATGGCCTATTAAATAAGATAGCAAGCGTGCTTTTTTGTTTTTATCTGTTGTATAAACAAGCTGCTCAACTGTTGCCGCTGTTGCATTGCGCGGCGTAACTGAGATTTCAACCGGGCTATTTACTAAACCTTTGGCCAATTCGCGAATTTCATCAGAGAAGGTTGCGGAGAATAATAGGTTTTGTCGCTTTTTCGGCAACAGGGCAATAATTTTTTTGATGTCGCGAATAAAGCCCATATCAAGCATTCTATCGGCTTCATCTAACACTAAAATTTCTACTTGATTAAACTTAACAGCATTTTGTTGATACAAGTCCATTAAACGCCCGGGGGTGGCGACTAAAATATCAATGCCGCCGCGTAGACGCATCATTTGTGGGTTTGCCTTTACACCACCAAAAATAATATAAGAGCTTAATCCTAAGTTCTTACCATAGGTTGCAACACTATCACCGACTTGAGCGGCAAGTTCACGTGTTGGTGTTAGTATCAAGGTTCTAATATGATTCGGCTTTACCTTTTCACCCTTCGACAACCTTTCTAAAATAGGCAACGTAAACCCTGCTGTTTTACCTGTACCCGTTTGCGCCGCAGCCATTACATCTTTACCGGCAAGCACCGCTGGGATTGCTTGTTCTTGAATTGGAGATGGAGTGTCGTAACCTTGTTTGGCAACTGCAGATAAAATTGGGGCTGATAAGCCCAAAGAGTCAAAGCTCATAGAAAAATCTCTTGGTTAAATAGAATGTGTGTTCACAGTAAGTTCAGCCTGTAAGCCGGCGCAGCTTACAGTATAGTCATTGTTGATGCAAACAGAGGCGTTTTATGCTTTGGTAAACTGAAGAGATTATTGGGTGAGGTAAATCATTAAGGTAAAGAAACCGACAATGATCAAATTAAATGCAATGATATAGCCAAAACCTATTAGGCCTTGCTTTAATGTGTAATTATGCTTTTTTAGGTACCATAACCATACTAAGCTCATGATTATCGGGATTAAGAAAAACAAACGGATCATATTTTAAAAAGCCTTAAGTAGTTGTTTTAATTTATTATATGTAAATAGCATAGCACAGCTTGATTTATTCATTTAATCTTTTGGGTTCCATGGTGCTACTTTAAAAAGCATTAACATTCCAGGGATTGCCAGAGCAGTACATAAAAAGAAAAATGATGTCCATCCCATCTGTTCAACAATAAAGCCGGTAGATGCATTGGCAAATGTCCTTGGTAAAGCTGTAAGTGCGGTAAACAATGCAAATTGAGTTGCAGCAAATGTTGGATTAGTTGTTTTAGCGATAAACGCGGTAAATGCTGCGGTGCCTAAACCTACACCTAAATATTCAAAGCCCATAGCAAAAGCTAAAGCGTAAGTATTGTGACCTATTTCGGCTAATGCGGCAAAGCCGAGTATTGAAATGATTTGTACAAAACCAAACAGCCATAGAGCTCGGTTTATGCTGAGTTTGATCATAATAATGCCGCCAACAGCTAAGCCTATGGTCATGGCAATTAAAGAAGCTGTTTTGGCAACTACGCCAATTTCAGTATTGCTAAATCCTAAATCAATGAAAAACGGGGTTTGCAGGGCCGTTGCCATGTTGTCACCAAGCTTATATAAAAATAAGAATGACAAAATCATTAACGCAGACTTAATTCCTTCTCTATTGATAAAGTCTTTAAATGGCAAAACAACCGCTTGTTTTAGCGTTTGTGGTGCGTTAGCTTCTCGTCTTGCTTCACTGACACAAAGAGTCATGATAATACCTGCCAGCATAAATGCCGAAACGATAAAGAAAACCATTTGCCAAGGTATATGATCAGCTAAAATGAATCCTAACGAACCAGGCACTAATCCTGATAATCGGTATGCTTGTACGTGAATCGAATTGCCTATGCCTAATTCATGATCTGGCAATAATTCACGTCGGTAAGCATCGAGTACAATATCTTGGCTGGCACTGAAAAATGCTACAGCAGCGGCTAAATAAGCAACAGTCCAAATAGACATTGTTGGGTTAACGTAACCAAAACTAGCAATAGATATTAATAAACATACCTGCGTAAACAGCATCCAGCCACGACGGCGACCCAAAAAAGGAAAGGAATACCGGTCCATTGCTGGAGACCATAAAAATTTCCATACATAAGGAATGCCAATTAATGAAAATAAACCAATTTCAGCAAGGCTCACCCCTTCGCTACGTAGCCAGCCTGGTACTAATTGATAGAGGAAAAACAGCGGCAAACCAGAACTAAAGCCGGTAAATATACAAATAAGCATGCGCTTATTTAAAATAGCGTCTTTAATTGTCGGTGTTTGAGTTGCAGGCGTAAGGGAAGACATTGGAAAAAGCCTAAATATTTTTATTTATTACAGACTTAAGGCTAACAAATGCTCGATAAAAAAAGAAGCAAATAATAGAAGGGGAGTCTGATTAGTTAATTAATCGACAGGTCGCCAGCCAACACAGTGAATTGGATAAGCGCCATGGCCTTTTAGAAATTCTAAACAGGTAGTGATTTCTTCGGTTAATGCGTCATCGTCTTCTAAATTGTTAATAGAACCTAACTTTAACTCATGAATGAGATGCCAAAATACTCTTTCTCTTGTACTGCCAGGCGTTTCGTCGGTAACATTTAATTGTCCCCACTCTTCAAAGCAGTCCCAGATAAAACTTTCTACTTCAGTATGATGAACAGAGCTCTTGAGGAGGGCCTCAAGAAAATACATTAACTGTGATATTTTGTCATTTATGAAAATTTCGATATGCAAATTACTCACCTAAGTTAAACATCTACACAACTCAAATTTGCGAGTTACCCTAAAGCCTAGATGAGAAGTTTTTATATTGCGAATATATTAATGTTAAAAGTCGTTTAATTAATCATCCACAATCTGACAATTACTAAAAAAGCTAGTTGGTTCGGCAGATTTAGTTGAATTTATGGCATTTCTAGATGAAGGTAATCTTCAGGTAGCAATGTCGCTTTGATTAATATTATTGGCTTTAGAGGAACGTCTGGCCAACCTTGCCCTTCATGAAAATCAGTTTCACTCGCCGCCATTTTCTCTAACACTTCTTCGCCAAATGTTACCGAGCCAAACACAGTATAACCCCAAGAACGGCCAGGATCTAGGCTAGTATTTTCACCTACATTAAAATAAAACTGTCTGATAGAGCTGTGTGGATCATGTTGGCGCGCCATAGCAATAGAGCCAAAAGTATTTTTCAAACCATTACCCGATTCATTAAATATAGTGTCATGTTCTCTTTTGGGAATAAAGTTCGCGTCATAGCCACCGCCTTGTACAACAAAATCACTTATTACTCGATGGAAAATTGTATTGTTATATTCCCCTGAAATTACATAAAAGAGGAAATTGTTCACCGCGATTGGCGCTTTTACTCGATCAAGTTCAACAATTATCAAACCATGAGAAGTTTCCATTTTAATTTGCGGATATAAGTTATTAGCATCAATTATTTTTTGTTTTTTTGCTGCATGGCTAGACAAGGTAATTAAACATAAAAACAAGCTGGCTAATAAACGCATTTGGGTTATCCCTTAATAAAGTTTTGTAATTGTTGATCTTCCAAAACTTGCAAAATAAGTTTAGCAAGTTGAACATTGAAATCACGCTGTAATTCGTCAATGTCAGCGGTTAATGCACCGCGAGTCGTAGCTCTAAGAGTGAATGTTTTCGATAAAGTCTGTACTGGGTTTTCAACTTTTACTTTTAATTTTATGATGGTGTTTGCGCGGTAATCTAAAACATCTTGATTTACATATGTACGCGCTCGTTCAACATTAAATTCGACTTGAAGGTCAGAGTTATCAGCAACATTTAAACCTTGTGACGTCATCTCGCTAGTAAACTTTGCGACCAATACATCTTTCAATGAGCTTGTTGTACCAATTAATGTTGATGGATCTTCTGCGCTCAATAACTCAACAATATGTGCGGCAGAACGCAAATCGTTTACCGAAATTTGGGCGGTTAAGTTTTTATAAATTTGACCTGTCTTATTGGTCACAGTAGGGTTTAATGTAATAGCCGTTGGCTCATTGGCACAACTTATAACTAATAATAGTGATAAAACAACAGGGATAAATTTCAATTTTTATTACTTCTTCGCTGATAAAATGACAAACTTGGAATTACTAGCAATTGTCTCACAATTTCCAAATAAACGTTGTAATTTAATGTGATATGCAAGTTGCCTGTTGCCTATTATCCTTAATTCCCCGCCTTTTTTCAAAGCATTATAGCTCTGTTTAAACATTTGCCAGGCGATATGGTCAGTAACAGCTGCTTGTTGATGAAAAGGCGGGTTGCATAACACTAAATTAAAACTGCTTGATTCAACATCAGTTAAACAATCATTGACGTAAAAGTGGCATTGACTTTCTTTGTTTGGTAAGTTGTTGATAATATTGTCTTTAGTAGATTGTATAGCCATGAATGATTCATCATAAAAATGCAGATTTATTTCTGGGTTTTTAGCCAGCATAGCAAGCCCAATTACCCCATTACCACAACCTAAATCGGCAACGTTAATAGCACCATTTACGGTTGGTAGATTTTCAATTAAATTGCGGCCACCTATATCCAAACTGTCGCGAGAAAATACATTGGCTAAATTGGATATGGTAAAGTCAGTTTTCTCTAACGGCCAAACTTTAGGTTTGGGTAATGCTGTTTTTTTAGATTTATCTAATTTTGAAAAAATTAATCGAGATTTTTTTACTGCCAATGATGTTTTAGTTTCACCAAGATGTTTTTCAAAAAGGTTTAGTGTTGAAGTGTGAATGTCTTTAGCACGAGCTGCGGCAATTATTAATGTATCGTTATTTGCACATTGTTGTATTTGTTGTAATTGATATTCTAAATACGCCTTACTTTTTGGTAGTTTTAAAATAACAATATCTACAGGAGTGTCGATTCTTGTTAAACTGTCAACAAAGCTGATGTTATCCAGGTCAATATAATTGCTATCAAGATTATATTTTATGCCTTGCTGGGAAATATAAGAGTCGTGTATAAGTTGCAGGTTATGCTGAAATAAATTAACCGTTAATGCACCAAAACTATCATTAAAAATGACAATATTTTTATTCTCGTTTAATAAATTGTTTTCTTGCAAATAATCAATGATATATTCATCTGCAGAATCCCATGCTTGTAAGCTTCGATTAACTTGCGCAACAGGAAAACGCTCCAAGTGAATAGGCTGGTCGTTTTTAAAGAAAGGGCTTAACATAAATTATTTTCAATAGTAATAAGTGGCGCTATTATACCTATAAATTTAGTGATCATAGAGAAAGTTTGTAAAAGGTTGATGAAATTGTTTCACAAAAATGACACACCGCCAGAAAGTTACTGTCAGGGAGACCTATTATATTGGCCCGGTTTTTATTCAAACCAACAGGCTAATGAGTTCTATAGCGCGTGTGTTGAACAACTAGAGTGGCGCCAAGAGCAAATAAAAATGTTTGGTAAACAGGTAACTATTCCAAGGTTACAGGCTTGGTATGGTGATGCCGATGCCAAATACAAATATTCTGGACTACCATTAACTCCCTTACCTTGGCATGAAACACTGTTAACAATTAAAGAACACTGCCAAAAACAATTAAATACTCACTTTAATTCTGTTTTGGCAAACTATTATCGTGACAATAACGATTCTATGGGCTGGCATAGTGATAATGAAAAACAGCTAGGCTTGCAGCCAACTATTGCGTCACTATCGTTTGGCCAAGAGCGAAAGTTTTGTGTAAAACATAAATGCAGTGGCGAAAAAATTAATTTAACTCTACAATCGGGAAGCTTGTTAGTGATGCAAGGTGATTTACAACAAAACTGGCAGCATGCCTTGCCTAAATCAACCAAACCATTACAAGGGCGAGTGAACCTTACTTTTCGTAACATACACAATTTGGAATCATCATGACCATAGCCGCTATCATAGAACAAAAATTATTAGCCGCATTTAACCCGATATACCTTGAAGTAAATAATGAAAGTTTTATGCATAATGTGCCAGAAGGCAGTGAATCTCACTTTAAGGTAGTGATCGTAAGTGATAAATTTGATGGTCAACGGTTAATTGGACGTCATCGACAAGTAAATGCAGCATTAGCTGAAGAATTAGAAAACCATATCCATGCTTTAGCAATGCATACTTATACTTCTGAACAATGGCAAACTATGAATAACGGTGAAATTCCCAAGTCGCCAAATTGTATGGGCGGTGGTAAATAACAGCAACTAAGTTTAATTTAACGCTATTTGATATTACCTAGGTGATTATACCATATCCATCAATTGTCTGATTATTTTGACTGGTTAAAACAAATAACTACTGCGTTATAAAATACTTAAGTATAATAACTACTTATGAAATTTTATGCCTTGTATTTATCCGTTTTTCCTCACTCAAAAATAGACACAAAATAATGGAGTTGGTATTCATTTTCTGTTATTTATAAACAATAATAAAAATATGAATTTTGAGGAATTAATGTTCACCTCCTTTTTACGTCGGTTTATTTCAATAGCTGACGCTGTTTCCGAAACTCTTGGCAAGACCATCGCTTGGTTAACTCTATTGATTGTAGTGTTAACTTTTACCATTGTGTTATTGCGTTATGGTTTCAATATCGGCTGGATCGCAATGCAAGAAGCTGTTCTTTATGCCCATGGTGCGGTGTTTATGTTAGGTGCTGCTTATACCTTAAAACACGATGGTCATGTAAGGGTCGATATTTTTTACAACAAATTTTCTATTAAACAAAAAGCCCTGGTTAATCTCTTTGGTACCTTATTGCTATTAATGCCGGTTTGTATTTTTATTTTTTATATCAGTATCGATTACGTTTTAATGTCATGGGATATTTTAGAAAAATCAAAAGAGCCTGGCGGCATTCCCGCCGTTTATCTTAATAAGAGCCTGATCTTATTGTTGGTTATCACGTTAACCTTCCAAGGCTTAAGCGAAATAGCTCGTAATATTCTGTTACTTAAAGGTGAAAACCAGAAGTTAGCAGGAGATAAATAATGGAATATTTATCTTTATTAATGTTTGTTTGCATATGTTTGGTATTATTACTGGGCTACCCGGTTGCTTTCTCTTTGGCGGGTACCGCGCTTGTTTTTGCCGGTATTGCTAACCTTATGGGGTATTTTGACAGCTCATTTTTATCCGCTTTGCCATCACGCTATTATGGAATTTTAAGTAATCAAACATTACTTGCCGTGCCCCTGTTTGTGTTTATGGGCTGTGTATTAGAGCGGGCAAAAATAGCCGAAGATTTATTATCAACCATGGCACAGTTGTTTGGACGATTTCGTGGTGGCTTGGCCATCTCGGTGACTATTGTAGGAATGCTTCTTGCCGCGAGTACCGGTATTGTTGGTGCAACTGTAGTCACTATGGGCCTGTTATCTTTACCTACTATGATCAAGCGTGGTTACGATCAATCCTTTGCCACAGGGATCATTTGTGCCACTGGTACGCTAGGGCAAATTATTCCGCCTTCAATCGCCTTAGTGTTACTCGGTGATGTATTGTCAAACTCTTATCAGTTAGCGCAATTGAAGTTAGGCAATTACAATCCGGATACGATTAGTGTCGGGGATTTATTTGCTGGCGCTGTAATTCCAGGCTTGATCTTAGTTGCTTTGTACATCAGCTATTCGATTTATATGGCGGTAATGAACCCTGACAAAGTGCCTCCGGTAAATTATGATGACCACCCCTCAATCAGTATTGCTATGCTGTTTAAGTCACTGTTCCCGCCACTAACCTTGATGGTGGTAGTTTTAGGCTCTATTTTAGCCGGTTTTGCTACACCTACTGAGGCTGCTGGTGTTGGTGCTTTCGGCGCACTAATTCTTGCTGCGCTTAATGGTCAATTAAATTTAACCAACCTGAAAATAGTCATGGATAGTACTGTTAAAGTGACTTCTATGGTGTTTTTGATTTTAATTGGTGCAAGTTTATTTTCATTAGTATTTAGGGGACTTGGTGGCGAAGAATTGATCCAAGATTTCTTTAGTCAATTACCTGGTGGCGCAATAACAGCGACATTGTTGGTAATGTTGGTGATTTTCCTACTTGGTTTTATACTTGATTTTATTGAGATCACCTTTGTTGTAGTACCAATTATTGCACCAATTCTGTTTATGATGGACATTAATCCGATTTGGCTTGGTATTATGATCGCAGTAAATTTACAAACATCATTTTTAACGCCGCCATTTGGCTTTGCGTTGTTTTATCTACGCGGCGTAGCTGATAAATCGATTCAAACGATAAAAATTTATAAAGGGGTTATTCCTTTTATCTTTATGCAAATTATACTGTTAGTCGCCTTAGCAGTTTGGCCAGAATTAGTTACTTGGCTACCGCATAAAATATATGGTTAACTATTAACTTAAAAACAAAAAAATATAAATGGATTAATAACTCATAATGAAATCAATTATTAAACTAAGCTCAATTTTACTAACTTCACTGTTATTAACAGCTTGTGGTGAAAAGCAGCAAAACTCAGACAATGCTCAAATAGTTAAGCAGCAAACCTTTGAATGGAAGTTGGTAACCTCATGGCCGAAAAATTTTCCCGGTTTAGGTCGAGGTCCTGAAACATTTGCTAAGTATGTTGAAAAAATGAGTGGCGGGCGCTTAAAAATAAAAGTATACGGCGCAGGTGAGTTAGTTCCTGGCTTTGAAGTGTTCGATACTGTTTCTGCGGGTACTGCAGAAATGGGGCATAGTGGTGCATATTACTGGAAAGGTAAAATACCAGCAGCATCATTTTTTGCCGCTGTACCGTTTGGCATGAATGCTACAGAAACCAATGCTTGGCTCCAATACGGTGGTGGCTTAGAGCTTTGGCAAAAACTGTATAAGCCATTTGGCATTATCCCTATGGTTGGCGGTAATTCAGGTTTACAATTTGCCGGTTGGTTTAACAAAGAAATTAATTCTATTGACGACTTAAGTGGCCTTAAAATGCGCATTGGTGGGATTGGCGGCGAAGTAATGAGCCGAGCAGGAGCTGTACCCATTAATATGCCTGGTGGTGAAATATTTTCATCATTACAAAGCGGCGCACTAGATGCATCTGAGTGGGTAGGGCCTTATAATGATTTATCATTTGGTTTTTATAAAGCAGCAAAGTATTACTACTCATCGGGTTGGCAAGAACCAACGGCAACGCTAGAGTTTTTAATTAATGAAAAAGCATTTGCTAAGCTGCCACTAGATTTACAAGAAATCGTCACAGTAGCAACACGTGCTGTAAATGATGATATGTTAAGTGAATATACCGCAAGAAACAGCTCTGCATTGAAAACATTAAAAGAAAAGCACGGTGTTCAGGTTCGAACATTCCCGCCTGAAGTAATGCAAAAATTAAAGGCAACCACCGCACTGGTTATTGAAGAAATGGCTGCTAATGAACCATCAGTTGCTGAAGTTTGGACATCATATAAAGCATTTTATGATGATATAAGTGCTTATCATAAAATCACAGAACAAGCTTATCTTGAAAATAGACAATAAATAGTGCTGTTCAAGCTTGGTTTTATAAAAGCGTAAAAAATATTGAAATAATTGGCTGCTCTGACCTCATTACAGCTAAAAGTTGCTACAATAGCGTCAATTAACTTTTTCTAAAGCGATTTGTTATAACAATCAACTTGCTATAGCTGAGTCGCTAAACATAAATTAACAATAATTAAGGTTTTATTATGGTTATCAAGCCAAAAGTACGTGGTTTTATTTGTACAAATGCTCATCCTGTTGGTTGTGCGCAACACGTTAATGAACAAATTGCTTACGTGCAATCGCAGCCTCAAGCCGATACCAAGCCGAAAAACGTATTGGTAATTGGTGCATCTACTGGTTACGGTCTTGCCTCTCGAATTACTGCTACTTTTGGTAACGGTGCAAGCACATTAGGTGTGTTTTTTGAAAAAGAACCTTCAGAAAAACGTACGGGTTCAGCTGGTTGGTATAACACTGCCGCATTTCAAAAAGCTGCTGATGAAGCAGGGATTTACTCTAAAAATATCAATGGTGATGCATTTTCTAATGAGATCAAAGCACAAACCATTGAGACTATTAAAGCCGATTTAGGCAAAATTGACTTAGTTGTTTATTCATTAGCATCTCCACGTCGTACTGATCCAAATACTGGTGAAGTTTATTCATCTGCTCTTAAGCCTATTGGTAGTGGTTTTACCACGAAAAGCTTAAACACGTCTAAGCGTGTTATTGAAGAAGTGGCGGTAGAGCCTGCTTCTGAAGAAGAAATCGCTGGAACTATCAAGGTTATGGGCGGCGAAGATTGGGAGCTTTGGATGAATGCTCTTAATGAAGCTGGCGTATTGAGTGACAATGTTAAAACCGTTGCTTACACCTACATTGGTAAGCAATTAACTTGGCCATTATACGGTAAAGCGACAATTGGTCGTGCTAAGGAAGACTTAGACCGTGCAGCTACTGAAATTCGCAAAGTAACCAACCATTTAAATGGTGAAGCGTTTGTAACCTCACTTAATGCGGTGGTTACGCAAGCAAGCTCAGCCATTCCAATTATGCCTTTATATATTTCAAGCTTGTTTAAAGTGATGAAAGAAGATGGTACTCAGGAAAATCCTATTCACCAAATACAAGGCTTATTCCGCGATAACCTTTACAGCACAGAGCGTTCAATTGGTGAACATAACCGTTTAATGCAAAACCTGAAAGAACTAGAAGATGATGTTCAAGACAGAGTGCAAACAATCTGGGACAGTGTTGATACTGATACCATAGATGAGCTTACTGATTACACTGGTTACAATCACGAGTTTTTAAAGCTTTTCGGTTTTGAGGTTGATGGCGTAGATTACGATGCAGATGTTAGCCCATTAGCCGAGATAAATAATTTAGTTTAATTTTAATTAAACTACATTTATTAAACTTTAGTCGAGCCCCTGCATTTGCAGGGGTTGTTTTTTCCCTTTTATCCCTCCTGTAAGCGATTTTTTGTCGCAATTTCGAATGATTTAGTCGTTGTTTTTATTGATTATTATAAACCTGCACCGCTAATTTTAACTATTTTGAGTTAAATTGTTATTAAATGTGTACCTGTCCATAGAAATCATAGGGCTATTTATGTTAAAATCCGCGCCAGAAATTTTAACTTAGAGCTCTTGTTTGTAAACGGCTGATGTTTATATCAGGTTGATTAAGTAATTTCCCTCTCTAAGGGAGTGAATTTAATCAAATTGGTATTAGCTGCTTATCATTCAAGAAACACTGAATTAATAACCGCTCATAATTAGGGCTATTAATTTTAAATACTCCCGTCAAAAAGTAGTGCATGTGTTTATGATTACAATAAAAAAAGGTCTGGATATTCCTGTTAAAGGTGTTCCCCAGCAAGTAATCCATGATGGTTCGACCATCAATACTGTTGCAACATTAGGTGAAGAGTTTGTGGGTATGCGCCCAACCATGTTTGTAAAAGCAGGTGACAGCGTTAAAAAAGGTCAGGTTCTTTTTGAAGATAAAAAGAACCCAGGCGTTAAATTCACAGCCTCAGCAGCCGGTGTTGTAAAAGAAATCAACCGTGGTGAAAAGCGTGTTTTACAATCTGTTGTTATTGAAGTAAATGGCAGCGAAGAAGAAACATTCAACGCATATTCAGCTGATCAAATATCATCTTTATCTCGTGAAGATATAGAAGCTAACCTAGTTAATTCTGGTTTGTGGACAGCATTACGTACTCGCCCATATAGCAAGGTTCCTGCCTTAGGTAGCATTGCGGCAAACATATTTGTTAGTGCCATGGATACTAATCCATTAGCTGCTAACCCAGAAGTTATCATTAATGAGCAAAGTGAAGCGTTTGAAAACGGTTTAGCTGTATTAGCTCAATTAACTTCAGGTAAAGTATTTGTTTCTAAAGCGCCTGGTGCAAACATTCCTGCCGGTAAAGCGACTGTAAATGAATTTGCTGGTAAGCATCCTGCAGGTCTTGTGGGTACACATATCCATTTCTTATCTCCTGTTTCTGCAGATAAAGTGGTATGGCACCTTGGTTACCAAGACGTAATCGCTTTTGGTACCTTATTTACCTCTGGTAAGTTAGATACTCAGCGTGTTGTATCAGTTGCAGGTCCTGCAGTGAACAACCCTCGTTTAGTTCGTACTGTACTTGGTGCAAGTACAACTGAATTAACTGCTGGCGAATTAGCAAGTGGTGATGTACGTGTTATTGCTGGCTCTCCTTTACAAGGCTCTACAGCACAAGGTGTTCATGCTTATCTTGGTCGTTATCAAGTACAAGTAACTGCCTTGAATGAAGGCCGTGAAAAAGAATTCATTGGTTACATGATGCCTGGTGCTAATAAGTTCTCTGTTACTCGTGCATACCTTTCGCACTTCTTCCGTAGCAAAGTATTTAACATGACAACTACAACTAACGGTTCAGCTCGTGCCATGGTTCCTATTGGAAACTATGAGCGAGTAATGCCATTAGATATTTTACCTACCTTGTTACTACGTGACTTGTGTGCTGGTGACACCGATGGTGCTCAGCAACTAGGTGCATTAGAGCTAGACGAAGAAGATTTAGCACTTTGTACATTCGTATGTCCTGGTAAAACCGATTATGGCGTTATCCTTCGTGATTGCCTAGCCACTATTGAAAAGGAAGGTTAGACATGGGCTTGAAAAAGTTTATTGAAGATATCGAGCCGCATTTTGAAAAAGGCGGTAAGCACGAGAAATGGTTCGCATTATACGAAGCCGTTGCAACGGGCTTATTTACTCCTGGTTATGTAACCAAGGGTAAAACTCATATCCGTGACAGTATTGATCTTAAACGTATTATGATCACTGTTTGGTTAGCAGTATTCCCTGCTATGTTTTTTGGTATGTACAACATCGGTTACCAAGCCGTTGATGCTTTATCTGCGGGTTATGCTTTAGCTGATTCTTGGCAGGTTGGTCTATTCCATATGGTTGGCGGTCAATTAACTGCTGATTCTGGCTGGTTTAGCATGATGTTTTACGGTGCATTTTTCTTCCTACCTATTTACGCCACAGTATTTATTGTTGGTGGTTTCTGGGAAGTATTATTTGCCGCAGTGCGCAAGCACGAAGTAAACGAAGGTTTCTTCGTAACTTCAATTCTATTTGCTCTTATTTTACCGGCAACTATCCCTTTATGGCAGGCTGCTTTAGGTGTTACTTTCGGTGTAGTTATTGCCAAAGAAATCTTTGGTGGAACTGGTAAAAACTTCTTAAACCCGGCATTAGCGGGTCGTGCATTCTTATTCTTCGCATACCCTGCAGAGATTTCAGGTGATGCAGTATGGGTTGCTATCGATGGTTTCTCTGGTGCTACGCCTCTAAGCGCTGCTTTAGCTGGCACTGTAGATTACTCAATCAATGCTGATTGGTGGGATGCTTTCTGGGGTTTCATCCCAGGCTCAGTTGGTGAAGTTTCAACATTTGCTTGTTTACTCGGTGGTGCATATATCCTTTATAAAGGTATTGCTTCATGGCGTATTGTAATTAGTGTATTCGGAGGCATGGTAGCGACAGCGTTCCTATTTAATGCAATCGGTTCAGACACTAATGCAATGTTTGCTATGCCTTGGTACTGGCACTTAGTTGTTGGTGGTTTCGCCTTTGGTATGATGTTCATGGCAACCGATCCGGTAACTATGTCATTTACTAACACAGGTAAGTACTTCTTCGGCGCGTTAGTTGGTGTAATGGTTGTACTTGTACGTGTTGTTAATCCAGCATTCCCAGAAGGCATGATGTTAGCTATTTTATTCGCTAACTTGTTTGCACCATTATTTGACTACTTCGTAGTTCAGTCAAACATCAAACGGAGGCTTGCACGTAATGTCTAGTAAAAAAGAAAGCTTCATCGGAACCGTTGGTTTCGTAATGGTAGTTTGTTTAGTATGTGCGGCCTTAGTATCTGTTTCAGCAGTACAATTAAAGCCTTTACAAACAGCGAACAAATTACTTGATAAGCAAACTAAAATTTTAGAAGCCTCTGGCTTGTTAGAGCTTGGTCAAGAAAAGGGTATCGTGCCTACTTACAATCAGTTCGTAACAGCGAAAATGATTGACGTTGCAACGGGTGATTACATTGACGGCAACGCTGATTTGTTTGAAGAGCGTCGTGATGCTCGTGATGCAGAAAAATCTAGTAAGCCTAACAATGATATAGCTGGTATCAGCCGTCGTGCAGATACACAAGTTGTATACTTAGTAACAGATGGCTCTGGTTCAGTTAACACGGTAATTTTACCAATTGTTGGTTCAGGTCTTTGGGATCTTATGTACGGTTTCATCGGTTTAGAAGCCGATATGAATACTGTTAAAAGTGTTGTTTACTCAGATCATAAGGAAACTCCGGGCTTAGGCGCAGAAGTAATGAACCCTAAGTGGAAAGCCTTATGGCCAGGCAAAAAAATGTATGACGACAATGGTGATATTGCTATTCGCATCGTTAAAGGTGGCGCTAAGTCAGGTGATATGCACGGCGTAGATGCATTATCTGGTGCAACGCTTACCAGTGTTGGTGTTGAGAAAACAATCCACTTTTGGTTAGGTGAAGAAGGCTACGGTCCTTATATCTCTAACATTCGTGAAAAGGGGCTTAACTAATGAGCGATGTAAGTACTAAAAAAGTATTAACGCAACCAATTGTTGACAACAACCCTATTGCATTACAGGTACTTGGTATTTGTTCTGCGTTAGCGGTAACCAGTTCAATGGCAAACGCTTTAGTAATGACTTTAGCAGTTGTTATCGTAACAGCGTTTTCAAATTTATTTATTTCGATTATTCGTAATCATATACCTTCAAGTGTACGTATTATCGTGCAAATGGCGATTATCGCGTCTTTAGTTATCGTGGTTGACCAAGTGTTAAAGGCTTTTTCATACCAGTTATCTAAAGAACTTTCGGTATTCGTTGGTCTAATCATTACTAACTGTATTGTAATGGGCCGTGCAGAAGCATTTGCGATGAAAGAAAAGCCAGTAGTAAGCTTTATGGATGGTATCGGTAACGGTTTAGGTTACGGTGCAATCTTAATGGTTGTTGCTTTCTTCCGTGAGTTATTTGGTTTTGGTACTTTCTTCGGGATCGAAGTTTTACCACTAGTACAAAACGATGGTTGGTATCAAGCCAACGGTCTGTTGGTATTACCATTTAGTTCGTTCTTCATCATTGGTTTAGTCATCTGGGCGATTCGCCAGTGGAAACCAGAGCAAGTAGAGAAGGATTAATCTGATGGAACATTATTTAAGTTTATTTATTAAAACTATTTTCATTGAGAACATCGCCTTAAGTTTCTTCCTAGGTATGTGTACATTCCTGGCGGTTTCAAAGAAAGTTAGCACGGCAATGGGTCTTGGTGTTGCGGTAATTGTGGTTCTAGGTATTGCGGTACCAGCTAACCAAATTATCTATCAAGCGATCTTAGCACCAGGTGCATTAGACAGCATGATGGGTATTACAGATCCAAAAGAATCTATTGATTTAAGTTTCCTTTCTTTCATTACGTTTATCGGTGTAATTGCTGCATTGGTTCAAATTTTAGAAATGGTTCTTGATAAATTCTTCCCAGCTTTATATCAAGCCTTAGGTATTTTCTTACCGCTTATTACTGTTAACTGTGCAATTTTTGGTGCCGTATCTTTCATGGTAGCGAAAAACCTAACACTAGGTGAGTCAGTTGTTTACGGTATTGGCTCAGGAGTTGGTTGGGCGTTAGCGATTGTTTTACTTGCGGGTATCCGTGAGAAAATGAAATATTCTGACGTACCAGAAGGTTTGAAAGGTTTAGGTATTACGTTTATTACCGCAGGATTGATGGCATTTGGCTTTCTATCTTTCGGTGGTATCTCGTTATAAAGTTAATGTTGTTTAAAAGGCTGTTTCAGCCTTTTAAACTCGAAGTACAAAGGAAAATACTATGCAAGAAATAATTCTCGGCGTAGGCATGTTTACCGCTATCGTTGTTGCTTTAGTGTTAGTGATTTTATTTGCTAAATCTAAATTAGTAGCCGAAGGTGATGTAACTATTTCGATTAATGGCGACCCTGAAAAAGCAGTTACCACTGCTGCGGGTGGCAAACTTCTTGGTGCATTAGCTGACCAAGGTATTTTTGTACCGTCTGCCTGTGGTGGCGGTGGTACATGTGGCCAGTGTCGTGTTGACGTGCATTCAGGTGGTGGTGATATCCTTCCTACTGAAGAAGGTCACATTACCAAGCGTGAAGCGAAAGAAGGCTGTCGCTTAGCATGTCAAGTTGCTGTAAAACAAGACATGGAGATTGAACTTGAAGATGAAATCTTCGGTGTTCAACAATGGGAATGTGAAGTTATCTCTAACGATAACAAAGCAACGTTCATCAAAGAACTTAAGCTGCAAATCCCTAATGGTGAATCTGTACCGTTCCGTGCTGGTGGTTACATTCAAATTGAAGCGCCTGCGCATCACGTTAAATACTCAGATTTCGATATTGATGAACAGTATCGTGGCGACTGGAACCACTTTGGTTTCTTCGATGTAGAATCAAAAGTTGAAGAAGACACATTACGTGCCTACTCAATGGCGAACTACCCGGAAGAAGAAGGCATTATTATGCTTAACGTGCGTATTGCTACGCCGCCTCCAGGACGTTTACATTTACCTGCTGGTAAAATGTCTTCATACATCTTTAGCTTAAAAGCTGGCGATAAAGTAACTATTTCAGGTCCATTTGGTGAGTTCTTCGCGAAAGAAACTGAAAACGAAATGGTATTTATCGGTGGTGGTGCTGGTATGGCGCCAATGCGTTCACACATTTTTGACCAACTTAAGCGTCTTAAATCAAAACGTAAAATGAGCTTCTGGTACGGTGCGCGTTCTAAGCGTGAAATGTTCTATGAAGATGATTACAACGGCTTAGCCGCTGATAATGATAATTTCGACTGGCATGTGGCACTTTCTGATCCACAACCAGAAGATAACTGGGATGGTATGACAGGTTTCATTCATAATGTACTTTATGAAAACTACCTGAAGGACCACGAAGCGCCAGAAGATTGTGAGTACTACATGTGTGGTCCACCAATGATGAACGCGGCAGTTGTCGGTATGCTTAAGGATTTAGGCGTAGAAGATGAAAATATACTTCTAGATGACTTTGGTGGCTAAAATTTGTAGCTTAACTTGATTATTAACACTATTTCAGCGTTGGTAATGCTCACTTACTAAAGTAAGCTCCGCGCTAGCGCCTTGAACTAGTGACAATACTCAGTGTTAACCATTCAAATTTATGGTTATAAAATGAAAAGACGACTTAGGTCGTCTTTTTTGTTTTTAGGTTGGCGTGAATTTATTCGCGCGTTATGGCGTAGCCATTTTCTGAGCTAGGTTGAACCTATTCAAGCGTTAATATAAAAATATTAATCCAGAACCCATTAGTTTATAATTCGCGCAAATGTACTTGCTATCTTAATTTAGGCTGTTATCACCTATGTTTTTATCAAAAATATCTAATGTTCTTATCATTATGTCAGTGCTGTTCATTACAGGTTGTTCTGAACCGGTTAAAGATATAGAAACTGATCTGCAAGAGTTACAATTAACCGGTTATACCATGGGGCCTATCGTTTATAGCGTTAAGTTAGTTGGTGAAAAACATCAGGTTGAAAAAATTCAGCTAGCAGAGCAGGTTGATAACTTATTAAAAAAAATCAACGCACAAATGTCTACTTATGATAAAAATTCTGAACTGTCTAAATTTAATCAGTATCGAGGCAATGACGCGCGTCAAATTTCAGTCGAATTAAATCAAGTGTTAGCAGAATCAATTCGCTTAGCACACCTAACCGATAACACTCTCGACGTAACTGTAGGGCCATTGGTTAACTTATGGAGTTTTGGCCCTGAAAAGCGCGCTGAGAAGGTCCCTTCACAAGAATTGATTGCTGCAACCAAGCAGCATATTGGTATTGATAAATTAAATCTAGACAAACGATTATTATCAAAAAGTGATGCTAACGTTTATGTTGATCTGTCTGCTATAGCCAAAGGTTTTGCCGTAGATAAAGTTGCCGAATTGCTGGAGCAGCATGATATTAACAATTATCTTGTTGATATTGGTGGTGAAATGCGAGTTAAAGGTATAAAAGCCAATAAACAAGCTTGGCGAATTGCAGTTGAAAAGCCGATTTCTGGGACAAGAGCGGTACAACAGGTTATAATGCCCGGCGATAACGCCGTGGCGACATCTGGAGATTATCGAAACTATTTTGAAGATAATGGTATCCGTTATTCTCACACTATAGATCCTGATACTGGTTGGCCCATTAACCATAAACTGGTATCGGTTACTGTAGTCCACCCATCATCAATGACAGCCGATGGCTTAGCAACGGCGATTGAAGTAATGGGACCTGAAAAAGGCTTTAAATTTGCAAAGGCAAATAACTTGGCAGTGTATTTAATTAGCAAGACAGAAGATGGTTTTGCCGAGCAAGCTACTGAGCAATTTACGCTGTTAGTTGCTAAATAATTAAGCAGAAAGCGACTATTGTCGTCCTCGCGGAGGCGGGGATCCATATAAAAGAGATTTTAAATGAGTATATTTTTATTAACCTTTGGTTTTTTCATTGTGATGTTTTTAGCGATGGCTGTTGGTTATATTATCCAGCAAAAAACACTAGCAGGGAGCTGTGGTGGTTTAGGCAGCGTTGGTATAGATAAAGCCTGTAACTGCGATAACCCTTGTGAAAAACGCAAAGAGCGTGAGCGCGTAGCTGCATTGAATGAAAATACCATAGATGTGAAAAACATTTAAACAGTTCAATACAAACTTATATACAAACGGGAGCTTATTTAGCTCCCGTTTGTGTATTTATACCCGTTCCACCTCTTGAGGTGGAACGGGTATATACTCTTTGTAGATGAGACTATCTGTCTCTATGTAATGTTTCTACTTGTTGGCTGTATTTGGTAAAGCCTATGCCTTTACGGATTTTTTCAGCTGAGTATATCCCATGAACCGAGCCTAGTAATAAACAGATAGCAATAACAATGATGTTTGATTCACCTAGATACGCACAAATTAATGCCGCGAGCAAAGACGCGACAAATAGTGATGAAAATACTATTCTTGCCCAAAGAGCCGAACTTTTAATTAATGCTAGATTAATGTCAATATTTGCCACAGTCATAAATTACCAATAAGTGATACGAAGTCCATTAATTATCTGCTCATTTTTACTGGTTAAAATGAATAACTACTGCGTTATAAAATTTTTAAGTAGAAAAACTACTTATAAAATTTTATGCCTTGTATTTATCCTTTTTTCCTCATTAAAAAGTAGAGCACTAAATCAGTGGAATTGATATAAACAATGTTAAGACTTATAATGATAAACCTTATTTGGTTATTAGGTTATATCAATTGGTTATATGATTTTACTAAATAACTTAACTTCTAATGTAGTGATATGTTTAAGTGACTTTGTATTGCTCTGCCTTATTTTTTCGGTGGGTAATTTGCTAATACCTTAGCGACAACCTCATTAATGCCTTTTTGTTTATCTTCAGGGCTGATATCTTGCTCAGCTTCAAAGCCATCAAACCCTCGCCATACAAGATTTCCTTGATGATGCATATCAATAGTAATTTGAATATAAGTATTGAACTTTGAATCCAGAGGTATGGTTGTTCCTACTCCAACACCAGTAGAAGAGTTACTACTGTGATTTGAACCACCTATACCTATGCTAAAAGATGATTTCTTCTCACGTTGCTCTAATGTAGTAAAATAATTAACCTGTAAGTCCCCATCCTTTTCAACTAAAGATAAAGACTTAAGTGTTAGCTGTGCATTAATGGCTTCTTTAATACGATCACTGGTTATTTGATCGCTAGGTCCGGATGTATCTGTCGTAGTATCAGCTAATTGATAAAAGCTGAATTGGCTAAAATTAGTGTCAGTATCATAGTCTACTGTTGATGGCGTACTGGCACAGCCAAAAAGTAGTATTAAGGTAAATGTATAAACTAGAAGGCTTTTAACAAATGTTAGTTGGTGCATTTTTATACCAAATTTTGATTAGTTACTACTATATATAGACCAATAATACTAAATTTTCATACCGCTATAAATTTTAATCAAAAAAACAGCGACCTAAGTCGCTGTTTTAATGTAAGAAGTAACTTTAGAGTTACTTGATAGTATTTTTATAAATAACACCATCTTTCATAATAACGTTTAAGGTATCAATCTGCTTGTACTCGGGATCAGCGTCAAACCACTTATCAGTTGCACCAATAACGCCTAAGTCTTTTAACGGGTTACCGTCTACCAAGATTAAATCAGCAGCGGCGCCTACTTCAACAACACCTAGTTTTCCAGCGTCGGCATAAGGGTTACGGGGTCCTGATAGTGCCATTAGCTCACCAGCCGTTGAAGTCATTTGTTTTAACACTTCAAAGTTATTGTTGAAAGCTTGACCGCGCCAGTAAATTTCGTAACGGCGAGCACGTTCTGCATCTTCATGAACGCCTACGTAATCAGATGCGAATACAACTTTTACATCGTTTTCAATTAAGCGTTCGCCGAAGTCACCAAATTTTGCTTGAAGAGCTGCAACCATAGGCAGTTTATCTTTTGGCATTAGTGGGTTTTTCGCTAGGTCTGGTGATAAGCCCCACATTTGTGGTACTACATAAACGCCTTCTTTTGAAATACGTTTCATAGTCTCATCGTTCATAAAGAAACCATGTTCAAATGATTTTACCCCACAATCCATTAAACGATTCATCGCACGATCGGTGAATACGTGCGCAGCAACGTAAGTGTTCCAATCTTTTGCTGTTTCAACAATGGCGCAGGTTTCTTCTTTAGAAAATTGTGTGGTATCCATAGGATCAAAGCGTGATGAACCACCACCGCCAGCCATCATCTTAATTTGGGTGGCGCCGTTTCGTAAATTAGTACGTGTCGCTTTTAATACTTCGGTTTTACCATCTGCTACAGCGCCAATGCCCATTCTTTCGAAGTTTGACAAATCACCAGTTGTTGATGGTGAAAATCCCGCATCGTTACGGTCACGAAAATCACCATGGCCAGATGTTTGCGAAATAAATGTTCCAGATGGATAAATGCGAGGACCAACAACATGGCCATCATTGATGTTACGCATTAAACCAAATGCTGGACCACCCATATCACGAACTGTGGTGAAACCATCCATTAAGAAACGCTCAGTAACTAACGTTGCACGAAGAGCCATGTCAGTAAGGTCCATGTTCTTTTCAACAGTGTCAAAGTGAGCATTGATCATAATATGGGCATGGCCATCGATTAGGCCTGGCATTAATGTTTTGCCTTTACCATCAATTACTATAGTGTCTTTACCGGACTTAATATCTTTTTCGGTGATAGCAACAACCTTGTTACCTTCAACTAGAACATTTAAGTTTTTATATAGTTTGTTTTCGGTACCATTAAAAACATTAACATTGGTAAATAAAGTATTACCCGCTTCTGCTATTAAACTGATAGCTGGTGCTGCACTACCACCGCCGGCGGCCATTACTGCAGGGGTAATTGCTGTTGTTGATAATAATGCTGCAGATACTAAAGCGGCTAATTTACTTACATTTCTTACTTTCATCGCTAGTTCCTTTTAAAACTAATTTTATAAAGTAGCTCAATGTTGTACAAGGCAATTGAAAGTAGCTGTTTAAAAACATTGAGTTGTGTTTTGATGCAGCTATTATTAAACAGGTTACGATCTAGTTTTGTTCCCATGGGGACATTTGTAGGTGTTAACTTAATGTTTATTGTTTGAGAGTGTAATTAATTGTCTATATCAAATTTAAAAATCGCAGAGTTATTAAATGAAGTGTGTTGGCCATGCGATTTAAGTGACGAATTTAAACAAACTATTGTGCAAGCAGGGATGATAGTAAAGCGTCAGCAAGGTTACTATCACTTAACTTCTGATTTAACTAATGACGGACTATTTTATTTATTAGAGGGCAGTGTGATTATTTCTATTCGCACCTCTGATTTTGATCATTTCACCTATAAATTACTTGGCAAGGGCGATTTTCTTTATTATGGCAAGTTGATGGATTATCGTTTGCAAGAATCGATAAATGCAGATTTTTTACAAGACACCACGTTTTTAAAAGTAACCGATACCCATATGCTCGAATTAGCGAGTACTCAACCTGAGATATATAAATTAATGTTTTCTATCTTGAAACAGAATACATTGCCACTTGTTCAAAAAGGTATTTTAAACCAAAAATTTTCAATCCCAATAAAAGTTGCTTTTGCATTATTAGATGTTGCATCGAAACAAGTCGATATTAATGGCGTAACACCTATGCTCACCATCACCCAGCAGCAACTTGCAAATCTGGCTGATGTAACCAGGCCTAGAGTAAATGTGGTATTAAATGAATTTGCTAATCAAGGGTTGGTTGAAATAGTACGAAGAAAAATTTATTTGCTCAATGTACAGGGCATTAATGATCTATTAATTAATGCGAATTTGACCTTCTACTCACCATCCATCACTGAACAGTAAGTATATTTTAGTCAAATACTTTGATGCTTAAATGCAATTGTTCGTTGCCAGAAAATACTTGATGTTCATTACCCTCTGAAAATATTCCAATGGCACAAGGCAAAACACAGGGCTTCTTAAAGTCGAATTTTACTTTGTTGGTTTCAATGTTTTTTTCAATTAGAACCAAGTGTGCTAAATAAACACCATGCATAATGGCATTAGGCAAACCGAAAAGTTTGGCTAATTTGTTATTAATATGAATGGGATTAAAATCATTACTCACTTTAGCGTATGCAAGTGCCTTAGCGTGGTTCAAGATGAAATTAGTATCACCAACAAACGATTGCTGTTTACTCATTCGTTCTCTTTTATCAGATTTAAGCTTTTTCAAAAAAGTATTCTTGTTGATCAAACAGCAACGTTCATTTTGATAAAACAGTGTTTCTATGACGATTATCTTCCCCATGGGGTGGCGACGATCTTGCCTGACTTTATTGATAATTTTAAAACTTTGTTGAAAGTCTATCTCAAGTGTTTTATCAAATTCACTTTTTAAATGTATTAACCCCAGCGGTGAAAAGGCAAAGTGTTTATGTGAAAATGTTTTTAACAGCGCATTAAAACCGGCAATAAATGCAAAACTGATGGGGAGGTCTATTGTTTGCTCGAGATGGTAAAGCGCTCTGAACTGAGTTATCTGTTTAGCACGAATAGCTTTTTGTTCAAATTCAACACTGAATTCGTTAAAAAAGGTTCTTTGTGGCCGTTTGGCGAGCAGCTTTATATATTGATACATCTTTATCTACACTTTTGATTAAGGTATGAAGCTTAACAGAATATTTATTGCATCGGTACGTAACTTTACGTAAACTGTATTTATATACAGTGTTTCGTTTAAGGAGAAGGTATGCGTAAAATTATTCATATAGACATGGATTGTTTTTTTGCTGCCGTTGAAATGCGTGATAATCCTGCCTTGGCTAATATTCCAATTGCAATTGCTGGTAAAGGCCCGCGTAGCGTAACTGCAACCTGTAATTATCTTGCCCGTGATTATGGTGTACGTTCAGCTATGCCTGTAGGGCGGGCATTACAATTATGTCCCCATCTTGAACTTGTGCCCGGTCGCATGTCAGCTTATAAAGAAGCATCAAGCCATATTAGAGAAATTTTTTCTCGTTATACTGATAAAATTGAGCCGCTGTCATTAGATGAAGCATACCTTGATGTAACCGATTGCACTGAGTGTAATGGTAGTGCAACTTTGATTGCTGAAAAAATTAGAATCGAAATTTATCAAGAGCTTAACTTGACTGCCTCAGCTGGTGTTGCGCCAAATAAATTTATCGCCAAAATTGCCTCTGATGAAAACAAGCCCAACGGTCAATGCGTAGTGCCCCCAGATAAAGTAAATGAATTTGTTGAAACATTAGATTTAAAAAAAATACCCGGAGTCGGACCAAAAACACTAGAAAAATTAAATGCCTATGGTTTATATACCTGCGCCGATGTTAGAAAAACTGATACAGCTACAATGGAAAAATTAATGGGAAAATTTGGCCCTGTTATATTTAAACGCGCTTTTGGTATCGATACTCGAGAAGTAGAGACCAGTAGAATTAGAAAGTCATTGGCGATTGAAACAACGCTTAATGAAGATATTCAACAAGTTAATGGCTGCCTGGAAGTTGTTGAAGGCTTACTACCTAAGTTTTTAATACGACTCGCCAAAGTTGAGAATTTGGATATTGTTAAACAAGGGATCAAAGTTAAATTTGCTGACTTTAGCCAAACAACGGTAGAGCAAAGCCAAAGTAGTTTGGATGTTGAGCTATTTAAACCCTTACTTGAAGAGGCTGTTGCCAGAGGAAATGGTAAAAAAATACGGCTGATAGGTTTAACTGTTGGTTTTGCGCCAGAAAAGCAAGCCGTTGTTTACTCTCCACAATTAAGCTTACCGTTGTAAGATGTTATTTTTATTATATAAATAACAGCTTATTTTTGATTTTTTTATGTTTTATGACCATATTTAGAGCTGTCATTCAATATTAAATAAGATCACACTATGAAAAAAATATCCTTGTTAATTGCCTTACTTTTTAGCTTGGCTTTACCTTCGCATGCAGCCAGAGACTTTTCAACCGTTGAAATTAAAGCTCAACCTGTCGCTGGCGGTGTTTACATGCTTACTGGCTCTGGTGGTAATATTGGCGTGTTAGCAACAAACGAAGGTCTAGTACTGATTGATGATCAATTTGCCCCGTTAGCGGCTAAGATTGAAGCGGCCATGAAAAGTATTAAATCAGCGCCGTTAAAATACATAGTTAATACTCACTATCATGGTGACCATACTGGCTCTAATGGCCACTTTGGTAAAGAAGCACCAATATTCGCTCATAGTAATGTACGTAAACGAGTGAACGAGGATAATAAAAAGTCAGGTGTAGATTTACCTGTTGTTACATATGAACACGGCGTAACCATCTATTTAGGCGGTGAAGAGATTCAAGTGATGCATTTGCCAAATGGCCATACCGATGGTGATTCTGTGGTGTATTTTAAAAAGGCAAATGTTTTGCATATGGGCGATCTACTCTTTCAAGGGCGTTTTCCGTATATTGATTTAAATGCTGGTGGCTCAGTAAAGGGATATTTAGCCAACATTAAGAGTTTAAGCAATAAATTCCCACCAGATGTAAAAATTATTCCGGGACATGGCTCTTTAACTGATATGAAAGGGTTAATGGATTTTATCGAAATGGTTGAATATTCAGTAAATAAAGTAGATGCCGCTGTACAAGAAGGTGCTGACAGCGGCGAGATAATCGCCAATGGCATTGGCGATAAATATAAAGATTGGGCTTGGCAATTTATCTCAGAAGAGCGCTGGCTTAAAACCTTGATTACTGATTTGAAGGGCGAATAGAAACGAGAGACGAAGAGCAAAACTACTGTTTCTAGCTTTCTGACTTTCTTGTTTCCTTCCTGATTTTCTAAATTCCTACCTGACGGAGGTCAGGATCTGCTTTTAATGTGCAGATCCTGAAACGAGCGCAGGTAATGGAAAGAGGGGACTCATTGTTCTTCGTTTCTCGCCTCTCGTTTCTTGCCGTTTGTTTTTACTGTTTCAACTTACGATCAAAGAAATTCATTATTGAATAATTCAGATGCGTTTTAACTTTTTTACCACGCATACTGTGTTTGCTGCCAGGGTAGGTCATTAACTCAAAAATTTTATTCTCATCTTGTAATGTTTTGATAAGCTTGGTGGTATTGGTGAACAATACATTGTCGTCGGCCATACCGTGGTATAAAAACAATGAATTATTCTTGTCATCAAACTGCTGTACGTATGGAAATACTGAGCTTGCTTCATAACCCACTTTATTTGTTTCAGGGTGACTTAAATAGCGCTCAGTATAATGAGTGTCATACAACATCCAGTCTGTAACCGGTGCGCCACTAACACCTGCAGTAAAGTAATCACCCGCTTTAAATAGTGCCATTAACGCCATATAGCCGCCGTAGCTATGACCAAAAATGCCAATACGCTCCTTATCGACATACGGTAAAGTATGCAGGTAGTTTACGCCACTTATTTGGTCATCTAATTCAACCTTGCCAAGCTCCTTATAAATAGCAAACTCAAACGCTGTACCACGATAGTTTGAACCGCGATTATCGAGTTGAAAAACCACATAACCATTATCTACCATATATTGGGTCATGCTTGCGCCTTCCCAAGTATTAGTCACCTTTTGTGCGTGTGGACCGCCATAAACATTAACAATAACTGGGTAGCGTTTACCCGGCGCTAAATTTTTCGGTGTATATAATTTGTAATATAAGTCGATTTGACCGTCTTCAGCTTTAATCGAACCGAACTTAGGTTGTACCAAGGTAGGTTGAAATGGAAAAACAGGATGAGTAGCATCGAGTTTATTTTCCATTAAATAGGTTACTCTTTGTCCATTAGCTTTATGCAAACTTAATTGTGGTGGGGTAGCTATATTAGAAAAATCATCTAAATAAGTTTGTTTGTCATTTGCGAATGCAACTTTATGAAAACCGCTACGTTTGGAAATACGAGTTACATGCTCTGGTGACTTACCATCAAGCGTTACTTTATATAAATGCTTTTCAATAGGCGTATCGGCACGGCCAGTAAAATATAACCAGTTTTTTTGTTCATCTACAGTTACTAACCTATCAACTACCCAATCACCTTTAGTTAACTGGTACACTAACTCGCCCTGATAGTTATATAAATATAGGTGCTTATAACCGTCTCTCTCCGAAGCCCAAATAAACTGATTTGAGTTTTTAAGAAAGCGTAAATCGTCATTAAGGTTAATCCAGTTAGCAGACTTTTCTTCAATGATAGTGCGAGCTCGACGAGCCGTTAGGCCCTGAAAATTCAGTTTTAGCGATTGCTGAGCTCTATCTTGTAATTGATAGCTGATCGTTTTTGAATCCGGTAGCCAATTAACTCGAGCAATATATATATCTTTGTTTTTACCTAGGTTATAAGTCGTAATTTTTTCATTATTTAACTTTATACTACGCAAAGAAACTTCAACGTTATTAGTGCCTGTTGCCGGGTAGCGTTGTTCAAAAAGCTTTACTTCTTCGGCATAAATTTCATTGCGAATCGCCGTTTTTACAGTTTTTTCATCTATTTGTAAAAATGCGATATGTTTTTCATTGGGTGACCACCAATAACCGGTCATTCGGTCCATTTCTTCTTGAGCAACAAATTCGGCCATACCATTTTTAATGGTACCGCCTCCATCTTCAGTGAGTTGAATTTGAGTATTATTCTTTAAATCGATAATGTGAATGTTTTGCTCTTTAATAAACGAAACATAACGATCTTTAGGCGAGAATTTTATATCTGTTTCATAAGCTTGATCTAACGTTAAACGACGAGATTTTTTTGTTGCTAATGAGAATAAATAAAGATCGCCATTTATTGGGAATAGTATATTTTTGCCATCATTAGATAAAACGTATTCTATGATACCGCTGCCATAGACTCTTTGGCGTTCACGGCGGGCTTTTTCTTCATCGCTTAACTCTTCCTTGCCAGAAAATATGCTATCGGAGTCTACTAACAACTCATGAGTATTAGCGGCAATATTATATTGCCAAAGGTCGAAGCGGTTATTATCCGTTTCTTTTGCTTTTAAATACGTAACATTGCTGCCATCGGGAGAATATTTTAGCTGTTTCGATGTCGGGCCATTTAAAGATGGCGCTGAATAAATTCGCTCAATGGTCAATTTTGAGGAAGAATCAACGGTAAATGGTACTTGCGCTGACACCGAAAATACAGAAGATAAGGCAATGGTGCAAACCATAAGACAAGAGTGTTTTAAAGCTGAAAATATATACATGTTCACTAGGGAGTAACGATAAAAAATTGTCGAGTAGTGTAACTGTATAGCCCTGCTGTGTCGAAGTTATATTCTACATTTATACATTTAATAGGCAGTTAATTTGTAAGCCTATATTTTACTTAACCTGAACACTGAATAATGAGTGCTTGATACTATTTTTAAATCAATGAGTTAGCTATCCAAGTCGGTTTACTTTATTAACTCAATTAGTTCATGAATAGTTTTAACCGCAGTAACTTTTGCACCTAATCCCTCCATCGATTTATGGTAATTACGATAAGGGATAAATATCTCAGTAAAGCCATGCTGTGCGGCTTCCTTAACACGAGGTACACCACTGTCTATCGGGCGAACATCGCCATTTAAACTAAGTTCTCCCATAATGCAGGTTTTTCTTGGTACCACAAACTCGTTAAGACTGCTTAACAAGGCGGTAACTAAAGCTAAGTCTATGCAAGTTTCAGACTCGTCTATTTTTAAGCCGCCAACGATATTAAAAAATGTATCATGATAGATTTTTGTTTTAGTGTGTTTGCGTAAAATGCCGGTCAACATTTTAATACGATTCATATTCAGGCCAACGCAAACGCGTTGTGGAAACTCTGCTTCGGTCTCTGTGGTGAGACACTGGATCTCTAATAGCAGGTTGCGGTTACCTTTGCGAATACAGGTAATGGTTGAACCAGGTGACTCAGTACTTGAACCAGATAAAAAGATTTCACTTGGGTTATCAACACTGAGCATACCGCGTTCACACATTTTAAAAATTCCGACGGTATCTATATCACCAAAACGATTTTTATTAGCTCGTAAAGTACGTATTTGCCCATCATTGGTATCGATATGCAGTAAAGCGTCCACAATGTGTACTAAGGTTTGCGGGCCGGCTATTTCATTGTTTTTGTTTACATGGGCAATAAGAAACATGGTTACGTTGTTTTGTTTACAGTATTGCGTTAACGCCTGTGCGGCGCTTTTCACTTGTGACGGTGAGCCTGGGCTGCCATTCGCATTGTCGGTAACAACAGCTTGAATAGAGTCAATAACCGCAAATTTTATTTGTTTTGCTTCCAGCTCTTCAATGATCGCCTCAACACTGGTTTCAGACAGCAAATAAAGATTATCTTCGTTATAATCAAGTTTTAGGCGATCTACTCTGTTTTTAAACTGCGACAATGACTCTTCTGCAGTACAGTAAAGTGAAGCTGTTGTTTGTGACATACGAGCAACTAAATCTGATAATAATGTAGTTTTACCCGCGCCTGGATCGCCTGAGATAATATTAACTGAGCCGGTTGTGACACCACCGCATAAAACGCGGTCGAGTTCACCAATGCCGGTGAGTTGTTTCTCGGCTTCTGTAGCTTCAACTTCATTTATTTTCTTTGAACCACCACCACTTACCCCTGCATAACCTGAAACAGCAGAGCGATTACTGCTTGCACTTTTGGCTTTACTGGCCGAAATTTTGATTTCAGCTAGGGTGTTCCATGCTTTACATTCTGAACATTGGCCCATCCAACGATGAAAGTCAGCGCCGCAGTCGTTACAAACAAATGCTGTTTTTATTTTAGTTGTCGCCACGATTTAATTTAACCGACTTGTAGGTATGTATGAATATACAGTATATTGGTAAGAAAAAATTCTGGCAAGTAAATTATGTAACTTGTTACCAACCAGAATTTAAATATTGCGAATTTTTTTATTTTTACCGCTTTATTTTAACCAGTGCAGTAAACAGTCTAAGCCTGAAAAGTTAATACTCGTTTTAGCTTGTTGAAGTACAACTGGTTTAGCTTCAAATGCTACACCTAAATTTGCCGCGCTCATCATCACTAAATCATTAGCGCCGTCTCCCATTGCTACCGTTTGCTGATTAGAAATATTATATTCTTGTGCGAGACGATTTAGGGTGTCTGCTTTAACTTGTGCATCGGTGATACCACCAATAACTTTACCCGTTAGCTTGCCGTCTATTATTTCTAAAACGTTTGCTTGGGTAGCATCAAGGTTTAACTGGCTTTTTAATATTTCAGTAAAGTAGGTAAAACCGCCAGAAGCTACCGCTACTTTCCAATTATGTTTATGCAGCTCTTTGATTAATACCTCAAGGCCATGCATTAAAGGTAAATTTTTTCCTACTTCGGCCAAAATACTTTCAGGGGCACCAGCTAACGTACCAACGCGTTCACGTAAACTTTCGGCAAAGTCTAACTCACCCAACATGGCACGTTCTGTTACCGCACTTACGTGTTCACCAACACCAGCAAGTTTCGCTATTTCATCTATACACTCAATTTTAATTGTGGTTGAGTCCATATCCATAACTAATAGACCAGGCTCTGATAAACTTGGCGCATTGGTAAATAAAGCGAACTCAAAGTTGTTTGCTAAGGCGTATTCATCTATTGATGCTTTGGCGTTTAAACTTTCCTTGCTTAAGTTAAAGCGATAGCTGGTTTTATCCGCTCGGGTATTGATTGCTGTTAATGTACAGTCTATTTGATTGGTTAAACTTAATATCTCAGTAAAATGTGCAAGTGCAAGATCGCCAAAAACGACTAACTCTACGACATCGCTTGATAAACTTTCATTATTACCAATTAATAGCTCTGAATTTTTCAGCTGAAACTGAATTGGTAACTGGGCTGATACGCTGGTAATTTTGTCAGATAAATGTTGTGCAAGAGTGCAAGTTGTTAATTCGATTGAAGTTGGCAAAGTCATGTTGTTACTACTTAATATATATACCAAGTTCACTAATTAACTGCTCATTTTTAATGGCTAAAATGAATAACTACTGCGTTATAAAATTTATAAGTAGAATAACTACATATTAAATTTCATGCCTTGTATTTATCCATTTTATCTCATGAAAAAGTAGAACACTTTATTAATGAAATTGGTATTAGTGCTTAAAAATTGATTCTATAATCGCAAATAACCCACTATAGTGTATATAGATTTCTACTATTTCTTAGACCTTTTTTAAAGATGACAGACCTAAACGAAATAATATATCCAAAAGTAACATCCATATATAACAAGCTACTGCAAATTGGCGTGGCAATCATTCTTTTACTGATGATCTTAAATTTATCGGTAATGGGCGTAGATGATTCTGAAGAGTTACTTGAGAGTCATTTTAATACTGTTGCCAAGCAATATCTTGAGCAAGCAGTAAATACTAGCGAAGTGCTGTTAGCAACAAAAAATAAAAAACAATTACAAGCATTTGTGCAATCACTTGCTGATTCAGACTTAGTTACCGAAGCAAGGTTATATGACGCACAAGGACAAACTATTGCTGAATCTGAACATAGTTCGTCCATCAATACCTTAGTAGGTAATGAGCAAAGTAGTATTGATAAGAGCGAATTATATGTGCCATTCATCAAAGAGATTCGTACTGACAAACTTATTGGTTATATTCGTCTAAACCTAGTAAAAGACCAAGTTATAGATACCATGCAGGGACAGATATACTCACAATTTGAACTCTTCCGCGTTATGTTAATTGTTGCTGTATTTGCTGGGTTTTTATTAACTAGGGGGTTTAGCCGCTTTTCAAGGCAAGGCTTACGATTAGTAAAACAAAGCCAAAAATAACCTATTCGATAAATAAATTTAAAACGTGCTTTTAGGAACAACAATGACATTTATTATCCGAGCTTTGCTGTTTGTATTTTGTTTAACAACATCAGCCTTTGCCAATGAAAACACTCTAGCTGAACTAGATTCTGCCTGGGCTGAAATGGAACGTGCTGTTATGGCCGGCGATTTTGATGCTTATCAAGCGGCATATCATGATGATGCTGTACTGGTAAGTGGTTTTTCAAATACCAGCTACCCAATTGCCACTGCAATGAAGCGTTGGCAACAAGGTTTTGATGACACTAAAGCTGGAAAGGTGACGGTAGCACTACAGTTTAAACTTTCAAAACGCTTTCATGATGATACAACTGCCCACGAAACTGGAATGTTTCGCTATGCAACTACTGACGAAAATGGCAAAGAAGATGTTTTTATTGCCCACATGAGTGCTCTGTTAGTGAAAAAATCAGGTAAGTGGTTAATGATGATGGAATATCAAAAATCAAAAGCAACTGAGGCACAGTGGCTTGCGTTAAAGTAAGTTTACTAACCCAACCTAATAATTAACATCACTTAAACACAACTAACCCTACTGAGGTAATATGAAAACAATCGGCCTGTTAGGCGGTATGAGCTGGGAAAGTTCAGTTGGTTACTATCGAACAATTAATGAAGGTGTTAAAACGGCGCTTGGCGGCCTACATTCGGCAAAAATAGTAATGTGTAGCGTCGACTTCGAGCCGATAGAAAAATTACAACATGAAGGCGACTGGCAAGGTACTGCAAAAATACTTAGCCAAGCAGCTAAAAGTGTACAATCGGCAGGTGCTGACTTTTTGCTTATATGCACAAATACCATGCATAAAGTAGCGCCACAAATTGAAGCCGCCATTGATATTCCGGTACTTCATATCGCTGATGCTACAGCAGACGTCCTAGTCAAAAAAGGAATTAAAACGGTTGGTTTGCTTGGTACTGCTTTTACTATGGAGCAAGACTTTTATAAGGGCCGGTTGAGTGAATATTATGGTTTAACTGTTCTCACACCAAACCAAGAAGATAGAGCCATTATTCACAATGTGATTTATAAAGAACTTGTTTTAGGTAAAACACTGCCTGCTTCTAAAGCGGAATATTTAAGAATTATTAATTCATTAGCTGAACAAGGCGCTGAGGCGGTAATTCTTGGCTGCACTGAAATTGGTATGTTAGTTCAACAAACTGATACTAACGTAACACTGCTAGATACCACCTATATCCACGCACAAAAAGCCGTCGAACAGGCTATTTAAAACACCTACATTTGTATATACAAATGTAGCCAAAATCTTAATTTCACCAAACCAAATGCATTTCGTTGCTTTAAATTTTTTTTAACGTTAAATTAACAACTTAAATGGAAAAGGTAACATTTTAAATTATAAAGTGTAGTTTTTTTCTTAATAATACTGTTAGGTGAAAGGAGACTTAGCCTCTATGGATAATCCATCAACTTTATTAGTCGTTCATGATCTCCTTGTTTCGAGAGATTTCTACGTTGGTATTCTCGGTCTAACACTTGTTGAAGAACATGAGGACAGTTTAAAGCTTAAAAGTGGTTCGCATAATGTGTTTATGTTTCAAGGTACAATGGAAGCAATAAGCTATGAGCACGGATATAACTCAAATTCATCATTGGTGCTTACTGTCAGTAACTTGGATGAAAAAATTAATGAGTTAAAATCTAAAGGTGTAGTTTTTATCCATAAATCACCTAATGAAAATAGGTGGGGTCGCTATGCCGCTTTTAAAGACCCTTCAGGGATCGTAAATGAATTAATGGAGTTTTTCACCTAACAAGCAAATAAATTAGGACAAATAACAGTTGGTTCTTGCTCCTTCGTCGCTTATTTTAACCAACTGATATTTGCCCATTATTAGGGCGTTAGGTGTCAATCAAGTACGGAGGCAATCATGGCAGAAATAAATCATCAAGTTGGTATTAAAGCATCGCCCGAAAAAATATATGAGTTACTTACTACTGATTTAGGTCTATCTCAATGGTGGACAAATGACATTTCAGGAGCAGGCGAAGTCGGTTCAATTATTCAGTTTCGTTTCAATGGAGGAGGCCCTGATTTTTCAGTAACTAAACTAATTCCCAATAAACTTGTGAAGTGGGAACATTCAGGCGCTGTGCCTGATGCATGGATGGATACGGAGATTGAATTTCAATTAAGAGTTGAGGAAACTCAAACGTTTGTCCGCTTTAAACATTCTAACTGGAAAGAATCTTCTGATTTTATGGCTCATTGCAGTACTAAATGGGCAGTATTTTTACTTAGCCTTAAAGAGGCCCTTGAAAGTGGAACTGGTAAACCTTTTCCAAATGATATTCATATAGATCATTCATAAAATTATACGCGAAAGAGCACCTAACAAGGGCTTTCAAAACGGACAAATAACAGTTGGTTTTGCTCCTGCGTCGCTTATTTTAACCAACTATTATTTGCCCGTTAAATGGGCGTTAGGTAATTAATGAAACTTCAAAGCTCTGTTATATTTTTCTTATTATTTATATTAATTGGCTGTAATAGCAATAAACGTGAAGATACACCTACTCATCCTTTTAAAAATATTCAAGAGGTGAGTAAATCTCTATCTCAAGAATTGCTGCAAGAGTATCAAAGTGGAACCTTTGAGGGGAGTGTTTTGATTACCCATAGAGGTTCAATTTTGCTAAAAGAGTCTTATGGGCAAGCTGATAGAAATCGAAACTTAAAGAATACCAGTACTTCAATATCAGATATGGGGTCTATAGCCAAAAGTTTTACAGCCGCAGCGATACTGCAATTAGTTGCCAGAGACAAAATTAAACTAGATGACACAATTGGTCTTTTTTTCAGTAAAGTGCCAATAGATAAACAACATATAACAATAAAACAACTTTTGTCACACTCAAGTGGAATGGATAACTTCCACAATGACTCTGATTTTGACGTTATGAGTAAAGATGAGGCTATCCGAATAATTCTAACTATGCCTTTAATTGCCGCTCCTAATGAAAAAGTTGCATACTCAAATGCAGCATATACCCTATTAGCAGCAATTGTTGAGAAAAGAACTAATCAATCGTTCCTGACATATATTGAACAAAATATACTAACACCATTGTCTCTTTCGAGTACGGGGTTTTATGGCGATAAACGTATATTGAACGCAAGGCTAACGAGGGGATATGGCGGTGAAGACAGTGGCTCAACAACTTTTGAAAAAGGACTTACTTGGGCTTTAACAGGAGCTGGAGGAATGGTTTCTTCAACAGAAGATTTAAACCTATGGTTCTTAGCTCTTTTGGATGGAGAGCTTTTTCCTTCTGGCTTTAATAACTTAACATTATTGACCGTTAATAATAAATGGAAGCTTGGGAATTTACGACACTTTAAATCTTGGGGAGCGGATATTTTATATGTAGGTGGTAGCACAGCCTATGGTTACACAGCAGCAATGCTAAATTTACCAGAATACGATATTAATATAATATTGATGTTAAATGCCTATGGTGATAAGTATGATAATGCAACTCACCAAAAACTGAATAAAAATCATATAGTACCAATTCTTTTAAAGGGGGCTAGTGTACTTAAATTACCCAACAAGCAAATTAATCAGGACAAATAACAGTTGGTTTTTGCTCCTGCGTCGTTTATTTTGACCAACTATTTTTAGCCTCTTAATGAGCCGTTAACTTGCACTTCAAATTTTTCGCTTGCTGAGAGGTAGGTGTAAAAATAAAGTTTTTTGGTTTGGTGTTTAAAATAAAAATCAGTCTGCAATTTAAAGTTAAATTCAGGTAAAGTGCAGACCTCAAACAGTTTTGTTATGTGCATAAAAATAAAAGCGCTGGCAAGTCATTTAAACTTGTTACGCGACAATATTCATAGAGGAAATACAATGAAAGTTAGAAATGGAATTATAGGAAGCTGCTTGGTTATTTTGTCCTCGTTGGCCCATGCTGAGATCAGTTCTATTGATAAAAATAGTATATTGAATGCGCTTACCAGCAACATTAAGCAACAATATGTTGAAATAAAAAAGATAGATAAAATTTCAAGCGCTCTTGCAAGGTTTAAAGTCAGCCCTGCATTTAGTCATAGCCAGACAGAAGAACAATTTGCCTCTTTATTAACCGCAGAATTACAAAATATAGACAAGCACTTTGCAGTGCAATGGCGAAATCCAAATGAAAGCCAAAATCAGCAAATAAAGCATGAACCTTGGTTTACCAAATTAAGTCGAAAAAACTCAGGGTTTAATCGAGTTGAAATACTCGATGGTAATATAGGTTATGTAGATTTTTGGGGGTTTGATGCATTGTCAGAAAATTCAAGAAAAATCGCAGAAGGTGTAATGGGTTTTGTGTCTAATGTAGACGCTCTGGTATTTGACCTTCGTAAAAACGGTGGCGGCAGTGCTGAAATGGTGCAGTTAATTAGTAGTTATTTTTTAAAACCGAATACCCATTTAAACAGTATTTATTGGCGAACGACCGACACCACTCGTGAATTTCGTACCTTTGAAAAAGTTAATGGCTCAGTCAATTTAACTACACCCATATACATACTAACTAGCGGTGATACGTTTTCTGCGGCTGAAGAATTCGCTTATAACTTAAAGCACCTTAAGCGAGCCACGTTAGTGGGTGAAACTACCAAAGGTGGAGCAAACCCCTGGCAGTTTTTTGAGTTAGGAAGTGGTTTTAGGGCTAGCATCCCTATCGCTAAGGCAGTTAATCCGACAACAAAAACAAATTGGGAGTCAGTTGGTGTTAAGCCACAGATTGAAGTATCACGCGAGAATGCCTTAGATGTGGCGTATAAAATGGCGCTTGATCAAGTTAAAAAGTCAGCAAGTGATGAATACCAAGTAAAAGAAATTAATGACAAACTTGTGGAATTGTCGCGTGACAAACAAGGATAGGTTGTGCGAAGCCACAACATAATCCTGTTATTGGACTAGCTCGATATGCTGGCGTACTCTATGCGGATAGTAAATATATTCGAAGTGTTGTAATTGGTTGGTATTTCGCTTCAGAGAGGTCCGTGCATAACTCAAATATTTTTTGTTATGTGCATAAAATAATAGCGGTGCCCGATCATTAAACCTGTCACTCACAAAATTAAACTTAGCTGTTACACTAAAACTGCTTTAACATCAGTGGGGTGAGCAGTTAACAAATTGCTCAATCGGTAAATTACTACGGTCACGTTTTTTGTTAAATACGCAAAAAGCCCACCATGTAACCACCCATTAATAAGGCATTGAACAGAGAAACTCATTGATGATCAGAAACTTTCTTGAAACAAAAAAGCAAATTCAACCAGCACACGATGGAGAAGGAGTTACAGAGTTATATGAAATTTGGGGTAAATCAGACTTCTTAAGTAATTGTGATTTTATTGATCGACAAGTGATACCTCCTAACTCTACTGTTGGTTATCATACACACGGCAATAACGAAGAAATGTATATTATTCTCGAAGGTACAGGAACAATGACTATTGCTAATCAACAAATAAAAATTAAGAAAGGTGACATGATTAAAAACCCACCTTATGGTGAGCATGGATTAGTAAATGACTCAGCTTTTAATATTGACTTGTTAATAATCCAACTGAGCCTTGAGTAATGTGCATTTCAAGGCAATTAAACGGACAAAACAATTGCCATTGTTAGTGCTTCACTATTTTAGCCTCATTAAGGGGCGTAATAAAAATATAACTAATGGAGAACAGTATTAAAGTAATTGTTAGTTTACTTTGTATATTCCTTTTATCATCTTGTGTTTATTATGGTACTACACATGAGATTGGTAACGATGCTAAAGCAGCATGTGCTGGTGGTTCAGCAAAAGAAAATAAACAGTGTCGAGTCGAAGCAAGAGAACTCAATAAATCCATAGAAAAGCAAGTGCAGCGTTAATTCACATTTCAACAGTTAAAACGAAACAGATAATAATGAAAATAATATTTACACTTTTACTCTCATCTCTAGCATTTAGCGTATTTGCCAAAAATCAGCCGGCAAAATTGAAAATTAAAGAAATTGATAAAGACGTTTACCTACATACTTCCTTTAAACAAGTAGAGGGCTATGGTTTAGTCGATTCAAATGGTTTAATTGTGATTGACGAAAATCAGGCGTTTATCATCGACACTCCTTGGTCTAAACATGATACTAAGGTGTTGATAAACTGGATCGAAAAGCAAGGTTATGAACTAAAAGCCAGTATTTCGACCCATTCTCACGATGACCGTTCGGCTGGAATTGGTATACTCAATTCAAAATCTATTCCTACGTTTACATCCAAGTTAACCCATGAATTTCTTGTTAAAGACAGTAAGCCGACAGCAACTAATATATTTGATAAAGATGAGTTCTCATTGAAGAAAGGCCATATAGAGGTATTTTATCCGGGCGCTGGTCATACAGAAGATAACTTAGTGGTATGGTTACCAAAAACAGGGATTTTGTTTGGAGGTTGTTTAGTCAGAAGTCTTGACTGGAGTAGTCTTGGTTATATTGGTGATGCGTCGGTAGACAGTTGGTCCAACTCTATTGCTAGTATTAAGTCCAAATATGCAGACATTAAAATGGTTGTTCCAGGACATGGTAAAATCGGCAATAAACAAATATTGGAGCATACTATTAATTTGGCAGATGCAGCGGTTAATAAATCTAGGGATGCGCAGACGCCTTGATTAATTTTGTACCTTAAAATTGAACATTTGCTTTAGGTTGTTTTCGATACTTTCTTGTAATACTTCCGGGCTTTCATCTCTAAGATTGCAAAGGTGACTAAATACATTCACTATTTTTTCAGGCGAATTGATCTCTCCTTGAAACCCTTCTAGTGGCATTGCCGGCGCGTCAGTTTCTAGAACTATGCTATCTAACGGCAATTTCTTCACCGCTTTAATGGTTTTAATGGCTCTAGGGTAGGTAATAGTGCCACCTATACCTAACTTAAAACCTAAATCGATATAGGCTTTTGCTTGTTGGTAACTGCCTGAAAATGCGTGAATAATACCACCTTTGGTTAAGTTCACGTGTTTAAGTTCAGGCACTATTAATTGATGGCTTTTACGATGATGAACAACAACCGGTAAGTCATGTTTTTTAGCAATATGCAGCTGTTTAACAAAATATTCAGTTTGTTTATCAATATCTTCAATCGCGCCATCTATACCAATTTCGCCTACAGCAATTAAGTCATGTTTGCCGAGCAATTGTTCAAGCAACATCAAATCATCTTCGCTTGCTTTTGCTATCCACCATGGATGTAAGCCTAAACATGGCCAAGCGGAAGGATATTTTAGACAAAGCTGTAGTACTCGTGGCCAACGCTTAGCAGTAATACCAGGAACGATAAAACGATTTATGTTTAGTTTGGCGCAGCGCTTAATAAGTTCATTGCGGTCGGCGTCAAACTCGGTGAAATCTAAATGGCAGTGGCTGTCGGTAAACATGTTTTTGCTGTACTACCTCAGTCCTTCACCGCAAAGCTGGGGCGCCGCTGTAACTTACGTTGCAGAGTTCTTCTGTGCATAGATAATTGCCTCGCTGTTGCCGAAATATTACCGTCGTTGAATTTTAATGCTTGGTTGATATGCTCCCACTCATACTGCTCAGAGGTTAAAGTATCTGTTTCTACTTCTTCGGCAATATCTATTTTTTTGCCATGCATTGCAGAGAGTAAGGTTTGAGAATCAACCGGTTTTGCTAAGTAATCGTCAGCACCTAATTTTATCGCATCAACTGCTGTTGCTATACTCGCATAGCCAGTCATTAATATTATGCGCGCTTGTGGTTGTAATTTTCTTAATGCGCTAATGTACTTCAAGCCACTATCGTCATGCAGCTTCATATCCAATAATATCACTTCCGGCGAAAACTCCTCACATTCAATCAGCCCTTGTGTGCCATTGTCAAAGTGACGACATTGATGACCATGTTTAGTTAACCTTCTCATTAACACTGATGCTAATGCCTGATCGTCTTCAATAATTAACGTTCTCATTTTACTGCCTTACTGCATATTTGAGCTGGAGGTTGCAATGGCAAGCTAATCATTACCAGCGCACCACCTTGTGGGTGATTGCTTAATGTTAATCTGCCTCCTAGGCGTTCAAAGCTAGCATTACTTAAAAACATTGCCATGCCTAAACCTTGCTCACTGTGTATTGGGTTATGGCCGATTTGATTAAAGTGCTCTGCTGAAAATCCTTTGCCAAAATCTCTAATAGACAAATGTAACTGCTCATTCATCACTTTACTCGCAAATGATACTTTTTGTAGCTGTTTTTTGGCTGATGCCTTAATAGCATTATTGAGCACATTTAAAATTGCCGGCAGCAGGGAACTGTCGGAAGTCAGAAATAGCCCTTTCGATGTAGTGTCTGGTAGATCATATTCAACATCTACATTTGGATAATTTAAGTTGGAATGGTTTTTAATTTGTTCAAATAGGCTATCAATATTTATTAACTGTTTTACGTTATTCTTGATCTCTAATGACATTTCTCTAAAAGAATGTAGGTTATTACTGCAGCGCTCTACTTGTACATTCAATTCTGCCAGTATGGAAGGATTATGAGTTTCTTCCATCAGCTCATCCGTTAATAATCTAATGGTTGCAAGCGGGGTAGCCAGATCATGGGTAACTTGTGCTGAAGCTAAACCCAGAGCGATAATCTTCTCCTGCTTTAATTGTTTTTCTCGGTACTTGGCAATGGTTATTTCGTTCGAGATAATAGCTTTAGCCATTCTTGAAATCACTAGAGAAACCACCGCCGCCGAAAATATAAAGTTGATCCACATACCAATAAAATGACCTTGCATATTACCGTGCATAACATGCATCGGCATAAGCCAAAGTAACAAACTGTAGGTTAGCAATGCATACGTGGTGATTAAAGTCAGTTGTAATGTTGGTAATGTTACCGCCGCAATGGCAATTGGTATCAACAACAAAGATACAAACGAATTGGTTGCTCCACCACTAAAATACAGTAAACAACCCAGAAAACAGATGTCTGCCAGTAGTTGAATGAAAAGATTTAATTTTTGTTTATCAATATTAACTTTGCAATATAAATAACAACCGATATTAAATAATGCTTCAAGAGCGATAATAAAAAATATTGGCAGCCAGGGTAAATCATACTCGAGAAAAAGGTGTACAAAAGCCACTAATACTATCTGGATAATGATAGAGCAACTACGTAACAGAATAACGGTATTAATTAATGACAGTTTTGCTGGGTTATATAACATTTTGTTGATATTTATCTGCTAAACAAGTTAAAAGTTTTAAATGTGGTGTTAAGGATTATCATACCTGAGTTTACAAAATTGTAACTGTTTTAAATCAATAAACCCTAAGTAACACTTAGGGTTTTAGCATTCGGTGCAGCGAATGCTAATGTCTACTGTTATGTTGTGTAATTAACATCTTGTTATTGCTGTAAATTAACCACTTGTTTAATAATTCCTCCCCGACTAAGCCGCTTTTACCGTAAAATTTCCCTGTTGCATCAACAAAGTAACTTCTGGGTAATTCGCCATACCAGTCAGGATCTATTACATACCTGTTGATATCGCTTTGTCCGTCTAAAAAATAGAAATGCTGCAAGCTTTGCAATTGATATTCATTAATAATTTGTTGGCGTTCAGCTGCTGTTACTTGCTCATCGATATTAACAATTACAATGGCTAAATTTTCATGTTTTTGGCTCATGTTTTTGAGCAATTTTAGTTCTTTGAAGCAAGGAGGGCAATCAACAGACCACAGTAACATTAACCACTTCTTCCCCATATGTTGTTGTTTTATTTGAGCAAGTTCATCAGCGTTAAAAGCTGTTTCGTTGGCCCATACTGCTTTGCTATTTAGTGTACTTATGAACAAAAATAACATAACCAAGATGAGTTTCTTATTGCTAAAAGTAATCATATCGCGCTTATCCAATGACCTTGTTTAGGTCGCTGCCATGACACATAGTTAATATTGCCATGTTTAATAAGAAAAGGCCGGTCGGCACCAAATTTTGACTGAGCCAATTGCTTCGCTGGTGCAAACGTTTTGCCATTATCTGTAGAGCTTTGTAGCCATAACTGATGCTCAATGCCATTGAATTGAGTCCAGACAATATCAACTTTATTCTGGTTTTGAATTACATGTGGGTGGGATGCTTGGCCAGACAACTCTCCGATATGCAATGGTGTTGTTAAGCTTTTCCCGGCATCAATGGAAGAGGCATAAAATATCCCTTTGCCTTTATCACCTTGATTAAACCATACCATATGGTAACGGTTGTTTTTATCGATACTTAGGCCACCTCCTTGATGTGGGCAACCGTTAATTTGCCAGTGATCATGACTAATTTGTGTTAGAGCTGGTTTTTGCTGGCCACCTAACGTTAACAAGGCAAACTCTCTAATATTATCACCAAAAATATGGCGCCAAAAAATTGCTAAGTCACCATTTGGGTTGGCATCTAAGGCAATGCGGCAACATACGCAAGTACCATTTGCCAACTGTTGGTTGCTAAATTCTGTCTTATTTTTACTTGGGTTTGCCTGGCCAATAAATAAGGCCGAGCCATTAGCTGTTTTGCCTTGTTTACGTAATTCATAGGCTAAACGGCCATCTAACCAAACAATGCTAACCTCACCATTTGCACTTACATGCAGTTCATTAAAACTGTGCCCAGTTAATAAGTTGTCATTGTTCACTGTCAGTACAGTAGAGAAATGTTCACCATAATCACTTGAATAGCTAAACCTTATATCGGCAGTATATTTTTTCTGTTTCGGGGTTGCCCACGATAGATACACTCCATTGGCATTATCAAAAGCAATTTTTGGGCGATTTTCATTACGAGCTGAGATTTTTTCTTTTATATTACTAACTTGTCGGGTAGCAGAAAAGCTCAATCCTTTATCGGTTGATACTTGGTAGTACAAGCGTTGTTCATGGCTCCATAATCGCCATAAATCACCATTTGGGGCAAAGGCTGATGTGACTGTTTTTGCACAACGAATTTCAGCAGTGTCACATTGTTGAGATTGATTTTGGACACTTTCTTTGTGCTTCATATGTTGATGCTCTTCACTTGCGTTGACAGTATTTGTCAGCAGGAAGGAGGCAGCAATTGTTAGCTGAATTAAGCGGGTAATAATATTTTCTAAATTCATAGTTCTGCCCCCGTTAGAATTGATAGTTTAAGCCAGCATAAATTGTTCTTGGCGCACCGGGAGAATAAACTGTGTTGCCATAGCGGTACTCAACTTCCTGAGCGTATTCTTCATCGGCAATATTTAATACTCGACCATGCAAAGCCAGTTTCGCTGTTAGCTGATAACGTGCTTTCAAATTTGCTACGGTATAGCCATCGTAAATTCGGTCTTTGCCTGAATCATCATTACTGTTTGCATCGTCAAGCCAGTATTCACCAATTGATTGTATCTCCAGCATAGTAGTTAAACCTTGCACGAAATTTGGCGTATAACGAAATCGAATATTGCCAATGTAATCAGGGGCCATTTTCATTTCATTACCAGAAAAATCTTCATGTTGATCAAATTCATGTTTTGCTTTGCTGAACGCTAAATTGATATTAAATTGGTTGCTCACTTGCCAGTCTGTCGCAAACTCAATTCCTTTATGAATAACCCGGCTGGCATTGGTTAAATAACGTTGGTTTTGTTCGTTGTAAGCATGCACTATGCCATCATCAACATCCATGTAATATATGGCAGCATCAAAAGTAATGTTGTTGAAATTTGCTTTATAGCCCACTTCATAAGTGTCAGATACTTCCGGGTCTACGGCTTTTATGTCTTCACTGTCTTTGGTGCTTAAGTGATATAAACTGCCCGCTGTAGGAATACGAAAACTGTTTGCGTAACGCAGATAAATACTGCTGATTTCGTTTAAATGATAGTTTAAACTTGCTTTCGGACTGAGATGGTTAAAGCTGTCCGAGCGGTTTGCTAAACTTAACTTACCATGCCCTATATCACCATAACTGCCTAAATGATTATCAAATTTATATTTTGCATAATCATAACGCGCACCTAAGGTCAGTGTTAAGCTGTCGGACAGTGGTTGTTGGTGCTGAAAATAGGGCGAAATGCCAGTATATTCGGTTGTATCATCGTAGAATTTTTCCCCCTTAGTGTAAGTATCTGCACCCCAACCGGAAGTGGTAAAGTCGAGCGGTTGGTACGATAATTGGTCACCTTCGGTAAATTCAATATCAACACCAATCGTTGTTTCACTGCTGTCGTTATACTCAAAGTTGGCTAAGGCTAGCAGTCCAAATGTTGTTACTTCAGACTCAACTTTTGGCATGTTTTGATTCCATGTAGCGGTGTAATCATTGGTACGCATGCGTAAATATGGGATCAACGAGTACAAGTTATCGTCATTATTGATGTCCCACTGGGTCGACAAGCGCATATATTTAGTTTTTCGCAATGGATCATTTGCTAATACAATATCTGACAGACCAGAGTTAGTTTTATCATTTTTATACAGTTCTTCAGTTAAGCCTGCGGCCATTTCTTGTTCTAAATCTGAAACTACCAGTGATGTAGTCAGTTTTTGAGCGGCTGATATTTCAGCTTCATGACGTAAGGTTATTTCTGCTTTTTGAGAGCCGGTATGCTCACGCCAGCCTTCATTATCTAGAAAAGAGAGTGATACTCTAAATCCTTGGTTACTCGAAATACTGTTACTGTGGCTTGCTTGAATTTTATTGTAATTATCTTCGCCTGCCATGAGAGATAGTTCAGTTTCTGGCAATTCGGTAACTTCTTTAGAGAGAATATTAATTGTAGCGGCAACAGCTCCTGAGCCATAAAGTGCGGTGCCGGCTCCTTTTAGTACTTCCATGCGAGCAACATTTGAATTAAAGCTAGACCACCACAAAGCATTGTGGTTAAAAAATGCAGGAGATTGTAGCGGAATATTATCCTGCAAATACAAGTAGTAACCACTAGTGTTGATGGGCATTCGTATAGCCGTTTTATGTCCTTGGCCACCAGATAATTGATCAATTAAAACCCCAGAAATGCTGTTCAGTGATTCTGCGACATGCTGGCCATTATCCAATTTAAGTTCATCTTCACTAATACCATGCACCGACATGGCTAAATCTGTATCGAGTGTTGCTTTGCGGCTTGCTGTAACGGTAATTCTTTCGACATTGTCAAATTGTTCGTTTGGAGCAATAGAGTCTTCGGCTAATGTGTAAAAAGAATTCGTGATCAAAGGTAGAAGTAAATAAAATCGAATCGTACTGTTCATAATGTTACTTTTTGAAATTAAATGTTTGAATATGTATTTATGGTATCGAATATTTGTGCTGTTGCAGTGTGACAGAATGTCGCACTTGGCAAGTTAGTTGCGATATTTACTTGATTTAGGTCAATTCAATGCGAGATAGGTGATTTAGCGCAAAGTAAAAACCTTGAGTATTATCAAAAGTAATTAATTTCTCGATTATTGGCAAGATATCTATTACGACATTATGAACAAGCATATAATACTATTCTCATTGGTATAAGATGAGGTAGGAGTTTTACTAACTTTAATGTTAATTAACTCAATTTGAACAGATAAATAGAGGTTAATTTGGCGCAACAAAAGAAAAGGTTCACTCAACGATTATGGTTGAAATTACTGTTTATTACAGCTGTTGGTTTTTCAGTAGTTGTGGTTTATCTCGATTTTGCCATTCGTACAACATTTACCGATAAAAAATGGTCTGTTCCTTCTACCGTTTATGCGCGTCCTCTAGAACTATATAACGGTGCGAGTTTAAGTATTGATGATTTAACCATTGAGTTAAAGCAATTGGGCTATCAATTTGTAAATAACATCAGTCAGCCCGGGCAAGTAATGATCGAAGGGGGGCTAGTTCATTTATATACCCCAGGGTTTCAGTTTAGTGACTACCTTGAGCCTGAACGTCAAATTGAAATGACCCTGAAAAATAACGCTGTTACGCATTTAATTACCAGCGACGGCGCTGAATTAGTGCGGTTAGAGCCCGTAGTTATTGGTGGAATATATCCCGCCCACAATGAAGACCGATTGTTAGTTGAACTGTCTGAGGTGCCAATGCCATTGCAAAACATGCTAGTGGCCGTTGAAGATGATAACTTTTATCAGCACTTTGGTATTTCTCCGCGCGGTATTGCTCGCGCGGCGCTTGCTAACATTAAGGGAGGCGTTATTTCTCAAGGCGCGTCGACACTAACTCAGCAGTTAATTAAAAACTTCTATTTAAGTTCAGAACGTACTTTTTCACGTAAAGCGAAAGAAGCATTAATGGCCTTGTTGCTTGAGCTTCACTTTAGTAAAAGCGAGATTTTAGAAGGTTACATCAATGAAGTATATCTTGGTCAAGATGGTCCCAGGGAGATACACGGTTTTGGTTTAGCCAGCCAGTATTATTTCAGGCGGCCCTTGGCGGAGTTGTCTATTGAGCAACAAGCCATGTTGGTGGCTTTGGTACGAGGTGCTAATTATTATAATCCATGGCGCAACCCTAAACGGGCATTAAGTCGTAGAAACTTGGTGTTAGATATTGCCGTTCGTGAACAATATCTTGATGAAACAACCGCTGAACGTGCGAAAAAACAACCCTTAACCATGGGGGAAAGAGGCGACTCTAATATTAAGCGCTACCCTGCATACCTTGATTTAGTAAGGCGACAACTGCAACGAGATTATAAAGCCGAAGATCTTAGCTCTAATGGTTTATCAATATTTACCCATTTTGATCCATTAGTACAATCCAGTGCTGAAGAGAGTTTAAATACAGCCATTGCCAAACATGAGGCCAGTGGTCAAAGTACCGCGCTTGAAGGCGCGGTAGTTATAACCAGGCCAAATACCGGTGCAGTGATAGCAATTGTTGGTGGCCGAGATGCACGTTATGCGGGGTTTAACCGTGCCATAGATGCTCGCAGACAGGTAGGGTCACTGCTTAAACCTGCTGTGTATTTAACTGCTATTGAACAACCTGAAATATACAACCTTGCTTCTCTTCTTAATGATGAAGAATATTCGCAGCAGTTACCGAATGGCAACCAATGGAACCCTAAAAATTATGATCAACTGAGTCATGGTGATGTTCTTTTATATAGGGCATTAGCTAATTCATACAATCAAGCAACTGCGCGCTTAGGTAACCAAATTGGCTTAGAAACTATTATTAAAACGATTAATCGTTTAGGGATCGAACAGCCCCTGGCTGCATTGCCTTCTATTACGCTGGGCGCCGTTGGAATGGCACCAATTGAAGTAGGGCAGATGTTTCAAACCATGTCGGCTGACGGGTTTTATACGCCGCTGCTGGCGATAAATGCGGTTATAGAGCCGAGCGGAACACTATTAAATAGCTACCCTTTGGCGGTTGAACAGAGGTTTGATCCTGCATCTATCTATATCCTACGTCATGCCTTACAAGCTGCAACCCATGAAGGCACCGGCAAAGCGCTTGATTGGCTGTTACCCAAATTTCCTGTGGCAGGAAAAACTGGCACAACGAATGACTTACGCGATAGCTGGTTTGCCGGATTTTCAGGTGATATGATGGCGGTAGTTTGGCTTGGCCGAGACGATAATGCCAGTACGGGGTTAACCGGGGCAAGTGGCGCATTAAGGGTGTGGGCTGATATATTCAGTGAGCGCTCCGTGTTACCTATTCAGAATTTACCGCCAGAAAACATTGAAATAGTATGGGTTGATAATGATACTGGCCAAGGCAGTCAAGAGTCTTGCTCTAATGCCATTGCGTTGCCCTTTGTCGCAGGCTATGAACCTAGTGAAGAAATACGGTGTCGCCAGGGGCTAGAAAGAGTTATCGATTGGTTTCGTGATTTAATAGATAATTAAGAGTATTGAGAGAAGTATTGAAATTGCATAAAAAATTAGCTTTGCTGTGTTTATCATGGGTTTTAACCGCATGTTCAACTACGCCAGTGACCGAAGAAAAAACTCAACCAATACCTACCGTTAAGGCTAAACCCGCCCCGGTAGATGATACTGCAGAAGCTCCTACGGCCGTTGTTGAGCTGTTTGAAAAAGCCGAGCAACAACTCCATGATGGTGATGATTCTGCGGCGTCATTATCTTTAGAGAGAGCAATTCGAATAGCTCCTCGCTACCCAGAAAGTTATTATCGTTTGGGGAAACTACGCTTTGCTCAATCTCGTTTTGAGCAAGCTCGCGCACTTGCTCAAAAAGCGATTAGTCTTGGTGCCAGTGGTTGGCTTCGTTGGCAAGCAGAAAAATTAGTGGAATCATCTAACCAGCATTAGCATTTAACAAATACTGACATCATTTCAAATCCCAAGGAGTGTAATTTTTGATTAGGTAATTATTGAAAACTACATTTAGATCAAGAAAATGAGCAATTTTATCGAGTATTATCAATTTAATAAAAAATGGATAATGGTAATTTGTTTATATGCTGTATTTATACTTTGGTTATTTTGTTGTTCAGTTTGTGCCTTTAATTGAGAGACTATTTTTTTCAAATATTTCAATTTTAGCGATGTTTTTCTCTGTTGTAGTATTTTTACTTTGGTCATTTGTTCCGGTGTTAGGCTATCTTTTGGCGAAACTATTAAAAGCGAATGGAACCTTAAATAAATATTTTCTATTTGCTTTTGGCGCAGGCGCGGGCTTAATTGAAAATGGTTTGTATTATTTTGATATTTTAACTTACGATGAAAATTTTTTAGTTACATTTTCGATGTGCATGTTGTTTTTTATTTGTGCTTATATATCAATAGATAAAACTAAGACTTGCTTCGCAAAGGCAAGTTAATTATAAATTATTTAACTGCTTTCTTCTTAGCTTTGCTGTTTGAAAACTTTCGACTTGCAATGAATGCTGCAATTAAAAGGAGCAGCAATAGCAATAGCCATGTCAACTTAGATTGATCTGTTGTTATTTTATTTGAAACAGCATCGTTTTCAGTGCCTGACACTACATTTGAATCCATTCCATCAGAAGCTGAACTGTCTGAGCCAGAACCATCTGGATCAGACCCATTCAAGCCAGAGCCACCTGAAGCAGAGTTATCTAAACCAGTACCACCTGCACCAGAACCACCTGGGTCAGAGCCTCCTGCCCCTGAGTCTTCAGAGCCTGAACCTTCTGAGCCAGAACCTCCTGAGCCAGAACCTCCTGAGTCAGAACCTCCTGAGCCAGAACCACTTGAGCCAGAGCCACCTGAGCCAGAGCCACCTGAGCCAGAGCCACCTGAGCCAGAGCCACTTGAGCCAGAGCCACTTGAGCCAGAGCCACTTGAGCCAGAGCCACTTGAGCCTGAGCCACTTGAACTAGAACCGTTAGAGCCACTTGAGCCTGAGCCACTTGAACTAGAACCGCTAGAGCCACCTGAGTCAGAGTCACCTGAGCCAGAACTATCTGAGCCAGAACTATCTGAGCCAGAACTATCTGAGCCAGAACTTCCTGAATCAGAACCAGCCGAGCCAGAACCAGCTGAACCAGAGTCGCCTAAGCCAGAGTCGCCTAAGCCAGAGCCACCTGAGCCAGAGCCACCTGAGCCAGAACCTCCTGAGCCAGAGTCTCCTGAGCCAGAGTCTCCTGAGCCAGAACCACCTGAGCCAGAGCCACCTGAGCCAGAGCCACCTGAGCCAGAGCCACCTGAGCCAGAACCTCCTGAGCCAGAACCTCCTGAGCCAGAACCACTTGAACCAGAGCCACCTGAGTCAGAGCCACCTGAGTCAGAGCCACCTGAACCGCTTGAACCACCAGATTCAACACCTTGAGCCAACTCTATTATGGAATTACCTGCATCGTCGCCGAGGGAGGAAAAACTGCCGACAACACCAATAGAAATTAAGCCAGAAATAATAGCATACTCAATAGCTGTAAGGCCTGATTGCTTTCTTGTAATGGCTGGAATTTTCACTAGTTACTCATTTGTTAATATTTTTATATACTTTTAAAAGTAGTACAAGTCGAAGAGTTTAGCCTAATTTTTTCACAAACTTATGACCATCCATGGCAGTTTTCATTCTTTCTCCCTGAAGTAACAAGTTTAAAGCTGCCAGTTGCAATTTGCTTTATACCAATCCGTATAATGATCTGGTCATTGAGTAATTCATATAAACAACACATGAGTTCCCCTTCGGGAATGTATATAAAGCTTGATAACTTCCTGAACAAATTGTCGGGAACAATTTATCTCTGCTTTGTAGCCATTTGGGCTGAAGGCAGGGATGTCTGAAGTCAATTTCAAAAAGATATTCCCTACATGGATGTAGGAGATAAGAGCAATGCAGGAGCAATTGCCGGGAATAACTATCTATTCAAACTTTCAATTGTTTTAAAGCTTTCTATATCATTATCAATTGATCACATCATTACGCGAACTGGTATTACTTCGTCACTGAAGTCAAAAAAGGCCTGCAATTGCAGACCTTTGTTAAATAAAGTTGTGTCCCGTTATAAAGAATTTACATTCTTTCCATTACTTCAATACCCAGAAGATCTAAGCCTTGCTCCAGAGTACGGGCAATAACATTACATAAGCGTAAACGGGATAGCTTAACTTCTTCAGTAACATCATCTTTAAGAATTGGACAAGCTTCGTAAAAGCTCATGTACAAACTTGCTAACTCGTATAAGTAGTTACACAACAGGTTAGGCGTACATTCGCTGATCACTGCGTCTAATACTTCTTCAAACTGCATTAACTTAACCGCCAAGGCTTTTTCTTGTGGCTCAGAAATTATCATATCAGCGGTGATAGAGTTTGCTTCTACACCTGCTTTTCTGAAAATACTTTGCACTCGAGTAAATGCGTATTGTAAGTAAGGTGCCGTGGCCCCTTCAAAGCTGAGCATGGTTTTCCAGTTAAAGATGTAATCTGACGTACGATTTTTCGATAAATCAGCGTATTTAACTGCGCCAATACCTACTTTACGAGCTATTTCGCTACGTTCTTCAACTGAAAAATCAGCAATTTTATCAGCCATTAACTCGGTTGCACGAGTTACGGCTTCTTCCAGCAACTCAGCAAGTTTAATCGTACCACCGGTACGCGTTTTAAATGGCTTGCCATCATCACCCATCATCATGCCAAACGGGCAATGATCGTAACCAGTAGTTTCAGGTAGGAAGCCTGCGTTACGTGCAGTAACTTCTACTTGTTTAAAATGGTGAGCTTGGCGTGCATCAGTAAAAATAATAATTCTATCTGCAGCTAAATCGTCACTACGATATCTACATGCTGATAAATCTGTTGTTGCGTACAAGTAGCCGCCACCAGATTTTTGCACGATAAATACTGACGGCTCACCGTCTTTGTTAGCCATTTCTTTAATGAAAACAACTTTAGCGCCTTGGTCTTCAACAGCAATGCCTTTTTCCATTAGCTCGTTAATAACGTTAGGTAAGTCTGGATTGTAAGCACTTTCACCCATGATATCGTCACGCGTCAGCGTTACATTTAATGCATCATAAATCTCTTCTGAGTGATGAATAGAAATATCGATGAACTGTTTCCATAACACTAAGCAATCAGTATCGCCGCCTTGTAATTTCACCACGAAATCACGAGCACGGTCAGCAAAACCTTCTTCTTCGTCAAAACGAATTTTTGCTTCTCGATAGAAATTTTCTAAATCAGCAAGGGCAGTTTCAGCCACTTCGTTGCTATTAAGTTTATCGCTTAAGTGGGCGAGCAACATACCAAACTGTGTACCCCAGTCACCCATATGGTTTTGACGGATAACTTTTTCACCACGAAATTCTAAGGCACGAACTACAGCATCACCAATAATGGTTGAACGTAAATGACCTACGTGCATTTCTTTTGCGAGGTTGGGGGCAGAGTAGTCTACAACAACAGTTTTAGGTGTTGGATTTTGGCTAACATTCAAGTGCTCGTCATTTGCCGCAATAGCTAACTGTTCGGCTAGCCAAGCTTTGTTCAAATGAATGTTGATAAAACCTGGGCCAGCAAGTTCTAGTTTTTCAGCAATATCGCTAATATCTAGGTTATCCAGTACCTTTTGCGCTAACTCTCTTGGATTAGTTTTTAATTTTTTCGCTGCGCCCATTACCCCGTTTGCTTGATAATCACCAAATTGTGGTCGAGATGAAGCACTTACTGCTGGGTTAGTATCTTCTGGTAGGCCGGCTGCAACCATGGCAGCTTTTACTTTTTCATTTAAAAGTTGACGAATATTCATAGTATCTTCTGTCTAAATCTCTAATTATTACAATTGGTATTAATGTTCACGGGTCTTATTGAAACTTACTTCAGGGTAACGTTCCTGAGTTAGGTTTAAATTAACCATTGTAGGGGCAATATACGTTAAGTTATCACCGCCATCTAAAGCTAAATGGTCGTAAGCTTTTTTCTCAAATGTAGTCATTACTTTTACATCTTCACAGCTCACCCAGCGGGCAGTTGCCACTGAAATTGGTTCGTACAACGCATCAACGTTATATTCATTTTTCAGGCGATGTACAACAACTTCAAACTGCAACACACCAACGGCGCCAACGATCATATCGTTGTTACTCATAGGTCTGAACACTTGCACGGCACCTTCTTCTGAAAGTTGAATAAGACCTTTTTGTAATTGTTTCGCTTTTAATGGATCACGCAAACGTATACGACGGAACATTTCAGGAGCAAAGTTTGGAATGCCACTAAACTTCATCTCTTCACCAGCGGTAAAGGTATCGCCAATTTGAATTGAACCATGGTTATGCAAACCAATAATGTCACCAGCATAAGCTTCTTCAACATTAGAGCGATCGCCAGCCATAAAGGTTACCGCGTCAGCAATTTTAACGTCTTTGCCAATACGTACTTGGCGCATTTTCATGCCTTTGGTATAGCTACCTGAGCAAATACGCATAAAGGCAATGCGGTCACGATGTTTTGGGTCCATGTTGGCCTGTATTTTAAATACAAATCCTGAGAACTTCTCTTCTGTAGCTGTAACTTCGCGCTTGTCTGTAACTCGAGGTTGTGGTGTAGGAGCCCATTCAGTTAAACCGTCAAGCATGTGATCAACACCAAAGTTGCCTAGTGCAGTACCAAAATATACCGGTGTTAACTCGCCAGCTAAGAATTCTTCTAGGTTAAACTCATGACAAGCACCTATTACTAATTCTAATTCTTCACGTAAGTCTTCCGCAAAAGCGCCAACCGCCACATCAAGTTCAGGATTATCCAAGCCTTTGATCACTACTTTTTCTTGAATGGTATGGCCTTGCCCCGTTTTGTATAAAATAGCTTCGTCAGTTAACAGGTTATATACGCCTTTAAACTCTTTCCCCATGCCAATTGGCCAGGTAATAGGTGCACATTTTATTTTTAAAACTTCTTCAACTTCATCCATTACTTCTACTGGATCACGTACATCACGGTCCATTTTATTCATAAATGTAATGATTGGGGTATCACGCAATCGGGTGACTTCCATTAATTTAACGGTACGGTCCTCTACACCTTTAGCGGTGTCAATTACCATTAAACAAGAATCAACCGCAGTCAGCGTACGATAAGTATCTTCGGAGAAATCTTCATGACCAGGAGTATCTAGTAAGTTTACTAAGCAATCTTGATAAGGAAACTGCATAACAGAGGTGGTAATTGAAATACCACGGTCTTTTTCCATTTCCATCCAGTCAGACTTGGCATGTTGGCCAGACTTCTTACCTTTTACCGTGCCGGCTTTTTGTAACGCTTGACCAAAGAGTAATACTTTTTCAGTAATAGTTGTCTTACCCGCATCCGGGTGACTGATGATGGCGAAAGTTCTGCGCTTGCTCACTTCCTGCTGTTGAATTGTCATGTTTTACAATTACTCGCTGCTTAATAAATTTGGTGTTATCTGGATGTTTATGCTCGTGCTTTAAAAGTATACCGGCATAAAAGCGCAGTATTATACAGAAATAGAAACGCTTAAGCAGTAATTATGACTGATTTTACTGCGAAAATTTGTATTAGCTGTGAATAAAAATCAAAAACGTATATTGTTGGGGGATTAACCAGTTAAAATTATTGATTTGAAGTGGATATTTACAGCGATAAACTCATAACTAATGCATCTTCATACCCTATGGCTGCAGGGTAGTAACCCGTACGGCGGTGGACTTGCATAAAACCATTGTTCATATAAAGCATTTGCGCGGCAATATTTTTAGCGCGGACTTCTAAATGGCACTTCACTACCTGTTTTTCCTTGGCTATATTAAGAAAGTCAGATAGCAGTAATTGACCGTAGCCTTTACCTTGAAAATCTGGATGAACGCAAATTTCCATCAAGGTAAATTCATCGATAACCAAGTCGCCAACATAAAACCCTACAGCTTTATTATTAACGATTAATTGCTTGGTAACATACCTGCCACCAATACAGCTTAACAGCGTTTTTCTAGTCCACGGAAATGGGTTACTGGCGGTTTCGATAGCATATATTACGTCAACATGGTTTTTATTGAAGTTGTTAATTACTGACTTAGTCATGGTGAATAGAGTGCTCTAAAGTGAATAAATTTAATTATTACCATCGTTTAAATGGCTGCAAAGACAGGCCCAAAGTGCAACTTTTAAATTATTATCTTTTGTTAACTGGTCTAAATTAGGCGTATTAAGAGTTTGCTGATAGTAGTCGCATTTGTCATCACTGTTAAATTGCCATAACAAACCATCTAGTTGAACGCCTGTTGTAGTTAACGATGCTTTCGATTTATCGCAGTTTAAAGCAAGTAATATGTCGGCGCTCAAAGGATGAGTAAGAAATTGCTCTATGTTGTCAAAGTTATGTTTAATCTCGCTTTCTTGTTCAACATTTTTAGCCGCCTTAATTGTATTATTGGTATCGGCAACCTTAGGCTCTGATGAAACTTTTTCAACTTCTGTTTGAGGTAAGTTATCTTTTGGAAAAAACTCAGCCCGACTTTGCCATAGGCTCACACCCATAGTATGCAAATATTGAAATTGTCGTTCACTGATATTCATAATTTCTTGCTTAACAACTAACCTTTTAAACTGAGTTAATGATGACAGAATCGATAATATCGCACAATAAAAGATTGCTAAGCTGGCAAAATAAACCATTAAGCCTATTTATTATGCTATTGATACAAAAAGTTGCGATTCATTACATTGTTTGGCTTAAATAATTAATTATCGACATTCATACTTAAAGGGAAATAATAAAAGTTTAGGATAATAAAATGTTAAAAACTTCAGTCAAAAAAACGTTCCTTACGCCTATAGCTGCCCTTGCTCTTATGGGAATATCAAATCAAGCTATTGCTGATATCTATATCGGCGCTGGTGCTTATCAATCTGAAACCGAAGGTGTTCCCACCAATGATGATGACGAAGTAAGCGCGTTTTTTCTTGGTTACAACTTTATTGATACCAATATCTTCATGTTCTCAGTTGAAGGTGGTTATTATGATTTAGGCAGCTTCTCAGGTGAAGCCTATGGTAGTAATTATAAGTCTGAAGCTGAAGCCTATACTGTCGCTGGCGTTGCCTACCTTCCGGTAGGACCATTTCTAGAAGTTTACGCTAAAGCCGGTGTTGCTTTTGTTGAAGGCGAAACAGTAATTAATGGTGACAAGCATAGTGATGATGGTGAAGAAGCTTTTGGCGGGATAGGAATGTCTATTGATATTCTTGATACGTTAGACATTTATGCCGAGTATTTAGTATTTGACAATGAAATTGAATCAGAAATTGCCGGTGTCGGTGTGCGCTTAGCGTTTTAGAATGTTGGCTTAAAGTGACTATTTAGGCCAGTTTAATAACCATGGCTGGCCTATGTTTTCTAGTATCTGTTTAAACTGTTGAATTTGAAAATATTCACCTGTGCTGGGGAGCTGTATAAATTCAAACTGCTCATCATTTAATTCAAACTTTAACGCATATGCATGCAGGTAACCTCGATCAGAATTGTCACTGGGATTGTAAATAGGATCGCCAGCAATGTTGCTACCAATACTGTTTAACGCCACTCTAATTTGATGAGTTTTGCCGCTTAATGGTCGAACAATAAATAACCTTACTTTAGGCAGTAACGCATAAGAAAAAAACTGGGTTATCGCTGGATTCAACATGGTTCGGGCTAAACGCCAACTACTGCGCCTACTTTTTTCCATGTCGCCTTTTATCCAACCCTGCTTTTTCTTCGGCTTATCTTTACTGATGGCGAGATAGAATTTCTGTATTTTGTGTTGTTCAAATAACTTACCTAATTGCGCAGCAACTGCTTTATTTTTTGCAAATAAGACTAGACCAGAAGTCATTTTATCAAGCCGATGAACCGGATATAACTCTTCGTAGTTTTGTGCCTGTTTAACTACATTAAACAGGCCGGCTCCTAATTCGTCTTCATCGTGAAAATTAACGTTTTCAGCTTTATTGACGACAACAAAGTCGGTGTTTTCAAAAACAATTGCAAAGGGCTGTTTACTCATATCTGAACAGATGCACCGACAATTAAGAAACCAATGATTGTTAATGTGGCAGCAAACAATGAATACGGCAGTTGTGTTTTAACATGTTCAAAATGATCACAACCACTAGCAATAGAGGCGACAACGGTAGAGTCTGAAATTGGTGATGCGTGATCACCAAATACACCGCCACTTAACACTGCAGCAACTAGAAATGGCACCGGTAAACCAGTATCTAATGCGATAGGAACCGCAATAGGTATGAGTAAAGCAAAAGTACCCCAAGATGTACCCGTTGAAAATGCCATGATCCCGGCGGCTAAAAATATTAGTGGTGCAATTAAAATTAAAGGAAAGTCGCTACTTATCAAACTACTAACGTAAGTACCAGTGCCGAGCGCTTTAATGGCATCGCCAAAGGCAAACGATAACACTAGAATAGTCACTGCAGGCAGCATATTTTTAAGGCCTTTAATAAAGCCGTCGGTAAGTTCTTTTAGGGTAAGTAATTTATAAGCGAAAATCATTACAATCAATAACGCTAATGCTGAAACTATGGCAACAAAGACTGAAAATGAACCAGAGCCACGACGAATATCTCCATCACCCGTTACCCATAAAAGCACCAAGGTTAGCACTAATAAGCTGATCATTGGTAGCCACATTACACGAGCTTTAGCCGGCTTAATATAGTCAACATCAGATGGCGATTGCATTAATTGGTCACACTTGGCCATAGGTCCGTAAACCTTACCGCTGTAGGCTGTATAATAAGCAAGCAGTACCGCAATTATCGCATAGAAGTTATAGGTTAGAGTGCCCAGTAAAACGCTTACAGGATCTGCCAGGTTATAACCATCTAATAAACCTAATAAGTATGCGCCCCAGCCATTGATAAGAAATAGAACACTAATTGGCGAGCAGGTAGAGTCAAGAAGGTAGGCTAATTTGGCTCTGCTAATGCCGTGTTGATCAAACAGTTTTTGCGACGCCATCCCCCCTGAAAACATACTTAAATTCGTATCGGTGAATATAGTTGTCCCTACTATGGTTGGTAGCAAGGTCGCTTGCCGTTTGGTTTTTACCAGACTTAAGTTTGCCAAGTTGTCGATGAAGCCTTGTACAGCGCCAGAGCGATTCATTAATTCAACTAATGCGCCAATCAATAAACTAAAAGCAATTATTTGTGCATTACCTGTAGAGCCGAACACATTCCCAACACCAGCTAATGTGTCTATACCTGCGGTTATTGGGTTCCAGCTTTCTAATAGCAAAAAGCATAAAAACAGACCGCTAATTAACGCTAAAATGGCATTTTTTCGCCAAATGGCAATAACAATAGCTAGAGCCGGGGGGAGTAAGGTAAAAGCGGATTCTTGCATAAACATAGATACTTAAAAAATTAAACAGCCCTTACTCTACATGGCAATGTTAACGAGTTCAAAGAAATGTTCGCAATTTCAGGCCGTTAGTTACACTTAAAAACGCTTGTGTAATTACTGTACAATAGGCGTTGAATATATGTGAATCGGTAATAATTAATGGTTATTTGATATAAATTATTTGTCTGATTCTACAGAAAAAACGCTTGGCAGGTATTGAAAAATAATATCCTTGCCCCACATTTATAACTTAATGACTATAATAAGCAAATTGGTGTATTTTCAATACAATTCATTAGAAAACCTATTTGTATTCAGGGGTGACTTTGACTTTTTCTATTTTAGATTTAACCAAGACTTTTTCAGAAAAGCATTTATCTGCCATTGCCGGCGTTCAACGTGGTATCGAACGTGAAACGCTAAGAATAAAGCCCGACGGTAAGTTATCTGACCAAGGTCATAATAAAGCTTTGGGTTCAGCGTTAACCCATGAGTATATCACTACCGACTATTCTGAAAGTTTATTAGAATTCATAACCCCGGTATCACCTTCAATTGATGAAACCTTGAATCAATTAAAAGATATTCAAAAATTCACTCTAGAAAACGTAGAGGGTGATTATTTTTGGCCGATGAGTATGCCATGTATGGTAGTCGATCAAGACGAAGTACAACTTGCACAATACGGCACTTCAAATATAGGAAAAATGAAAACCGTTTATCGTCAAGGGTTAAAGAACCGCTACGGTAGTATGATGCAGGTTATTGCTGGTATACATTTTAATTTTTCATTTTCAAATGACTTTTTTGAAAGCTTGCAAGAAATTACCGGCGACACTCAAGACAAGCAAGATTTTATTTCAGAGCGTTACTTTTCATTAATTAGAAACTACAAACGCTTTGGTTGGTTAATCCCTTATTTATTTGGCAGTTCTCCTGCATTATGCCCGTCATTTTTGCAAGGCAAACCGCAAAGTTTACCGTTTAAAAAAGCCCCTGCAGGTTGTTTGTACCTAGAACATGCAACATCACTTAGAATGAGTGATTTGGGGTATACTAATACGTCACAGTCTAACCTTCAAATTTGTAATAATCATATCGATAGTTATGTTGCTGGCGTGCAAAAAGCGATTAACTTGCCTTCCGCAGAGTTTGCTAAAATTGGCGTAAAAGTTGATGGTCAATATCAGCAATTAAATAGCAATATTTTGCAAATTGAAAATGAATTGTACGCGCCTATTAGACCAAAACGCGTTGCTAAATCTGGACAAAAACCTTCTGAAGCATTAAAAGAAGGCGGTGTTGAGTACATAGAAGTACGCGCAATGGATGTTAACCCGTTTGTAAGTACCGGCATTAGTAAAGAGCAAATGTACTTTTTAGATGTCTTTATTACCCTTTGCATGCTCAAAGATAGTCCAACGGTAACTGCCGAGCAAAAGCAGATATTTAATAACAATACCAATAAAGTTATTTTAGAAGGTCGTAAGCCTTTATTAACTTTAAACGATTGCGGAGCAGAAAAGACTATACCGCAATGGGGGAATGAAATTTTTGTTGAAATGGAGTTGATTGCCAAGTTGTATGACAAAGCCTATCAGACAGGCGAATATAGCAATGTAGTTAAGGCCGAGTTAGCGAAGATTAATGACCCAACATTAACGCCATCGGCTCGAATCATCGATGAGTTATTAACAACAGGCAAGGGCATTGTTACTTGGTCAATGGATTACGTGAACCAATATAATCAAGAAGCAAAAGAACATGATTATCAAGTGTTTAATAAAGATTTGTTGGTCGAACTCGCCAAAACATCATTAGTGAAACAGCAAGAGATTGAGGCTGCAGACACCTTGGCTTTCGATGAATTCTTAGCTGATTATTTTGAGAAATAAATTTTTTAGAAAAACTTTAAATTTTTTTGAACTAAATTTAAAACTACCACTCATACAAAGGGTAAGACATTTTATTTCCTTATGAATGACATTTTAAACGCATAATATTATGCGTTTTTTTTTGCGCTATTTATCTATAACGCACAAATGAACAGTATAGCATTTAGTTGACTTTAACTTGGTTGGTCCGAATTTATTCGGACGCTATAAAGCCTTAATGGCGGGGCTGAGAAGGGAGTTTAAAGTTAATTAAAAAAAATGTGAATTAATTTGAACTATATCGGCAAAGCATCGTCCTACTTATTGAAAGCAATTTTTCCCTGGACTGCTTTTGACTCTATAAGCGCGTACCTGAAGTAACGCGCTTTTTTTTATGTAGAATTTCTTTTTATACTGAGCCTTTTGTTAACAAACTAACCCTATCTCAACCGGCTTGCATCTCCTCATCCTTGAAGTACAAATTTAAAGCCGATTTCAACAGGGAAGTTGTGTATGCCATGATCACAAGGATGTGAAGTAATGGTCCAAAAGCAATTTGCATTCCTTCATCCATGAAGTACAAATTTAAAGCCGTCCATGGCAATTTGCATTCCTTCATCCATGAAGTAAAAAAAAGCTCTAATATCCGTGATATTAGAGCTTTATAGATGAGGAAAGAAGCGTTATTGAATAAAAACTTTCGCTTTAGCTAATATACCGTTAGCGTCTAGTTCCAGCTCTTTATGTATCTCATCTTGTGTACCATGTTTAACAAACTCATCAGGTATACCAATATTCAGTAGTTTAGTACCTAACTGATTTGCCAGAACATATTCATTAACTGCAGAGCCGGCGCCGCCAGCAATAGCGTTATCTTCTACAGTAATGAAATGGCTGTGAGTACTTGCCAAGGTAGATATTAATGCTTGATCAAGTGGTTTAACGAAACGCATATCAACAAGAGTTGCATCAAGTTCATCGGCAGTTTTTTGTGCTGCAGCTAACATAGTACCAAATGATAAAACCGCCAGATTTTTACCTTCACGTAGTACTAAGCCTTTACCTATTTCAATTGTGCTATTTATTTCTGGTAATTCAACACCAATGGCGTTGCCACGCGGGTATCGAACCGCTGCAGGGCCATTATGCTTATGACCGGTACTTAGCATTAAACGACACTCAGCTTCATTCGCTGGGCACATAATTACCAAATTTGGTATGCAGCGCATAAAAGATAAATCGAACGCACCTTGATGAGTTGCGCCATCTGCGCCGACAATACCGGCCCGGTCTATGGCAAATAAAACCGGTAGATTTTGAATGGCTACATCGTGAATAAGCTGATCGTATGCGCGTTGTAAAAAACTTGAATATATCGCCACAACCGGGGTGTTTCCACCAATTGCTAAACCTGCGGCAAAAGTAACTGCATGTTGCTCGGCAATAGCAACATCAAAATATTTATCCGGAAAACGTTGACTAAATTCAACCATACCAGAGCCTTCGCGCATGGCAGGAGTTACAGCAACAAGTTTATTATCAAGCTCCGCCGTTTCACACAGCCAATCACCAAATATTTTAGAGTAACTTGGCAGGCTAGGCGCACTTTTAGGCAAGCTTTCACTTGTTGGATCAAATTTAGGTACCGCGTGATACTTTATCGGATCTTGCTCTGCTTGCTCGTAACCTTTACCTTTGGTAGTGATTACATGCAATATTTGTGGACCTTTTAAGCACTTCATATTACGAATGGTGTCAACCATGCCATTTACATCGTGACCATCAATTGGGCCAATGTAATTAAAGCCTAACTCTTCAAAAAATGTAGAGGGTACCACCATACCTTTTAAATGCTCTTCCGCTTTAGACGCTAACTCTTTAATCGGTGGAATTGAACCTAAGATACGTTTCGAGCTTTCTCTAAGGCCGGTATAAAGACTACCAGATAATAACTTAGCTAAGTGGTTATTCAATGCACCTACATTTTCTGAAATGCTCATTTCATTATCGTTTAATACAATGAGCATATCTTTGTGTATATCGCCGCCATGATTTAACGCTTCAAAAGCCATGCCAGCAGTCATCGCACCGTCACCAATTACAGCAACGGTTTTACGATTCTTGTTTTCTTTCTCAGCGGCAACGGCCATGCCTAACGCTGCCGAAATTGAGGTACTGGAATGGCCAACACTTAATACATCATATTCACTTTCTTCGCGCCAAGGAAATGGGTGTAATCCTTCTTTTTGACGAATGGAGTGCAATTGATCGCGACGGCCAGTTAGTATTTTATGAGGGTAGGCTTGATGACCGACGTCCCAAATTAAATTGTCAAAAGGCGTGTTATAAACATAATGCAGGGCAACGGTTAATTCAATTGCACCTAGGCCAGAGGCAAAATGACCACTACTTTTACTGACAGAATTCAGTAAATAACTGCGTAATTCATCGCTAATTTGTTTAAGCTGCTCCTGCGAAAAATCACGCAGCTGCTCTGGCTTATCAATTTGCTTTAGTAGTGGGTAATTAGACAAGTCTGTAGTCATATAAAATCAGTATTTCTTAATGTGCACGTTTAATAATAAACGTCGAAAAATTAGATAAGTTGCGTGTATTGTAGGGTAAAGCTTCTAAAGCTGAAAGTGCTTGCTGAAATAACAGTTGTTCTTTTTCAATAGCACCTTCTAAACCTAATAACGCAGGATAGGTAGATTTATTAGAATCTAAGTCAGACCCCGCTGGTTTGCCAAGGGTTTCTTCAGTGCTGGTGATATCAATAATATCGTCATGTACTTGATAGCATAAGCCAATTTGCTCAGCAAATTCCTGTAATCCAATAAACGTCTGTTCGGGTAAATCTTCACGGCAACTCGCTGGCATTAAAATGGCCGCTTGTAACAATGCACCTGTTTTTAAACGGTGGATTTTTTGCAAATGTTCAAGTGCTACTTTTTTGTCAGTAGCCGCTAAATCCATCGCTTGGCCGCCACACATACCTTGATAACCCGCGGCTGAACTGATCATTTGAATTAGCTTTATTTGAGTGCGCGCATTAACATTTTTAAATTGGTGGTTGGCAATGATCTCAAAAGCCATAGTTTGTAAGCTGTCGCCGGCAAGTATTGCTGTTGCTTCATCAAACTTTACATGGCAGGTTGGTTGACCGCGACGTAAGTCGTCATCATCCATGGCCGGTAAATCATCATGCAATAATGAATAAGCGTGAATGCATTCTAAAGCGGCGGCAATAGGATCAATGTCATCTAAATCTAAATCAAGCATTTCGGCGGTAACATAGGCTAAGTATGGGCGCATACGTTTGCCACCAATAAGTAAGCCATAGTTCATCGCATCGAACAGGCGAGGATCATTAATACTAATTTCAGCAAGCTTTTGCTTTAAAAAGTTATCTATTCTGTGTTGAAATAATGCTAAATTTTCTAATTGGGACACTAATCTTGACTCTCGTTATCCGTAAATGGCTGAAGTTGCTCTTCACCATTGTTGTTTAACAAAATTTGAATTTTTTGTTCGGCTTGGCTTAATTTACTTTGGCTGGCTTGGCTTAAAGATAAACCTCGTTCAAATAATTTCATTGAATCTTCTAAAGATAAATCACCTTGTTCAAGGTCATCGACAATAGTTTCAAGTTCACTCATAGACTCTTCAAAGCTTTGATTTTCAGGTTTTTTCACGTTCGCCTACCTACACTCATGTTGATATCTATGCTCATTAACCGGCAAAGATAAAAACAATTATAATTATTGTAAGCATTTTACCCTGTATTTTACTTAATTGGTATAAACTTAAAGGCCGCAAATTACATTACTTCATACTTTTGTTGGTGTATAATGCGCCCGTTTTTAATTAATTGGTTTTGATAATGAAGTTTATCGTTAAATTACAGGCAGAAATTGCCATTAAGTCACGCCCTGTACGTAAGCGTTTCACTAAAATTTTAGATGGCAACATCAAAAATGTACTTCGTCGTGTCGATGAAGAGGTACGCACTAAAATGAACTGGGACAATATCGAAGTTACCAGTAAAAACGTTACGCCTGAAAACCGTTTAAAGTTAATTGAAGCACTACAATGTATTCCAGGTATTGCGCACTTTTTGGAAGTTCAACAATTTGAGTTTACCGACAAACACGATATTTTTGAAAAGACTCTTGCTGTTCATGGTAAAAAAATTGAAAACAAAAGTTTCTGTGTCCGCGCCAAGCGTATAGGTGAACATGATTTCTCATCTTTAGAGTTAGAACAATATGTTGGTGGCGGTTTAAATCAAAATGTTGAGTCAGCCCGTGTACAACTTAAAAAGCCTGATGTTACTGTGCGCATTGAAGTGAAAAATGATAAATTACTTATCGTAACCGAGCGCCATGAAGGGCTGGGTGGTTTTCCAATAGCTACTCAAGAAGATGTGTTGTCATTAATGTCTGGTGGTTTTGATTCAGGTGTTGCAAGTTATCAAATGATCAAAAAGGGGGCACGTACCCATTTTTGTTTCTTTAACTTAGGCGGCTCTGCTCATGAGGTAGGTGTTAAACAAGTAAGTTATTATTTATGGAACAAATTCGGCTCATCACATCGCATTAAGTTTTTTGCCGTCGATTTTGAACCGGTAGTTGCCGAAATTCTAGAGAAAGTTGAAAACGGCCAAATGGGCGTTATTTTAAAACGGATGATGATGCGCGCTGCTGCTCAAATTGCTGAGAAACGTGGTATTCAAGCATTAATTACTGGTGAAGCTTTAGGTCAGGTTTCTAGCCAAACATTAACTAATTTAAATGTGATTGATAGAGTTACTGAAACTCTTATTCTTCGCCCTTTAGCGGCTTATGATAAGCAAGATATCATCAATATAGCTCGTAAAATTGGCACCGAAGATTTTGCCAAGACTATTCCTGAATATTGTGGTGTTATTTCACAAAAGCCAACCGTAAAAGCGGTAATGTCAAAAATTGAAGCTGAAGAAGCTAATTTTGATATGAGCATACTTGATAAAGTGGTTGAAGAAACACGCATGCAAGACATTCGTGACATTGCCACAGAAACAGAAGCGGAAGTAAATACCGTTTCTCAAGTTGAAACCGTAGACAGTGCTGGTCATGATAATGTGATTGTTGATATTCGCAGCCCTGAAGAAGAAGAAGCTAATCCACTTGAATTTGATGAAATAGATGTGAAACACATTCCATTTTATAAATTGGCGACTCAATTTGGTGACTTACCAAAAGATAAAACCTATCTTTTATATTGCGATCGTGGCGTGATGAGTAAGCTGCAAGCCTTATACCTTCACGATAATGGCTTTATGAATGTAAAAGTTTATCGTCCATAAATTAAACAAAATATTCTAAGTTTAAAAGCCCTGAGTAAACAATTGCTTAGGGCTTTTTTTTGATTGTTTGTAGCGAGCTGGCAAGCTTTAAAGAAGAAACTCTTAAATATTCAACTAGAATAAAGGATACTTTTCAAAAAAGTAAGGGTAACTTATGTTAAAAGTAAAACTTAGTTACGCTGCTCTCATGGTGTCTGTTGCACTCGGTGTTAACAGTTGTGGCGGTGATTCAAGCGACGAACCAACAATATCTGTACCATTTTCTTTAGGAATATCGGATGCTCCCGTAGATAAAACCGATGAGGTGGTAATTACCATCGACCAGATTATATTAACTCCAATTGACGACGAAGACGATGATGACGATGACGATGACGATGACGACGATGATAAGAGAGAAACCATAGTTATTGATGATTTCGACGGTGAAGGCACCATTAGTGTTAATTTAGTGGACTATACAGGCAATGAACAACTGGCAATTGTAAATGAGAGTGATGATATTGAAGTGCCCATAGGCCACTATAAAATGACACTTGTAGTGATTAATGATATGTCGTACGTTTCTTACGAAAACAATGAAGCAGAGTATGACCTTAAGGTTCCTAGTTCGAAGTTGAAAGTAGGATCGTTCGAAATGTTACTCGAAGCTACGGAAACCCCTGTTGGTCCGGCATATACCGTTGAATTCGATTTAAGAAAGTCACTAGTGATGAGGGGCAAGGATCCAGAAAAAAATGGTTTTATCCTAAGACCACATGGGGTCCGAGTGGTTGTTAATACCAATAGCGGTCATATTGAAGGTGACGTCAACCTATTTGAAGAGCAAGGAATCGTGGCATTAGATGCTGAGTGCACAGGCCCTGATCATGTTGTTTATTTGTTCGAAGGTGACCAAACCGCAGATGGAATTGAATTGGTAGATTTTGACAATCCTGAAGATGTTCCTGAGGGAGCGGTGCAAGCTTTTGCAAGTACGCTCGTTAAGTTAGACGAAGATGAAGATGATGACGAAGTAAGTATCGATGTTGACGAATACGAATATGAATTCGGCTTTGTCCCCACCGGCGAAGGCTCTGACAAAGACTACACGTTAGTGTTTGCATGTGATGATACATTCGATGATAAAGGCATTGTAATACCTAAACCTAAGGGGCAAAAAAGTCTGGTTACTGTTTCTGCAGGTGAAGAAGCTGAATTAAACTTTCCTTTAGGTTATAAAGGAGATGACGACGGTGATGATGACTAAAGTCAATTTTTGATTTGAATTAAAAAAACAGCGCATAGCGCTGTTTTTATTTTTCTATTATAAGTTCAGATTTATAAATCTAACACCATCTTACCTTGTTTAAAGACAATGTCGACCGGGATACTAGCCGCTTCAAGTTTAGCTAAGTCTGCCGCTAAATCTTCACGAATAAGTCCCATATCAGCTACCAATTTACCAACACCATCATAGTCACCATCACCTTGCAGTTTTAAAATCAATTCAGATAATGAGTCTATAGCTTTAGTCATTTTGTCCATATCAACGGTGTAAAACCCCAAGTCGTCTTTGGCGAATGCGCCATTGTCACTAAAGTAGTTGAAGCGCACCATATTGGCTTTACCATGAGCACTTGATGCGCCAAAACGAACAGAACGGAAAATACCGGCCATAAAGGTGGTGTAATAATCTTTTAATTCACCTTCAGTTATTGCGCCCTTGGCTAATAATTGGCGAACCATATATAAACCAAGAATATCAGCTTTCCCTTCTTCCAACGCAGAAGAATGCTCTTTTAATGCTTGGCGAACAGTGCCTTTATTATTAATGGTATTTTTGATACCTAAACCATGAGCAACTTCATGAAACATGGTATTGGCAAAAAATGCAGTAAAAGTAACGTGTTTGCGATCTTCCTCGCTCACTAGCTGGTCTGCAATAGGTAGCATTATGGCGTCAAATTTAGCACGCATAGCATTTTTAAGTTGTAAGCGGCGTGTACCTTTTTCAAGTTGTACTTGCTCATCATTTGGTAAGTTAATGGCAATGGTTTTCGAACCTGCATTCGAATGGCCGGCGTAATAAACCACATCATAAGCATTTAAATCGGCATCCGAGCCGGGAACTTCGGCTTTATATTTTTTACTTACCGGCAGGCCTTTTTGTAATTCAGGCAAAAACGCAGCATATTTTGCTAACCGCTCACTCCAGCTTAAATCTTTGATCAATACATATGATTCAAAACCTGCGCGATAACCATAAAGTAAATCTTCATAAGTTTCGATAGGGCCAATAACTACATCAATAGGATTGTTTTTCATATCCATCCAAGCAAAATCAGAGGCTTGGTATTGGTCGGTTCTAAAGGCTTCAGCACGCATGGTTAAATAGTTAGCAAACTCCTTATCATCGGCAAAGCTTGCTGCTTTTTCTAGTATCGCCGCAGCACGCTCTAACTGTTTACTATAAACTTCAGAGTAAGGGATAGAAAATAACTGACCTTTTTCGTTTCTTTTGACTATTGAATATAACGACTTATTTCCTTCAAAATCGCTGTTTTCAAATTCCTCTTTAGTCATATCTTCAGGGTAAAATTGTGCACCTGCGGGCTTATCGTTAGTGCCTGTTAATAACGGTTTGTCACCATTTAGTCTATCCCAAGGACCATAGTTAATTTCAACAAAACGGCGGGTGGCAGGGTCTTTTATACTGGCTAAAAATTGTTTCTTATTATCACCAAACGCTTGTTGCCAAAATAAATTATCGATTATTTTAGATGCATCAATTAAAAGTGAAATCAGCTGTTTTTGGTTGCTGCTTAAGTGACTTAAGTCGGCATTTAAGGTAACTTCTTTATAGATGTTTAATCTAGATTGTGCATCAGCTAATAAAGTATATTCAGTTGCGCTTTGGTTATCATTATCAGAGCAACCCGACAATAAACCAGTCGTTAATCCACAACTTAATAATAAAGTTGCCGCTATTTTGTTAAGTTTCATCTTATTCTCATTTTTATATTTGCTATAACTTGCTTAATTGAACTTATTAAGCTGTAGTTATACCAAGTCTAGTAAGTTTTTTCCCACTCAGCGAGATTTAAAAGGCTTATAGGCAAGACATTGATTGAAGAGAATGGTTGTTCCCTTGTCAAAATCAATAACGCAGCTTATAAGTCTTTTAAACTCGCCCTTGGGAGCTTTTCAGTGGCCTAATAATTTCACAAGATTTCATGGGTATAGAATAACTATACCTATAAAATTTAGTTTATTATTAGGCCACTGACAAAGCTCTGAGCTGTGAACAAACTTACTAGAATTGGTATTGTAGTTCCAGACTAAAAAATAATAGTGCTGATAGCAACCTTATGGAAAAAATAGTTAAAATTCTTTGCGTAAACAAATCTGCTCTGTTATTAATTAGTTGAATTCATTAAAAAGTATTAAATAGTTTTACGACCTAATTGTCATTAAGGGGATGATTTATGAGACATGTAGTAATTTCGTTTTTAGGGAATGATCGCCCCGGTATTGTTGAGAATTTAGCATCAATTATTAAAAAAAATGGTGGTAACTGGCAAACCAGTAACTTACGCCATTTATCTGGCTTTTTTGCCGGCATATTAGAAATATTAGTTACAGAAGATAACGCTGAAAAATTAGCCAGTGAAATTCAAGATATCGAAGGCTTAAAGGTTAATGTTGAAGTTACACATCCAATTAAATACGATGACCGCACTATTTCTCTAGAGCTTACGGCTAACGACCGGCAAGGTATTGTTGGCGAAATTTCGGCGGTGATCCACAAACAACATGGCAACCTGATTAAATTGGCGAGTAGCCAGGGCAGTGCACCAGACTTTGGCCATACCATCTTTAAAGCATCTGCAATTATCTCTATTAACGGTGAAGATAACATTGATAACTTAGTCGAGGCTTTAGAGGGGATTTCTGACGATTTAATGGTTGATATCAACGTCTAGCTTTATCATCACAAAGAAAAGAGCCTCAACTGAAATACTAACAGTTGAGGCTCTTATTTATGACTTAGTAAACCGTTTTTACAAACTGATGCCTAATTTCTTAAGCTCCTTGTTAACTACTGAAGAAGGAAGTGGAATATAGCCATCTTTCTCTACAATCTTTTGTCCAGATTTAGATAATACCATTTTAAGAAACTCAGCTTCTTTAGGGGCTAATGCTTTGTTTGGGTGCTTATTAACATAAACATATAAGTAACGTGAAAGAGGGTAGTCACCTGATATTGCGTTATCCATGTTCGCTTCTACAAATGTGCTGCCTTTTTTACTTAAAGGTAATGCCCGAACCCCAGATGTTTTATAACCAATTCCTGAATAACCAATACCATTAAGTGATGCTGATACAGACTGTACTACAGAGGCAGAACCCGGTTGCTCATTTACCGTATTTTTAAAGTCACCTTTACAAAGTGCTTTGCCTTTAAAGTAACCATAAGTACCTGATACTGAGTTACGACCATATAATTGAATATCTTTACCTGTCCAGTCGCCAGACAAACCTAAAGCGCCCCAACGATCAACATCGGTTTCTCCTTTACATTTACGGTTGCTGGAAAAAATAGCATCAACTTGCGCAATGCTTAAACCTTGAATTGGGTTATCTTTGTGTACGAAAACTGCTAAAGCATCTATAGCAACACGTACTGGCGTAGGTTTGTAACCAAATTTTTTCTCAAAAGATTGGATTTCTTTGGACTTCATTTTACGGCTCATAGGCCCTAAGCTTGAAGTTGATTCAGTTAGTGCTGGCGGCGCAGTAGAAGAGCCAGCAGCTTGAATTTGAATATTTACACTTGGGTAAGTGCGTTTAAATTCTTCTGCCCAAAACGTCATCATATTTGCTAATGTGTCTGAGCCAACTGAAGATAAGTTACCTGATACTCCACTAGTTTTTGTGTATTCAGGCAGGTCACTGTCTATTGCCATCGCATTTTGGCTAGCCAATGTTGCCACTGCCATGCTAACACCTGTTAATAAGCTTTTAAGTTTCATTCATCTCTCCAAAGAGTTTTTAATAATTAATGTTAAGTTTTAAATTTGTTGAAGCCATCTTAAGAGAGAAATGTGACGCTTTTATGACATATTGAAAAAAATTAAATTAGTAAAAATATTACAATGTGTAATAAAAGTGTAATATTCACCTGCCATTATAGCCACAATTTTAAAACTTAATAATATTTAAACAGGGTAACCCCATGAACTTAACGAACACAAACTTAGTTAAAACTTCAATGGCTTTAGCATTAGCCGTTACATTTGCAGCACCTGTAATGGCTGGAGATGAAATTAATTTTTACGGTAAAGCAAATGTTGGCTTACAAATGTCTGATGAAGGCGGTGAATCTGAAACAGAAGTGAAATCAAATGCTTCACGTTTAGGTGTTACTGGTGATTTAAAAGTCAATGATAGCCTGTCTGTTGTCTATAAAGCAGAAGTTCAGCTTGAAATGGCTGATGATTCTGATGATAAAGATAATATTAAAGGTCGTAACCAGTATATCGGCTTAAAGGGAAATTTTGGTGCTGTGCTATTAGGTCGTAACGATACTATGTTGAAGCAATCACAAGGAAAAATTGATTTATTTAGTGATTATGAAGCCGACATTAAAAACCTTTGGAAAGGTGAAAACCGCATGGGTGAAACGGTAACCTATATTTCACCTAAATTTGGTGACTTTTATGCTGGCGTTAGTTACGTAGCTGAAGGCGATGATGACCAAGGTGGTGATGCTGGTGTTTCCACGGCAATATTTTACGGTGACTCTAAACTTAAGAAATCTGCTTGGTACGCTTCTGTAGCATTAGATAGTGAAGTTGATGGCGAAGATGCAATGCGCTTGAATGTAGCAACTAAATTAGCCGGATTTAAATTAGGCTTTATTGCACACTCTCAAGAGGTTGTAGAAACTGGCGATGAAACAACAGGCTTCTTAGTTTCAGCCGCTTATAAAATCAACGACTTTACCTTAAAAGGTCAAGTACAAACGTCAGAAGACGATTTTGGTGATGAAGCAGAAAAGACTGCCTTTACTGCCGGTGTCGATTACTCACTCGCTAAAAATGCTAAAATATTTGCCTTCTACACTGCATTTGATTTAGATGAAGATGTAACAGGTGATGAAGACGAGAGCTACCTTTCAACAGGTATTGAATACAAATTCTAATAGTTTAACTATATTTTATAAAGAGCCGCTTGATAGCGGCTTTTTTGTAAGTTAATTTTTTATACACTCGTATAATACCAAACGGATTAAATATCTGGTCATTTAGAGCATTGAAATGGGTGGGAGAACAATCAAAATTTATATTGATATAGTTATTCTACATTTATATGAATTTAGGGCAGTTATCTCGTCTATTTCAAGCACCCGAAGGGCGAATTTAAAAGGCTTAACTACTGCGTTATTGATTTTGACAAGGGAATAACCATTCTCTTCAATCAATGCCTTGTATTTAAACCTTTTAATTTTCGCTAAATGGTCAGATATTTAATCCGTTTGGTATAAAGTAGGTTATATTAACCATTGTCATAAAACTGTCATATTTTACAGGCATGATGGTTAACAAGGTAATTAACATTTGTCAGGAAACGCTATGAGCCGACAAATTTTGGTAGTAGAAGATGAAGCCCCAATTCGGGAAATGATCACGTTTGTACTTGAGCAAAATGGTTTTAATGCCATTGAAGCAGCAGATTTCGAACAAGCTAAAGCATTGTTGGTAGATCCTTTACCCGATCTAGTTCTATTAGATTGGATGCTGCCAGGTGTTAGTGGTATTAAAATTGCGAAAGAAATTAAGCAAAATGATTATACCTCAAAAATACCAATTATCATGTTAACGGCGCGCTCTGATGAAGATGATAAAGTCAGAGGTTTTGAAGTAGGCGTAGATGATTATGTTACCAAGCCTTTTTCACCGAAAGAGCTAATTGCTCGTATCAAAGCGGTTATCCGCCGTGTTGCACCTACTTCATTAGAAGAAATTATCGAATTTAAAGGTTTAACTTTAGATCCGGTATCTTATCGAGTAAAAATTAATGATAACCCGATAGATTTAGGGCCAACCGAATTTAAGATGTTACATTTTTTTATGACCCACCCTGAAAGAGTCTATTCTAGAGAACAATTACTTGATAATGTATGGGGCACAAATGTTTACGTCGAAGACAGAACTGTTGATGTTCATATTAGACGTCTTAGAAAATCAATTTCAGGTCAAGGTCATGAGGAGTTTGTGCAAACTGTTCGTGGTGCTGGTTATCGGTTTTCGAGTAAGTAATACCAAGTAATATAATTAGGTAATTCACTTTTATGATCTATCGCTTTTCCTCAAAGCAATTTATTTTTAAGCAAGTTCTATACATTTTCGCCAGTATCTTTATCGGTTACTGGCTTAATAGTATTTGGTTGTGCTTATGGATTTATACCGCAGTTTCATTACTGTGGAATTACCAGCACTTAGTCAATATTATCGATTGGCTATGGCAAAAAAATTTACTTCATCCGCCTGAATCCAAAGGGATTTGGGGCCATGTCTATGATGGCATCTATCGACGCATAAAGAATTATCGACAAAAGCAAAAGCAGTTAAATGCACGCATTAGACAATTTCGTGATGGCGCTGAAGCGCTTCCTGATGCTGCCATTGTTTTAGGTTTAGATTATTCCATTCGCTGGGCTAACAAAAAAGCTACTCGTTTACTGGGTATAAAGTGGCCTGCTGATTCCGGCCAGCGAATAAATAATCTGGTTCGCTCACCAATATTGACTAAATACTTAAAAAAATCAGACTTTAGTGAACCTTGCAGTATTTTATCGCCCGATGATGATAATCAACAATTAGAACTGCGGTTTATGACTTATGGTGACGATCAATACTTATTACTTGCTCGTGATGTTAGCCAGTTAAAACGCTTAGAGATGATGCGACGAGATTTTGTTGCTAATGTTTCACATGAGCTTAAAACACCATTAACTGTGATGCGTGGCTATGTAGAAATGGTACAAGAAGATAAAGATATTCCTGCCCACTGGGGAAAGTCATTTGCCACTATTGAACAACAAGTTACTCGTATGGATAGGCTAGTGCAGCAGCTGTTGCTACTTTCACGAGTGGAAGTACATACTGATGAAGATATTCGCGGCCAAGTGAATATGCCAAAGCTTATCGAACAGTTAGTTGAAGACATAAATTGGTTAAATAAGAAAAAGCATCACTCAATCAATATAGAAATAGATCCAAGACTTGGAATTTTAGGGATAGAGTCAGAGTTAAAAAGTGCCTGCTCTAACCTTATGGTAAATGCGATGAACTATACCCCTGAGGGCGGTAACATTAAAGTGAGTTGGACTATTGATGGCGATGCTTGTTTATTTAGTGTCGCAGATAACGGTTGTGGCATTGAGAGTAAAGATATTAGCCGCTTGAGCGAACGTTTTTACCGAGTAGATAAATCCCGTTCGCGCGATACCGGCGGCACAGGACTTGGCTTAGCTATTGTGAAGCATGTTGCCAATAATCATAACGCCCGATTTATTATCGAAAGTGAGATCAATAAAGGCAGCACATTCACCATTAAGTTCAAGGCAGAAGACAGTTTTACTATTCGTGCATGAGTAAGTATTCAAAATGAAAAAAATTGTTTATGACTTAAAACTGCAACAACCAACTACTTCCTGAAACAATCAACTACTCCCTGAAACAATCAACTACTCCCTGAAACAATCAACTAATTCCTGAAACAATCAACTACTTCCTGAACTCGTTTCAGGATCTCCTTGGCTCAATAACTAAAACAGAAAATTCAACACTAAATTAATTGCTGAAATAATCAATGAGGCAATAAAGGTTGTGGTGAAGTCTTTGATCTCAAAATCGTCAATAATTTGATCGGTGAGCCACAATAAAAACGCGTTTAACACGAACACAAATAAACCGAAGGTGATGATAATCAATGGCATAGCGAAAAACACCATTAACCACCATAAAAGCAGGTCGGCAACCGAGTAAACCACCGCCACAACAATAGCGGTAAAGAAGCTTTTCAAACGGATGCCACTCATTAATTTAGAAACTAAAAAAATAGATATACTTAGTAGTAATAGTTTAGTTATCATGCCTGTCCAAGAATTAAAATTATCAATAAAATTAATCCCATCGTACTGCTTTCGGGAAAGGAAATATATCCATGTGGTTTAAAAATTTATACATTTTCGCATTCACTCGCCCATTTACTCAAACTGAAGAAGAGCTGGAAACCGCCTTGCAAGAACATGTATTTGCACCTTGTGGTAAAACTGAGTTAGCTCGCTTTGGCTGGGCAAGTGCCATCGGTAAACATGGTAATAGATTATTGCATCACGCTAATGGTTGTTACTTATTATCGGCTCGCAAAGAAGAAAAAATCCTGCCAGCGTCAGTTGTTAAAGAAGCACTAGAAGAGAAGGTTGAACAACTAGAGCAAGAGCATAGCCGTAAAGCCACTAAAAAAGAAAAAGAGCAATTTAAAGAAGACATCACCTTTGCATTATTGCCACGTGCTTTTTCACGTATTAGCGATACACAAGGCTACATTTGCCCTGAAAAAAATATTATTGTGGTTAATACCAGCTCTCGCGGCAAAGCCGAAGATTTTTTAGCACTACTGCGCAAATGTTTAGGGTCACTGCCGGTAACCAGTTTTGTACCAGATGCTGGCGCTGAAACTACTATGACAAGCTGGTTATTAGAACAAACATTACCTGAGCGTTTTACCATAGGTTTTGAAGGTGAATTAAAAGCAATGGGGGACGATGGCGCTGTACTTCGTTGTAAAAACCAAGACTTACTCTCCGATGAAATTTTAGCGCACTTAGGTGAGAAGGGCGAAAAGCAAGTTGTTAAAATTGCTTTCGACTGGGATCAAACCTTGTCTTGTGTATTAGCTGATGATCTAAGTGTTAAACGCGTTAAGTTCCATGACAGTGTTTATGAGCAAAATGAAGACATTCCAAACGACGACATGATGGTTAAAATTGATGCCGACTTTACCCTGATGACTGGCGAAGTGAATCGTTTTATTGAAGATATGCTGGCACAGTTTGAATTAGCAACTAATTCTTATCTAGAAGATTAACCGTTAAGCCCTTAATTTAATTGATTTAGAATAAGGTTCGTACATTTAATAACAGTTGTTAACTGAATGTGTATTGAACCTTTTGTCTTCAGCGACTAAAATACCGCTCTTTTTAAATACCAAGTTGATTAAATAATTACGCATTTAGCGAGAATTAAAAGGCTTAGGTACAAGGCTTTGATTGAAGAGAATGGTTTTTCCCTTGTCAAAATCAATAACGCAGTAGATAAGTCTTTTAAACTCGCCCTTCGGGAGCGCGTAAGAGAAGCGATAACTGCGTAAAGTTTGTAATATATAGAATGACTATATTATCACAAACTTTACTTGTTCTACCTTCACTTACACGCTCTAAATAGCCTAATTATTTAATCAAATTGGTATAGTTCCTTACAATTAATAGGGTTGGTATTACCATGTTCACACCAGAATTATTATCTCCTGCTGGCAGTCTTAAAAACATGCGTTACGCATTCGCCTATGGCGCCGATGCAGTTTACGCTGGCCAACCTCGTTATAGCTTACGTGTTCGTAATAATGAATTTAATTTAGCCAACCTTGAAATTGGTATAAACGAAGCACATGCGCTTGGTAAAAAATTATATGTGGTGAGCAACATCTCTCCGCATAATTCAAAATTAAAAACCTATTTAAAAGATATTGCCCCGGTTATTGCCATGAAACCAGATGCACTTATTATGAGTGATCCTGGTTTAATTATGATGGTCCGTGAAACCTATCCAGATATGCCGATTCATTTGTCAGTGCAAGCAAATGCTGTGAATTGGGCAACGGTTAAGTTTTGGTATCAACAAGGTGTTGAGCGAGTCATTTTATCACGTGAATTATCTCTTGATGAAATTGAAGAAATTCGTATGAAAGTGCCTGAAATGGAAATTGAAGTGTTTGTTCATGGCGCATTGTGTATGGCTTATTCGGGTCGATGTTTACTGTCTGGTTATATCAATAAGCGTGATCCTAACCAAGGAACGTGTACTAACTCTTGTCGTTGGTCTTACAATGCCCATGATGCGAAAGAAGACGAGCATGGTGAAATTATTGCCGTAGCGCCACAACAAAATATTATTGGTGCTGAAGAACCAGAAATCTGGACCCCAGATATGGCCAAAGAAGAGCAAAAGCCTACCGATGAAGTGTTTTTATTGCAAGAGCAAGGTCGTCCTGGCGAGTATATGCCGGCGTTTGAAGATGAGCATGGCACTTACATCATGAACTCAAAAGATTTACGGGCTATTGAACACGTTGAGCGCTTAGTAAAAATGGGCGTGCATTCACTAAAAATAGAAGGCCGAACTAAGTCATTTTATTACTGTGCTCGTACTGCGCAAATTTATAAGCAAGCAATGAACGACGCAGTAGCGGGTAAAAGTTTCAATGAAGACTTAAAGGGCAACCTGGAGCATTTAGCCAGCCGCGGCTACACCGAAGGTTTCTTGGCGCGCCACCGTCATGATCATTTGCAAAATTATGAATATGGTTATTCAAAGTCTGACAGTCAGCAATTTGTTGGTGAAGTACTAGGTAGAACTGATGATGGTTTAATTGAAATTGACGTTAAGAATAAGTTTTTAACTGGCGACTCTATTGAATTAATGACGCCACAAGGCAATATAAGTTTTGTTTTGGAATACATGCAAAACCGTAAAGGTGAAATCGTTACCGATGCGAAAGGCTCGGGTCACTTCGTGCAAATTAAACTCGATACAGATTTTGATTTAGAATTTGCTATTATCATGCGCTATTTAAATGACGGTGAAAATACTCGCCACCCGTTTGCGCAAAACCAAGCGTCGGCTTCGGTTTAGTTAATAGGTAAGGCTGCGAATAAACATGGCTTTAAAGATTTTAGATACCTGCATTAATTGCGATATGTGCGATCCGGAATGTCCGAATGAAGCTATCACCTTAGGTGATGAGATTTATGAAATAGATCCAAATAAATGCACCGAGTGTGTTGGTCATTACGAAAAAGCGCAATGTGTAATTGCTTGCCCAATTGACTGTATTAAACCTGATCCTAATCATGTTGAATCTGAAGAAGACTTACTAGTAAAATGCTATGAAATGCATGGTATTCCAGAATAATCAATTGAGAGCTAAAAATTCAAACCCACTGTTTATAGGTGGGTTTGTTGTTTTATCATAGCTTGATATACTCACTCTAAACTTTAATTAAGAGACTAAGTCTTTGCCAGCTACACACCATATATTACTACCTTCGTTTTTACGCCGGGCAATGCGCGCGTTCGAGTTGAAGGCTTTGGTGCGCACATCCGGCTGTGAACTCAATCGTATTGGCCGTTCTCGCAACTGGCGCTTAACGGCTGACCGAGAGCAGATGACTGCAATCATTGAACTTGTACGAAATTCTGAAGAAGAAACGTGGCAATGGTTAGTTAAATTGATTGAAAAAGAGCGGGGGAGTTTTACTCACGCTGAAATACTAAATCTAGTAAAACGCAATCCTGGTATAAGTGTTACTGAATTAGTTATTCTGGCAAATTGCACTATTGCCGAAGCAAGAACCGCAATTGATGAATATGAATGGTCAGATGAATAATTTTTTATGCTATTAATAAAAATTACAAATTGAATTTTACAACAGGTATTATGAATTCATTATTCATTACATAAGAAAGTAAAATGTCATTACCTCAATTAACCGACAGTATCCTATCGTTAAATAATAAAATTGTAACTCTAACTTTTAATCGCCACGATTTAAGAAATGCGCTAACCAGTACCCAAATCGCTGACGACATTGTTGATACCGTTACTTGGATTAATAAGACTAAAGACATAGCTGTGTTGATAATCACTGGTGCCGGTTCGGCGTTTTCATCGGGTGGCAATATTAAAGATATGGCTAACCGCAGTGGCGACTTTGCAGGGGATGTGAGCGAACTTGAAAATAGATATCGCCAAGGTATCCAACGTATCCCACTTGCCATTCAAAAATGTGAAGTGCCAGTAATTGCCGCTATTAATGGCCCGGCAATTGGTGCTGGTTTTGATATTTGTAATATGTGCGATTTACGTATTGCCTCGAGCAAAGCTAAGTTTGGCGAAACTTTCGTAAATTTGGGCATAATTCCAGGTGATGGTGGTGCCTGGTTTATGCAAAGAGTTATTGGTTATCAAAAAGCGGCAGAATTAACGTTTACCGGAAAAGTGATTGATGCCAATGATGCACTGGATATGGGCTTAGTGCTAAAAGTAGTAGAGCCTGAGCAGTTGATGATTGCCGCCAATGAGCTGGCCGCTGAAATTGCTAGTAAACCTACCGCAGCACTGAGAATGACTAAACGGTTAATGAAAATGGCGCAGCGCACCGAATTACCTGACTTTTTAGATATTTGCGCAGTATTTCAAGGCATGTGCCATAACAACCCTGAACATCTTGATGCTGTTAATGAGTTAATGGAAAAGTTGGCGAAATAAAAATGTCCTTGCTAAGTGAATAGCAAGGGCATATTTTTTAGATCCTGAAACAAGTTCAGGACGACCATTGGTCGGTTTCTAGTCTCTCGTTTTTTACTTACTTCGCAATACGCTTGTACTTAATACGATGTGGCTCTGTGGCCGCTGGACCCAGAGTTTTCTTCAACCATTCTTCGTAATCAGTAAAGTTACCTTCGTAGAAATTCACTTGCCCTTCATCGCGATAATCGATGATATGAGTAGCAATTCTGTCTAAAAACCATCGGTCATGAGAAATCACCATGGCACAGCCAGGGAACTCTAAAATAGCTTCTTCAAGGGCACGTAAGGTTTCAATATCCAAGTCATTGGTTGGCTCATCCAGTAGCAATACATTACCACCTGTTTTAACCAGTTTGGCTAAATGTACGCGGTTACGTTCACCTCCAGATAACTGGCCAATTACTTTTTGTTGATCGGTACCTTTAAAGTTAAAACGGCTTACATAAGCACGGGCAGGAGTTTCATAAGTACCGATTTGAATGATTTCAGCACCTTCAGAAATTTCTTGGTAAACCGTTTTACTATCATCCATATCGTCACGGAATTGATCAACAGAGGCAAGTTGTACTGTATCACCAACGGCAACAGAACCAGAATCTGGTGTTTCAGCCCCCGAAAGCATTTTAAATAATGTTGATTTACCCGCGCCGTTTGGACCAATAATACCAACGATCGCGCCTTTAGGTATAGAAAAGCTTAAATCGTCAATTAATACACGCTCGCCGTATGCTTTAGTAATGTTTTCAACATCGATAACTTTGTCACCTAAACGTGGTCCAGGTGGAATATATAATTCATTTGTTTCATTACGTTTTTGGTTTTCGTTACTCGATAACTCTTCAAAACGTGCCATACGGGCTTTCGATTTAGCTTGGCGCCCCTTAGGATTTGAACGTACCCAGTCAAGCTCGTGCTTAATGGTTTTTGCTAGTGCATTTTCGGTACGTTTTTCTTGTTCTAAACGGGCATCCTTTTGTTCAAGCCAATTGGTATAGTTACCTTCATATGGAATACCATGACCACGGTCTAGCTCTAAAATCCAGCCAGCAACATTATCTAAGAAATATCTATCATGGGTGATGGCCACAACGGTACCAGAGTAGTCATGTAAGAAACGCTCTAACCAGGCAACCGATTCAGCATCTAAATGGTTAGTTGGTTCATCAAGTAATAACATATCTGGCTTCTCAAGAAGCAAGCGACAAAGTGCTACGCGGCGACGCTCACCACCTGAAAGTACTTTAATTTGTTGATCCCATTCAGGTAAACGCAGGGCATCGGCAGCACGTTCTAATACGTTATCAATATTGTGACCGTCATGAGTTTCAATGATTGCTTCTAACTCGCCTTGCTCTTTGGCAAGGGCATCAAAGTCAGCGCCTTCTTCTGCGTACTCCATATAAACCGCATCTAAACGAGCTAAAGCATTTTTTACTTCACTAACTGCTTGTTCTACACATTCACGTACTGTTGCTTCTTCATCAAGTTTTGGTTCTTGTTCTAAGTAACCAATTTTAGTTCCTGAAAGTGCTTGTGCTTCACCTTCAAATTCGGTGTCAACACCGGCCATAATACGTAAAAGCGTTGATTTACCAGAGCCATTTAAACCTAAAACACCAATTTTAGCACCTGGAAAAAATGAAAGTGATATATCTTTTAAAATTGTACGTTTAGGTGCTACAACTTTTGAAACGCGGTTCATCGACATGATGAACTTATCTGGTAACGGCTGAGCCATGGGAAAACCTTTTTATTTTAAAGCAAAATTAATTGCGGTTATTTTAAGTTATTAAGGGGATATTAAGCAAATGGGTTTTTGTTTTTAATGTTTGGCTTACCATTTTACAGCTATAACTAATGTAAACGTTTGCTGCTTAGTGACAGCGGATAAATCTAAGTAAATCCAAACGAGAAAATATCAGAATGTTGAGCTTTGATAAGTTAGAACCCAATAAACACTACCCAAATTGGGTATACAGTTTAGAGTTTTTTGCCTATACCTTATTGGATATAAAGTAAAAAATAGCACTATAACCCTATTGAAATTGCAAAGTCACAGAAAGCGGTTACTTGCAACATAGGCCTATATTCCCTTAAAGGAGACGGTGATGTCCAAGTACATTCGAGAAATGAAGATTCTGACATTTCTATTAATCCTTATTGTATTAATTCCTCAGACAATTGCAGCGCCAAAGAATGAGAGTAAGCCCAATATTGTTTTAGTGCTTATGGATAATTTTGGCTATGGGGAAATTGGTGTATATGGCGGCGGAGTACTGCGCGGAGCCCCAACGCCCAATATTGATAGTATTGCCGCACAAGGTTTACAACTCACCAACTTTAATGTTGAAGCAGAGTGCACGCCATCGAGAGCCGCATTGATGACTGGTCGCTATGGTATTCGCACTCGACAAACTCGAGATGGTGCTCCCAGGGGGATATGGTACGGGATAACGAAGTGGGAGATCACCTTAGCTGAAATGTTGTCAGAGGCTGATTACGTAACGGGGATGTTCGGCAAATGGCATTTGGGCGATGCCGAAGGGCGTTATCCTACAGATCAAGGGTTTGATGAATGGTATGGTATCCCCAACTCTTCGGATCAAGCCTTCTGGCCTGATAGTGCTAGCTTTCAAAAGGACGCTGGCGTTAAATTTACCCACATTATGACGGCAACAAAAGGTCAAAACCCGAAAAAACTTGAAGTTTATGGCCGAGCCAAACGTGCGACTATCGATCGAGAAATCACAGATCAGGCCATAGATTTTATCAAGCGTAAGGCTAAAGCTGAAAAGCCTTTTTTCGCCTATCTGCCCTACACGCAAACCCATGAACCGGTCGATGCCCACCCTGACTTTAAGGGGAAAACGGGAAATGGAAGTTTTGCCGATGTTTTGGCACAAACTGATACCTATGTCGGTGAAGTCCTCGATACCATTGATAAGCTAGGACTTAAAGATAACACTATCTTTATCTTTACTTCGGACAATGGTCGTGAAGGTATAAAAAGATCTTTTGGATTCACCGGACCTTGGCGAGGCGCCATGTTTTCTCCCTATGAAGGCTCCTTACGGGTTCCTTTTTTGATCCGCTATCCGATGAAAATTCCTGCCAAGCAAGTATCAAATGACATTGTCCATCTGATCGATGTATTTCCCACTTTAGCTAAATTTACCGGCGGTGATATCCCACAAGATAGGATACTCGATGGTGTTGATCAATCTGATTTTTTTATGGCAAAGTCTTCGAAGTCCGCTAGAGAGTCAATGGTCATATATATCGGTAATGAACTTTTTGGCGTGAAGTGGCGCAATTGGAAGATGCTTATCAAGGAAATAGATGAAAAGAGTTATGCGATCCTAAACATGGCTTATCCATCAATCTACAACCTGCTGGTAGATCCAAAAGAAGAAGAACCTGAAGCTTTTTATCTCGATGATACTTGGGCAGACACTCCCTTATGGCAGGTGATCGAAGATCATCTAGCATCGATTAAAAAGGATACTGGCACGCCGAATCCTTAGCTTCTATTTCATTGTTAACCAGTAAAGACTGTGATTTCGCTATTTTCTGACCACAAAGGGTATTTAGCCATCACCTTGGTAAACATTGCGCTTTGCAAGTATCGATTAAGCCATCGCTTTACATTGGGGTATGGTGATTGCAGATACCATTGACGTTCTATTTTGGCAAATTGACGAATAAAGGGCAGCAGGGCGATATCGGCTAAGCTTTCTTTTTCATCAATAATATAGTCATGATCGGTTAAGCGCAGCTCTAAGTCTTTTAAATATACTTCGCATGCTTGTCGACATTCACTTAGGTTACTTTCGTGATATCGTTTCGCGCATTTATATTGCTCTAAACATGTTTTAAATTCATCATCAAATTGGTGAATTAAGTTCAAAATATCAGTTAATGAGTTTTCACCGTGCAGTAAGTCATCTGGATCACTTTCATTAAGTGCCCATAACATCACATCTAAACTTTCATCAATTACGTGCTCTGACGTTAATACTAAAATTGGCACCGTGCCTTTTGCTGATGCGCTGATCATTGCTTTTGGCTTATTGGTCAAAACAACATCGCGTAATTCGATGGGCTGTTTTGATTTGTATATTGCTAACCGGGCACGCATTGCATAAGGGCAATTTCTTAAAGAATATAAAACGGGTAATGTCATGTGTGCTTCTTGTTAATGAAAGTTGCTTGTATATCTAGCTTAGATAATTAGCTCTTTAACGAATAAGCTTACTTTATCGCTATTCAGCCATGAAATATACGGGTAAAATCCCCGCATCGAAATAAACTCACACTATTATTAGCAAAGTTGTTGGCTAAGTAACGATTATAAGTTGTATAAATGAATCCTAAAATTGAATTATTAGCACCCGGTGGCGATGTTGACGCCATTAAAGCAGCCATTATTGCCGGAGCTGATGCCGTATATTGTGGTTTAGATATGTTTAATGCTCGTAACCGTGCGTCTAATATATATTTTGATGAACTTGTCGGCTTAATTCGTTTAGCACATCAGTATCAATGCCAAATATTCTTAACACTTAATATTGTTATTTTAGAACGCGAATTTAAATCGCTAGCTAAATTATTAAGCAAGCTAGTAAATACCTCTCTCGACGGTGTTATTGTGCAAGATATAGGTATGTTTTACATTCTTAAAAAACATTTCCCTACATTAGATATTCATGCATCTACGCAAATGACCACCCATAATATTGGCCAAATAGCATTCTTAAAAAAATTAGGTGCATCACGGGTTAATTTATCAAGAGAATTAAATTTACGTGAAATAACCACAATGGCAACCGCGGGTCGCGAGCACGATGTTTTAACTGAAGTATTTGTGCATGGCTCACTTTGTGTGGCATTTTCAGGACTCTGTTATTCAACGTCTGCAAGTGTTGGTAATTCAGGTAACCGAGGTCGTTGCAGTCAAGCGTGTCGTGAAGAATATGAAACCACACCTGCTGGTAATAACTTTCCATTAAATATCAAAGACAACTCAGCATTTTTTGATTTACCAGCGTTAATCGATGCGGGTGTTCATTCGTTCAAAATTGAAGGTCGTATTAAGGGTGCAAGTTATGTGCATACTGTGGTTGATAGTTTTAGAAAACAAATAGATGGCATTATTGAAACCGGTGAATTAACTCAAGATGGTGAGCGCCTATATAAAGTGTTTAATCGTGATTTAACCAATGCCTTTTTGCGTGGTGATTTAAACCAGTCCATGTTTATTGAAAACCCACGTGATAATTCAAAAAATTATGCGATAGACGCCAGCAATGCTATTTCTGTCGTGCAAATTCAAGAAGTAGAACAAAGTCTTAATAAAGAAAAAGATCAAATATCAGCAACAGTGTTCGACAAAATAAAGTATCTTAATATTGATAAAATATTACTAAGTTTAGTGTTTTCTGGTGAAGTAGGGCAACCATTAACGGTTACCGTTACCACTGATCAAAGTGCAATGCTTAGTTTGTCTGATGAACGAACTAAAAACACTTTTGTTGTGAGTTCTGAGGCACTATTAAGACAAAGTGAACAAGCCGGTATTGAGCAAGCGACTATTGAAAAGCGTTTTAAAAGTTTAGGCAACGCAGAGTTTGATTTAATCGCATTGAATATTGAAGACTTAGCTAGCAATGTAAGCGTTCCATTTAAAGCGCTTACGGCTCTTAAAAATGAAATTTATTCATTACTTCATAATCAAAAAGCAATACCAGAAGTTCAACTGCCAAAACTTGCAAGACACGCCAAAGCTAAAATCACAAGCACAGTTGCGAAAGCATCGGACGAACAAGAAAAACGTGCAAAACTCTCCATTCTCATTTGTGATGAAGCCGACTTAGCGTTAGCTGATGTTACTGATGCTGATATTTACTTTAAATTACCTGACGCATATAAACGCGGTTGTACAAAGTATGTTACCTTTTTACAACAAAACCCTCGTTTGATTCCCTGGTTCCCAGCGGTATTAATTGGTAAAGATTATGATGTTGCGCTAAATATTTTAGAACAAGTTAAGCCTGAACTTATCGTTACCAATAACACCGGAATCGCGTATCGAGCTTATGAGTTAGGCATTAAGTGGATTGCTGGTCCATTTTTAAATACAACAAATTCTTATGTACTTTTAGCGATGCAAGAGGAGTTCGATTGTAGCGGCGCGTTTATTTCGAATGAAATTAATAAACAGCAAATTCAAACCATTGCTCGTCCTAATAATTTTAAAATGATGTATAGCATTTATCATCCTATTTTATTGATGGCCAGCAGACAGTGTTTCTTCCAGCAAAGTGTCGGCTGTGAAAAACCAAGAATTGATAATGGCTGTATGTTGTCTTGTGACAAATCAACCAGCATCACAAATCTTAAAGGTGCATCATTTGCCATTGATAAGCAAAAAGCCGGTTACCCAAGTATTTATAATCAAGATCAGTTTTTAAATCCTGAGATCATTGATGATCTTGCCGACTTATTTGACGGCTTTATGATTGATTTAACGAATATCGGTGCAGGTGATAAAGAATCACCAGACAAGCCACAACTGATTAAACAATTTGAACAATTGCTCAGTGGTGACTCCTGCGGAAACTTACCTGCAAAAGAAACACTAAAGTCTATGGTGCCAGAGTTTACCAATATTCAGTATTACAATGGTTTGTAGCTTAGGAGCGCCTAAATACTGAAGTGACCCCAATAGTTGGAATATCCAATTACTGGGGGCTTTTTATTGTGTTGTTATGAACTAGGTCTACACGATGATACAGAGCTAAATTAAGTGCTTATCTAAAAAGCTAACAACCTTTTTCATATAAGCTTTTTGGTTTTCAGGGTTGAAGAAACCATGCCCTTCTTTATCTAGAATAAACCATTCATAGGGTTTATTAGCCTTGTCTAAAGCTTCTCTTAAGCGCTCAGCATGCTCTAAAGGAGCTCTTTCATCTTCTTTGCCATGAGCCAACAATAAAGGTACATCAATTCTGTCGACATAATTTACTGGTGACATGCTTTTAAGTTGTTGCTGATCAGAACCTAAAACCTGGTTTAAATAGCTCAAACCAGAGCGACGTTCTTGTATGTCTCCTTTATCAAACATCAGTTCTAAATCATAAATGCCAGCATTAGCAATTGCACATTTATATGTGTCAGGATATAACGTCGTACTTTGAATTGCTGAATAAGCGCCAAAGCTAGCCCCCATAATGCATACATTGTTGGCAATCGCTTTATTTTGTTTAACTAGCCATTGATAGCCATCATGAATATCTTGCTGTGTAATACTTCCCCAAGCTTGATGTCCTGCACTTTCAAAGTCATGGCCATAACCACCTGAACCGCGATAGTTAATTTGCAAAACGGAATAACCATTGAGCGCCAGGTATTGAACTTGACTTGAGAAATTCCAGTAATCACGAACACCATGAGGTCCACCATGTACTAATACGACGACTGGCGCTATTTTGTCTTTTGTTGTGGCTTTACCTTGGGTGAAATAACCATCGATTTTTTGGCCGTCTGCGGCTTTGAATTCTATTGGTTCAACTTGAACAAACTCGGACGTTTTTATCTCTGGTTTATATTTAAATAAAAACATTAATTTATTCTGTTTTTTATCAAATAGAAAGATTTGGCCAGGGTCAACGTCAGATGAAACATAAACCACATAAAAGTTACCATCTTTAGTCTTACTGGTTATGCTGATTTCGCTGTACGGAAAAGATTTGATTAAGTCTTTATAGACTTTTGCTTCTTCAAGTTTACTATTTAATATTACATAGGAAGGGTAACCATCATCGAGCTTAACCGCATACACCGAGCGACCATCTGTGGTCATCTCAACGCTTGTAATATTGACTTCCTGATCGGTGAAAAAGTTTTTATATGAATAATCTTCCAAATCAAGTTTAAAGACACCCCTCAAATCTTGCTGATGATTATCGAGACTATACAAATATTTACCTGATGCACTTATCGCTAGTGGGTTTATATTGGTACCGACTATATCGCTGTCGATTAGGTGCCACTCATCTTCATTTCTAATGTATAGTTTTTCCTGATCATTTTTATCGGTACCTACAACAGCTCGTAACTTCCCTGAAGTATCTGTCAAAAACCTAGCGAATGGTACCGGAGAGGTTGCTAATTTTTTTCTTGTTACTCCTGAATAAATATTAAGCTTGAATACCGAAGGTGTGCGTTCACCAGTTTTACTCATAGGAGTAGAGCTAATTAAAATGTGTTTTTCATCTTCAGGTAAAATATCAATGATGTCAGCCCAGCCCATTGTGCTTTTCTTCTTTTTTATTGCTGAACCCGTTTGCATCTCTCCTGATTGATAGCCATAAATCATCTCGCCTCTTGAACCGTCATAATTAACGGCATATAACTCACCATAGAAAACAGGTTTTTCAAGCCAACCTCTACGTTTCACCATATTAATTACAACCCGTTCATTGTTAACCCATTGGTAATCTCCAACCTCATATTTTCCTGAAAATTTTGCTCCTCCCACGATAGTGAACGTTTTCATTTCAAAAAATACTAATGATTGTTTATTTTTGCTGAGTACTGATACTGCTAAGTGTTTTCCATCGGGAGAAATTTTTGCATTTTGATATTGACCATAATCAAAAAGTTTACCCCATTGATTTGCTTGGCTTGGTAACGTGAAAAGTAACACGCTACAAAAGAGTATAAAACAGGTATTTAGTTTCGCTTTAATAATCATTAAAATCCCTTTTAAAATTTGCAGTTTTGTTGTGTTTTAAAAATAAATTCTTTTATTTACATGTGTCTACAATGACTTTACTTTAAATCGTTATAGGAAGGAAGTGAATATTTTTACCACGTATATACAGCACTTGTAATCTCTAGATATGTATTTTTAACATCTATCTGCAATCTATATTAAGCAACGTTAAAAACTGAATGAAAAGTTAAATTTTTACCAAAAGGATATAGATAAAAGTTGATTTGTTTTAGTCTTAAGCTATAACTTATATACTAGATGAGTATATACAATAATAAGACTTTATCCTTAAAATTTAAGTAGTTAACAGTCTTTTTGGCCAGTGTTTATTTGTAGGGATTCAAAATGTCAAAATCATCACCTCATAATCAACGTCAACTTCTTAATGTGTGCATTACATTGCTTTTAACCTTATGCGTTTCTGCATGTGGTGGAGGCGGTGGCGGGGGGGACACTCCAAAAGTTAATAACCAAGCATCAACAACTAGCATTGACAGCGGTAATGCTATGCAAATATTAGCAGAAGTAAGCGCAGCTGTTTTAGGCACCGACAACTTAACTAATTCTGTAGACTTCTCTAATTCAAATGTGACAGTAGAAATGAATATGAGTAACCCTACCGCCATGCATGGTGCCAGTGTGACAAGTCAAAAAGCGTTAGCTGGTATTATTATAAATTACACACCAATAGGCCCTGAAACCGTCGATTGTTATGTTAGTGGTACACAGAAGATCTGGGGAGATCTTAATGATGTAAACACATTAACGGCAGGAGATGTTTTAAATATAGAGTCTAATATGTGCGATGACGGTTACGGTGAGGTTATCGATGGCTTATTAGAAATGACAATTGTCAACATTGATGGTGATATAAATTCATTAGAATTTTTGCTGGAAGTTGAGGTGAAATTTGCAGACTTAATGACAACTACTGACAGTGAAAGCATAAGCTTTGATGGCGATATTAGTATGGTAATTGATACCCTTGCTCCGCCTCTAGAAAAGCTTGAGGTTTCAGGCAACAGCTTTTCAATTAATTTCGATGATAAAGCTGTAACTATGAGCAATTTTTTAGATACTTTTATTGTTGATACGAGCACGTTTCCAATAGCTTGGGAGCAGAGTGCAAAGGGCAGCCTAACTAGCAGTGAATTTATCGGCACAGTTAATTATGAAACAACACTAACACTTATGGGGACAGGAGGGAGCTATCCTCATTCAGGAGAGCTACTTGTAACTGGCGCAGATGGCGCGAGTTTAAAGCTGATAGTCATTGATGCCGAAAATATTCAAATTGATGCGGATTACGATGGTGATAAAGTGATTGATGAAACTACCTATATTACTTGGAGTGAACTGGAAGGAAATAGTTAATATCATCTGCATATATCATTTAAAGAAGATTAAACGCTAATATCCTACTACCTCTAGCATATTAGCGTTTCTAGTTACTTGTTACGCATATCTAAAATTGGCATATTTTGCCCACCAAGCATTGTCGCAGGTAGTTTTCCATCCCAATTTTGAGCTTCTGTTAATTTAACAATTAAAGGGTTATCACCAAGGGCTTTAGCTTTTGCTGTTATGGCTTCGGCTTCCGCTAAACCTTTGAGTTTAATTGCTTTTGCCTCTGCAATTGCAACCAGCTCTATACCGTCTGCTTGTGCTTTAGCCGTATTAACTGCACGCTGAGCTTCAAGGTTTTGTCGAGCTAATTTGTGTTTTTCAGCTGCGGCTAAGTTTTTCTCTGTTTGTTTTGTTTCAATCGATGTTAGGTACTTTGACGGAAGTTGAATATTTTCAATTTGAATGTTATCAACACTAACTGGGAAATCTTTCATTTCTTCAATGAAATTTACTTCTATAGCTTGTATTGCACTTGCTCTGTCTTGTATTAGCTGCTCGGCATCATATTTTGGAATAACATCTTTTGTTGCTGATCTAAATCTGGGATCAAGAATTCTTGATTCAAATTGACTTAAACCACCATATTGACGGAATAAATCTAACGCGGCAGATTTATCTACAGTCCAGTTTACTGAAACGATCACGGTTACTGGCATCTGCTCTTTAGTACTCGATGCCATTTTTTCTTCATTTTTACGTGTTCTAACTTCTATTTCTTCAACGCTGTCTATGAATGGCATTTTAAAGTGTAATCCAGGATTCACTTGCTCTTTTGCCTCACTGAAACGCTTTACTATACCAATGTGACCTTCATTTACTGTATATACGGAACCGAAAAGAGCAATGGCAGTAACAACTGCACCAGCAATACTTTTTACAGGGACCTTAAGTTTTTTAACTTCGTTCATCTTTTACCTTTTTTTAGTTATTAACTTTCCAATGTTATTTTTCCGAATTAGCTTAACATGTTGAATGAAGTAATTCACAAACAGGTAACCAATTACTTAAACTTTCTAGCAAATTTGCAAATATCAATTAAGCTTATACCAAGTCTATTAAGTTATTTCTTATCAATAATAACAATTTGGAAATGAGCAAATGGTAAATTTTATACATTCACAAAAACTCGCTAAGCTGATGATTTATCTCGTTCTGTTGTTTAACTTTCAAAGTACGGCAGTGCAAGCTGGCATGGTAAGCACTAACGCAGTAATTGAATTAGATTCGCAAAGTTTCTCAACCAACGATTTACTAACTTCCTTAAACACTGAACAACTTAAGCAACAATTAGTTGCTATGGGCGTCGATACTGATGCCCTTGAACAGAGGATTGCGAGCTTAACCAGTGAAGAAATTTCGGTACTAAATAATGAGATAAAAAATCAACCTGCGGGTGCTGGCGTAGCAGGATTATTAGTTACCGTATTTATTGTTTTTGTGATCACTGATGCCGTTTGCGCAACCGACTTCTTCACCTTTGTAAAATGTGTTAACTAAGGCCAGGCATTGCTCGTATTCAGTAAGCTGACATTTTCAATACTGCTACTGTGCAGCTTGATTACTGGTTGTACTAATCGGGCAGAATTACCCCAATCTGATAACCTGCAATTGTTAACTAGGGATGTCCATCTTAAGCATGTGCCTTACTTTACGCAGCAAGAAAATCAATGTGGCCCTGCAGCTTTAGCAACTTTATTAGTTCATCGCGGTATTGATGTTAATGTTGAGCAGTTAAATCAACAGTTATACATACCAGCTAAAGGCGGGTCTTTAGCTATAGAATTAAAGGCGCAAGCCAGACAGTATGAACTGTTGGCTTATGTGATTGAACCTGACATATTTTCCTTGCTTAGCGAATTAAATGCCGGCAATCCAGTAATTGTTATGCAAAACCTTGGTTTCGAATGGATGCCAAAATGGCACTTTGCCGTAGCTGTTGGCTATGATCTTGAGCATGAACAAATTCGACTAAGATCAGCTGACTCTCGCTTATATGAAGCCAGCTTGGGTTTATTTATAAAAACATGGCAACGAGCTAATCAATGGGCAATGGTGGTTATGCCAGCAGACCAAATGCCCGCAACGGCAACTCCTAAACCCTATTTGAAAGCGGCAAATGAATTAGAGCAAGTGGGTCATGCATTAGCCGCACAGCAAGCCTATAATAGTGCGCTATTAAAATGGGACAACAATAATTCCGCTTTAATTGGCATGGGTAATACTCATTTTGCTCTAGGCAATTTCCAACTCGCCAGTCAATATTTTGGCCATTTTATTAAACAAGGCTCTGATCCCGCAATTGGCTGGAATAATCTCGCCTTCAGTTTAGAAAAATATGGCTGTATAACTGCCGCACAGCAAGCTGTTGAGTGTGCCGTAGAACTTGCTCCACAACAGACTTTTTATGCTACTAGCATGAAGGAAATTTTGCAGTTAACATCAGCTAAGGAAAAACAAACAGATCACAACCGTTGTCCTAAAATTGACTGCCCAGCCTTGCCGTTATAGCAAGTGGATTACGGATCAAAATAAAAACTTTAATAGAAACGGATGTTTATTAGCCAAAAGTTTGTTTCTGATTGTTATTTTTCATATGATAAGCCAGCATAAATAACTGTTAGTCGTTATCTCTTTAATAAACAGTTCATTAAAATAATAATAAGGCGTTGTAGGTAGACTTATGTTCAGGTTTGTTAAGTTATTCATTATAGCTGTAATATTTTTACATCCTCTCAATGCAACCTATGCGCAAATAGAAAATTTTGAAAGAGTTTTATTGGATATTGAAAAAATTGAAGATAAAAATAGCGCAAATATAAAGCTAAAAAAACTGCTGTCTTCCACCGATGCGTCACCGACACAAACGATAACTCTTTTAACAAAAATAGCGTTAAACCATTTTTCTCTGGGCGATTTAAATAGCGCAATTTCCACAATTAAAGCTGCAGAGGCTATGGCTATTGAAAATAAATTACTACAAGCCAAAGCTGAGGCAACTAAACTTGTTGGCGTATTTAATTATTACAAAGGTGACTTCCCGCAAGCACTGTTTGCCTATCAACAATCTTTAGAGTTTTATTTAACCACGAATGAGTTAGTTAAGCAGGCGCATTTATACAACAACATTGGATTAGTGCAAATTAATACTGGTGATACTCGCGGCGCATTAACATCATATCAATTAGCAGACGCTATCTATCAAGAACATGGCAGCAGACTAGACAAGATAGATATTCGCTTTAATATTTCTGGATTATATATAACCTTAAAACGCTTTGATAAAGCGATTCAAATATTGCCACAAATTATAAGTGATCGAACGGAGATTGATGATAAAGCAGGCTTAGCGCTTGCCTATAGTGATTTGGGGTTGGCTTATAAAAGTGCAGGACAATTTGAACTGGCCGAGAAAAATACACTAAAAGCGTTGGCATATTATGAGAGTAAAAATGAAGGCTATCACATAGCTTCACAGCATAATAACCTTTCTGCTTTGTATAATGAGACTGGCCGTGTTGATAAAGCGATTGAATTCGGAAAGTCTTGCGTGCAGTTAAGTGAAGAGTTTGACCATCAAATTGCCTTAGGTAATTGTTATTATGAATTAGCAATGGGGTATTTTTATAAAGGTGACTATGCTCAATCCCTAGTCTTTACTGACTTATCAAATTATATCGCTGTTTCTAGTCAATATAAGGCTTTATTGAATGGTAATTTGGCGTTGTATGCGTTACTTAAAGCCGCTCAAGATAAACCTCGAGAAGCGATTGATACTTATCAACTGTTTCAACATGAAAAAGATAAAGATGCTAACCAAGCGCTTAATGAAGAGTTGGCCATATTTGAGTCTAAACAACTTGTTCATCAAGTTAAACAGCTTCAGCAAGCTAAAGAATTACAATTATTGCAAAGCTCTCAGGATGAATTAACCCGTAATTTTATAATTGTCGCTTTTCTATTAATGTTAGGTGTCGTGTTTTTCTTTTATCGTCGCAAAAAAGAATTAATCACTAAAAGTCTGTTAGCTACACAAGTTAGAGAACGAACCTTTGAACTTGAGCAAACCACTAAACAGTTACAACAAGCGAATAAAATCAAAAGTCAGTTCTTGGCGAATATGAGTCATGAAATTCGTACTCCTTTAACTGCTGTCCTCGGCCAATCTGAAGCTATCATCAATGGTGAAGTTGAGCCGGTTGATTTAGGCCAAGAAATAAAAGTCATTCAATCTAATAGCCAGCATCTTTTACAAATAGTAAATGACATACTTGATATCAGTAAAATAGAAGCTGATAAATTGGAATTAGATGTTAGCGCCCATGATATTAGCGAGCTTTGTGTTGGCTTAACGAATATGTTTACAGAGCAAGCGAAAAAGAAAAACTTAGCGTTTAAAGTTAACAATAATCTACCTATGCCATGTGCGGTTAATATTGATTATTTGCGTTTGAATCAAATATTAATAAACCTTTGCTCTAATTCAATTAAATTTACTCAACAAGGTGAAATTATTGTTGATATTAGTTTGGCAAATAACAACCTAGTGTTTACCGTTTCTGACACTGGTATTGGCATGAACAAGCAACAATTAAGTAAAGTGTTTGATAGCTTTGTACAAGGCGATAACAGTATTAATCGGCGGTTTGGCGGTACGGGTTTAGGCTTATTTTTGTCTGGCCAACTAGCATCCATGATGAATGGTGAAATTAGTGTGCAGAGCGCTTTTAAAAAAGGCAGTACGTTCACCTTTACACTGCCATATTCGCCTGCCGATATGGCCTTTATAAGACAAGCAACGCGATCTGCATTAACAAGCGTAAATACTAAGCTTAAAGGGAAAATTTTATTAGCGGAAGATCATGCTGATAATCGAAAGTTAATTACGCGCTTATTATCTCACCTTGGGTTAGATGTTGTCACTGCAGAAAATGGTGTTCAAGCTATTGAACAATACTTTATTCATCAACCTGAGCTTATATTATTAGATATTCAAATGCCCGAAATGGATGGCATAGAAGCGTTAAATAAGCTACGCCAACAAGGCTGTGAAGTACCAATCCTTGCATTAACGGCAAATGCTCTGGCACATGAAATAAGAGAATATTTACAGCAAGGTTTTGATGGCCACCTTAAAAAACCGATAGAGCGTAATGTGTTTATTAGTACCATTAGTCATTATTTTAGCACTAATATAAATGCCCTAGAATTTGAAAGCACCTTTAATGAGGTTGATATTTCCGATTTGGTTGCAGCGTTTAAAACTGACTTGAGCAAAGACAAAATGTCACTGGTTAAATATCATCAAGAACATGATATTAAACAATTTTTACATTTAGTACATAGGCTTGCAGGAGCAGCGGCAATGTTTGGTTTTCAAAAAGTATCAGACATAGCAGTTGAATTAGAATCAGAAATCGTAGCAAACAATACTGCCCGAATAGATGCGCTACTGACGCAAATTATTGTTGAAATAGAGCAAGTTGCATAATACCAATACCGATAATCTATTGGTATTGGTATACTTCATTAACCTTCCTTTTTAATGTAAAAATAGCTGCTGTTGACAACTTCAGCTATCCCCGGTATTCAACTAATTACTTCATAAAATTGCAAAATATATCATCAGATTGCGTTTTTAACTGATTTTTAAAAGTTAACCTTTAATTCAACTAAGCTAAATAACTACAAAAAAAATATCTGTAGCAAAGGGCTGTAGCTTACAGAATGATATTAAGGAATAACTTAATGAAATACACCATCAAAGTGTTAACTTCTTTATTTGTGATCTTGTTTCTGTTGGCTGGCTGTGACGGCGATGAACCATCTGCTGAAAACATAGCTGCTCACCTTAATGGTACTGACACCCCTTCTGATGCAACTACAACCGACACCTCTACCACTGATGATCCGACGGCAACAACGGTAGAAGAAATCATTAGTTTTTCAGTAGCGATAGCTGACAGCTCGGGTGTTGAAACCTTAAATGTTGTTACTGGTAGCCCAGTTGTTGTAAGTGCCACCTTACTCATTGATGAGCAGCCACAAGCTGGAGTATTAGTCGCTTTTTCAATGCAATACAACCTTGGTGTATTAGACCCTGCTATAGGCACAGTGTTAACTGATGAAAATGGCATCGCGTCTATAATTTTGAGTGCCGGCGAGCAAGCGGGCGCTGACACCATCACCGCGTCAGGTGGTGGTTTGACAGCAAATATGAACTTTTCAGTCAGCGCAGAAACCACTAATGTATCAATGTCTGCAGCGGTGGCTTCACCTGCATCGATTAGCGCTACAGGTACCTCAACGGTTAGTGTAGCAATCAATGATGTTGATAATGACACTTCTTATAACGAACCTGTAGTGGTGAATTTTTCATCAGTATGTGTTGAGGCCGGTTTAGCGACAATAGAGTCATCAGTTGTCAGCGTTAATGGTACCGTGCAATCTACTTATAAAGATATTGCCTGTGGACAAGCCGATACCATAGAAGTAAATGCGAAAGTAGGTAGTCAGCTGCTCAGCAGTAGCGTGGTTATTGATGTGCAAGATGCCACTGCCGGCAGCATTAACTTTATTGGCGCTTCGAATGAATTTATTGCCTTACAAGGTACAGGAGGAAGCGGCGGAGAAGTAACACGCAGTGAAACGTCGGTATTAACTTTTCAAGTACTCGATGTAACGGGCAATCCTGCCGCTTATGAAGAAGTTATGTTTGAATTGTCATCGCAAGTGGGCAATATTTCTTTAAACTATGCAAACGCACAAACCAATGCCGATGGCTTTGTTGATATAATTGTGCAATCAGGGCATGTAGCCTCAACGATAAGAGTTATAGCAACACTGGTTTCTAACCCTGACTTATCGACAATTTCAGATTTACTGGTTATCTCTACAGGTGTTGCTGATTACAACAGCTTTAGTTTATCTGTTTCTAATTTTAATCCTGAAGCTTGGTTAATCGATGGCATTAAAGTACAAGTTGTTGCGCATGTATCAGATCATTTTAATAATCCAGTACCCGATGGAACCGCAATCTCATTTAATACTGAATTTGGCCAAGTAGAACCTTCTTGCACGACTACTAATGGCAGTTGCGTGGTTGATTGGACCAGTTCAAATCCAAGAACGCCAATTCCCCCATTTAGAGATGCTGGTACCGAAACTAAAATGTTAGGTGATGGTAATGTATGTTTGAAAGCAGATGGTAGTGCATCAATGTTAAATAATCCTTTATATGCTTATCCTTGTTTTTATTCAAATGCCGAACAGGCAACCGCAGTTAGTGCAGCTATGCCTGGTGGCTTAGGTCAAGTGTATGGTAATCGTGTCACTATCTTTGCCCATTTAATCGGGGAAGAAAGCTTTGCTGATACCAATGGCAACGGTATTTTTGATGACGGTGAAGCATATACAGATATTCCCGCGGAAGGCTTTAGAGATGATAATGAAGATGGCTTGTATGCTGGTCGTTATAGTGATGGTACCTTAGAAAGTGGTGCTCAAGCGGCCATTGATGCTTGTTCATCTTCTACTGGCGTTGTCTGTGAGCAGCTTGGTGGCGATAATGAAGAGTATGTCGATTTTAATAATGACGGCACTTATGATGGCCTTGGTAATAATATGCTAAACAGCGTGTTATGTAATGAGCAAAGCGCAGGTTGTACAAGTGATTTATTACCGATTAGTAGGAGCATTACTATTTTACAATCAGGCTCATGGGCACATATTAGTATGATTGAAAGTGGCTTAGATAGAGAAGAAGCGACGAATTACTTTAATACCGTTGATATAAGTACTGGCGCGAAAACCATTGTCAGTTATGTTACCGACTTACATAACGGCCGTATGCCTTCAGGCACAACGATTAGTTATTCTGCAGGGATAGGCGAAATTGTCGGTCCAAGTAGTTGTACCGTATTAAATTCTAGTATGCTTGGTTTTGAAGGTTGCTCGGTTGTAATCAAACGATCTGTTGATATAGGTGAGCCAGATTCAGGTCCATTAACCGTTACCGTCAAATCTCCGGCCGGCGCGGTAACTAAACAATCGATTCTATTAACAGATTAGTTTAGAGTTTAAACCAAGCGGTAAACGCCAAGCTACTAGCTTGGCTTTACTTATATTGAAAAATTAATTTGTTTCATTAATAGTGAAAGTGACCGCACCGTCTGGTGCAGTTAATGAACGGTCAATTCAGCTTCAAGATTAAATATCTTGTCAAATTTGTAGCCCTCTAGTTATTCCTAGCGATTTTTATATCCGATAAGAAAAATCCACACTCACCTACATTTATGTTTGTTGTTAGAGCTAATTTGTACATTTAATAAAAATTTTGGTTTCATGAGTTTAATAAGTAATTTTAAATCAACGTGTTAGTTATTTTGGTAGATTTGGAATAGATTTTGCTTTTATACAAAGACCACAGTGGTGAATCAAATATACCATTGTAATCTTTGTATGAAGGAGGCTGTGCCCATGAACATTATAAATGTTTTAATGCTACTGACTTTAGCGGTAATAATTATTCTTGGTGGTTATCAAGTATATTTTTTTCCACAAAATCACCCAATTAGAAAAGCACTTGTTTATCCAAATAGGTTTGATGATCTAATTCCATTTAAACCGCATTTTATTTGGATTTACTCTTTTATTTATTATCCATTTATCGTTTCTATTGTACTAGCAGTGAACAGTGTAAGTGAATTTGTGTATGTCAGTATCAGCTTTCTAATTCTAATTTTTGTGCATGTGATCTTTTTCTTTTTATTTCCGGTAAGCACGCCAACAAATTGGCGAAACTACGACAAAGATAAGAATTTAAGTACTAAGTTTTTAAATTTTGTTCAAGGGTATGATAAAGCATCAAATTGTTTTCCCAGCATGCACGTTGCCATTGCAACACTATCGGCCGCACATTTAACTTATTTATTGCCCCAGTACGGAATATACTTTTATTCAATTCCACTGTTGATCACGTTAAGTTGTTTATTTACCAAGCAACATTACATATTAGATACCCTAGGAGGCGCAGTTACAGGTAAAGTAGCATTTTCTTTATACCTGCTAGTACAAGCGAGTTAGAAGTGGTCATTTATGCACAACGTTTATCTCTGCAGGTAACAGGGCTTGCGAGAACACTGTGTAAAATATTCTTTCCAAATAGCTAAGTGAATTGAAAAGTGTCTAAACGCTATTGTCTAAATTATTGATACAGCGCAACGTTACAAATTTACTATCGACGAAAATAATCCCTACTTATTTACAACATAATAACAATAAAGTATCACTAGCTAGGGGGTAGCATGACAGAAATAAATACACATTTTCAAAATAATTTTGGTGAGCAATACGCAAATACATTACCAAAGTTGGGGGATGCGCTTGTTGAAGTATTACAGTTTTTTGGCTGCGATCAATTATATGGTGTTGGTGGTGATTTTGCCGCAAACTTAATTGCCGCTATAGACTCTGGAATTACGCTTTCGCCATCAAGTAATGAGATGCATGCTGGCTTCAATGCCTGTGGACATGCCGAAGTTAATGGTATTGGTGTAGCCCTCACTACCTATACAGTGGGGAGCTTACCATGTACCAGCGCAGCGGCTTTGGCGATAACTGAAAAGTTGCCAGTCATATTTATTTCAGGGGCACCGGGCGAAAGTGAAATATCGACCCATACCATACATCACACCGTAGCTTCTTCTTCTACCTGGCGGGCAAATTATGATTGTGCATTAGAATCATTTCGAGCGCTGGGAATGAAAGCAGAACGTTTGCAAGGCTCTCGATCAACGAGCCAACCAAATATGGCGGCAGAGCGTTTTTTTCAGCTAGTGGCACACGCTTATTTAAATAAAGAACCTGTGTTTATAGAAATTCCAAGAGACTTGGTTTCTCAAAAAACTCAAGCTATTACATTGCCAGAAAGTTTAACGCAGCTAAACCGTAATAATTTCGTCTTGCATGGTGAAACACTTATTGCTAGCCATATATTAGAAAAATTAGATGCGGCTAAATATCCATTAGTCTTTATTGGTGAAAATGTAAAACTCAATAAACAACTGCGCTCGCAATTAATGGAATTTTGTCATAAATATAATATTCCTTACGCGACTACCTGGTTAGCAAAAGGTCTATTCGACGAATTCGAACCGCTATCGCTTGGCACCTATAATGGAGTATTCAGCTTGCCTGAAAACCGGCATTACATTGAACATCAGGCTGATTATATTATTGAAGTAGATACCAGCATTCATGCTCAAGATACAAACTCTGCATTTAATACTGGCACCCATCAAATTGACTCTTTTGAAAATAAAACCACCATTAAAGGTACGGTCCAAAACCAGCAGGAAATCATTAATATTTTTGCTCATTTATTAACGGCAAACATTAAAACGTTTGATATAACTCTGCCGGCGAAAACAATACATAAATTTGCTGATCAAGAAAAGTTTGATTTCCATAATCTTTCCGCAGTGCTAAATAACATTCAAGCAAAAACAGACAAGCCATTTGTTTATATTCCTGAAATTGGCAACTCATACTTTGCTTCTTATGGATTAATCACCAAACAAGCAAACATCGGCAGAAGTTGGGTTACAAATCCTTGGTATGCAGCTATGGGCACTAGCTTGCCTTACGCGAGAGCGATTTGTAATGAAATAAAGCAGCAAGCATCAGATGATGTTGCAGTGTTGATCACCGGTGATGGTGGTTTTCATTTTCAACTGAATGAATTAATCCATCTGCAAAAAGATCAGTCAAAGCTAATAATTATTTACATGAGAAATGATATTTATCACCTCGGTAAAAGTGGTGAAGGTGATATCTATCATTGTTCAACGCCTGACTTTGATGTACTTAAGCTTGTAAGTGCCTATGGCGGAAAAGGCTATCACTGTGAAACTGTAGGGGAGTTTAGCCAAACGTTTGAGCAAGCGGTTATTGAAAACAACGGCATAACTTTAATTGAAGTGCCTGCCGATACAGATCCTCAATATCAATGCCATGAAATTAAAATGTTGAATTTGTATATTCAGGCCAAAAATGGCAACCCTGAAGCTATGCAGCAATGGCAGAAAATTAAACGATAATTAGGATATATTCATCAGCCTTAAAAGCAATATTCTTATGTTAACAATATAACCAGATTAGGTTTGGTTATATTGTTAAATTCCTCCTTTGATCTGGTGTTTATCTATTCACCCGTGACGTGCTTTTTAACCGTTCTTCGGTCTAAATTAGTTTTTAAGGCGACGGCTTCGTAGGTATTAAGTTGTTCATATAAATTTTGGCAATAGCGTCTGGTTAATTCCTTTAAATCGATATTCGAATCAGCCATCAGTTGCATGATATTATCTACTTGGTTATTGGGTTGAACTCGCAGCGTATCGCCGTGATAACTGCCCCTGAGAATAATTCTGCGAATGGCTTGTTCAAGCTCGCGTACATTGCCTGGCCAGTGGTAATCACGACTGACGTGTTTGTTTAATGACTCAATAACCAATGAGACAATATTTTCATCTTCCTGATGGCAAATTCGTTTTACTAACTCACGGGTTAAGATCACCAGCTCTCCAGGGGATTCTGACAAGCGTTGCCTTAAGGTGGGGATTTCAATAATGTCTGAACACAAGCGATAATAAAAATCGTCTCTTAATTTTTTGTTCTGACGGAGCTCTTGTAATGGTTGGTTTGCTGCCGCAATTATCCGACCATGAAACGCTTCTGCTTTGTGGCTACCCACTGGTGTAAACACACGCTCTTGTAGAACCTTTAATAGTTTTATTTGAATATTCTCACTAATGTCGCCTATTTCATCAAGAAACAGCAAGCCGTTAAGCTTACATTGGTTAAATAGTCCTTGGTATTGTTCAAAAGCGCCGGTAAATGCCCCTTTTTTATGACCAAAGAGTTCCGATTCAATTAAATTTTCTGAATACTGCGACAGGTTTGCTTCAACATAAATGTCTTGAAAGTTATCTCTAAAGCAACCGGTTTGTTTGTCATATAAAATATGTCCTGATAAGCCAATAGCTCTTGCAGCGGCGCCTTTACCTGTACCTGTTTCGCCGAGTAAGAACAGTGAAAAGTCTTCCATTTGATTCCACAAACTTTGGTGATAATTGGGCACATCAAAAGTAAACAAGTTATTCCATAACTCTACTCGTAGTTTGGCCATACTTGGGCTTTGTCCAACCAAACCATTATTAATGAATAAATACGCTCGCCTGAATTGATAATAAAGCTCAAGCAAACGTAACGATTCTTTTGCTGAAAAGCCACGTCGCTCTAATTGCACTAATATCTCTTGGCCTTTGGGAAACGCAAGGCTGGCATTTTTATTATCGGTTTGATGATTTATAAACTCATCAAAGTCATCAACAAAATTTAAATAAATAGCAACTATGTATGAAAAATAGATCAATCTATTTTCCATGCCATTGAAGTCACTTAACCGTTTAAAACCGCGTTTATCAAGTTTGTCGATATTTTCATTAAGAAGTGGCTGCAATCTCTTAAAAAAGTGAACATTGACATCTTTTTCAGGAAAGTAATTTTTAGAAATAAGATCGCTTAAAATTTTGCGTTCATCGGTAAATGGGTTTGATAACACCGCCCGGATGAATTTTGAAAAAAACGTATATTCTTCAGATGTTAAATTTTGCATAGTTTCAACCAAGCACTAAAATTAGACTAACTGGTAAAAGTGTAGTTTATATGTACAATTTTGTATGTTTGTCTAAATTTAAATATTTAAAAGTTGGTTTAACAATTAAAATTCAAACACTTACAGCGCAAAGTTAAGTGGCATGAATAATGCTCCTATAGAGGAAGAAAAGTATTATTAATGAATCACTAGTTTAAGGTCGGTTATGAATAAAAAATATTTAATCTTGGGCAGCTTGGCGTTAGTCACTTTTTTATTGCTGGTGCCACCGTTGGCACAAGATCAGCAGTACCATCAATTTGCAGATCAACAAACTATGCTGTCTATTCCAAACGCTCTTAATGTAGTTTCTAACGTAGCGTTCTTCATAGTAGGTTTAATTGGTCTAATAGCATTGTTAAATCAACCAAACAAATACTGCGATCAAAATGTTTTGCCAAGTTATCAATTGTTTTTTATCGGCCTTATGCTGACGTTTATCGGCTCTAGTTATTATCATCTAGAGCCTAATAATTTTACTCTGGTGTTCGACAGGCTAAGTATTGCGATTAGTTTTATGGCGTTATTCACTGCGCTATTTGGTGAACTGGTGTCTTTAAAACTCGCCAATAAAATGCTTTTGCCATTAGAGTTATTAGGCATAGCAGGAGTTATATACTGGGGAATTAGCGAACATTTATCTTATGGCGACATGCGCTTTTATTTATTAACCCAGTACCTGCCATTAATATTACTGCCTATCATGCTAATTAAATATAAATGGCAATACAGCCACCAATCTTCATGCATATTTATTCTGCTGTTTTATGCATTGGCAAAAATTACAGAGGTTTATGATCAGCCTATTATGGAATTAACGAATGGCTTAAGTGGTCATACAATTAAGCACTTGCTCTCAGCGCTGTCAGGTTATTGGGTGTATTGGTTGCTGAAAAACAGGAAAATTAAACTGGAATGACTATCAACATCTCAGCCTATTTAGTTACTATCTTGTCATGTAGAACTGTAAAATTAAGTAATTTCTAAAATTTATTAACCTTTTTTCAAATTATTTTTATTTTCAAGTTCATTTTTTAATCACTGATTCATATAAGAAATTTTTCGTAGAAGTTCGCTAAGTTAATTTTTGTATGTTATTTGTACAAAAAATAACATTTACGCACTGTACAAGCTTTTTACAATCCTGTTAATATTTGTGCGAAATTTAAACAAAGCAATACACGATATACATAAAAATAATAATAAGTAGTAAACAGTCCTCCCTGTAATACTCTCCATTATTTGAAGTACATCACAATATTTTTTGAGGTTTTAATGAATCATTTTCTGATGGGCATTTTTATGTCTGCGAGTCTGTGTTTGACTCTTTTTTCGGCCAAAGCTGCAGCTATTACTGGTGAGCAAAAAACATTGGTATTTATCGTCAACTTTCAGGAGAACCCTAACGAAGTACCAATAACCAATGAAGAAGCGAACGAGTTGGTGTTCGGTACCATTGACGATTATTATCGGGCCAATTCCTACGGTCAATTATGGTTAACTGGTGATGTGGCTGGTTTGTTTACTGTCCCCCTTTCTAATCAGATTTGTAACGATAGGACTGTGGCAGATGCGGTAAATACCCTTGCTGTTGAGGCTGGTGTTCCAATTGGACAATATGATCGTCATATATATCTAACAACTGATACAGGTTGTAACTCCAATGGTTCTGCCACAGTCTCAGGACTACCATCAAGAGCATCAATTAATGGTAATTTTGTACCTCGAGTTATAGCTCATGAGTTAGGTCATAATTTTGGCCTAGACCATTCAGGCGCTTTGGAATGTGATGGAGTAACTTTGGGAGAAAACTGCGAAGTTATTAATTATGGGGATAGCTATGATGCTATGGGTAGTGATGATATGGGCTATTTTAATGCCTTTCAAAAAGAGCGCCTTGGCTGGATGAATTTATCATCAGGCCCTAATGTGATTACAGCAGATTTTGATGGAATATTTACTATAGGGCCTTATGAATTAACCAATGGGTTACCTATAGCGATTAAAATACCTAGGGGAGTCGATCCGATTACCGGTAACATGCGCTGGTTCTATATAGAGTATCGTCAATCACTTAATCATGATGATTTCTTAGCAGAACGTTCTTATAGTTTTTATCGTGGTGATGTGACTGATGGTGTTGTTGTGCGTATCGCCACAGAAGGTATAGAATCTAGCAGTCGAGTTATACATATGAAACCAAATTCTCATTTTAAAGAGGTTTTTGGCTCTAATGACTGGATGGACCCCGCTATGCCTGTGGGTGATAGCTTTACCGACCCTGAGTCAGGGGTAAGTTTTGCGTTATTATCTGCTAATGGAAATAGTGCTGAAATCAGCGTTCAATTTGGTAGTAGTCAATGTCAAATGGCTAAGCCTATCATTACTGCCTCAGCAGTAAATGGTAAATTAGCACAACCAGGTGCAGCGTTACAGTACAGAGTCAAAGTTGAAAATCGTAATTCAAGTAATTGTAGTAATGCTGAATATCAAGTTAAAGCCGATTTAGACATTGGCTGGCAAGCAAATATGGAGGTGTTAACCCTGGCTTCTGGTGAAACTGGCGAATCGATAATAACAGTATATTCTCCCATTGATAGTGAAGCTGGTAGTTATATTCTACCTATGGTAGCAACTCATGTCACTGCACCATCATACAGCGCCAGTGCGGATGTAGAATATCAGATTGAAAACGAAAGTACTTCACCACTACAGGCTAATGATGATTCAGTTATTTTGCTGAGCAAACAGGATATAACTATTGCTGTGATGGCGAATGATGAGTTGGCTGATCCTAGTACAGTAACTATCAGTGTCTCAAAACCGGCAAAAGGCAGCGCAGTAGTGCTGAATGATGGTAGTATACGTTACTCACCTGCGAACAAGTTTAAAAACAATGACAGCTTTACTTACACCATTTCAAATGGCATGAGTCAGTCTACAGCTACAGTAAGGATACAATTGGAGTCTTCTGGCAACGGCAACGGTGGTGGGAAAGGCAAACCTAACTAAATTTAGGGACTATGTGTTAAAAAAAGCCTAGCATGCTAGGCTTTTTTATTCTAGGGCGGGACAAGTACCTTCTTTGTCAAAGTGAAAGTTTACTCACCGTCTGTACTTGGACATATAGGACAAGATGCAGAGCCAGTATCAAAAGCCTGCTTACCATCTATTTTTAATTCGCCAACTGCGGATACAGTATCCCCGAATGTCTGATCGGCTTTAATTGTGAAGTCTTTTGGTATATAGCTACCACTATATGACTTACATTCAGTGCCACTACCAGGAGGATCGAGTGTAACGCCACTGAGTACAGTAACATCATCTGCAGGGTCACTTGGAGTACCAGAATCATCGACAACGCTTACCTTAACCAAAGTCAAAGCCTTAAGTGTTGTATTACATACCATTCCTGAGTAATTAACTTTTGCAATAACTCCATCATCGGTAGCAACAAAGCTAGTTGTACAATCTTTCGTAACTTCAATTTCAGGGTTAAGATCTATCTTCTCACATCTATCTCCACCATTGTCAGTAATCGTTGAAGAACCTGATTGAGTGGCTGATGCCGTTACTGTTACGGTATTGTCAAGTCCGTTCATAGAACTACTTAAGGTACCACTATAGGACGCTGTAGCCCCGGCAGCTAAAGTACCCAAATTGAATGTTTGACCATTTACGTTATCTGTAACTAGAACGTTGTAGATAGTTCCTGCACCATCATTTTCAACCACGCCGTTGAAGTCGTAATCATAACCATCTTCTGCTGCATTAACTTTGGCTTGATCACAAGTTTTTGTGATATCAACACTACACAACTCGAAACCGCCAATTACAAAGTCTTTTAAAGTGGCGGTAAACTCACTGGATGAGCGAGTTTCAGCCATGAAGCTGCTAAAACAAGTTTCAGAATTTGGAAATAGTTTGCTCACATTAATACCACCCTCGAAAAAGGATTCATATGGAAATACATCTGCATCGTCAGAGTTTTTAGATTGAAATGGCCATGGTGAATCGGTGTTGTCATAGGGACCATCTTCAGCGTTGGTAACAGCACAGGCATCGTCACTATCTTCTTGTCCACATAATGCACTCGTTTTTTTAACTAGTCTGAGGTTTTTTGCATCACATTCATCCTCTTCAGGGTCATTGCTTGCAGCCTTGTTACAAGTATCATCCCAAACATCTACTCTGATTTCGGGCTTAGCATTAGATGCTTGTGGAAAGTTTGTAAGCACTAAAATATCGCCGTTAGTGTGTGCTCCGGTAAAACTACCATCTGGAGCAGCTTCTACTTTTTGCTTGAAAAACCAAAAACCCATAAAGGCATCACCTTTATTGGAGATCCTATCGGCGCCAAAGTAAATGATTAGATCTTCGCCATGTTTGTATGCAGCTGCATAAGCATTCATGATTTCATCTTTATCTGGAGAGCTACCCGACTTATGACCCCATTGATTAAGATCTTGAATGTCTTTGCGTCCACCGGTGAAAATAGAATCATCACTGCCCATAGCATCTGGTTCATCATGAAGTATATTGGTAAACCTTAACGGTGAACCGCCATCGTTACCGCCATTATTCCATAGGGTTTCCCAATCGACAGGAGGAGCAACACCATCTTGTAGTGCGTTACCTTCTAATTCAAAAAGGTTTAGATCATGTGTCGCAAACGCAGTTCCAACAGAAAAGAAAATTGCAAAGCACATGACGAGCAGTTTTTTAAATATTTTAAACTTCATAATCATATCTCCATTACTATTACCTGATAACGTCCAGTTTATTGTTTGAAAACCGGGCTTGTTTATTCATTAACTCAATAAGCACATCGGTTTAACCGCTTATAAGTAAAACTTTTAAAGCAATAGTTGGGCCTACTTTCTAAGTGGTTGAATTGTTTGAAATAGTATGGGAACAAGGTTTAAATTTTGTCGAAATTTGAATAAAGGTGTTTCATAGCTGTAACAATGCGGTGTTACAGCTACAGGGGGAGTTTATGTCGTTAATATAATTAAAGTTGTTTAAAAATGAAAGGGGAGATTTTATAGCTTAATATTACATTTTTTAATCAATCGATAAAACGTGGTTCTAGATATTTTTAAATCCCTGGCGGCTGCTGAAATATTGTGATTGTTGCGAGTTATAGCATCGAGCAGTATTTCAGTATCAATATCTTCACGCTGCTGATTCAGGTTTTTTGTTGGCATTTTTATTTTCGCAAAATGATGGCCCAAATCTTTATTGGAGATGGTATTGCCATCTTGCATTACCACAGCTCTTTCTACACGGTTTTTAAGTTCTCTAACATTGCCTGGCCACTCGTAGCTAAGCATGCATTCTATCGCCGAGTTGGAAAACTTCAGCTTAGGATTTGCTTGTTGAAAGGGCTTTAAAAAACTAATGGCAATGGCTTCAATGTCTTCTCTGTGCTCCCTCAGGCCCGGTACGCGTAGGCGTAAAATGTTTAACCGGTGAAATAAATCTTTGCGAAAACGGCCTTCTACAACCGCTGTTTCTAAATCAATGTGGGTGGCGGCTATTATTCGGCAATCTACCGTTATTGGCTTAGCGCCGCCGAGTCGTTCAATAGTGTGATTTTCTAAAAAGTGTAATAGGTTAACTTGCAACTCTAACGGTAAGTCACCTATTTCATCGAGAAATAATGTACCTTGGTGGGCTCGTTCAATATGGCCAATGTATTTGTCTATGGCGCCAGTGAATGCGCCTTTTTCGTGGCCAAACAATTCGCTGTGGATCAGGCTTTCAGGTAATGCACCGCAGTTAATGTTAATTAGCGGGCTATTAGCTCTAGCCGATTGTTGATGAATTAACTGAGCACACAAGTCTTTGCCAGTGCCTGTTTCGCCAGTAATTAGTAACGAACTGTCAACCTTGGCTATTTTTTTTATGTGATTATTTAATTGCCGTAACTCATTTGATTTGCCAATAAGAGTTGCCGTATCGTAAGAAGCTATGTTTTTTGCCTTTATTTGCGGCTGCAATTGGGCCATGCCATAAGCATGCCCTAATGTATGGGCAAGTCTTTCTATACAAATAGGGTAATGAAAATAATCGATACAATATTCAGAGAATTTTGCCGAAACAGCTGAGTTCTTTAAATTATCATCTAGAGAGTAAGCGATCCATTTTATCTGTGGGAATGAGCTAACTAAATTAGCGATTATCGAAATGGCCTGTTTTTGCGTACTGGCCGTTAAAATGGCTATCGCGACAAGTATTGTATTTCCTTTTAGGAGGTTAACTGCCTGGGAAAGAGTTGTTACATTATGAACTTTCCATTTAAACGGACTCAACTTCCTCTGCCAGTTCATTTTGGCATGTTCAAAGTTAAAACACAGAACTGTGCGTTCTTTTGCTCTGTTTAACTTATCTGGCTTTTCCATGTTATTCCTTGAGCTTATTATTTAATAAGTACTGCTCCCTCTTATTAATAACGTCGTAGCATAAAGCATAGGAAACTATTGGCTTTCGGGCAAGAAAAGCTAAATAAAAATATAAAGTTTTGTGCGTTTATTTCAATAAAAAAGCCAGCATTCTCATGCTGGCTTTTGATTTTGCGAAAGTTTTCTTATTTACTTATTTGCTTTCTGAAACTAAACCACGACGCTCTAATAAATATTGAGGGTTTGGCTCTTTACCACGGAAGCGTTTGTACATAGTCATCGGATCTTCAGTACCACCACTTTGCAATACGTTTACACGATATCCTGTAGCAGCATCTTGGTTGAAAATACCTTTGTCTTTAAATACCTCCCACGTGTCGGCATCAAAAATGTTTGACCAAATGTAGCCGTAGTAACCTGAAGAATAACCACCAGCGAATATATGCGAGAAGTAAGTTGAACGATAGCGCGGCGCGATTTCGTTAATTAAGCCTAATTCAGCTAAGGTATCAGCTTCAAACTTATCAGCATCTTGTAACTCGGCAGTTTCAAGCGTGTGCCATTTTAAGTCAAGTAGTGCGGCTGCCATGTACTCAGTTGTAGCAAAGCCTTGGTTAAATTTACCTGAAGCTTGGATTTTCTCAACTAACTCGGCAGGAATAACTTCACCAGTTTTATAGTGTTTTGCAAAGTTGTTTAATACTTGTGGCTCGGTCATCCAGTTTTCCATCACTTGTGATGGGTATTCAACATAATCACGAGGTAAAGATGTACCAGTTAATGAACGATAGTAACCATCAGATAATAAGCCTTGAATTGCATGGCCAAATTCGTGGAATAACGTTGATGCTTGATCAAATGTTAATAGTACCGGCTCACCATTTACAGGCGCAGGGTAGTTCAACACGTTATAAATAATAGGCTGAACGTTTTCGCCGTACATTTTGAATTGTTTACGAAATGAGCTCATCCAAGCTCCGCCGCGTTTAGATTCACGTACGTAGAAATCGGTCATGTAAATACCAATTGAAGAGCCGTCTTTATCAAACACTTCATAAGTCGTTACATCAGGGTGATACTTAGGTAAGTCATCACGCTGTTTAAACTCAACGCCCCATAATTGATTAGCGGTGTAAAATACGCCTTGCATGGTGTTGTTTAATTCAAAGTATGGCTTTGTAATAGACTCGTCTAAAGCGTATTTCATCTTTTTAACTTTTTCAGAGTAGTACCACCAATCCCAGGCTTCTAATTCAAAGTCTGCACCTTGAGTGTTGGCGAAGTCTTGCATATCAGCAACTTCTTGCTTGGCACGCTCTAGTGATGCCGGCCAAACTTTATTTAATAATCCGTAAGCATTTTCTGGTGTTTTAGCCATGTTGTTTTCAAGCACGTAATGAGCGTGAGTTTTATAACCTAGAACTTGTGCGCGTTGGTAACGAAGCGATGCCATTTCTGAGGCAATTGCTTTGTTATCGTTGGCATTGTCGTTATCCCCACGATGCGTGTAGGCGTAAAATAGTTGCTCACGTAATTTACGGTTTGTCGAATATGTTAAAAACGGGTAGAAACTTGGACGATGTGTGGTGAATACCCACTTGCCCTCATGGCCTCTTTCAGCTGCTGTTGCTACTGCTGCTGCAATAATTGATTCTGGTAAACCGTCTAAGTCTTTTACATCATCAATCACTAATTCAAAACCATTGGTTTCGTTTAATAAATTTTCACCAAATTGAATGCTTAATGCCGAAATTTGTTGATTCAAACCACGTAAAGTTTCTTTATCCGCTTCGTTTAAATTTGCACCGGCGCGAACAAAACCTTTATATGTTTTTTCTAATAATGTTTTTTGTTCAGTGTTAAGCGTTAATGAATCTTTTGCATCAAATACTGCTTTAACGCGAACAAATAATTTTGCGTTTAAGTTGATGTCATCGCTCATTGCCGAGAATTTAGGTGACATTTCTTTTGAAATGGCTTGCATTTCAGGTGTCGACATTGAACCGATTAAACCATAGAAAACATTAGTCGTGTTATCTAATAAGTCACCACTTTTTTCCATGGCTTCAATAGTATTTTCAAAAGTAGGTGCATCAGGATTGTTAGTAATAGCATCAATTTGGGCAATTTGCTCAGCGATACCTTTTTCCATTGCCGGCTTATAATGCTCAATTTTGATTTTATCAAAAGGAGGCATGCCAAATGGTGTGTCCCATTGTTGATAAAATGGATTTGATGCTTCAACGTTTACTGTTTGTTGTGTCACTTCTTTGTTTGCTGTTTCAGTTGTTGCAGAGTTACAACCTGCAAGTGCAATTGCCAGCGCAATTGGCGTTAAAATGCGTGCTTTCATTTAAGGTATTCCCCGTAATGCTTACTATTACCTAAGTTAGATATGATCTACTTAGGCTAAAAATTATTATTCGACATTGTTTTTATAACAAAATCGTAGCGTTGTAAAACTTTTAGCTATAAGAATAATACTAAATTTGTAACGAAATAATACGCGCCTGTTACGAAATAATTACAGTTAATAAATTATCTAAGCCATAATAAGAAAAACACCTAGGTAGATGTAATGAATTTAAATTTAGATCGTAGTGTTGCTTTGGCAATAAACACCACTGAGATGGCATGGGAGGAATCTCCTAGTAAAGGTGTCTATCGCAAAAAACTGGAACGTGAAGGCGCGGAATCTGGTTTAACGACTAGCGTGGTTAAATATGATGTAGGCACTGGCTTTTCAGCGCATTCGCACCCCGGCGGCGAAGAAATCTTTGTACTCGAAGGTGTGTTTGAAGATGAACATGGCAAGTTTCCAAAGGGTACCTATTTTCGTAATCCTCCGGGGAGTTCTCACTCACCGAAAAGCCCTGAAGGTTGCGAGTTATTTGTTAAGCTTAATCAATTTCAACCTATTGATAAAGAGTTTGTGAAAATAGAAACCACAAAACAAGAATGGTTACCTGGCTTGGTTAATGGTTTATCGGTAATGCCATTGCATTCTTTTGGCACCGAGCATACAGCTCTGGTTCGTTGGCAACCTGAAACGCATTTTAAACCTCATGTTCATGCAGGAGGAGAGGAGATATTTGTATTGGATGGGGTATTTGAAGATGAGTATGGCAAGTACCCGAAAGGCACATGGCTGCGTTCACCAAATTATTCAAAGCATAACCCCTTTAGCAAACAAGGCTGCATTATTTTAGTGAAAACCGGATATATGTAAAACCAGCTACAAAATGGTTAACGTTGTACTATGCTTTATAGAGTTTAACGACAAAGCCAAACTCGTCGAAAGGCGAGGACGGAAAGCCACGGGTCCTCGTGTCCTATGTAAGCGGTAAGGAAACAAGATAGCCAGGCTGCATATACCTGAGTGGTCGCCCTATGCCTGAATGTAAGAAATTAATTTCTGTTAATACTTTGTTTGGTTTTGTGTTAGTTGCAGTACTAAGCATTACTTCCTCATATGTCCAAGCCGTATCCTCGAACTCCGCAGCTAAAGGGAATCCTGCAACATTTCTAACCGGCCCTAATGCAGGAAAACCGCTGGCGATAGCACGTAGGTATATAGATCAAAACAAAGGTGAATTAGGCCTCTCAAATATTGATATTGCCGGTATGGTAGTAACTAATCAGTACACTTCATCGCATAATGGCGTTACTCATATTTATTTTCAGCAACATTACCAGGGTATTGGAGTACATAATGCCAGCATTAATATAAATATTGCTGCTGATGGCAGTGTTATTAACCTTGGTAATCGCTTTATGGCGAGTATAGATACTGCGGTAAATTCAACATTGGCGTTAGTGCCTCGTGGGCAAGCGATTTCTGCCGCGGCCAAAAGTTTAGGGATAGACCCTAACTTAGGTCCTATATCTCGTAATCCAATACAAACCAAACTGGTTTATCAGCCAGTTGCTAAAAACATGCTGCGCTTGGCATGGGATATGGAGATTTATGAGCTTGATGCCAAAAACTGGTGGAGCATGAGAGTTGATGCTATCAATGGTGCGGTTTTGGATCGAAAGAATTACGTTGCCCATGAGGTATATGAAATCTATCCGGTGCCCTTAGAAAGTCCTAATCATGGAGTTCGTGATTATTTGAGCATGCCTATTGGCACATCTACTACCTGGGTAAGTGACCAATGTACATCAGGTAACAATGTAGATGCCTATCTTGATACAGATAACAGCAATTCCCCTACGGGAGGAAATAATGCGCGAGCTTGTAATTCTGGCCTAGATTTTTCTTTTTCTTTGGAACTTTTTCAAGAGCCTAATCAATATCAGGATGCAGCCGTTACTAATCTATTCTATTGGAATAACATTATTCATGACGTTTTCTACCAATATGGTTTTGATGAAAATAGTGGTAATTTTCAAAATGATAACAGTGATAATGGTGGATTAGGCAATGACGCAGTAAATGCCGAGGCTCAGGATGGCGGAGGTACAAACAATGCCAATTTTGCAACCCCGCCAGATGGTCAAGCTCCACGTATGCAAATGTACTTGTGGAACCAAACCAGCCCTATGCGTGATGGCGATCTGGATAACGGTATTATTGTCCATGAATATGGCCATGGTATTTCAAACCGTCTTACCGGCGGACCATCTGCTGCTACTTGCTTGAATAATACCGAACAAGCAGGGGAAGGATGGAGCGATTACTTTGCCTTGATTATGACTATTGAAGCTGGCGATGAAGGTAGTGATAGTCGAGGGATAGGTACTTATGTTCTTGGCGAGTCGATAGAGGGTGATGGTATTCGAGATTATCCATACAGCACAGATATGTCGATTGACCCTCGTACTTACGACTCGATTAAAACTGCAGCTGTCCCTCATGGTGTGGGCTCAACCTGGGCAGCCATGCTTTGGCAAATGACCTGGGCTTTAATTAATGAGCATGGATTTGAACTTGATTTATATACCGGTAGCGGCGGTAATAATATTGCATTACAACTGGTGATTGATGGCTTGAAAATGCAGCCCTGTTCACCGGGCTTTGTCGATGCCAGAAACGCCATACTCTTAGCTGACCAAAATAACAATGCGGGTGCTAATCAATGTATTATCTGGGAAGCCTTTGCCGAACGAGGTCTGGGCTTTAGTGCTGAACAAGGCAGTGCATCAAATCGTAGCGATGGAATAGAAGCATTTGATGTGCCGCTTTTTTGCCAAGAGATATTAAAAATTACAACTACTTCCAGTTCTGAGTCTGTGGAGGCAGGGGCAACATTAACTTATTATTTGCAAATTGAAAATAACACTCCTGGTTCATTAAGTGGTGTTACAGTAACAAACCCGGTCCCCAATCATACAAGCTACATTAATGGTTCTGCTACTTGTGGCGGTTCATTGGTAAGTGAAATTGTTACCTTCCCGATTGGGGATATGGCAATTGCTGGAAGTCAAAACTGTTCATTCGAAGTAATAGTAGACTCCTCTGCAGCAACACCAATTGTTTTAGACGATATGGAAAGTGGTAGCAGCCAATGGATTATTAACCACGGTAGTGGTACAGATGATTGGTCGCTTTCCACTGAAAGTGCTCATAGCCCTGTTTATGCTGCTTTTGCAGAAGATATCGCCACAAGTACCGATCAGTACCTAACTTTGAACAGTCCTGTAGAACTAACCGGTGATGCAATTTTAAAATTCTGGCATCATTATGACACTGAGGCCAATTGGGATGGTGGTGTTGTTGAAATTTCTATAAATGGAGTTGATTGGGACGATGCAGGTCAACATATGTATAAGGGACCTTATAACAGTACTATCACTTCAAATCCGGCTAGTGCTATTAGTGGACGTAAAGCATTCTCTGGAAACAGCGGAGGTTACATTCAAACCAATGTTGATCTTAGTAGCTACGCAGGTGAAACTGTACAAATTCGATTTAGAATGGCTACCGATGGCTTAGTAGGCGGTGTGGGATGGTACATAGACGATGTGGAAATTATTGATGATGCGTTACTTTCCAATCAAGCGTGTGTAACGGCTATTGAAGGCGATAACGATTGCGATACTGTACATAATACTGTCACTAGTATTCCTGCTCCTCACATTGCAGTTAACCCAGCGAGTCTATCATCAGAGCAAGGTGTCGATGTTGAAACGTTCCAAGCTTTAATCATAGCTAATACTGGTAGTGAACTATTGACTTGGAGTATTGAAACCGACACTGCTGATAATTGCTTAGCGCCTGATAATATTAGCTTATCTTGGGCTAGCGTCTCTCCTATTGCTGACAGTACCGATGGAACGCTCCCTAATGATGTTACTGTAACTTTCAATTCAACTGGTTTGGCGCTAAATGAGTACAATGGAGTACTTTGTATTTATAGTAATGACAGTGTTAACTCGCCTTTAACAGTACCTCTAACTTTGACCGTATACGATCCTAGCGCCACAACAGAGCAACAGGCAACGGCTGAAATTGCGAACAAAGGAGTAATTACTGGCACCTTTGTTGATACCCATGTAGATGATGGTGCGTCAGAAGAAATAACTGAAGTTCGTGTTGGTGGTAATCGAGATAAACTGCTACATACGTGGAGTTTTCAATTAGATAATGGTACTGGCTTGGAAATTAATGCTAACGCTTGGATGCGAAATGACGGCGGCGATGGAGAAACCATTCAATTTTCCTATTCAAGTGATAATAGCAACTATATTCCTTTTTATACACTGAGCTCCACTAGCAGCTCAAATACACTCACAGTGCCAATACCTGATCACAGTGCAGGCGCATTTTACTTGCGCGTTGAAGATACAGACAGAACAAAAGGCAATAATAATAATGCCAGTCTATTTGTTGATTACCTTGCAATCTATGAAGGCAGTGTCACTGAACCTCCTGAACCACCGGAACCGCCACAACCTACAGAGGTTGCAGTCGATATAGACCTATCAGGAAGTTCTGAAATTAGAAATAAGCCATCTAGGTGGGATGCAATCATAACGGTTTCTGTGATGGAAAATAATGGATCCGAAAATGCTGTTGAAAGTGCGGTGATTAGTGGTAACTGGAGTAATGGTACTAGCGGCAGTGGCAGCTGCACAACTGAAGCTGACGGCACATGTACCATTAAAAAGGCTAACTTAAAGCAGAATGTTTCAAGTGTAACTTTCACTTTTGGTAGTATTGAACGGGAGGGAAATACCTTTGTAACAACTGTATTGGATAACCCGGTAGAGGTTAATCAATAATAAAAGATCATAATTCAAATAAAACCAGCCTGACTAGGTCAGGCTGGTTTAGCTTACTCGGTAATATTTACTTTACCCTGGGCATGCAGTGTCAAAGGGGTGGTTACCATAAGTAAATTGACAACCAAAGTCATCAGCCGCAACATTGTTAGCATCCAGGAAATCATCACCAGCTGGTTTATTGCCATTTTCAACCCAGTCAACCAAGTCTAAGAATGACGATACCATTTCATTTGCAGTGAAATCACAGTGCATTACACCTCTGTAAGCCCTAGTTACTAGCAAGTCTTGTTTACCCTGTTGTTTAACTTTTGTGGCATAGGCAATTTCATTCTTAATTGGTACGAATAAATCGCCGATGTTGTGCATAGTCAGTACCGGGATAGGCAGGTTGCCGTTGATCACGGGTACTTGCGATAAGCCGTTTGGATTTTTGCTTTGTGGTGCTAGTGCCACTCTAAATATTGAGTCATTAAACGCTTGTTCTTCAGGGCTTAGCTCAGGGTTAGTATCAAACTGATACACCACATCGATATTTTCAGCTGTATTCCCAGGATTTCTTGGCATTACGCCATCGCTTAAGCCTAAATCAAATAGAAAGTTTCCTGGCCCTGTCCCTGACTCAACTTCAGCAAAGTTATTCCAGAAAAACCAAGCACTGTCAAAATTTGGACGATCGCCACCTGAATGCAACATCACTAAATTTTTCAAGTTTTCGCCTTGTTGATTTAATCCCACAGGCCACGTATTAGGTGCAGATTCTAAATTGGCCTTGATACTTGGTACCGTTGCGGTGACATAAGTAAATGGTTCTACTGGGAAAATAGAAGTATCGGTACCTAACTGCTGCGCGGCTAAGTTGAAATCCAATACAAAATCAAAGGTTTCATAGTCACCTACGGCGCCACAAATAGGCATGGCTCCGGCAAATAATTTCGGGAACTGCTCAATAATTACCGCAGTAATATGGCCACCCATCGATAAGCCAGTCATATAAATTTTATCCGGCTTTGCAGCAATACCATTGAACCTTTTTAGCAAAGCCAAGGTGTCTTGCACTCCCGTGGTCACATCGTAGTCATTTCTACTGTAAGATGATGCTGCCCAGGCATAACCTTGGGCAATCAAAAAGTGACGCATTGGATGGTCATCAACAGTAAGCTCTGTTTTACCAAAACCTCTAAACCCGTGTGCCCATACTACCAGCTCACCATTCCAGTCATCGGGTACTTCAATATGATAACCCGCATTGGTGTGTACCCCCCAATAGGCTGTTGCCCCCGGCAATGCTGTGAAGGGCAGTTTAGTTTGATCAATAAAATAGCTAGAAGCGGCATTAGTTGTTGCAGTAAAGCTCATAAAAGCTATTGAAATTAATAACATTAAGGTTTTCATCAGTGTTGTCTCCAGTTAGTTACCCGGCGTTTATTGCCGGAATTGTTAGAAAGCAAAACATCAAATTTTCAACTATTCTTTATTGATCAAATTACCTTCTTCGCTACATGTATTTTGTAAGGTGTACAAAATACACTTTCACTCGTAATACCTAAGAGCAAGAACTGAACCGATTTTATAAATACGCTTAATAGATTGTTTTATATAGGTATTAATATTTGATTGATTGTTAAGTGAAGAATTGTTGGTGTACATAATTGCTAAATGGTTATGCAAATTTGTACGAGGTAAGGTGATTAAACTAACTGATACGCACAGCAGTACTAATGGCTAGGTAACTGCAATAACGATTACTGATAATGAAAGTACATTTATGTGCATGAAAACACACTTATGTATGCCAGATTTGTCTGGTGTGTGAAGCTCAATTTTTAACAATGCTGTAAAAACAACAACTTACTGAATTATGATTATGTGGCACAAAATCTGCAAATTAAAACTGAATATTGGTTAAAGGAGATTGAATTTTGACTAAAAAATTTGATCTCTATCGAACTTTCAAAATGAGCATGGGCTTGTTAGGAGAAGGTGAAATCATGAATACAGCATTATTGGTAGATAAATTAGAGCAGTACTCGCAATCGGAGTTTAAAGTTGATGTTGCGGCGACGCTACGAGCTAAGGCGAATGAATTTGCTTCGCAAATCGCTTTGTCTGGACATTTGTTAGGTGGTGAGCTTAACGTTGATGATCAATTTACCTATGCGGAACTGGCTGATGAGGTAAAGCAGTTTTCTAAATTATTACTTGCTAAAGGTATACGCAGAGCTGATCGGGTCGCGTTGTTAAGTGAAGCGCGCCCACATTGGGCCATCGCATTTTTAGCCATTCTATCTTGCGGCGCAATTGTGGTCCCCGTTGATCCACAGTTAACTGAAGTAGAGCTGCTGCTCATTTTAACAGATGCCAAACCGAAAGCGCTTATTGCTTCTAGTAAAATGCTAGCCACAGGTTTAACCCTGCAAAAACAAATGACTAGTATTAATTTTGTTGTTGAACTTGAATGTTATAAAAGCCAGTTAACAGCACTCGAATCTTCTATTAACTCGTTAAGCAAATATCATCAACGTGTTAAATTAAACAGTAAAGCCGTGATCTGTTACACCTCGGGCACTACCGGTAAGTTCAAAGGCGTAGAGATCACCTTTAGAAACATTGTCGGCCAAGTTGAAAACTTAAATCGATTGATGAAAACTGATGGCGCTGAAGTATGTGTATCTATTTTGCCATTGCATCATTTATTAGAGCTGTCAGCCGGATTGTTAGGCGTGTTATGGGGAGGTGGGCAGGTTTGTTATTTAAACAGCTTAATTCCCGACGATCTGTTAAAAACCATGCGAGCTCAAAACGCAACGTTTCTAATTGCCGTACCATTGTTTTTATCATTGATGAAAAAGTCTATTTTACAGCAAGTCGCCAAAGAGTCTAAAGCTAAACAGCTACTGTTTAACTCGTTTTTACATATCAGTAAATACCTACCAGTAGCCCTTAGGAAAACAATATTTCACCAGGTTCATAAAAAGTTTGGTAACAAGTTTAAGCACTTTGTGTGTGGTGGCGCACCACTGGATAAAACCACCTTAAGGTTTTTTACTGATCTTGGCTTTACCGTATATCAAGGTTATGGCATGACTGAAACCAGTCCGGTTATTAGCGCCAATACACCTTATAAAAACCGTTATGGCTCAGTTGGCAAACCCTTACCAGGTTGCCAAGTTAAAATAGACAAAAAAAATCAATTAGACACCTACGCTGTAGGTGAAATCCTTACCCGTGGCCATCATGTAATGGCAGGGTATTATGGCGATGAAACTTTAACGGCAAAAACGATTGATCAACAAGGTTGGTTGCATACTGGCGATCTTGGTTATATCGACAAAAAAGGTTTTCTTTATGTAACCGGCAGGAAGAAAAACACCATAGTGTTAGCCGATGGCCAAAATTTACAACCAGAGCAAATTGAGCCGCAGTTATTTTCGCACCCAGACATTAAAGAAGGCTGCGTTGTTGCGTTAAAAGCAAATGAAGGGCTATATCAAGGTAGATTACAAGTATGTGCAGTACTGGTTGCCAGTGAACAACTCAGCGAAGAATTTAAGCAAGATCAATACGCCTTACAACAAAAACTGCAGCAGATCATCGAGCAGCGCAGTGAAAAATTGGTGCGCTGGAAACGGCCGACTAAAGTCATTGTGCTTGCTCAAGATTTGCCCCGTTCCACCACTCGCAAAATTAAGCGTTTGCAGGTGGAGCAACTTATTGAACAGTATGCAAATCAGCCCCATCAACAACAGGAGAGCTAATTATGAATACCGTATCTTTTGTGATGGTGATGAGTAACTTTATCGTAATTGCCGTGTTACCTTTGATAATATTTCGCCGAGATGGCTCATTTAATCTGAAGTGGTGTATTACCGCATTACCTTTCTTGGTGGTCGTTGTGGTGTTGATTATGGGCTATGTTGAGCAGTTAATCTCTCTACAGATGTATTCAGCACTATTATTCGAGCTTGCTCAAATCAGTGCGGCAATATTTAGCATTGCCTCAATTGGGCTGATTGCCTGCACTATTCATGCACATGAATTTAAGCCGGCGTTATGGCATCAAGTCAATGACCAACCACAGGAGTTAGTTACCTGGGGTCCATATAAAAGCATTAGGCACCCATTTTATTCGGCGTTTCTTTTAGCATTTTGCGCAAGTGTAATGCTATTTCCGCATTACTTGCTCTTTGGCTGCTTGGCTTATGGCATCATTGTTTTAACTGTAACAGCCAAACGTGAAGAAACTCGCTTAACACAGGTGTTTGGCGGGAGCTATCAGTGTTATATGAGCACAACGGGTCGTTTTATTCCTGCCGGTTTGCTGTAGGAGTTAATTATGACTGATAGCTATTTACAACAATTGGGGTATTCATTAGGCAGTGAATGTCGTTCGTTAAAACAAGCTGAACAAGCCGGTGTTTTGCTCTCAACTATGCAAGCACTTAAAGAGTCAGGTTTTGAACAGCATTTTGTTTGTTCGAAAGGTGAAACTGCTTATCAACTGGCGTGTCAGGCGCTTGTTGACAGTCAAATCGATACTGCTGAAATTGATTGTATTATTTACGCAAATTGTTTACCGCAAAATGCCAATAGTCATCAAAGCGAAGAATTTGAAAGCAGCCGAGACGTAAAAGATTTAATGGTGTTTCCTGCCAGTAAATTACAAGTTGAATTTGGTATGGATAACGCTTTTGTTATTGGCTTAACTCAGCAAGCATGTACTTGCATGCTCGGCAGTATACGTATCGCTAACAACTTCTTAACGGCAGAAGATAATATCAATAATATTTTGTGTATCAGCGCTGATAACTTTCCCAGAAACGCTTATTACGAGCAAGCGTATAATTTAATTTCAGATGGTGGCGCCGCCTGTTTAGTGTCACGAAAGCCGCGAGGTTTTCGCATTTTAACGGTTCGGCATCTTACTAATGGTGCCCAGGTCAGTGCCAGTGATGATGAAACCGTCGGCAGTTACTTCTCTTATTTGCATCAGTTAATAAGCGCTACCCTGCAACAAATAAATCTGGCGGTGACCGATATCGATTGGGTGGTTCCGCAAAATACCAATGCCAAAGCCTGGGCTATTCTTGCCAGCCTGTTAGGGATTGATGAGCAGAAGGCGTGGTTTGATTCCTTAGCGCATGTGGGTCATGTGATCAGCAGCGACAATATCATTAACCTGTCTCGTCTTGATAACAGCGGGAAAATGAAAAAAGGTGAGCTGGTGTTACTTTTTATGGCCGGATTTGGCAGTAATTGGCAATGTATGGTGGTAGAAAAAGTATGAATATTGCAACGTTTACCACGCAATTAAAAAAATTAACGCACATGTCTGAGCAACAATTTTTAACGCCTGACGCGATTACTTGGCCTGAACACTTGCCTGAGAATCAGTGGTTTTTTTCTGCTGAATTAATCTCAATATTTGGCAGCAAGCAATGGCATGAATTAACTGAGCAACAGCAAATACGGTTAAGCTTTTATGAAGCAGTAAACTTTTTTAGCTTAAACGTACATGGTGAAAAATACTTGATTAACGCTGTTAGCAGTCACTTATTTAATTTTCCATCAATAGCAATGTCTGAGTATTTGTTGCATTTTATTGAAGAAGAAGCCAAGCACATGATGTATTTTTCACGGTTTTGTATCCAGTATGCTAATAAAGTTTACCCATTACGTGCTTTGGATATTGCTGCTGAACCCCATGGTGACATAGAGCTGTTATTGCTGTTTGCTCGAATTTATATTTTTGAAACTGTTGTCGATGAATATAACCGCCGTATTGCGAATGATAAAAATGTAGTTGCTATTGTTGCCGATATTAACCGTTTGCATCATCTAGAAGAGTCTCGACATTTAGCTTTTGGCTTAGGCTTTTTAAAATATTGGTTTAATGAACAGAAAAATAATATTGATGAACAGCAACTACTCAAAATAAATCAGCACCTAAATGGTTTTTTACTCACTACCTGGAAACAGTTTTATTGCCCTGACGCCTATTTCGACGCTGGTTTAACCGATTGTGCCGGTTTAAGCATGGCTGTATTTAATAGTGAACGTGCCAAGCTGCATCGAGATGCCTTGCAACAAAAAAGGCTTGGCTGGCTTTACCAACAGCAACTTTTAGGGGATGTAGGATGAATAAATCAGACGCCGAAACATTAGTACGCGAATGCTTACAGCGAGTTAATCCAAATACTGACTTCAATACTGTGAGTAATGAAACGTCTTTGCTTGAAAATCGATTCATTACCTCTTTTCAAGTACTTGATTTATTACTATTACTTGAACAAAGCAGTGGTAATAGAATTACCGCCCAGCAGTTGCTACCAGGTTGTTTTAAAAATATCGCGGTGATTGTAAATAGCTTTTTTACGTTGGAGGCCGAAGATGTGTTTTGTCGAGAATAAAAGCAAGTATAAAGCAGAACAATTAGACGATTTACACGGGGGGGATCTGCAATGGCACGATCTACAATGGCATAGCGATGGCTATGCTGCGTTGTCTGGTGACTTATTGAAATATTTAAACTTGCTTGATGCACGGATTGAGCAATGGGCAGAGCAGTTAAATGCAGTTCAATATTTGTTCCCAAATTTTATCTCAATAGCAGATTTAGCGCCAACCGGTTATTGTGATTCGTTCCCTCACCTTGCAACCTTTGCCTATACGCCAGAGCCTGAAAGCGACAATTTAAATAAGTTTAAGCAAAGTGCAATCAATTCAAATGCAACAACCCCAAGTTCTGTAAATGAAAATGTCGACTGGCAAGCAACGAAGCAAGTATTAACGCCAGCCTCGTGCTATCACTTTTATCATCGCTTTAAAAACCATAGCCTTGATGAGACAAGGTACTTAACCACCAAATGCACCTGTCATCGCCGCGAAGAATTTTATGCGCCATTACAACGACAATGGAATTTTACCATGCGTGAAGTCGTATGTTTGTCCGATCCGAACGGGATAGACAAGTTTATCGAAACAGCGCAGGCGTTTATCAGCACTTTTGCTAACGAGCTTGGGCTGAACGCATCATGGCAACAAGCGAGTGATCCATTTTTTGACCCCTCTAATGACAGCAAAGCTATCAGTCAACTTGTTGAGCCGGTAAAACAGGAGTTATGCCTGAAAAATGGTTTGGCGATAGCATCAACCAATAATCATCGCAGTTTCTTTAGTGATTGCTACAACATTAGCTTAAATGGTAAGCCAGCGAGAACTGCTTGTGTTGCGTTTGGACTCGAGCGGTGGTTGTTTGCCTTGTTGAGTCAACATGGTAATAATTTTGATAAGTGGCCATTAGGAGAGACATTATGAGTAAAGGTGTTGTTTTAATTACCGGCGCTGATGGCTATCTTGGCTATGCAATTGCTAGCTATTTGTTAAGCAATAGTAATTTGCAAATATGTTTGTGGGTTAAAGCAAGCAGTGAACAATCTAAAGCAATTAAAAAACAACGGTTAGCCTCATTGTTAACCGACCCTCGTTGTAAAATAGCCTTTGGTGAACTGGCGGATGAAGCGGTATTTGCTGATATAAACGCCACAGAAATCACTCATATTGTGCATTGTGCAGCCATTACCAACTTTGCCGTTGAAAAAGATGATGCCTATCAAGTAAACGTATTAGGTACACGCAAGTTATTGTTGTTCGCCGAAAAATGCCAAAAGCTAAAATGTATTTCATTAATCAGCACATTATATGCAGCAGGTTTAGATAACAAAGCGTTAAATGAAACCGCTATTCATCCAACACCGGAATTTGCCAATTATTATGAGTGGTCAAAATTTAATGCTGAAAAAATATTGATTGAAGAATTTGCTGATTTGCCATGGCAAATTGTGCGCGTGGCCACCATAGTTGCTGATAATGATTTAGGTGAAGTACATCAATACAATGTGTTTCATCAAACCTTACGGTTACTTTTTTATGGCTTGTTGGCCGTAATGCCCGGCAATGAGTCAACAAAAATTTATTTAACCACTAGAGATCAATCGGCCGATTTATGTGGCCAATTATTACTTAATGAAAGCCGTGGTTTTTTTCATTCATCAATTGATGAGCAACATTCTTTGGCGTTGGGTAAGCTTATTGATGAAGTGTATCTGCAATTTAATTTGCATGATGAATTTGTGCAGAAACGCATTTTGAAACCGCGCTTTGCCAGTTGGCCGGCATTTAAGGTACTAATTGATGGTACTCAATCGTTAGGCAGTATATTAGGGCAGGCACTAGAGGTTATGTCGCCGTTTAGTCAGCAGTTATACGTTAATAAAGCGGTTGATAATAAACGTGCCAGAGATTGTTCGAATGTAGAACTAAATTTTGATGTGAATACACTGCTGCCGAAAGTGTGTTGTTATTTAATTGCAAATAAATGGGGCCGACTAACGGATAACAAACAAACTTCTTTCACAGTTACGCAAGGGGTAAAAGTTAATGGATAAAATTCTCAGCCAATGGTCAGGTAAACACGTGTCACTGAAAAAGTGTGAACAGCCGTTGCCTTTAAGCCAATTGAGCCTTAATGAAAGAAAGGTTTATGATTCTTTTTTGACCCAATCGCGTAAAACTGACTGGTTAAAAGGACGTAACGCTTTAAAAGAGTTGTTGCTAAAAAATGGTCAAAGCTCAGATACACAGCGATTAAGTTTTCCTAACCAAGCGTTTTCTTTAACCCACAATGACGGCCTGGCAATAGCCATTACCATGAATGATGTTGCTGGGGTCGGAGTCGATTTTGAAGCATGGCATAAAGTAAAACCCCAAATGGCACACTGGTTTCTTAATAACACCGAACAATCTTGGCTATCAACGTTAAGCAGTGAGCAATATGATAAAGAGTTTGTTCGCCTTTGGACGGTAAAAGAAGCGTTATTCAAAGCGGCAATGAATAATGAACAGTTGGCGTTAATTGATTTTCAACTAGACCAACCGAGCGCGATGACAGGCATAGCTACGGTTGATAATCATCCTAGTTGGTTATTTTACTATAAATGCATTGTTGATGATGTCGGGGCATTATGCGTGGCATTCTCGCAAAGGAGTACATTATGAATATAAATGAAAATATCCGTTGGTTATTGAGTTTCTACCGTACCTCCGAAATTTCCGGCGCCTTATTTTTTGGTCAACTGGCGCGCAGCATGAAGCCTGGCATAATCCAGCATAATATGACGCAACAATTTGCCGATGAAGCACAACATTCAAGGTATTGGACAGATTGCTTAAATAAGTTAGATATGGAGCCATTTAAGCTGGCCCGAAGTTATCAGGATTACTATTTAAAGGCCGCGGGTTTACCGTCTAATTTAATGGAGGTTTTAGCCATTACCCATGTATTTGAATTAAGAGTTTTCGAGCAATACTCGCACCATAAAAAAATAATTTCACAACCAAAAATTGTACTTCAAACATTAGAGACTATTATTGGTGAAGAAGTATGGCACTTAAAGTGGGTACGTAAGGCTTTAAAAAATATGGAAATTGAGTACGGTGTTAATGAAGTACAGTCAACCATTAAGCGGTTTATGGAGGCTGACAAAGCCGCGTATCTTAAAGTAACGGATGAATATCAAGACCGAATTGAAACTATGATGACAGCGTAGGTCATTTAGGAGATAAACAATGGTAGATGAAAAACAGTTTTTTTCAGACATGGCAAATATTTTGGCCTGCCCGGAAGATAAGATTAGTGCAAAAACCAAAATGCTTGATTTAGTCGATAATTCATTCACCTTAGTTGAACTGATCATCGAAATGCAAGAGTTATACGGGATCAGTTTTGGCCAAATAGAATTGAAAAGTGTTGAAAATGTTGGTCAATTGCAGGATCTCTTTAATATAGATTAATTTGAGTATGGATTTTTCTACTAAGGTTCATCAAAATTATCTAAACCTGCAAAAGTTGATAGGCAAAAATCAGCGTTTGATCTTAGTGCCATGTTTTATCATTTGGCTGATATTAAGCCTGGGAATTTTTCAGCTGCGCTATGATTTTTCATTCAAACCATTTTTTTTAACACAAAGCTCGCAATATCAAATTACCCAACAATTTGAGCAAACATTTGGCCAAGCGTCTGGCAGTTATGTAACTTTTATTTTGCATAATCAAAATATCTTACAGCCGGGCTTTATTTTAAACTTAAATGAGTTGTCTACGCAGATAACAGAGGTTAATGGCGTTGCTCGAGTGCTAAGTTTAACAACCTTGCACAACCTGGTTACCGAGCCATCATCGAAACAATATCCTACCTTAAAACTAATGCCGGCGTTTCCTGTAGAATCCTTCAACGAAGAGCTAGATTTACAAAAACGTTTACAGCAAATTGCTGATAATATTGATGCTTATCGATTGGTGTTATCAAAGGACAAACAATATACCTTATTAGCCGTAAAGCTTATTCCGCCATTGAGTGACTTGCAGCAACGTCAGTTCATTATTGAAAATATAACAAGTAAAATTAATAACCATTTACCTGAAAATACCCAAGTCTATAAATCAGGTGTTTCAATAGTCGAAGCAACCTATGCTGAACAGATCCTAATCGATCAATTCATTGCCACAGTTCTTACCACTGTATTTGTCGCAATGCTGGTTTATCTAGTATTAAAACAATGGCGGGTATTATTGATTGTACTTACGCCGGTGTTTTTGGTGATTGTTTCGTGTCTTGGGGTTATGGGCTGGTTAAATATTCCGGTAACCATTATCAATAGTGTTGTGCCAGCCGTTATACTGGTTATTGGAGTGGCCGATGCCATTCATATGGTCCTAGCATATTTACGAAAATATTCGCTAGAGCGTAAAACAGACGTTGCGATTGAGGATATGCTCTTTACTACCTCGCCAGCGTGTTTTTACACCTCAATTTCTACCGCTGCCGGTTTTTTCTCTTTGCTTATGGCCAAACTCATTATTATTCAAAATTTTGGTTTAGTCGTCGCTGTTGCCGTTATCCAACTCTGGTTGGCAAATCAGCTATTGATCCCATTTTTACTTCGGAAAATTTTGTTACAGCCAAACATTATCGATAATAAATTCGCCAAAACAACGGTTAGCTTTATGTATAAAATGGCTAACTTTGCCACGATACAACCATACAAGGTTATGTGCGGCACCGGGGGAGTTATTGTTGTTTGCCTGCTCAGTTTTAATTTCATAAATATCGAGCAAAAGTTTAACGAAGAGTTAGCTCAGCAGCACCCCATAAGAGTTGCGCAAACCTTATTAGAGCAAAAATTTACTGGCTTCTTAGGGCCTGATATCAGAGTTAAACGAGTTGACGGTGAGCACGTTTTTACACATAACTCTGTCAATAAACTAACAACATTTATAGACGCAATTAAAGCGTTAGAGCATACCGGCACAATTCATTCTATATTTCACTTGTTACCCAGTCTGAATAATGAATTGCAATACAAAAACTCGATAGAACAACTGCGACATTTACCTTCTGAGCAATTAAATCTTGCTGAACTGATTAATGAAAGTAATACCGTTGTTGCCCTGCAAATTCGTATTGCTGATATAGGCTCTAAGCAAGCAATGCTGTATACCAAACACATACAAGATTTGGCGAAGCAACATTTAGGCAGTGAATTTAAAGTCGATATTGTCGGGCAGTGGTGGCTTGCCCAACAAGGTATGAATCAAATTTTAATCGATATGATCATTACTCTATGCACTGCTTTTGTCATCATAATTCCAATTGTTATTGTCGCGTTAAAAGAAAAACGATTGGTGATTATTGCCATTATTATAAATTTTTTACCCATTTTAATACCTTTAGCCTTCATGGCTTTAACCGGAATAAAAGTAAGAATTGGCACAGCGGTAGTGTTAGCTATCGCCATTGGTATTGTGGTTGATAATAGCTTTCATTTATTGACCAAGTTAAGATCGTTAGCTAAAGAAAACATGCCGGTGCAGGCACAAATTCAATTAATGTTAGACAGTGCCGGTAAAGGCGTTATCTATACAACATTTGCATTAGTGGCGGGTTTTTTATCTATGCTGAGTAATCAACTTATTGCGATTAACGATATGGGTGTTATTGCCAGCGTTACCTTTGTCGCGGCGTTGTTGGCCGATATACTCTTGCTACCAGCACTGTATGCTTTACCGCAAATAAAAACCAACCAGCAAACAATATCAAAAGGGGCACGCTGTTAAATTAACGTATCGCCCCTTTGTTCTGCTATGTGCTACGACTAATACCAATCCGTATAATGATCTGTAAAAGTACGATAAAAATAATTATTCGTAACGTAATGCACTTATTGGGTTTGCGCTCGCAACTTTAAATGCATGTAGCGCAATAACAACCCAAGCTAAACCTACCGCTATAATGCCCGACATAAAAATAATCGGGATCTGTAAATCAATGCGTTCAGCAAAAAATTGCAAGTACATGTTTGAGGTAAAATAAGCTAATGGTAGGGCAAAAATAATAGCCCACATCACCGGCTTAGAGAATTGCCATAATAACAATTTAACAATTTGTGGTAATGAAGCGCCCATTACTTTGCGAATGCCTATCTCTTTAGTGCGAGAGCGTGCCATAAAAGCAGCCAAGCCAAATAACCCGATTAATGCTAATAGCAGTGCAAGGCCAGCAAAGCCTGCTAAAACACCATTCATGGTTTTATAAATTTGATAGATTTGGTTAAACAATCCATCTAAAAATCTATGTTGAATAGGGTAGTCGGGTAATACTCTTTTCCACGCTTCCTCTATTTCAGTAATGATATTGGCTGAAGCACCTTTACGAATACGAATTGCACCATAGCGATGTGGTTCGGGATTATTAATAAAAATCCACGCTTTCATTTTATTATGTAGACCTAACAAGTTTTGATCTTCCATCACCCCAACAATGTCGTATTGGAATGATTCTGTTTCTTCTCCTTGTTCGCCCCAAAATGTTTCCCCTACAGCATCGTCTGGTGTGGCAAAACCGAGTTTCTTAGTCAATAATTCGTTAACGATAACATTAGCCCTACGATTTTCAATATCGCGTCTTTCATCGCCAAGAACATCTCTTGAAAAGTCTCTACCAGCAATTAAAGGCACGTCAAAAGTTGTCAAAAAATCATGATCAACTTCATTCACATTTGCTTGCACGTCACTGTTTTTCTCTCCTTTAATTCTACTTACTTCTCGTTGACTGTTGCTTTGTTCAAATGGCACTTGTGCGGCGAAAGTAACACTTCTGACATCATCTAATTGTAGTAATTCGTTGCGTAACGTATTTTCTCTTGTACGTATCGACTCTACTGCCATTTTTTCAAGTAACAATACTTCATCTTTTGGATAGATATCACTGCTTTGTTGAACTTTTTCATTTTGAAAAAATACTATCATTACCAGAGCGAGCATAAAAATAGACAACATAAATTGCGTGCCGATCATTAATGAACGGAAAAAGTTACCTTTTGCACCTTTACCATTTACATCCCGTAATGCATCTATGGGTGTGGTCTTGGTAATAAGAAAACTTGGGTAAGCACCAGCAATAAGTCCAACGATAATTGTTGTGCTTAATAACCAAGGTAAGAGAGCTACGTATTTTATTGCTACAACTTTATCGGTTGCACCATTAAATAATGGCACCAATAATTCTAAAAATACTATGGCCAAGATCATTGATATAAAAGCTATGGTCATACTCTCGGTTAAAAATTGCGTCATTAGTTGGCCTCGGCCCGCCCCTAATGTTTTGCGCAAACCTACTTCTTTGGCACGGCCAATGCTCTGAGCTGTGGCTAGATTAGTGTAATTAACAATCGCGATGAGAAGTACCAATACACCTAATATTTGAATAGTTTCAATGACTGGCATGCCCACCATATCCCAAAATGAAGCATTGGTGTTTTTAAGTTGGCGAACGCTTAATGACGTCATGAATTTTTCTTTCATTTCAGCTTCAACATGACGGTCAAAAATTGCATTTAATTTTCGATTTAAATCAGCTGTACTCATCGATTCTTTGGTCATCACATAAACATGATTACCAGTGCTAATGTTGTTCCAGTTACCTGCCAAATCCCAGTCTTCTATCCGGTTAAGTGCTTCTAAGGGCGCAAACATTGTTATCGCATCGGTGATAAGGGATGAATTAAAATGGCTGTTTTGCGGTATTTCTTCTATAACCGCCGTTACGTGTAAGTCGTGCTCGTGATTAAGCATTACGGTTTCACCAACAACATCTATTCGGCCAAAAAACTTTATTGCCGTTTCACGAGTAAGTACTAAACCTTTTGGGTCAGCCAAAGCGCTAGCATCACCTGAGATATAATCAAAATCAAAAATGCTCAGTAACTCTTTGTCGGCAAACCTTAGTGTTTCATGAAAGTGGTTATCAGCAATCGTCAGTAAATAACCGCGCCTTATCGTACGGGCAACTGTGTCTAACTCTTCAAGTTCTGCGCCAATTAGTGGTCCCAATGCCGAATAAGTGTTATCGAGTTGGCTCACGCCAATATTAGCTGTAGGGGACAAAACAGATCCTACGGTATAAATTCGCTGATGGTTTTTATACATAGTGTCATGATTACGCTCGTATTCGGCAATAATGCCTCCGAATAAATAAACGGTAAGGCCAATGGCTAAGCCAATAACGTTGATGGCGGCATAAAGTTTATTTTTTGCTAATGCCCGTATCGCTATTTTTATGTAATTCTGAAACATGCTAGTTCCTTTAATAATCTGTAACTATTTAACTTTTCTCTGTACGTTATGCTACGCCGCACGTACATTTTCAGTCACCACATGGCCATCAAACAGATTGATAGTACGACGCGCGTAGTCCGCATGAGCTGGGCTATGCGTTACCATAACTATGGTGGTACCTTCTTGATTTAACTGTTGCAACATCTCCATGACCTCTTGGCCATGGGCGCTGTCTAAATTTCCGGTAGGTTCATCGGCTAAGATCATCGCTTGATCGCCAACCACAGCACGGGCAACCGCTACACGTTGTTGCTGTCCACCAGACAATTGACTTGGCATATGCTTAGCTCTATGGGCAATCCCCACTTTGTCCATTACTCTTGCAACACGCGTTTTACGCTCAGCTGTTGGAATGTTGTGATAAAGCAACGCCAGCTCAATGTTTTCCTGCACTGAAAGCTCTTCAATTAAATTGAAATTCTGGAAAATAAAACCAATGTTTTGTTTACGAATGTTGGCCAGTTGCGCTTCGCTATAACCTGAAATGTCTTCGTCCATAAACATATATTGACCATCCGAAGGATTATCTAACATGCCAACAATATTCAATAAGGTTGATTTACCGCAACCAGAAGGCCCCATAATGGCAACAAATTCGCCTTGTTCAATTTCAATGTTGACACTGTTTAATGCGGCCGTTTCAACTTCGTCTGTTTGATATACTCTTGAAAGATTGTGTAGCTTTAACATAATTCATTTTCCTTATTTCGATGTTGATTTCTTATTTAAATTAAAAGTTATTTAATTTTAAAATTTGTTTGCGTTAACGGTACTAAGCTAATGGCCCAAATTAATTGTTTAAGTTCAGGCGTTCCATATCTTGATAGCTGCTGTACGGACTAGTTATCACTTGCTCGCCTTCGTCCAAACCATCCAGTACTTCGATATAGCGACTGTTTCTGCGCCCTAAACGAACCGTGCGTTTAACCGCCTCGGTTTTATCAGCAGTGACTACGAATATCCAATTACCGCCAGTATCTTGAAAAAATGCACCATTAGGTATTAACAAGGCTTTAGTTTCATCACCTAAGGTCAATTTGGTTTGAATGGTTTGGCCGCGGCGAATATTAGATGGCTGTTCACCAATAAATTTGAAGTCGACTTCAAACTGACCATTTATTACCTGCGGGTATATTTTGGAAATCACCAATTGGTAATCATCAAACTTCGCCTTTTGACCAAGATCGACACGGCCCAAATAAAACTCATCAATATTGGCAGTAAGTTTATAATCGTTAGGCGTATCTATTTGCCCAAGGCGCTCGCCACGGCCAATACTTTGCCCCACTTCCACATTAAAACCTGATAACTTGCCATTAACCGGGGCACGAACGTTCATATTTTCCAAATTTTTACGTGAGATCTCTAAGTTACCTTCAAGGCGGTTGCTGGTATCTTTTAAAAACTTTAATTGCTCGGTTTGCATGCGAGTATCAGAGGCTTGGCTTTCAAGAGTGATGGTAAGGCGGTTTTTATACCATTGTAGGGTGTCGCTAGTATCTTCATACTTGGTTTGAGCAACAGACCCGGTAGTAACTAGTTGCTGTTCTCGTTCTAACTGGCGAGTAAGCATCTTTATTTGGTAATTAATATCTACCAGGTTACGTTTGTGTTGTAGGCGATTTTGCTCAAGCGATAACTCAATTGAACGCATATTATTCAACTGCTCAGCAACTCTCGCTTCGTTACCTAGCACATTAAGTTGTAGTGAGGCATTCGACAATTCAACAATTAAATCACCATTATTTAAAGTTGCACCATCTTCAACCAATATGCGTTCTACACGACCACCTTCAACGGCATCTAAATAGACGGTTTTTGCTGGCGTTACGCGGCCTCGCACTGGGATGAAATCTTCAAACGTGCCGCTGGTAACCGTTGATACGACAATTCGGTTTTGATCCACGCTTAACGACCTGCCACCATTTGTGGTGATTGATTGATAACCAAAATAGCCAATAACTACTGCTAAAACGGTGATCCCAGGCCATTTCTTCAGGGGATTTTGTTTGCGGCTTACTTTGCGGTCCATACCGGCACCCGACACAGCTTTAGAAGAATTGCCTGCTTTTTTAGCTGGCATTTTAATCTCTTTTTTGGCTTTCGTTGTTTGTTCCATTGGTGTGATCGTACCCATATGTTGTATGTCCTCATCAAGCTGAGTGCTGTGCTTTGCGAAAACATTTGCTGTTGCTTTCAATGTAAATAATATGTTGCAAACGTTGTGCCATATTTTTAGTTGTTGATTTTCAATGGAAAAATTATAATGTGTCCGATATCGAACATTATCTACTGTACGCTTACGAACAGTTGGTGTACGATAATGAACAGTTGATTTTACCTTTACTGCATAAGGCGATAGCGTGAAACAAGATGGCGTAATACTCATTGTTGATGATGATGAAGATATTTTAGTGGCGGGTAAGCTGCTGCTAAAAAGACACTTTTCCAGTGTGCAAATATGTAATCAACCGGAGAATATTCCGCGTTTACTGAGTGAACAAAAATTCGATGCTATTTTATTGGATATGAATTTTGGCCCTGGTGAAAGTAGTGGCGCACAAGGTTACTTGTGGCTTGAAAAAATCCTTGAAATTGATCCGCAATCGGTGGTGATTATGATCACCGCCCACGGAGGGGTTGATGTTGCGGTTGATGCGATGAAATTAGGCGCCACCGACTTTATTGCTAAACCTTGGCAAAATGAAAAGGTAGTCGCAACACTTTCTGCTGCGGTGCAATTGGGTCGAACAAGAACCGAGGCAAAAGATCTGAGGAATACCAATAAAGTATTGGCCGAAGTAAGTGGGGCAAGCTCAGGGCAGGCTTTGTTGGGGAATTCTCCTGCAATGAAAACCGTGTTCTCATTAATCGAGCGCACTGCACCAACCGATGCCAATGTGTTGATACTTGGTGAAAATGGTACCGGTAAAGAACTTATTGCAAGAGAAATTCATGCGCAAAGCCTACGCTCTAATAAAGTATTTATGTCGGTTGATTTAGGCTCATTGTCTGAAACGTTATTTGAAAGCGAATTGTTCGGTCATAAAAAAGGCGCTTTTACCGGCGCTAAAGAAGACCGAGTAGGGCGCCTACAAGCGGCTAATGGTGGCAGCTTATTTTTGGATGAAATAGGTAACTTGCCTCTGCATTTACAAGCCAAACTATTAACAGTACTTGAGCAACGCATGGTCACACCTATAGGTGCTAATTTAGCTGTACCAATCGATGTAAGAGTGATCACCGCAACTAATGTGAGTAAACAAGATTTATCCTTAGAGTCTAAATTTAGGCAAGATTTATTGTTTCGCTTAAATACGGTGGAAATTGAGTTACCACCATTAAGAAAGCGTCACCAAGATATTGCCGTTATCGCCAACCACTATATTAATCTATATGCTCGAAAATATCATAAACCCGTTAAGTTGCTATCAGCAAAGGCATTAACAGCAATAGAAAACTATCCTTGGCCAGGCAATGTAAGAGCACTAAGACATGCCATTGAAAGAGCGATTATATTATCGCAAGGGCTAGAGTTGGAGCCTATAGACTTTCAATTAGATCCCCAACCTAATCAGGCTGGAGATGTGGTTGCCCCAGTATCAGTAAACGTTGCTAACAGTAACACCATTGAAAACGAGGATTTGAATCTTGATCGATTGGAAAAGGGCGCAATTAAACAGGCCTTACAGAAACATCGTTATAACATTAGTCATGCAGCCAAAGATTTAGGCTTAACCCGAGCTGCGCTCTATAGAAGGATGGAAAAACATGGCTTTTAAAAAATTCTCATTAATGATCGCCATGCGTACAGCATTGATAATGTTGACGCTTATTTTTCTAACATTTCTTCTGACCACTCCTGGTTATCATGCTGCAACTTTATTAACCTCGTTGTTTCTAATTGTGCAATGCATTTTGGTGTTTCGCTTTATTACTAAAACTAATGCTGAATTAGCACGATTTTTAGATGCTGCTCGTTATGCCGATTTTTCACAACGCTTTGAATTGAAAGAATTGGGTTCAGGCTTTGGCGAACTAGGCAGCGCATTTACCGATATCCTTAAACGCTTTCAAGCGGTACGTACTAGCCAAGAAAAAGAGCTACGCCACTTAAAAGCGTTAATAGAACATGTGCCAGTGCCATTAATGAGTGTACATGCAGATAGCACGTTAACACTGTGGAATAATAGTGCTCGTCGACTATTTGGCTCAAACCATGTCACCAAGGTGGAAGATCTAGCGCAATTTGGTGAACAATTTTCCCGACATATTAAATCTGTTGGTGCTGGTGAACGCCGTTTGGTTACCTTTGAAGTAGACGACATGGAACAGCAATTAACCATTTTATCTACGCAAATAATAATTGCAGATAAGCAAGAAAGACTGCTCAGTATGCAAAACATTCAAAGTGAATTAGATGTGGTGCAACTGCAAGCCTGGCAAGATTTAGTGCGAGTGTTAACCCATGAGATCATGAATAGCATCACCCCAGTAGCCTCATTATCAAAAACTGCGGTGGATTTATTAGAGGATGCTAAAAGTAAAATAATTGACCACCCAGATTTAGTTGAATCATTGGTCGATGTATCTGATGCCGTACAAACTGTAGCGCGCAGAAGTGACGGTTTAACAAAGTTTGTCGGCAGCTACCGACGTTTGACCAGGCTACCACCACCAAATAAACAAGTTGTAAAGCTCCGTGATATATTCAGCCAGGTTAGTACACTCGCTACCCAACAATGGTTAGAAAAAGGTATATCGTTTAACGCTAATATTGAACCGTCTGAGTTAGACATTAACGTTGACAAAGATATGATTGAACAGCTACTGATAAATCTGTTACAAAATGCTGAGCAAGCTTTAATGTCGGTCACAAACCCAACTGTTACAATGAATGCGTCGTTAAATAAACGTGGCCATGTGGTTATCGACATAAGCGATAATGGCGCAGGTGTGCCTGATGATATTGCCAAGAAAATATTTGTGCCATTTTTTACCACCAAAAAAGAAGGCTCCGGTGTTGGGCTGGCTTTAACTCGACAAGTGATGGTTGCCCATGGTGGTAATGTCAAATTAGAGCGGAGCCCATTAGGTGGCGCATTATTTCGATTAACATTCTAGAGCACTAAAAGTTGAAAGCATGATTAAACCTGTATTGTATTATATTTATGATCCTATGTGCAGTTGGTGCTGGGGCTATCGTCCTACTTGGCAGGCCTTGCAAGAGAAGCTTAAATCTACGATTGAGGTGCAATATCGAGTTGGTGGCTTAGCCCCAGACAGTAACGAAGCAATGTCTATCGAAATGCAGCATTTTTTGCAGCAGACTTGGCATAAGATCGCTGCGCAGCTGGGCACCGAATTTAATTTTGATTTTTGGACTCAGTGCCAGCCAATCCGCTCCACCTATCCGGCATGTCGTGCTGTATTAATTGCACGCGAATACAACCTTGAACAAGATATGTATTTAGCAATTCAGCAAGCTTATTATTTACAGGCAAAGAACCCTGCTAATATTGATACTTTAGTTAACATTGCAGCTGAGTTAGGCCTTGATGTTGTCAAGTTTGAAAAAAAAATCTTAAGTGAGGATATACAGCTGCAATTAACCGATGAAGTTGCTTTCGTTCGGAATATGCCGATACAAGGGTTCCCATCATTAGTGTTATCAATTAATGGAGAGCTAAAGTCGATAGCAATTGATTATCAGCACTGGCAAGTTAGCTATGAAGCTGTAATCGCGTATTTACCAACTGAACAAGTTAATCTCAGCTAAATAACGACTATTTATCTGTTGTAATAAAACTGTCACATAACTGTCTTATAATCTCCAGTGTCTAATAAAGAACACTTATTTTAAGGTTGTACAGTGACAATTTCTGCAAAATCTTTTGAGCCAAGACAAGTTAAAAACACTTTAGCTAAATGGCTTATTTCAGTCGGCGGTGTGAGCGTTTTGTTTACCCTAGTACTGATCTTTATGTATTTAGTGTATGTAGTTAAACCAGTGTTTGAATCCGCAAGAGTTGAATCACTTGCGCTGATTGAAACTAAAGCTGAAACTAAAGGTGCGACAAATTTAGCTGTTGGTGTTGATGAATTGAAAGAGATAACGTTCAATATTAACAGCAATGGCGAGATCAATTTTTACCAATTAAAACCCAATGACACTCATCAAACTGGCGATTTATTACTTACTGAAAAGCTGATTGCAGAGCAAGATACACTGCTTGATGTATTTACCACTAATACCAATCAATATGTATTGTTAACCTCTGATGGGTTAATCAGGGTTATCCAACCTACCTTTAATGCGACCTTTGCCGCGGACATTCGCACGATTCACCCAAGTGTCGGTTATCCATTAGGTGAAAAGCCTATTGTTATTGATGAAAATGAAAATGCATTATCAATATTTTCGTTTGCCATGACCGAAGAGCGTGCAGTTGTTGTAGCACTAACTAATGATAATCGCTTGATTAAAACGTCGTTAATTGCCGAAGATAATTTTTATTATGACTCTGAATTTTCAACCGAATTCCAATTAATTAAAGACGATGTCGAAAGCCTTGATTTTGTTGAGATCACCCCTGATTTATCGATGGCTATTGCAGTTGAAAATAACGCAGTGAGTATTTTTGATTTAACCGATGAATATGATGTGCCAGTAAGAGCGGTATTTAATCCGGTTTATAAATCGGGTGCTGATATTACCTCAACAACATTATTATCGGGCAGTAGTTCAATATTATTCGGTACCAGTGCAGGTAAAGTGCATCAATACTTTGAGGTTGCTGGTAAAACGGGCAGAAGCTTTCAACTAATTCGTTCATTTGCAGTAAGCAGCAATGAAGCCGTTGCCGCTATTTATCCTGAAACCTATCGCAAAAGTTTTTATACGGTAACGCCATCAGGGCATGTTGGTGTTTATTATACAACTTCTGAGGCTAAACTTTGGCAGGGTAAATTACTCGACGATGCCAAGCAGCCTTTTGCTATCGCCCCTCGTGCTAATGGTGTGGTGATTGGCAGTGAACAATCGATTGAACTTTTTACCGTCCATAATGAACACCCGGAAGTGACTTGGTCGGCATTGTGGCAAGAAGTTTGGTATGAAGGTTACCCTGAGCCTGCCTACATTTGGCAATCTACTTCTGGCTCAGATGATTTTGAATCTAAATTCTCATTAGTGCCAATATCATTTGGCACCATGAAAGCGGCATTTTATGCGATGTTATTTGCCGTGCCAATTGCAATTTCTGCGGCTATTTATACCGCTTACTTTATGCCGCCAGCGATGCGTAAAACCGTTAAACCAACCATTGAACTGATGGAAGCACTACCAACGGTTATTTTAGGTTTCTTAGCCGGCCTTTGGTTAGCACCACTGATGGAAGAGTATTTACCGGCAGTATTTTTGCTGGTGATACTGTTGCCACTGACAACCTTTTTAACTGCCTTTGCCTGGCACAATACACCGAAAAAAGTTAAGTTAATTTTACCGGAAGCATTCGCACCAATTATTTTAATACCTGTATTAATCATTACCGGCCTACTGGCATTTGAGTTCTCGCCATTTGTTGAAGATGTGATGTTTGGCGGCGATATGCGTCAATACATTACCAACGATTTAGGCATTGATTTTGACCAACGTAATGCACTCGTTGTCGGCATTGCTATGGGCTTTGCGGTTATTCCTACTATTTTTTCAATGACCGAAGACGCAATCTTTTCTGTACCCAAGCATTTAACCTCTGGTTCATTAGCACTGGGTGCAACTCAATGGCAAACCTTAATTAAAGTTGTATTACTTACCGCAAGTCCAGGTATTTTCTCCGCTGTAATGATGGGCTTGGGGCGCGCTGTAGGTGAAACTATGATCGTGCTCATGGCAACGGGTAATACCCCGGTTATCGATTGGAGTATATTCCAGGGCATGCGTACCTTATCGGCTAATATTGCCGTTGAAATGCCGGAATCAGAAGTGGGTAGTTCACATTATCGGATTTTATTCTTAGCAGCCTTTGTGTTGTTTGTATTCACCTTTATCTTTAATACGTTAGCTGAGTTTGTTCGTCAGCGTTTACGTGAAAAATATAGTTCGCTGTAAGGATTACCCAAATGAATAATATGAATAAATGGTTTAAATCGGGTTCACCTTGGGTATGGCTAAGTGCCGCAGGTGTATCAATTAGTTTGATTTCGGTCGTTGGTTTATTGTGGTTGATCGCATCTCGTGGTTTAACGTACTTTTGGCCGGCGCAAATTCATCAATTTGAAATCCAAGATCCAAGTGGTGTTACATCGACCGTTATTGGTGAAATATATGACGTGGAGCGTATTCCAGTAGAGCAACTGGCTCACACTAATATTGACACAAAAGATGCGATTACTATTGAACGCTTTTTGATCAAAACCGGTAACCGTGAATTAGTCAGCTTGGACTTTCGCTGGATTGTTGAACCGCTGATCACGAAACAAAGCCAACCTGAAAATGTGGTGGTTATTGAGCGTCGCACCAACGGTAATTTTTATGGCTTTATTGAGCAAGTTTATATGGATGGTAAACTTGTACCTGCTGCCCAGCTTGATAATTTTTTAGAAAGAGTAAACGATTTACAAGATGATATCGCAGAATTGCAAAAAACGGATATAGGCGCAATCAATTACAATTTAGAACGCATTCGCTTGCAAGAACGTAAAGCTGAAATTGATGGCAAACTAACGGCACAGCTAAAAGCTGAGTTTGCCGTTGAGCGCAAAGCGTTAAACAATAAATACCTTGCCTTAGAAGAGCAGCTTAACGTGATGCGCACCGACGTGCAACGCGACAAGGTTGTTGTTCGTGCTATGGGCGGCGAGCTGGTCGAGATTAATCTTGAACAAGTAATGCAAATTAGTTTTAACAACCAATTAAGTTTGCTCACTAAAATTGCTAAGTTCTTCAGTCAAATAAGCAGCTTTTTAGTTGATGACCCAAGAGAAGCTAATACCGAAGGCGGGGTGTTTCCGGCAATATTTGGTACGGTATTAATGGTCTTGCTGATGACTGTTATTGTGGCGCCACTTGGTGTTGTTGCCGCTATATATTTACACGAATATGCGGGCAACAATGGCTTTACTAAATTACTGCGAATTGCGGTAATAAATTTAGCCGGTGTACCGTCAATTGTTTATGGGGTATTTGGCTTAGGCTTCTTCGTATATATGGTTGGTGGTTCGCTTGACCAGATTTTCTACCCAGAATCGTTACCAAACCCAACATTTGGCTCGCCAGGCGTACTATGGTCAGCACTTACGTTAGCGATACTAACGTTACCGGTAGTTATTGTTTCTACTGAAGAGGGTTTAGCACGTATTCCATCAAACATGCGTCATGGCTCATTAGCATTGGGCGCAACCAAAGCGGAAACGCTATGGCGTATTATTTTACCGATTGCAAGTCCGGCAATCATGACCGGCATTATATTAGCCATTGCCCGCGCCGCCGGTGAAGTAGCACCATTAATGTTAGTTGGCGTGGTGAAGATGGCGCCAACATTACCACTTGATGGCAACTTCCCGTTCTTACACTTAGAGCGTAAGTTCATGCACTTAGGTTTTCATATCTATGATGTCGGCTTTCAAAGCCCGAATGTTGAAGCCGCAAGGCCATTAGTTTATGCCACAGCATTTTTATTGGTCACCATTATTGTTGGCCTGAATATGACCGCCGTGTCTATTCGAAACAAATTACGTGAAAAGTATCGTTCTTTAGAACACTAGTAACTAACACAGAATATTTAAAAATTTAAACTGAGTAAAATTTACGATGATTAATGTAGCTCCAGAAGTATTAATGCAAAACCAGCAAGCGGTAAATATCAATGATTTACCCGCTGATCAAGTTGCCCTGGAAATTAAAGGCTTGAATCTTCACTACGGTGATAAGCAAGCATTAAATAATATTTCAATGAAGATCCCAAAAGGCAAGGTCACTGCTTTTATCGGCCCAAGTGGCTGTGGTAAATCAACGTTATTACGTTGTATCAATCGAATGAACGACTTAGTTGATATTTGTAAAATTGACGGTGAAATCGATTTACATGGAGAGAATATCTACGGTAAGCATGTTGATGTTGCCCAACTTCGCCGAAAAGTGGGGATGGTATTTCAACGCCCGAATCCATTCCCTAAATCAATTTACGAGAATGTGGTTTATGGCTTACGATTAATTGGCCAAAATAACCGCCGGGTTTTAGATGAAGCCTGTGAAAAATCCTTGCGTGCTGCGGCGCTTTGGGATGAAGTGAAAGACAGAATTCATGACAGTGCTTTAGGGTTATCTGGTGGTCAACAACAACGCTTGGTTATTGCCCGAGCAATTGCAATTGAACCTGAAGTGCTTTTATTGGATGAGCCGACATCGGCTCTTGATCCAATATCTACTTTAGTGATTGAAGAGTTGATCACTGAACTTAAAGATAAATATACTGTGGTAATCGTAACTCATAATATGCAGCAAGCTGCCCGAGTGTCAGATCAAACTGCATTTATGTATATGGGCGACCTAATTGAATATAGTGATACCAATACCTTATTTACTACCCCAAATAAGAAAAAAACCGAAGATTATATTACCGGCCGTTACGGTTAATTGAGGAGAAATAATAATGGAAACGTTTGATACCGGTCGTCATATTTCTGGCCAGTTTAACCAAGAACTTGATGCCGTTCGTAATAATGTGATGAACATGGGCGGCCTAGTAGAGCAACAACTTAAAAATGCCTTAACGGCAGTGAGTGACAATAACGAAGAACTCGCTCGCAAAGTACTCTCTAGTGATTACAAAATAAATTTAATGGAAGTAACCATTGATGAAGAATGTACCCGTATTATTGCTAAGCGCCAACCGGCAGCCAGCGATTTACGGTTAGTGATGGCGATTATTAAAACCATTGCTGATTTAGAGCGTATTGCTGATGAAGCTGAAAAAATAGCGAAAGTAGCCTTAGAACAATTTAGTGCTAAACAACAAGATTTATTATTAAACTTGGATAACCTAGGTCGTTTAGTATTAACAACACTACATGACACACTCGATGCGTTTACCCGTATGGATTTTGACGCGGCATTAAAAGTACATCAAAGTGACAATCGCATTGATCGTGAATACGAAGCGTTAATGCGGCAATTAATGACTTATATGATGGAAGATCCTCGTTCAATACCATCAATTATGTCGGTTATTTGGTCTGCTAGAGCGCTAGAGCGTATTGGTGACAGATGCCAAAACATCTGCGAATACGTTATCTACTTTGTTAAAGGTAAAGTTATTCGTCATATTTCAGAGGAAGATGTACCAGGAATTTTTTAATTAAATAAGTAAATTTGAATCGTTTAAAGCTAACATTTTAAATTATTCGTGTTTGCAATAAGTACGCTAAACTTGTTGCAAAGTTAAGCCGTTTAGAACAAGTTGTATTTTTTTTATACATATTAGGGTATGTTAGAAAAAATATCGTGTTTTATCATCAGTTAAACTTTTAAATTATCTGGCAAATAAGGTATATTTGCCAAGATTTTTAACAAGCAACATATAAGAGTTGCAGGATAAAAAATATGAGTGGAAATACAATTCTTGGCGTTTTTGCAAAATCGCCGTTAAAACCGTTAGAACAACATATTCGTAAAGTTAATGAATGTGCTGATCTTCTTCCTTCTTTCTTTGTTGCTTGTACCGCAGGTGACTGGGACAAAGCTGAAAAAATTCGTAAAGATATTTCTTCGCTTGAAAGAGCAGCCGATACAATGAAACGCGATATTCGTAATGAATTACCGGGTGGTATTTTTATGCCGGTTCAGCGTACCGATGTATTAGAGTTGGTTAGCCAACAAGATAAAATTGCCAACAAAGCAAAAGATATCTCAGGACGAATTCTAGGACGTAAATTAGTTATTCCTGCCGAATTGTCAGATGATTTCAATAGCTACTTAACGCGTTGTATTGATGCGATAAAGCAAGCCGCTGATGCAATTAATGAATTAGATGATTTGCTCGAAACTGGCTTTCGCGGTCGTGAAGTCAAGCTGGTGGAAAAAATGATCATCGAGTTGGCTTCTATTGAAGATGATACCGACTTTATGCAAATTAAACTTCGCCGCGCCTTAATGGCCATCGAAGAAGGTATGAACCCTGTTGATGTAATGTTTTTATATCAAATTATCGAATGGGTTGGTGATTTAGCAGATCTGGCTGAGCGCGTAGGTGCTCGACTAGAAATTATGTTAGCAAGATAAGGTAGATACTAATGGATATTTTAGCGAATTACGGCTCTACCTTAGTAATTTTTGCCGCAATTGTTGGTTTTATTATGGCTTGGGGTATTGGTGCCAATGACGTAGCAAACGCCATGGGAACATCAGTAGGCTCTAAAGCTTTAACAATTAAGCAAGCAATTATTATTGCGATGATTTTTGAATTTGCCGGTGCATATCTTGCCGGTGGTGAGGTTACCTCTACGATTCGAAAAGGCATCATAGATTCAAGTTTTTATATAGATACGCCTGAACTGCTTGTTTTCGGCATGATCTCAGCACTGCTTGCTGCCGGTACCTGGTTACTTATTGCCTCTTATATGGGGTGGCCAGTATCTACTACGCATTCAATTGTTGGTGCTATTGTCGGCTTCTCTGCAATTGGTGTAGGGGTACATACGGTTGATTGGGGCTCTGTTGGTGGTATTGTTGGCAGTTGGATAATAACGCCGCTCATTGCCGGGGTGTTCTCCTTTGTGATATTTAACAGTGCACAAAAGCTTATATTTGACACAGATAACCCATTAGACTCAGCTAAAAAGTGGGTTCCGCTTTATATGTTTTTAGCGGGTTTTGTATTGTCATTAGTAACAATCAAAAAAGGTTTAAAGCACATTGGTTTAAACATCGGTTCGGCAGAAGGTTACATGTATGCCATAGGTGTTGCCATTTTAGTGGCTGTTATAGGTAAGTTCTTTATCTCTCGCCTGAAGTTTAAAGAGTCTAAAAACCGTCGAGCTAATTACATTAACGTTGAAAAAGTATTCGCCGTATTAATGGTTATTACCGCGTGTGGTATGGCCTTTGCCCACGGTTCAAATGATGTAGCCAATGCTATTGGCCCATTAGCAGCGGTAGTATCTATTGTTGGTAATGATGGTGAAATCGCTTCTAAAGCTGCACTGGCATGGTGGATATTACCGCTTGGTGGTATAGGTATTGTTGCCGGTTTGGCGTTATTCGGTCACCGTGTAATGAAAACAATCGGTACTGGCATTACTCATTTAACGCCTAGCCGTGGCTTTGCCGCGGAACTTGCAGCAGCGTGTACTGTTGTAGTCGCATCAGGTACAGGTTTACCAATTTCAACCACACAAACACTAGTTGGTGCTGTGTTAGGTGTAGGTATGGCTCGTGGTATTGCCGCAATAAACTTAGGTGTTGTGCGCAACATTGTTGTTTCTTGGGTTGTTACCTTACCGGTAGGTGCCGGTTTATCAATTATGTTCTATTGGATGATTAAAGGCGCGTTCATGTAAACGCTTTTGATTCGAAGAGGAAGGCCAAGCACTGCTTGGCCTTTTTTTTGCCTTCATGGATGAAGGTATGTCGAAATTACAGGGACGTAGTATTTCGACGTCTAGTCGTCTGTCAGCACACTTTACCAGATGAAGGCGTTATGGCTATTTAGCTTCGAATATCGATCACTTCGTTATCGCATGCATTTAAAAATACCAGCTAAAAATTATTTAAAACAATCTTAAAATAGCCTTTTCTTTTTTATAAAACTTGTCTATTCTTTATTCAGTAACTATTTGAAAAAACAAACTTATTAATAAAATATAAATTATCTCTGAGCTAACGTTTCTATAAAAATAACGGCTTAGAGCGCGCGATAAGTATGTATTATACGTTTTGCCTATTGTTATTGCTTTTTTGCAAAATACAGCTGGCTTTATGAATAAAACATTGTGGTCTATCGTACATTGGGGGGTTGCGTGAGCGCGATAGATCTGTCCGTTGTACTATTAACTGTAGCTGTTGAGTCAGCCACTGATGTCACCGCTAATGCGTTAACCATTGGCGAACAACAATTTGAACAAATTTGGCCGATAGCGGCTTATTTTATTTTGTTAATGGTTTTACTTGCCATTATGCTTGGTCTCTCTGCTGTTTTAGGGCCAAAAACAAACCGTCGTCATACCCATACCCCCTACGAATCTGGCATCATTGCCGTTGATGCACCGAAAAGTCGCTTTACCAATCACTTTTTTTTATACGCCATATTCTTTGTTATTTTTGACTTAGAAACCATTTTCTTATTTGCCTGGGTTATCGCTTTTGATGAAGTTGGCATAGCCGGATTTATCGAAGCGGCAATTTTTATCGGTATTTTACTCGTCGCCTTGATTTATGTTTGGCGCATTGGCGCCTTACAATTAAAACACAAACACCTACCGGCACGAGAGTTGTTACGCGCCAGCGCAGCGAAAGCTGATAATTTAAGCGGTATAACTGCTGACTCAACTTCTAAAGGAGAACTGTAGTATGGAATGGTCCATGACAAAAGCCGCCATCGACAAAGAAATGCTCGATTCTCGTAATATCTCAGAAGATGATTTAAAGCGTAATGTGATGTTTGCCAAGCTCGATGACATGATCAATTGGGGCCGTAAAAATTCGATCTGGCCGTTTAATTTTGGTCTATCTTGTTGCTACGTGGAAATGGCGACGGGCTTTACTTCAAGACATGATATCGCCAGGTTTGGCGCCGAAGTGATTCGTGCTACACCAAGGCAAGCCGATTTAATGGTGATATCCGGTACCTGTTTTCGCAAAATGGCGCCGGTTATTCGCCACCTCTACGATCAATTAATGGAACCTCGCTGGATCATTTCCATGGGCTCGTGTGCCAATTCAGGTGGCATGTACGATATTTATTCCGTGGTGCAAGGCGTTGACAAATTTATCCCTGTTGATGTGTATGTACCGGGTTGTCCGCCTAGGCCGGAAGCATTACTTGAAGGCTTATTATTACTACAAACTAAAATCGCTAATCAGCCTAGACCATTAAGCTGGGTAGTTGGTGAGCAAGGTATGACTGAAGTGGTTAAGCCGTCTTTACGTGATATTAAGCAACAGAGCCGTATTGAAGTCACCGTATTAGACGAGCCGGATAGCATATAATGAGTAGCTCTTTTTTAAAAAATTCAAAAGACTGGCAAGAGCAAGCACAGTTTAGTATTAGCGAAGAAGTCGCCAACATTAATAGTGAGCTTAGCCTGCAAAAACAAGTGTTGATCGACAACATTGAAACCTATTGGGTAGCAAAAAAGCACTTAACCATGTTGATGTATTTACTCAAACAGCAACTTGATGATGGGTTTGATTTCTGTTTCGACATTACCGCGATTGATGAACGGGTGCGTGAAAATAAGTTGTGCGCACAAGTTGCAGATTTTACCTTGGTGTATCATTTGCGCTCATACGCTCGTAATCGTGATGTCCGTATTAAAGTGGCATTAACAAGCCATGATAAAAGCGTCGAAACAGTGAGTAATATTTGGCCGAATGCCAATTGGTATGAGCGTGAAGTATGGGATATGTTTGGTATCACCTTTAATAATCACCCCCATCTTGCCCGCATACTAATGCCAGATACTTGGGTGGGACATCCATTACTAAAAGATCATCCTGCGCGGGCCACTGAAATGGATCCTTTTACCCTGCCTGATGCCCAACAAGATATTGAGCAAGAAGCGTTAAAATTTAACCCTGAAGCTTGGGGAATGAAGCGACAAAGTAAAACCAGCGATTTTAGTTTTTTAAACCTTGGCCCTAACCACCCCAGTGTTCACGGTGCGTTTCGTATTGTGCTGCAAATGGAAGGTGAAGAAATTGTCGACTCGGTCCCTGATATTGGCTATCACCATCGCGGCGCTGAAAAAATGGGCGAACGACAATCTTGGCATAGTTATATTCCTTATACCGATCGCATCGATTATTTAGGCGGGGTAATGAATAATTTCCCCTATGTGATGGCCGTTGAACAACTTGCCGGCATCACCGTACCCGATAGAGCAAAAGTCATACGCATCATGACGGCTGAAATGTTTCGCATATTATCGCACCTGCTATTTTACGGGACATTCGCCCAAGATATTGGTGCCTTATCACCCATATTTTATATGTTTATCGACCGCGAAAAACTGTTTGGCATTATTGAAGCCTTTACTGGTGCGCGTATGCATCCAAGCTATTTTAGAGTTGGTGGCGTTGCCGCTGATTTACCGAAAGGTTGGGACAGCTTAGTCCGTGAATACGTGAACTACCTTCCAAAGCGGTTAGATCAGTACGAAAAAATGGTCATGCAAAATGAATTACTCAAAGCGCGAACCGTTAATGTTGGTGCTTATTCTACCAAAGAAGCAATAGAGTGGGGGATCACCGGCCCAGGCCTTCGTGCTACTGGCTACTCTTGGGATTTACGTAAGCAGCGCCCATATGGCGGCTATGATCAATTTGATTTTGACGTGCCTGTTGGCCAAAACGGCGATTGTTATGACCGATGTCGGGTAAGGGTTGAAGAAATGCGCCAAAGTATTCGCATTATCGAGCAATGCTTAAATAACATGCCATCAGGTCCTTATAAAGCCGACCATCCACAAACTACTCCACCCGATAAATCACGCACCATGCAAGATATCGATACTTTGATCCCACACTTTGTCAATGTGTCGTGGGGACCGGTGATCCCTGCTGGAGAAGTATCTGTGAGCGTGGAAGCAACCAAAGGCATTATGGCCTATCACTTAGTAAGTGATGGCAGCACTATGAGTTATCGAACCCGTATTCGCACCCCGTCGTTTGCCCATTTGCAAATGATCCCATTAATTTCGCAAGGGCAAATGGTTGCCGATTTAATCGCCACATTAGGTAGTATCGACTACGTAATGGCCGACGTAGATAGATAGAGGCTAATAGATAAAATTATGACCTTACTTTCAATAAAAACAAAGCCAACTGCTGCAGATGCGCAAATTGATGTGCTTAATATTGATTATAAAAGCTATTTAAGCGCAGCCGAAATAAATGAAATAGAGCACGAAACCACTATTTTAGAGTATCGCGAAGCGGCAGGTATTGAAGGTTTGAAAATAGTGCAAAAAAGCCGTGGCTGGATCTCGGATGAAAGCTTATATGCCATCGCTGATTTACTGCAGATGAGCGCTGCCCAACTTGAAGGCGTCGCGACGTTTTACAATTTAATTTACCGCCAACCGGTGGGTAAATACGTTATTCATTTATGTAACAGCATCAGCTGTTACTTAACCGGTTATGAAACGATCAGCGATACGATCAAGCGCGAACTTGGCATCGATTATGGGCAAACCACCGATGATGGTTTATTCACCTTGATCACCAATGCCTGTTTGGGGGGGTGTGATAAAGGCCCAACATTAATGATAGGTGAGCAACACTATCAAAACCTTGATAGTGACAAGGTAAAAACGCTGTTGAAAGACTTACGCGAGCAAGCCAGAACTAGTGATGCTGGACAAGGAGATAACAATGAGTAATTTTATTGTTGACCCCAGCATGCCATTAACAGGGCTAATTAACCTTGCACAACCACTAAGTTTCGCTGGTTATCAAGCAAGCGGAGGCTATCAAGGTGCACAAAAAGCACTCAAGATGAGCTCTGCACAATGTTTGGATGTGGTTAAAGATTCAGGTTTAAAAGGTCGCGGCGGCGCCGGATTTCCAACCGGGATGAAATGGAGCTTTGTGCCTATGTTTGCTGAGGATGATGTAAACGCCCCTGATAATAAATACCTGGTTTGTAACGCTGATGAAATGGAACCCGGCACTTTTAAAGACCGGTTATTGATTGAAGGTAATCCGCAGCAACTGGTTGAGTCGATGCTCATTGGCGCATATACCATAGGCGCAAATAAAGCCTATATATTTTTGCGCGGTGAGTACTTCCTAGCTGCTAAGCGCATACAAACAGCGATAGACGAAGCCTATAAAGCCGGTTGGTTAGGCACAAATATTCAAGGCAGTAACTATCAACTCGATTTATATTTGCACACCAGTGCTGGGCGCTATATTTGCGGTGAAGAAACGGCACTGATCAATGCCCTTGAAGGAAAACGCGCCAACCCGAGAGCAAAGCCGCCATTTCCGCAGGTGAGTGGTTTATTTGGTAAACCGACTATCGTCAACAATGTTGAAACGCTATGTAACTTACCGCACATTTTTAAACATGGTGGCGACTGGTTTAAAGACTTTTCACCGAACAGCGATCCGGGCAGCAAAATTTATGGTGCCAGCGGCCGAGTTAAAAATCCAGGGCTTTGGGAAATGCCAATGGGGATGACAATTGGCCATGTGCTTAATGATAAAGCCAAAGGTATGCAAGACGGGCTTAAATTTAGAGGGTTATTGCCCGGCGGCGCATCCACAGACTTTCTGGTGGAAGAACATCTTGATACGCCAATGGATTATGACAATATTGCCAAAGCCGGCAGTCGTTTAGGCACTGCCGGGCTAATAGTGCTAGATGATCATAATTGTCCGGTCGGTATGGTATTAAACTTGCTGCAATTTTTTGCGCAAGAGTCTTGTGGCTACTGTACGCCATGTCGAGATGGTACCCCTTGGGTCGTTGAAATTTTAACACGTATTGAACAGGGCAATGGCACATTAGCCGACATTGACAGCTTAGAAAAACTCTGTGACTTCATGTGGATTGGTAAAACCCATTGCGCATTAGCCCCAGGTGCTGTTGAACCCCTAAGAAGTGCATTAAAGTATTTTCATGATGACTTTTTAGAGCATATAGATAAGGGTTGTTGTCCAATCAAGCATGGTAATAAACCTGCTACTTTAACCAAGAGTAAAAGCGGCGCTATCAATATCGCGGCCGTTGCCAATAGCACTATCAATACTGATAGCAATACGACTGGCACTAACAATCAGGAGGCTGCTCATGAGTGATAATAGCGTGACTATTTATGTTGATGGCGTGCCTTATCAAGTTGATGGCAGTGATAACCTGTTGGCCGGTGTATTATCGAGTAAATTAGATTTACCGTATTTTTGTTGGCACCCTTCCATGGGCTCTGTTGGCGCCTGTCGTCAATGTGCAGTAACCGTCTATAACGACGAAACCCAGCAACAGGGCCGTTTAGCTATGGCCTGTATGACTCCCATCACCGACGGAATGCGAATCGGATTAGGCGATAATTACTCAAGTCACTTTCGTGAGCAAGTCATTGCCGCAATGATGACAAATCATCCTCATGATTGCCCCGTGTGTGCTGAGGGTGGGGAATGCCACTTACAAGATATGACGGTAATGACGGGTCATAACCAACGTGAATACGTAGGCGACAAGCGCACATTTACAAATCAAGACTTAGGGCCGCACATTAGTCATGAAATGAATCGCTGTATAACGTGCTATCGTTGTGTGCGTTTCTATAAAGATTACGCCGGCGGTAAAGACTTTGGCGTGTATGGCTCTAAAAATAGGGTGTACTTTGGCCGTCAACAAGATGGTGTTTTAGAATCGGAGTTTGCTGGTAACTTAGTTGAAGTCTGCCCAACCGGAGTGTTTACCGATAAACCATTTTCAGCCCATTATGCCCGCAAGTGGGATCTGCAATCGGCGCCGTCAATATGCAAAGGCTGTGCGGTTGGTTGCAACATTAGTGTCGGTGAGCGTTATGGCTGTGTGCGCCGGGTGGTAAACCGTTATAACGATGATATTAATGGTTATTTCTTATGTGACAAGGGCCGATTTGGTTTTGGCTATGTAAATAGCGATGACAGAATTCACACCGCAAAAGGTATAAACCAGGAAATTAATAACAAACTCTCCACTAAAGATGTGCAATTATCTTTAGCTAAATATAAAGGTCAACGTTTTGTCGCTATTGGCTCAGAGCGAGCTTCCCTTGAAACCAATACCGCATTAAAACATTTATTCGGTGCAGAAAATTTTTGTTCAGGCCTAACGATAAAACAAAGCCAATTACTCAGTATAAATACACAAATGCTCAATCATGTCAGTATGCTGAGCGTCAAACAAATTGAACAAGCCGATTGCGTGCTGGTGCTAGGTGAAGATCTTACTCAAACATCACCAAGAATTGCCCTAGCACTTCGTCAAACTGTCCGTAATGCCGGGCTTGATGTTGCCGATAAATTACGTATCCCAAGGTGGCAAGATGAAGCGGTTAGAACTGCGGCAGGTAAAACCTTAACGCCGTTGTTTATTTGTGATGTGGGCGCAAGCAAGCTTGATGATGTGGCCAGCACAGTAAATTATTCTAGCCCTGATGATATTGCCAATATCACCCAAGCGATTAATGCCAAATTATCACACCATAAAACGCTATTTGCTTCACTGAGCAAGTCATTAACAACTACGCAGCTTGAATTTGTTGAACAAGCAGCAACCGCGCTGGCAAGCGCTAAACAACCATTAGTTATCAGTGGTCATTCCTTAGAACATGTCGGGCTTGCTGAGCAGTGTTTGAACTTAGCAACTGGCTTTGCGGCTTTATCTTCAGCTGAGCCTAATGGCAAATCTAGTGCTGAACAAGATGAAAAAACCAGGCTGAATTTTGCCATAATGCCGAAACAAGCCAATAGCTTAGGGCTTGCCAGTTTACTTAGTGATACCTGTTTAACACTTGAGCAAGTGTGTCAGCAAGCAAGTGCTAATCAAATTGATGGCTTGCTGGTATGCGAAAACGAATTAGCAAACCTTAGTGACACCGTTCGCAATAAACTATTTGCTTCGGTATCTACCATAATTGCACTTGATCACAACCAAAGCGTGGTCACTGACCATGCAGATGTGATCTTGCCTGTTGCTGCCTTTAGTGAATCACAGGGCTTGTTGGTTAATTATCAAGGTCGGGCACAGTGCTTTTATCCGTCTTTCGCGCCGAAACTGCCAATATTACCTTCCTGGCGTATTATCACTATGCTAGATGCCATTATTGGTAAGGGGAAATTGGCTGATTCTCCAACGAGCATTGATAACTTCACCATTAATGATTTTTGGCAAACTTTACAGCGAATTGAAGCTAGATTTCCCGATACTTCGGCATTTATTGCCGAACAATTTTTGCTTAAAACGGCAAGACAAACCCATCGCGCTTCTGGTCGCACAGCAATGACAGCAAATCAAAGCGTTCATGAAAGTAAAGCAACCATTGATAATAGCTCTCCTTATAAGTTTTCAATGGAAGGAATTCACCCGCAAAATGATCATTCTTTAAACTCAAGTGCAGCTAATGCCATGCCATATACCTGGGCTCCAGGTTGGAATTCGAATCAATCAATCAGTAAATATCAACAGCAGGTCGGTGAAGGCCTAGTTACCCGCTCTCCTGAAGTGCAGATATATGATCCTAATACACACAGTCAATCGGCTCCGGATACCATTTCTGCAGAGCAAGCCGGTAAAGGCATAAAACAAGTGTCACCGGAGTCTATCGATAATTTAACAGATCAAATAGAAAATAATGGCGAAGAGGGTAGTGACAATATAACGTTTATTCCGGCCAAACATATTTTTGCGAATGACTATTTAGGTCTTAAAGGCATAGAGTTTGAGATGTTATCGCCCATACCCTACGTAGAGCTAAGCAATAGTTTAGCAAAGCATTTAGGGCTAAGTGATTGCTCACATATAAATATGCAATTAACGGATTCAACGCAAACGTGTCAGTTAAAACTGACCAGTAACATAGCCGCCAATTGCGCTTTGGTTTATCTATTTGAAAGTGACCGTAAATATATTGAGTTAAGTAATAGTCAATTAACTCCAGCGACTACTGAACAAGTTTTGGAATTTGAGCAAGCGTTAGCCAATAAACTTTCCTGTGCTGAAGAAAATAAGCAAAATCTGCTGGCTCGCTTAAAACAAAACGATCAATTTATTCCTATTCGACTAATGGCGGGAGGTTTAGATGATCTATAAGCTGATTGAACTGAGTGTCATACTCGCATTGCTTATTCCTATTGCCGCTATGTTGGTGTGGGTAGAGCGGCGATTAATTGGTATTTGGCAAGACCGACTGGGCCCAAATCGGGTAGGGCCATTCGGCATTTTACAATCCCTTGCTGATTTATTAAAAATACTAGGTAAGGATGAGTTCACCCCTAAGTTTGCCGATAAAGTTATTTTTATTGCGGCGCCGGTAATTGCCGCAACTACAGTATTAATGAGCTTTGTTGTGGTACCGTTTTCCGACACTATAGGTATTTCAGATCTGAATATTGGCGTGTTGTTCTTTTTAGCAATGACGTCTCTTGCTGTTTATGGCGTTGTGTTAGCTGGTTGGGCTTCAAAAAACAAATATGCATTACTCGGTAGTATGAGGGCGGCGGCGCAAACCATTAGTTATGAAGTGTTTATGGGCTTGTCGGTAATGGGCGTTGTGCTTATTACCGGTAGTTTTAACTTACGTGACATTGTTGTTGCACAGCAAGATGGTTGGTTTATTCAATCTCAATTGATCGGTTTTGTGGTGTTTCTAGTGGCGGGAATTGCTGAAAGTCATCGCTTACCGTTTGACTTACCTGAAGCAGAAACCGAACTTACCGCTGGATTTCATACCGAATATTCAGGCCTTAAATTTGCCCTGTTCTTCTTAGGTGAATATTTAGGCGTCACCTTAATATCAGCTATGTCTGTAACGTTATTTTTTGGTGGTTATTTGCCGCCAGGGTTTCTTCCTAGCGAATGGGCCAATATGATCCCATCACTCGTATGGTTTATCGGGAAAGTATTTATTCTTATTATGTTTTTCATCTTGTTAAGAACATCTCTACCACGGCCAAGGTTTGATCAATTACTCGAGTTTGGTTGGAAGGTGATGTTGCCACTAGCACTATTTAATTTATTACTAACCGCAGTATTAAAGCTTACCGGCGTAATTGGAGGCGTGCATGCTTAAAATGTTTTACAGCCAGCTTCGCACTATGTGGTTAGTGCTTAAACATACGTTTACCAAAGCCGATACCGTGCAATATCCTGAGCAAAAACCGTATTTAGCGCCACGTTATCGAGGCCGAATTGTGCTTACTCGTGATCCTGATGGCGAAGAGCGCTGTGTAGCCTGTAATTTGTGCGCTGTTGCTTGCCCTGTAGATTGTATCGCCTTGCAACAAACCATAGATCCTGATGGTCGAAAGCGGGCTGAGTTTTTTAGAATTAATTTCTCCCGTTGCATCTTGTGCGGCTTTTGTGAAGAAGCGTGTCCCACGTATGCCATACAGCTTACGCCAGATATCGAACTTGCTGAATACGATAGACAAAATTTGGTCTATGAGAAAGAAAATTTACTCATCAGCGGCCCGGGAAAATACCCGGATTACAATTTTTACCGGCAGTCAGGTGTTGCTGCAGGTGTGAAAGAAAGAGGCGCAGGTGAACACGAGAAAGCACCCGTTAATGTCAAAGACTTGATGCCGTAGAAAAATTAGACATCGCCATGCCCAACTTGTTTGGGTATCCATAATGGAACGAGAAGCTAGAAACGAGAAACGAGAAACGAGAAACGAGAAACGAGAAACGAGAAACGAGAAACGGGAAACGAAAAGTATGGATTCCCGCCTGCGCGGGAATGACGAAAGTAGACAGCGTCATACCCAACTTGTTTGGGTATCCATAATGGAACGAGAAGCTAGAAACGAGAAACGAGAAACGAAAAGTATGGATTCCCGCCTGCGCGGGAATGACGAAAGTAGACAGCGTCATGCCCAACTTGTTTGGGTATCCATAATGGAACGAGAAGCTAGAAACGAGAAACGAGAAACGAGAAACGAAAAGTATGGATTCCCGCCTGCGCGGGAATGACGAAAGTAGACAGCGTCATACCCAACTTGTTTGGGTATCCATATTGGAGCGAGAAGCTAGAAGCTAGAAGTTAGAAACGAGAAACGAAAAGCATGGATTCCCGCCGTCGCGGGAATGACGGATAGTTATAGGAATGCAGGAACAAAGACAGCGTCATACCCAACTTGTTTGGGTATCTATAAAAAAATAGTCATGGGAATGACGAAAAAAATAATAACAGGAAGACTAATGATAAGCCAATTGCCATTTTACATTGCTGCAACCATTGCCATCATTGCCTCTATTCGGGTGGTTACTGGCTCAAATGCGATTCATGCATTGTTGTATTTAGTGGTGTCACTGTTAGCTGTGGCAGTATGTTTTTACTTCATGGGTGCACCTTTTGCTGCTGGTTTAGAGGTTATTGTCTATGCAGGGGCTATTTTAGTGTTGTTTGTATTTGCCGTGATGATGTTTGATTTACAAGGCGATAAAGACCCGATCCATTATTCGAAACACTGGTTAAGTCGTTGGCTCGGCCCGGTGTTATTAGCATCAGTATTATTAATAGAGGTCGTTTATTTAATCATCAATAGCGCCAATACTCAGCAATATACCTCATCCATTGTGTCAGCCAAGCAAGTTGGAATTTTATTATACGGGCCATATTTATTAGCGGTAGAAATTGCCTCGTTCTTATTGTTAGCAGGCCTTATTGCCGGTTACCATTTTGCCAAAAGTGCAGATGATATTGGCCAAAGCAACGATAGTATGGGAGGCCATTTATGAGTCACATTCCATTAATGCATGCATTTATTTTAGCGGGCATTCTATTTGTTATCGGTTTTATTGGTGTTATCGCCAGACGCAATACCTTGTTTATGTTAATGAGTTTAGAAGTCATGCTCAATTCTGTCGGCATTGCTTTTATCGCAGCAGGCAGTGCCTGGCAAGAAGCCGATGGCCAAATCATGTTTATCTTAATTTTAACCTTAGCAGCGGCTGAGGTTGCCGTTGGTTTAGCATTACTCATACGTTTACATCAACAGCGGTTATCGCTTGATATTGATGAACTTAATGAGATGAAGGGGTAATAATGGATAACATTCAAATACTTGCATATCTACCGTTTTACCCGTTAATAAGCTTTTTATTACTCGTGTTATTGGGCAAGCGCTTATCTTGGCTGATGGCAACAATTCTATCTGTAGGAGCTATGGCACTAAGTGCATTAAGCAGTGCCTATTTATTACAAGTCGCCATGCTAACTCCGGACACCATTTTAACGGCACATCTGTGGCAATGGTTTAAGCTTGGTGATGTCGCCGTTAATTTTGCTCTGCATCTTGATAGTTTGTCTATGGTGATGATTTCTGTCGTCAGTGGTGTGGGCTTTTTAATTCATGCCTACGCAGCAGCTTACATGAAAGATGATGAAAACTATTCACGCTTTATGGCTTATATGAACTTGTTTATTGTTGCGATGTTATTGTTGGTATTAGCTGATAATTTGGTATTGCTTTACCTTGGTTGGGAAGGTGTTGGCTTATGCAGCTTTTTATTAATCGGCTTTTGGTATCAGGACCCAGAAAATGCTGTGGCGGCCAAAAAAGCATTCATTGTGACAAGAGTCGGCGATACCTTTTTAGCGATAGGTTTGTTTTTACTATTTCGTGAAACCGGCAGTTTAACCATAGATGATGTGACCGCATTGGCGCACAGCAATTATCTCGTTGAAAACGACATGGCGTTTTGGATTTGTTTATTACTGGTTGGCGGCGCAGTTGGTAAATCTGCGCAGTTACCTTTGCAAACCTGGTTGCCCGACGCGATGGCTGGCCCAACGCCAGTAAGTGCATTAATTCATGCCGCAACCATGGTAACTGCTGGGGTGTACTTAATCGCCCGTATGCAAGGCTTGTTTATGTTAACGCCAGAAGTGATGACCATTGTTGCTTGGATTGGTGCACTAACGCTCTTGCTCGCCGGTCTTGCCGCGCTTGGCCAGTCTGATATCAAGCGCGTTCTGGCTTATTCTACCATGAGCCAAATAGGCTACATGATGCTGGCTTTAGGTGCTGGCGCATTTAGTGCTGGTGTGATGCACTTAATGACCCATGCATTTTTTAAAGCGTTATTGTTCTTAACAGCAGGCTCTATTATTCTGGCTTTGCATCATCAACAAAATATGTTCAAGATGGGCGGCTTACTGAAAAAACTGCCGTTGATAAGCGTTTTATTTTTTATTGGCATTGCTGCGTTAATAGCGTTTCCTGGCACTTCTGGCTTTGTTTCAAAAGAAGCAATACTGGCTGAGCTGTATTCGTCAGCCACAGCCGGACCAGTGTTTTGGTGGATAGGCGTAATAGGCGCACTTATCACCAGCATTTACAGTTTTAGAATGCTATTTATTACCTTCTTTGGTGAATATCGAGGCAATGAATCCGTTCACCCGGTGACAGATAAGCTGCAATTAATACCTTTAATTATCTTGGCGCTGTTAGCACTGGTTGGTGGCTTAATCACCTTGGATTTAACCGCTCTATTTCCAACAATTTCAATAATTAATAATGATCCCGCCTGGTTGCATACAATTGCTATAGCGACACCATTTGTTGGTATTGTTATTGCCTATGTTGGGTATTTTCCAAAAACTGGTCAAGATATCTCAGATCCTAGCGAAAACATATCCGCCGCCGTTGGCTCCGGAGTTAATTTATATTCGTTCTTACAACGGGGGCTAGGGTTCGACACATTATATACCTATATGCTTGTTAAGCCTTTTGTGTTTATCAGTAAATTGAATAAAAACGACATTATCGACCAAATAGTCCATGGTATCCGCTGGAATGTACAAACTTGGCATGAAGTATTCAAAGCCAGTCAAAATGGTCAACTGCGTTGGTATGGCGCGATGATAGGTGTTGGCGTTGTGCTACTGCTCGCAATTGTATTGTTTAGCGCGAACGTGTTTAACGCGGGAGGGGGGGCGCTATGATCTTAACTCAAATTCTTATCGCGTTATTCGTTGGCGGCATTATTGCCTGGGCAGCAGAGAATCATCGTGCGAATATGGGCCGCTGGATCAGTTTGTTAGCGTTACTGTTCAGCTTTGGCTTACTTGCAGAGTTTGCCGTTGAGAATCCACTGGTCTTTCATCAGTATGTAAAATTGGCCAATAGTGAATGGATTTCAGCGTTTAACATTTATTATGCCACGGGTATCGATAGTTTAAGCTTTGTTTTAATTGTACTGACATTATTGCTTGGCGTTATTTGTGTGTTAGTTTCTTGGCAAGAAATTACTGATAAGGTCGGCTTCTATTACTTTAATTTAATGGCATCTATTGCCGGTATCGTGGGCGTGTTCATTGCCACCGACTTGTTCTTATTCTTCTTTTTCTGGGAAGTAATGCTACTGCCAATGACCGCATTAATTGCGATTTGGGGGCATGAGAACAGGATTTATGCAGCAACAAAGTTCTTTATCTTTACCCAGGTAAGTAGCCTGTTAATGCTTATTGCCATTGTCGCGTTAGCGTTTATTCATCAACAACAAACCGGCAATTTAAGTTTTGATTACTTTACCTTAAAACAAATGGCGATTAACCCAGAGGTAGAGTTTTACATCATGCTTGGTTTCTTTATTGCTTTTGCCGTTAAGTTACCGTCATTTCCGGTACACACTTGGTTACCTGATGCTCATACCCAAGCGCCAACTGCAGGTAGCGTATTGCTTGCCGGCGTTTTATTAAAAACTGGCGCTTATGGTCTTATTCGGTTTGTTTTAGAGATGTTTCCCCAAGCCAGTAGTAACTTTGCCAATGTGGCTGTTGTTCTTGGTGTTGTTAGCATTATCTATGGAGCAAAACTTGCCTTTGCGCAAACCGACTTCAAACGACTCGTTGCTTACAGCTCTATTTCGCACATGGGCTTTGTTATGCTGGCATTATTCTCATTTCAGCAAATCGCCTATCATGGCGCGATACTCACTATTGTCGCACACGGCTTGAGCAGTGCCGCACTGTTTTCAATGGCAGGCATGTTGTATCAACGTTTGCATAGCCGAGACTTATCTCTGATGGGCGGCATGTATAGCAGTGCACCGCGTATGGGCGGCATGCTGTTGGCGTTTGTCGCCGCAGCATTTGGCTTACCCGGACTGCTTAATTTTGTCGGTGAGTTTATGGTGTTAACCGGCAGCTTTAAATCTTATCCTGTCCATGTGGTTTTTGCCGCACTTGGGCTTATAGGCTCGGCCATTTATGGCATGTATTTATTCCAGCAAAGTTTTCAAGGTGAAGCCAAGCACAGTATTACTGACTTAGGCAAAAGAGAGCTATTGATCTGTGGCTCATTATTGGGGCTACTGATTTGCTTAGGGTTATTTCCGGAACTGATCTTTGCCTATTTTCCAGAGCAGTATGTTGCAGCTGTAAATGAAATGAAAATTAGTGAGTTAACCAGTACCAGCGTAATAGGGAGTAAATAATGAGTAATTTAGAATTATTAGCCATATTGCCGCAGTTAATCTTGTCGCTGGCGATTGTACTGCAATTATTGTTAATCGCTATTAAACGTTCAACCTTGATGATCCAAGCATTTACCGCCATCAGTATTGTCTTGGCGGCCAGTGCACATTACTTGATATTACCGGCCATCAATACTCAGTCGACTATATTGTTTTACCTTGATGGTTTCTCCATTGCCATAAGTGTATTACTGCTATTTTGTGCGTTTATTGTTTGTTTAGTCAGTGGTCGTTATTTAAAAGTAAGCCAAGAAGTTCATGATGAGTATTATGTCTTGTTATTACTGGTCACTCTGGGAGCAAGCCTGTTAGCGATAAGCAATCATTTTGCCAGTGTATTTTTAGGTCTGGAATTATTAAGCATTGCCTTGATTGGTATGGTGGGGTACTTACGTAATCGTCGGCAAACGTTAGAAGCCAGTTTTAAATACCTGATTTTAAGCGCCACAGCGTCAAGCATTTTATTGTTTGGTATGGCAATGATTTATGCCTACAGTGGTAATCTAAATTTCCATCATATAAGCGATAGTTTTTTAGCGGCTAATAACCCACAAATGCAATTATTGTTTAATGCGGGTTCAGTGTTATTTATTGTAGGATTAGCATTTAAATTGTCATTAGCACCTTTTCACATGTGGACACCTGATGTTTATCAGGGGGCTCCTGCACCGGTAAGCATGTTACTGGCCACCGTATCTAAAACCGCTATATTTGCCGTATTGATCAAGTTTTGGTTTTTTTCGGTGCAATATGTAACTCCCATAGGAGAACATCAGTTACTTAATGTCATCACCTTTGTTGCAATAGCTTCGATGTTGGTCGGTAATCTGTTGGCATTACAACAAACCAACATTAAACGCTTACTAGCATATTCATCCATTGCCCATATGGGCTACTTGTTGATCATGTTAAATGTAATGTCACAACAATCATTGCAGCTGGCATGGGAGTCGGGCTTATTTTATTTACTGGCCTATTGCTTAGCGACGTTACTTTTATTCACCTTTATTTGTCAAACATCAAAAGCAAACAGCGAGCAAGATAACGATAACTGGCAACATTGGAATGGTTTATTCTGGCGTGCACCAGTGCAAGCCGCGGCGATGATGTGCGCGCTCTTATCACTTGCTGGTATCCCGTTAACGGCAGGCTTTATTGGTAAGTTTTATATCATCAGTACCGCCGTTGATAATTCCGCCTGGTGGTTATTAGCAAGTTTAGTGATAGGTAGCGGTATAGGCTTGTACTATTACCTGCGTATTATTTTTACCTTATTTGCCAAAGCAGACAATCAACACCTGATCAAACTGAACCGCCTGTCCCATGCAGTTATCGTCGGCTTAAGCATAACCATACTGATTTTTGGCATCTTGCCAGATGTGATCTCCGATGAAGTACGCTTTTTCGCCTTATCAAAATTCGGCTAACTCAAAAAACTAGGGTCAGAGTCAGGTTATTTTAAAACCTGACTCTGACCCTGGTTTTATGACCCTGGTTTTAACATTTTCACCACTATTTAGTAGTAACCACCACTAGTTTTTGAGCTGTATATGCTCGTGTTTATTATAAACTCTTTAAAAACAATGGGTTAAAAAGTTGGCCTGAATGTTGATTGTATTAACTTATACGTAACAATATTAGTTAAAAATACTAAATATAAATCAGGGATTTAACAATGAAACTAACCCAAATTGCCGCTTTATTATCTGCCGTACTTATTTTACCAGGCTGTGTCATCCATGTTGGAGCACAAAGTGCAGACGTAGAATTAGAAGAAACCTTAGTCATTGCCAGTGCAGATGTAAACAGTTTGGAAATTGACACTGGCTCAGGCTATTTAAATATAGTCGGCGTAGAAGGTATTACTGAAATTACCGTTAAGGCCGATATTACTACCACTAAAGCACGTGATTACGAACTTGAATTAACAAAAGTAGGCTCAAAGGCGGTATTAATTGCTAAGCATGGCTCTACCAGTGGTTTTTGGAATGGTAATACACCATCAATTGATATAACGGTGCAAGTGCCAAATAACTTAGCACTAGATATTGATGACGGCTCAGGCGATATCTCAATTACTGACATGAATAACTTTGTTGAAGTAGAAGATGGTTCAGGCTCGTTATTTGTCAAAAATATTCAAGGTGATTTAATTGTTGATGATGGCTCGGGCGAACTTGACATTAGTAATGTGAGTGGCGATGTAGATATTAAAGACGGCTCAGGCGAAATGAAGGTGGTTGATATCGCGGGCTCGGTAAATGTTGAAGATGGCTCTGGTGAAATGATCTTGCGCCATATTGGCGGCATGGTGACTATCGATGATGGCTCAGGTGCAATTGAAGTGAAAGATGCCGGTGGCTTAACGATCACAGAAAGCGGCTCTGGTGGCTTAAACATTAAAGGTGTTAAAGGAGAGTTTAATATCGACTCTTAAATCATAGCCTCAGTAGAGCTAAATATTACTAATACTGTTTATTCCTAAAGATCTGTCAATCTGTAAAACAAATTAGTAAAACCTAAACCCGGTGTGCTTTTAAGCGAGCGCAGCGGGTTTTCCCATTTTTACCCATAACTTTTCTAGAACTCATAGCTATACCATTCCCTGAATTCATTTCAGGGTCCATTAAATTAAAGCAAGATACTGAAACCAGTTCAGTAAGTAGGGGAGGCGCTAGCAAATGGTGAGAGACTGCTAAGGGCAGAGACTGTTAAGTGGAGAGGGCATTAGTCAGCCCATGCATTCTCATCCGTACCATAAGCCTTCTTAAGAACCGCAAGCTGCACCTTCCGTTTTATAAACTATACTTTTCCTACGAATCAATTAAAAAAATACCAATTATGAAACGTTATCTTGCAGTTGTCTTTATTCTGTTATTTTTGCCCTTAGCCTCCCGTGGTGTCGAAAATTCATGGCCGAAAACTATTGATATAAAAGAGTGGCAAGTGCCGTGGGATAACACGCGCCCAAGAGATCCTGCACTCGACTCAAATGGTAATGTGTGGTTTTGTGGGCAATCAGGTAATTATATTGCCATGCTCAATCCGAAAACTGGAAAATTTAAGCGTTTTGAATTAAGTGCGAACACCAACCCACATAATCTCATTATTGATAGTAAAGATAACGTTTGGTATGCCGGCAATCGAAATGGCCATATAGGTAAATTAAATCCAACTGATGGCAAAATTAAGCAATTCTCCATGCCAGAGGAAACGCCAATAGATCCACATACGCTGGTATTTAATTCGGCAGAAAATATTTGGTTTACCGCGCAGTGGGGTAACAAAGTAGGTTTTTTAAATACTCAAACCGGTGAGGTGAAATTAACGGCCATGCCTTTTGATTCGGCCAGACCTTATGGTATTAAAGTTGACTACGATGACGTACCTTGGGTTGTGTTATTTGGCAGCAACAAGCTTGCGCGCATAAATCCTGAAAATTATTCTGTTGAACAAATACCTCTTCTGGATAATGCCGAACGGCCAAGACGATTAGAAATAACTCAAAACAACCACGTGTATTACCTTGATCATCGCCTCGGTTATCTTGGTCAATATAACCCTACTGCAAAACATATTGATCGCTGGCGGTTGCCGGAAAAGAACAAGGCAAAGCTTTATGGCTCAGCCATTGATCGCAATGATCGAATTTGGCTAGCCCTTACTGGCACAACGCCGAATCAAATCAGAGTGTTTGATAGCAATAGCAAACAATTCATTGCCAATGTAAACGTACCAAGTGGGGCCGGTTCAATTCGCTATATGTATTATCACCCTGCAACTGATGAGGTTTGGTTTGGAACTGATGCTAACACCATAGGGCGAGTGAAATTGAATTGACTTCGTAGCTAAAGTTCACTTTTGGCACTGTTTTTGCCTAAAAAATCGATAAAACACGATTTTTAGTACGAATATTACACAATGTTACTTGCATTATTCTTACAAAACGGTATGATGCGCCAACTTCTCCTAACGCCACAACCGAACGGCATTTACTAGGAGATTACTTTACTAATTAAATTATTAGTAATTAGAGTGGTTATTTCCGCCAACTGACTTGCCAAGAGCTAGCCCAGATGAATCCATAAGCAGTGATGCTTATGACATCGATCATCAAATTAGCTATAGATCCCAAAAGCCTATGTGCGCACTTAGTTTGTACACATGTAGCGCACCGATCTCGCCATAAGTCTTCCGGTGGATAACTTTGAATTTTTTCGCAGTTATTTACCGTAAGGTATTGATCTGCCTGTTGAGAAGACAAAATTAATGACTGAATTAAACAACGCTACTGTTAGCTTTGAATCTTTAGGTTTGCCTGAAGTATTATTATCTGCCCTAAACGGCATGGGTTTTGTAAACCCTACACCTATCCAAGAAAAAACAATTGGTCCTTTAATGGAAGGCCGTGACGTTTTAGGTGAAGCCCAAACCGGTACTGGTAAAACTGCTGCTTTTGGTTTACCAGCACTTGCTAACATTGACGTTAAATTACGCAAACCACAAATGATGGTTTTAGCACCAACTCGTGAGCTTGCTATTCAAGTAGCTGAAGCATTAGAAGAGTTTGCTAAAAACATGAAAGGTTTGCGTGTAGCAACACTTTATGGTGGTCAATCATACGGTCCACAACTTTCGCAACTAGAAAAAGGTGCACAAGTTGTTGTCGGTACGCCTGGTCGCTTAATGGATCACCTACGTCGCAAAACATTAAAGTTAAACGATGTTAAATTCTGCGCACTTGATGAAGCTGATGAAATGCTTAACATGGGCTTTTTAGAAGACATCGAATGGATCCTTGATCATTTAGCTGATGAAACACAAATGGCATTGTTCTCTGCAACTATGCCACCGGCAATCAAGAAAATTGCTGATCGTTTCTTAGATACCCCGGTACATGTAAAAATTGCTGCGAAAAAAGAGTCGAAAAAGAACATTACCCAGCTTTCATGGCGTGTAAGCGGTATTACTAAAAATACTGCCCTTGAACGCATCATCGAATCATTTGATTATGACGCTGTACTTATCTTTGTTCGTACTCGTAACGATACTATTACTATCGCTGAGCAATTAGAACGTTTAGGTTACCCTTGTGCCGCGTTAAACGGTGACATGAACCAAGCACAACGTGAACGTACAGTTGAGCAACTTAAAAACGGTAAGCTGTCAATCATGGTAGCAACCGATGTTGTTGCTCGTGGTTTAGATATTCAACGTATCGACCTGGTTATCAACTACGATTTACCTGGTGAAACTGAATCTTACGTACACCGTATTGGTCGTACGGGCCGTGCTGGCCGTGAAGGGACAGCAATTTCATTTGTACGCCCTCGTGAATTTTATAATATTCGTCACTACGAGCGTGCTACTGCAGGTACTGTTAAAGAATTTAACTTACCGACCATTCAAGAAATTGGTTTATCTCGTATCGAGCGTTGTCGTCAATCGTTAATTGCTTCAGTTGCTGAAAAAGATTTAACCAGCATGCGTGAAATTTTAGAGAAAATGGCTAGCGATTCAGAAGTTGATATTGCTGACTTAGCGGCAGCGTTGTTGTTTGATAAACAATTAAAGCAACCGTTACAGCCGAAAGAAGATGCTCGTCCTCGTCGTGAGCGTTCAGACCGTGATTCTCGTGATACCCGTGGCAGAGACCGCAATGACCGTGGTGGCCGTGATCGCAATGGCCGTGGCGAACGCAGCGATCGTGGTGAGCGTAGAGAACGTCGTCAGTCGTCAGGTGCTCGTCCAGACGTAGATTGGCAAGCATACCGCATTGAAGTGGGTAAAGACCACGGTGCTCGTCCAGGTGATATCGTAGGCGCAATTGCTAACGAAATTTCACTAGACAGTGCTTACATTGGTCAAATCAACTTGAACGACAACCACACCATTGTACAGTTACCTAAAGGCATGCCAAAAGATGCATTCCAAAAGTTACGTAGTGTACAAGTACGTCGTCAACGTTTAGACATCTCAGTATCAGATGCACCTGTTGAAGCGCAAGCACGTAAGCCTCGCAGAGAGAACAGTGACCGTAAACAACGTAATGACCGTTCTGCCCGTCACTAAGCACTCGCTTAAATAAAATCAAAAAAGGATGACTTCGGTCATCCTTTTTTTTTACTTACATTATGGATACCCAAACAAGTTGGGTATGACGGTAACTTATTACGTCATTGCCGCGAACGACTCCGTCTCACCGTCATTTCCGTGCAGGCGGTAATCCATGCTTTTTTACTTACATTATGGATACCCAAACAAGTTGGGTATGACGTATCAGGGTACGACTCCTTCTTGCCGTCATTACCGCGGAGGCGGTAATCCATTGTAGTTGTGAATAGAGCGTACGACTCGGTCTCACCGTCATTACCGTGCAGGCGGTAATCTATGCTTTTTTACTTACATTATGGATACCCAAACAAGTTGGGTATGACGTATCAGGGTACGACTCCTTCTTGCCGTCATTACCGCGAACGACTCCACGGATGGAGAAGGTAGAGCGAAGCAGGATGCCAGAGCCGAGGCGGTAATCCATGTTTTGAAGTGCCTTATGGGTACCCAAACAAGTTGAGTATGACAATAACCTATTACGTAATAGTCTTGTACGGTACCTATTTGGCTTATTTTTATATATAACACTTCGTTCCTAATATCTGCTTCCTCCTACCTTTTTATTATATCTAATAGCGAATTGGCAGATCTAAACATATGCCCTGATATAGTAAGCACGGTGAAATTATGGAATAATACAGCCTCTAAAATTTTCAATTTTTCATCAACTTAAAATAATGGTTGCCAATGAATTTAACACATTTAAAACAGCTGGAAGCTGAATCAATCCATATCATCAGGGAAGTAGCTGCAGAGTTCGACAACCCGGTAATGCTTTACTCTGTCGGTAAAGACTCAGCTGTAATGTTACATTTAGCCATGAAAGCATTTTTCCCGGCTAAACCACCGTTTCCATTAATGCATGTCGACACTACATTTAAATTTAAAGAGATGATCGCCTTTCGCGATATGATGGCAGAAAAGTGTGGCATGGACTTAATTGTACATACCAACGAAGAAGGCCGCGCGGCAGGGATGAACCCATTTGATCACGGCAGTTCTAAATTTACCGATGTAATGAAAACTCAAGGCTTAAAACAAGCACTAGACAAACATCAGTTTGATGCTGCTTTTGGTGGTGCACGTCGTGATGAAGAAAAATCACGGGCGAAAGAGCGTGTTTATTCATTCCGTGATAAAAACCATCGTTGGGATCCAAAAAGCCAACGCCCAGAATTGTGGAATAGCTATAACGGTAAAGTAAATAAAGGCGAAAGCATTCGTGTTTTTCCATTATCAAACTGGACTGAACTTGATATTTGGCAATACATCTACTTAGAAAATATCGATATTGTACCTTTATACCTATCAGCAAAACGTCCAGTAGTTGAACGTGACGGTACATTGATTATGGTTGATGATGAGCGTATGCCGTTAGAAGAAGGTGAAGAGCCGATGATGAAAATGGTGCGCTTTAGAACACTAGGCGATTACCCATTAACTGGCGCCGTTGAATCACAAGCGACAACACTTCCTGAAGTTATTCAAGAAATGCTATTAACCAAAACCTCTGAACGCCAAGGCCGTATGATCGATCACGACTCATCGGGTTCTATGGAGAAAAAGAAGATGGAAGGTTATTTCTAACCATCACTTTTATTCAAGTTAAGTTAAGTATTTATTTTAAAGCTCATGTAGGCTTTAAACACTAGGAAAAGAATAATGAGCACAGAACAAGCTTTATTAGAAAACGATATTGAAGAATATTTAAAGGTACACGAAAACAAAGACATGTTGCGCTTTTTAACGTGTGGTAATGTTGACGACGGTAAATCTACGCTGATTGGCCGATTATTGCATGATTCAAAACTAATTTTTGAAGATCATTTAGACGCAATTAAAAATGACTCAAAAAAATTCAATACCACCAACGAAGAGTTCGACTTAGCGTTATTGGTAGATGGTTTACAATCAGAGCGAGAGCAGGGCATCACTATTGATGTAGCGTATCGTTACTTTGCCACTGAAAAGCGTAAATTTATCATTGCCGATTGTCCTGGCCATGAGCAATACACGCGTAATATGGCAACCGGTGCGTCAAACTGTGATTTAGCCATTGTAATGATTGACGCCCGTTATGGCGTACAAACTCAAACCAAACGTCACTCTTACATTGCCTCTTTGTTAGGTATAAAGCACATTATTGTTGCGGTAAATAAAATGGACTTGGTGGAGTACAGCCAAGACGAGTACCGTAAAATTAAAGCTGAATATCGAGAGTTTGCCGAGCAAATTAATTTAAGTGATATTCGTTTTGTGCCAATTTCTGCGCTTAAAGGCGACAACGTAGTTAATCGCTCAGAAGCGATGGACTGGTACCCAGGCGCCACATTAATGGGCTTGTTAGACACAGTTAAAATTGACTCTGATAAAAACTTTGAAGATTTCCGTTTACCGGTACAGTACGTAACTCGCCCGAACCTAGATTTTCGTGGTTTTTGTGGCACCATTGCTGGCGGCGTGATCAATATTGGTGATGTAGTAACCGCATTACCTTCAGGCAAGTCTTCATCGGTAAAAGCAATTGTTACCGCCGATGGCGAGCTAGAATCATCGCATGTAGGGCAAGCTATCACGTTAACATTAAACGATGAAATTGATGTTTCTCGTGGTGACGTGATTGTTCGCTCAAATAAATTGGCCACCGTTTCTGATAAATTCACCGCTACTATTGTGTGGATGAGTGATGCTGCCATGCAACCGGGTAAAGAGTACGAATTAAAAATTGGTACTAAAAACACCTATGGCCGTATTGACAATATTAATTACCGAATCAATGTAAATACATTAGAGCACGTCCAAGAAGATGAGATGAAGCTGAATGAAATTGCCTCGTGTAATATTGCCACTAATAGCCCTGTTGTTATTGATGGATACGACAAAGTTGAAGGTACAGGTTCATTTGTTATCATCGACCGCTTAACCAACGTTACGGTTGGTGCCGGTATGATCACTAGCACTAGCATTGATGGCGACATTGAAGTTGAGTCAAGAGAATACAGCCCAACAGAAGTGGAATTAAATGCGTTTATACGTAAAAACTTCCCTGAGTGGAACTGTAAATCTGTTTAATCAACAGTCGCGAATACGTTAACACTGCGAATCCATAGCTTCGCTAATTCGAATACGTTTCACTAGGGCAGTATTTAAATTCGTAACCAAACTAAAAGTCGGGGTAACCCGGCTTTATTTTATGCGAACTTAATGGTGAAACCATAAGTAGCAACGATTGCTTGTAATCGGACCAACAGGGTTGGTTCGGTTTTATTCGAAAGTTATCGCGAAGTTTTAACATCTATCTTGCCAGTATTAAATGCATGGTATATGTTTATTAAATAATTATAAGAAGCTGCAAGTGTTTACGTCATAGAGGTTAAGCGACCAGCTATGTAAATATAATGCAGTTTTATGCACATAAAGGTTTTCCATGCTCAGCATTGATCAATGGTTTATGCTAGCAATTTTTGCTGGCACATTAATCGGATTAGTGAAGTATCAAAATAGCCCTGAGCGTGTCTTTGCCGCTGCAACTATGGCTTGTCTTACTTTATCCTTTGTTACTACCGAACAAATTTTCAACAATGCCATTAACCCTGGCTTGATAACCTTGATTTTATTAATTAATTGTTCATTTGCGTTTGAACGTACCAGTTTTTTACGGTTATTGGCCAGTAAATTAATCAGTAAATCTGCTTCAGCATCTTACCTTAAAACATTATTAACAACCGCGTTTGCATCGGCCATTCTTAATAACACCGCGGTTGTTGCAACTTTAATTTCACCGATAAAAAACAATAAATTTATCAACCCTGGGCGGTTATTATTGCCACTGTCATACGCCGCTATATTAGGCGGTACATTAACATTAGTGGGTACATCCACTAACCTTATTGTCAATTCAATGCTGATTGAACGAGGCTTGCCCGGGTTAAAATTCTTTGACTTTACCTTAGTTGGTTTAGCGGCAATGGGCGCCTGTTTACTGGTTTTGTTTATTCGTATTAGAGCGTTACCAAAAACCGCTACCGATCCCAAAGATGACAAACATTACTTTGTAGAAGCTGAAGTAATGCGTGAGTCTAAGCTTATTGGGCGTTCTATTGAAGATAATGGCTTGCGCAGTATGGACTCATTATTTTTAATCGAAATTATTCGTCGCGGTCATTTAATTTCCCCGGTTACCCCGGAAGAATATATTCAGCCGGGCGATAAGCTTATTTTTACCGGCGATATCTCCAAAGTATTTGTACTGCAACAATTTGATGGCTTGCAACTGTTTGCCGAGCAAGATGGATTACTGCGCGATAACCTTACCGAAGTATTAATTAAACCTGGCTCAGCCATTATCGGCATGAATTTAAAACAAGCGGGCTTTCGAGCTAGGTTTGACGCAGCGGTTGTTGCAATTAGACGCGAAGGCTCTACCTTATCAGGCAAGTTGGGTGACTTAGTCATTCAGTCAGGCGATTTTTTAGTACTTGCTGTCGGTGGTGATTTTGTTAGCCGAACAAATTTAACCAAAAACTTTTTTATTTTAACCGGTGTTGAACCCGAAGATATGCTGTCAGGTTGGCGTGATAAATTTACTCTTTTTGGTTTTATTGCGGCGATCAGTTCATCGGTAGTTTTTGAAATATCGTTAATTAAGTGTTTATTGTTTTACATGGCAGCGCTATTTGCCTTTAATTGTTTATCAATAAATGAAATAAAGCGTCGTTTTCCGTTAGAAATTTGGTTAATTGTAGTCAGTGCCTTAACATTAGCAACGGCTTTAGAAAGCACTGGCATGTCACAAGTTATTGCCGATGTTGTGCATGGTTTCTTGCAAGATAAAAGTATTATGATCGCCTTTGTCGCGGTATTTTTAATTACATTAGTATTAACCGAAGCCGTTACTAATAACGCCGCCGCTGCACTTATTTTCCCTATTGCCTATAATATTGCTCTAGGATTAGACGCTAATCCGTTACCGTTTATTATGGCGGTTGCGTTTGGCGCCAGTGGTAGTTTTATCAGCCCATATGGCTATCAAACCAACGTAATGGTGTACAATGCTGGTAACTACCGATTAAAAGACTTTGTTAGAGTTGGTTTGCCAATATCAATTACTTACAGTGCCGTGGTGTTATATATGATCCCACTAATATTTCCGTTTAACTAAAGATTAAAATCATGACTCAAAAAACCGAGAACACCGTTTGGCATGCTCACCTTGTAACTAAGAACGAGCGAGCGCAATTAAAAAATCAACAGCCTTGTTTACTTTGGTATACCGGTTTAAGTGGCTCAGGTAAATCTACCGTGGCAAATGCGGTGGACGATATTTTGTTTCAACGCAAAGCTCACACTTATTTACTCGATGGTGATAATGTGCGCCATGGCTTAAATGGCGACTTAGGCTTTTCTGACGAAGACCGCATCGAAAACATCAGACGTATCAGCCAAGTAGGTAAATTATTTGTCGATTCAGGCCTTATTTGCAGCACTGCGTTTATCTCGCCATTTCAATCTGACCGAGACATGGCGCGAGACATGTTAGAGCCGGGCGAATTTATTGAAGTGTTTATCGATACACCAATAGAAATTTGTGAACAACGCGATCCAAAAGGCTTATACAAAATGGCCCGTGCTGGTGAAATCAAAGACTTTACCGGTATCGACTCTACTTACGATGTTCCTGCATCCCCTGAAATTCACGTAAAAACTGCAAACCAAAGCATTGAACAATGCGCGCTGCAAATAGTGAGTTACTTAGAGAAAAACGGCTACATCAACTAACACAAAGTTAGCATAGGGTTAGCACGTGCATAAACACCCCCGTCATTAGCACGAACGACTCGGTCTCGCCGTCATTACCGCGAACGACTCTGTCTCCCGTCATTACCGCGTACGACTCCTTCTAGCCGTCATTACCGCGCAGGCGGTAATCCATGCTGTGAAGTGCCTTATGGATACCTAAACAAGTTGGGTATGACGTATCCGGGTATGACTCCGTCTCGCCGTCATTACCGCGCAGGCGGTAATCCATGCTTTGAAGTGCCTTATGGATACCCAAATAAGTTGGGCATGACGTATCCGGGTATGACTCCGTCTCGCCGTCATTACCGCGTACGACTCCATCTCGCCGTCATTTCCGCGCAGGCGGTAATCCATACTTTGAAGTGCCTTATGGATACCCAAACAAGTTGGGCATGACGTATCCGGGTATGACTCCGTCTCGCCGTCATTTCCGCGTACGACTCCATCTCGCCGTCATTACCGCGCAGGCGGTAATCCATACTTTGAATTGCCTAATGGATACCCAAACAAGTTGGGTATGACGTATCCGCGAACTACTCTGTCTCACCGTCATTACCGCTTACGACTCCTTCTAGCCGTCATTACCGCGGAGGCGGTAATCCATGCTTTTGGTTTACGTCATTTCCGCGAACGACTCCAGGGATGGAGAAGATAGAGCGAAGCAGGATGCCAGAGCCGAGGCGGTAATCCATATTTTTAAGCCATTATCTCTTCAATATGTGAAAGTGGAAGTGGCAGGGCACCCTGTACATTATTTGTACTCGAATTAGTTATACTTGGCTTAAACTCTGCTATAATAAGTATCCCTGAATAAATTTAAAATGCTCGCACATTTTTTTTGTTTTAGCGTAGAAACCACTTCAACAAATGATGTAATTCCAAAGGTGTCGTAAGGCACCTTTTTTTTATCCAATAATTGACTATATTCCACTGTTTTGCATGCATGTTATAAGATTCAGCATATTTCTTGGTATTGTAAAAAAATAGTTAATCTGCCAACAAAACCTTACATCTGTACAAATAAAGTTGTAACAATTCATTAATCTTGCCGCTTTACACTAGACCTTCACAGTGATTCCTCGTACTATCATGCTCGAAATGATTTTAATCGTATAATCTATATCAGAACAATATAACGAATGAATTCGATTAAATAAAAACTAAATATTCGGGAAGAAAAGATGAAATCAATGTTAACGGGCGTTGTTTGCTCGTCACTATTACTTTTAGCAGGCTGTAATGAATCTGCTACTAAATCTGAAAAAACTGCTGAAGTTCAAACTCAAAAAACAGCGTTAGCGTCAGGTATCGACCGTGCAAACATGGACGAAAGCGTACGACCTCAAGATGACTTTTACCTATACGTTAATGGTAAATGGGAAGAAACCAACGAGATCCCTGCGGATAAAACATCAATTGGCTCTTTTTACGACTTACGCGACAAATCTGACGAAGACGTAAACACTATTATTGAAGAGCTTGCCGCAGCAGAAAGCTTAGCTGCAGGCAGTGATGAGCAAAAAGTTGCTGACTTATTCCGTTCGTTTATGAACGTTGAAGCATTGAATACTTTAGGTGTTAAGCCTATTGAACCATTTCTAGCTGAAGTTGCCGCGCTTGAATCGAAAGATGATTTAGCTAAGTTTTTTGCTAAAGCACAAATTAGTGGCCTAGACTCACCGTTATATTATTACGTTTCTGTCGATGCAAAAGAGTCTAGTACTTATGCAGGTCACGTTTGGCATTCAGGCTTAGGTCTTCCAGATCGTGATTACTACTTTAAAGAAGACGCACGTTTTGTTGAAATGCGCGCAGCTTATATTGCTCATGTTGCTAAAATGTTTGAACTAGCTGGCCTTGCAAACCCACAAGCATCAGCTGAAACTATTATGGCGCTTGAAACTAAAATGGCTAAACTACACTGGACTAGAGTTGCTACTCGTGACAGTGAAGCACGTTACAACAAATTTGAAACAGCTAAATTAAATACCTTAACGGAAAACTTTAATTGGAATGTTTGGTTAGAAACTCTAGGTGTACAAGACCAAGCAAACATCATTATTAACCAACCTGACTTCGTAACCGGCTTTGGTGAAATTGTTGCAAGTACCGATATGGAAACGTGGAAAACATTCTTAAACTGGCAAGTTGTTGGTGGTTTTGCATCTTACCTAAGCGAAGACATTGCTGCGCAAAACTTCGACTTTTTTGGTAAAACCATTAACGGTCAGCAAGAACAAAAACCTCGCTGGAAACGTGGCGTTAGCTTAATTAACGGTAACCTTGGCGAAATCATCGGCAAAGTATACGTTAAGCGTCACTTCACTCCTGAAGCCAAAACTCGCATGGTTACGTTAGTTGAAAACTTACGTTCTGCTTATGGTGAGTCTATTGACGAACTAGAGTGGATGTCTAGCGACACCAAAAAAGCTGCTCGCGTTAAACTTGCTGCTTTTACACCAAAAATTGGTTACCCAGACAAATGGGAAGATTACTCAAAAATATCAATTTCTGCAGATAACTTAATTGCTAACTTGATCAATGTTGACCAAGTAGATTACGCCAAATCAATTGAAAAGCTTGGTGGGCCAATTCACACTTGGGAATGGGGCATGACGCCACAAACCGTTAACGCTTACTACAACCCAACAGTAAACGAAATTGTATTCCCTGCGGCTATTTTACAACCACCATTCTTTAACCTAGAAGCTGACGAAGCCGTTAACTACGGTGGTATTGGCGCTGTTATAGGTCATGAAATGGGCCACGGTTTTGATGACCAAGGTAGTAAGTATGATGCCGAAGGTAACATGAAAAACTGGTGGACAGAGCAAGATTTAGCTGAATTTACTGCACGCGGTGCTCAGCTGGTTGAGCAATACAATGGTTACTTCCCATTCGAAGACAGCCATGTAAACGGTGAGCTTACTTTAGGTGAGAACATTGGTGACTTATCTGGTTTAACTATTGCCTATCGTGCCTACAAAACGTCACTTAACGGTGTTGAAGCTCCAGTAATTGATGGTTTAACAGGTGATCAACGTTTCTTTATGGGCTATTCACAAATTTGGCGTCAAAAGCACACTGAAAAAGCTGCACGTGAGCGTTTAGCTACAGATAGCCATTCACCAGGTCATTACCGTGCTCTTGGTTCGTTATCTAACATGGATGAATTCTACCAAGCATACGATGTTAAAGAAGGCGATAAAATGTACCTAGCGCCTGAAAAACGCGTAAAAATTTGGTAATTAATGCGTTAACTTCATACTGACGTAAACCTTTATAAAAACGCGCCTTTGGACGCGTTTTTTTATTTAGCGTTATAGAAAGCGAATTACGAATAAGTTCTCGAAGCAATGGTGTATTCGTATCTGGTTTTTCATGGATACCCAAACAAGTTGGGCATGACGTAGCCGGGCACGACGTAGCGGGTATGACGGTTTAGGAATGGGCTTAGTAATTCCTAAACCGTATTCGTCACTTAAATTAAATAATATTTTGCATTCCTGAATTTCTAAACTAGCCTTAATTATGATTTACCGCGCAAAGGAATTGCGTGAACAAAGCCAAAGCAATTGGCTATTTACATCATCAAGGTTTTACATCTCAAGGAGGAGATATGCGCCCAATATTTTATCGTTCTAGTTATTCAAATACCCGTCACCTATTTTTACCATTATTGCTGTTGTTCAGCATTTTATTTTCTATTGCTGCTAATGCAGTTCAACCTTTTCACAAGCCGTTAGGATCATTAAGTGGCTATGAGGATGAAGATCATGTGGCGACATCTGGCACTGAATGGACTAAACGCCCTAAGTATACAATTTCGGCAATAACCCCCGCACGGATCAATTCTCACGTTGCCAGAAAAGTAGAGATTCTTGATTATGGTACAGCCTCTGGTGATAAAATTACTTGGAAGTTTGTCAACCCTGATGGAGATGTAGTTAAAGATACAGATTCAAACTGGACCGGCACATGCTGGACACTAATATTTAATTCTGACTGTATGACACCGGGGTGGTGGATTAATTCAGCGTATTATGTTGGCAATAAAGTGGGTACCTGGACGATAGAAACGTATGATGTGTCTGCAGGCATTGAAACGTTAGTAACCGCTGAATCCTTCGAGGTAAAAGGCCGTGTTATGCAAATAACCAACGGCAGCAATTTAACTGTTTATGAAAACGACAACTCCATTGAACCACTCGCGTTAAAGCTTATTGATTATGACAACACCTCTGGTACACCTAACAAACTTGTAACTTTTGAAGTGATTTCTCGCCCAAAAGGAAAAGCCAGTGGTGGCCTTAATTATATTTTTAAGCAAGGCTCGTCCGGCTCAAAAATTGACTCGATAGAGGCAACAACAAATTTTGAAGGTATTGCTAAAGTCTTTTTTGAATCAGGAAATAAATATGGTACTTACACCATAAAAGCAACCAGTTATTGGGCGCCAGAAAATCCGGTAGAGTTTCAGGTAACGGTTAAAAAAGGCAAAGATCCCGACAAAGAAGAAGATTTAATCACAGAGTTAGTAGAGTCTGGCCGAAATAATGGCAAACCCGACCAATGTGATGCCATTGTTGGTAACCCCATTAATGTGATCACCGGCAATAAATACCAAGAAGAAGTTGATTTTCAAGGCGAAGGCTTTATGCCATTAGAGTTTGTACGCTATTACAACAGTTGGAGTAACCAGTCATCCGGTTTTGGCTCTAAATGGTCACATACCTATTCCCGTTTTATTGAAACAGGCACTGAAGAAATAAATGGTGAACAACTCACCGTAGCAAAATTACATCGCGATGATGGCAAAGTGATCAAGTTCTATAAAGACCGAAAAAGTTGGGTTGCTGTTTATGCCGATGTACGTTCTAAATTATCACTTAGTTCGAAAAAATGGCGTTTTGAAACGAAACAAAATACCGTTGAAGTATACGACCAGTCAGGAAAACTTGAATCAATCAGCCACGAAGATGGCAATGCTTACACGTTAGAATATAACTACAGTAATAAACTGCAATACGTTAATAATCCAAGCGGAAAACGCTTAACCTTTGAATACCATGATGATGGCAAAATCAGCAGAGTTTATGGCGGGTTTAACCGTAATTATCGCTATGAATCAAGGGGTAACGGTATGCTTACATCTGCAGCTCCATCCCTATATGTTAATAAAAGTCGCATTTATTACTACGAAGATGAAAATTTTTCTTCGTTACTAACAGGCCTGTCTGTTGCTAATGCTAATCGAGTATCCACCTGGCAATACAATGATAGGGGCCTAGCTATTAGTAGTTTTCATGGCGACAACCAAGATTTGGTCAATGTAGAATATCGAAATGATGGCAGCCGCACCGTCACTCATGGCAATGGCGACGTTACGCAATATCAAGCTATTGGCCAGTTAGGCTTAGGCTTATTATCCGATGTTGATGGCCCAACGTGTAACTCTGGTGCGAGCAGTAAAAAAGCATACCAATATGAGCCAAGCACCAATAACCTGTTATCAAAAACCATCGATGGGGTAACTACCGCTTACGGTGATTATGATGAAAACGGCAACCCTGGATACATCATTAAAGCAGTTGGCACGGCCAATGAGCAAAGAACTGATTTCACCTACGATTCATGGTTTGACTCTAAAATAAGCCATATCATTCAAAATTCGGTTTCAGGTGGGGAGCAAATCAGCCATTTCACCTATGACGAATTCGGACACCTTATACAGCAACGTCAGCAAGGGTATAAACCTGATGGTAGTCCAGTTGAACGAGTGATCAGCTATCAATTTTACGGTCCGTTAAAACAGTTAAGCGCCATCGATGGGCCGCGCACTGATGTAAACGATAGCTATCAATTTACTTATCATCCTTTAGCCGAAAATGACTACAACAGTGCAGGATTAAAAGACATTATTGGGCCCGATGGCACCTTAATTAAAGCGAATATTAGCTATGATTACAGTGGCAACGTAGAGTCTTATACCGCAAGTAATGGCTTAACTGTGAATAACACTTACCAACGTTTTGTGCCAGAGCTAGAGTCATATACAGAAACGGTAAATGACGTTAGCCGTACAACGTTCATCACCTATATTGCCAATAATTTAATTGCAACGATCACCACGGGTTATGGCAATGAAGATGCAACCACGCTTACTTTTACATACGATGTTGGCCAACGCTTAACCAAGGTAAGTAATGGTCTTGGTCAATACATTGAATTTGTATTAGATCAGCAAAGTAATGTGATTGCAGAAAACATTTATGATGAAAGCGGCATTTTGCAGCAACAAATCACCAGTGTGTACGACAAATACCAGCATATAAGTAAACAAACGTCGGCAAACCAAATGGTTGAATCAATTTATGCAACTGATGGCCGCTTACAGCAACAAACTGACGGAAATAACATAACAAGCAGTTTTTCATACGATGAGTTGAAACGATTAACTACGATCAGCAAAGACGTTAACGGCACCAATCAAGCAACGGCTAATAGCAACAATCATTTTACTTATGATGTTAATAACAGGCACACCGGTGTCACCGATGCTAACGGTAACACAACAAGCTACAGCTATGATGATTTGGGTAATTTACTCAGCGAAACTAGCCCTGATAAAGGCACATCAACCTTTAGTTATGATGACGCGGGTAATCGAATTTCGGTTACTGATGCGAAACTGCAAACATTTACCTATCAATTTGATGCGTATAATCGTTTGTTAAGTACTGACAGCTTCGGAAGTAGTAATGACATTACTTACTTTTATGATCTGTGCCTCAATGGTATTGGCAAACTTTGTAAAGTAACAAAAGGCAATACAGAATTGAGTTATACCTACACTGCTTTTGGTGACGTGGCCTCGCAAAACCAAACAATAGGCAACATTACAACTACCGTTAGCTATAGTTACGATCTACAAGGACGCTTGCAAGATATTACTTACCCAAGTGGCAGCATAGTGAGTTACAGCTACGACCTTGCCGGTAATATTCAAGCAATGCAGCATACTCATAATGGTACAGCACAAAGTATTATTAACGATGCCACCTATACATTTAGCGGCTTACTAACCCGTTTTAATTTTGCCAATGGATTAACTCTTAATAAATCGTATGATTTAGCCGGCAGAGCAATTAACGTTGTAAATGGTCCATTAGATCTGCAACAAAGCTTCGATGGCGCCGCAAACCTACTAAGCCAATCAGCAAGCCTATATAGTTACGATGCGTTAAACCGACTCGAATATGCCGATACAAACGTTAGCCAGCAAGCGTTTACTTATGACAAAAATAGCAATCGCTTAACTGTTACTGAAAATAGCATACAAACCCAGTATGGTATTGCCATTAACAGTAACCTAATAACCAGCATCAACGCATTAGTTATCAATACTGACGCCAATGGTAATACTCTTAATCGTGATGGCCAAACGTTACAATACACGCCATATAACCAACTAAGCCAAATAACCAACGTGGCTCAATATAGTTACAATGGCCTTGGTCAACGAGTACAAAAAACACTACTGGCAACTGGCTCTAAAACCTCATTTTTCTACGACTTAACTGGGCAACTACTTGTTGAGATGGACGAAAATGGCAACGTAACTAATGAACATATTTACTTAGCCACTATGCCTGTTGCTGTATTGAAACAGCAGGCCAATAACAGTGAACTGTTTTATGTGCATACAGACCATTTAAACACCCCTAGAGCTATAACAAATAGTGAAACATCAGAAGTATGGCATTGGCAATCAGATCCATTTGGTAATGGTATGGCAAATGAAGACGTAGACTCAAATGGCATAACCTTTGAATATAACAAACGTTTCACTGGCCAATACTATGACGCTGAAAGTGGACTACACTACAATTACTACCGTGATTACGATCCAAAAACCGGCCGCTACTTACAAAGCGACCCAATAGGCCTAAATGGTGGCATGAATACGTTTGGGTATGTTGGCGGTAATCCGTTGATGTATTATGACCCATATGGTCTATTAGAAATGGATGATATTTGGTCGACTATTTATGTTGGAACTGGTGGTTGGAGTCCCGATCAAAGCACGGTTGATTTTTATGCCGGTTTTGGTGATTCTATGTTGTTGAATACAACTAAACACATTAGAGAATGGCAGAACATTAAAAGTGTGAATGATTGTTCAACTTCGTATAAGTTTGGTAGTTATACAGGAGATGCTGTAGGAGCGTTCAATATTGGGAAAATGTCATTAGTTACATTGAAAAATATAAAGCGTGCTAAGAGTTGGAGAGCCAATAGTCGAACATCAAGAAGAACAAGAAATAGAAAAATTGAAGAAGCTAAGAATTACCGTGAAATTGGAAACAATATAATTATATCTGCGATTGGTGGGCATGCGGTTAACTCTTGGGTCGAATTTTACAAATTAATTAATGAGAATTAACTGGTGCGACATGTTAAAGAAAAATAATTTAAATAAACCAAGTTGGTTAACGATAATTTTCTCTACTTTTATGATTGTTTTTTTATTTGTTGATTTTAAGTTTGCTATTTTTGAACAAAAAATAATGAAATTAAGAACGTCGACTTATATATATTTTGAAAATGAAGCAAGTATGTTCTTAATAGTTTTAGTATTGAAAATATTTATACTCATATTTTTTAGCCATATTCTTTTAAAAGAAATAAAAAAGCTCATAAAACCTAGTTAACTGTATAGAAACTAAGGTCACTTGTTTACAGAAAAACAAGTGACCTTTAATATTTTTATGGATACCCAAACAAGTTGGGTATGACGGTAATAGACTTTGTCATTGCCTCGTAGGCGGTAATCCATGTTTTAGATTTATTTCCTAGATACCCAAACAAGTCGGGTATGACGGTAGTAGACTTCGTCATTACCGCGTAGGCGGTAATCCATGTTTTTGAATTATTTCCTGGATACCCGAACTAGTCGGGTATGACGGTAATAGACTTTGTCATTGCCGCGGACGACTCCATGGAAGGAGGAGGTAGAGCGAAGCAGGATGCCCGAGCCGAGGCGGTAATCCATGTTCTTTGGATACCCGAACGGGCCGGACATGACGAGACTGTTATGAATGTACTATTCACCGTCATTACCGCGGACGACTCCATGGAAGGAGGAGGTAGAGCGAAGCAGGATGCTCGAGCCGAGGCGGTAATCCATAGTCTAATAAAATATCTTTATAAATTTGAAAAGGATTTCAAAAATGAAACAACCCTGCGTGTATATAGTTACTAATCACAAAAATGGCACATTATATATTGGTGTAACCAGCAACTTGCCTCAGAGAATAGCCCAACATAAACAGAAGGTAGTTGATGGCTTTACTCAAAAATATGATTTAAATAAATTAGTCTATTTTGAACAACATTCATCTATGGAATGCGCTATCTACAAAGAGAAGAAAATGAAGAAATGGAACCGACAATGGAAGATTAATAAAATAATTGAGAATAATCCAGAGTGGTTGGATTTGTACTCAAATATAATTGATTAAATGGATACCCAAACGAGTTGGGCATGACGGTAATAGACTTTGTCATTGCCGCGGACAACTCCATGGAAGGAGGAGGTAGAGCGGCGCATGGATACCCGAACGAGCTGAGTATGACAATATCGATGGATACCCAATACCCGAATGAGCCGGGCATGACGGAGCCGAGTATGACTAAATACGACTCCGTCATTACCGCGCAGGCGGTAATCCATAAATCTTTGGATACCCGAACGAGCCGAGTATGACAATATCGATGGATACCCGAACGAGCCGGGCATGACGTAGCCGGGCATGACGTAGCAGGGCATGACGTAGCAGGGCATGACGTAGGCAGGTATGACGGTAAGGCTAAACCGCGAATACAAATCGTATGCATAGATTTCTATGCGGAGCATTCATTCTCGCCAACCAGCTTAGAAAACTTGGTTGGTCCGTATTCATTCGGATGTAATCCTCGAAGAGGGGGTAACAAAAAACTACAAAAAACTAAAAATACCAGTTAATATAACAACTAAGAGCGTACTCATTAAAGCTCAAAGAATAATTAAACATCAAGGGTAATGCTGTTATGGCTGAAAATAAAACTAGTCAAATTACTGCAGAAAAATCAAGCACTAATAAATCAGAGCTAAGCGCAGAGCACACTCGTCGAAACTTTTTAAAAAAATACGGTAAGCTTGCCGTTGTTACGCCAGTTGCCCTAACAACATTAATGAGTCCAAAAACGTCAGCAGCTCAAAGTTCTACGAGTCCCGCATGTCAAAAAAAGAATCCTCCTAAATGGTGTGCAAACTTTAATTCAGCAAAGAAAAATTCTTTTTAAATCAATAGATGCAAAGGGTGTTAAATTATGAAAATTAGAACAGCGGCCTTTATTGCTCCACTATGTTTTGCCTCGTCATTATTAGCGGTTACCTCTTTTAAAGATAACGAAAGCTTGATGAAAGATTATGCCCTTGAATCTAACATTGATGACAATGTTGCTCAAAATGAATTGGCTAATGAAGATTATCTCTACTCAGATATTTTACTTGATGAAACGCAAGAAGATAGACTCAAATTAAAAGAACAACAGCGTCAGATAGCAAAAGAAAAGCAATCAAAATTAACCAATCAGCTTAATAAAGAAGCGTGGTTGGCGCTTCAAAAGCAATTACAACAAGCTGGCGAGCCAGCTAAATCTGCTGAACATGTTGTAGTTGATGTGCAAAAAGCAGAAAAATTGTCTGTAGATGGAGACTCAAATGAAATTGAGTTAGCCAGCTTGACAAAATCACAACCAATATCAGAGCACCAACGAGTGTTAAATTTGGAGCCGCCAATTCCTCCAGGTACGCTCGGTGGTGGCAATGGTAACGGTGGCCCTGGAGCCGCGCAAATCACCGCTTCGGCAAATTAATTTAAAACAGGTTGTTTAATCGTTTATGAAGCGAATAGTAGCTGCGCTTATTATTTTATTATTAATGCTGAGTAGTGGTGCAGCAATTAATAAATTTAAGCAAAATAGCCCAACATTAATGGCCGATACTATCATGCCGTATACTAATAGTGTCGATGTTGCTGCAACTTCAACCACAGCTCCAAGCACAATTGTTAAAGACGCTAGCCATTATAATAAACCTCGAAGTAATAATACTTCACAGCGAAATCAGACAGGTGGTCATAATTTGAACAATGAACCCACCATTGAACAGCAAATAATTAAAGAGGCTGAAATTACGCCACTAAATAAAGTAAACAAAACCAACCGCGCAACAAGTTCAATGAATACGGTAATAGAGACGAACTCTGTTGTGCACGGGGGAGCTCAAACCCCACTAACTATCATCGCTAATGTTCAAAAAAATAAATTTAATACAGAACAAATGAAAAACAATGGTGTTGATGATATCCAGGTAAGTAACAACGTTCATAACCGTATTAATCCAGAGCAAGTCATTACCGTAACTTCTAAGACTTTAAACTTGCCCCCGCCAATACCGCCAGGCACTTTAGGTGGTGGTAATGGCAATGGTGGCCCTGGCGCCGGCCAACAAAGCGCATCTTCAAATTAAAATATCGTGCATAATCATTCTCGCAAGCAAATTAGCAATAATCTACTAAGTAACATCGCCTATGTAATGTTGTTATTGTTACTTGCATGGTTACCCATACCGCTTGGTTCAAATAGGCCTTGGGCTTGGTCAATGATGGAAGTGGCTATTTTTTCATTGTTTGGACTTACTCTGTTAAGTTATTCACTTAATTATGTGAAACAAACATTGGCGTTGTACTGGCCTATAGTGCTTGGTTTAGGTATTTTTGTGGTATTTCAAATCATCCAAATTGTGCCCCTGCCAAGCCAACTGGTTGCCTTAATAAGCTCTAATATTTACTTGCTAAAAAGCAGTTATGCTGTTGCTGACGCTGAGCAGTGGATGGCACTGGCGCTTGACCCTACACAAGCGGTGATCTCAACAATAAAAGGCATAAGTTACTACTTGCTACTGCTTGCAACGCTATTGTTAATTAACAATTTTAACCGATTAAAATGGTTGCTTATTTGTTTAATTGCCATCGGTACCTGGCAAGCATTTTATGGCAGCTTAATGGCCCTAAGTGGTGTTGAAAAAAGCTTCTTTTGGCAATTCAACAATAATAACGCCGCAAATGGCAGTTTTGTCTATAAAAATCATTTTGCCAATTTTTTAATGCTGTCACTATCTATTGGCATGGGATATTTAGTGGCCATGTTAAATAAGGGCAAAACTCGACTTAATCGTGCTCACCTTACTAACGTACTGGCGATGTTTACTTCAGGCAAGGTCACGTTACGGATAGCCTTGGCAATTATGGTCATCGCGCTGGTGTTGTCTCGCTCTCGCATGGGCAATACGGCATTTTTCGTTGCACTATCAATAAGTGGTTTAATGGCGTTGTGGCTAATGCGAGACAAGAGCAAAAGCTTATTAATGTTACTGATCAGTATATTTTTTATTGATGTTGTGATCTTAGGCTCATACTTTGGCATCGATAAAGTTAAAGAGCGTATTGAAGATACCCGCATTGAAACTGAAATACGGGGAGATGTGAACGAATACAGTGTAGAGCTAATAAAATTGTTTCCTGAAACGGGGACCGGCGGCGGTAGCTATTACAGTACCTTTGAAATGGTGAAAGGCGACGATGTTAAATCATTTTTTGACCACGCGCACAATGACTATATGCAATTTACCATTGAATACGGCATTCCGGCAACGATGTGGTTGGCACTGTTGATCATTGTTACCCTGTTGCATGCGTTTAGAGCAATGAAACATAGAAACAGTAAAATGTTACAAGGTGTTGGTTTTGCCACCGCAATGGCAATTATTGGTATGCTCATTCACATGACGGTTGATTTTAATTTGCAAGCACCGGCTAATGCGGCCATTTTTCATATTATTTTAGCCTTAGCATGGATAGCTCATTCGGGTTTAAAATCTAAAAAATACATCGAAGAGCTCGCTTAATACCTTATTTTTTAAACACTTGTACAACAATGAAAGCAAAAAAATAATCATAAAAACATTGAGTTTTTGTGATATTATCCTTTGTTATATATAGGATTTAAAAATAATAACAATTTAATAGAAACACGATGAAATGAGTTTCTTTTAAAAAATAATAATAAATTTTAGGGTTTAGGGCGTTAATGCTTTTCTGTAGTAGATCTGTTGCTGTTTCGATCTTTGCATGCCAGATAATCTGTTTATCTTTGGTACCTAAACCTGTATCCGCATTTTTTCAAGATGGCCTTACATTTTCCGGCTTTAAAGTAAATTCGCAAGTCAAACTCAGCGAAAGCTATACCGATAATTTACTGCAAGATGGTGAAAACCAAGTTAATACCTTCAAAACATTGATAAACCCGAATGTTTCTCTAAGCAAAACATACGGCCTTAATAGTGTCGACTTGGGTTATGGCTTCGCCCACAGTAATTACTCGGCGAAAGGTCGTGACAAAATTACTGACCACATGTTTCACCTAAACTCAACACTTGATTTTAATACACAGCATCGATTAAAACTCTCATCTGCATACGACATCATGCATGAAGAACGCGGCAAAGATTACTCTATTGGTTATGGCGAGTTATTAAAAAAACCAACAGAAAATAAAACATTATCACTAAAGAGTGTCTATACCTTTGGCTCCCCAAGCGCACAAGCCAATATCGATCTCACCGTTGGCTATTATGAAATTCTCTGGGAAAAGTTGAGTTTTAATGACTTAAACACTGAGCTACCCGCTGCGAATTCAATTATTGATCTAAGCGCCGATCGAGAGCATGAGATCACCTCAATAGGCAGCGTATTTCGCTATAAAACCGGTGCCTACACTGAAGTTAACGCTTCTATTGACTTTAACATTGTAAACTATCATCACCCAACCGGGCTAATTGATGATCGTGATAGTGATGAACGTTCTGCCTTTATCGGCTTTAAGTGGCAGGGCTCGGCGCTAACCACCGGCTTTATTAATTTAGGCTATTCAAGCAAAGTATTTGATAACCGTGCACGAAGTGATGAACGTGGGGGGCGTTGGCAGCTAGGGGTAATATGGAAACCGCTGACCTATTCAAATTTTGATTTTAGCTCTGCGCAAAGCGTGTCAGAAGCAAAAGGCCAAGGCAGTTATATCAAAAATACTAACTATAACGCGAGTTGGCATCACCAATGGTTAAACCGATTAAGCACTAAGTTATCTACAAGTATTATGACCGATGAATACGGTGATTCTAATAGGGAAGATGACGTAGAAATTTATAGTGCCTCTTTGCTCTATAAAATGAGCAACAACCTTGCTTTTACCGCATCAATAGAGCACCAGACACGAAGCAGCAATATAGAAAGTGTTGAGTTTAGTGAAAATAATATATCCGTTACAATGACGTTCGCGTTATAGTAGTACGTAACACTAATAAAGGCCTCAGCTGAATATGTATTTTTTTACAGCTTTTACTCGCAACAATACTAACCGATTTAATTTAGCAACCAGTAAATATTTGCTGCATGGCTTAATGTTATTGTTGAGCTTATTGCTAAGCATACCCACAGCATTAGCCAATAGTGATACTAAAGAGCAACGTTTGTATCGTTTAGACACTGGCGATGTAATTAATATCAGTGTCTTTGGTGAACAAGAGTTATCGAAACAAATATTAATTAATAACCGCGGTAGTATTAATTACCCCTTTCTTGGCGAGTTAAGCGTTCGTGGCTTAACCCTGCAGCAAATTGAAGAAAAAATAACTCAAGGCTTAAAACCCGATTATTTAGTAAACCCCAATGTGTCGGTGGCCATGGTTAGTTATCGTCCGTTTTTTATTGAAGGCCAGGTTAAAAACTCTGGTGCTTATGCCTATCAACCAGGGTTAACTGTTGCTAAAGCGGTGGTGCTTGCTGGCGGGTTTACCGAAAGGGCTTCTAAAGATAAGTTATTTGTGGTCAAAGCCAACGATGCAACGCATGAAGAAATTCGGGTGACCATAAATACACTGGTCGAGCCCGGCGATATTATTACTGTTAAACAAAGTTTTTTCTAAAATTAGTTATGAATCAATCGAACCAATACCAAGCAAACATTATACCGCAAGAACATGACGATTCGTTTGATGACATCGACTTTAAGCGTTTAATAAATGTAGTGTTAAAATTTCGCTGGCAAATTATTGCACTGACCATTGTTGTTGGCTTGTTTGCCACAATCTACGCCTACTCGTTAACGCCTATTTATCGCGCTGCGGCAACATTACACCTTGATTCAAACAATTCCGACGTTGACACCTTAAGTGATGTCTATCGAGACAGTAATGCCGGTGAAGAATACTATTATACGCAACTTGAAATCATTCGTTCGAAAGCGGTTGCCGAGCTTGTCGTTAAAAACTTAACCCTTGATAAAAATCGGTTGTTTAGTGTTGATAAACAACAATGGTTAACCCAAAATCCAAATTTTATCGGTTTAAGTGATACTGACTTAGAAGCACGCTTTGCCCAAATCCAATACCAGAGAGCGCTTGGTTATGTGCGTGGCGGGCTTGATGCCTCGCCAATCAAACAGACGCAACTGGTTAGTGTTAGTTTTACGTCGGCTCACCCCGAGATGACCGCATTAATTTCGAATGCCGTCGGGCAAGCGTACATCGATAATCACATGCAGGTGAGCATAGAGCGCATTGAAAAATCGGCAACTTGGTTGAATGCATCGATGTCTGGTTTAAAAACGAAATTAGATGTGTCTGAAGATAGGCTGCAGGCCTTTCAAGAGAAAGAGTCGTTACTTGATATTGGTGGTATAAAAGGCCTAGCCGCTAACGAAGTTGAAAACTTATCCGAACAAGTGCTTGCCGCCAAGCAGTCGCTCAAGCGCACCGAAGTTATTCATACGTTATTTCAGCAATACAGCAGTATTGACGATATTGCTAATTTACCGGAAGTGTTAAATCATCCCAGCATTAAAGTGGCTAATCAACAACAGCGCCAAGTAGAAGAAAACATAGCTGAGCTTGCCTTAACGTATGGTAAAAAGCACCCGAAAATGATCTCGGCGGTTGCCGATTTAGCGCGTGAGCAAGACAACGTCAATAAAAATATCAACCGCTTAAAAATTACCATTGGCAACGATTATCAAAAAGCAAAAACCGCGTTAGTGCAGCAAGAGCATGATTTAGCCGAAGCCAAGAATAAATACCAAAAATTAACCCGCAAAGAAAACCAACGGCGCGAATTAACCCAAGACGTAGAAACCAATAAAGAACTCTACAATTCATTTTTTTCACGGTTAAAAGAAACCTCAGAATTGCAAGGTTTTGAAGCGACTGTCGGGCGGATGATTGAACAAGCTGAAATACCTTATGGGCCAATTAAACCGAATAAAAAATTAATCATTACCATTGCCATGTTGACCGCAACAGCGTTAAGCATTGGCGTAATATTATTAATGGAAGCATTAAATAGTACCATTCGCAATGTGACAGACATTGAAACGCGCCTTGGCACTAATTTATTGGGTATTGTGCCGTTAATAAAACAAAACGCTAAGAAGTCACCAGCTGATACCCCAGTTGATCATTATTATTTTTTTAACGCCGACGATCATGCCTTTTCAGAGTCAATTAGAACATTAAGAACCAGCGTGCAGTTATTGAGTTTTGACAAAAAAGTTAAAGTCATTGCCATCACCTCGACTATACCCAATGAGGGTAAAACCATGGTGACCTCAAACTTGGCCTTTGCCGTAGGCCAACTTGAAAAAACCATCTTAATCGACACTGATTTACGTAAGCCTAAAATTGGCAAAAGTTTCAACATCCAATCGCCGGGTTTATCTGATTTTATCGCCGGTAATAATTTACTGGAAGAATGTATCCATCATGACAAAAAATCGAACCTTGATGTGATCACCGCGGGCACCATCCCGCCAAATCCGCAAGAGTTACTCGCGTCTAATCAATTTAAACAACTGTTGAAAGAGCTGAGCAATAAATACGATAAAGTCATTATCGATACTCCGCCAATTTTAGCGGTAAGCGATGCAATGATAGTAGCCAGGCAGGCAGATAATTTGATCTATGTGGTGCATGCTGACTCAACCAAAGAAAGTCAGATAAAAACCAGTTTTAAACGACTTCAACAAGCCAAATTAAGCATTAGTGGTGTTGTACTGAATAAAGTAGACCTGGATAAAGCCACTGAATATGATGACTTTCAAGGCTACTATGACCGCTATGGCTACAACTCGTAGCCAAGCAAGCCATGGACAAACTAATAAAAACCATTTTAATTGCCAGCCTTATCTTTGCCGCGTACATTGCCGGCAAATATGGGCTTGCCAATGTTGCCTTTAAAGACGTTGAAAAACAAATCGCTTTTTGGCAAAAGTTACCTGAAAACTCAGAATTATTAACCCTAACACCTCTGCAAGGCGATGTTAAAATGCATCGCCCTGATGAGCAAACCGATCGTTCTGAACTTACCTCAGGCTCTAATCATTCTTTGCTGCAAAGTTATCAAACCGCAAGACAAAACATAGATAAAGCAATTGCGTTACATACACTGCCGCAATACCTTGAAGGCAAAGCACAGTTATTAGAGTGGGGCGTGCGCTTAGGTATTGAAGCAAATAAAGTAAAGACATTGCAAAAAGCCAACGAATTGTACTTACACTCAGTACAATTAAGACCTACCTGGCCAACAACATGGGCGGCACTGGCGTTGAATAAATGGCACTTGCAAGAATTTGATCAAGCAATGCTCACCTACCTGTTAAATGCCCATAAATTTGGTAAAAATAAACCCGAAGTGAAGCAATTATGGCGGCAACTTGGCAGCTTTTTAGCCGAAAGCCCAGACGCTCAGCACCGGCAATTAATTAAACCTTACCTGCATTTATTTAACACCAACGAATAGTTTAACCAAGACCAAGACCAAGAACCGGTTGGTTGGAATTAATTCGAACGTAATTCCTAATCCGGTTGATCCTAATCCAGACACCGTCATTACCGCAACCTCACTCCGTCATTGCCGCGACTTTACACCGTCATTACCGCGAAGGCGGTAATCCATTCGCCACCTCACCGTCATTGCCGCGTAGGCGGTAATCCATTCGCCACCTCACCGTCATTACCGTGGAGGCGGTAATCCATACGCCACCTCACCGTCATTGCCGCGAAGGCGGTAATCCATACGCCACCTCACCGTCATTACCGCGAAGGCGGTAATCCACGCTCTTTGGATACCCAAACGAGTTGGGTATGACGGCAATAGACTTCGTCATTGCCGCGAAGGCGGTAATCCATACGCCACCTCGGCGTCATTACCGTGGAGGCGGTAATCCACGCTCTTTGGATACCCAAACGAGTTGGGTATGACGGTAATAGACTTCGTCATTGCCGCGAAGGCGGTAATCCACGCTCTTTGGATACCCGAACGAGCCGGGTATGACGGTAATAGACTTCGTCATTGCCGCGTAGGCGGTAATCCATACGCCACCTCACCGTCATTGCCGCGTAGGCGGTAATCCATTCGCCACCTCAGCGTCATTACCGCGAAGGCGGTAATCCACGCTCTTTGGATACCCGAACGAGCCGGGTATGACGATATCGATGGATACCCAAACAAGTTGGGTATGACGGAAATAGATTTCGTCATTGCCGCGAAGGCGGTAATCCACGCTCTTTGGATACCCGAACGAGCCGGGTATGACTAAATACGAATTCGTCATTACCGCGAAGTGACCAAGCTACGTATTCGCTACTTACATATAATCTTTAATACTAAAAAACCTTAACAACAGCGCACATTAGCGCTTGTGTGAATTTATTTCATAGGGCAAGATAAACTCAGCAACGAATCACGAAGCAGCTACCGAAGTGATAGCGTATTTGCATTGAAAATAGTTAATACAGCTCCTGAAACAAGTTCAGGAAGTAGAAGAATATATTAAATTACCATTTCCTGAACTTGTTTCAGGATCTAACCACAGGACCCAACATGCCTTTACAACCAAAAACACTCGCCATATTAGGCATTGAAGATCACGGTAAAGTAGCCGCAGAAATTGCTCAACAAAACGGCTATGAAGTGTATTTTTTTGATGATAAATTTCCAAGCATTACCAAAAATGGCCATTGGGATGTGGTTGGTAATGAACAAGACTTAATAGACCATGGCCAAAGCTACGATGAAATTTTTATCGCCCTAAGCCATAACAAGTTAAGAAAAGTAAAACTTACCCAGTTTAAAAACCTAAACTTTACTATCGCCACGCTTATTTCAAAAGATGCAATCGTCAGCGATTTTACTGAAATTGGCCTAGGCGCAATGATAGTGGCTAATGCCTGTATTAACTACGGCACAGCAATTGGTGAAGGTACAATTATAAACACTGGCTCTAACATTGATCACGGCTGTACTATTGGCTCGTACGTTCATATTTCTCCTGGCGTGAATATGGCCGCAGAAATAAGTGTTGGTGAATACAGCTGGATTGGTATTGGTTCAAACCTTATTCATCAAATTAACATTGGCCACACAGTGATTGCTGGCGCCGGCGCGGTAATCCTTAACGATGTGCCTGCAGAAGTTACCGTAGTAGGGTGTCCTGCACATATTGTGCGCAGAAGATAATTACCACTGCACTTTATCTCTTCGAATAGGCGGTTTTAACCGCCTATATTTTTATCTGCAGGTTCTTGGTGTTTAAATTTAAATACTGTCCGATTTCATCTCCATATAACTAAAACCTTAATACAATTTCTGTATGTCACCTTTTCAATTTATAAACAAACCAACCATTAAGCTCACCAGAGGCAATATTTAATTGATCACTCATGTTCTTGATTACGGTGTCACCCCCGTCTATCATTTAGTTTGAAAGTGCTGTAGTGTCACTGATTATGGGGTTTTCGTGTGCTTTATAGCTTTATCAAGAGTGCTTATTTTCTGCTAGATGTAATTATTTTAATAATAATTATTGACAACGTAATCAACGGTGTTACTGTTTGGTTACATTTATTTACTTTGTGCGAGTAAAAGCACTAAGCAACCATTTAAAAAAGATGCTGGATAGTTCAAAGACGAACGAAATTTTATATGGAAATTATCATCGATAATTAAAATAATAATAGAGAAATATCTATGAAAATGAATAATTTTTTTAGGAATATGTTAATTAAAATACCTACTTTAATGTGTAGTGTGTTTTTATTAATGTTAACACCGGTTAATTTTGCTCACGCTGTTACTGAAACTATAACTGCCTCTAAGTCCGTTTGGGTAAGGGATGGTAATACTTCCTTGTTTGATAATGTAGCAATTCAGTGGAGTGGCACTAACGCAGGTTTTCTGCAATTTGATTTGTCTACCATACCTAGTGATGCAATTATTGTTGACGCTACATTAAAGCTCACCACTGAAGCTTTGTTTTCGAGCAAGGTGCTAGGGGTTAAACAGGTTCCTAGTTATGATGCGCTACAATGGGCTGCACTTGAGTGGGCTTCATCTGTATCATTTGACGGTAACCAAGATGATGCAACGCAAAGTTATGTTAAAGATGTACTTGATCCTATTTTATTAGATGTTAAAACACTCATTAAAAATGGAGTAGATACTTTTAGAATTGCTCGAGCGGTAGGTGAGCTTGGTGGTGGCAAGATCTCAGGCGTGGGCCATGCGACTCCTGAAAATCGACCAACTTTAATTATTAACTATGTTTTACCTGAAGTTACCGTTACTCCCAGTCATTTAAGCATGTCAACGCATTCGGATGCCGCAGCAAATAATAAAATAGTAACTATTACTAACAATACCAGTGATGAAATTAATACCATTGCTATTGATGATGGTGGCTTTACGGTTATATCTAATTGTGCAGATACTTTGGCTGCAAACTCTTCTTGTACTGTAGATATATCATCTGATTCAGTTGGCTTAAATTACGGTGTAGTTAAGGTAACTTATGCAGACATTGCTGCCGTTGCACACGACTTACCTATTTTTATACAAACCCAAGAAACAACATCAGAATATGTAGAAAGAAGTATTCCACCTAATATTAGATCGTTTAGAGTGTATCAAGCGGCTAACAGACAAACCCTGCCTATGGACAGTGTTACCGTATCTGGTTCAACAGCGTATAAATTACAATTCCAACTTGAAGGCTATGCTGACGAATATGAAATGGCCTACTTATTGTTTAAATGTAGCTCCCCATTAAATGACGATTGTGCCAATAAAATTAGTGACGCTATTGCTACTGAAGTTATTACGCCAACAAAGACTGAACTAGGGATTAGTGGGTTTATTAACTTTAATGGCATTAAATCTAATCGGTATACCTATTCAGGTCAATTTTTTACTATTCCAACCCTAACATCTTCAGACTCTTTAGTGGTGCGATTTTATACGCGAAAGCAGGTTGATAGTGCGGCAAGAAATCATTGGAGTTCAACATTTGTAATATCTGATAGCGCGGCGCCAACGCATGGTGCACTTGGCCGACGAATTGTCATTGCAAAATAATAGGGTATATTTATGAATTTATTAAAAAAATTAATCTGTGGCAGTGCATTGGTATTGGCTGGTGTAACGTCGTTTAGTACATTGGCGGCGCTTACTATTGACAAACAATCTTTAGTTTTTGGTTACACAGAATTAAACACTGAATCTGAAGAGCAAATGCTTACCATTACTTCACTTGCTGCAGAAACGTTAACGTTAACGGTTACTCATTATAACCCTGCTGGACTTGTGGGAGGCTTTGAAGTTGTACCAGAAGATGATGTTCTAAATCCGGCTTTTTGCGATAATTTAGATGTGGGTACTAACGCAACTTTAACTGCAGATACGTGTATTTTAAAAATTAGGCATAAACCAAGTCAAGATGGTTCGCAATCAGCACTTTACACGGTTACTGACGGAACAGACTCGGTAGCCTTTTTTGTTTCTAACTACAAAGTCGACAGTGCCAATGATAAAGCGAAAACAAATCTTGCACCTACCGTTGAAGGGGCACGTATTTTCAATGGCCTTACTGAAGTAACCGCAGGACCTTTGGATACCGGAGTAGAATATACCTTAAAAGTTAATCTGGTTGGTTATGAAAAGTTCAGATTACTACCAAATATTTATAATTGTATTTTTGATGACGGCGAAACCATTGCTGAAGCGACAGATTGTGCAAAAAACACTAATACGCCTGATGCCGCATCAGGTACTGAAATAGGTGGGGTAGCCTGGAACCAAACTAATTTTGGCACAACGTTATCTGGCGCTGCTTTAGATAACTGGGTAAAGCTTAAATACCAAGGTGAATATGCAAGCCATCAAGAATTTAGTTTTACTTTTACCATTCCAGCCTACGATGATGCTGACGTGCATGATGTAGTCGTTCGATTTTATTCAAGATCACAGTCAAATTTAGACTTACGCAATTACAACTCTGTGACGGCAATGCTCGCTAGCGGTTTAGACTTGTTAGGGGCAGGCAGTGCCGGGTACTACGGCACTAATGGTCGACGATTGAAACTAACAGCTCAAAACCCATAACAATAATAAGTAAGGATTTATCATGAAAAAATATTTTATAATCGCAACTTGCTTGTTACTTAGCGCGTGTGGTGCAGATAAAGAGCAAGCTGCAAAAGAAATGGCAGAGCCTGTTTTATCAGTGCCGCCAGTAGCAAGCCCGCCTGAAACACAACAACCCGAAACACAACAACCCGAAACGCAACAGCCTGAAACGCAGCAGCCTGAAACGCAGCAGCCCGAGACCTTAACGGTAGAGCCTAATTTGGCGACACCTAAAAAATTAAACTTACGTATTAATAATACTGATATAAGTTTGATGTGGCCTGCTGTAAAAGGTGCCACCTCCTATAGAGTTTATTTTAATGAAGGTGAAGATGTAACAACCGATGCTGATTTTGTTGAAGTGAGCAGCGCAATATTTAGGCAAAGTAACCTAACAGAAGCGACACATAGTTTTCGTATTCAAGCGGTATTTGCCAACAATAAAGCTAGTGATTTATCAAGTTTAGCGACACTCCATTTACAAGCCGGTGAAGCTGGTTTGAGTGATAGTTATAATTAGATTTCTGAGGATTTAACATGAGTAATAAAGATAACAAAAACGAATTAACCAAGAAAGAAGTCTTAAACAATCGTCGAGAGTTTATTAGCAAGTACGGAAAGTTGGCTATCGCTACACCAATTGCAGTTACAGCATTAATGACACCAATGACATCAAGAGCGCAAGCATCACTTGAGGACTCAGGTGATATTATTTAATTCTCTCAATGGTTAATGTCAACCTATTCATCGAAAGCCATGGCTTCTGAACATGGCACTGATGACGGTTTTGAGCCTTCAATTTAAAACATTAATTTTATCGATAAATTCAGTTTTATGCTCTGAACCATTTTAACAGACCAACCAAAGCTAAAAGGCCTAATGATAACTCCCAATGTCATTAGGCCTTTTTTTCTCCTCTGACTTAATTCCTATTGGCGTAAATCTTGATTGGCGTGAATTTTAGTTGGCGTGAATTTTAGTTGGCGTGAATCTTGGTTGGCGTGAGTCTTGGTTGGCGTGAATTTATTCGCGCGTTATGGCGGAGCCACTTCCTTTAAAGTTACGTCCCCTTCGGGGATTACGTTCGAATGAATTCGGACCAACCGAGGTTAGCTTTGGCCGGGGATACGGTTGGCTCTGGCCGGCCCTGGTTGGCGTGAATTTTAAATCATGGATGATTTAACTTAGAATTGCCACGGAAGGTATAAATTCTGTATTCGCGCGTTATGGCGAAGCCACTTTCCCCTTCGGGAATTACGTTCGAATGAATTCGAACCAACCGAGGTTAGCTTTGGTCGGGGATACGGTTGGCTCTGGCCGGCCCTGGTTGGCGTGAAATTTAAATCATGGATGATTTAACTTAGAATTGCCACGGAAGGTATAAATTCTGTATTCGCGCGTTATGGCGCAGCCACTTTTTACGAAGTGAAGGTTCCTTCGGAATTACGTCCGATTGAAATCGGACCAACCTGGTAGGGGGACGTGAACCAACCCTTTTTTAGCGGATAAGTTAATAGACGTAAATTAACAAAATTGTTAACCTACATAAATCACTATAAATAAGCAGTAATATCTCTTCCATGCAGTTTGAAAAAATTCAATTAAATGCCCCGCACTTAACCTTGTGGTTAAGTGAAAATAAAGGCTTGGTGTTTCATCAAGGGCAAAAAACGCTGTTACAAATAGAGCCTATATCTATTGCCTTATTAATAGCACTTGATGAAGGCTTAACAAATCAACAAGCTGTAATTGAATTGCAACAACACTCTAACTTAACCGAGCAACAGTTAACGCAAAGCTTAGAGCAAGTTAAACCATTATTTAAAAACACAGAAGGAGAGCGCAGCTACGCCGACGGCTTATACCCTGAATTGCAAAACCATATTAGCCAACAACCGCAACAGCATTCATTTTGCTTAACAGTTGCCAACGCAACCTTTGCCATCACCAGTGATGACGAAGGCTTATTAAACGAGATAAAAGCGTTACTCACCCCAATTGAAATTACTGCACCAGAAGAAGTGCACTTTGCTATTCATATAGAAATATACAAAGGTAACTACCTGCTTGTTTCAAACGATATCGTGGTAGAAGAAGGCCTAAGCCAACAACAAGTAATGCCAGTGTTTATTGACCGCCTACAAATTCTCGCCTACCAACACAGTGATTACTGTTTTGGCTTTCATGGCGCAGCATTAACAAACCGTCATTCCCAGGCCCAGCCTTGTCATTCCCGGCTTGTTCGGGAATCCACAAGCGAAGCGTCAGAAAATACAACAATCCTACTCCCTGGCGTATCAGGAGCGGGCAAGTCAACCCTAACCGCCGAACTATCAAGACAAGACTTCTCGGTATACTCAGATGAAATTATCGCCTTAAACAACGACTTTAATTTAACAACTCTCGCGCTACCCATGGCAATAAAGTCAGGCAGCTGGCAACACATTGCCAAACTGTACCCTGAAATAAAAAGCCAACCAGAATGGCACCGGGTAGATGGCCGTATATTAAAATACATTTGGCCCGAGCATATAGCGGAAAAAACAGAAATGGATTACCGCCTTCGCGGCAATGACGAAGATGAAGGATGCGGCAATGACGAAGAAGATAACCGTCATTCCCTGGCCACAAACAGTCATTCCCAGGTCACAAACTGTCATTCCCAGGCCCCAAGCCGTCATTCCCGACTCGTTCGGGAATCCACAAGCGAAGCGCAAGAACCGAAGAGTATGGATCCTCGCATGCGCGAGGATGACGCTAAGGACACTCGTCATTCCGGCGACGTCATGCCCAACTCGTTTGGGCATCGGGAATCCACAGAAACAACAAACAAAACTTTTTTAATCAGTCCAAAGTTTAATAAAGACGCAACGCCCAAAGCCACCAAACTAACCATAATAGACACACTAAAACTTGTCACCGAAGGCGGTTATCAATTAGGCGTAGAACTAACTGAAGATAGGGTAGAACAACTCATTGATTTTTGTGAACACATACAAGCCTATCAAATCACTTACGCAAGTAGCGAACAAGCGCAACATTTAATTAATAACTTAGTTAGGTAGCGATGGCATTAAATAATAATAAAATAAATCAACAAACGTTTTATGATCTTGGCATGTGGTTGTCTTTCCCTAACAAGCACACCAATGCGCAACTCGCTCGCTTGCAAGACGAAGATAAACGCCTACCACTGGTTACCTTAGCCAACAATTATTGGCTCATTGGTGCATTAGCACACAGCCTAAAAAATAGTACGGTATGGTCAACACTTGATCCCGAACTTATTACCTATTTGCTCGAACTTGAACAATTTTACCTACAGCGTTCACAAAGCATAAAAGATGAAGCCATTTTTGCCTGCCAATTACTTGTTGATGCCAATATCAAAGTAGTTATGCTTAAGGGCGGGGCCAATATGTTTAGCGGCGTAGCCTCGCCAATTAGCACGCGGTTTATGACCGACATTGATTTACTCATACCTGAGCAGCAATACCAGCGTGCTAATGACGTTTTAATGGCGCATGGTTATGAAGAAAATCAAGATGAGCATGCCATGCCCGCAACAGAACATCATCATGCCTCTGCCTTATATCGACACAACGGTGCCTGCTGTATTGAGCTACATCGTTGGGTATTAAAACAATCGGTTAGCGATGTATTAGCAACCGAAGACGTGTGGCAACAGGCTATACCGTTGCAATTAACCGCAGCGCTACAGGTATTACAACTAACCGCAAGCCATCAGGTTATTTTGTCTATTGCTCATTCTGAGTTGTCGAATACAGGCTACGAAGACAAGCATTTTGATTTACGCCAATTGATTAATTTAGTCGAAATTACCAATTTTTATCAAAGTGAGGTTAACTGGGCAACGGTTAAACAACACTTTATCCGCTGTAATAAACTGCAACCGTTTAATGCCCTGCTTTATGCGGCAATGCGCATCACCAATTTACATACGCCATTAAACATTGAATATGATAAACCCGCTAAGCAACACTTTTTAGAGTGTTTGGCACAATTTGAACAGCGCCAGGGCCTTACCAGCAAGTTTAACCATTTTACCAAGCTGCTCAAAGAGTATAAGCGTGACAGTATTTTTGTTGCTTATGGCCGCAACGGGCACATGCCGTTAACCAAAGGCAGGTTAAAGCACTTAAAGCGTCACTTTTTAATGGCGATAAAGCCCAAATATTTACAACGCTGGTTAAAGCGTTTCAAGTAATGTTCAAGGCACTTGCGCCGAACATCCTCTCACCTTAGCGACACTTGCTGTATTTTGAACATCACAACGGGCCGCTCATTAATGCATAAAAGTATGGTAATCAAGGTGCAACTTTTTTATACTTAGCCAGGCAAAATATTTTAATCAGTGCTGTTAAATCGATTTATTTTGACCAGTAACTGAAAGAAATAAAATGAATGATATCAATCAAATAGTTAATTATCTTTTTCAAAGACGTTAAACAGATTTTGTTGTTAATATAAAAAAGTAGAGTGACAAAGGACGTTTATGTCAGCAGTAAACCCGCAGCAAGCAAAAATCACCGCACAAACCTTTCTTGATATGGGCATGTGGTTAACGCACCCTGAGCAATGTAGCCAGCAACAGTTAAATAACTTGCTAGATGAAGATGCTCGGCTGCCGTTAATTTCATTAGTAAATACTTACTGGTTAGGTGGCGCACTGCACAACAGCTTAAAAGACAGCAACGTTTGGCAAGCACTTGATCAAGAACTACAAGATTACTTAGCTGAATTAGAGCAATTCTATAACCAACGCAACCAAGGCATTAAAGAAGAAGCCATTTATGCCTGTCAGTTGTTAACCAATGCCAATATACCGGTGGTAATGTTAAAAGGCGGAGCAAGTTTATTTAATGGGGTATTTAACCCCATTAGTAACCGCTTTATGACTGATATTGACTTATTGGTACCTGAAGAGTTACAAGACAAAGCCAATCAAACTCTTATGAGCTGTGGTTATGCACAAAATATAGAAGAGCATGATCACGCCGCGGTTGGCCATCATCATGCCCCTGCATTATTTCGAGAAGGTGGTCATTGTTGTGTAGAGTTGCACCGCTGGGTATTAATGAAATCGGCAAGCGATACATTATCTACCGAAGAGGTTTGGCAGAATGCCAAACCGTTAGCATTAACTAGCACTCTAACAATATTGCAAATGGAGCCAACACAGCAAATTGTGTTATCGGTTGCCCACAGCGAGCTCTCACACAAAGGCTATGAAGATAAACACATTGACTGGCGCCAACTGTTGAATTTACAGGCAATTGCAAAGCAATACCAAAATGACATCAATTGGCAATATGTATTCGAGCATTTTAACCGCTGTAAAAAGGCAGAATCATTATCGGCGTTGTTATATGCAGCCAATAAATACTTAAAGCTAACAACCGCAATTACTTGTACCGATGATAAACAAGCAGTGAGTCATGTTAACACTTGCATAAAACAGTATGTTAAAAGGCAAAGTGCCCACAAACGGTTTAGCCATTTATTTACCGTTATAAAAGGCTATGGCAAAGAAAGCATTAAAGTTTCCTATGGTGACGATGGCCACTTTCCTGTTTTTACAGGTCGTATTAAACGCATGAAACGTCATTTAAGTATGCTGACCAAGCCTAAATATCTTAGCCGCTTTATTAAAAAAGTGTTTCATTAATTTTGCTTGCTAATTTATTGAATCATCGAACATATGTAGTTGCGCTTATGTACAATAAAGGTGACATGCAATAGCCAATCAATTACTGAATGTAAATTTTATGTAATTTAATTACACAAAATCACATTTGAGTAAAATAACTATCGCTTTTAACCGGCACTTTCTTTATAATCCTCCCTCTTTTACGCTATATATTGAGTGGTTTTTAACCGAATGTATGTTGAAAAATAACATATAAAATTAAAACCCTATTAATATCAGCTGTTTCATTAATTTTTTTAAATTTAATGATACGTAATTTTGCAAATTTTGTTGTTTCGTTTATTAAAATTTACACGTTAAAACAATAATAAAAATAAATAAATAAATTAAGAATAAACATACAAAGGATGCAGTATGTCAAACACACAGAACAGCCATTGGTACGTGCTAACAAGCAAACCCCGAGAAGAGCAACGTGCGTTTGACAACTTGGCCTCTCAAGGACTTGAGGTGTTTTTACCGACAGTTTCCAAGGTAAAAAAGCGACAAGGAATTAAGTCGGTATCACAAGACCCCTTATTCCCTAATTATTTATTTATCTACCTCAATAAAGACGAAGCAAATTTTAATGCGATTCGTTCAACTCGAGGTGTAGGCAGTTTTGTGCGTTTTGGTGTAAACCACGCAACTATGCAAGACAACTTAATTGAAAAAATAAAGCAAGATTTACAGGGTGAGGGCAGTAATAAAAGCCTTGAACAATTATTGAATTACAGCAAAGGTGAACAGGTAGCAATAACTGCAGGCCCATTTAAAGGCCTACAAGCCATTTACCAAGCCAAAGATGGCCTAGAGCGCAGCATTTTATTAATTAACATGCTGGGCCAACAAAACGAAGTATTAATAGAAAATCAATCTATCGACAAACTAGATTAATTTCCTCTTAATATTCGTCATTCCCGTGCAGACGGGAATCTATACGTAATGTTAAAAAACGGTTGGTCCGAATTTATTCGGACGTAATCCCCTAAGGGGACAGTGGCTAACGCCATAACGCGCGAATAAATTCACGCCAACCAAAAATACAATTTAAACCGAAAAATCAACGATTTTTCTTGCCTTTTGGAGCCAAACCAATGGGCGGAAGCGTGCCTAAAACACACTAAAGCAGAATTTCGCTTGGCCAGAACTAGGTTGGTCCGAATTCATTCGGACGTAATCCCCGAAGGGGACGTAACTAAGCCCGGTTGGTCCGAATTGATTCGGACGTAATCCTCGAAGAGGACGTAACTAGCCCGGTTGGTCCGAATTCATTCGGACGTAATCTTCGAAGAGGACGTAACTAGCCCGGTTGGTCCGAATTCATTCGGACGTAATCTTCGAAGAGGACGTAACTAAGCCCGGTTGGTCCGAATTTATTCGGACGTAATCCCCGAAGGGGACGTAACTAAGCCCGGTTGGTCCGAATTTATTCGGACGTAATCCTCGAAGAGGACGTAACTAAGCCCGGTTGGTCCGAATTTATTCGGACGTAATCCCCTAAGGGGACGGCTAACGCCATAACGCGCGAATAGATTCACGCAAACATAAAAACTTTTTCGTAAACAAAGAAAAATTATGAACCTAATAAAACTAATAATTACCTCATTACTCGCTTTCAGCATAACCGCCTGCACCATCCCAGGCGGCCACATTCAAGGGGTTAGTGCCCATGATGAGCCAAGTGAAGTAGAGCAATTTGATATTACCCAGTCGGTAAATACCGTATTGATAACACCCAAGGTATTATCTGGCTTAAGACAAGCAGAGCCAACCGCCAGCCAAAACTCAAATTTAGAGCAACAAATTTTTAACTATGCCTACGTAGTAGGCATAGGTGACGTATTAAATGTTATTGTTTACGATCACCCAGAACTTACTACCCCAGCGGGACAATTCCGTGATCCTGAGCAAATAGGCAACTTAATCGATGCCCAGGGGAATATCTTTTACCCATACATTGGCCAAGTTCACGTGGTTGGTAAAAGCATTGCAGACATTCGTAAGTTATTAACCACTAAGCTAAGCCGTTACCTTGAAAACCCGCAAATTGACGTGAAAGTGGCCGCCTATCGCTCAAAACGTACGTATGTTACTGGCGCAGTAATGGCGCCAACTGTAATGCCTATTGGTAATGTACCGGTTACCTTACTTGATGCCATTAATAGTGCTGGCGGCATAAAAGATGACGCAGACTGGCGTAGTGTTATTCTTACCCGCGATTCAAAAGATGAACGCCTAGACTTATACGCCTTGTATCAAAAAGGCGACATGAGTCAAAACCGCTTATTGCAACATAACGACATAGTGCATGTACCACGCAACGATGCCACTAAGGTATTTGTAATGGGCGAAGTTAAACGTGCCAGTACCTTACAAATTCAGCGCAGTGGCTTAACCTTGGCAGAAGCCTTGGGTAATGTCGGCGGTTTTAACGAAATGACCGCCGATGCGTCGGGAATTTTTATCTTGCGAGCAAGCCTAGATAGCACAAAAACTGTTGATGTATTTCAACTTGATGCGTCAAACGCTGCCGCATTAATACTGGCTACCCAGTTTCAGTTAAAACCAATGGATTTAGTTTACGTAACCAGCGCGCCAATTGCTCGCTGGAACAAAGTTATCTCGCTACTGCTACCAACGGTTAGAGGCTTAGACGACTTAAACGACTTGGAACAAGATTTATAAATTTATACCTAAACAGAAGCAGATTACGAACCAGAACTTAAACAGCAACCGAAACTAGAAAACTGACCTAGCTTTTCGTTCCTCGTTCCTAGTACCTCGTTCCTGGATTTTGGTTCCTGTTTTTAGTTCCTAATTTCTAATTCCATACTACCCTTAAGTTTGAAAGCTAACTTAAGGAAAAGTTATGAAATATACTCAACTAGACGTATGGAAACGTTCTTCAAATTTGACTTGTCAAATTTATAAAGAATTAAAAAACTGCAAAGATTACGGTTTTAAAGACCAAATAACACGTTCTGCTTTATCAATACCTTCTAATATTGCCGAAGGCGAAGAAAGAGAAACCGCAAAAGAATCAACAAGGTTTCTCTATTATTCAAAAGGCTCAGCAGGGGAGTTGATAACCCAACTGTATATTGGTATAAAAATTGGCTTTATTGATAAACAAATTGGTTTAGACTTTATTAACGAAGTAGAGCAAATAGCTTCGATGCTTGGTGCAATGATAAAGAAACGAACAGGTCTACCCCTGAAACAAAAATTTAATAAATAAAACTTAAAATAGAACTTTAATAATAGAACTTAAACAGAACCAGAAATTAGCAGCAACCGAAACTAGAAAATATACTTAGTTTTTCGTTCCTCGTTCCTCGTTCCAGGATCCTATGTTCAATAAAATACTAACCGTTTGTATTGGCAATATTTGCCGAAGCCCTAGCGCAGAACGCATTTTAAAGGCAAAACTGCCAACTAAAGCAATCACATCGGCAGGCTTAGGCGCACTAGTCGGCCATGGCGTAGAAGAGCACGCCGCGCAGATACTTGCCGAGCATAATTATGATGACAAAGAGCATCAGGCACGCCAAGTGAGCAATCAAATGATTATTGATGCCGATTTGATTTTGGTCATGGAAAAAAAACACCAACAATCGTTAATGAATAAATACCCAGCGGCCAGTGGCAAAATTATGCTACTTGGCAAATGGAACAATGAGGAAGAAATTCCCGATCCTTACAAAAAGAGCATCGACGCATTTCAGCAATCATTCAAACAAATTGAACACAACTGTCAACGTTGGGCCGATAAACTAGCGTAATGGTAAATCGGCACAGTAAACGAAACTTAGAACATTACCTTTTGTTCCTCGTTTCACGCTCCAATATAAAAAAAGAATTAATAAAATATAACGGATAAATAACCAAGAACCCGAACAGCAAACTAAACCATAAACAACTTAGTTCCTCGTTTCCAGTTCCATTTTATCTATTTAAACCAAACTAATTAAAGGTGAACAGAGCCAGAAAACTGAACGAAGCTTACTAATATAGCCCCTCGTTCCTAGTTCCTCGTTCCTCGTTCCTAAAACCTATGACCGAAAAATTAAATAAAACTCGAATAGCACAACAAAGTGCAGACACCGACAACGCCGCCGACGACATCGATTTTAGCCGTTACTTCAACTTGCTGTTAGAAAGTAAATTTTTGATCGCTAGCGTTACTGGTGTTTTTGCCGTTATAGGCATTGTGTTTGCCTTGTTACAAACGCCTATTTATCAAGCGGACTCATTGATCCAAATTGAGAAAAAATCGTCTGCTGTACCTGGCTTAGGCGATTTTGAAGAAATTTTTGGTGCCGGCAATAACGATGCTGCTACCGAGTTAGTATTACTTAAATCTAGAAAGGTTATAAGTTACGCCGTTGACGAATTAAAGTTAGATATGGTTGCTAAACCAAAACAGTTTTACAGTTTAGGAAAAATGGCGGCCAGACGGTTTAACAGTAATGGTTTTAATCACCCATGGTATTCGCTGTTTTTCTCCGATTCATACGCCTGGGGCGGCGAAACCATCAAAGTGAGTAAATTAACCATTCCGGCATCGTTACGTGGAGTAATGCTTACTCTGGTGTATTTAGGCAATAACCAGTATCAATTAATGCGCGATGAACATTTAGTATTAACGGGTGAAATAAACAAATTTGCGACTAATGAAGATCAAACCATTGAAATATTGGTGACAGAGATTAGCGCTGAAAAAAATACCGCCTTTGTCGTAGGCAAACATTTTAAAGAAGATGTGATCCTAGCGCTTAAAAAAATGATAAAAGAGCAAGGTTTGGGTAAAGACACTGGGGTATTAACGCTAACGCTTGAAGGTGAAAACCCAGATAAAATTAAAAAAATATTAAACTCCATTGCCGAAGGCTTTTTATTACAAAATATCCAACGCATGTCGCAAGAAGTAGAGAAGTCGATTGCGTTTCTAACGGCCGAATTGCCTAAAGTTGATGGTAAACAAATGGCGGCCGAACAAGCATTAAATCAATACCGCTTAGAAAATGACTCAGTGGATCTTACCCTTGAAACTGAGTCGGTGTTAGAGCAACTGGTTGTTATTGACACTAAGCTGCATGAATTATCGTTTTTAGAAGTGGACATAAGCCAAAAGTTCACCAAAGAGCACCCTAAGTATGTATCCTTAATCACTAAACAGCGTGATTTAGAGCAACAAAAACAAAAAATCAATAACTCGATTAAAGGTTTACCGAAAGCGCAGCAGAAAATATTGCGCATGGCGCGCGATGTAGAAGTTAACCAACAAATCTACCTTGCCTTATTAAACAAGGCACAAGAGCTTAACGTTGTAAAAGCCAGTACCGTGGGTAATATTAATATTGTCGATTATGCTGCCGTTGGCCGTTTTCCAATCAAACCGAAAAAACCGATAATTGTGATCATCATCACTATGCTGGGTGGTTTTTTAGCAGTTGCCTTTGTTATTCTTAAAGCAGCGTTTCATCGCGGTGTTACTAACCCACAAGACTTTGAAGACGTTGGCCTAACTGTGTACGCCACTGTTCCGTTAAGTGAAGATCACCTTAAACGCAGCCAACTATCTAAACTCAAAGAAAAAGTGCAACGTAATAAGCGCAATAAACCCAACTTAGAGTTATTAGCACAAGTAAACCCCGCTGATATGACCATAGAGGCTTTACGCTCGTTACGCACCAGCTTGCACTTTGCCATGTTAGAAGCGAAAAATAATGTGGTAATGATCTCAGGGGCAAGCCCAGAGGTGGGCAAATCGTTTATCTCTGCCAATCTTGCCACCGTAATAGCACAAACCGGCCAAAAAGTGTTATTGGTCGATGGAGATATGCGTAAAGGCTATCTGCAAAAAATATTTAACGTCGCCAGCGACAATGGCTTATCGGAACATTTAATTGGTGATATTGAGTTGAGCGATGTTATCAAACAAACCCGCATTGACAACTTAAGCTTGGTTACCCGTGGGCAAATACCACCGAACCCTTCAGAGCTATTAATGAGTGAGCGCTTTACTAAGTTTATTGCGCAAGTAACAACAGAGTATGATTTGATCATAATAGACACACCGCCAATTCTTGCGGTAACCGATGGTGCTATTATTGGTAACCATGCCGGTACGTCGTTAATGCTCGCTAGATACGACATGAGCCCGTTAAAAGAAATAATCACTTCGGTTAACCGATTCGATCTCAATGGTGTCGAAATTAAAGGCCTGATCTTCAATGCGGTTGAAAAACGCGCCAGTGATTATGGCTATTACAACTATGGGTACGAGTATAAATAGGTCCTAATAGGGAAACCTATTGGCAAGAAATTCTCTCGCGTGTTTTGTCATTCCCGCGAAGGCGGGAATCTAAAGACCTTCAAACCATATCTAAGAAAATATAAATCATCATTCCGTACTTGATACGGGACCTAAAATTGGCTAAATCAAACAGAAAACTGACTAAGGCCTGAATAAATTACTGACCATTTAACATGAGTTTATTCATGTTTTATTTCGAAAGAAAATCGTGTGAATTTCAAATTCACGCAACCAAAAAAAATTCAAATTAATAAATAAAAGTAAAGGAAAACTACATGAGTTTTTCATTAGACAATGTAAAAATTGCAGTCATCGGTCAAGGCTATGTTGGCTTACCATTAGCGGTAGAGTTTGGTAAAAAAATGCCAACGTTAGGTTTCGATATTAACGAAGACCGCATTGCTGAATTAAACGCAGGCCAAGATTCAACGTTAGAAGTGAGTCCTGAAGAGTTAGCAGAATCAAAACACATTTCTTACTCGGCTAACGTCGATGATTTAAAAGCATGTAACATTTACATTGTGACGGTTCCAACGCCAATCGATGAATACAAAAACCCAGACCTAACACCGCTGATCAAGGCTAGTGAAATGTTAGGTAAAGTCGTCTCTAAAGGTGATGTACTTATTTACGAATCAACAGTATATCCTGGGGCTACAGAAGAAGACTGTATTCCAGTAGTTGAGCGTGTATCAGGTTTAACATTTAATAAAGATTTCTTCGCTGGTTATTCTCCTGAACGAATCAATCCTGGAGATAAAGAACACCGTGTTACTAATATTAAAAAGGTGACTTCAGGCTCTACTCCTGAAGTCGCAACATTTGTAGATGACTTATACAATACTATCATTACGGTTGGCACCCATAAAGCAGCTAGTATTAAAGTTGCAGAAGCTGCAAAGGTTATTGAAAATACTCAACGCGATGTCAATATTGCCTTAATCAATGAATTAGCACTGATCTTTAATAAGTTAGGTATTGATACATTAGAAGTGCTAGAAGCGGCAGGGACAAAATGGAACTTTTTACCTTTCCGACCAGGGCTTGTTGGCGGGCACTGTATCGGTGTTGATCCATACTACTTAACGCATAAAGCTCAAAGCATCGGTTACAATCCTGAAATGATTTTGGCTGGTCGTCGTTTAAACGATAACATGGGCGAATATGTCGTTTCTCAACTTGTGAAAAGTATGGTGAAAAAAGGCACTCGAATCAAAGGTGCCAACGTTTTAGTCATGGGGTTAACGTTCAAAGAAAACTGTCCAGACTTACGTAACACAAAGGTCGTCGATATAGTTTCTGAATTAAAGGAATACAACATAAATGTTGATATTCTTGAACCTTGGTGTTCTTCAGAAGAAGCCGAACGTGAATACGGCTTATCAACAATATCTTCCGCTGAGAATGGAAAGTACGATGCAGTAGTTTTAGCTGTTGCTCATAACGAATTTAAAGTAATGGGCCCAGAAGCAATTCGTGCACTAGGCAAACCAGATAGCATTGTTTACGACTTAAAATACGTATTACCAAAAGAAGCCGTAGACCTAAGACTATAAAGTATTTCATTACTCTATATTATCGTCATTACCGCGAATGCGGGAATCTACAACATCACAATAACATTATTATCGTCGTTCCCGCGAAGGCGGGAATCCATAGAAAACTATTATGACTAAATACGATCAAGTAAAAAAAGACCTACTAGAAAAACCTAAAACCTGGTTAGTAACTGGCGTAGCCGGCTTTATTGGCTCAAACCTTCTCGAACATCTTTTAAAGCTAAACCAAACCGTAGTAGGCTTAGACAACTTCGCAACAGGGCACCAACATAACCTTGATGAAGTACAAGGTGAAGTTAGCCAAGAGCAATGGTCTCGTTTTAACTTTATTGAAGGTGATATACGTAATGCCGGAATATGTAAAAAAGCAGTAAGTGGTGTTGATTATGTATTGCACCAAGCGGCATTAGGTTCTGTACCACGTTCTATTAACGATCCTGCTACAACTAATGACGTAAACATATCGGGTTTTCTAAATGTCCTAGTTGCAGCACGTGATGAACAAGTCAAGAGCTTTACCTACGCTGCATCAAGTTCAACTTATGGTGATCATCCTGCACTTCCTAAAGTAGAAGAAAACATTGGTAATCCATTATCTCCGTATGCAGTTACTAAATATGTAAATGAGTTATACGCTGATGTATTCGCCAGAACATATAACTTCAATATAATTGGTCTTCGATACTTCAACGTATTTGGAAAACGCCAAGACCCAAATGGCGCTTATGCTGCGGTTATTCCCAAATGGACCGCTGACATGATTAACAATGAAGAGGTATTTATTAATGGCGATGGTGAAACAAGCCGCGATTTTTGTTTCATTGAAAATACAGTCCAAATGAATATACTTGCCGCAACTGCAAACGATGAATCAAAAAATAACGTATTTAATGTTGCGGTAGGTGACAGAACCACCTTGAATAAGTTATATGACAGTATTCAAGACTCGTTAAATGCAAACAATGTCAATTGTGATTCAAAACCTACTAACAGAGAATTCAGAGCTGGGGATGTAAGGCATTCTCAAGCTGATATTTCAAAAGCTAAAACATTACTAGGCTATGAACCAGAGTTTAGGATCCAAGAAGGTATCGACAAGGCTATGCCTTGGTATATTGAATTTTTAAATAAGCAATCATAAGTAATGAAGATATTAGTAACTGGCGGTGCAGGCTTTATAGGCTCAGCCGTAATACGCCACATTATTCAAAATACCCAAGATAGTGTGGTCAATGTAGATAAACTGACTTACGCGGGTAATTTAGAGTCGCTGTATAAAGTCGAAAGTGATCCCAGATATGCATTTTCACAAACTGATATCTGTGATGCTAAATCTATTGAACAAATTTTTAATGAACACCAACCTGATGTTGTGATGCACCTAGCTGCTGAAAGTCATGTTGATCGTTCAATTGATGGTCCGAAAGAGTTTATCGAAACCAACATTATTGGCACTTATACGTTACTTGAAGAAAGCCGTAAATATTGGATGGCTTTAGAAGGTGATAAAAAGTCTACCTTTAAGTTTCATCATATTTCTACAGATGAGGTATATGGTGATTTGGAAGGCCCAGAAGATTTGTTTACTGAAGAAACATCATACGCGCCAAGCTCACCTTATTCAGCATCAAAAGCATCAAGTGACCATTTAGTTAGAGCTTGGCTCAGAACATTTGGTTTACCAGCTGTGGTAACAAATTGTTCAAACAACTATGGGCCATACCATTTTCCTGAAAAGCTTATTCCTTTAATGATATTAAATGCCCTTGAAGGTAAACCGTTACCTGTATATGGCAATGGTCAACAAATAAGGGATTGGCTATTTGTAGAAGATCACGCAAGAGCTTTGTATCTAGTTGCAACACAAGGCAAGGTAGGCGAAACCTACAACGTTGGTGGTCATAATGAAAAAGCGAATATTGATGTAGTAACAACAATCTGCCAACTTCTAGAAGAGCTAGTTCCAATTAGTTCAAATTTAACCATTCAATCACTTCCTGAATTTATTTCAGGATCTATTCAAAGCTATTCTGATTTAATCACTTATGTAAAAGACCGCCCAGGCCACGACGTACGTTACGCCATTGACGCATCAAAGATTGAAAGAGAACTCGGCTGGAAGCCAGTCGAGAGCTTTGAAACTGGCATTCGTAAAACAGTTTTATGGTATTTAAATAATAAAACTTGGTGGTCGAGAGTATTAGATGGCTCTTATTCTATGGAACGCTTAGGTTCTGGAAATTAAACTTTAGGTAATTTTATGTCTAAAAATACGAAAGGAATTATCTTAGCTGGTGGTTCTGGTACAAGGCTTTACCCAATAACTAAAGGGATTTCTAAACAGCTTTTACCTGTTTATGATAAGCCAATGATTTTTTATCCTTTATCGGTATTAATGCTAGCTGGTATTAGAGAAGTCTTAATTATTACTACTCTTGAAGATCAAGCTGGCTTTATCCGCTTATTAGGTGATGGTAGTCAGTTTGGTATAGAACTAACCTACAAAGTACAACCAAGTCCTGATGGTTTAGCACAAGCATTTATCATTGGTGAAGAATTCATCGGTGATGATAATGTTTGTCTAGTTCTTGGTGATAATATTTACTTTGGTCAGGGATTTTCTCCATTACTAATTAATGCAGCTAGCCGTGAAAGTGGTGCAACTGTATTTGGTTACCAAGTAAAAGATCCAGAACGTTTTGGTGTGGTTGAATTTGATGAAAATCAAAAAGCTATTTCTATTGAAGAGAAACCACTAAAAGCAAAATCAAATTTTGCTGTAACCGGTTTATATTTTTATGATAACAGTGTAGTAGAAATAGCTAAAACCATAAAACCATCAAATCGTGGTGAGTTAGAGATCACATGTGTTAATAATGAATACTTGAAACGTGGTGAACTAAATGTTGAATTATTAGGTAGGGGATTTGCGTGGTTAGATACTGGTACTTATGACAGTTTAATGGATGCAGGACAGTTTGTACAAACAATTGAAAAGCGTCAAGGTTTTAAGATAGCTTGTCTTGAAGAAATTGCATTTAATCAAGGTTGGTTAACCAAAGAACAAATAAAATCTACAGCTAAACAAATTATGAAAAATACTTATGGTGAATACTTACTCAGCTTAGTAAAGTACCGATGAAAAGATCAGCAAATAAAATATTGCACATTATTTGTAATGATAAATTCATAGACCATTTTTATAATCTTATAAATCAACAGTTTAATAAGGATTGTCATTCATTTATATATTTGAATGATGCATCACCTGAAGAATACCCTATCCCAGAAGCTAAGAATGTTATAAATATTAATAACCAGTTTATCGGACCGAAAAAAATTTGGGGGCTTATTAAATTTATTAAACCTCATTTTTGCCATGCGGATAAAGTAATTATACATGGTTTATTTTCAATTAATTTAATTCGCTTTCTATTTTTTTATCAATATTTCTTAAAGAAATGCTTTTGGGTTATGTGGGGAGGAGATCTTTATGCTCCTCAACTTTCAAAGAGTAAATCATTAAAAGCTCGAATTAATTTATTTATTGCTAAAAAAGTAAAAGGAAAATTCAAAGGCTATGTTACATATTTGAGAGGAGACTTCGAACTTGCTCAAAAGTTATATAATGCAAAAGGTGAATTTCATGAATGTATAATGTACCCAAGTAATTTGTATAAAGAATTCCAACTTCCCAAAAAACATTCAAATATAAGGACTATATTGGTTGGTAATTCAGCTGATATATCAAATCTTCATGCAGAAATATTTAACAAATTATCTAGCCTAGAAGATCAAAATTTTGAAATTATTTGCCCCTTATCATATGGCTCAAAAAAATATGCTAAGTATGTTTCAGAACTTGGTATTTCAATGTTTTCCGGTCGTTTTAAACCATTGATGACTTTTATGCCTTTCGAAGATTATTTGAAATTACTATCCGAGGTTGATATCGCTATTTTTGCACATAAAAGACAACAAGCAATGGGTAATACAATAACTTTGTTAGGACAAGGTAAAACTGTTTATATGAGAAATGATGTTACTCCATTTACTCTGTTTAAAGAACTAGATATTAGTGTGTTTGATTTCAATGAGTTTGAGCTTGGTCTATGTGATGAATTGACGGTAAACAAAAATCAAAAAAATGTTAAAAACTATTTTTCAGAGAAAAATTTAGTTAAACAGTTACAGAATATTTTTGAGGATTAAAATGGCATATTTTAATAATGAACAATTAGAAAATATGGGGTTTAAGTATGTGGGAAAAGACGTAAAAATTAGTGATAAAGCTAGTATTTACGACCCTGATAAAATATCTATAGGTGATTACTCTAGAATTGATGATTTTTGTATTGTATCGGGCAAGGTAAATATTGGAAAATTTGTACATATTACGCCTATGTGCCTGATAGCAGGAGGGGAACCAGGTGTTGAGTTAAGTGATTTTTCTACGCTTGCTTATGGTGTGAAAATATTCTCACAGACAGATGATTATAGCGGTGAAACAATGGTTAACTCTTTAATAGATCCTTGCTTTAAGAAAGAGATTTTTGCACCAGTGAAGATTAGTAAACATGTCATTGTCGGTAGTAATGCAGTTGTTTTTCCAGGTGTAACTATTGAAGAAGGTTGTTCCATTGGTTCAATGACCCTTGTTCACAAGACGACTAAGCCATGGGGTATCTATGTAGGCATACCTTCTAGACGTTTGAAAGAAAGAAAGAAAGACTTACTTGAGTTAGAGTCACGTTTTTTAAAGAGTATAAAATGATTGTTTTTAATAAGCCTCCATATACAACTAATGAAGACCAATATGTTTTAGAGGCCATGCGTAGTGGCAAAATGTCGGGTGATGGAAGTTTTTCAGAACGGTGTCACAAATGGTTTGATGAAAGATTATCGTGTGCTAAGTCATTACTTACTCCTAATTGCACACAAGCTCTTGAAATGGCGGCGGTGCTAATCGATATAAAGCCTAATGATGAAGTTATTATGCCGAGTTATACATTTGTTAGTACTGCAAATGCTTTCGTTTTGAGAGGAGCTAAAATTGTATTTGTTGATATTAGACAAGATACTATGAATATTGACGAAAAACTTATAGAAAAAGCAATTACAACAAAAACAAAGGCGATAGTACCTGTACACTACGCAGGTGTAGCATGTGAAATGGACAAGATAATGTCCATTGCAGATAAATATAACTTATGTGTAATAGAAGATGCAGCCCAAGGAATGATGGCCACATATAAAGGTAAACCTTTGGGGACTATAGGTCATTTAGGAACTTACAGTTTTCATGAAACTAAAAATTATACTAGTGGTGGAGAAGGGGGCATACTAATAATAAATAACCCGAAGTACATTGAGCGGGCTGAGATTATAAGAGAAAAAGGAACCAATCGAAGTTCATTTTTTAGAGGTATGGTTGATAAATATTCTTGGGTTGATTTAGGAAGTAGTTATTTACCTTCAGATATTCAAGCTGCGTACTTATTTGGTCAATTGGAAAAAGCTGACGTTATTAACACACATCGATTACGTTTGTGGGATGAGTATAATCGAATATTGAAGCCTCTTTTGAAAAAAAATGTAATTGAGCTACCTACTATACCAAGTAAATGTGTACATAATGCCCATATGTATTATATAAAAGTTAGAGATTTAGAGACAAGGACAAAACTTATAAATTATTTGAGGCAGAACGATATTATCTCTGCATTTCATTATGTCCCTTTACATACATCACTTGCGGGCAATAAGTTTGGCGAATTTTGCGGTAAAGATAATTACACTACTAAAGAAAGTGAGAGACTGTTACGACTGCCAATGTTTTTCGGTTTAAGATTAGAAGAAGCCCAATACGTAGCCCGAATTGTGAAAGAATTTTATGGATAAGCTTAACGGAATTCAGATTTTAAGAGGGCTAGCCGCTTCAATTGTTGTTTATCACCATTTTATGCAAATTTTTTACAAATTTGAAAGTAATAACTTCTTAGGCGATTTTTTTTCTAATTATGGTGATTTTGGTGTCGATATCTTCTTTGTAATAAGCGGGCTGGTAATGGCTATTTCGTTACAGAATAAAAAGCAAACATCGGCTTCATTTTTTAAAAATAGACTGGTAAGAATAGCACCTACTTATTATTTTTATACTTTAATATTTTTATTGATGGGGATAATATTTGATAGTATTAACTCTTCACATGCAAGTATTGAAAGTGTACTGAAATCACTGTTATTTATAACTCATGAAAATCCATCACCTGATCTAGGTTTTTTTCCTACTTTAAGTGTTGGATGGACACTTAATTTTGAAATGTTTTTTTATTTGGTACTAACTCTGATTCTTTTTTTACCATTTTCAATTCTTTCTAAGTTAGCAATTGCTGTTTTTGTATTATCATTTTCTCCCGTTCTTTATAAAATAACCAAAGTTAATATTTATGAGGTGGTTGCAGGGAATTATAAATTAATAGAATTTTCGCTAGGTATACTTCTTGGCATTGCCTTTAATCTAGAAAACAAACTTGGCATAACAAGTAAGTTAACTTACTTTACTAAGTTAACTTTATTACTTTTGGGATTTATACTCCTGCAAGTTGTTTCGCACCCCCTCGTAAAAGAATTACTATTAGCATCATATGTAGTTTTACTATTTATATTTTTTGGACAAACTTTTAATAAAAAAAACTCTATCATTAAGTTCTTTATTTATTTGGGAGAAATATCTTATTCGGTTTATCTTTCTCATTTAATAATTATATTTTTAATTTGGTCATTTCTACCAATTCTAGATAATTATTACCTTGTTATTTTAGGGGTATTGTTAACGACTTTAGGAACTTTTTTTGTTTCAGTTATTACACACAAACATATCGAAGTGGGGTTAAGTACCACGCTTAAGGAATACTTTAGATAACTAATTACAATGACCCTATACAAGTTATGTTTTTTTTAATATTTAAAAAATAATTTTAAAAGTCACAATTTAGATTTTTTAATGTAATCAAATGATAATAATTTATCCCCTAATAAGATGTAATGTCTAACAAATAGTATATCGGAAGTTTTAAATGTCAGAAAGAAAGCAACTCTCTTGGAGCCTTATAGGTTCAATTTCAAACGCTATATTACAAGTATTACAGATAAGTATACTTGCTAGAATGTTGAGTCCATCTGAGTTTGGTTACTATGCAATTTGTACCTTAGTTATTGGACTCGGAGCTCTATTCGCTCAATCTGGCATTGGTAATGCGATAATTAAGCAAAAGACATTTACATCGAATCAGGCCTGTAGTGTATTTTGGTTTAATTTATTTATTTCAATCATTATTTTTATTTTTATTTGCTGCCTATCTTACCCCATAGAGATATATTTTGAACTTGAAGGGCTCTGGAGTTTAATTTTATTATCAGCTTTAGCAATTCCAATACTATCTTCTGCACGTATTTGTAAAGCCGTTTTACAGAGAAACCTTAAGTTAAATTTGATTGCAAAAGCCGAGATTATTTCTCGTATATTCGGTGTAATAATAGCTATTTTTGTCGCTGTGAATAATGGTGGAGTATATGCGATGATATATGGGAACATTGCTTGGGCTATCTCATTATTTGTATTATTGCGTTATTTTACGTGGAATGACTTTAAAGTTAACAATGGCTTCAGGATTTCAGACGTACAACCTTTGATAAGGTTTTCTGTAATTCAATTATTTGAGTTGTTATTAAATTATTTTTCGAAAAATTTGGATATAATTTTTATTACTAAAGTGTTAGGTGCTGACGCTGCTGGGGGATATTCCGTTTTAAAAGGCTTGCTGTTCCGTGTAGCAGATGTTATCTATCCAGCATTAAACTCCTATTTTTATCCTAAAATGTCAAGTCATCAAGATGATGAAAAACATTTAATAGACGTTTATCGTCGTTTTTTTAAGTTGTCGTTAATACTTATAACTTTTTCATATTTAATTGTAGCGTTGAATTCCGTATTTATAATTGATCTTTTGCTTGGTGATAATTTTCATTCGGTAGTAAATTTAGTTCCACTTTTTTGTTTATGGTTAGCTATAAGATATAGTAGTGCAACTGTTTCCACTTTGTGGCTTGTGAAAAATAAACCAGAGTTTGGAATATATTGGAATACCTTCTCCTTGTTACTATTATCAATAACAATATTTTTGGTGTCTAATGGTGATTTGGAAGTTCTGATAGGAGCATTTGTAATATTGCATTTCTGCTACTTTTTTATAAGCCTATTAATAGAACGTACGTTATTCAGTTGTGAGGATCACAAGGTTACTTCAAAGATTAATTGGTTTTTTTGTGTATTGTCATTATCAGTTTTAATCTATCACGTTATTCATGTAAATTTATATTATCCAATTCATGTTCTATTTTTTAGTTTATTATTAGCTGCTGTATTTACGATTGGGCTTTGGATGAAAAGACACATATTTTTAGAAGGGGAAGTTTAATGTCCTATTCTAGTTTAGGTAGCGGGCAAGCTATCAAGTCTATAGATGAAATTGAAGACTTTTTTGATAAAGAAAATATCATTGACCCTAGAAATGGTACATTGATGGAAATGGATGCTCTTAGTTTATATTGCATTGCGGAATTTGAATCACGCCCAGAAATACAAGAAAGAGTAATAAAAGCTGTTTTTGCAAATTTAAAAGCTAGCAGAACAAAACAGTTTTGGTGTCATAACCCTTGGAATTGTAATGAAATACATTTACGTTTCACTTCTTCGGCTATAAGATTATTGCTGATCGATAGTACTTGTTCAGGTCAACACTTCTCATATGAAATGAAAGAAAATCTTTTATTAAAACATTTGTCCTATAATGAGAAGTTAAGTCGTGGCACTTGGTTTTTACATGATTCTGTAGAAGCCAGCGATATGGACTATCCAAGTCCTCATATACTCAATCGTAAACTAGGATCAAGTGAAGGGAATATGTTGATTTTAAATACACATATTGACACTTTAATAACTTGTTTAATCTATAATCGTGAAAAAAAATCTAATATTATAAATAATAAAGTAAATGAAGGCTTAATAGCTTTAGATTTTTTTATTGAAGGAAGCAAAAATATACCTAAACCAATTCAGGCTTTAGAGCATGTTTGTAGAAAATTAATGTTCTCATTGATTGGTAAAAAAAAATTGACTCAGAGGCTTTTGGGAAGAGTGATAAAAGAGCTTTACTATTTTCGATTGAGATTATTTTTAAAGAAAAAATGGAACTTTTATTTCTTTGATGATGGCTATACTGAAAGAGACCTTTGCCTAAAGGTACCTAATTTTGAATATCACCTTGTAAATATTTGGGATATTTCACGTTTTCTAAATTGGGTTCTTCTCGACAAAACATATTCAAATAATTTGAAAAATTTAGACTTGTTGAAATCTATATTGCTCAAAGGCCTTGATTATGCGTTATCCGATGATTTTTTCCAGATATTGAAACGAAGCAGTGTTTCAGATGCAATGCTATCCCAATTATTGGAAACCATTATTCTTACGGCTAGGTTAGGGCTAATTAAAGAAAAGTATATAACGACTTTCTTTCATTACAGAGGGGAAGTTGCACCATCACCTGGATTACTAGGTTTTGATCCAGTAATTTCAGGAGTAAATTACTTGCGTAAAATACAACGTATAAAAAAAGAAATTAAATACATTGGCAACTTAGATATAATCCCATTCCCAGATGATACTTTTTTGTTAATTAACTTCGATAATATAGAAATAGACTTAGATAAAGTGCCTTATAAATGCGTATGGTCTAGTAAGTCTGTAAACAAAGTTATACCGCCAAATACAATGACTCTATTTAAATAAATGTTATATTCTCTTGTTGGATAAGGTAATTAGAATAGTAGAACGACTGTATGAACATCACTTTAAAAGATTTAGTGCAATTAAATAAATATTATATAGTCCAATTGTACAGTCATTTAAATACCTGAAAAATAACTGTTCTACTCATTACTTTATATTCATTCTTTTCTTCAAAAACAATTAGGTAAATGATTTTATGATTTCGCATGATAACAAAGTTATCTTTATACACATTCCAAAGTGCGCTGGAACTAGCATAGAAGAAGCCCTTGGTCATAATGTTGGCACTTATAATGCTCAAGATCACCGCAGTCTTAGGTTAATAGAGCAGCCATGGTTAAAATACAGCTCACTTTCTAATATCGATAACTTTCAAGAGCTAATGCGAAAGCTTAATCATAAATTCAGAAATAATAATGATTCAAATAAATTATGTCTAAATGCTGAACAATATGCTGAGTATTTTAAATTTACTTTTATAAGAAACCCATACTCAAGAGCTTTTTCATGGTATCAGAATGTAATAAGAGATGCTAATCACCAAAAGCGGTATGGTATTGATGACAGTATTACGTTTTTCGAATTTTTAAATAAGTTTGCAGGTAAGGGGCCTTTAAGAACACAGTTATCATATATAAAAAACTTTTCTGGAGAAATAGAAATGGACTTTATTGGAAGGTTTGAATCATTGGAAAAAGATTTTTTAATTGTTGCTGAAAAGCTTGGAATGAAAGGTGTCAAATTACCTCATTCGATTAAAGGCGGCTCTGAAAATTATAGAAAATTTTATAATCAGAAAACCAAAGACATAATTGAACGTGTTTATAAAAAAGAACTAGAATTGTTCGAATATTCTTTTTGATAGTTTTCGTTTATGCCGTACTATTAACGCCAAATATCGCTAACCCTTTAAAAGTGACTTTTTAACAACTACAAAAATCTATAAGAAGTACAAAATGAATTACTCAGTAGTTATACCAATATATAATTCCTCAACGACCTTACAGAGGACTTTGAATTCAGTCTTAAGTCAAAATGTTCCTCCTAATGCTATAATTTTAGTTGATGATAGGTCCTCTGATTTAAAGCAAATTAAAGCAATAGTTTCTAAAATTGAAATCTGTACTTTAATTGAGAAATCTTTGAAATCAAATGCGGCACATTCAAGGAATATTGGTTGGGAATATAGCCTTGATGAGGTGGTCTTTTTTATCGATTCTGATGATGAGTGGTTACCAAATCACACCGAGGTATACCTTAATTACTTTAAAGAAAATATTGAAATTGAGTGTGTATATGGTTCATTTATTAACGTTTTTACTAACCAAGAAAATACAGAAGAGTTTATTGTACAAGACTATAGACAATTAAATTGTTCCCCTTCAGATTTTATCCTTAAGTACAACAATGACTTTAGAACAAGCACGCTGGCTTTGAGAAGAAATGTTATTGATAAAGTAAAGTTTGATGACAAAGCTTTCAAGCATCAGGATTGGGATTTCTTTTTCTCATTAGCAGGAGCCAGTGTTGTTTTTAAATGCTCATCACTACCTACTGTTCATTTGAATTGCTTTGGCAATCATAGGATGAGTGCTAGTAACAATTTAAGAGCTACACTTTACTTTATTGATAAGTGGGAGGCTATGTTAACTAACACACATTATAGTAAAATATTTAAAACACTAATGTTAAACTCCATAACTAGAAAAGATGAAATAGAGTTAAAGACGATATATAAAGAGTTTGTTTTAATAAGAAAAATAGATATTGCTTTAAAACTTAAGTGGCTCTGTGTAATTGGTAGTGTGACCCCCAAGTTTACAGCATTGTCTGTAAGGTTACTTCGAAATATGTTGGCGCATAAACGAAGATTAATGTGCGCTGTAAATTAATACTGAAAAAGGCTTTGTAGCAAAGTTAATCTATCTAATATTATATCAAGAATAATGAATTAACTTACTAGAATGACTTAACCTTTATATGTAGGCTATAAATATTTTTAATATCCGAACAAAGCCCAATAGTTTATTATCAAAGTTATTTCATTAAGCCACATAACTTCATAACCTCGAATCCTTAAAAGTCTCATGTAAATTAGAAAAAGGTTATAAAATAAACTCAAAAATTGATGTTTCGGATAAACTAAAATTTAAACAAGTATGACGTGTTTTAGCTAGTTATCAGCTGAAATAGAAGCGCTTGATGTAAACTATATGCGGTTAAGGTAAAACTGTTTTCTATAAAAATAGATGAAGGAAATTAAATTGAAATTGTTATTGATCTGCCCTAGTTTAAAAAATTCAGGACCGATAAATGTTGTTCTTTCATTAATTAAAAATATTAACCCCAAATTATTTAAGATTACGGTTATATATTTTTTTTCTGATTCAGCCGAATACAAACAAATACTTCAAGATAAAGGTGTTAAATTTGTAAGGCTTGATGGGTCATTAATACATAGAGCTTTTAGTCTTTACCAGCAAATAAAAATCATAAAACCGGATGTAATTCATTCTCATTGTTTACTACCAGATGCTTTGGTTTGGCTATTATCTCCGTTTATTTCATCCCGGAAATTGACGACAATTCATTGTAATTTATTGGAAGATTACAGAACCGAATACCCGTTAATTAAGGGATATATATATTATAAACTGCATAAGATTTTTTTAAAAAATTTTAATAAAGTTGTAACCGTTTCTAAATCTGCTGGGGGATGTTTAGATAATATTGAAACATATACCATTTATAATGGTGTTGATTCTTTAGCGCAAAATGAACAAAAAATATTTAAAGCTGAAAATATAAACTTTGTTTTTTTAGGAAGGCTTATTCCTCGAAAAAATGTAATGTTTTTGGTGAAGGCAATTGAAGAGTTAAAAAATAAATATGATCTAAGGGTTACTGTGGAAATTTTTGGAGATGGACCTGAGTTTGATGAATTAAAAGAACAAGCTTCTTCTGATTTTATTTTTCATGGGTTTATCGATAATCCTCTTAACTTAATTAGTAAAGAATCTATATTGGTCAATCCTTCATATTCAGAGGGGATGCCTATGGCAGTACTAGAATTCATATCTCTAGGCTTGCCTGTTTTATTATCAAATATAAGTTCTCACCAGGAATTAAAAGATAAAATTCAAAGTGGAGTTGAAATTTTTGACTTGTCTTTTGAATCATTTGAAGAAGCTTATTTAAAAATAATAAAAGATAATAAAACTCTTAATTTTAATAAGCAGGAGATGTTAGAAAATTTTAATTTAAATTTTTCTTCTGATGCAATGGTACAGTCTTACAGTGCTATATATGAACAACTATCATCTTAACGGACTAATCTAATATAATATTTTTTTAACATTCAATTAAAAAAATTAAAATAAGTGTTAACGACTCTAAGGTTTAGGAAGTCTGAAGTAGCTCGATATATGGCCTTTTAAGTTGTTTTATGATTACCATAGTCCCATTTATAATAAACCATAAATGATCCTATCAAGCTATCCCATAAGTGCTAAAAGAGTTTAAAAATAATTAAAGGTGTAATTTGAAATTTAGAAATGATATCAATGGATTAAGAGCCATTGCCGTTATGGTTGTTGTTCTTTTCCATTTCAAAGTAATTGGTTTTAATGGCGGGTTTATTGGGGTTGATATTTTTTTTGTAATCTCAGGCTACTTAATGACTCAAATTATATTTTCGAAGCTTTCAAATAATAATTTTACTTTATTGAATTTTTATATCGATAGGGGAGCTAGAATTATTCCTGCGCTAGCGGTTCTGTGCCTTGTATTAATAGCTTTAGGTTGGTTTTATTTAATACCCTCAGATTATGAGAAATTAGGGAAGCATATAATTGGTGCAATATCATTTATATCTAATATATTATTTTGGCGTGAGGCTGGTTATTTTGATGCATCATCCCATGAAAAATGGCTATTACATACATGGTCATTGTCAGTTGAGTGGCAATTTTACATAATTTATCCGATATTGATTTCTATTTTGTGGGGGAGACTATCAAAAAGTAGTGTAGTTAAAGTAATCGTTATTGCATTTTTACTCTCGTTATTCACGTCAATCTTTTTGACACGTACCAGCCCTTCAACAGCTTTCTTTTTGTTGCCAAGTCGTGCTTGGGAAATGCTGTTAGGTGCCATGGTCTTTTTGTTCCCTTTGAGTTTGAAGTCTAACCAGCAAAGATTACTAAATCTTTGTGGAATAATTTTAATTTGTTTAAGCGTATTCTATTTTAGTTCTACAGATTTGTGGCCATCTTATTTAGCTATTCTTCCCTGTTTAGGTACGGCATTAGTCATTTCTTCCAATTATGGTTCATTTTTTACAAATAATAAAATATCCGAATGGTTAGGAAATGCATCTTACTCAATTTATTTATGGCACTGGCCTATAGTTGTTGGGTTGAATCAATTCCAGCTAACTGACGATTGGTATTGGGTTTTCTTCGGCGTAGTAACCTCAATAGCCCTAGGTGGGATGTCCTATGCGTATATTGAAAAGCCGATTAAAACTCACTATAAAACTAAAAAGATGAAACCTAAAATACATACAATTATAACTAAGCCCTCCTTCTATTTTTTAATTGTAGTTTCTATTGGTACTGTAGGGGGGTACATTAAGTTTTCGGATGGTTTTTATTTCAGAGTTAACGAAGCCGTGACTCTGGCAAATATGGAAAAATTTAATACCAATAAAAGTTTTTCTAAATGCTTAATTCAAGATTCTTATGAATCAAGTGGTTGCTTATATGGTTCTGAAGGAAAAGTTAAGTTGATAGTGCTTGGTGATAGCCATGGGCTCTCATTAATCTCTGCATTGGAACTAGGTTTTGTGCAAAATAAAATAGATGGGAAAATTCTCTTTCTAGGTTTTGCTGGCTGCCCGGTAATCGAGAATGTTAAATTCAGATCATTTCCCAGTTCAAAGTGTGGTGAATGGTCTTCAAATCAATTGAAAAAAATTGAACGTGACTATGAAAATATTCCTGTGGTTTTCATAACTAGGGCTTCACTTGCATTAAATAATCAAACCGACTCTCTGAAAATAACATCTCCAGGGCCTTTAGTTTACTTCTCTACTCCCAAATCTGTCGTAGATGAACAACTTTTAATTGAATTTAAAGATGGATACAAAAATACCATCAATAGACTAAGTAAAAACAGAAAAGTTTTTATAGTGAAACCTATACCAGAATATTATCAAGATATACCTTTAATTATGGCTCGTAGAGCAATGTTTAGTGACTTTAGGGAGATAAGTCTTTCTGAGGGAAAATATAAACAGCGAAATGCAATTATTCTTGATTTGCTAAGTTTAATAGAAGTCGACAGAAACGTAACTTTATTAGACCCTCTGCCACTCTTATGCAAAAATTCAACTTGCTATTCATCTCTATCTGGTCGCCCCTTATATTCTGACAGTGATCATTTAAGTGAATGGGGAAATAAATTTATTATTCCAATGTTTTCCCCGCTTTTTGAAGAAATTTTAAGTTACTGAGTTTACCTAATTGATTATTAATTTACTGATGTAATACCGCTTTACAGTTTGTAGATTTCAAAATTATATAATTTAAAAATGAGAAGTGAATTTATGTTTGTTAAGTTGTACCATATGGATAACAATCCCTCTAAATTACTGGAAAGTAATGTATCCTGTTTGTTGCATCTATTTCTAAGGTGTTAAGATGCTTCCTTATGCAATAAATTTGTATTTATCTACAGTTTTTTTGTTAATCGCTAACAACCAAAAAAATATACAAATTAGAATTTTTTGTTATTTATTATCTGGACTTAGTTTAGTCTTTTTAATTTCAATGAGATTTTTTACTGTTGGTACTGATACTCGTAACTATGTAACCAAATTCGCAAAACAACCTGCGGATAGTTTACTAGGGGAAAATGAGGTTGGCTTTGAATTTCTAATGCTTGTTGCAAAACAGTTTAGTGAAGAATACTTTGTATTTTTATTTTTTGTTGCACTAGTTTTTGTCACATGTTGTTTAACCATCATAATTAGAAACATTAAAAGCTACGAAGTTGGTTTATTCGTTTTTATCACAATGGGGTTCTATAGTTTTATTTTCAATGGAACTAGACAAGGTTTAGCCTTATCTGTCTTTATGGTATCCTTACCTTATCTAGTTAATAGAAATTTATTCAAATATATAGTTGTTATAGTTTGTGCCTCTTTATTCCATAAGTCAGTATTAATAACTATTCCTTTATATTTTTTTACTTCAAAGTTTTGTAGTTATAAAAAAATAATTACAATATTTTTTAGTTCATTCGTACTGTTATTGCTGTTTGAACAAATAATTGTTTTCGCAACATTATTTGATGAGAAGTACTCAGGTTATAGTTTACAGCACAACTCTGGTGGCTATTATATTACAGGGTTGAACCTTCTAATTTGTTTATCTCTCATTTTCATTAAAAAATTTATTAGGTATGAAAAAGAAATATATAATCAATTTTTAACAATGTATGTAATTGGTACCGCAATATCCCTAGTTGCAGTTTTAAGTGGAACGAATGCATCTGGATTTTTAAGATTGTCACTTTATTTCAATGTAAGTTTAGTGTTTCTGGTTCCAATTGTTTTTAGAAATATCAGAACAGAACTTAACAAATTAATTTTTAGTTTTTTATTTGTTTTCTTCTTTTCAGCATACTATTTTGTGACCACTAGTACCTTTAGTAATTTAGCCCCTTATATTTTTAATCCCATTTTATTTTAGAGTCATTATGATTACCATCGGAATTCCATTTTACAACCCCGGAAAATATTTTAAAGAAAGCATTCAGTCTATACTTCTTCAGTCCTATACTGATTTTGAATTGATTTTACTTGACGACGGTTCTACAGATGATTCATTAAAAATTGCGCATTCGTTTCAAGATAAAAGAATCAAAATTGTATCTGATGGCCTGAACTTAGGTCTGCCAGCAAGATTAAATCAAATTATAGATATGGCTAGTGGCAAGTATATTGCCAGAATGGATGCTGATGATTTAGTCTCAACAGAAAGGCTAGCTAAACAGGTTGAATTTTTAGATCACAATATAGATATTGACCTTGTTTCAACTGGGATTTGTTCAATTACATATGATTCAGAAATAATTGCTTACAGGCTACCAAGCGCTGAAAAGAGTTCCAACTTGACTGTAAATGAAGGCATACTAGGAACGACTGGAATTGCACATGCTACAATCATGGCTAGACGCGATTGGTGTATAAGAAACCGTTATGATGAAAAAATAAAACTGATTGAGGATTATCAGTTATGGTTGGAAGCTAGTTTTAAAGGTGACTTGAAAGTTGGCTTTATAAAAGAAGCTTTATATTTTTATCGTGAAGAATCTAGTATTGAATATAAAAAAGTTATGCGCGCTTATAAAACTAAATTAAAAATTAATTTAGAGCGATATAAAGCAACGGCATCTAAACTCACAATCCCCAAGCTATATTTCTATTTATATTTAAAGTTGGCTATATGTTTTCTATTGAACAAGTTTGGTTTATTAAAAAAACTTATCCCTCTGAGAAATAGAGGAAACAAACAGTCTTCAAAAACTTACAGTTATATTGTTGGTGAAATAAAAAAAATTCAAAACTTTAAACATTTAAGCATATAAAAGATCATTATTATGAAAATAATTATTATTGGAGGATTACCTGATTCTTTAATTAACTTTAGGGGGGACTTGATTAAAGAATGGGTGAGAAATGGGCACGAGGTGATTGCTATGGCTGCATTTGCAGATTCAAATTTGAAACTAAATGTAGAATCTTTGGGGTGTCGCTTTAAGTCTTTCCCAATTGAACGAAATGGATTAAATCCTTTTTCTGATTTGAAAGTACTAATATCCTTATACAAAACTTTCAAATTAGAAAAACCAGATAAGATAATAGCTTATACTATCAAGCCAGTTATCTGGGGAGGAATAGCTGCCCGTTTTTATAGCGATTCTCAATTCTATGGGTTAATTACTGGTTTGGGTTTTGCTTTTCAACGTGGTGGCTTTAAACGTAATCTATTAGGTAACATTGCAACGGGTTTATATAAATTAGCTTTGAGTAAGGCTTCTTCCGTTATTTTCCAAAATCCAGATAATCAACAAGTATTTATTGATCAAAAAATAGTCCCCGCAGATCGAACTAAACGAGTTTATGGTTCAGGTGTTAATCTATCTCGTTATGAAAATATACCTTTACCAGTAGGTAGACCCGTATTTTTAACTATTGCTCGTTTGCTCGGTGAAAAAGGTTTACGTGAATTTGCTAAAGCAGCAATGAAAGTTAAATTTAAATACCCCGAAGCTAGATTTCAAATAGTTGGTCCTGAAGATCCATCTCCCGATGGTATTCCCATTAGTGAGGTAATGAAATGGCATAATTCGGACGCTGTTGAATACTTAGGTGGAACAAATGATGTACGTCCCTTTATTAATAACTGCCATATCTTTGTTTTAGCCTCTTATCATGAAGGCATGCCAAGAACAGTATTAGAGGCAATGAGTATTGGTAGACCAATACTAACTACTAATGTTGAAGGTTGTAGAGAAACTGTCACTGATGGATTTAATGGTTTTTTAGTGCCGAAACAAGATGTAAATTCTTTAGCTAATAGAATGGTCTGGTTTATTGAAAATCAAAATGAATGGAGTGATATGGCTAATCAAAGTAGAAAAATGGCTGAAGATAAATTCGACGTCAAAAAGGTTAATGAGTCGTTGTTGGAAATAATGCAGTTAAAGAGAAGTGATAATGCTTAAGCGATTATTTGATATTGTAGTTTCTGCCATAGCTCTAATTTTCTTTTCTCTCATTATTTTTATTGTTAGTCGAAAAATAGCTAAAAACCTGGGCAAACCAGTATTATTTCGTCAAAAGCGACCTGGTTTAAACGGGGATGTTTTTGAAATTATTAAATTTCGAAGTATGCGAGATGCTGTTAATAGTGGTGGTTCTGTATTACCAGACTCAGAGCGTCTAACTCCATTTGGAGAAAAGCTACGTTCATCAAGCTTAGATGAACTCCCAGGGCTTTGGAATGTATTAAAAGGCGATATGAGTTTAGTAGGACCTCGCCCACTTTTAGTTGAATATTTGCCTTTATACTCTGCTGAACAAAGGAAGCGTCATAATGTAAGACCAGGTATTACTGGTTGGGCACAGGTTAATGGACGTAATGCAATTTCTTGGGAAGATAAATTTAAATTTGATGTGTGGTATGTAGAGAACCAAAGCTTTATTCTTGATCTAAAAATACTCTTTTTAACGATAAAAAAAGTATTCTTAAAAGAAGGGATTTCCGGAATTGGTGAAGTAACTATGTACCCTTTTACGGGAAATAAAGATAAGGGTAATGATGAAAGCACAAATATATGATCTTGCAAAAATAATTAACGCACAAAATCTATTCGTTGATGATTATTCTCAAATTGATGATTTTGTTTTTTTAAATGCTGGAGAGCAAACTAAAATAGGAAAGTTTGTACATATTGCTTCATTTTGTAGCGTTATCGGAGGTGGGAAGTTTGTAATGAAGGACTTTTCTGGATTAAGTGCAGGTTGCCGGATTATAACGGGTAGTGATGATTTCCTTGGGGGGGGGCTGACAAACCCTACTGTACCTGAAAATTATACTAATGTGTCATCTTCAGAAATAATCATCGAAAAGCATGCAATTCTTGGGACTAATGTAACTGTCTTTCCTGGGGTTACAATTGGGGAAGGAGCTGCAGTTGGTGCAGGCTGTGTGGTTCGCAAAGATTTAAAACCCTGGACGGTTTATGTTGGAGAGTCATGCAAACCAATAAAGAAAAGAAGAAAAGATTTGATACAAAAATTAGAAAAAGAACTATTGACAGAAAAAGGGATAGTTTAAAGTGTTAAACACCAAATTTTCACCATGGCCTTCTTTTTTACAAGAAGAAGCCGATAAAGCATCTTCCGTTTTATTATCAAATAAAGTTAACTATTGGACTGGCCAGGAAGGGCGTGAGTTTGAGCGTGAGTTTGCTGCCTTTACTGACAGCAAAAATGCAATAGCATTATCAAATGGCACACTTGCTTTAGATTTAGCTTTGGTTGCTTTAGGTATAGGTGCTAGAAATGGTGGTTCTGATACTGATGAAGTGATTGTAACTTCTCGTACGTTCTTAGCTTCAGCAAGTGCAATTGTTACGGCTGGTGCTCGCCCTGTTTTTGCTGACGTTGATGCCAATACCCAAAATATTACAAACTATACTGTGAGTGATGTTTTAACTTCAAATACTAAAGCGATAATTGCTGTCCATTTAGCGGGTCTTCCATGTGAAATGGATGAGTTAATGGCTCTTGCTGATGAAAATGACTTATATGTTATTGAAGATTGCGCGCAAGCGCATGGCGCTAAATATAAAGGCCGCTCTGTTGGCTCTATAGGTCATGTTGGTTGTTGGTCATTCTGCCAAGATAAAATCATGACGACCGGAGGTGAAGGTGGCATGGTAACAACTAATGATGAATCTTTATGGCGAAAAATGTGGGCTTATAAAGATCATGGTAAGTCTTATGAAGCCGTTTATGAGCGAGAACATGCTCCAGGTTTTAGATGGTTACATGAATCATTTGGTACCAACTGGCGCATGACGGAAATGCAATCAGCTATTGGACGTATCCAATTAGGTAGAATGCCTGAGTGGTTTAGTTTACGTGGTAAATATGCTGACATGATCGCTGATACTTGTTCTTCGTTTGATTGTATCCGCGTTCCAAGGGTTCCTGATTATATGGAACATGCTAACTATAAATATTATGTGTTTGTTAAACCTGAATTGTTAGCCGAAGGGTGGGATAGAGATCGCATCGTTGCGGAGATAAATACTATAGGCATTCCTTGTATGCAAGGCTCATGTTCTGAAGTGTACTTAGAAAAGGCGTTTGATAATACTGGGTTTAGACCTGAGAAAAGGTTACCGGTAGCACGTGAGCTAGGAGATACTAGCCTAATGTTTTTGGTGCATCCTACTTTAACTATTGATGAAGTTGTATTAATGACAAATGCGATTTCTGAAGTGTTAGATAAAGCACAAAAATAATCAGAGACGGATTTTATGAAAATTGCTATTGCCGGTACTGGCTACGTAGGCCTTTCAAATGCTATGTTATTAGCGCAACACAATGAAGTTGTTGCTGTTGATATCATTCCTGAAAAAATTGAAATGCTTAATCGCGGTGTGCCACCTATTGTTGATGTTGAAATATCAGATTTTTTAGAAAATAAAGAGTTAAACTTTTCAGCAACATTAGATAAAAAAACTGCCTATTCAGAGGCTGACTATGTCATTATCGCGACGCCTACTGATTATGACCCTGAAACCAATTACTTTAATACAGCATCGGTTGAATCCGTGATTAAAGATGTGATGGAGATAAACCCATCCGCAGTTATGGTTATAAAATCAACTGTACCCGTTGGTTATACTCGTCGAATTCGTGAAGAATTTGGTTGTGATGGATTGATTTTTTCACCTGAGTTTTTAAGGGAAGGGAGTGCACTTTATGATAATTTACATCCTTCACGAATAATTATTGGTGAACAATCAGAACGAGCTAAAGTATTTTCTGAGTTGTTAGTTCAAGGGGCTGTTAAAGAAAACATCGAAGTATTGTTTATACGCTCTACAGAAGCTGAAGCGATTAAGTTGTTTTCTAATACTTATCTTGCTATGCGTGTCGCGTACTTTAATGAGTTAGATTCATATGCAGAAGTTCATGATTTAGATACTCGTCATATAATTGAAGGCGTAAGTTTAGACCCTCGAATTGGCTCACACTATAACAACCCATCTTTTGGTTATGGAGGGTATTGTTTGCCGAAAGATACCAAGCAACTATTAGCTAATTATCAAGATGTACCAAACAACATGATTGGTGCAATTGTTGAAGCAAATAGAACCCGCAAAGATTACATCGCCAATGCAATAATTTCTAAAAAACCTAACGTTGTTGGTATATATCGCTTAATAATGAAATCTGGATCAGATAACTTCAGAGCATCCTCTATACAGGGAATAATGAAACGCATTAAAGCTAAAGGTATTGAGGTAGTAATATATGAACCTGTAATGGAAGAAGATGAGTTTTTCAATTCTCGGGTGATCAATGACCTTGAAGAATTTAAAGCTACGTCTGATGTGATTGTTTCGAACCGTATGGATAATATTTTATCTGATGTTGCTGATAAAGTTTATACACGTGATTTGTTTGGTAGTGATTAAATAGCACCACTTAATTATTATAATAAAGCCCCCTATAGCAATTTTTATTGCTATAGGGGACTTTTTTGTTACTATTGCTTAGTTTATTGATTTGCAAAGGAATGTTGTGTTGAAAAGGACGTTTATATTTGCTCTGTTATTACCTTTTTATGTTGGCTCTGTTTGTGCTGCTACGCAGTACACTGAAGGTACCTGCCTATTGATGAAAAAGCAGCTCTTTGATTATGAAAAGCGTGTTGGCAAATCCTCATCTTTATATAAGAAAACCAAATCACAGCTTACTACTCACTGTAAGGCGCCCATTGCTTATAACCCGAAGACAAATAAAAACTCATTACTGTCATTAAAAAATGAGCCCGCCAATGGTGCGGGTAAAGCTTCTGCTGATAAGAATGTTGTGGTTGGCGTGCAACCTACACAACCGAGTGATGTGATCACAAATATATTATGGGCACCTTTCTTGACTTATTGGCCATGGGGTGTTGGTTTATTTATTTTTCTGTGTCTTGCCGGGCTCGTTAAAACGCCTAGGTTTAAAGGGTTTATAGGCGAGTGGGTAGTTAAGTGTTTTTTGAAAAGGCACTTACTTAGTGCTGACTATATTGTGCTAAATGATATTACCTTGCCACTTGATGGTGGTAAGGGCACAACACAAATCGATCATTTGGTGTTGTCTTGTTATGGCTTGTTTGTGATTGAAACCAAGCATATGACAGGCTGGATCTTTGGTGAAGAGAAAGGGCGTATATGGACTCAAGTAATTTTTGCTAACAAGGTTTCGTTTCAAAATCCTATTCGTCAAAACTATCGGCATATATGTGAATTAGCGGCTTTGCTTGGTTTGGACAAATCGATGCTGGTTTCTTTAATTGCGTTTGTCGGTGATGTTCATTTTAAAACTGATATGCCAGAGTATGTTGGTCATCCCAAACAACTACTTGCCTACATTAAATCGTTTGACGAGGAAATTTTCAGTGCTGAACAGAGGCATGATTTTGAAGCTACTATTGAACGAAATCGATTACCACGTGGCAGAAAAACCAATAAAGCACATATTAAATATTTACAAAAACACCACAGTTAACTTAGTGTAGTCGTTCACAATGAAGTAGGGGCTAAGTAACTTACTTACAGATGTTAAATAAAGGATTGATTTAAATGAACAGAGGGCAGTTAACATCTTGGCATGAAGATAAGGGCTTTGGTTTTATAAAGTGTGATGCACTTAATAAAGATGTGTTCATTCATATTTCTACCGTAAAACATATGAGCCGTTCGCCCAAAATTAGTGATTTTATTTACTTTGAGGTTGAGCAACAAAGTGATGGCAAGCTCCGTGCCTGCCATTGTCGTATCGAAGGCGTTAGAGCAAAGGAAACGACGCTTAGAGTTGCTAAAGGTGGTACTCGCTCATCGAATCGATTAACTAATTTGATTGCTGTGCTCATTATCTGTGGTATTGGTTTTAGCGTATATGAAAAGTTTCAAGCAAGCATTCCTAAACCTACAGAGGTTGTAACGGAAAAGACGGTTTATCAGCCTGTTAAAAAGCCAAGAAAAAAGTTTAGCGCGGTTTCTCATAACTTTAGCTGTGATGGCAGGCAGCATTGCAGCCAAATGAGATCACGAGCCGAGGCAGTGTATTTTGTTAGGCACTGTCCTGGGGTAAAAATGGATGGTGATCGCGATGGCATTCCTTGTGAAAATGATTCTCGTTTTTAAAGGGGGTAGAGGTCAACTTTTTTGGCCTCAGTGTTATTTTCGCTCCACTTTCACTTTCGCCCATACTTTGCTAAATCCTACTTTAATCGGCTTTCCTATTATTTTTACTGTTTGTCCAGCATTAAGGTTGCCTTTAATGGCACCAAATTTATAACCGGAAAATGAAAACTTAGGCTGCTGGTTTCTTACGTTAATGTCATTTGTTAACTTATACCTTGAGTTTTGTTTAGCACTTTGATTATTGGCAATATCAATGTTTTTAATGGTCCAGTTGTTATCGGGGAAGTGTCCCAAATAAATCCAGCCCTCAGTTACCGTCGCTTTATCTGCTATTGATACAATTTCGGTATTTAATGTGCTAAGTCTGGCTGACTGTTGCGCTATGTTTTCTTGCGCCGTGTTGATGTCTTTGAGTTGTTTGTTTAACGCTTTAGAAGCCGCTTTAAATCTCGGTTTCTGCTCTGTTTTAGCAATTTGTACTCGCATAATATTCAGCGAATCCTTTGCTTGTGTTAATTGTAATATGGCCAACTGGTTTTGTTGTTCAGCCTTTATCGCTTCCATTTTTGTCTGCTCAAGTAACAATTCTAGGCGGGCTTTAACGGCACTAAATTCTGCTTCATTTTGCCTTAAGATATAATTGGCATTGTCGGTTTCTTGCCTAAGCTTTTCTTGGGCCGGTAAAAATATTAATTCAATGTAACCCACTAAAAACGAGAATATTAATATGCCAGCCACGGCAGATTTTACAAACCAGGAACGTCGATAAAAGGGGAGTTTATTTTCGGACATGGCTTGTTCTACTTCATAGTTTAATTTTTTCGCTTCCGATTCTTCTTTTGCGGCACTGGCATTAATTTGTCTAATTTGTGCTGCTGCTAATGTATCTGTCATGATAGTTCTACGCCTCTGTGTTTTTTGTTTTGGCTATGCTGGCTAGTTTCATTCGATAAATATTGATCGAATGACTCTTGATCGGCAATAACCAATTGGGCACCGTATTGCGCCAAAAACATACAAATTTATCGGCTGAGTTGGGGTTGTATAACAACCTAACTAAATGAAATTGTTTATTGGCCATATCTGTTAAGTATCGTTGTTCACCGTAGTGGCGGTAATCTTTAAGTTTGTCGAAAAACTGATTAAATACGAAAATAACCTGGTAAGTAGTGGTATGGCACCGGTTAAATATTTTAATGATTTAAGCATAAATAACATGGTAAAGGTAAACGTTGGTCCCGGCGGGACTCTAGTTACAATATCGGCAGAATTTACAATGCGATAAATAGGATGTTTGTTTTTTAAATAAAAGCCATAGTTGGCCAGCCGTGGGCAACCATAGTTATAACATGCGCATGGTGCTTTAACCGTTAACAGGTTGGTTGCTATTGTTGCCCATGCTGCACCTAACGAGTGGCCAGTAAAATAAACGGCTAGCTCACCATGCTTTGTTCTGGTTTGGTTGATCAGGCTTTGCAACTCATCTTTAATAGACGTTTGTGTTGTGTTAGTGGCTGAGTCACTCAATTCAGTTTTTTTCGAGTATGATTTGGTGAAGCTTTTATAAAAACCTCTATGGACCAAGCGTCTTTCACTATTATTCTCCCTAGTTGTTTTCTGCGACAAGGTAACACTGCGGTTTTGCTTTAGCTCTACCGGCAATACATCGGCATTGGTGAGCCAGTCATCTATTTTCTTTTCAGAGCCCCTGAAGACAATGACTAAAAATGGCTCCTGGTTTTCTTTTAAGGTGCTTACACAACTAAACCCTTCTAATGGTCCATGATCAAAAAAGCTTATATCACTAAAATGGTTGTTTGCTAATGTGGTTTCGATAAATTCTTTACTACTTGCGACGTTATTCGCATTATTTTCATGAGTTTCGGTGTTTTGCTCACCTTCAAATTTGATATAAGCCAGAGCCGATAGTTCAGCGAGTAGGTAAGCTAACCGGTCACTGTATCCTATCCGCTTTAAGGGCAGTGCTCTTAAGTGTTTGTATTTAAAAAACTCAAACGCTGATGGGGCAGATTTTGTGGAAATGCTGGCCTTATAGCTTTTAACTATGGAAACGATTAATAACAGAAATAGCGGGGAAAAATACACTAAGTGGCGCACTTCAATTACAATTGCAAAGCTTAATATGTTGGTATTGAATAATTCTTCATTTAAAAAGCTTTCCACAATAAGTCCTTTTTTCGCAATCCATAGGTAGGTAAAAATATGGCACTGTTAAGTGATGAATAACAATGACTTAATTATTATAGTAGAAAATAACAAACTCGTTTTTCCCTATTAAGCTAAGCATTATTGTGACTTCCTTCTATCTCTTGGCCTGTACTCGCCGGTATATATGATGAATATCAGCAACAATAAATTCTTTCAATAAGTTATAGTTCAGGTTTATTGGTTGTATGAATTTTATACGAAATTTTTGCGTTATCATTTCAATCACTGCCAATTAACAGAATGATCTGTGTTATCCAATAACGTTCGTTGACCAAGGTTTAATCTGCCAGTACCTCACAATAAGTATCTGACAGATAATGTTAAAAGTAGAATTTAAATTAGTAAATTGTGTATATCGGTAAGTCAAAAACTAGCGACAAAAATATGCCATTTGTTTCATAATCTTCGGCAACTTTAATTTTGTCTTGAAAACCAAACAACACAGCAAAGGGTTTACTTTTAGAGGTATAAGAGATGAACACACTGGGTGCTAAAATATCATCAAACTTAGCACTGTAGTCATCTTGCTTTAACTCGTTAGTGATGTAATTGCCGATATCTAGCGGCATAATGTTGAGTGATAAAATACTGTCTTCAAACGAAATTGCTTTAAACTCAAAACCAATAGGGCCAAATGCTCGAAAGTTAATTTCGCGGTCTTCAAATTGTTCTTCCTTGTTGTATATTGCCGAAATGCCATAATAAGAGCTTAAAAATATAGTGCCTTTACACGGGCTGAAAAAACGGCCAGAACAAGAGCCGGTATAGGTTTTATTGACAATTTTATTATTATCAAACCCTTCAGACGCTACGCTAGGTATTTTATATCTTGCGTAATAGGCCTGCTTAGAACGTTTTTGCATATAAGCATCTTGCTCATCAATGTAGGTATCGAGTATAGCGACAACTTGGCCAGTTTTTCCTTCCTTCGACGCTTGTGCTAATGAAGAGAATAATAATGCCGCATTCTTAAATTTATTGAATCCTGGGTAGTCGTTTTCTTGCATGTTGGCAATGGTTTCTAAGGTGACAATTAACTGATGAGTTTGAATAAACAGGTTATCTGCCTCAATAAATGTTCTTTTTAGCTCTAACACGTGATTAATCAAACGCAGTACTTGCTCTTCTGTGATGTTAATAAACGTTGCTTGGTAATTTTCCGGGTAACTCTCATTAAGCTGGCGTATGTTTCGGGTGGCGTATTTGATCACTTGCGAGCTGGCAGGATTAGCTTGTATATAAGCCAAAACGTTGTTGATCAGTGCTTTTAGGTTTGCTTCATTTATGCTGACGGTAAACTTACCGTTAAAATTCTCACTTCCTACGCAAGCCGTGTCGTTAAAATTTTCAACCGTATAGGGTTTATCGCCTGCCGCAATTTTTGAACTTAACAGCCGTAAACCATGCATCAGGTTGCCTAACGCCTCTGCTTTTTGTGCTATCGTTTGCTTACTGTTGACCAAGTTATCTAAATGATAAGGAATACATTTGGTCATAATTTGTTCAAAATTATCAATGTCTACTTTAATATAATGCTGCAGTAACGGTATCAACCGTTGTGCATTACTAGATTCATAAAAGCTGTAGTTTCTTGATGTACTACTAAAAAATCGTTTGGTGTATGGGTCTTCTGTAATGTCTTCAAGCACTTCATTAATGAGAATTTTTTCTACCCTAGAGGCTTGCCATTGAGCAAACCCTTTTATTAACGATTCTTCTTCTGATGCGTTTGCTAACGCACTTAATGTCATATAGGGCATTAGCATTAGAATGAGTAATGGTTTTAGTAATTTTAATGGGGTTATTTGCTTCATGGTAACATCCTGTTTTTGTTATTTTTAACGTTCTGTAAAAGTTAAGGCGTGCAGCATTACGTGGTTGAATGATTAAAAGGTTAAAAATTCAAACGCTACGCCATAACTTTCTATGTTTTTATAATACTGGGCAAAGTCGGCACTGTAGCCTTTTCTCGTCCAAAATAGTGTTGGCATACCAAATATATTGGTTAGGGCTTCTACCTTTACCGTGCCATATTTAAACGGATGGGTTGTGCCGGTTTCCAGTATTAACGAAAATTTATAACCATTAAGCCAGGGGAGCTGAAACAAGCCGTCACCCTCAGTTTTTAGCAGTAACTTAAGGCCATTAACCATGGCACGTTGTTTTATTTTTCTATCGGCTTCCCAGTCAAAGTACTCTTCTATATCACCTTGCAGTAAACCGCCAAAATATTTTTGATAATTAACATAAATACTTAAATTCTCGTTAATTTTTTCTTTCTTGTAAGTCACCCCGAAATAGTCCCAACCACGGCTTATATAGTCATTCGCATACGAACGTTTTTCACCATCGTTTTCAAAATCGTCAGCCATGGAATTCCAACTGTTTTGCGATACAATCCGTTGCCCATTCGATTCATGGGCATATTCTAAATCGACATAACCATCGGTTAGCTCAAATCGAAAAAATATTTTGGGGTTGAAGCGTTTAGAAATAACAGGGGACGAATTTCTTTCTTCGATGTATTGACCAAACCTGCCGGTAAAGGCGAAATAAGGAAAGCAGCTTTTAATGTATTTATTTACACAAGCGCGTTTGATAAAGGAGAAATAATGATTGTTAGATTGTGACTTAATAAAGTCTTTCGCTATTGGGTACATTAACGATAGTTTGAAGTCGAGAAAAAATTCTTCGTCGTCAGAATCAAAGGTATAACCCACTAGGTTGGGTTCATAATCTTGCAGCTTTACTTGCTTTATCTCTTCTGCTGAAATCGAAAAAGAGACAAATATAATTAAAATCCATTTCATTATTATTTCACAACTATGTGCTTGCTGTAATTTAACTTATAGAAGTAAAAAACAAATTAATCAATAAATTACACTAACGATTAAGAACTTAATGTTTGCTACATTTGCGATTTGAAATGGTTTTCCCGCATTCCATTTTTAGTGCCATTTTGTCATCTAATGTTACTAAGAGTATGGCGTTAGATTACCGTCATCAGAGCAGGTTGTTTTATCTGCCGCTTTTTAGTAATTTTATGAATTACACCTATACTCAAGTTTATCAACAATAAAACTTGAAAGCACATGGACTTAACTTCAAAAAAATTGGCCATAATTGGCTTGGGCTATGTTGGCTTGCCGCTGGCGGTTGAATTTGCCAAACGTTACCCAACCGTAGGGTTTGATATTAACCAATCTCGCATTGATGAACTTAAAGATGGAATCGATAACACCCTTGAAATCACCGCCGCACAGTTAGCCACTGCTGCCCAGCTTTCCTTCACTAACCAAGTTAATGATTTAAAAAATTGTAATTTTTATATTGTTACTGTGCCTACCCCTATCGATAAACATAAACAACCCGATTTGTCGCCGTTAATTAAGGCCAGTGAGATGCTGGGCAAGGTGATGAACAAGGGCGACATGGTGGTGTTTGAATCAACCGTATATCCAGGTGCTACAGAAGAAGAGTGTATTCCGGTTATCGAGCAAGTGTCTGGGTTGGCCTTTAATCAAGACTTTTATGCCGGTTATTCACCCGAAAGAATAAACCCCGGCGATAAAGAACATACGGTTGGCAAAATATTAAAAATCACCTCGGGTTCAACGCCTGCGGCAGCCGAAGAAATCGATCAAGTTTATAACAGTATTATCACTGCCGGTACGTATAAAGCGTCGAGTATTAAAGTGGCAGAAGCGGCTAAAGTGATTGAAAATACTCAGCGTGACGTGAATATTGCCTTAATCAACGAATTAGCCATTATTTTTAATCGACTCGATATTGATACCTTAGAAGTGTTGGAAGCTGCAGGTACTAAATGGAATTTTTTACCGTTCAGGCCCGGCTTAGTTGGTGGCCATTGTATTGGTGTTGACCCATATTATTTAACCCAAAAAGCAGAAGACATTGGCTATCATCCAAAAATGATTTTGGCCGGCCGGCATTTAAATGATGGCATGGGCGAATACGTGGTGTCGCAATTAGTGAAAAACATGATGAAACAGCACGCTCACGTTGAGCATGCCAATGTACTTATTTTGGGATTAACCTTTAAAGAAAACTGCCCAGATCTGCGCAACACCAAGGTCATTGATATTGTTAATGAACTGCATGAGTATAATATGCAGGTCGATGTGTTTGATCCATGGTGTGATAAAAACGAAGCTAAAAGTTTATATAGCATTGATCTTATCGATGAGCCAAAAATAGAGCATTACGACGCCATTATTTTAACGGTTGCCCATGAGCAGTTTAAAGCGCTTAACAGCAAGCAAATAAGAGCCTGGGGCAGGCGTGGTCATTTTATTTATGACTTAAAATATATTTTGCCGAAAGCGGATGTTGATTTAAGACTGTAAAGAGTTGAACTGTTATGACTAAGTTTGCCCAAGTACAACAACAACTGACTGAACAGCCAAAAGTGTGGCTAGTCACCGGTGTGGCCGGGTTTATTGGTTCAAATTTATTAGAAGCCTTGCTTGAGTTAAATCAAACGGTTATTGGCCTGGACAACTTTGCCACCGGTTACCAACATAATTTAGATGAAGTGCAACACCAGGTTAGTCAAGAGCAGTGGCAACGGTTTACCTTTATAAACGGGGATATTACCGACTTTGCAACATGTAAAACTGCTGTACACGGGGTTGATTATGTATTGCACCAAGCCGCGTTAGGCTCTGTGCCCAGATCGATTGCAGATCCGCTCACCACCAACAGCACCAACATTTCCGGCTTTTTAAACATGCTAATGGCCAGTGCAAGCGCCAACGTAAAAAGCTTTACTTACGCGGCGTCTAGCTCTACCTATGGCGATCATCCGGCCTTACCGAAAGTAGAGCAGCATATTGGTGCGCCATTATCGCCGTATGCAGTGACTAAATATGTGAATGAGCTGTATGCGCAAGTATTTGCCCGAACTTATAATTTTAACTGCATCGGCTTACGCTATTTTAATGTGTTTGGCCAACGCCAAGATCCAAACGGAGCTTATGCCGCCGTTATTCCAAAATGGACCGATGCAATGATACACAATAACGAGGTGTTTATTTATGGTGATGGCGAAACGTCGAGAGATTTTTGTTATATCAGCAATACCATACAAATGAATATACTTGCTGCTGTTGCCCCGGATACGGCAAAAAATGAGGTGTATAATGTTGCGGTGGGGGATCGTACTAGCCTAAATGAATTGTTTAGCGCTATACAACAAGCGCTGGCGCAAAATAACGTTGAATATAACACCCCCGCGGTTTATAAAGATTTTAGAGTGGGGGATGTTCGGCATTCTCAGGCCGATATTACTAAGGCAAAAACCAAACTTGGCTATCAACCCAAGTACACTGTGTTGCAAGGCCTAGCACTGGCGATGCCTTGGTATATTGAACAAACAAGTAAACAAACAAGTAAACAAACAAGTAAACAAACAAGTAAGTGTTGAACGTTATTGCATTGCTTTACTACTTTCTCTAGTAAAGCTTATCCTCTCGCTATTTAAACTTAACAGTAATTGCCGCAATGTCTTTACGCGTCATTGCCGCGTACGCCTCTTACGTCATTGCCGCCACCTCACTCTGTCATTGCCGCCACCTCACTCTGTCATTGCCGCGAACGACTCCACGGATGGAGGAGGTAGAGCGACGCATGGATGCCAAAGCCGAGGCGGTAATCCATGCTTTTCGTTAATTGAGTGGATACCCGATACCCAAACAAGCTGGGTATGACGTAGCTGGGAGTGACTGTTTTAAGCCTTAGTCATGCTGCCACTTTACTCTAACCTAGCTACCGTTGTCATTGATCAGGTCTGCAAGATTAGTGATGGTCTCGGTTGGAGCTATGTCCTTAACAAGGGTGGTGCCTGCCTCGGTGCCATCGGATTTCCACAGTTCAACCCCATTGGTGCCATTGTTCGCGCTAAAAAACAAGGTGCCGTTGGCGTTGGTTAGGCTGTAAGGAAAACTACTGTTGCCACCCGTATATATATCTTTAACTAGGGTAGTGCCGGCCTCAGTGCCGTCGGATTTCCACAGCTCATAGCCGCTAGTGCCATTGTTGCCGACAAAAAACAAAGTGCCGTTGACTTTGGTTAGGTATACCGGGTAACTGTCGTCATTAATAGGCCCTATCGCTTTGAGCTGGGTGGTGCCGGCCGCAGTGCCATCGGATTTCCACAATTCGTATCCGCGGGTGCTGGTGTTCGCGCTAAAAAACAGGGTTCCGTTGACGTTGGTTAGATAGGCAAGTTCACTACCGCCAGCCCCTGGAACGATATCTTTAAACAGTGTAGTGCCTGCCTCGGTGCCATCGGATGTCCACAGTTCATTGCCGTTGGTCGTATTGTACGCGCTAAAAAACAAGGTGCCGTTAACGTTGGTCAGGTAGTTAGGGGCACTACTGTGATTACCCGGGTTTATATCTTTAACCAGGGTTGTGCCGGCATTGGTGCCATCAGATTTCCACAGTTCATAACCGTTGGCGTTCGTGTAAGCTTTAAAAAACAAGGTGCCGCTGATGTTGGTTAGGTTATCAGGGGCACTGCTGGCACTGCCCGAATATATATCTTTTACCAGAGTGGTGCCTGCCTCGGTGCCATCAGATGTCCACAGCTCAGCGCCGTTGGTGCCATTGTTCGCACTAAAAAATAAGGTACCGTTAACGTTGGTTAGGCTGAGCAATGCGCTACTCTTGCCACCGGTATTGATATCTTTCACTAAGGTGGTGCCTGCCTCGGTGCCATCAGATCGCCACAGTTCATAGCCGTTGGTGCCATTGTTCGCACTGAAAAACAAGGTGCCGTTGACGTTAGTTAGTTGTTGCGGGAAGCCTCCATCACCCTCAGGGTTGATATCTTTAACCAGAATTGTACCGGATTCGGTGCCATCGGATTTCCACAGCTCTCTGGCAGCCGTGTTGGTGTAAGCGGTAAAAAACAAGGTGCCGTTGACGTTGGTTAAACTACTTATTAACGCACCGTCACTACCAATGCGAATTTCTTTAACCAGAAGTGTGCCTGTCGGTGTGCCATCGGTTTTCCACAGTTCAGTACCCGATGTACTGGTGTGTGCGGTGAAAAACGTCGTGTTGCCAACCACCGTGAATTGTTGTGGGCTTGACCCTTGCGGCGAACTGAGTTGGTTTATGTCATTGACCCGTTCAGGGCTGTTTTGTGCCCAAAGCACATTTGCATGGGTGCAGGCACACAGTAATGCCAGTGTTGCCGCCTTGGCGATCCATTTTTTTAGGTTGCTTGCCTTGCAGTTCATGATGCTTCCTTGTCGTTACTGTTGCCGATTATCATTGCTGCACAGGGGGCACATTGCAAAAACAGCAGAACTGTACATTGGCTGACTAAGTTGAAAGTTCTGCATGCGGGGCGAAACATGAGCGTAATTCCTTTTGCTGTTGAGTCCACTGGGTTGTTGGTATGTATCTTGTTCGGGCAACACACAAAGCAGTGCCGAACAGGGTTTTGCGTGACATGGTTGTTTTGACTTATAAGAGGCATACCCGTCTCTCTCACAACACTGCCTCCTTGCAAGTAACCAAGGAGGAGGTTGGTTAGTTGATGAAATTCCATGTTTTAACGGGTTTACTGCCTAATGGCTTTATTTAGGTGAAATTATTAACTGGTTTTCTTATTATTGTTGTTGATGGTGATTTAATTTATGCCGTTAAAATAAATTCCCGTAAAACAACTAATCTATTTATTAGTGATAGTACAAAAACATTAAAAAATCATCTTTTAGTTGAAGATGATGCTTGTTTTTTACCGCGCGAGTTCACCTTTAAGTTTGCCTGGCTGGTTAGCCCTCCTCAATGGTACAGGTAAAAGTGACCATTAAATTGTAGGTACCAAATGCCTTAGTATATTAAATATACAAATGTTGAACGTTATTGCACAGCTTTACTACTTTCTCTTGTAACGCTTATCCTATATAATCCCTAACAAATAACCTTTATGGCCTTAATAACGTTTTTACATTAAATAGGCGAAGACCTAGGATGGTAAACAGCTCTCATGGAAAAAATCTTTCAATTATCACGGCCCCTTAAACGCTTTATCAGTGTAGCAATTGATGCACTTGCGGTGGTTTTTGCTTTTTGGTTTGCTATGTTTTTACGCATAGACTCTGGCGTAAATTTTTATAACAGCCAATATTGGCAACTATTAGGCTTAGTGGTTGTTGTGACTATCTTGGCGAATACTAAATTTGGTTTATATCGTGCGGTTATTCGTTATTTAAACTCACGAGCAATTGCCGCGGTTGGCTTAAGTGTGTTTGCTTCGTGCGCTGTTGTGGCCATTAGTTCACTTATTTTTAGTGCCGAGCTGCCGCGTTCTATTCCGGTTATCTATGGCGCTTTTTTATTAATTTTTACCGGTGGTAGCCGCTTTTTAGTGCGCAGTTGGGCGAATAGATTAAACCATTCGAGCAAAGTCAGAGTGCTTATTTATGGCGCTGGCTCCTCGGGCATTCAATTAGCGAATGCGATACGAAATGGTAATGAATACGATCCGGTTGTGTACATTGACGATGATAAAAAATTACATAGCTTGTCAATTAACGGTCTTAAAGTTTTTGCGCCAGAAAAAATTGATGTTGTTATTGAAAAATATGCCATTACCCGTATTTTATTAGCAATACCGTCGGCCAGCAAAAATGACCGCGCCCGGGTATTAAACAACCTTGAAAAAACCAAACTGGAAGTATTGGCCATACCCGGTATGTCTGACTTAGTGTCGGGTAAAGCCAAAATTGATGACTTTGTTGAAGTCAGTATTGATGACTTGTTAGGGCGCGACCCTGTGCCGCCGAACCATGAGTTAATGCACGCCGATATTGAAAACAAGGTGGTTATGGTAACTGGCGCAGGGGGCTCAATTGGTAGTGAGCTTTGTCGGCAAATAATTAACCAACAACCCAGCGCATTAGTGCTATTTGAGCTTACCGAATTTGCCTTATATTCTATTCATAGTGAACTTGAACGATTTATTGCTGAGCACGACCTGACGATTACCTTATACCCAATGTTAGGCTCGGTGGCGAAGCAGAATCGCTTAGAAAAAATAATGACCGCATTTAAGGTGCAAACGGTTTATCATGCGGCGGCTTATAAGCACGTACCTCTAGTAGAGCATAATGTTATTGAAGGAGTACGAAATAATATTTTTGGCACCTTGCGCTGCGCGCAAGCGGCAATAAACACCAGCGTTGCAACGTTTGTGCTTATTTCTACCGACAAAGCGGTAAGACCTACCAATGTTATGGGTACAACCAAACGCATGGCCGAGCTGTGTTTACAAGCACTAGCAGAACTGCCTAGCCACAATACCCGTTTTTGTATGGTGCGCTTTGGCAATGTGTTAGGCAGCTCAGGCTCGGTAGTACCACTGTTTAAAAAGCAAATTAGCGACGGCGGGCCAATAACGTTAACCCATAAAGACATTACTCGCTACTTTATGACCATACCCGAAGCTGCTCAGCTGGTAATACAGGCGGGTGCGATGGGCACGGGCGGTGATGTGTTTGTACTTGATATGGGCAAGCCGATCAAAATTTACGACTTGGCGTATAAGATGATCCATTTGTCTGGTTTGCGGTTAAGGCACGCTGCTAACCCTGATGGCGACATTGAAATAGTAGAAACTGGCCTGCGCCCAGGTGAAAAACTTTATGAAGAGCTGCTTATTGGCGACGACGTAGGTGAAACCGGTAATGAACGTATTATGACCGCGTCTGAGGTATTTTTACCTTGGCAAGAGCTTGAACTGATGCTCAATGATTTGCATACCGCTTGTACTGAATTTGATCAACAAACTATTCGCGATATTTTGCTCAATGCACCTACCGGCTTTACCCCAAGCGATGATATTTGTGATTTGGTTTATGTGTCTGAACAAGCGCTGTTAACTAAGCTTTCTGAAGACGCTTTAAAAGCAGCATGTGAAAAAGTAACTGTTTAGGCAAACCGAACACCTAACCTTGCTCTAATTAAAGCACGAGATTATTTACCCGTTCTCGTGCTTTTTTATTGCCCTGGATTTACATGACGCCAATGCTCTTGACCACGAATTTCCTCTCCATCATAAGCGCGAACCACTTCTTCGAAGTCACTTACTTTTAATTAATTCTTTGAAAACTTTCCTTCGGAAATTACGTCCTAATGAATTAGGACCAACCGGAGCGTAAATCTTGGTTGAAAGCCCAGGTTGGCGTGAATTTATTCGCGCGTTATGGCGAAGCCACTTTTTCCTTCGGAAATTACACCTAACCTTGCTCTAATTAAAGCACGAGACTATTTACCCGTTTTCGTGCTTTTTGGTTGGCGTGAATGAGTGTTGCGCACAGAAATCTATGTAAGCGTTTCGCATTCGCGTCCAATCAGGCACAGCGGCGAAGCCATTTTTTCCTGCGGAAATTACGTCCTAATGAATTAGGACCAACCGGAGCGTAAATTTTGGTTGCAAGCCCAGGTTGGCGTGAATTTATTCGCGCGTTATGGCGTAGCCACTTTCGATGAAGTTACCTTTCCTTCGGAAATAACGTCCGATTGAAATCAGACCAACCGGGGTTTTGGTATTGGTAGGGGGGAACCTTGGTGGCGAGAGCCTGGTTGGCGTGAATTTTAAATCATGGATGATTTAACTTAGAATTGCCACGGATGGTACAAATTCTGCATTCGCGCACAATCAGGCATAGCGGCGAAGCCACTCTCGCCGTCATTGCCGCGAAGGCGGTAATCCATGTTTTTGTGTTGCTTTGTGGATACCCGAACGAGCCGGGTATGACGGTTCATGGAATTGGGTATGACGGTTTCGGTGATTGGGTATGACGGTTCATGGAAATGGCTAAAAGTTTACCTTGAAGCCAAAGCTTAGTACGCCGTAATTCGCATCGCCTTCCACATACGCCATGCCTTCTAAAAGCCAACTTGCGCGTCTATTTACTTTGTATTCGACACCGCCACCTAACGATGGGCTCGTTTCAGTGTATGTGCTGCGACTGGCGCCCGATGCAGAGTCGATCTCTGCACTGCTGAAGCCAGCAACGCCATAAATATTAAACTTATTGTTAATGTTGTAAGTATAAACTGCGTATAGCCCGAGCAAATAATTCAGTTCACGTTTGAGTGTGTCAATTTCATCTTCTGCTAAACCCGCACCAACGCGAAATTCAAAGGCTAAATTTTTGCTGTGGTTATAGCCTAAGCGCGCAACTAAGGCGGAAAGGCCAAATTCTTCTAAAGAATCTTCAACATGAACCCCGTGGCCAATAGATGCACCAAAATAATACTGCTGGTTAGGTTGAAAACCAATATCATAATCTGCCGCGTTCACATGGCTAGAATAGATCCCGATAAGTGATAAGCAAAGTAGCAGGTTTGTTACTTTCATTGTTAAAGGTCCGTTTTTATTCTGTTTATTTTATATTAGGCATTTTAATTAAAGAATAGCAGGGATTTGTTAAGTTGTGAGAAAGAAAACTTTAAAATTTAACTACCGTGTTAATTATTTACTTTATCTTAACTATTTGTTTCATTTCAAATTAAGCAATGTAAGCCGTTATTCAGTGCTGATATTTTCTAGTAATTGATTGAATATTGAACTAAAGTTTAATTTAGCTTGAAAAAATGGTTTTTTTTGCATTTTTGAGCTTTTGTAATGCAGGAAAAAGTGATAGTTTTACTCACTGTGTAAAATTTTAGTTAACTTGTTGTAGACCATAATACCATACAGGTAATAAGGGTTTAGTTAAAAACTATTACAAGTTGACGTACAGGTTTAACGACCTGTTAGTCATAAAAATAATAAAGGCGCTTCAAACGATGCAGTTGTTAAAATCTTCTCTATTTACCCTGGTATGCTTGTTTTCTATGGCTTTTGCCTGCAACGCTGCCGAACCGCAAGTACAAATTGCTGCAGAATATGTAGATATGCACGCTGGCCCAAGCGTTGAACACCCAATATTTTATGTTGCCGAACGAGACGAATGGGTTTCAGTGGTTGCTCGTCGTACGGGTTACTTCAAAATTATTGTACAAGATGGCACTGCTGGCTGGATCAGCGAAGCCGATATGGCGAAAACCTTAGATGTTAATGGCAAGGCTGTGGTTATTATCCCAGCCGGTATTAATGGTTTACTTAAGCGGTTTCAGTAAGGGAACCGGATAGGACGTAGTACTGTGGCATGATGTAGTAATGGAGCTTGGCTCTACTCATCGACATTGCCGAGTACGACTGCATCAAAGGAGCAGGTAGGACGATACGGATATCGAAGATAAAACACTTCGAGAACAAGTCCCGAGAGCTATGCATGGAGCCAACGCCGAGACGGTAATTCCATGCTTTGAACTATATTTTGGATACCCAATACCCGAACGAGCCGGGCATGACGTAGTTGGGTCTACTTTACCCTGTCATTACCGCGTATGCGGTAATCCATGCTTTGTAGGCTGTTGTGGATACCCAAACAAGTTGGGTATGACGGTTCAGGGGGGATGACGGTTTCTGTGGATACCCGAACGAGCCGGGTATGACGTAGTTGGAGCCGGGTATGACGTAGTACTGAGGGCATGAAGGTTCATGTGGTTACCCGAACGAGCCGAGTATGACGTAGCCAGGTATGACGTGTTGATGATAAAAATTTAGTCGTTACGTTACTAACAATGACGTAATTTGAAAAAGAATAAAAATAATTATTGCCCAAGGTGTGGGCTGTTTAGGAGTTTAAACGTGGTAAATGTAAAACGTAATGTGTGTTTATTAGCGGGTCTGTTGGCCATTGGTAGCTTTGCGCAAGCAGAAGAAATTGAAGAATCGGGTATTATTGAACCGGTAATTTCTCGCCAAGCGGTAGATGTAGACATTCATGCCAGCGATTGGGAAATTGGTGTGTTTGCTGGCGCGGCAAATATGGACCAAGGCACAACCAATGCCGTAGCTGGTGCTCGGTTTGGTTATCACTTAAATGAAAATTTCTTTGCTGAAGCATCTTACACATTAAGCAATCATGATAATGAGGTTAGCTTTATGAATGTTGTGCTTGGTTATAACTTTCATCAAAGTACGTTTGTAACCTCTGATTATACCGCTAAAACCTCAATATTTTTTGTTGCCGGTGGTGGCAGAACCGATTTTGACGGCGTTGCCGAATTAAATACTATTGTGGGTGGCGCCGGTTACCGCGTAATGCTAAATGATTCTTTCTCGTTACGCTTTGACTTACGTGGTCATATTCATCATCAAGTAGAAACTGACGAAGAGTGGGCCGTAGATGCTGAAGCGAACGCTGGTTTATCGTATTTCTTTTAAGTAAAAAAACTCAGTACGACAAAACGTTAAAATTCACCGGTTAGATTTATCAGGTAATGAAATGAAAAAAACAATAACAGCCAAAATTTCCCTTATTGCAATGCTATGCACGGCATTGTTTTCTGTTAATGGCTATAGCAAAGACGTTGAGCAAGAATTGCAAACGTTGAAAGCCGATATGGTGGATATTGCCGCTGAAATGCAAATTCTTGAACAGCAAATGTTATACCCAGATGCCGAGCAACTTGCGGTATACCTGTCGGTTGATATCGCTGAAGGTTTTGATGTAAGCCGAGTGAAACTGCTATTAAACGCGAGCGAAGTTGCCTTAATAAATTACAACGACGTACAAATGGATGCGTTTAACCGCGGCGGTATCGAACGGATATTTATTGGCGATATTGAAGTAGGCGCACATACCGTTACGGCCATTATCTCCGGTGAAACCAGCAATGGCCAAAAAATTAAACGGGCAGTAAGCCAACAAGTCAGCAAAGCTGCGAACGCCAATGTACTTGAATTAAGCGTATCGTATAACCGCAACTTGCAACAACCACAATTTACGCTTGTAGAGCTTTAATGGTTATGGGGATTATGAATAGCTTTAAGCTACCAACTACGAGGCAGAAAGTGCAACCATCGTGCCTACGCAATCCGTTAGTGGTCTGTTTAACTGCGGCTTTAGCGGTGAGCAGCGTAACGCCGTTAACACAAGCCATGGCCACAGAAGCAGACATCAACAAGACGGGCGAGCTGCGCCAGATTGAATTGCAAACCGGCAGCGCAGTATTTAACTACTTTAATGGCGACTATTTTGCCGCACTTACGCAATTAGCGGTCAATGACAAAAAAGGTGTCATCGATGCCAGTGGCAAAGGCGAGCTGCTTAAAGCCGGGCTTGAACTGCATTATGACATGGACACCGATGCCGGCAGAATATATGCCGAGCAGTTACTTACCAAAGCCAATGCCAGTGTCGAGCCAGGTTATAAAGACCAGGTGTACTTTACCTTCGCCAAGGCGTTGTATCAAAAACAACAGTATCAAAAAGCACAATCGGCCCTTAGCCATGTAGGCACTCAGTTGGCCAGCCAATACCAGGATGAATTCTACTTTGTTAGCGCTCAAACCGCTTTAAAACTTGATGATGTTACTGCTGCCATTAATGCCAAAAACAACATAAATAAAGCCTCCATTTATCACCGTTACTTAGCGTTTAACCATGCCATGGCGCTGCTTAAGCATGATGATAAAAACAAAGCGCTGAATGAATTAGAAAAAGTGATCGATTTAAATCCTGTGGTTATGGCCACCGATGGTGACGATCGCTACGTGCAAAGTATTGAAATTACCGATGAATTTGAAGCGCTTGTTGATCGCGCAAATTTAACCATGGGTTATTTATATATCGAACAAGGTGAAAACACCTTAGCGCTTGCCGCCTTTAAGCGCGTCAGCTTAAGCAGTCTCGACAGTGATGCCGCTATGCTCGGCTATGGTTGGGCGGCAATGAACGACAAAAGTCATCAAACCGCATTAGCCGTTTGGCAAAAACTTAGTGCGCAACCGCAACAAACCCCTTTTGTGCGTGAAGCGATTATTGCCATAGGTTACGCTTATGAGCAAATGCACGATAAAGAGCGTGCTTATACCGCTTACCAACAGGCAATCAGCTCGTTTGCCAAACAACAGCAATTACTTGATACTGAGCTAGCAAAAATTAATGCCAATGAAGCTGCTACTGATCGCGCTACTAATGGCAATTTTTCTGAAAACAGCAAAGCCGAAAGCCAATACATATTGTCGTTATTGCAACCAGTTACAGCGAATAGTCAGCAAAGTGATCCCACTGGCATGAAAGGCCCTCAGGTGGAATTACAGCTGCCACCGGCAATTAATACCTTTGACCTTGTTGCCTCCAATGAATTTCATCATGGTGTTGAAAACGTAAATGATTTAAATACCGCCATTGCTCAGTTCAACCTTTGGCACAGCAAATTGGCTGACATGGCCAATAGTTTTTATGGCGATGCGGCACCGTTGAATGCACACGGAGACATTGCCGAGCCGCAAGAGCAAAGCTTGCGAGAAGCACAGCTTGCTGAATTGTTACGTAAATTTCGTGAATACGACGCGCGTTTAAATCAGCATGCTTTCTCCTATATGGGTAAACTGTTTAAAGCCGATCCGGTATTAGGTGTACGCCATCAACTAGCCAATGCCTATGGTCAATACCAAAAGTTGTCGGCCCAATTGACGGCTGAAAAAGCGAATGCGGGCCAAAACCAGCAAGCCGAACTTGCACAGCTACAAGCGCGTTTAGACCGCCTGGCAGGCGTGTTGTTGTGGCAAATAGGTGATTATTACTTGGATGAAACTGGTCGAAAAACTAAATATGAAGCGATGAATGCCAGCCTTAATGTTCAGCAATCGCAACAAATTGCCATGGCACCGGTATTTGATTTACAACGCAGGGTTGCCGCAAAACTTGCTACCACTAAAGGCTTACAGCAGTCAATTTTAACCTATTTACAAACCACATTAGGCGAGTCTCTTAGTGAGCAGCGCAATGATTTGAGCAATTATATGCAAAAAGCACAAATGGCCATTGTTCGTTTAAATGATGACGTGTTTATTCAAAGCTCAAACGATGAGAGCATTAACGACGGCTCTAATGCCAACAATGGCGAGGGCGAATTATGAACAAGAAACTATTAGCTCTATCGATAAGTACCGTATTAAGTACCAGTTTTCTGAGTGGTTGTATTTTGGTTGATCCAAATTATGATGAACCACCAGCGCGACAACGTAGTGCAACATTAGCGTCACTTGATTTAAACCCATCGCCAATGGTGAAGGCCGAGTTACCTAGCTTGTCACTGGACGAATTAGCGGCATCGTATCAAGATTTATTAAAAACTGATGTGCAACCAGAGGCAAAAGCGGAAATACAGCAACGCATTGCGGTGCTAGAAGTCATGCGCGGCGAACAAGCACAAATGAATGGCAGTGCCAGCGATAGCGACTTTTATGCAACTGCGATCGCATCACTAGAACGTTTTATTGAGCAAAACCCTAATGGCGAGGGCAGCGATAAATTGCTTTACCAACTTGCCAAGGCGTACGATTTACAAGGTGAAACCGATAAAAGCCTAGTAACACTGGAACGGTTGATTAACGAGCACCCAAACAATGCCTTCATGGTTGAAGTGCAGTTTCGCCGAGCCGAAATATTATTCTCTAATCAGGACTACTTTAAAGCGATAAGCAGTTACGGCTATGTTATTGAACAACCACCTGCAGATGTAGCCCCTGATAATGACAAAAACCCATATTATAAAATTGCCTTGTATATGCGCGGCTGGAGTTACTTTAAACTTGAACAGCACCAGTTGGCGTTAAACTCGTTTAGTCAAATACTTGATGACGTAATGCCGTACAAAGTAATGCTAACGATGAGCAGCCTGGATGAGTTGGTCGCCGAGCTGGAGGTAAAAGATAAACAACTTACCAGCGAAACTTTTGCCGTAATGACCCTTATTTTCTCAAGCGGTGATGGCGAAAAAGCAATTACTGAACATTACCAACAGCTGGGTATACGTCCCTATGAGCATTTAAATTACCAACTACTTGGTGATTTTTATCTGGAAAAACAACGTTACAGCGACACGGTCGCGGTATATAACGAATTTATTAGCCACTACCCAAACCATCAAGTGGCACCGTTGTATTCAATTAAAAAGATGGAAGCGCTGCAGCTTGGCCGTTTCCCTACCGAGCTAAGAGCAGAGAAAGTGCGTTTTGTGAACGATTACCAGCTTAACGCCGCCTATTGGCAAAACAGCAGTAACGCCGAACAAGCAACGCCCGCGAAAAATAAAACCAAGGCGCAAGTAACGCCAGTGCTTATTGACATATTGCAAGAGCTTGCCCAAAACGCGCATGCCAATGCACAACAGCAAAGTCGATTGTTGGCCTCAGGTGAGCAAACTGGTGCCCAGCAGCAACAAGCAATTGAACAAGCGTATAGAGAAACTGCACATTGGTATGAGATGTTTTTGGCAAACTTTCCAACGACCAATGCGGCCAGCAACATTAAGTTTTATTTAGCCGAGAGTTTTTATGAGACCGGCCAATATTTAAAGGCGATCAACTTTTATCAAGATGTAGCCTATGGCAGTGACGCCATTGAAAACAATGCCGCGCTGGCTGAAAACCAAAAACAACTTGCCGCAGTTGACCGCGCCGATAGCGAAGACGGAAGTAGCGCTAATGCAACAACCGCAGAGCAAAATAGCGTCGTTACTGACAACAGCGAGTTGCTTGCTGGCGATGTGCCGGTAGAGCAATTAAAGGATCACAGTGCCGAAGCCGCTTATGCGCTTATCTTAACTTTTGATAAATTGATTGCTGATGAAAAAGATGCCAACAAACAGGCCAAACTGCAAGCGGAGCAACGTACCTACAAAGCGCAATTTATTGCCAGTTACAGCGAAGACTCTCGAGCGGCGAATGTGCAAAAAGATATCTTTCAGCAATATTTTAAAGCCGGTGATAGCGAAAACGCCATTATGTACGCCAAACAAGCATTGGCCAGCAGTGATGACTTAACTGTAGAACAACGCTTGTCTGCACTACTGGTTATTGGTCACAGCCAATTTGCTGAAGATGATTACTCGGCGGCAGAAAAAACCTATGAGCAAGTAATAAGCACATTACCTGCTGGTGATAATCGTGCCAGTGATATGCAAGACAGATTGGCTGCCAGTATTTATCGTCAAGGCGAATTGGCGGCAAACAGTGAACCGGCCAATTTAACGCTTGCGGTTAAACATTTTAGTCGGGTGATTGAAAAAACACCAAATTCAAAAATTCGCATTAATGCGCAATACGACATGGCAACGCACCTGTTAACTTTACAGCGTTACCAGCAAGCAATTGACCTGTTGGTAGACTTTAAAGACAGATACCCAAACAACACGTTAACCAAGTCAGTACCGCCTAAACTTGCGTTTGCGTATCAGGAAACCGAGCAATGGCAACAAGCGGCCGCTTATTTGAAAATGAGTTGGGCACAGCAGCCCGAAGCAGAGTCTACCCGCCAAATGTTATGGTTGTCGGCTGAGCTTTACCTAAAAGCCGGCAATAAAACCCAAGCATTACGGGCTTATCGCACTTATGCGCACACCTACAAAACGCCTTTTGCCACCGCCATGGAAGCAAAGCATAAAATGAGTGAATTTTACCAAAAAAATGGTGAGTACAGCATTGTTGCCCAAGGTGATGAAGCGAAGTTGAAGTTTTGGCTGCAAAAAATTATAGATGGTGATAAAGATGCCGGTGCTGAGCGTAGCGCCCGGTCACGCTATTTAGCCGCTGATGCATCCATGTATTTTGCTGATGAAACGATGGCAAAATTCAAACGCGTCAAATTAACGCTACCATTGAATAAAAGCCTGGCGAAAAAGCGTCAATTGCTCGAACAAACGTTAACGGCCTATAACAACACGGCTAATTACAAGGTTGCAGAATTCACCACTGTAGCAAGTTATCGGATTGGTGAAGTGTACTCACAACTGGCGCAAGATTTAATGGCGTCACAGCGGCCGGCTAATTTGAACGAACTTGAGCTTGAGCAATACGAAATATTGCTTGAAGAACAATCATTTCCGTTTGAAGACAAGGCCATTGCCGTACACGAAGCCAATGCCAATCGCAGCCATGACGGCGTATATGATCAATGGGTGAAAAAGAGCTTTGCTGATTTAGCCCGTTTATTACCAGGCCGTTATAACAAAGAAGAACAGATTGTTGAGGTTGTAAATGAACTTTATTAAAAAACTATCGGTGACCCCGTTATCCCGAAAGGGAATGTTTACGGCGCTAATGCTATCAACGTTAGCCGCTTGTTCAAGCGCGCCTGAGCAAGCAAGCTCGGCTGGAGCAGCAGCGCAAAACACTGCTGCCAGAACTAATGCGGCAACTACACCAGAGCTGAGCGAAGTTGACGCTGAACGACAACGCATTTTGGCTATGCCAAATCGTTATAAGGAAAATGCAGCCGCGGTACCTAACGAGGTTAAACTGGCGGTAGAGGCAGCACTTACGCAAAAAGCCAATGGCGATATTGACGGCGCCAAGGCTAGCTTAAAAGTGATTAATGCGAATCACCCAAGTTTATCGGGTATTGCCCTTCAGCTTGGCGATATTGCTTTAACAAGCGGCGATACAGCATTAGCTAAAGCGTATTACCAACAAGCAATTTCTGCTAATAACAACAACTATTACGCGCATAATCGGTTAGGTAATTTACAACGTAAAAGTGGCGAGTTTGCCTCAGCCAAAGCAAGTTACCTTGCGGCTTTAACCAGCTATGCCGGTTTTGCCGAAGCAAATTTAAATTTAGGTATTTTGTTAGATATGTACATGGGTAAGAAAGAACAGGCGTTGGCATACTACCAAACCTACCAAGTTCTTACCAAACAGGAAAACCGCAAAGTAAAAGGCTGGATCGCCGATATTTCAATGCAACTGAGGGCCGTTAATAATGGTTAGTAAAACATTTTATCAGCGCTCGCCTAAGGTTATTTCAACTTTAGGGGTAATGAGTATTTGCAGCAGCGTTATTTTGTCTGGTTTTGTTGTAGCAGCACCACTGTTAGCTGAGCAGGACGCGCCGACCGAACAAGTAAACGTTGACGTTAATGCTAATGCCGAAAACTCAACCAGCGTTCCGGTTGCCAATGAGCAACCAAGTAGCGATGACGTTAATAGTGAACAACAAACTGTAAGCAAGCAAAGCGCTAGCGAACAGGGGGCTACAATAAACAAAAAGCGGACGGTGATCACGCTTGAGTCCACCATAGTCGGGGATAAAGAGCAGCCGAAAGTTTTGTCAATAGTGCCTTGGCAAAAGCCCGAACATCAGGCTTTATCAACACAGCCAGTAACTCGGCAAATAGAAATGAAGTTTCACCCTGTTGAGGTTGATAGCCTTAACCGTGAACTTCAATATTATAAAAAATCAAAGGAAAATTAGAGCTAAATACCCGAACTAAGTAAAGGCCGCCAAGCGCTATATGCTACGAGCTATTGAAAGATAGTCGCTAGTAAAACTAAGTTCTAAGTATTTTCTAAGATTTTTCAACACTAATGCAATTTTTACATAATGCCTTATAAGCATTTAACAATAGAAAGGTAGTAATACTATGTTTGATACAATTATTCGTTTTTTCCAAGAAGGTGGAACGTTCATGTTCCCAATCGCTATCGTATTGGCTGTAGGCTTAGCCATTGCCGTTGAACGTGCCATTTATTTATTTAAAATGTCAAAAGCAAACGGTAATAGCATGAATAAGATCACGCCAATGTTGCAGCACTCAGACTTTGAAGGTATTGCCAGAGTAGAAAGTGATTCAGCGATTGCTAACATCTTTAAAGCGGGTGTTAGTCGAATGAATCAAACCCCACGTCGTGAAGAAATTGAATTTGCCATGGAAGAAGGTGTAATGGAAGCATTACCACGTTTAGAAAAACGCACTTCTTACCTTGCAACGTTGGCTAATATTTCAACTTTGCTTGGTTTATTAGGTACTATCATTGGTTTAATTGCCGCGTTCTCGGCAGTAGCAAGTGCTGATCCTTCAGAAAAAGCGTCACTACTTTCTGACTCAATCTCGGTCGCAATGAACACCACTGCATTTGGTTTGATCGCCGCCATTCCATTATTACTTTGTCATTCAGTGCTACAAACTAAAACCACTGAAATAGTAGATAACCTGGAAATGGCTGGTGTTAAGTTTTTAAACTTGATCAGCCGTAACAATACGGTTTCTTCAAAATCACGTACAACTGATTAATACGGGCTGACATTATGTTAAGGAAACCCCGGATCAAGCGTCAGGAAGCTGAACTCGATATCACCTCATTTATGAATTTGATGATCGTGTTAGTGCCGGTGCTTTTGATGATGATGGTATTTTCACATATTACCGTTTTAGATCTTAAGTTACCGGAGTTAACCGACCCAAGCGTACAAACTGAAAGTGATGAAGAACAGGTAAAACAATTAGAGTTGATGGTTAGAGACGATCAAATTGAAGTGTATTACCCACAAAGTTACCTGTTAAAAACCATACCGTCGAAAGATGGTGACTACGATTACGACTCTTTGGTACAAACCTTAAAGCAAGTGAAACAATTGCTAATAGAGCAAGGTATAGATAAAAACGATTTGTCTTTGTTGTTAGAGCCACAAATTGATTATCAAACCATAGTGACGTTAATGGATAAATCACGTTCGTACAAAGCTGTTGTTGTTGCCTCTGTAGTAGATGCTGAGTTATTCCCTAATATTTCATTAGGTGATGCGCTAACGGTAGCTAACCCAGACGCAGTAAATGTACCGGCTAATGTATCAGAAGATGCGCAAGGAGCTAGCAAATGAAACAATCTGTAAGAGCTAAGCGCATGCAACGCCATCACCAACGTTCATCAAAAACGTCGAAGTTATCGTTAGTATCACTAATGGATATCTTTACTATTTTGGTATTCTTTTTGATGGTAAATGCCTCAGATGTGCAAGTGTTGCAAAACAATAAGGAAATTGAATTACCGCAATCGGCTTCTAATGAAAGCGCTAAAGATAATTTAATTATTACTATTAATAACAAGAATGTCATTTTGCAAGGCCGTAAGATTATTTCGGTAACAGAATTGGCAGACCGTGATGGTGTGATTGTTAAAGAGCTTAACGACGAGCTTGTTTATCAAGCGGGTAAACGCCAGTTAACTGATGCCGAGCTTGAAATGGGCCGCAGCATAAACATAATGGCCGATAAATCGGTACCATATGAGTTGCTGAAAAAAATCATGCAAACCTCGGCATCTGCAGGCTATACCAATATTTCATTGGCAGTAGAGCAAATGCCTGGGCAAAGTGATGAAGACTTGTTAAATGCGGAGTTAGAAAACGCTGTTGAAGCAACTAATGAGCAAGCAACTCCGGCAATTAGTGTGGAGGCGGGTTAATGGTGAATATGATTGAACAAGACCATTTACCTAGCTGGCAAAAACACGAAGATAACCGTACCTTTAACCGTATTGCCACGGGGTTCTTAGCCGCGACTATGCTGTTTACCCTTCTTGTGTCTGTTGTTGAACTACCAGAGCAAACACGTGAAGAGAAAGAACAGTTACCGCCACAGTTGGTTAAAATACAAGAGCGTAAAGTAATTGTTGAACCTGAGCCAGAGCCAGAACCAGAGCTAATTGCTGAAGCAGAGCCTGAACCGGTTGAACCTGAGCCTGAAGCTGAACCTGAACCTGAACCTGAGCCTGAGCCAGTACCAACTCGCCAGGAAGAAGAAGCATCAGCTAAAGAAAAAGCGCAAAACTCTGGTTTATTAGCCTTGTCTGATGAGTTGAGTGCAATGCGTGAAACGGTTGATGTTGACAGTTTAGCTAAAAACGATTTAGTTGCCGGCGCAGGCGAAGCAGAAGATACTGAGCGAGTATTACTTGGCCGAGTAACTTCTGGTACCAGTGGTGGTGTTAAAGCGGGTTCTCTTTCTACTGATGTAGGATCAGGTACTGAATTGGCGGGGAGAAAAACGACTGAGTTTACTGCTCGTGTTGCCGTCGCAGGTGGCGAAGGTGAAGCTGAAGCCGAAAGTTTAAGTGCCAGCGAAATTGCCAGTGGTAATCGTACTACTGAATCAATTCGCAAAATATTTGATAAAAACAAAGGGGCATTATATTCAATCTATCGTCGGGCGTTACGCCAAGACCCTAGCTTGCAAGGTAATGTAACGGTTAGTTTAATTATTTTATCCAACGGTACGGTGCAATCGGTAAACATTGAAAACAGCGATTTAGACTTGCAAGAGTTTCTTAATAAGCTCCTTGCTCGCATTAAGCTAATTAACTTTGGTGCTAAAGATGTTAATGAAACCGAGCTGAACTACACCATTAACTTCCTGCCGTTTTAACAAACAATATCTCTAGATAGCAAATACCTCCCCGACTCGTTCGGGGATTTTTGCATTGTAGTACTGCAAAACCCATTTGGTCGTTCGCCACAATGACGGTTGGTCCGAAATTTTTCGGACGTCATCCCCGAAGGGGAAAGTGGCTTCGCCATAACGCGCGAATACAAATCGTTTGCATAGATTTCTATGCGAAGCATTCATTCACGCCAACCAGATTAGTAACGGATCACGAAGCCGAAAAATAGCCCCTTGCGGATAATATCCAATTAAAACTTAGCAACTAGCCTTGGCCTATTCGTGGAGGAGAGCTTGGTTATCGTGAATGAATTAAGCTAGTCTCAAGTAACACCTACCTCATTTAAATATTAAGTGTTAAACTTTAGTGCATAAAATAATAAGGATTTTAAGCAAATTATGAAAATTGCAATTGCCGGTACTGGCTATGTAGGTCTTTCAAACGCTATGTTGTTAGCGCAACACAATGAAGTGGTCGCAGTAGACATTATTCCCGAAAAAATTGAGCTTCTCAATAACCGCCAATCTCCCATTGTTGATGCTGAAATAGAAGACTTTTTAGCAAATAAAGACATTGATTTTAAAGCTACCCTAGATAAGAAGCTTGCTTTTGAAGGTGCTGAGTTTGTCATTATTGCCACGCCCACTGATTATGACCCAGTATCTAATTATTTTAATACAAGCTCTGTTGAAGCGGTTATTAAAGACGTTTTAGCGTTAAACCCTAGTGCGGTAATGGTCATTAAATCAACGGTGCCGGTTGGTTTTACTGAGGAGGTTAAGGCTAAATTTAACTGTACTAACATTATTTTCTCGCCTGAATTTTTACGTGAAGGCAAAGCGCTTTTTGATAACTTACACCCATCGCGCATTATCGTTGGTGAAGAAAGTGAGCGCGCCAGTATATTTGCCAACCTTCTGGTACAAGGCGCAATAAAAGAAAACATTGATGTGCTATTTACCCACTGTACCGAAGCGGAAGCGGTTAAGCTATTTTCAAATACTTACCTGGCAATGCGTGTAGCTTACTTTAATGAATTAGACTCTTACGCTGAAGCTCTTGGCTTAGATTCAAAAAGTATTATTGAAGGTGTTGGCTTAGACCCACGTATTGGCAACCACTATAACAATCCTTCATTTGGTTATGGTGGCTATTGTTTACCAAAAGATACCAAGCAGTTAAGAGCTAATTACCAGTCTGTGCCGAATAACATTATTAGCGCTATTGTCGATGCTAACACTACCCGTAAAGACTTTGTTGCTGACTCGATAATCGCCAAACAGCCTAGGGTTGTTGGCATTTATCGTTTAATTATGAAAGCTGGCTCTGATAACTTTAGGGCGTCAAGCATTCAAGGCATTATGAAACGCATCAAGGCGAAAGGTATTGAGGTTGTTATATTTGAACCGGTACTTGAAGAAGATGAGTTTTTTTATTCAACCGTTTATCGTGACTTAGACGCGTTTAAAACAATATCTGATGTAATTGTGTCGAACCGTATGAGCGATGAATTAGCGGATGTAGCTGAGAAAGTATATACCCGGGATTTGTTTGGTTCGGATTAAAAGCTGACAGTTAAAAACGATAAAGCGACAACTGTCATCCCCGTGCAGACGGGGAACTATAAAAATAGATTCCCGCCTTCGCGGGAATGACGAAAAGTTAGATGTCATTCCGTACTTGTTGCGGAATCCATTGTTGTAAGTATAGATTCCCGCCTTCGCGGGAATGACGAAATGACGAAATGACGAAAAGTTAGATGTCATTCCGTACTTGTTGCGGGATCCATAAGAATAGATTCCCGCCTTCGCGGGAATGACGAAATGACGGAATGACGAAAAGTTAGATGTCATTCCGTACTTGTTGCGGGATCCAGAATAATAGATTCCCGCATTGGCTTTGGCATCCATGCGTCGCTCTCGGCATTTGTTCCGACCGTGCTCTGCCTCCGATATCCATGTCGTCGTACCTTCTCCTTCCATAAAGTCGTGCTCGGTAATGACGTTGGAGTTGTAAGCGGTAATAACATTGGAGTAGTGCTCGGCAACGACTGAAAAAACTGGCTTCGAATATGCCGCGCTTATATAACTACTTCGAGATTCGCAATTCGAATCTGATGAACTAAATTTAAACCAATACTTGTTAACAATAAGAATTATTTATGATCAAACCTGTCATTATGGCTGGCGGTAGCGGCACTAGGCTGTGGCCATTGTCTAGAACCTTGTATCCCAAGCAATTTCTCAAAATCAATTCTGATCATAGTATGATCCAAAATACCGTTACTCGACTAGCTGGGCTGGATGTGTCTCTACCTGTCACTATTTGCGGTGAAGAGCATCGCTTTGTGGTGGCAGAACAATTAAGAGCCATTGATAAATTGGGTTGTATATTGCTTGAACCTGTAGGTAGAAATACTGCGCCAGCGATTGCTTTGGCGGCGTTAAATGAATTAGATAAAGGTAAAGATCCAATATTGTTAGTATTGGCGGCTGATCATCAAATTGGTGATACCGCGAGGTTTCAACAAGTGGTGAATTCAGCCGTTATATTTGCCGAACAGGGGCAATTAGTTACGTTTGGTATTGTACCTAGCCATGCTGAAACGGGTTATGGGTATATCAGAAAGGGAGTAGGGATCGCGGACGGATTCAAGGTTGCCAAATTTGTTGAAAAACCTGATGAAGCCACTGCACAGGGCTATTTAGCATCGGGTGAGTATTTATGGAATAGCGGCATGTTTATGTTTAAAGCCAGTCGTTATGTAGCTGCGCTGGAAAAATGCCGCCCAGATATTTTACAAAGCTGTAAACAGGCATTAGTAGATACACAAGCTGATTTAGATTTTGTGCGCATAGATAAACAGAGCTTTGTTGATTGCCCGGCTGAGTCTATCGATTACGCGGTGATGGAACCTCTTTGCAATGCTGAAGGCTCTGATTCTGTTGTAGTTGTCCCTCTTGATGCTAACTGGAGCGATATAGGTAGCTTTTCAGCCATTTGGGATGTTTCTGCTAAAGATTCAAATAACAATGTGCACAAGGGCGATGTGCTAAGTCATAACTCTGCTAATAATTTAATATTGGCTGAAAATACCTTAGTTACAACGGTAGGCATTGAAAACACTATTGTTATACAAACCAAAGATGCGATTTTAGTGGCAGCTAAAGACAAAGTACAAGAAGTTAAAAATATTGTCGAGCAATTAAAAAGGGCAAATAGGCCTGAAGCCAATTTGCATCGACAAGTGTACCGGCCTTGGGGCCGCTATGATGGTTTAGATGAAGGTGAGTTGTATCAAGTGAAGCATATTATTGTAAATCCGGGTGAAAAGCTGTCAATTCAAATGCATCATCATCGCGCTGAGCACTGGATAGTAGTATCTGGCGTTGCCCTAGTAACCAACGGCGATAAAACCTTCTTGTTAACTGAAAATCAGTCTACCTATATTCCAATAGGTACGGTTCACGCGCTGGAGAACCCCGGGCTTAATCCAATTCACTTAATTGAAGTACAAACCGGTAGTTACTTAGGCGAAGATGATATTGTTCGATTAGAGGATCGTTACGGCCGGATAAAAGAATAGTGATCGAGTTAACCTGTTTTAAAGCCTACGATATTCGCGGTAAGCTTGGTGAAGAGTTAAATGAAGACATTGCCTATGCCATTGGCCGTGCTTTTGCTTTAGTGATAAAACCTAAAAGCGTCGTTGTTGGCGGCGATATCCGCTTAACTTCACATGCATTAAAACAAGCCATAGCACATGGTTTAATGGCCGAAGGTGTCGATGTTGTCGATATTGGCATGACCGGCACCGAAGAGATCTATTTTGCTACAAAATTTTTAAGACTTGATGGCGGTATTGAAGTTACTGCAAGCCATAATCCGTTAGATTATAACGGTATGAAACTCGTGCGGGATGGCTCTAAACCAATCTCTGGTGATAGTGGTTTATTTGAGATCAAGAAAAAGGCTGAGCAAATACTTGCTGGTAAGTTAGGAACAGGGGCGAAATGGATTCCCGAACAAGCCGGGAATGACGGTATAGAACGTGGTGGTTTAGACAAGGGGGGGGTAGACAAGGGGGATTTAGGCTGTGACGGTTTAGGCCGGGGGGATTTAGGCTATGACGTCTTTGGCAATAGCCGTTATGCTGTAGAGCCAGCGCCCAGAGGAAATTATCAGCAGCGTGATTTAAAAGCTGATTACGCCAAGCATATGCTTGAGTTTATCAAGCCGGAAAAGTTAAAACCGTTAAGATTAGTGGTTAACTCAGGCAATGGCGCTGCGGGCCCTGCACTTGATGCTATTGAACACTGTTTGCAAACTTGCGGGGTAAATATTGAATTCATCAAAGTGCACCATCAAGCCAATGGGAGTTTCCCTAATGGTATTCCTAATCCATTATTACCTGAATGTAGAGCGGATACCAGCAATGCAGTGTTAAAACACCATGCCGACATGGGTATTGCCTGGGATGGCGATTTTGACCGGTGTTTCTTGTTTGATGAACAAGGTAACTTTATTGAAGGTTACTATATTGTTGGTTTGCTCGCCGAGGCGTTTTTAAAACAAGAAAGTGGAGATCCTGAAACAAGTTCAGCAAGTGGTGGAGAGCCTGATGGAGACAACAGTAGATCACTCCCTGAACTTGTTTCAGGGTCTCTGCATAGCAAAGAAAAGATAATTCACGATCCTCGCCTGACTTATAACACCATAGACATTGTTAACTGCTCTGGTGGTAAAGCCATTATGAGCAAAACCGGACATGCGTTTATTAAAGAGCGCATGCGTGAAGAAAATGCAATTTATGGTGGTGAAATGAGTGCCCATCATTATTTTAGAGACTTTGCCTATTGTGATTCGGGCATGATCCCCTGGTTACTCGTTGCAGAACTGCTAAGTGTTAGTGGTAAGCCATTATCAAGCTTAGTGAAAGAGCGAATTGCACTGTTTCCTTCATCAGGAGAAATTAACTCTACGCTGGATGACCCAAAATATTCCATTGAAAAAGTAAGATCTGCATTTGAAACAGACGCTGTATCAGTTCATGAAACCGATGGCATATCGTTAGAATTTAAAGGTGGGGAAGGAGAGTGGCGCTTTAATTTGCGCAGCTCTAATACCGAGCCTGTCGTGCGCCTTAATGTTGAGAGCAAAGGCAACGTTGAGTTAATGCAGCGTAAAACTAAGCAGATACTGGATATATTGCATAATTAGTGGACAATACGCTGGCGCTTCAATACAAAAAGCCGTCATACCCGGCTATGTCATGCCCGGCTCGTTCGGGTATTGGGTATCCATAATATAGTTTAAAGCATGGGTTCCTGTCTCGGCTTTGGCATCCATGCGTCGCTCTCGGCACTTGTTCCCGACAGTGCTCTACCTCCGATATCCATATCGTCGTACCTTCTCCTTCCATGGAGTCGTTCACGGGAATGACAGGGGAGTTGAGTGCGGGAATGACAGGGGAGTTGAATACGGGAATGACAAGGGGAGTTGAATACGGGAATGACAAGGGAGTTGAGTGCGGGAATGAGAAGGGGAGGCTTCAGCCTCCCTATTAAATCGGAATAGCTAATACGTCAGTTTTAAGCAGGGTTAGTATGCTTTCTGCGGTGTTGCCAATAAGTTTTTGCTCTAAACCGGCGCGGCCGACGGAGCCAACCACCACCAGGCTTGCTTTGCAGTTTGCTGCGATTGAGGTTATAACTTTATCTATCTGCCCGGCTTTAATGTGAATATGATCAGGCTTAATGCCATAGCTGTGTGCCAATAACGTTAATTTTTCTTGTAGCTCTGCTTTGTGCTCATTTTCTAATTTGTCTTTATTAATTATGCCGAGCTTTCTTAGTAATGGTGAAAACGGCACGGTATAACAAATGTGCAAGTCAGCGTTTATTTGCTTGGCGATGATACTGGCGTTTTTAAGCACTTTTTCATTGAGCTGTTTTTGCTCTGTTAATTCCGTTTCTAAGTCGACAGTTGCCAATACGTTTCTTGCTTTATGCCACTTTTGATCGGCAGCAATTAATATTGGTGCATGGCATTCTCTAAGGATGTGCCAGTCGGTAGGGGTATAAAACAAGGCTTCACTGCGATGACCGGTTTTTACAATCATCTGCGGCTTATGTTCTTTTACATAGCTGTTCACCCAAATATGAATGTTTTTTTCCCATACGGTTTCAAAGTTGTATTCCACCACGTTTTGCAACGTATTAACCAATTTATGGGCGTTAAGCTCGTGCAGATTATGTACCACCTTGTTTTGAGCGTCTTCAATATTGGCAACTCCGCGTAAGTCTTCGTAGCAAAAGTTTACAATATGTAGATTGCAGTTATATGCCTTTGCCAGTTCTGCAGCTTGCAAAATAGCGGTGTAATTTTGCTCTTGGTGATCTGAAATTACTAATATGCTGTTTTTCATACTGTTACTTCTATTCGTTAGAATTAATGCTTAGGGTTAGCCTTTACGTATACTTGTTCAGGCTCTCTTATTAAGGCTTTAGCGCTAATACATCGGTTTTCAGAAAACTTAAAATATTTTCGGCAGTATTTCCCAACAATTTTTGGCTAATGCCTTTTCGGCCAACCGTGCCGATAACGACTATGCCAGCTTTATATTTTGCCGCCATAGAAGGGATGACTAGCTCAGGTTTACCCGCATGAATATGAAAATTATCTAGCGGAACTTTGTACTGTTCACTCAGTGCCACTATGGTGGCGCTTAAATCTTTTCTTGCCTGCGCTTCAACTTCATCTTTATATTGTAGGCCAAAATCACGCAAAACCGGTGAAAATAGCGGTGTAAAACACACATGTACCTGTACATTTAACTTGCTTGCCAGGCTTGCGGCTGTTGAAAGTATTTTATGATTCAATGCTTGTTTATCGGGCAGCTGTGTTTGTAGGTCTACAGCAGCTAATATATCTGGTGTTTTACTCCATTTATCTTGGGCTACAATTAATACTGGCGCTGGGCATTCTCTGATTAAATGCCAGTCGGTCGGGGTATAAAACATGGTTTCACTGCGGTTACCGGTTTTAACCACCATTAGCGGTTGTTCATTTTTAGCAAAATGATTTACCCAGGTATGAATATGCTTTTCCCAGACGACTTCATAGGTATGATTATTATTGTCACATACCTCTGCCAGTTGATCGTTGGCTTTATCATCCATACGAGCAATAAGACTTTCTTTGAATGCCTCGCCTTTAGTGCCTAAGCCATGAACGTCTTCATAGTAAAAGTACACCACATGCAACTTGGCTGAATAAACTTGTGCAAGTTTATAAGCCTGTTTAATGGCAACTGATTTTTCAAAGTTTGGATCAGCAATGACTAAGATCGTTTTCATGTTAAGCCTCTTTGTTGTAAATGTATTTACCTTTTATCTGCATCAAGCTTAAATCTTTATTTATGTAAAACCTTTGATTTGAATCAGATTAGCTTACTGTTTTTAACCAAAGGTGCTGATTTGAGTACAATAATTCGTAAATGAGATGCTGGAGTATTTTATTAATGATTGACGTATTAATGCACTTGCAACACTTAAAATTCTGATCTATTTAGCCTATACTTACGCCCCTAACGATAAATACCCAAGCTACATTTTGAGCTGGCTGGGTATAGGACTATCGCAATAATAATCACAAGGAACACCCGTTTTGCCATTATCAAAAAATTCAGCCATTAAAAAAGCCGTTATTCCTGTTGCCGGCTTAGGCACGCGTATGCTGCCAGCTACCAAGGCTATTCCAAAAGAAATGCTGCCTGTGGTTGATAAACCGCTGATCCAATACATAGTAAACGAATGTATTTCTGCCGGTATTAAAGAAATTGTGTTAGTGACTCATTCGTCTAAAAATGCCATTGAAAACCACTTTGATAAATCTTACGAGCTTGAATCAACACTAGAAAAACGAGTAAAACGTCAGTTGCTTGATGAAATACAAGCAATATGCCCTAGAGGCGTAACCATAATGCATGTACGCCAAGGTGAAGCCAAAGGCTTAGGCCATGCAGTATTAAAAGCAAAACCAATTATTGGTGATGAACCATTTGTCGTGGTATTGCCTGATGTACTCATTGATGATGCAGCAGCCGATCCAAAAACTGAAAACCTTGCCGCTATGCTGGCTCGTTATGAAGACTCTAACGCCAGCCAAATTATGGTAGAGCCTGTACCTATGGAGTTGGTAAGCAGTTATGGTGTAGTTGATTGCGGCGGTCAAGCGGTATTACCTGGTGAAACTTGTACCATGACTAAAATCGTTGAAAAACCACCACAAGAAGAAGCCCCATCTAATTTGGCTGTGGTTGGTCGCTACGTGTTATCAAGTAAAATTTGGGCGTTACTTGAGCAAACTATGCCAGGCGCAGGTGATGAAATTCAACTAACCGATGCCATTGCTAAATTGATGGACATTGAAACAGTTGAAGCGTTTCATATGACCGGTAAGTCTCACGATTGTGGTACCAAAATGGGGTACTTAAAAGCAAATGTAGAATACGGCTTGCGCCACCCTGAACTGGCTGAAGAATTTAAAGCGTATTTAAACAGCTTATAAATATTTTTGCTTACTACAAACGCGATTAAATATAAATGGTGTTTATTGTAGGAAATAATAAGGATCTGCTTGGCAGATCCTTTTTTGTTATGACTGTCCCGTCCTGAAATAGGTTTACATTTTTAGGGATTATTTATGGTTGATAGGGTTTGATTGCAACTCTAAACGCTCGGCCAACCAAATTTTAATAATAGACTGCCTTGTTACTCCAACTCTACTTGCTTCACGATCAAGAGAGTCAATCATCCATGTTGGAAAATCTACATTTACTCGTTTCTGATTTTGTAATGGTTTTTTGGCTTTTGACAAATCTAAATTATCGAAAATGTCTTCACCATTATCAAACTTTTTATCAAATTCAGTAGCTTTCATAAAAATTTACCTCTGTTTTTCTTGAACGCCTAACCGATATAATCCGGATACGTTCTCTTCTATAAGTAATTATGCCAGACCAATGCTTACCATTGATTTTAGCTATTACAATATGTCGAATTTCGTCTTCAGTATTGGCTGGGATTTCGACAAGATTCGGATCATTCCAAAGTAATTGTGCATCCTCAAAATTGATGCCATGTTTATCAAAGTTCAGCTTACTTTTAATATCATCGAATTCAAAATTATACATGAGTTAAAAATATACCTTTTTTACTCAAAAATCAATTTTCCAGTGATTATTGAGGTTGTGATTAGCGTCGGAAAGCATTTAATGCCTTTAAAAATAAGCCGCTTCATTATTGCTCTATCTATGTTCGTTGGCTCTAACAAAATATTACCGGCAACATCAATTTCACCGGTTTTGACGGCCGACCTGGCTTCATTTTATTAAATTTAATGTGGTGTAATGATTCAATGTGTTTAATAAAAAATTGATCGCCAATAGGGAAGTTGTGCATTAACCGTTCAATAATCAAAGTGTCTAAATACTGATGGCTGCTATGTAAAAACAGTTTTTGGTAATTGCTTTTTCGACTCAGTAAATTATTACCTAAATGAATGTATTGGCTGTGCGGGCTAACTGCCACTTGTGGCGTAGATAGTTGTTGATGAACTGCATTTTGCGTGTAACTAGAATAAGGATAGTGGCCAAGATGAGAAATTATTCCTGATTTTAGTGGCTCCGATTCGATAAATCTCATACAGGCTAATAAATAATTGTCGGCATCAATAATACTGGCTTTATGCCTGCCTTGAAATAAAGAGCCGCTGCGCTGGTATTTTTTATTCATATACCTGACATAACTGCTTGAAATATATTGGATAAGGCTCGCAATACCTTTATTGCAACTGGGCGTTAATAATAATTGAATATGATTTTCCATCAGTACATAAGCGTGCAAGAGCACCTTATATTTGCGCAAACCTTTACAGAGCAAGGCTGAGTAATATTGATAATCGGCAGTGCAATAAAAACAGCTTTGCTTATTATTGCCGCATAGATAAATATGGGACGTTTTATCGGCTAGGTAAATTCGTGGCTTTCTAGGCATATGCAATTCCTTTGCTTATTAACGTTGACACAATTTGCGTACTTATACCAATCCGTATAATTATCTGGTCATTGAGTAACTCATATAAACAACATATGAGTGCCCCTTCAGGTATGTATATAAAGCTTGATAACTTCCTGAAATTTCAAAAAGATATGAATAACTATCTATTTAAAATTTCAGTTGTTCTAAAACTGTATATATCATTCTCAATTGATCACATCATTACGCGAACTGGTATTATAAACCGGCGGAAGAAAGGTAAGAGGTACCGCATAAACAACGCTGTAGATCTCAAGCTCACTAATTAACTGCTCATGTTAATGAAATTGCTCTTAGCTATAAATTATTTCACTCCTGTTAAAATAATTTATTTGTTAAATATGAGTAATACACCTCTTGAATCTCCCTTAAAAGCTTTGTTCCTTCAAGGCTTTTAAGTATTAAAATGCTTTGCCAACCCTGGCTAGAACAGCATTACAGCAACGTTTAAACGTTAGTGCTGGCCTACTCGAACAAAGCTGTACCTTGCTTTGCTCCGCGAATCCTTTGTTATACCAAGTTGAGTAATCTATTTACTGATTTTCAAAATGAATAATCAGCAGTATTTAATTAATCAAATTGGTAATGGCCATCCTTGGCCGCAGTCTTCCTTATGCATCCTGCAAAATCCAATTCCTTTGGATTGTCCTTGTTTATAAGTTAATCCTTTAACTTTATTCGAAACAATTAAGCTGTTTAATCAGTACAAACGGCTAATTGTTTTACGAAACTGATGTTTTTAACATTGATACTGCAGTGTGTTAAAAAATATTTAACACAATTAAGTTTATATGGTTAATTGCACGATATTTATGATGCAATTAATATGAATATACTTAGTCTTCTGGTGTTAAAAATTATCGAGGGCCGGAGCCATTATTTAATGTTTATTGTCTCCGGAGAGATTTATGTGCATTAAACAAATATTGCTGTTTAACCGGTGAGTGGGTAGTTGCAATAATTTTTTGGGGTTTTTGGCTTGTAGGCAAAATGGCAAGTCAACAGTGAACCAGGTGAGCGTTGCTTCAATTGTGATAGAAAGAAATTGATTCCCTGTTTTTGGTTTATCGCATTTAACAATATGAATGTGCTGATACGTTCCATGAGTCTGTCCTTAGCTAATTTACTGTTAATGTATCCATCATGCAAAAATTATATCTAAATCAATAGATTTGTGATTAATGTAATATTATCTGAGATTCCTTAACCATGGATAACACTACTTTGCATGATGTTATAAATTTACCGCACTGCAAATTTATATTTAAATATTAGTAAAAATTTATCAGCTTGCAAAAACTTTTTTGCTATAAAAAAGCATTTAATAGAATAAAAAAAAATTAACACTTTGCTGAAAATAAACTATCACGTACGGGGATTGAAAGTTGTTGATGTTTTCCTAGAGATTTAAATAATGGGGCCTAAGTAAGTTAAAAAGCTTTAAGGTATCCGGAGTAAATTAATTTAAAAAATAAAATTCTTCTAATTCATAAGTTTGTCATTTAATTTGGTTTAAATGACACTTTTTCAGAATTTCTGGTTTGACAAAATAGCCGCTGTGTCTTTTACTTTTAGAGTGTTCATTGGTAATGAATACAATCTCAGTTAAAAGGAATTTATGAGACTCCCTTACTCAAAAATTTCCGACCAAATGAGATGACTCTGGCAGTGTTATAAAGCGTGTCTAAGGAAATTATTTTATAATGTGGACTTTATTGGTATGGAACACTAACGTTGGACTAGCACTGCCGCTATTTTTATCAATTTCATTCAACTAGTTAAATGAAAAAAATGTCTAAATAAACATAATAAAAACAACAAAATAATTAAATAGGTATTATTAATAAGGATCGAATTAAAATGTTGTTTTCTACTATGACCCAGAAAAAAATTCAGTTTAGTATGGCGCTTTGTTTTATGTTGCTAATAGCCTTTAGTACTTACTTAACCTTGTTGGATGCGTCGGTACTTAATACCTTTTACATGACAATTTCTAGTGCTTTGTTTTTGGTTATTGTTTTATATAAGCGAAACTAGTCTTTTATCTACCTCTCTATATTGTCTGTTTTTTAAGCTGTTAATATTTTATTACTCTTTGTTTTTGTTAAAAACTTGCTAATTTCTTGATCTAGTGAAATTATTTAATAGTATCCTTGGTCTGTATCATCGATACCAAGTCGGCTAAGTTTTTTTATTTTGTGATAATTAATAAAACTTAATCGAATTGGTATAACCTTAGACTGGGTGTCTCTAATAAAACTTAGGAAGATAATTATGAAAGTATTTAAGAACTATTTATTAACAGCAGCCTTAAGCGCTCTGATGTTAACATTATTTGCCAGCTTACCAGCGAAAGCTGAAGCTAATCCTTTTGAAGCTCAAAATGTTGTAGCCTCTGCTGATTTTGAAGCTGAAGAAGCCAAAAAAGAAGGCAAGTGCGGCGAAGGCAAATGTGGTGAAGGTAAAGCGAAAGCCAAAGGCAAGTGCGGCGAAGGCAAATGTGGTGAAGGTAAAGCGAAAGCCAAAGGCAAGTGCGGCGAAGGCAAATGTGGTGAAGGCAAGGGTAAAGCCAAGGGCAAGTGCGGCGAAGGCAAATGTGGTGAAGGCAAAGCGAAAGCCAAAGGTAAATGCGGCGAAGGTAAATGCGGTGAAGGCAAAGCCAAGTCAAAAGAAAAAAAATGTGGTGAGTAATTAACCATACGGTTACTTTAAACTATATAGAAGTCGGCAAATGCCGACTTTTTTTATTTCAGCGAAGATAAAATGAAAGCTGCCAGGATACAATATTGAATTTGCTTGTGACCATAAGATTAATCACCAGCACCGGATGACAAAAATGAGTATCAATAATGCCAATAAAAATACCTCTTAAACCCCTAGGAATTTATCAATAAATACAGCTAAATGTTAACTGACTGTTAATGGGCCTTGCCCTAAATGGTCATTTGTTGCAAATAAACTGTTAACCGGCAATATATTTAATTTGATCTATATCAAATAATAGTCTGTTCGTGTATTATGCGCGCTGATTTTTTAAACGGTAGTAATTATAATGTCAGCAGATAACTCATTTAAAGAAAGCACTTCAAAACGTCACTTGTTTATAGCCCTAACAGTTATGGTAGCAATGCCATTACTGCCTATGTTAATGGGTTGGTACAACTACGGATAAGTTAAGTGGTGCACGTACTTAATTTAATGCGAAATGTAAACGTTTATTGTTATAAAGGAATAGTTAATGACTGAGAGTATTTTATTGGTTGAAGACAACGCCCCAGTATTGGCGCAGCTTAATCAAACTCTAACCACGGCAGGTTATCAGGTAACAACAGCGATTAATGGCCTAGATGGTTATAACAAAGCACAACAACAACGTTTTGATTTGTGCATTGTTGATCATCTTATGCCGTTAATGAATGGCCCGCAACTCGTAAAAAACTTGATCTCGTTAGGCGACAATACCCCTGGCAACATTCTGTTTTTAACCACCCAAGATCTTAAAACAGTTAATCAAATTACAGAAGTACACTTTGCTGATAAAGTATTAAGCAAGCCAATTTCAAATGCAGAATTTTTAGCTGAAGTTCGTAAGTTAATTGAGTACAGCAGCGAAGTTGCATAAACCTCAAGCTATTCACTTAATTGTTGAAAATGTAACTGTAAAAATATCCTAAGATCTATTATCCTGTTATCAAACTTTATTCAATTAAAATTATGATGACAGAGCAAGATAGACAATACCTTAAAAGCGTAATTTGTGATGTGCCTGATTATCCAATACCAGGCATAATGTTTCGTGACATTACTGGTATTCTTGATCAACCCGAAGCCTTCCAATTATGTATTGATCGTTTAACCGAGCGTTATCAAAATACTGGCATTACCAAAGTAGCCGGTACTGAAGCCAGAGGTTTTTTATTTGCAGCGCCGCTAGCGTTAGCATTAGGCGTAGGCTTTGTGCCCGTTAGAAAACCAAAAAAACTGCCTAGAGCAACGTTCTCGCAAAACTATGATTTAGAATATGGTCAAGATACGCTAGAAATTCATCAAGATGCATTAGAAAGTGATGATATAGTACTTATGGTAGATGACTTATTAGCTACGGGTGGTACTATTGAAGCAACAACCAAGTTAATTCGTTCAACCGGTGCCACGGTAAAAGAGGCTGCATTTGTGATTGGTTTACCCGATTTACAAGGTGATAAACGCTTGGCAAAGCTTGATATAAGTGTATATACCATGGTTGACTACTTGGGCGACTAAACGGCTATATCTGCCGTATTAACCAAGCGTAAAAATAATAATAATGAAAACAACTAAGCTGCAGGATTAAACAATAATATGAGTTATCAAGTACTTGCTCGTAAATGGCGACCAAAAGACTTCTCTCAATTAATGGGCCAAGAGCACGTGGTTACCGTATTGGTTAATGCACTAATGCAAGAGCGTTTGCATCATGCCTATTTATTTACTGGTACGCGCGGGGTGGGTAAAACTACCATAGCTCGAATTTTTGCCAAAAGTTTAAACTGCCAAGAAGGCATAAGCGCTAACCCATGTGGCAAATGTGATGTGTGTGTTGATGTTGATGCCGGTCGCTTCGTTGATCTACTTGAGATAGATGCTGCCTCGCGCACGAAAGTAGACGATACCCGAGAAATTTTAGATAACGTGCAATATGCGCCAACACGTGGTCGCTTTAAGGTTTACCTTATTGATGAAGTGCACATGTTGTCTAAGCACAGTTTCAATGCGTTGCTGAAAACTTTAGAAGAGCCACCACCGCATGTAAAATTTATTTTAGCGACAACCGATCCGCAAAAGTTGCCGGTAACGGTCTTATCGCGCTGTTTGCAGTTTCATTTAAAAGCGTTAACACCACAGCAAATTGAAACTAAGCTAAATGAAATTTTAACCGCAGAACAAGTTACCTTCCAAGATGGCGCCCTAGCAATGCTTGCCAAGGCTGCACGCGGCAGTATGCGCGACTCCTTGAGCTTAACCGACCAAGCCATTGCTCAAGGTCAAGGCCACATAGAAGTTGCTAATGTTCAGCAAATGCTCGGCGGTGTTGATCAAAACTGGGTCTATAAAATATTAATCGCGTTAATTAAGCAAGACCCGAAAGGCCTGCTCGAGCTTAGTAAAAGCATAGCTAGTTTTGCCCCAAGTTATCATAGATTATTAGCTGAATTGTTACAGCTTTTACATCAAGTCGCGCTTTGGCAGTTGGTGCCAAACTCGGTTGATGTAGATGACCAACGAGCAACATTGTTAAGCAAGTTTGCACAGGCTATGTCACCTGAAGACGTACAATTGTATTATCAAATCGTATTAAACGGACGAAAAGATTTATCGTACAGCAGCGATGAACAAGCTGGTTTTGATATGGTCGTGCTGCGCATGTTGGCTTTTAAGCCCGCAACTCTGGCAGATACCACCTCTATGCCTGTAGCCCCAGCCGATACTACTGATTTTGACGATACAGATATTAATGACGCAGCTTTAACCGGTTCAGCCGAAAAAGTTGATGAGGCAGCAGAAGAGACCGAAGTAAGCCAAGCCGAGGCGAACAGCACAACTGCAGATAAAACAGAAGTAAAAGTAGAATTATCATCAGACGTTGAACCGCAAGCTATGGTTGAAGCAGCGCCTGAAGTTGTTGAACCCGAAAAACAATCTTTAGCCGAAGGCCAGGCCTTACACCAAGAAAAACTGCCAGAAACGCTGACTATGGATCGCAATGCAGATAAATCAATTACCGATTTAAACGCCGAACAACAACAGCTTGAAGTGCAAGCCGAGCAGCAATTAGCTAACGTACAACAGGCACCTGTAGAACAACATACTGCACAAGCAGAAGCATTTGAGCCACAAAACTCTACTGCGCAATCTTCAACAGCACAAAACCCTCCAGCCGGTACAGCTGAATTGCAAACTACAGAAGTAGCAACGCCAGAGAGTGAAACAATAGAGCCAAACCCTGCCGGGACTGATGTTGAAAAAATGCTGGCCACGCGCAATATGTTGCGTAGTCGTAAAAAAGCCGCGGAGGGCGAGGGCGCAAAAAAGTCTGAAGCCAAGCTTAAGGTTCGCTCTAATGTTGGGCCTAAAAATCCTGACATAGCAGTTCCTCAAGCTGAGGCAGCATCGCATACCAACGTTGCTACTGAAGATAACATTAAACCTGCAGAACCAATTGATTTGCCTTGGCAAGAAGATAGCCCGGTAAGTGATGCAAGTTCAGAGCAACATGCAATAGGTAATACTCAACCCAACAATGTTGTTGCTCAGGTTGAAACAACATTACCTGATGTTCACAGCATTGCCAGTAGCAGCTTCGATCAATCGGTTATCGACCCCGCTTTAATCCGCAATGCCAATCAAATAGATGCCTGGGCAAATACGATAGATGCCATGGGATTAACCGGAAGAGTACGACAACTGGCGCTAAATGCTAATATGGATGAGGAAAGTTCAGACAGTATATTGCTGATTAATTTAGACAAAAAATTTGAGCATTTATGTTCTGGCGCGGCATTAACCCAAATAACAGATTGTTATTCAGCGTTGAAGAAGCAAGAAACCAGCGTACAAATAAATGCTGTCGATGACGCTGGTGCAACACCATTTTATATTCAAAGCTGCATTAACAACAAACGCTTAGATTACGCCAAAAACGTAATTGCGGGTGATGATTTTGTGCAAGCTTTAGAGCAACAATTTAGTGCCTTTGTTGATCAAAATTCAATTGAAGCATTGTAATAACTGATTAAGGCACCATTTATATCTTAAGCAGTTACATTTAATTTAAATAATGCCAATAGCAAACACTTAACCTTAATGCTTGCTGTAGGTGCAATACCAAGTTGATTAAATATCTGCTCATTTTTAATGGTTAAAACGAATAACTACTGCGTTATAAAATTGATTAGTAGAGTAACTACTAACTAAATTTTATGCCTTGTATTTATCCGTTTTTCCTAATGAAAAAGTAGACCACATACTTAATTAAATTGGTATAATAACCACACGTATCTATGTTTGCCGATGTAAGCAAACTATTTTTGGAGATTACTATGATGAAAGGCGGCATGGGCAACTTAATGAAGCAAGCCCAACAAATGCAAGCAAAAATGGCGAAAGCTCAAGAAGAGATCGCTAAAATGGAAGTTACTGGCGAAGCCGGTGCTGGCATGGTTAAAGTTACGATGACAGGTAACCATAATGTGCGTCGTGTTGAAATTGACGACAGTTTAATGGAAGACGATAAAGACATGATCGAAGACTTGGTTGCTGCAGCATTTAACGATGCAGTACGTCGCGTTGAAGAAACCAATAAAGAAAAAATGGGCGCGTTAACTGGTGGTATGCAAATGCCTCCAGGGATGAAAATGCCATTCTAATTGCGATATACTAGGGTCGGAGCCAGGTTAATTTAATTAACCTGACTCTGACCCTGTTTTTTTGCCCCTAGCTTTAAAAGAAAGAGTGTTATGAAGTTAAGTCCTCTGGTGCAAGAGCTGATCGATAGTTTAAAGTGTTTACCCGGCGTTGGCCCAAAGTCAGCACAGCGCATGGCGTTTCATTTATTAGAACGCAATCGTATCGGCGGTCAAAAGCTGGCTACTACGTTAGCTACTGCGATGGAAGATGTTGGGTATTGCAAAGGCTGTCGCACATTTACCGAGCTAGATTACTGTGAAATATGTCAAAGCCCGAAGCGCCAGTTAAAGCGCATGCTTTGTGTGGTTGAATCGCCAGCAGATATTCTAGCGATTGAACAAACCGGTGAATTTACCGGCCGTTATTTTGTGCTAATGGGGCACTTATCACCGATTGATGGCATAGGTCCTGATGAACTGGGGCTTGATAAGTTGGCCGCGTTATTAGCCAGTGATGAGTTTGATGAAATGATCTTGGCCACTAACCCAACGGTTGAAGGTGAAGCCACCGCGCATTTTATTGCCGACATCGCGAAAAAATATGCTGTAAGTAGCACTCGTATTGCCCATGGTGTACCTGTTGGCGGCGAATTAGAGTTTGTTGATGGCAATACTCTTTCACATGCATTCTCTGGTCGAAAAACATTTTAGATAAACTAGGGTCAGAGTCAGGTTATTTAAATTAAACCTGACTCTGACCCTAGTTTTTAAGCCGGACGCTGACACTTGTTTTATCTGTTAATTCAGTGCCGGATCATTTCTTAATCGCTCTGCCATTAAATCAATAAATGCCCGAACTTTTGCTGTCGTAAGGTGGCTTTCTCTATGCACGATATGAACAGGTTTAGCGCTGGGTTCATAGTCTTGCAGAACAATTTTTAGCTGGCCAGAGGCTAGAAAAGGTGCCACCTGATACGATAGCAAGCGAGTGATGCCAAACCCAGAAAGTGCAGCCTCTATTGCCGCGTCATTGTTGGTAACTGTTATTCTAGGGTTAATATTAACGGTGTACTTTTTCGCTTTTGCCTCGAACCGCCAATCGTTGGAATTATTCATTGCCCGCGATGAAATAATCGTATGCTGAGTAAGATCTGCTGGCTGTTGCGGTATACCGTGTTTACTTAGGTAGTCTGGCGCAGCACATAAAATTAAGCGCACCGTGCCAACACGTAAAGCGCGCATACTTGAGTCTGGCAGTTCACCTATTCTTACTCCAACATCTAAGCCTTCTTCAAGTAAATTGACCACTCGATCTAAAAATATTGCGTCTACTTCGGTGTTTGGATATTGGTTTAAATAATCTATGATGCCAGGCATAACAAACATTCGGCCAAACATTACTGGTGCGGTGACCGCTAAGTGGCCTGTTGGGGCGGCATTAATACCGGTGGCTGCTTCATTGGCCATTTGTACGTCATTTAAGATTCGTTTAGCGTCAACTAAATAACGTGCGCCAGCATCTGTGGTGCGCACATATCGAGTCGTACGACTTAATAATTTAACCCCCAGTTTTTCTTCAAGTGCGGCAACCGCTCTGGTTACCGCAGGAGGAGACATAGCCAACCTCCGGGCCCCGGCAGCAAAGCCTTGTTCCTCAGCCACGGCGACGTACACATTCATTAAATGTAAATTATCCATATATTATTCCACTTTTGGTAATAATTAATTGTTAATCATAGCTATTCTTTTATCAAGTGGAATTTGTCAAAGTAACACCACTGGCGAGATGATGACCTAAGCAACTGTGATGCAGCGATATAAATCAGCATTGAGCATTTATTGGAATGACCAACCCAGTTCGATAACTAAACGACAGACAATTAAACCAAAAGGTAAATATTATGAGCAGAATTAACGTAGTAACCAATGAACAAGCTAACCCTGAGCAGCAGCAACTATTTGCAGCAATTACTTCACAATTGGGCATGGTACCTAATTTTTTGAAGGTGTTTGCTAACTCTCCAACGGCGTTAAAAGCGTTTTTAGGTTTACATGGCATTGCCGGTGAAGGCAGCCTTGACCCGCTAACTAAAGAGCGCATTGCATTAGCGTTAGCTGAACAAAATGCTTGTCAGTATTGTGTATCAGCCCATACTGCTATTGGCAGCAAAGCTGGCTTAACTGGCGCAGAAATGGAAGCTAACCGTGCCGGCACAAGCCAAGATGCAAAAGCCGCAGCTGCTGTTAAGTTTGCTATGGCTTTAGCCGAGCATAAAGGTGAGGTAACCACGGCTGAATTGCTAGAGGTACGCAGTGCCGGTTTTAGTGAATCTGATATTGTTGAGATCATTACGCATGTAGGGATGAATATTTTGACAAATATTTTAGGGAAGGCGAGTCGAGTTGAAATTGATTTTCCAAAAGTGCAACTGCAAAAAGCTTCTTAAGCAAAAGGCAAACACGACAAAGGCCTGAGCAAGCTTCTGTCGTTCCCCATTAATTATAGAAATTAATACGCACAAATTAACGCATCCGCTAAGGTTGAAATGATGGCCCATAAATACGCAGAAATTGCATTTACAGAGCAAGTTAAACAAGTTCAAACCCAGCAACATAGCCGCACAGGCTATGCCAATATGGAGCAAGGCGAAGATGTAAATTATTTACTCAGTGACTATGAAGCCAATTTTATAGCCGCGCGTGACAGCTTTTATATGGCCAGTGTCAGTGAAACAAACTGGCCTTACGTACAACACCGCGGCGGTCCTGCAGGATTTATGCGGGTATTAGATGCCAAAACTATCGGTTTTGCCGACTATACCGGTAACCGTCAATATATCAGTACTGGCAATTTTATAAACAATGATCGGGTATCAATTATTTTTATGGATTACCCCAATCGCACTCGGATGAAGCTATTAGGTCGTGTGAGTATAGTTACAGATGATGATCCTGAAACGTTAGCTAAGCTTGAGGTTGCTGAGTTTAGAGCACCGGTAGAGCGCGGCTTTTTAATTCATGTGGAGGCATTTGACTGGAATTGTCCGAAATACATCACGCCCAGATATAATGATGATGAAATACAAACCCTGCTAAAACCGCTAGAGCAAGAAAATCAAACTTTAAAGCAACAGTTGGTGAACCTTAACACTAGTTCTGTTGAAGCAACGAATTCTTACCCAACGAATTCTTATCCGACTAGGCTGGGGGATGGCCCGCTTACGTTAGTGATATCTGCAATCAGGCAATTAACGCCAAGCATTCGCGCCTATGAGTTACGTGACGTTAATGGCGATAAATTACCGCCAGTTAGCGCGGGCTCTCACTTGCAAATACCGGTGCAATTGCCAAACAAAGAGCAGGTTTTACGCCATTATTCTATTTGCTCAAATCCAGAGCGTAGCGACATTTATGAAATTGCCGTATTGCATGAACCAAGTGGCGATGGCGGCTCGAGTACTATACATCAACACTTTCAATTGGGCCTTGAACTGGCTTGCCAGCCACCAAAAAATCATTTTGCCTTACAATCTAGCTCACATCAGCAAGGTGCACCTGCAGTTTTGGTTGCCGGTGGTATAGGTATAACGCCAATAAAAGCAATGGCACAATCTTTACGCAGCCAAAATATTGAATTTGCATTGCATTATGCGGGTAAAAATAACCTGAGTATGGCGTTTCAAGACAAATTGCAAAGCGAGTTTAGTGATAGCTTCAACTCTTACAGTTCAGCGGAAGGTCAACGGTTAAACATCAGTAATATATTAAGCAATGCGGAGCCTGCCTGTATTTTTTATATTTGTGGTCCAAGTCGATTAATTGATGGTTTTTTAGCTGCGGCAAAAGCACAAAATATTGCCCTGTCACGCATTCGTTATGAACGTTTTACGGCTGCCATTGATGATACTGCCACACCAATAACGGTGACATTAAATAAATCGGCAAAAACCATCGAAGTAGCGGCAGAGCAAAGTATTTTGGATGCCATGTTAGACGCAAACGTTGCTGCGGCATACAGCTGTAAAACCGGCGAATGTAAAAGTTGTGCAGTAAAAGTGTTAGACGGTAGCCCTAAGCATTTAGACAATGCGTTAAGTGTCGCCGAGCAAGAACAACAAGGCTTAATGTGCCCATGTATATCGCGCGCAAGCAGCTCGCATATAACTTTAGACATATGATACCAAGTTGATCAAATATCTGTTCATTTTTAATGGTTAAAACGAATAACTACTGCTTTATAAAATTGATAAGTAGAATAACTACTTACTAAATTTTATGCATTGTATTTATCCGTTTTTCCTCATGAAAAAGTAGAACATATACTCAATCAATTTGGTATAGCAGCCCTCCAACCCGTTTATTTTTATTATGAGATTATGATTATGAGTAACGTCAGAAAACCTTTACCACCGTTTACCCAGCAAAGTGCCATTGAAAAAATTCGCATGGCAGAGAATGCCTGGAATGGGCAGAATCCTGAAGCTATCGCCATGGCATATTCCATTGATAGTAAATGGCGCAATCGTAATGAATTTGTCAATGGCAGAGAGGAAATTGTGGGGCTGCTCACGCGAAAATGGCAAAAAGAGCAAAATTATCGACTGATAAAAGAGTTATGGTGCCATAGCGGCAACCGCATTGCGGTTCGATTTGCCTATGAATACCAAAATGCAGCGGGGCAGTGGTATCGCGCCTATGGTAATGAAAACTGGGAATTTAACGAACAGGGTTTAATGACTCAACGCCACGCCAGCATCAATGACTTAGCGATAAAAGACAGCGAGCGTAAATTTCACTGGCCGCTAGGAATAAGACCAGTTGAACACGCGAGTTTGAGTGAATTGGGACTATAGTTTCTTCAATTGCGTTTAGTTACCCGTAAAAGGGGGAAATTAATTTGTAATTACCCCCTTTAAATTTTTTGAGCCATCCCCACATCCTATTTATAGATTAATTCTGCAGTGCTGAACCAAGTTACTATTTCAGCACTTACAGCGCCCATTACACAATTTAGGAGATATATTTTTATGTCTGATACAGGCCATAAAGAAGTTCACGGTTTTCAAACTGAAGTTAAGCAATTATTACAATTAATGATCCACTCTTTATACTCTAATAAAGAAATTTTCCTCCGTGAATTAGTCTCTAACTCTGCCGATGCAGCAGACAAGTTACGCTTTAAAGCGCTTTCAAATGGCGATTTATACGATGGTGATGCCAACCTTCGTGTACGTGTTAAAGCCGATAAAGAAGCAAATACAATTACCATTTCTGATAACGGTATTGGTATGACTCGCGATGACGTGATTGCCCATTTAGGTACCATTGCTAAATCAGGCACTGCTGATTTTTTCTCGCGTCTTTCAGGCGATCAAGCTTCTGATTCACAATTAATTGGTCAATTTGGTGTTGGTTTTTATTCTGCCTTTATTGTTGCCGATAAAGTTGTAGTGCGTACTCGTGCTGCCGGTACACAAGCAAGCGATGGTGTTGAATGGACATCGGCAGGTGAAGGCGACTTCTCAGTAGAAAACATTGAAAAGTCTACCCGTGGTACTGACATTATCTTGTTCTTAAAAGAAGAAGAAAAAGAATTTTTAGACGATTACCGCTTAAAGTCGATTGTCACGAAATACTCAGATCACATCTCTATTCCAGTGGAAATGATGAGTGAAGAAGTTGCTGAAGTTCCAGCAAGTGAAGGCCCTGACGGGGAAGAAATTCCCGCAGTAGCGGCTATTCCGGCAGAATGGGAAGGCGTAAACAAAGCTGAAGCGCTTTGGACTCGTGAAAAATCTGATGTGTCAGAAGATGAATATAAAGAATTCTACAAACACGTATCACACGATTACGGCGACCCATTATTATGGGCCCACAATAAAGTTGAAGGTACTACAGAATATACCTCTTTACTTTATGTACCGACTAAAGCGCCGTTTGACATGTACAACCGCGAACGCCAACACGGTTTAAAATTATACGTACAACGTGTATTTATTATGGACGATGCTGAGCAGTTCATGCCAACGTACTTACGTTTTGTTAAAGGTTTACTTGATTCAAACGATTTACCATTGAACGTGTCGCGTGAAATTTTACAAGATAACAAAGTAACCCAAGCAATGCGTAAAGGTTGTACTAAGCGTGTGCTTACTATGCTTGATAAACTTGGCAAAAAAGATGCTGAAAAATATCAAACATTTTGGGATGAATTTGGTCAGGTGCTTAAAGAAGGTCCGGCTGAAGACATGGCCAACAAAGAAGCGGTTGCTAAGTTGTTGCGCTTTGCCTCAACTGAAAACGACAGTGCGGTGCAAAATGTATCATTAAATGATTACATTGAACGCATGAAAGAAGGCCAGGATAAAATCTACTACGTAGTAGCAGACAGCTTTGAAGCGGCTAAAAATAGCCCGCATTTAGAAGTATTCCGTAAAAAAGGCATTGAAGTATTATTACTAAGTGACCGTATTGACGAGTGGTTAATGAGCCACTTAACTGATTTTGCTGAAAAACAATTACAATCTGTAACTCGTGGCGGTCTTGATTTAGGTGACATGGATGATGCTGAAACGAAAGAAGCGCAAGAAAAACTAGAGAAAGAATTTGATTCTGTAGTGTCTCGTTTAAAAGAAAGCCTTGGCGATAAAGTAAAAGACGTACGTATTTCACATCGTTTAACTGATTCTCCGGCATGTATTGTGACTGACGAACACGACATGAGCAGCCAGATGATGAAATTAATGCAGTCGGTTGGTCAGGAAGTGCCAGAAAGTAAGCCTATTTTCGAAATCAATGCTGAGCATGCGTTAATCAATCATGTATCAAATGAGCAAGATGAAGCGAAATTTGCTGAATGGACGGATGTATTGTTCGATCAAGCGTTATTAGCAGAACGCGGTAGCTTGAAAGATCCGGCAACATTTGTTGCTCGTTTGAATAAGCTTATGCTTAGTTTAACCAAGTAACGAATCACGAATACGTTACACTTCGAATACGCTGCTTCGTACCTTCGAAATCAGTAGCGAATACGGCTCGAACTTAAAGGATGAATACGCATAGTATTCATCCTTTTTTTGACCAATAAATTATCGGAATTGGTATTACTATCGAGGCGTATTTGAAGCATTAGCGTATTTTGAGTGACGTGGTAACGTATTCACAACTAGAGCCTAATTAGCATACGCATGCTGCAATTGTTTTTCGGTTGTTGAGGATTTTATCTGACGATTTCGCAGTAAAGGTATGATCATTATCGGTAAAATAATTAGCAAACTGTCGATAAATAACACCCAGGCATAATCAAAACTTTCAGCAATAAGCCCTTGCCAATAATTGGCAAAACTTATTGCCAGGTTAGTCAGCGCCATAAATGCAGTAAATTGTGTTGCTGCTACGAGTGGGTTGGTCATGCCCATGAATATTGCCGCGTGAATACCAAAGCTCATCCCATAAAACAGGCCATGGGCGATTATCGAAGTATAAAAAATATTTGCTTCTATATTGCCTAGCCCTGATTGATATATATGCCATGCAAGAAAACTTGAAGGAATTGCGGTGAGTATGTAAGTAATAATAAGGGTTGATTTTAATCCAAACCTATCACCTAACCAACCACCCAGAGCACAACCAACAGCCGCGGCAATTGTATTGTATATAGATAAACGGCCAATTTGTGCTTCATCTAAGCCATAATCTACTTGGATGGTACCTAATGTTCCATAGGCTAAAGCCATTGCCCCTACGGGCATAATGGCGAAAGCCAACCCGAATATAGGGCCTTTTCCTGAACGAAAAAAACTCTCAAACAAAGTAATAAAAAACTGCTTAAACTTTAAAGCTAATGCTCTTACAGCATTGGCTTTACTTTGTTTAATGATCTCTTTAGTGAATGGGTCTTGAATAAATAACAGGGTATAGCCTAAACACATTGCAAGCAGCACACTGATAAAAATTAATGTGTTATTAAACCCATATTGCGATGAGAACAGCATTGCTCCACCACCGCCAAGGGTAATACCAATATATTGACCGGCAAACATATAACCATTGCCTCTGGAGCGTTCATTTTCTTTTAACGTTGAAACGGCCAGAGAGTCAATTGCCACATCTTGGGTAGCGCAAAATAAATTATTCAATGTCACCATAATGATAAGTAAATTAAAATTACTAATGTAATCGGTTTTTGCAGTCATCAACAGGGTTATGATCATGGCTAAGGTGCAACAGCTTATCCATGTTTTTCTACCACCCAAACGGCGTAATTTAAATAAATCGATCAATGGTGCCCATGCCCACTTGAATGCCCAAGGCATAAAAAGAGCGGCCATAAATAAACCTATTTGGTCAAGCGGCAGCCCTGCACTGCGCAAATAAGCTACTAATGCGATAGAGGTAAAACCATAGGGGATACCTTCAGAAATGTATAATAGACAAAAGCTAAATAAACGACCTTTTTCTGACCCTAAAGCATTATAAGTTTTTATCATTGCCTAACTAAGATCCTAGTTTAACGGGGGGAGCACATAAATATATGTAGGTTAAGTTATAGTCGCTAAACAGAGTTTCAGCCAACTTTAGTAACGAATGGCGAGTTACGAATTACGAATCACAAAGCAGTTTTCGAAGCGTTAACGTACCCGAAGCACCGCGTATTCGCAGCGAGGAATATATAACCTCTTTGTGGTAGTGCATTTAAAAGATGAATAGGTAACACTAGTCATCCTTTATTATTCAGGAACGAATCACGAAATTGTTATATCGAAGCGCCAGCGTATTAGAAGTTACGACGTAACGTATTCGAAGCAAAGTGCATCCACCACGAATAAGTAAAGTTACAACTAACGTCTAGTTGAATGGCTTATCATTTTCGGTAAAATAATAAGCGAATTAGTTATTCATCACAGTTTAGCTTTAAATAATTAAGCTTGCTTGATATAAGTTAACTTTATTGCTTAACAAATAGCGTTAACTACTTGTTTGCATTGAAAGCAACAAGTATGATTACATTTTTCAAATTATAAACAATAATACCGGTAGGTATTTCGACGACATTTTAGGGTCTTTCTATATGCGCATTATTTTATTAGGTGCACCGGGTGCTGGTAAAGGTACTCAAGCTCAGTTTTTAATGGCTAAATTTGGCATTCCGCAAATTTCAACCGGGGACATGTTACGAGCAGCAATTAAAGCTGGTACTGAACTTGGCAAACAAGCTAAACAAGTAATGGATGCTGGTCAGCTTGTCTCTGATGAGCTGATTATCGGTTTGGTAAAAGAGCGTATTGCTCAAGACGATTGTAAAGGTGGTTTCCTGCTAGATGGTTTCCCGCGTACAATTCCACAAGCCGATGCAATGAAAGAAAATGGCGTAAGCGTTGATTCAGTTATCGAATTTGATGTTGCCGATGAAGTTATTGTTGAGCGTATGGGCGGCCGTCGTGTTCACTCTGGTAGTGGCCGTGTTTATCACTTAGTTTACAACCCACCTAAAGTGGCCGGTAAAGATGATGAAACTGGTGAAGACTTGTCAATACGTCCAGACGATGAAGAGTCTACTGTTCGTAAACGTTTAGGCATTTACCATGAGCAAACTAAGCCACTAGTTGATTACTACCAAGCAGAGGCTTCAGCTGGTAACTGTAAGTACATAACTATGGATGGCACGCAAGCAGTTGACGCAGTAAGTGCACAACTTGCTGAGCAATTAGCGTAAGCTAAACAAAACCAATAAAATAATAAGCCCAGGTATTGCCTGGGCTTAATTGTATCTAAAGAGCGATAAGTACGACTATGCCAAACCTTAATGCCAACTCAATTGTTGTTCTCGATTTTGAAACAACAGGTCTTTCTCCACAGCAAGGCGACCGAGCAATTGAAATTGGTGCGGTAAAAATTTGTGATGGTGTGGTGGTTGATTCTTTTCAAGAATTGATGAACCCTGGCCGTCCAATAAGCACGTTTATTGCTGAGTATACGGGAATTACCAATGCCATGCTGCGCACCGCAGCACCTTGTGCTGAGGTGATGGCAAGATTTGCTGACTTTATTGGTGATGATAACTTGCTGGCACATAACGCGTCCTTTGATAAAAAGTTTTTAGACGCCGAATTTGCCCGAATCGATCATAACTATGCGGGTGAGTTTGCCTGTACGTTATTAACGTCAAGACGCATTTATCAAGATGCACCAAACCATAAGCTGGGCACGTTAGTTAATTATAAAAACTTGGCTGAAGATGGCGCGTTTCATAGAGCGTTATTTGATGCACAAATGACCACTAAGTTGTGGCTCGTTATGCTTGATGATATGCGCAACACTTATCAACTGAATAATATTGAATTTAGCTTAATTAAACAGTTAGCCAAAACCTCAAAGGCAAATACTAGCCGTTTCTTATCTAATTATCAGTAAATCGCCTGTCAGCCAACTATACTAATTCCCGAACTATACTGATACCAAGTTGATTAAATATCTGCTCATTTTTAATGGTTAAAAAGAATAACTACTACGTTATAAAATTTTTAAGTACGAATAACTACTTACTAAATTTTATGCCTTGTATTAATTCTTTTTTCCTCATGAAAAAGTAGAACACATACATAATCAAATTGGTATTTTTCCCAATTTATCCTTATGATGGGTTATGCCCCTGAGGCAACACTCCAAAAATAAATTTATAAAAAAGAGAGCGAAATGAATCAATCTTCAACAATACTGGGGCACCCTAAGGGCCTTTTCCTGTTATTTGGTACCGAAATGTGGGAACGTTTCAGTTACTACGGTATGCGCGCTATTTTAGTGTTATATCTTGTTGCCACAGTGCAAAATGGTGGCTTCGGTTGGACCAATGCCGAGGCGTTAAGCTTATACGGCTGGTTTACCATGGCGGTTTATTTAACGCCAGTACTTGGTGGCTGGATTGCCGACAATGTTTTAGGGCAACGTAAAAGTATCATCATCGGTGGTTTATTGATGGCCGCGGGGCATTTTACCTTAGGTACGCCGCACGAATTGGTCGGTGGAAATGCCGAAAATGCCTTTTATCTAGGTTTAGTGCTGTTATGTTGTGGTAACGGTTTATTTAAGCCAAACATTTCAACATTAGTAGGTGATTTGTACGAGCAAGGCGATGTTCGCCGTGATAGTGCATTTACCATTTTCTACATGGGCATAAACATTGGCGCCTTTATTGCGCCACTTGTTATTGGTTATGTAGGTGAAAAAATTGATTGGCAATTAGGCTTTGTTTTTGCTGGTGTTGGTATGCTTATTAGCGTCGCAATGCAATTAACCTTAGCGAAAAAATACCTTGGTGAAATCGGTGTAAAACCTTCAGCTCATGGTATTGCATCAACCGGTGAGGGGGCGGCGAAAGATAAACCATTAACCGCAGAAGAACGTGATCGCGTTAAAGTTATCGTGATCATGAGTATCGTTTCTATCGTTTTCTGGGTAGGTTATGAGCAAGCTGGTGGCCTACTTAACATCTACGCGAAAGATTTTACCGACCGTAATATTTTCGGCTGGGAAATGCCTGCATCATGGCTGCAAGCAGTAAGCGCATTCTTTGTTATTGCTTTTGCTCCTATATTTGCCGGTATCTGGACTAAGCTTGGTGACAAACAACCGCCATCGCCGAAGAAATTCGCTTACAGCTTATTGTTTGTTGGTGTTGGTTTCTTGTTTATGGTTGCGGCAACATTGCAACAAGGTGGAGATTTAGAAGCGAAAGTTAGTGTGCTTTACTTGATCATGACTTACTTATTCCTAGTATTTGGTGAGTTATGTATTTCACCTATTGGCTTATCATTAGTGTCTAAACTTGCGCCAATTAAATACCTGTCTTTATTGATGGGCGTATGGTTTGCTTGCTCTGCAATTGCCAATAAAGTTGCCGGTGTTGTTGGTGGCTTTATTGGGGAAGGGCAAGAGCAAATTAATAATGCCTTTGGTATTTTCGCCGGTCTTACGGTGAGTGGCTTTGTGGCTGGTATTGTTGTGTTCTTTATGGCCGATAAGTTGGTAGATTGGATGCATGGTGCTGAAGATACCGCGCATGTTGAACATAGTGAGCTTGACCAAGATCCAGTTTAATTAACTCTGATAGTAGAAACCGACCATTGTCCTCCCGTACTTGATACGGGGTCTAACGAGAATCGAGAAACTAACCAAAGTTACCACTCCCTGAAACGTGTTCAGGAAGGAAAAACTAGTGGCCGAAACACAATCAGTGTTTCGGCCTTTTTGCACATATTCCACTCCTGTCATTCCCGCACTCAACTCCCTTGTCATTCCCGTGAACGACTCCATGGAAGGAGGAGGTACGACGATATGGATATCGGAGGTAGAACACTGTCGGGAACAAGTGCCGAGAGCGACGTATGGATGCCAAAGCCGAGACGGGAATCAGCTTAATAGATACCTCGAAAGTACATAAATTAAAGAATAAGCGCTGCTAATTCTTTAATTGAATGAACGATAGCTTTTGGATTGCACTCAGTTAAACTGCTTATACAACCAGCACCATGGGTTATTCCGATACTATCAACCCCCGCATGTTCTGCCATTTTAAGGTCGTAGCGACTGTCGCCAATCATTAAAGCGTGTTCAGGTTTAACATCAAGCTCTAACAATATTTGCTCAAGCATTTCAGGGTGAGGCTTAGATTTCGCATCGTCAGAGCTTTTAGTTAAATGAAACAAATGTTTGGTATTTGAAACCGCCAATACTCGTTCTAACCCTTGCCTGCCTTTGCCGGTTGCTACCGCTAATAGTTTCTCTTTGGCGTGCAGTGTTAATAACAATTGCTCAGCATCTTCATACAAAGGCGAAGGCGTAGCATTAATCTCAAGATATTGTTGTTTGTAATGCTTGATTAATTCATCAATTTTTATTTGTTCAATACCCGGGAAAAGAATTTTCGATGCTTGGGTTAAACTTGCGCCAATAATACCTTTTGAAGCACTCTCATCGGGTATTGGTAAATTAACGGCTTGAGCGGCTGCTTGTAATGAATGCACAATTTTATTAATTGAATTCATTAACGTGCCGTCCCAGTCGAAGATGTAAAGTTGGTATTGGTTCATGGTGAATTAAGTATGGAACAGGGGAAAGCGTTAAATTAACAAATCGCGGCTATTGTTGTCTATTGATAATTTAGTCCGAGAAACGAGAGACGAAGAGCAAAGCGAGATCAGGGACTGAGGGGGGAAGTTACCAATATCTAGGTTGGTCTGATTTTAATCGGAGGCAATTCTCGAAGAGGAATTTTTAGTAAAAAAAAAGCACTCGGGTTAGCGAGTGCTTCAAACAACAGATTGGGAGTAAACCGTTAGGTTTTACTGTAGACGCTAATATAGCGAATTGTTATTTCTCGGTCTGTTAACAAATGTTAAAAAACAACCAATTTTTAGCTGTTTTACCGGCAATTAAGCAATTCTTAGGGCGTTACTATTTACACCAAAGCTTGTGAGTCATAAGATACCGTTAATACAATAATAAAGGCTTATTTAAATCCTATGTCTGGCTTAAAACGGATCATTTTAATCGACACTCATCTACCTGGTTTAGTGGAACTAAAGGTAGATGGACACACCAATATATGTGGTACTAATGCCTCGGGTAAAACTACGCTGCAGCGGTTAATTCCGGTGTTCTATGGTGAATCACCAAATAAAGTAGTTCCGGCAACTCGTGATAATTTTCAAACGTGGTATTTACCTAGAGAATCAAGCTTTATCATTTTTGAGTACCAGCGCTTAGATGGCGCTATGTGTATGGCAGTACTAACATCATCAGCTACCGGCGTGATTTATCGATTTATAAGTAAAGGCTTTGATCTCAATGATTTTATTGTTGATGATTTGGTTTCTGAATCTACAGTCGATGCTGATAAAATTTCAAATAAGCGTTCGTTAGCGATTGCCGAAATTATTCGCAATATGCGTCGCAACGATGTCGTTACAAGTAAAAACTTAAACACTAAAGAGTTTCGCGCCATTATTCAAAATGATCGTGCTGTTATGTCGCTTAGTGCTAATAAACGCGATTTACTTGCCATGTCTCGCTATTTTAGCCTATGCGAAGCGGATGCTCGTTTGCGCCATATCGAAAAACTTATCAAAGCCGTGCATTCTAAAGAAGGCAAGATGGAAACCATCAAAGCGATGATCGCGGCCATTTTAGAAGAAGACGGCGTAGAAACACCAACCAATAAAATTTCAAAAGCGCAGGTTGAAGATTGGATCAAAGAATGTTCATTGATCAAACAATTTGACGACTTAATGCCTAAGTACAAAAAATTGCAAAAAGTTAATGCTCAACTTGAGCATACTGAAGTTCGGTTAAGCCAATTAAAACAGCAGTTTTCCGTTGATTTTTCATTGCTGAGTGAGTCTATCGTTACTAGCGATGAGAATCATGGGTCGTATAAATCACACCTAAATGACATTAACAAAAACTTTGAAGTACAACGTGATGAATTAAATCGCGATATTTCTAAAGCGAATGCCGAACAAAAAACCTGTGAAAGTCAGTTAGACAAAATCGAAGATGAATTTAATATTTGGCAAGATAAAGATATTGAAACTCATCAAGCTAATATCGGTAATATCAGCGCTTGGCAGTCACAGTTACAGTCCTTAACAGAGCAACATGCATTACTTACCGAAGAGCATCAAGATATTGAAGCGGCTTATCACAAACGAGAAGCCGAACTTGAGAAAAAGCAAAGCAAAGAAGTTGCGCAGTTAAACAATCAAAAAGACAGCGTTAATAATGAACGACAAAAAGCACAACTAGAAGAGCATCAAGCCGTTGTGCAATTAGTTGCAACGCAAGAGCAGCGCCTTGCGAGTATTAATGTAGATTTTGATCGTCAAATCAATGAATCTAAATTGAATTTGCAAACGGTTAAAACCGAAATTGAATTAAGTGGCCCAACTCAACAAGAACAGCAATCACTTGCACTGCAAGAAGCTAATTTTGAACAAGCGCAGCATGAAGAAGATCAATCACGTAGTAAGTTACAAGAACTACAAGAACAACTACAACAGGCAAAGTATCAGCAAATCGGCAGCAATGAGCACTTAAATAATAGTCGCGCAAACGTAAAGTCGGCAGAGCAACAAGTGGCAAAAATACACTCTTGGCTAAACCCTGACGACAATACGCTGCTAAGCTTTTTACGACAAGAGTATAAAGGTTGGGAGCAAACCGTTGGTAAGGTGATCAGTCCTGATTTATTAGAACGCAGCGATCTATCACCAACGTTACTTGATAATAGCGAGCAGCAAACACTGAGCTTATTTGGCATGCATATCGACACCCATGCAATTGCTGAAAGTGAGTTACTGCAAAGCGAAGAACAGTTGCGGCAGCAGTTAACGCAAGCCGAATTACAATTAGCCAACTATAGAGACAAGCAGCTCGAATGTGAGCAAGCATTAACAGCTGTTAATGAACAAACACGCGATTTGGAACAACAACAAACGCAGTTGTATTCTCAATGCCAATTTAAACAACAAGGCCGAGTTCGAACCGGCGAAGATCTTGCCCAATTAAAAGCTGAGCTTAAACAAGCGTTACTCGAGCGTAAGCAAAAACGCGAGAAGGCATTAACGCAATTACAATCGGCCTTAGATAAATTATTGCAAAATAAACAAAATGCAATCGAAGAACACAAAGACCAATGTCATGATGAAAAAATGGAACATGAGATGCATTGGCAGCAAGTGCTTGGCATTATTGAGCAAAAACTAGCGTCAATAAACGAATTGATTATTGCCTCGGCTACTCAATACAAAGAAGGCCTAAAGGCTTGTAAAAAATGGTACAAGGACGAATTAGCCAATAGAGATGTTGATGTTGAACAAATCGCCTCGCTAAAACAGCAATTATCGAAAATTAAGGATGATATTGACATAACCAACAAGCATCGAGACAGCGTTAACGACTACGTACGTTGGTTTGATGAAATCTTCACCAAACAAAAAGCCAGTTATGTAACAGAGCTGTCTAAAGCGAAACAAGTAAAAGCCAATGCTGAGCGTTTATTTAGTGAAAAATTAAGTACCTACAAACGCCAAAAGCAACAATTACAAGAGCAAATAGAGCAACTTGAAAAGGCATTGCAAGAACAAAAAGAGTTGGCAAATGGTATTAATCAGCTCAAACCGCAGTTTGCTTTACTGAACCTACCGCACGTTGAATTGGTTGAGGAAACGTCAACCGTTAATGCTCGTTTGCAAGAAGGCCGGGAATTATTTGAAGCACAGCGCCGTGCCAGTCAAGATATTGATTCATTTGTAAGTTATTTTGATAACGCGATAGGACAAAAGTCGGGAATAAGCTTAACGGAAACTTGGGAGCATGCTCGTCTTCAATGTTTAAAAGAAAATCCGCAAGGCATTGAAGTATTAGATTCGCGTAAAATGGTCACTGAATTAGAGACGCTATTAACTGTCTTGGTGCCGCAACATCTTGCCGGCGTGCGTAATAATGGCTTGAATTTTGGCAATGATCTTACCCAGTATTACAACGTATTATCAGACATTGATAAACGTATTAGCTCGCAATCAAAGCGGATCAGTAAAGAAGTTGATCATGAGCTATTTTTAGATGGTGTGTCTGAGTCAATGGTAAAAATTCGCTCAAAAATTGCAGAGTTTGATTTTTGGCCAAAACTGCTGCGCTTTAACCAACTCCATTATGCTTGGTTAAATGATCAAAATGCGACGTTACCAGATGAAGAGTACATGCAAACGATCCGTGAAGTACTGGAAGTATTAGGTAAAGCAACCGTAAGTCGCGGTATCAGCCAATTACTTGATATAGAATTGCACTTAAAAGAAGGCAATTCTGACTTGATCATTCGAACGGATCGACAGTTAAATGAATCATCTAGCCATGGTATGGCCTATTTGATTTTATGTAAGTTCTTATTGGCATTTACCCGTTTGTTACGCGGTAATTCACAAGCGATAATTCATTGGCCAATTGATGAAATAGGTACTTTAGCCAATAAAAACGTGAAAAAAATATTTGATGCCTGTAAAGCAAATAACATTACCGTGTTAGGCGCGTTTCCTAATCCTGAGTCTGATGTATTGTACTTTTTTGAAAATCGTTATTTGATTGATAAAAATGCCAAGCAACAAAAATTACGCATGGTCCAACCAAAGGTAAAACGCATTAGTGAACTTATTAAGCAACATAAGCAAGCAGAGGAGTTAGTATGATCTCTTTACAAGGGCAGGTCATGGAAACCTTATTGGCCGGTGGTTTTATTTGTAAAACATCGGATGAGCTTAGCTTTAATTTTCTGCAAAATAGTGAAAACTACGCCAAGGTAGAACAACAACTTAATCTAATGAATCGTACTATTGCCAGTAGCAATGAAGGTGACGTTCTTTTTTGCGCTTATCAAGTTATTGATGATGAAGAACGCAAAGTAGTAAGCCAACAGTTTCGCGATTTTAGCTCTTCCCTTTTACCCTTGATAGAATGGTTAGTGTTAGTGCAAGAAGCAAAGGGTGACACAGCGCCATTAAGTGAAGGCGTAGTAATACGGTTAAATGAATTACAATCGGTTATTGAAGATACACCTGCATTTAAAGAGCAATTGGCAAAAATTGCGAAATATTCGCTTTTTAATTCTACCTCCAGTGCCATTGACGCGCAGATAAAACTTATTTTTAGACGATTAACCGAATTGGGTTATTTATTAAGACCAAACCCTGATACGCAAATTTATATCGCCACCGGTAAAGTTGACTATTTATTTGAAGTGATACGCTTTATTGATGACAGTGAAAATTTAAAACTTGCCGAGCAAGCCGAAGATGCGATTAAGCAAGGGGACTTACTGTGAGTCAAACCTTGCAAGTTGCAGGCACTAAGTTTTTAAAAGTATTAGCGAAGCATGCTGACGTGATTATGCTGGCCTATTTATCAGGGCGGATCAGTGATTTAGACTTTGATGCTAAAGTACTTGATAAACTGATAGAGGCCGGCATACTTTGGCGACCAGAGCCGGGTGAAGATCTACGCCTGCGCAGTTCTATTCGCGGCTTGTTAGAAAACAACTTACGTGATGAGCGTAATCGCCAACTTGATGCAAACATAGGTTCGAAATTAGCCGCGATAAAAACCGTAACATCCCATTATAAAGAAGCGTTACATCATCAAAACTTGGCGGAATCTGAAGTTTATCTAGAAGATTTAACCGAGCAAGTATATGGCTTAGTTGATAGTTTAAAGCAGAATGTACGTAATTTATGGCGCCGTATCCATAATGAATTTGGTTATGTGGCTTCAATAAACGCTAAAATCCGAGAAAACGAATTAGCGCAAAGTCAGCTTACTGATATGCGTAAACAGCTCGAAATGTTCCAATTTGACGAACTTGCCAATATTGCTGGTTCTTCAAGAGAATTAAGGCGCTTATTGGTCGTACAACTGCAACGAAACCACAGCGAAATTAGCCAGGAACTGGCCATTGTGCAATCAAAGCTTATCGACTTATTAGGTAAGTTTCGAGAATATTTACACCGCTCTCAGTTACTTAAAGGCTTTGTTTTACACCACCAGCAAAATCCTGATTATAAAATTAAAGACTATAGTCAGCTGCATAATGTAGCAAAACTATTCAAGCAATCCCGTAGTGTGATTGCACCAGCTCATGTTGATGTAAACAATATCGACCATGAACACGTTTATGGCCAAATTGTGAGTAAACTCCGTCAAGTAAATCACAATAAAGCAGACAGCGATAAACGTAAATCGCAACAGTTTAATATTGATGATATAGAGTCTATTGAGATTGAAAACGATGCAATTAAATCGGCCGTTGAATCATATTTCTGTGAAGTAGTTAATTCAAATGAACGTTTATCAGCACTAGAATACCACCATTTACAAACGTTAGAGTTTGATAAAGAAGTATGGGTATATGGAGTGCTTAACGGTTATCAAGGCTTAAGCGCCGACGAGCAGGAGTTTTTCGAAATAGATACCGAAGGTTATCCGCACCCGATATTTAATGGTAACTATATTATTGAAGACGTCGAGTTAGGGCGAAAGTAATAATAATGTTTAATGTAAGCTTTTTTATAAATAATCAACGACTTAAGTCTAAGTCGTACAAAACCCAAAAGGGTGCGTATAAAGCTATTTATCGCCACTTTGTAGATAATTCAGCAGCCAGCTTCATTCATGCAATATTAACCTCACCAGAGCTTGGCAGTGAAAACTATACCCATATAGAACAAGTTCCCTTTGATGAACCTTCTCCGATAAGCTTTTCATTAAGCAAAGAGTGGATAAAGGTAAGAGCGCAAGCACTCGCACGGGACAAGTCATGTTGCCAAATTTGTGGGGCAAGCAAGACTGTTGATAACAACGTCGTACTTGAAGTTGATCATATAAAAGAGCGCGCAACTCATCCTGAATTGGCCTTGCAGTTAAGTAATTTACAAACACTGTGTTCAGTTTGTCATCGCGCCAAAACCAATAATTTCATTGGTAAAAAAGATAATCAGTGATGATGAAGGCAGTAGCCTTGCTAAAAAACGAAATGCTGAAAATTAATTTTCGGGCATTTCAGCTGTTTGCGGCACTACCGGCATTTGGTTATTAATAACATTGCTTTGTTGCTCTACTGCGCTGTCGATATCTTCTACATTATTTAATGCTTGCTGATAACCTGCTGCATCCCAACCACCTCCTAACGCTTTATAAAGGCCTACAAATGATGTTTGTAAACTTTCGGCAGCTGATGAAAAATCTTGTTGTGATTTAGCCTGGTTTCGCTGTGCATCAAGTACATCGATATAACCGATCACACCATTACTGTAACGTAAATTTGCGATACGTAGATACTCATTAGTTGCGCTTAGAAGATCGCGTTTTAAGTAATATTCAGTACGGTTTTTATCCACATTTTCAATGGCTTCAGCCGACTCTCTAAAGGAAACAAATATAGCTTTACGATAATTGAGGATAGCTTCACGATATTCAGAGGTAACTTTATCAACATTTGCGGTTGTTGTTCCCCAATTAAATAACGGCATCGAAATATCTGCACCTATTTCCCAATATTCTGCATCGTCGAGCAGGTCATCTATTTCTAAACTTTTAGCGCCAAAGTTACCGACTAAGCTGATGTTAGGGAAATAATCGGCCTGTGCTACTCCTATTGCCGCGGTTGCTGCATGAAGCTTGCGCTCTTGCGAGATAACATCAGGACGACGTTTTAATAATTCAGATGGTAACCCTACAGGCAGCGATTCTCGATCTAAATTGTTCGGATTGCGAGCAGGGATCTCAAGTTTTTTAGGGGACTGATCGAGCAATATTGACAGTTGGTACATGCTTGAGTTGAGCGAGTTGTGCAATGCTGGCAATTTCAGCTTTTCTTGCATTAATTCCACATTACTTTGACTAACATCCAATCCAGAAATAATACCTTGTTGGTGTCGTAATTCAGTTATTCGTTTCGATCGTTCACGAGCGAGAATATTGTTATTGGTTAGCTGTATCTGATTTTGAGCATCTTGAATTTTATAATACAGCTCTGCAACTTGCGCGATCAATGATATTCTTGAACCGTAAAAATCGGCTTGCATTGCCTGTAAATTGGCGATGTCGGCCTCATTGCTGCGACGCAATTTTCCCCATAGGTCAAGCTCCCACGATACATTAGCCGTCAATTTAAATTCATTGTCTATTTTTGGATCTGAGGTTAATGCTTTACTGGTTTTCTCACGATCGGCGTCAAATGTCAGATCAAAATTTGGTAGAAACTGGCTGTCACTTTCCACTAAACCTATTTGTGCGCGGTACACCCGTTCGCTGGCAATTTTTAGGTCAATATTATTGTCTAGTGCTTGTTGAATGAAGCGTTGCAATGCCGGGTCTTGATAAAATGATTGCCAATTCAATGTTGCCATCGAGGTACCTGCCTGCGCAGCATCATTGTCGAATTGCCATGAAGGTAATTCTTCTGGTGTTACTTCAGGCGCTTTTTGATAGTCAGGGCCAATAGCACAACCTGATAATATGACTGTTGCAAGCACTAAATAGCTTGGCTTTAATGATAGGTTACTCATGACTGGGCCTCCTTATCTGCTGAGCTGAATTTTTGTTTGATGTTTTCGGCAAAACTGACAAAGATGACAAAAAATAATGGTACTAAAACAATCCCTACTGTGGTCGCTGCTATCATGCCGCCAAGTGTACCTGTTGAAATTGATTGCCTGGCTTGTGCACCAGGTCCCATGGAAATAACTAAAGGCAATATGCCTAAAATAAACGATACAGAGGTCATTACAATAGGGCGAAAGCGTTGTTCTGCCGCTTCAATTGCCGCTTGTTTAATGGTGCGGCCGTGCTCTTGATGCAGGCTTTTGGCGAACTCGACAATTAAAATAGAATTTTTTGCGGAGAAACCCACCAACGCTACCGCCGATATTTGAAAGAACAGGTTGTTTTCAATGCCAACTAACCAGGCAATAATTGCCGCTCCAGCTAAGGCAATTGGCACAATTAACAGCACAGGAATAGGGATCACCCAGCTTTCATATAATGCAGCAAGGAATAAATAGATAAATACCACGGCAAGTAGCATTGCTGAGCCAGCCTGACCACTGGCATTCTTTTCTTGGTATGACATGCCTGTCCATTCGTAAGCAAAGCCATCGGGTAACTCTTCAATTGCTAACTTCTCTATTGCAGCCATCGCTTGCCCTGAACTATAGCCTTGGGCAGGCGTGCCGCCAATGCTCGCACTCGTGAACAAGTTGTGACGGCTTATATTACCTGCACCAGCACCGTACTCTATTTTAGCTAACATAGATAATGGGATTAACGCGCCCGTGCCAGACTTTATATAAAAACGTGATAAATCTTCTGGCCGGCGTCTAAATTCAGCTTCTGCCTGAACTTTTACTTTGTAAGTACGACCAAACATATTAAAGTCACTCGCCGAGGTTGAGCCGGTCAGTTGTTTTAATAGTGTATTTAAATCCGACAATTTTACGCCGTAGGTTTTTACCATTTCACGATCAACAATTAGCTTTAGCATAGGTATGTCACCACTTAAGGTGCTGTTAATATTGCCAATTTCAGGTAAAGCCTGTGCTTTTTGAAGGAACGTTTTTGCTATTTCATTTAAACCCTCTGAGTTGGCGCCACTGCGATCTTGCAATTCAAATGAAAAGCCACTGCGCTCGCCCATACCTGCGATGGCAGGCGGTTGAAATACCTTGTAAGTGAGTTCAGGGTAGCTGGCAATTATTTTACCAACATCAATCATGGTTTTATCCATGGTGTAGTCTGATCTGTCGTCCCAGGGTTTCAACATTATTTGAAAGTAAGCGTTCTCTTCACCTGAGCCATTACTCAGGTTTTCACCTGTTAAAGTAATAATTTGCTCAATCGCAGGGTGTGCGGTTAATTCTTTTTCAATGTTAAACGTAGTTTTTGCTGTACGTGCTACTGCTGTGCCTGGTTGCAGTTGTATATCCGCATAAAACATGCCGGTATCTTCAAGGGGCATAAAACCGGAAGGTAATTGTTTGAAAATTATTAAACCGACAGAAAAAATAGCAACAAATAATACAACAGAACGTGCCGTGCGTTTTATTGCCGCAGCAACATAACTGCTGTATTTACTGGTTAGGGTATCAATTTTTTTGTTAAACCAATTAAATATTGGCAGAGATTTTTTTTCTGGTTTCATTAATAGTGCACATAGTGCCGGACTTAAGGTGAGTGCAACTATGGTTGAAATGAGTACTGCCACCGTTAACGTTATCGCGAATTCTTTGTAAAGCTCGCCCGATATGCCTCCTAAAAAAGCCACAGGTAAAAATACCGCGGCTAGCACCATTGAGGTTGCAATGAGTGCACCAGTTAACTCTTTCATCGCAATTGACGTTGCTTGCGCTGCATTGATGGCTTTTTCTTGCATGATACGCTCAACGTTTTCGACCACAACAATCGCATCATCTACAACTAAGCCGATGGCTAACACCATTGCCAATAAACTAATGGTATTGATTGAAAACCCAAAAGCCGCTAAAAAGGTAAAGGTACCAATAATTGACACCGGCGCCGCCAACATAGGAATGATAGTGGTGCGCCAATCCTGTAAAAATAAAAACACCACCGCAGACACTAATAATAATGCCTCTATTAATGTGATAACCACTTCACTGATCGCTGCTTCAATAAAAACCGACGTGTCGTACGCTATTTCATAACTGATCCCGCTAGGAAATTGACCCGATAATTTAGTCATCGTAGTTCTGACTTCTTCGGCAACTTCCAGCGCATTTGCGCCCGGTAATAACAGCAAAGCAGCTATGGCCGCGCTTTGTCCGTTATGCTGTGATATTAGCTTATAAGCACTGGCACCCAGTTCCACTCTAGCTACATCTCTGAGTCGAATTAATGCACCATTGTCGGTGGCTTGAATTATTATATTGCCAAAAGACTCTGCATCTTTTAATTTGCCCGATGCGTTTATGGTAAGAGATAAATTGATGTCACCATCGGCTGGTTGACTACCTAATGACCCTGCCGCAGCATTGGCATTCTGTTCTTTTATGGCGTCAACCACATCACTCGGTGTTAAACCATATGAGGCAAGGTCATCTGGACGTAACCAAACCCGCATTGAATAAGTACGAGCACCGACATTTCGTACCTTAGCAACGCCGGGGATACGTTTTAATGCTTGCTGAATTTGCAAGGTTACGAAGTTACTTAAATATAAATCGTCAAAGCGTGCTTCACTGGAGCGTAATATCAAGGTCATTAACGGTACGGTTGAGGTTTTTTCAACGGTGACACCATCGGTAATAACATCGCCGGGTAAGTCACTTTCCGCTTGTTTTACTTTGTTTTGTACATCAATCGCGGCAAAGTCAGGATTAGTGCCAACATCAAAGGTTATTTTTATTTTAGAGCTACCACCGTTATTACTACTTGATGTCATATACAGCATATTCGGTACACCGTTAACTTTTTGCTCTAACGGTATAGAAACAGATTCAGCGGTTATTGCGGCTGTAGCACCACCATAACTCCCTGAAATTGTTACTTGTGGCGGCGATATATTGGGATATTGATCAATCGGCATTTTAAAAATAGATACAATGCCCACCAGCAAAATAATTATTGATAAAACCGAAGCAAACACCGGGCGTTTAATGCAATATTGTGAAATCACTAAAATTCTCCCTTATTGTTCTTTGGCTTTAGCTGGCTTTTCTGCCGCTTTTTTCTGGGATTTATTTTCAGCTTCTTGTGCTTTTTTTGCTGCCTCTTCAATGTCTTTTGCCATAGTGGCAATAACATGACTGCCATGTTGTACTTTGTGAGTCCCTTCCAGTACTACTTTTTCGCCATTGCTTAAACCGCTTTGTACTAAAAAGTTGCCGCCTACATTACGTCCTAATACAACAAAACGACGTTCTATAGTGCTATCTGGCAAAACTACATACACAAAGGAGCCACTTTGTTCAAACTTTACTGCTTGTTCTGGCAGTAATAAGCTGTTGTCGAGTTGATCAAGTTGAATACGGGCTTTGGTGTATTGTCCCGGTAGTAGTTCTCTGTCTGGGTTGATAATTTCAGCTCTGGCGGTAAATGTTGCCGTTTCTTGATTTGCCTTAGGTGCAGTGAATTTCATCTGCCCTAAGTGCGGATACTCACTGCCGTCAGGCAATGTAATAGTAACTAAGCCTTCAACTGAGGTTCCTTCAACATCAGCTTTAAATTTTTCATAATAACTTTTTAGTCGACGTCTGGCTTGCAAGTAATCTAATGTGGTCATTTGAAATTCGATAAACAGTGGATCCACTTTTTGTACATTGGTCAGTAACGAAATACCCGACCCGCCGACTAACGCACCTATGTCGGCGTTTGATGCACTGACCACACCTGATATTGGCGCGCGTATTTGGGTGTAGCTCAATTCTAATTCGGATTGTTGTAGTGATGCTTCTGCTGATTTCAAGCTTGCTTGCGCACTGTCGACATCCGCGTAGGCATTATCTAAATCAAGCTGACTGGATGCGTCTTGTTCATATAGAGGTTTAATTCTTTTTACATCTCGGTTTGCTTTTGCTAACGCATTTTTAGCTTGAATGTGACTTGCCTGAGCACTGGCAAGTGCTGCTTGATATGGACCATCATCAATAGAATAGAGCAATCTGTCTTTAGTCACGAAACTACCTTCGACAAAATGCTGCTGTTCAAGATAACCTTCTACTCTTGCGCGTACTTCAACATCAAGAGATGCTTGGGTATTGGCAATATAATGACCATACAAAGGAATATTATCTTGGCTGAGTTGGGTTACGATCACTTCAACTTTTTCCGGAACGGCTATTTCAGGTTCGCTACAGGCGATTAAAATAAATAAAGTTGATATGAGGGGAAAAAGTTTTAGCGCGTTCATATGAATTGCTCCAGCCACTGTTATTTTTACTTTTAGCTAAATTATAGGTTGTTTAAGCGCAATAGATTAAAGCGTTACGCAATGTTTTTATTATCGCCAACTTCTAATCTGGATCCGTTGCTCTTTTATAGTTAATTGTTAATCAGTAAACAACCATGCTTGTATAATGTTAGCAGATAAATAAATAAAAAAGTTATTAAGATCAATAAGTCGCAAAGTTTATCTGCAATAAAATTTAACATACTAATATCTACAGGGAGGTATTACTATTGAATACTAGTTGCTAGTCAACATCTGTTTAATAGCTAATTATTTTCTAAAAAGGGAGGTGTTTGTTCTGGATATTTAAGTTGCTAACTAAAAGTTAGTGAGATTTTATTTATCTAATAACGAATTATTATTAAATAAAGTTGAATTTTTATTGGTTTGGCTTGATGCAAGTTATCTCTCATGGTTGAATGGTTAAAACAAGTAGAACTAACATCAATAAAATAAAAATTAGCCACAGATAACTCACTGAATAATTATGAAATTAAAAATATTAACTCTTATCGCATTATTTATGCCATCCCTTGCATTTGCCAGCCATAGTCCACTAAGCGGTGCTAACACATCCTGGATTTTAACCTCTACGGCGTTAGTGCTCTTTATGACATTGCCTGGCTTAGCATTATTTTATGGCGGCTTGGTTCGCTCAAAAAATGTTCTGTCAATTTTAATGCAATGTTTTGCCATTGCCGGTTTGGCCTCTATTTTATGGCTTTTGGTCGGTTATTCACTAGCCTTTGGCGAAGGCAATGCGTATATCGGCGATTTTTCAAAGGTACTGATGGTAGGTATAACGAGAGATACCCTGTCTGGTGATATTCCAGAAGGGTTATTTATGTTGTTTCAAATGACCTTCGCGATTATTACTCCAGCGCTAATTATTGGTGGCTTTGCTGAGCGCATGAAGTTTACCGCAGTGTTATTGTTTAGTGGTTTATGGTTGCTGGCTGTTTATGCGCCTGTTACTCACTGGGTATGGGGCGGTGGTTGGTTAGGTCAAATGGGCCTTTATGATTTTGCCGGTGGTACTGTTGTTCATATTACCGCAGGTGTGGCGGCACTAGTTGCAGCGCTGGTTTTAGGGCCTCGCAGAGGGTTCCCTAAAACACCAATGATGCCACATAATTTGACCATGACCGTAACTGGCGCAGGTATGTTATGGGTTGGCTGGTTTGGCTTTAATGGTGGTAGTGCCTTAGCGGCAAATGGTGATGCTGCTATGGCCATGTTGGTGACTCATATTTCAGCATCTACCGGCGCATTAACGTGGGCAGCTATTGAGTGGAAAAAATTTGGCAAAGCCAGTGTGTTAGGCGCGGTAACTGGTATGGTTGCCGGTTTAGGTACTATCACTCCTGCATCTGGTTTTGTTGGGCCGGGCGGTGCGCTTATTATCGGTTTATCTGCTGGTATTGTGTGTTTTTACTGTACGGTTTATATCAAACAAAAACTTAAAATAGATGACTCTTTAGATGTATTCCCAGTGCATGGTGTGGGTGGTATTTTAGGAACATTTTTAGCTGGGATTTTCTCTGCAACTACATTAGGGGCGTTTAGCGGTTACGGTTTTGCCGATGGTATCAGTACTATGGGTGAGCAAGTAATGGTGCAATTAACCGGTATTGGTGCAACGTTTGTGTATACGGCTATTGTTACTTACGTGTTGCTAAAACTTGTTGGTATGATGACCGGTGGTCTACGGGTATCGGAAGAGCAAGAAGAGCAGGGCTTGGATCAAGTAGAACACGATGAATCAGGTTATAGTTTGTAAACATTCAATTTATTACTAGACTAATAATGACGCCTTCAATGATTATCATAATTATTGAAGGCTTTTTTAATTCAGGGATGAATTAACTTAGAATTGCCATGGACGGTTTGAATTCTGTTGCTTCAGGGACGAAGGAATGCCAACATAACATGGATGTTTCAATGTTGGTTCAATTCAGGGATGAATCAACTTAGAATTGCCATGGACGGTTAAAATTCTGTTAACTAAGGAGGGGGGGATATTGAAGTATTTAATGATAGTGCTGATGTTATTTACATTTGCAGCTAACGCATATTTGCCTGAGCCTGTGTATGATGTAAAAACCGACTTTGAAGATAAAGATGACAATAATTATGGTGTGCTCATTGGCTTTTCTGAAGGCAATAATAACCATGAAAAAGTCTATACCATAGGCATTAGTAAACGAGATGACAATATCATAACAAAATTTAGTTTTATGGTTATTGATGATGATTTGAGTGAAAGTGGCGAATGGGATTTAACCGTAGATTATCACTTCATGCCACACCAGCTTATTACTCCTTATGTTGGTGTGGGCTTTGGTGCACGATACTTTCAAGAATGTCAGCAATATGCTTCAGGACACTCTTTAGAGTATGATTGCGATGAAAGGAATGGCGCTTTGACTGCTTTCCCGGAAGCTGGTTTAAGCCTCAAATTTCATAATAATGTTAGCTTAGCGGTTAATTACCGCTATCATTACCACGCATTTACCTCGACCCCAGATTTTTCAGCTATAGGGATTAATATTCTTACCTATTTTTAACTCAGCATGCAGCTTTCTGGATATATTCAGATGCTTTCATTTTATGATAAGTCACATGCTGGTAGGGCAACTCAATAGGCGCAGGATCAACAATTTCAATCGGGATACGGTTATTTATGCCCGCACGCAAGGCCATTTGAGTAATGTTAACGCTAAACGAAGTGCCGATGAAGACCATTTTTTCAGCTGCCATCATTCGCTGTTCTGCTTCAGTAATACGATACAAGTCGGTGTAGTATTCATCAAATAACAGTACATAGGGTTTAAAAGATTGATTCAGTATCGGCCGTTTGGTTTGTTGATTAATCTTGAATATTTCCAACAACGATAGCAGTAAATGATTTGGGTCTACGTCCTCCCAAGGAGTAGTAATACAAGCTACATCATCGCCTTGGTGGTGGTAAAGCGTCATTTGATCAAGTCGGCCATGAATCGCAATGTAATCTTTGTTTCCGGCTTTACCATCTAAACCATCAATGTTTTGGGTAATAAGATTTTTATCGCTTAACCAACGATGAACCTCATTTGGACCATGGTTTCTGTAGGTAGCAAAACGATGGTAGTACCAAGATAAAAAATCTACTGGATTATTTTCATACATAGCGCGAGTCGCCATCTCCATTGGCGTATAGTTTTTACTACCAATGGTCCAAAAACCATCTTCACCGCGAAAGGTGGGGATGCCACTTTCTGCAGATACACCAGCGCCGGTGATATATAAAGTATTTGCCATGTTGTTCACTATATTTAATGTTAATTTTTACTATAACCTCACAATAAACGTGTGTAAAATAGCGCGCAATAATTACTCGTATAGTTACAAGAATACACACATGTTTGAATTAAAATACCATACCCCTATTGAATGGGCTCATATTGCCGTTGCAGACTTTGATGCTTTTTTACAAGATCATGCCGCTGCCGAGAAAAAAGCATCGGGCATGGCAATGTCGATGTTATCGCATTATCAAGACAAAACCAGCCTGGTTAAAGCGATGACAGACTTGGCGTTAGAAGAATTGATTCATTTTAAACAAGTGTTGAAGCTAATGACTCGCCGCGGTGTTATTTTAGCCAATGATGAAAAGGATCCGTACATTAATGAAATCCGTAAAATGTTTCGTCATAGCCGCCCGGAAAAGTTTCTCGATAGAATGCTGGTTGCTGGCGTTATTGAAGCGCGCGGGCATGAACGTTTTTCACTGATTGCACAAGTGTTACCGGAAGGCAAAGATAAAAAGTTTTATGACGATATTGCCAAATCAGAAGAAAAACACAAAAACTTGTTTGTTGAGTTAGCACTTGAGTATTTTCCTGAAGATGTGGTGTACCCACGTTTGGAAGAAATCTTGATAGAAGAAGGACGTATTTGTGCGGCCTTACCGTTTAGAGCTGCTTTGCATTAATTCTCGCCAAACAGATTGACAGCTACTTCCTGAACTTGGTTCAGGATCTATTTATTTTTAAACGCTAGAGACCCTGAAATAAATTCAGGGAATAGTATTGTGGTTACTCCTCCCGCAGTGCATCAATAGGCGTAAGCCGCGAGGCATTCTGCGCTGGGTATATACCTGCAATCAAACCGATAACAGCAGATACTAATAGCGAGCCGACAAGTACGGTTAAGTTAATATCTACCGGCACATTAGGCAAGGCTAGTTTTGCTATCACCAGTAACACAAATACAATTGTGTAGCCAATCAGACCACTGACTACAGCAAGCAATATAGCTTCCGCTAAAAACAGTCGCTTTACTTGTGTCTCAGAAAATCCTAAAGCTCTCAATAAACCTATTTCTGAGGTGCGTTCGGTTACTGTTATGGTCATGATGGTGGCAATGCCAACAGATCCAACAACCAGTGAAATCATTCCTAAGGCGGCACCCGCCATTTTTATGATCAGCAATATTTTATCCAAGCTGGCTAACATGTCATCTTGGGTGATAATGGTAAAATCTTCTAAGCCATGGCGATTAATTAACTTCGGCTTTATTTGTGCAACAACCTCACTTGCAGTAATCCCCGGTTGATAAAATATATCTAACTCCATTACGCTGTTACGATTAAATAACTGCATTGCTTTGGCGGTAGGGATATACACCATGTCATCAAGATCTTGGCCCATAAACTGGCCCTTTTCAGCAAGCACACCGACTACTTTGAAGCGTTGACTGCCGACATGAATAAATTTTCCTATGGCGGAAGAATTGGCGAATAACTCCTGTTTTAAGATGGCGCCTAATACCGCAAAACTGCGCGGGGTTTTAAGGTCGTCATCGGGCAAAAATTTACCCTGCGCTATGGTTAACTTCCACGCTGTAATTGCATGATTATTGACGCCAATAATATCGGTATAACGTGAGCGGTGTTGGGCTTTGACTTTTGCTGTGCCAGCAACCACTGGGACCACAAACTCAACACGCTTTTGTTTATTAATATAAATGCCATCATCTAGTGTTAGCGGTCTAATTGTTTTTAATAAGCCGCCCATGCCAAAGGTTTCAGTTTTACCGGGGGTTATCGCAATAATGTTAGAGCCAAATTGGGTAAATTCTTGCAGTACAAACATTCGTAAACTTTCACCTATAGTGGTCATTAACACTACCGCGGCCATACCGGTGGCAAAACCGGCAATGGTTAATCCTGCTCTAAGTTTTTGCGATAACAACGATTTTTTTACCCAAAATATCAAATCATTAAAGCTCATCTTAGCTGCCCCTTAATGCCAATACAGGATCGTGTTTGGCGGCGTGAGATGCTGGTAACCAAGAAAACAATAAACCAATTGTTAATGATACAATGATGCTGGCAATCGTTGCCCACCATGGAATTGTTAATGGAAAATCTGGCCATATATTAGCGGCTAGGGTAGTTAGGCTATAACCAATAACGAGCCCAATACATACACCTAAACCTACCAGCAATAAGGCTTCGGTTAAGAATATTTGTCTGATTTCATTCGAAGTTGCCCCTAAAGCTTTAAGTAGGCCGATTTCTTGTTTTCGTCTTGATACCGAAACAAAGCTGACATTCATAATTAAAAAACCGGCAACAACTAAACTAATGGCTGCAATCGCGCCAATGCTTGCGGTCACTAAGGTCAATATTTTATCGAAAGAGTTCATCAATGAGTTTTGCGTTAGTATGGTGATATCATCTTCGCCGTCATGACGTTTTTTAATTAATTGTCGCAATTTTTCTATGGTATATTGTTCAGTTCCTGATTGCTTTAATTCCAGCAATACTCGAAACAATGCCGGTGAGTTGAATAAACTCTCTGCCGAGCGAATAGGAATAATTGCCATTTGCCGCATATCCAGACCCATAGATTCACCGCGCTCTTGCAATATGCCTATCACTCGAAAACGTTGGCCAGAAAAACGTATCCATTCGCCAATAGCGGCCTTATTACCAAATAGCTCCTTTTTAATGGTCGAGCCCAATACGCACACCGGTTTTGCCAGGTCATTAGCATTATTGTCAAACTGTTTACCTTGGCTTAATGCTAATTTACGCACAGCAAAAATGTCTTTACTGCTGCCTAACGTGATCACCTCACGGCTTTTGCCTTGATAACTTAATAGCGATGTTCCGGCAATTATTGGCGCTACAGCTTTTACCGTGCTGATTTTTGCCATAGCAATTGCATCATCAATGGTTAGATCTCTTGGCGTACTGCCGTAAATTGGCACTGAGCCGCCAGTAGTTTCTTTTTTCCCCGGCAAAACCACCATGATTTCATTGCCCAGCGCTGAAAACTCGCGCTCAATAAACAGCCTGGCTCCTTCACCTAAGCTGGTTAACAGTAATACCGATGTTACTCCTATAGCGACAGCAATAAGCAATAAAGTGGTGCGCAACTTATGCCGCACTAATGCTTGCCAACTGTATAGCCAATTATCTTGCAGTTTCATTGGTGCGTTTATCTTCAAAAATTTCGCCATCAAGCATGGTTAACTGCCGCCTTGCTCGTACGCCAAGTTGTTGATCATGAGTTACGATAATAAGAGTAATTCCTTGCTGGTTAAGCTCTTCTAGCAATTCGACAACTTCTCTACCTGAGCTTTGATCTAAATTTCCAGTTGGCTCATCAGCCAGTAAAATATCTGGCTCTAATACCATGGCTCTGGCAATTGCAACACGCTGCATTTGCCCGCCGGACAGCTGTTTTGGTAAATGATCCGCTCTGTCTTGTATGCCTAAGCGTGCAAACACCTTTAATACTTTTGCTCTTCTTGCTTTTACGCCAACGCCGGCAAGCATTAATGGTAACTCGGCGTTCTCTGCCGCGGTTAATCTGGCGATCAAGTGGAAGTTTTGAAAAATAAAGCCAACATGAGCGCGGCGCAGGGCAGCTCGCTGTTCTTCCTGCAGATTCATTGTCGCGCTATCTTTAATACAATATTCACCACTGTCAGGCCGGTCTAATAAGCCAATCATGTTCAACAGTGTCGACTTGCCTGAGCCAGAAGGGCCCATAATTGATAAGTAATCACCCTTATTTACCGTTAAGGTGACACCTTTTAATACCTGTAATGGTTGCTCGCCAATAACATAAGTTTTATTGATGTTGTCAATGTCGATTAATGTACTATCTATATGTTCTTGGTTATTCATTACTCGCCATTACTCCAGCTTTTACACCGGTTAAACCTACAGAACTGATAACTTTGTCGGTAGCACTTAAGCCGTTAATTATTTCGGTAAATTGCCAATTACTTAGGCCAATGGTGACATTTCTTTGTTCAATGAAACCGCGTTTGTTTAGCACTAATACGTATTGCTCATTAATGATTAAATCACTGTTCAGGCGAAGTACATCATCTTTTGCGGCCAAAATAATTTCGATATCGGCGCTATAACCAGCCAGAAAGTGCGGCTCTCGGTGCTGGTTTAGTTCTACTTCAACGGTAACAGTGCGCGCTTGCTTTTCATAATCTTGTACGTAAGGAGAAATACGTTTTAACGTGCCAGATATTTGTTCGCCGCGAAACGCGTCTAAACTAACTTTTACCGGTAAACCCGGCGTTAAAAAGGCGGCATCAACTTCATCAATTGGCGCGCTGATGTAGTGGCAATCGTGAGTGAGTAAATCTACTGCTGGCGGCGTTGGCACTCCAGGTGGCGATGGCATGGTATATTCGCCAACTTCTCCAGTAATTTCGGCAATTGTGCCGTTAAAAGGTGCATGCAGGTAGGTTTGTTCTATATTGGCTTTAATGGTATTAACCATAGCTTGCTTGGCATCAACTTCGGCACTCGCTGCTTCACAGCTTGCCTGGAAAGCCTCGGCATTAGCTAAAGCGCTATCGAGTTTTTCTTGTGAGGTTAAATTTTGTTTTAGCAGTGATTGCTGTCTTTTAGCGTCTTTTTTTGCATTTTTGGCGACGATACAAGCGCGTTCTTTATTTTTATTGCTTGCCGCTAAAAATGCTTCTGCTTCATTCAAATGCGCTAATTGGTTTTTATTCCATAGCGACAGTAATAGCTGTCCTTGTTCTACTTGCTGACCTTCTACAACATTAATTTGTTCTATTTGGCCGCCAATAGGTAATGACATTTTCGCGCGCATGCAAGCTGTTACTGTGCCAGCTCTGGTATTAGCTACCGTTGATTCTACTTGTCCTAGTTCAGCATACGTAATATCAACGTGCAGTGGTTTCTCTTTAGTAAACCACCAATATAGTGCAGACAAAATTGCAACAATTACGAACCATTTAAACCACTTGTGCATGTATTTTCCCTTACCTGACTTTTCACTGTTAACTTTAGTTTATCACTGTGCTTACAACAACTTGATGATCTAAAACAATCATTTACAGCTAACTCGAAGGTACGAAATACCGTATTCGCAGTGCAACGAATTCGTGATTCGTTACTCGTTATAGTTATAACTGTCATTATTTATCATAATTGGTCTTGCCAATGTCACTTTCAGTTTTACCATTTAGCCTAAGCTGTATTTATCTTGTTTTTTGTTAGTCATAGGAATTTTAATCATGCAGTTAGAAAAAATGTTAGTTGAATTAAGAAAAATCAAAGGGGTAAATTTTAACGAGTTGCTAGTGAATTTAAGTGATTATTCAAATGAGCAAGTTTGCCGACAAGCATTAGCAGGGAATAAGGACTTTATTGTTGAATTATTACGCAGAGGTGAAGTCGCCGAAATAGAAGGAGATTATTTGATCGCGAATGATTTATATAAAAACTTTGCAAAAGGCATGTTGTAGCGCTACCTTTACTTTTCATCCTTTATTATCCTCTAAGGTAGTTTAATGCAAAATCGTTGCAACTTTTTTAGTATTTCATTATTAGCCTCTTCAATATTATTAACTGCTTGTTCAGAGCCAGATAAAACGAAGGTTATTGATGAAAAATTTGTTATTGAAGCAATGAAAGATCCAATCGATGTAGAAATACATTCATTGGATGAGCTAATGGCGTTGTTCAAAGAGCACCATTACGACAGTGAAAACTGGGCTAAGGGTAATAGAGAAGTACCGCGCTTAAGTTTTGAAAAAGTCAGTGAAGAATGGAAACATACCTCGAACAACATTCCTGTAGCCCTCAAAAAAGAAGTGTTTTTCCGTTTAATGGCGCCATTAGTACTTATTTCAAACGAACGAATATTGCTTGAACGGCAAGAGATCAAAAACGCTAACCTCGATAGCCAAACCTTAAAGTCTCTCGCGGTAAAGTACTCAGTAATAGAAAATGAACAACAAACGATGACCGAAGAATTACGCACTAAGTTACTCGTTAAAGTCGATATTATGCCGCCCTCATTGGCGCTTGCTCAGGCTGCAGAAGAAAGCGGTTGGGGCACATCGCGCTTTGCCGAAGAGGGCAATGCCTTTTTCGGTCAGTGGGATTTCTCTGGTAAAGGTATGGCGCCTAAACAACAGCGTAAAGAGCTGGGCGATTATGGTTTAGCCAGGTTCGATAGCCCGCTTGGCTCGGTTGAAGGTTATATGTTTAACATAAACACCACTATGGCTTATGCCAAACTAAGAACTTTGCGAGCCCAGCTTAGAGCAAACGGTGACGCGATAACGGGCATGGAATTGGCTGGTACGCTAGATAAGTACTCAGAGCGCGGTCAAGCGTATATTGATAGTATTCGCGAGATGATCTCTTACAACAAACTGCAAGATGTTGATGAGGCTTATTTATCTAAAGACAAATTGATTCATTTACTTGGTAATTAACCAATATATTAGGATGATATCGATACTTTTTTGATATTTTATTCTTTTCTATAAACATTAATATAAGACTTATTAAACATTTATTAATAGGTCTTTTTTTATGAACACTTTAAACATTAAAGAATTGCAGTATTCTACCCCAGGCATTGCAACAAGCGATGGTGCAGGCGTTAATATGACTCGCATCATTGGCTCACCAGAGTTAAACATGCTCGATCCATTTCTTCTACTTGATGCGTTTGGCAGTGATAAGCCCAATGATTATCTTGCCGGTTTTCCTGAACATCCTCATCGTGGCTTTGAAACCGTTACTTATATGTTGGCCGGTAAAATGCGTCATAAAGACAATGCTGGCAATGAAGGCGTTATTGAACAACACGGCGTGCAGTGGATGACCGCTGGAAAAGGGATTTTGCATTCTGAAATGCCAGAGCAGGAACAAGGTTTGTTAGCTGGCTTTCAGCTTTGGGTAAACTTGCCGAAAGCCAATAAAATGACTGAGCCTAAATATCAAGAATATACTGAAGCTGCTATTCCTGTTGAACGTCATGATAATGGCAGTTTTATCCGAGTTATCGCCGGTAAAACAGAGCTTGGAACACAGGGGGTAATAAACAATGAATACGTTAAGCCGACATATTTCGATGTTACCTTGAAGCAAGGTGAAACCTTTAACCAAACGGTGAATGAACTCGATAATAGCATGATTTATATGATCTCTGGTGATGCTGAAATCGGCAGTAACCTTGCGCCATTAACTGAAAAGCAATTAGGCATATTAACCAAAGGCGCACAGGTTATTATTAAAAGCAAAGGTAAAGATATTCGATTTTTATTTATCTCAGCAACTCCCTTAAATGAACCTGTCGCTCGCGGTGGACCGTTTGTAATGAATACCAATGAGGAAATAACTCAGGCATTTGCTGATTTTAGGGCTAATAGATTTTAATGAGCCCAAACAGGCAAGGGCTGAAAAGTTAGCAGGTAGATATATTACTGTTAACTGTGTGTTAATTGAGCGATTTACTGGCTTTAAGCACCATTTTTTTAGTTGTATTGATTACCTATTTTTACACTTTTTTACATATTATAGATTTGTCTGTTAACGCTGCAAGGTGCTGACAGATCCATTTTTTCTAATATATTTTAGATTTTCTGGTATCTATCTTTTGAAATGGAAGGTGTGAAATGAAGGTTATCATTACCGCAGTTTTAGTTTGTATTATTGGTGCCGCATTTCAAGTAAATGCTGATATTTATCGTCCAGGTGTTGATGTTCTCGCTGACATTTATCGACCTGGCGTACCTTTGCTCGCTGATATTTATCAATCGGCTAGCGAATCATCAATAATCGCTTAAATCTTACTTAACCATTACATGGGAGTAGCAGAGTTTAGGGTTTTATCCTGGGGGATTATCCAAAACTCTGCTATTAGTTTTCTGTTCATCATTCTTTTTGTTGTTTCGCTGCAAATAATTAACAAATCGTCGCTTTCAACCGCTAATTGTTAATGTTTTTTTACATTTTTTATTTAATTGTTATTACTATATTGTTAATGTTTGTATTAATAACAATAAATTATCCTTAGTTCTTATTATTAATAGTTAATAATCAGCGATGGATACGCACTGAGTAATAAAACATGAATGGTTTTAAAAGTACCTCTTTAAGAACGTCGTTACTTTGCTTATCTATACTAACGTTTTTATCTGTGCAAGCAGAAGAAAATGTAGAGCAAGAAGGCAAAGCCCCACAAACGGTTGAGCAAGCTGCACAAGATCCTAAAACTTTAGCTTGTTTAATTGATAAGTTAAACAAAGCCGGTGGCCAACAACTGGTATCAGAACTTCGTAGAGAATGTGAAGTGGAAATTGATGGTCCTCAAGATACATCTAATAAGGGCGTCATCTCAAAACGATTCATAAGTGAAAGTGAAACTAAGTTCGATCCTTATGTTATAACTCCGCATAAAATGAATTACATCCTACCAGTTTCAATCTCGGATAGTATGAACCGAAAAACGTATGCGGCACAAGCTCCAGACTCTGGTTGGGCGGAAAACATTGAAGATCATGAAGCTAAATATCAATTAAGCATTAAAGTGCCGTTAAATTATGGCGACCTTTTTAGAGAAGGAGATGCATTATATTTTGGTATGACAATTAAATCTTGGTGGCAAGTATATTCAGAAGGTATTTCCAAACCATTTCGCGAAACCAATTATCAACCTGAAGTGTTTTATATGACCGGGTTAGATTGGAAACCATTTGACGGAAATACTGGCTTGGTTGTCGGAATTGAACATCAATCAAATGGACGTTCTACCGCCATTTCGCGTAGTTGGAACCGCGTATATTTAGATTTTTTATGGGAAAAAGGCGATTTTGCCGTGTCATTTAAGCCATGGTATCGCTTGTCTGAAGACAAAAAAGAAATTCAAGAAGACGGCAGTTTAGATCCTGATGGTGATGATAACCCTGATATCAATGAGTATATGGGCTATTACCAATTGGGTGCCGTATATAAGTATGATAACTTAGAGTTCAGTGTTGGTGTACGCGAAAACTTTGCCACGCATAAAGGTGCTGCTGAAGTTGGCATGACATTCCCATTATGGGGAAAGTTAAGAGGGTATGTGCAAGGATTTACTGGTTATGGCGAGTCGTTAATTGATTATAATCATAAGCAAAACCGTATTGGTTTAGGTATTGCGCTGACAAATATTTTGTAATTGAATCCTTTTTATAAGCACGTTATAACCTAAAGAAGATCCCCAATGTCGCTTGAGGTCGGCAATTGCTCCTGCATTGCTCTACCTCCTGCATCCATGCAGTCGTCCTTGGGGATGACGTGGTTAATTGTTTCTAAGCATCGCACAACACACTAAAAGGTATGCCAGCACTTAGCTCCTAGTTCCTCGCGCCTCGTTTCTTTTCTACCGCGTCATTTTCTTCACAAACACCACCACAAACAAGGCAATGGTAAAACTGCCGGTAAATGCTTCTGTTGCGGCAATAAGTCTTGATATGCCAATCGGGGTTATATCGCCATAGCCTAAGGTAGTGAAGGTGACTACCGAATAATACATACATGAGAAAAAGTGATTCAGGTTAGTTGTAAAAGGCAAGCTGGCATCAAAGTAATGTTGTTGGCCTTCAAAGTTAATACCGGTGAAAAAATATAATATCGCACAAAATAAAATCAACACGATAGAAAAATTAACGACTTTCAGCGGCTCTTCACCATAACCACAGAACAAATCCACTACTTTAGACATTAACCGAGCAAACGAGGGCTTTTTCATTTGATAGCGGCGCATAGTCAACTCTTTTTGTATAAACCGGCCAGAGAGCTTAAATATACCTTCACGCTCGGCATGTTTGCGTAGATCTCGGTATATCTCCTCCGATTGTTCAAATAAGTCTAAAGCGAGTACCAAATCATAATCATCTTGAGCTTTTTGCGCTAGGATCTCTTGAATTAATTCATTACCAATTTCAATATTTTTAATTTTAGCATTTTGCCATTTTATGCCTAATAAATTGCAATGTTTGATGTTGGCATTATGCAAATTTGCTTCGCTTAAATCGGCTTTCATTAAACTGGCATATTCAAGGTTTATATTAAACAGGTGGGCACAGGTTAAATCAGCCCGATAAAAGTCAGCGTGGCTAAAATCAAAACCATTTTTATGGTGATGGTTGACTAGATCTATACCGGCTAAGTCCGCATGTTTTAAGCTGATACCTCTTAGCATGCCGCCGTTGCGCGCATATTCTTGCAGGTTTTCTTTATCGGCAGGGGAGTCTTTAATAATGTTGGAGTCATGCCAATAACACCAGCCAGAATCGTTACATTCTTGCTCACAGGTGTAGCCTTCTTCATCAGAATACCGGCATAAATGAACGTGGTGAGAGTCAGCCATTTGTTATTATTAAAAGTCTTGTATTGATTAATTGCTAAGACTTTTAGTGTAGGTGGCAAAGTGATAACTTGCCATTCCCGGGGAGAATTCGTCATTCCCGCGCAGGCGGGAATCCATTATTTGGTATATTTTATGGATACCCGAACAGGTCGGGTATGACGTAGTCGAACTAAGGTCGTTCTGAATTCGACTCATATCGTCCTGAATTTATTTCAGGATCTAAGTTTAAACCCGCTCAATCAACGCAGCAATACCTTGACCGCCACCAATACACATAGTGATCACAGCATATTTTCCTTGAACTCGTTCTAGTTCATGAATTGCTTTAACTGTAATTAAGGCACCTGTTGCGCCAATTGGGTGACCAAGTGAGATACCTGAGCCATTCGGGTTAACTTTGTCCATATCCAGCTCTAAATCACGACAAACGGCGAGTGCTTGTGCGGCAAATGCTTCGTTAATTTCCCAAACGTCGATATCGTTTTTGTTGATACCAGTTTTTTCTAATAACTTGTTTACCGCTGGCACTGGGCCAATACCCATAACTTCAGGCGCAACACCGGCAAAGGCATAACCAACAAGTTTAGCAAGTGGTTTTAAACCATTTGCTGCAGCAAATTCACTATCTGCCATAACAAGCGCAGCTGCTGCATCATTAATACCTGAAGCGTTACCCGCTGTTACTGTGCCATCTTTTTTAAACACCGGACGAAGTTTTGCCATGTCGCTAGAAGTGCAGTCATAGCGAACATGCTCATCGGTAGTGTAAGACACTACGCCTTTGCGTGATTTAAGTTCAACAGGAACAATTTGTGAGTCAAAACGATTTTCTTCAATCGCTTTTTGCGCGCGGCGGTGAGATTCTGCTGCGGCTTCATCTTGATCTTCACGGCTAACGTTCCATTGCTCGGCAACGTTTTCAGCGGTAATACCCATATGCGTATCACCAATTGGACAAGTTAAGGCGCCAACCATAGGATCAACTAATTGCGCGTCACCCATCTTGCTACCAAAACGTGTTGATGGTGACCAGTAAGGTACGCGAGACATAGATTCTGCACCACCAGCAACAGCAACGTCACAATCATCTAGTAATAAAAGTTGCGCTGCTGAGATAACCGCTTGTAGGCCTGAACCACATAAACGGTTAACAGTTAGAGCTGGAGTTGATTCTGGTAAACCACCTTTAAGTGCTGCAACACGAGACATGTACATATCGCGACGGTCTGAGTGAGTTACGTTACCAATAACACAATGACCAACGTCATCGCTGCTAACACCTGCGCGTTTAACCGCTTCACCAACCATTTGACCGGCTAAATCTGTAGGAGCAACGCCCTTTAAAGAGCCACCAAAATCAGCGATTGCACTACGCACACCACTTAAAAATACTACTTCACGTTTACTCATTTTCATTCCTATTAACTTTTCAATTAGCTTATATCAATATAATAAGCTTTATGCTTCTGAATCTTCGTATCATTTTAGGCAAAAAAATCTGCACTATCAGTGATGATGAATACTCATATTTAGTTAAAACTGCATTTCAGGAACGTGATCTGGAACTACTAATTCACCTTCCGTTAGTTTAATAATTTCTTCAACGCTAACACCAGGTGCACGTTCAAGTAAGTGAAATTTACCGTCTTTTATTTCAATAAAGGCTAAATCAGTTAAAACCTTTTTAATGCAGCCTCTACCCGTTAACGGCAGAGTACAGTTAGAAAGAAGCTTTGATACGCCGTGCTTAGAAGCATGAGTCATAGTTACGATAATGTTGTCAGCGCCAGCAACTAAATCCATTGCGCCGCCCATCCCTTTAATAAGCTTGCCCGGGATCATGTAAGAAGCAATATTACCGTTTACATCGACTTCAAAAGCGCCAAGTACGGTTAAATCAACATGACCGCCACGGATCATCGCAAAAGATTCGGCGCTATCAAATAACGAAGCACCAGTTGCCATAGTAACGGTTTGTTTACCGGCGTTAATTAAATCGGCATCAATTTCTTCTTCAGTAGGGAAAGGGCCCATACCTAATAAACCGTTTTCAGATTGCAGCATAACTTCCATTCCCTCAGGAACGTAGTTAGCAACTAAAGTAGGGATACCAATACCAAGGTTAACGTAGTAACCATCTTGTAATTCTTGTGCAACACGTTGTGCTAATTGTTCACGAGATAAAGTCATTGTTAAAATCTCCAATTACGAACGCACAGTGCGTTGTTCAATTTGTTTTTCAAAAGTGCCTTTTATAAGGCGGTTAACGTAGATACCCGGTACGTGAATATGATCTGGGTCTAATTCACCTGGCTCTACAATCTCTTCTACTTCTACCACGGTAATTTTTCCGGCTGTTGCCGCTAACGGGTTGAAGTTACGAGCAGTTTTTCTAAATACTAGATTACCAAAGGTATCTGCTTTCCACGCTTTTACGATGGCAAATTCACCAGTGATTGATTCTTCAAGAATATAATCACGGCCTTTAATATTGCGCTCTTCTTTGCCTTCAGCTACTGGTGTACCAACACCTGTTGCGGTGAAGAAAGCTGGAATACCGGCACCGCCAGCACGCATTTTTTCAGCTAGGGTACCTTGTGGCGTTAATTCTACTTCCAGCTCGCCACTCATCATTTGCGCTTCAAAAATATCGTTTTCACCTACATATGAGGCAACCATCTTTTTAATTTGCTTATCAATTAGCAACATACCTAAACCGTGCTCGTGCGTACCACAGTTATTAGAAACAACGGTTAAGCCCGTTGTACCTTTGCGTTTAATTTCTTTAATTAGGTTTTCAGGAATACCACATAAACCAAAACCGCCAGCAATAACAGTCATGTTGTCTTCGAGACCTGCCATCGCTTCTTCGTATGAATTTACTACTTTATTAAAACCAGCCATTTCAGCTCCTAGTTATTGCCCGAAAATGTTTATCAGGCTTTATTAATTCGTTTTTAAAGTTATTACACTAATTTTTAATTGCACCTACTTTAACAAAAAGTGAGCCGAACTCAATCAAATCGCAATTTTTGTCGATGAGGATTTGGAATTAAACCTGAACAGTTTCAGTACAGACTACATTTTTACTGGCTTAGAGTGAGTTATAACCCTTTAGTAGTATAGGTAAAGTACTAGCAAATCATAATTTTAATAGAGAAATATCACTCAAATAACTCTTCATTTTGTGCAAATAAGTTCATCTCAGTTAAATCTTAGCCTGTCATTTTAAAACATTGTTGAAAATTATAAAACATGATGGTAGGGTTTATTGAGTTTGACTCATTAGTTATTTTCAACTATTGCGTTAATACAATTAAATATAGATATGCTTACTCACATTGAAATTAAAAAATACAACCTTGATGTTTGTAAAGCAGCCGAACAGTCATTCTAACTAACTGAGAAAACTATGGGCAAAATTGCAATTATCGGTTACCACGAAGTACCGACACAAATTAATCCTGAGCGTACGCGCTGGGATATCGCTGAAGAAGTGATAATGGGTGCTGTAAAAAATGCAGGCATAGATAAAGACGACGTACAGGGCTTTATTAATGTAGCACCACAAGCACAACCTGATCTAATTTCAGCAACTGCTTTTGGTTTATTACCAGAGCACTTTGGTTTTAAAAACGTTAAAGATAACGTAATTTGTAATGCCGGAGGCGCATCAACAACTAACTGTGTGCGTATGGCCGAACAATGGATCACATCAGGTATGTGTGAAGTCGTACTTGTGCCTCATATCACCGTGCAATCAGATATTCCTGCTGAAGATTTAATTACTTTCTTTGCCAAAGCACCTATGCATCAAGAATGGGAGTTCCCGTTTGGTATGACATTTAATGGCGCGATGGCACTAATTACTCAGCGATATATGCATGAAACTAATTCTACAGAAGAAGAAGTTGCTGCAATTACTCATGCATTACGTGACTGGGGTTCTCGCGACCCGTATTCGTTATTCCATAATAAACCTAAAACAACAGCAGAAGTGATGGGCGCGCGTATGATTTCTACGCCGTTAAAATCAGTTGAATGTAATATGCTAGCCGATGGTGGTGGTTGTTTAGTGATCGCTTCAGAAGAATATGCGAAAAAACATTGTCAAAATCCTGTATGGAAATTAGGTCATGGCTCTGATTTCTTAGGTGGTACACCGGTTGTTCGTGAAGATATTTTCTGGCGTGAAGGGTACCGCAAGTCATGTTCTGAAGCATTAGCACAAGCGAACTTAACGGTCGAAGATATTGATATCCACGAAATTTACGGGGCATACCCATTTACCCAAGCGAGTTATTTAGAAGCGAATGGTATTTGTGAGCCTGGTGAAGGTGCCCGTTATCATGCAGAAGGTCATACTAAACTGGGTGGCAAAACACCATGTACAACTATCGGTGATGCAACCGGTCGTGGTCACACTGGCTCTGGTGTCTCTATGGCATTTTATTGTCAAGTAGCCCGTCAGCTACGTGGTGAAGCCGGAGCGAATCAGGTAGAAGGCGCCGAAAAAGTGATGATGGTAACTTCCGGTGGTTCTGGTATGAACACCTTAGCAACAGTTTGGGGTAATTAATTATGAGCGATATGAAAAGACCACTACCAGCAATAAGCCCTGAAAGTAAGCCTTTTTGGGATGCGGTACAAGAAGACAAATTACTTGTTCAGCACTGTAACAGCTGTGATACCAATATTTTTTATCCACGACGTGTTTGTCCAGAGTGTTGGTCGAAAGATATAGGGTGGGTCGAAGCCAATGGTACAGGTACCATTTATTCAATTACTACCACTTATCTAGGTACAACATCAGAGTTCACTAAAGAATTGCCGATACATGTTGCCTATATTGATCTAGATGAAGGCATTCGTATGGCAAGTAACATTGTCGGAGATGGTGCTGATACGGCTAGAATTGGTGATCGTGTTGAAGTTGAATATGTAAAAGCAAATGGCGATTTTAAACTTCCGCTATTTCATTTGATTGAGGAATAACCTATGGCCTCAGATAAACCAAGCTGGGGCATGCAAGGTACCTGGGAACAAGCATTATCTTACGTAGGTAAGGTGGTGGGCGTTTCTAAAGGTGCCGATGCAGTGGATGCTTCTAGTGTACGCCGCTGGTTAGAACCCAAAGAATTCACTTGCCCGTTATTTACTGATGAGCAAGCAGCTATTGCCTCTGGTTTAGAAGGTAAAATAGCACCAAGTGCTATGGCTATGACATTTGGCCAGCCTACTCATTGGCAAGCGGGCGATAAGCGCTTTGAAATTGGCGATGCGCCTATTCAAATTCCAATTCCTGTCATTTTTGATGTACCAGCACCGTTTTCATTAAGTTTTGCAACCTCTATGGAAATGGAGTTCTTCAAGCCGTTATACCATGGTGATGTTGTAACAATTACTCATGAGCTAGTCTCATTAGTTGAAAAAGAGCTGCGCGTTGGTAAAGGAGCTTTCTTTAAGCAAAAAGATACTTATACCAACCAAAATGATGAAATAGTAGCCGTTGGTATTTTAGATATTTTCCGTTTTAACCCGGTAAGCAAAGGAGAAGGTTAATGACTGATAAAAATATAAATCAAACCGTTGACTGGTCTTTGCAAAAAACAATGCAAGACATCAAAGTTGGCGATGAGTTATCACCAATTTATATTGATATCACCTTGCAACGTTTGGTGATGGAAGCTGCGGCGAATCGCGACTTATCGTTAATTCATCATGACCAATCCATGGCACAAGCAACAGGGGCAAAAGATGCTTATGCCAATACCTTTTTCTTGTATGGCATGATTGAACGTTTGGCGCGCGAATGGGGCGGTTTAAAAACCTTCATCCGTAAAATTGGCCCACTTAGAATGCTGTCTTTTAACTGTACAGGTGACAAGTTAGCGTTCCATGGCAAAGTCAGTGAAATCATCACAGTCGAAGATACCGTTATCCTTGATGTTTGGGTCGATAACGCAGGTAAAGTCAGCGCTACTTCACAAGTTAAAGTTATTTTGCCTAAGTAAACGAAATAAGAAACAATTAAATTATCAAAGAGGGTCAGAGTCAAGTTAATTCATTTAGTTAACTTGACTCTGACCCTCTTTTTAACATTTTTTCACGTCTAGTAAACATCCTACCATGATATAAAAATTCGCCGATTTTTTTCTAAGTCAATCGGCACATATAACTAAAATAATTATTATCAGTTCAGGTAGTCGAAATGAATGTACCAATGAATACCCTAGCGCAAAGCATACGTTACTCGTTATTCGTCTCTGCATTGGCTATGCCAGTGAGTGCTTATGCTTTTCAAGATGAAAGTGTCGAAGTTACGCAAGAGCAGACTTTGCAAGAAGAAAGCGAAGAAGATGAAGAGATCGAAGTTTTTCAAGTAACCGGCTCTCGTATTAGCCAAACCTCATTTGAAGGTCCAAGCCCAGTTACCGTTATTACCAGTGAAGATATGCTAAAAAAGGGGCAATTGACATTATTCGATGCTCTACAAGATTTATCACAAAACACCGGCACAGTTGATACCGCTGAAGTAGGAGCCAGTGGCTTTACCCCCAATGCCAATGTCGTGAATTTGCGAGGTTTTGGCCCTCAATACACTTTGACACTGATCAACGGCCGCCGTTTAGCCAATTACCCAGCAGCTTATCAATCGAATTCTTCCGTGGTAAATATTGGAACCATTCCCGCTGCGGCTATTGAACGCGTTGAGGTGTTAACCACAGGTGCATCTGCCATATATGGTTCAGATGCTGTTTCCGGGGTTATTAATGTTATCTTGAAAAAAGACCTGGATGGGACTGATGTTGCGCTAACCTATGGTACTGGTGAGGAGCATGGCAAAGGCACAACTCGTGTGCAGCTTACCCACGGAATAGATTTTGATAAAGGAAACTTAACTCTGGTTGCTGAGTATCAAGATGTCGGGTTTATAAAGGGCGGCGATATAGATGATATCGATTCGGCCTATGATTTCCCTTTTGGTGATCCGGTTATGGCCCGCGGTGCGGTCCTTATTGATAATTGGGCCGCCTATGACTATTTGCTAAACCCAACTGATGAGCCAACTTATTTAGATCCAGGCGAAAATGGTTGTAACGAGTTGCCTTGGACCAGCTATGAAGACCGTAAACAATTACCACAAGCCATTGCCGCAGGGCAAACCAGTGGTTCATGGGGGAATTACTGTGGATTTGACAGCGCAAAATATCGAACGCTTCGCCCTGAGTCGGAAAAGTTCTCGTTTATGGCGTCGGGAAATTATGATCTAGGTGATGATATTACCGGTTTTATGGACTTGCTATACACGCAAAACACATCCACAACCGATCATGGTTATATTGCTGTTAACGGCGGCACAATCGAATTAGAAACTGGTGAGAATCAATTAAAAGTTAAAGATGCTGATGGTCAATTCTTAGTTATGCCTGATTGGTACACTATGGGCCGCATTTTACCATCAGAAGAAATAGGCGATACCGGTTATCATTTTGACGAACAATCACTAAGTATCACCTTGGGCGCTAAAGGTTACATTGGCGAACATGCCTGGGAAGTGTATTTTACCGATTCTCGTTATGAACTTGAAAACGATCAACGGGCATTACGTTATCAAGAAACCGAAGAAATGTTTTTTGGTGAATATTTAAAAGACCAGCTTGGCGTTAAAGTTTATGACGGCACAGGCAGCCATGATATCTACGAGCCACTGAATGCCGATGAAGTGCGCCGTTTAGTCGGCACAACAACCTCAAACAATAAAACCGAAGCGCAAACTGTAAGTGCCGTAGTAAGTGGTGATTTATTTGAAATGCCAGCGGGACCTGCTCAGTATGCGTTTGTTGCTGAATACGTTAATGAAACATTTGAATACGTACCTGATGACTTAATGACTGAGCCTGAAGGAGAAGGTTGGTGGGGCTTAGCCGGATTTGCCGGTTTTGGAGAGCGCTCTCGTTCATCTACTGGTATTGAAACTAAATTTCCAATAGCCGAGAGCATAAATGTTGGTGTAGCACTGCGTTATGATCAATACGATAATGGCTCAACGGCAAATTCAGGCGATTTTACTCCTGCCTATAACGTAGAATTTAGACCAAATGACGAATGGCTATTTAGGGCAAGCTATTCACGCTCATTTAAAGCGCCGGATATGCAAGCCATATTTACTCGTTCACGCGCATTTTCATACGGCACTGATTATGTATCGTGTTATGAAAATAGCTTTGCCGGCTCAATTACCCCGCACGAGTTTATTCAAGATGAAAAATACTACAGTGCTTGTATGGGAACGCAATTTAATGCTGAGCAATTACCCAACAAAGAGCTAAAAAACGAAGAAGGCACATCAATTGGCTTAGGATTTGTTTACTCGCCAATGCCTGAGCTTACCTTAAGTTTTGATTACTACGATGTAGAAATCAGAAATCAGGTACAGCGCGGTAATATTTCTTCAATTTTACTCGAAGACTTTCATTGTCGTTACGGCACGTCAGATTCTGCGCCAATTTTTGGTTGTGATGTAGTAAGTGGTACCGATGAAAAGCCTGGTTTAGTCATTCGTGAACCGATTCAAAACCCAGATGACCTTTTTTCACAAGGTGGTTTAGAAACGGTTAATACTACCGCATTTAATCTAGCGTCTTATCGTCAAACCGGTATCGATTCCAGTGTTGATTATTTCTGGCAATTAGATTCTTGGGGGGCGTTAAATCTTTCGGCCAATCATACCGGCATTTTAACTACCGAATATGATGCCATTGAAGGCGATGATGAAATGCCATTTGGTTTTAGTGACAACATTAACAACCGTGAGCCACAAGATGTGATCACCGCTTCAATGACTTACATCTTTGATAGCTTTTCAGCAACGTTATCCGGTCGTTATATGAGTGGTTTAGCACCGCACCGAATTCAACTGAAAAAAGATGATAACGGCGACATTATTTTCTTTGATAAATATGGTGACCCACTGAATTATGAAATTACTGACGACAGAGAGTATCTGGTTACCGACGGTTACTACCAAGGTGAAGATGCTCGCAGTGTTGGTGAAGCTAAGCAGTCGCAAAAACGTTTAGATCCTTATGTGACGGCAAACCTGGTGCTTGCTTATCGCATGAATGATGGCGACACCAATGTGTCATTAACGGTTAAAAACGTATTTGATGCCAACTCTCCTGATGATGACTCGTTTATGGCAACTGAATGGCCATGGTATGACATTTACAGCTATTCAGGCTCTGCCTTAGGTAGAGAGTTTTACTTGAACGTGAATCATCATTTTTAAGAAGCTTTCGGGCGTTAGTTACTTAAACATATATTGAAAAAGGCAGCTAGGGACGGCTGCAATATAAAAGAAATAAAGGGTTATTTATGAACACCAAAAAATTACTGTTAGCAGGTTTTAGCGCACTCTATATGAGCGGCGCAGTATCGGCGGCTGAACTATGGAATGCTGATAAAACTGAGCTTCCCGCACACTTAATAAAATCTAATCTTCGCCAACAGGTTGATATTCCTGCTGCTGCGATATCAAGCACTGTTAGCGCAGTTAAACTTGACCGGTTAACTAGCATGCCTGAAAGCACTAATGTTGTTAATCGTCAAGTTACTCGCCGTGATAAGTTTATCAGTGACCCCGAAATTACTGGGATACACGACTTTTTCATCATTATGGAGCAAGCCCCTGTAGCACTATACACAGGTGGCATCAATGGCTTGGCGGCAACGCATTTAAAAACGGTTGCCAAAGAGCAACAATCAGGCTTGATGACGAATGATTCGAGTGCGAGTAAAGTCAGCCATGATCAGCTAAAACAATTACAAAAGGCTGCTAATTATCAATCACGGGTGAACGCTTACCAACAATACTTGCTGCAATCTCATCAGCAGTTAGTAAGCAGTGCTGCACAACTGGGCATGCAGTTACAAATAAAGCATCAGTACACTAATGCACTTAATGCCTTTACTGTAAGTATGGATCAAAACCAGGCAGCAGAGCTTGCAAATTTAAGTTCAATTCGTGCGATTACTCCGGTAAAGACCTATTTAACTGAAGGTATTGAACACGCCAATTTCCCAAGTTCACATGAAGTAACCAATGCCAATAAACTTTGGCAACTTGATGGCGGTTATAAAGGCGAAGGCATGATCATCGGTGTTGCCGATACCGGAATTAATCCTGCTAGTCGCTCATTTAGTGAGATTGGTGATGATGGCTACGTGCATCAAAACCCGTTAGGTAATGGTAACTTTTTAGGCGACTGTGCGACAGATGAATGGCGCAGCTTGTGTAATAACAAATTAATTGGGGTGTACTCTTATCCACAAGTGACCTCTTGGTATCGTAGTCAATTGGCCAGAGACGTGATAGAAAAACGTGGTGAAGAAGTTGATCTTTCGGGTAATGGCATGATGCGCCCGGATAATGGTATTGATTATGTGGGTCATGGCAGCCATACCTCAGGCATTGCCGGCGGCAATGTGGTTAATGATGTTGATTATTTATATCGACAATTTAGAGCCGGTCCTGGTGTTGTTGGTGGTGAAGAAAAGCTAGGAACGGTAACTGGCGTGGCACCACATGCTAATATCATTTCTTATCAAGTGTGTTTACCCGGTGGTGGCGGTGACCCTATGGCCGGCTGCTTGTCAGATGTGATGGTTGCGGCCATTGATCAGGCGTTAATAGATGGCGTTGATGTACTTAACTGGTCTATTGGTGGTGGCTCTCGCGACCCATGGGGCGATCCTATTCTCTTAGGCTTCTTATCCTTAAAAGAGCAGGGCATTCATGTAACGGCGGCAGCCGGTAATAACGGTGGCTATCAACAAGTATCAAACGTTACACCATGGTCGTTATCAGTGGCCGCTACCGAGCTTGGTCGAAAACAAGAAAATATTGGCTCTGCCACATTGCAGTTCAGCACCGACGGTATTGATTTTAACCGGGTTGATTTAGGCGGTGATTTAGCGCGCAGTATTTCTGGTGAAGTTACCGCTCCGGCATTTTTAGCCGCTGAGATGGGAGCGTGTATTAATGATGATTGTAGCCCTGCGCCTGTTTGTGAAGATGACTACGACATGATTAATGACATGTGCTATCTGCAATGTACCGATATACAAGAAAGAAACTCAGAAACGTTGTTATGTGAATTAAAAGATTCTCAATTAGGCGCAGATGGCAATAAATGCTTAGTGGGTGAGAAGCTGGATGATTTTGGCAATTGTGTTGATGATCATAGTCATGGTTTTAACAGTGTGACTTGGGAAAGCATCTGTGCAGGTGGGGAAGCGGTAATTTATCCACAATTTGAGGGCATAGGTATCGATCCAAGTGTGGAAATAGATGATAGTTATGCCCAACAAGGGTTTGCATGTCCAACTTATCAGATAGAACAATGCGCTGAAAATCATCAAGGCTTTAGCGGCGCCTCTGCGGGTAAATGCTGTGCTTATGGCGTAATAGATGATATTAGCTTGGTTGATAGACAAATCTGGCCAGGTCATCCATTTAATATTACTGACAGTTTCCATGGTGCCTGTCATGGTCCAACTGGGCCAATGAACTTAGAAAATGGTAAAATTCTGGAAAAACTAACAACATTATCAACCTTTGGCCATAGTATTGAATCAGTTGTGGAAGCTAAACCAAGTGCAGTTGTACAAACGTTAGCGCCAATTGCACCATTAATGAAGGTGTTAGATGGCGACCCTCATTGTCTTGACTTTGACCGTTGGAAAGACCCGATTGATCCTAGCTTTAATTTTGATTTTAACGACAAAATTATTGTATGTGCCCGTGGCGATGACACCGTTAAAAATAATATACCGCGTTTGCAAAAAGCCGAAAGTGCAGGTGCACTTGGCGCTGCAGGTATGGTGATGTATAACGATAATAAAGACTATGGTTATAACTCTCGTATATCACTTGCGGTTAATATCAAACATGAAGATGTTGATACTGGTGAAATCAGCTATACGCCGTTTCCTTATATCCATGTTGGTAATGCTACCTGGAAAAAAGGCTTAGGCCGTGAAACGCTGCGTCAAAACTTTTTAGATAATGATACTATTTATTTGACCATTAATTCGGTCAAACAAGGTGTCGATTATGATCCGAAACAAATCAAAGACTTAGCTGGCTTTTCATCGAAAGGTCCAAACAGACATTACCCTAGCTTAATGGGGCCATCAATTGCAGCGCCCGGCGTTAATATTTACGCACCGTTTACTAATGACGGTGCATTCCAGAATAAATCCAATTCAGCGGATTTCGCTTTTGACACAGGTACATCAATGGCTGCACCACATTTAGCCGGTGTTATGGCGCTGATGACGCAAGTACGACCTGAATGGTCAGCAGCAGAGCGTGAATCGGCGATAATGCTGAGTGCCGGGCAAGTAACCGGAGGATCGTGGAAACGTATTAATTGTTCAGGTTTAGATATTGAAAATAATATTGATAACACTGATTATGCCAATGGCACCGATAGCGAACTATGCCCTGAATATGATGAAGATAATATTTTCCATCAGAAATTTATCTATGAAGCCCCTGTCATTGACCCAGAAACTGGTGATTTCCTTAAAGACGATGAAGGTGAAGTGATCGAAAAAACATATTTCAGTTATTTCAAACGTCAAAAAACCAAATCTTACGAAGCGGGCTCTGGCTTGGTGGATGTAAAAGCGGCGATTAACAGCGCTATTTTAATGGATGAAAGTCATACTAATTTCTTAAATGCAGATCCTAAAAAAGGAGGCGATTTACGTCAGTTAAATTTACCTTATTTGTTTGATGGTGAATGTGCAGGCACATGTCGTTGGACTCGCACTTTTACTTCCAATGCGGCAGGGACTAATACCTGGAATGTTAATGTTGAAACTGGTGAAACTTCACTACAATTAGAAGCGTCGCCGAGTAACTTTACCTTGCAAAAGGGGCAGTCGGTTACTGTTTTATTTACCGCGACCATGCAACGTGCTAGCAGTGCCAATAGTTTTGGTACCGGTATGGTTTCTGGTGAAGTGCATCTGATCCCTGAAAATACCATGCTTGGTAGTTCAAAGCTGCCAGTTGGCGTTGCCTTAGTTGAGTCTCGTTTGCCGTTAATTGCCAGCGGTGTTGCCAGTGAAAATATTGGTCAATTTCCAATCAACAACATTGCGCCTTGGGGATCAGCCGATGATTTAATGGCAAAAGTTTATCAGTCTGGTGCGGTCACATACTTAGCAACAAACCCTAGTGATGCGACTAAGGTAGCGAAGCAGGGGGCTGGAGAGTTCACCCTTTCTGATATTGGCAATGGTGGCACCTGGGTTGGGCAAGTAGACTTATCAACGGATGATACGCCAACGAATTGGGATTGGGAAAATGCTGCCAATGATGATTCAGTGCGCTTACTTTGGGTAGATATACCGGCTAATACCAAACTGTTCGGTGTTGATGTGTTGGAGCGAATTGCCACAACGTCTACTGAAAGTGGCAACCCTGGGGAGTTTTGGCTTGCCGGTGATTTGTTCATCGCTGTAGGTAGAGATAATAACGGCAATGGCGAGATTGAATTTGAACAAGAGGGAATTTGTTTATCAACTTCAGATATCATGAATAACAATTGTATGCTAACCAACCCCGCATCAGGTCGTTATTGGGTTTATTTACAAAATGTAGGTGATAAAGGGTCGAAAGGAATTTTTGAATACTTGCGCGATACTTATCAATACGCGGTTACTGTGGTAACCGATCATGAATCCGATGTATTCAGTGTTGTGGCGCCACAAAGTTATGATGGTACAACACCTATGTCTTTAGATTTAGTCTACGATGTGGAACTTAACCAAGGCGATGCCTTATACGGTATGGTTGAACTTGGCACCTCTGAATATAATTTATCGAATTTAGGCGCTATGCCAGTTCGCTTAAGTCGCGGCGAAGATGCCTTTACTATGCAAGTTTCAAATAACAAAATTAAAGCAGGTAACTACATTAAAGTAGATGTAAATTACGCGAAAAACCACACCGGCTATGCGCGCAGTTTTGAGCTTGATTTTGAAGTTCCTGAAGGGCTAACTTACATTCCATACAGTATTGGCGGTGATCCACGCTTTGTCACTGGCTATAGTGACGACGCCGAAGGCATCACTATTTCTGGTAATCAACCAAATAGCTATAACTTGTTACCGTTTTATCAAATGACTACCAACGTTAACCCACAAATTGAAGAGTTTGAAAACCATCCTTTAGCAGTTAAATACTCTGCAATGTGTGCAACACCGCCTATGGGAAATTATTTTGATGGTAGCAGTCCAAAGGGGGGGTATGTCGATATGGCTAGGTTAAATCCACGCGCAGCAACACCCCCTTATGGCTCAGAAGAGCCAGATAGAATGGGCTCATGGCAAGACAATCTGCGAATTGATGTGAAGCAGCTCTTTGGCTTTGCCAGTGAGGCTGATTTTAATCTTTTTGATGCGCCGAATAAATACAATGAACTGCGCGTCAGCCCTATGGGGTATATCGATTCTGGTACCGATTATCCACTATTCGGTATCCCTTATGGTGACCCATTTGGGACTATGCACGGCTTACCTGATATCCGTTTAGGACCATTAATGATAGGTTCACACTCGATGCAATTAACCACAGGTAAAGTGACACCAAAAGATTCTTTGGATGCATTTGATGCACAAGGCATTACCGTAGGTGCATTTATGAGTGAAACCAATAAGAACATTTTAATAGAGTGGGATAATGCTTATACCATTGAAGGCCAACGTTATAGTTATGGCTCAACCGGGATTAACCAAAATGACAGTTATGATTTTCAAGCCATTCTTGATTTAGAGTACAGCTACGAAATGGGCAGCTATGAAATTATTTATGCCTATGACAACTTGAATATGACGCATAGCAAAGGTTCAATTGGTTTCCATGGAATGGCAGGCGTCCGTGGCGTTTTTGGCCCTGCCGGCGGTTTTAGAAACAACAGTGTTGCTTACGATAACCTGGAAGATATTTTGCACGATGATTTGGTCATTTGTTTTGATTTTATTGGTGCAGATTACTCAAAAACCAACTTTAGCTTCTGGTTAAAAGTTGATGAAGGTTATGCTGGGCAAGAGGTCGATTTAACCGTTAAGACAAAGCTTAACCGTATTACGAAGTCTGTTACGCAGACATTATCAGTTGCAGGTAATATTAGCATTAATGAAATTTCTGATGTGGTTATCAATCAAGGTGAAACGTTATCAATTCCAGTTATTTATAACGACCTTGAACATGATGCTAATGTGATCTCGGTAGATAGTAAACATCTATTGACTAAAATTTCAGGCAATGAACCTGGCGCTATGTTAACTATTGACGCCAGTTGTGATTTTAGTGGTAGCACCGAAGTTGACGTTATAGTTACTGATAGAGAAAACTCAAACGATGTTGCTACCACATCGTTTAGTGTTCAGGTACAAACTGTTGCTGGCTTCACTCCTAGTTCAAACTGTTCAGGCGATGAGAGTAGCGCTGCAAATACTGACGATTTAAGCGATGATGACAGTTCAGGCGGTAGCATGGCTATTATGATGTTATCTCTACTGTTCTTATTAAGACTGGTTCGATTTAAACTGGTTAAATAACGCTAAGATCAGAAAATATAAAAATCCCGAAGTGCGCAAGCCTTTGGGATTTTCTTATTCAAGCGTTTGTCTCAATAACCCTTCAAATCACGATTTAAGCAGGGGAATTTAAATAACCCTTTCAGCTCAAATTAATAATTTTTAACATTTATAGCATTGCTATTGAGATAAAATCAGTGTCAATTATTCAGTAAAAATAGGCGACAGCAATTTAACCGTTCTATGTGTTTCTTGCTACCAATGTTCGCCATTAAAAATATTTACAAGGTTAACTAATGAAATTTCTAAAACCAACACTAATTAGTATGTCTGTTGCCATGGCATTAGGCCTATCAGCTTGTACAACAACAGAAAATACAACAAACATCCAATCACAACAAATACAAAGTCAAAGCAGTGAGCTTACATATGTAAGAAGCGTTGAAGGTATTGAAGAGTACAGCCTTGAAAATGGCATGACAGTGTTGCTTTACCCTGATGCATCGCAACCAAAAACATTAGTTAATGTTACTTATCGTGTAGGCTCTGTACATGAGTATTATGGTGAAACCGGTATGGCTCATTTACTTGAGCACATGTTGTTTAAAGGTTCTACAAACTATCAAAATATTGATAAAGAATTCAAAAAACGCGGTATGGGCAAGAATGCTTCGACTTGGTTAGATAGAACTAACTATTTTGAAACATTCGATGCTAATGAAGATAGTTTGGAATGGGCTATTGGTATGGAAGCAGACCGTATGGTTAACGCGACTTTTACTGAAGAGCAATTAAAAAGTGAAATGACCGTTGTGCGTAACGAAATGGAAAAGGGCGAAAACGACCCGTTCAGAATGTTACTAGGCCGTATGTCATCAATGGCGTTTTTATGGCATAACTATGGTAACTCAACCATAGGTGCTCGCAGTGATGTTGAAAATTTCCCGTTTTCACGTTTGCGCGAATTTTATAATAAACATTATCGTCCAGATAATGCGGTATTAACTATTGCTGGTCGTTTTGATAATGCCAAAACAAAAGCATTAATTGAACAAAAATTTGGTGCTATTGCCAAACCTGCAACACCAATTGAGCCTTTATACACAGTAGAGCCTACTCAAGACGGTGAGCGTACGGTAAATATCCGCCGCGTTGGTGATTTACCGGTGATAGGTTTGTCGTATCATACTCCTTCGGCAGTACACGAAGATGCAGCGGCATTAAACATTTTAACCGATATCTTAGGTGACAGAACACGTGGTCGTTTGCAAAAGTCATTGGTTGAAAAAGGTGTTGCTACTATGGCAACAAACTTTATGTTTAACCTGAAAGACAGCTCGCAATTTTTATTGATGGCACAAGGTAATAAAGGCTCTGATTTAGCCGATTTAGAAAGCCAGTTAATTGCTATTGTCGAACAGCTTAAAACACAGCCTATTACTGAAGACGAGCTTAAATTAGCACAGGCTAAATTAGCACGTCAAGCAGAGCAAAGCATGCGTGATGTTACCGGCGTTGGCATGGAGTTATCTGAATATATCGCCATGGGCGATTACCGCCATATTTTCTATTCTCGTGACTTAATTGCGCAAGCAACGGTAGAGCAAGTGCAAGCGGCGGCAGAAAAATACTTGGTTCAATCTAACCGTACCGTAGCCCGTTTTATTCCGACCGAAAAGCCAGTTCGCGCAGAAATTCCAGTAGCGGCAGATCTGAAAGATGTATTAAAAGACTACAAAGGTAAAGCCGTAGTTGCGGCAGGTGAAGTTTATGACAACACTGTTGCTAACATTAAAAATCGCTTAGTTAAAATGCAATGGGATGAAGGCACAAAAATAAATGTGTATCCGAAAAAGCTCCGTGGTGAGCAAATTATTATTAGCATGCACTTTCCAAGCGGTAACGCCGAAAACCTAGCGAGTAAAGGCAACGCCATTGGTTTTGTTGGTGCTATGTTAAAAGAAGGTAACGCTAAATATTCAAAACAAGAGATTGCCAGTAAACTTGATCAATTAAAAAGCTCGATCTCAATCTCAACGTCGGCCGGTTCAACCGATGTTTCAATAAATACCGACAAAGCTAACTTAGATGCAACAGTAAAGCTTTTAGGTGAATTGATGGCTGCGCCAACGTTCCCTGAAAATGAGTTACAAGTGATGAAGCGTAGCTCTATAGCAAGTATTGAAAAACAACGTAACGACCCTGGCGCTATTGCCAGTAACACGTTTAGAGAGTCACTAAGTAATTACCCTAAAGGACACCCGAAAGCTTATCTCTCTTTAGAGGAAAAGATTGCTGCCGTTAATGCGGTAACGGTTGCTGAACTTGCAAGTTTATATAACAGCCATACCAATATTAACAATGGTCACATTAGTGTAGTAGGGGATGTAGATGCAACAAGTATTTCAACGCAGTTACATGCTCAGTTATCTAGTTTTGTAAATGAAACAGCTTATGAGCATATGCCTGTTAGTTTTAAAGACAAAGGTGGTCTAATAATAAGCACAGAAACTCCAGACAAAGCTAATGCGCAATTATATGTTATTAACCCAATGATGATGGATGTTAAGCATGAAGATTACTTAGCGTTAAAAATTGCGAATACTATTTTTGGTGGCGATTCTTTCTCATCTCGTATTGGCGCTCGAATTCGTGTTAAAGAAGGTTACAGTTATTCTGTTGGCTCTGGCATGCAAGTAAGTACGCTTGATAAACAAGGTATGTACTATGCGTTTGCTATTGCGGCACCTGAAAATATGGACGGTGTAATTACTGCCTATAAAGAAGAAGTTGCAAGAGTTGTTGCTGATGGCTTTACTGCAACAGAGTTAGATGAAGCGGTAAAAGGCTTTGTAAGTAGCCGTAACCGCGCTTGGGCAAGTGATGCACAAATAGCTGGTGTAATTCTTGGCGCAAGCAAAAAACAGGAAGATCTGGCATTTTATGATGAGCAAGTAGCTAGCGTACAAGAGTTAACTGTTGAAGATATTAATACCGCGTTTAATAAATATATTGGCGCTTTTGATATCAATATCTTTAAAGCCGGTGATTTTGCTAAAACGGTAAATTCTGCCAAATAAGCGCTTTTAAATTTAGTGAATAAAAAGCCGCCACTTCAATTTGGCGGTTTTTTTGTTTTAAAGTCTTGCTCACCATTCCCTGAATTCACCAGCACACCATTCCCTGAATTACACCTTACACCATTCCCTGAATTTATTTCAGGGTCTATACCTAATCAAGCAAAGTGACTACTCAAATCTAGCCAGTCAGGATTATCTTCCTCAATCAAGTTAATCTTCCATTGACGTCGCCAATTCTTTAATTGTTTCTCTCTAGTTAATGCTACATAAAAATGATCGCATAATTGATAGTAAACTAATGTCCGTAAGTTGTATTTTGAAGTGAAGCAATCGATTGCTTGTAGATGATGCTGATCTATTCGTCGGGGTAAATCTCGAGTGGCTCCTATGTAAAGAGTACCATGCTTTTTATTTGTTAATATGTAAACCGCGCAATTGATCATTATGAAATCCTTTTCAATATGTTGAATTATTAATTATAGATGCTGAAACAAGTTCAGCAAGTGGTGGGGAGGGCTGATACAAGTCCGCAAGTGGTGGTATAGGCACCAATTGTTGAATTACCCGTTAGGCCATTACCTGAATTCACAAATATACTAATCCCTGAATTTATTTCAGGGTCCATAGTAATAACAGTGAGATGCTGAAACGAGTTCAGCAAGTAGTAGATTAGACCCCGTAACAAGTACAGGGTGATACTAACGTATCGAGTTCAGCAAGTGGTGGAGAGGGCTGATAGAAGTTCGCAAGTGGTGGTATAGGCACCAATTGTTGAATTACCCGTTAGGCCATTTCCTGAATTCACAAATATACCATTCCCTGAATTTATTTCAGGGTCCAAAGTAATAACAGTGAGATGCTGAAACAAGTTCAGCAAGTGGTGGGGAGGGCTGATACAAGTCCGCAAGTGGTAGATTAGACCCCGTAACAAGTACAGGGTGATACTAACGTATCGAGTTCAGCAAGTGGTGGAGTAGACACCAATAGCTGAATTACACGTTAGGCCATTCCCTGAATTCACAAATATACCATTCCCTGAATTTATTTCAGGGTCCAAAGTAATAACAGTGAGATGCTGAAACAAGTTCAGCAAGTGGTGGGGAGGGCTGATACAAGTCCGCAAGTGGTAGATTAGACCCCGTAACAAGTACAGGGTGACACTAACGTATCGAGTTCAGCAAGTGGTGGATTAGACACCAATAGCTGAATTACACGTTAGGCCATTACCTGAATTCACAAACATACTAATCCCTGAATTTATTTCAGGGTCCAAAGTAATAACAGTGAGATGCTGAAACAAGTTCAGCAAGTGGTGGGGAGGGCTGATACAAGTCCGCAAGTGGTAGATTAGACCCCGTAACAAGTACAGGGTGATACTAACGTATCGAGTTCAGCAAGTGGTGGAGTAGACACCAATAGCTGAATTACACGTTAGGCCATTCCCTGAATTCACAAACATACCATTCCCTGAATTTATTTCAGGGTCTATAGTCATAACAAATAAATACTAAATCGTGGCAATCTAGGCTTTAACAGTTATCATCTACAGGCCAGGTGAATATCACCTTAGCACCCGCTAAGCTAGTTGATTTATCGAAGGTAATACTGCCGCCATACCAAGAGGCAATCAGTTTAACAATAGACAATCCAAGGCCGTAACCATCAGTTTTAGGATTTGCCTGAAAATAGGGCTTATCTAAGTATTCGGCTTTATCAAAACCTTTGCCGTCATCACTTACCCATAATGTAAAAATACCTTTATTCTCGGTTAAATGGATCACAACTTCATCTTTAGCATGTTTTAGGGCATTAGTGACCAGATTTTGCATTAACCGCTTAAAGGTTTTGCTTTCAACCGGTGCAAGCAAGTTCTTATCGACGTCAACTTTGATATTAATACGTGAGGCTCTTTGTAGTTTATTGACCAGTTCTTCAATTGGCGCATAAACGTTTTGCTTGGTTAGAACTATGTCTTTTGAGTCAAATTCTAATTTGGTAATTTGTAAGAACTCTTCGGTTAAGTCTTCGATTTCTTGCAGGTCTTCTTCGATAGACAGGATCTCTTCCATGGTTGGCTCATATTTTAAGCTGGCAATTGAAAAGCCTGTGCGCGCCAAAGGAGTACGGATTTCATGGCCCACCATGCGTGATAAATTTTTTTGCAAATCGATTAACTGTTCAATTCTTTCAGCCATCTTGTTGATTGTATGAGCTGCTGGGAATGCAATAGAAGTCGGCCTCAAATCAAGCGTTTGCCATTTGGCGGTTGTTGAGAAGCTTTTAACATGTCCGGAAAGCTTTCTTAAATCCATAAAGGCAGGTCGAAACCAAAGCAACAATAAGCCGGAAAAGCCAATGTAGAAGGCTAAAGTAATAATTTCATCGATATTGGTGGCTTCTTGAATATCAATGATAGGGCCAAGTACCAATACTTGCTGTTGATGCAACTTATAGTAATAAGAATGATCTTCATTATCATCAAGACGGATAATTTCACCGGTTTTTAATTGTTCAATGAGTTCGCCAGGTAACATGATATTATTGAGCGGCTGCATCGAAAATATTTGACCATTTTCTTCAATAGCAGACTGATAAAAATCATCGGCTGAAATAATGGTTTCTTGCGGAACAAACTCTTCCCAAATTATTTCCAGAGTGACGGCCAGAATGATCAGCGATGCCACCACATATATGGTTAACCGTAAAAATTGCTTATTCATGATGAGTTAACAATCAGCTTCAAGGTTTTTTAATACATAACCTTTACCCCAAAGGGTATTGATTTGGTATGGGTTACCAGTAATAGCGTTGAATTTCTTTCTTAGTTTACTGACATAAACGTCTACAGAGCGATCAAAGCCATCGTATTCACGATTCATCACTATTTTAGAGATAACTTCACGGGTTACTTTATAATTAAAGTTACGGGCAAATAAATACAGTATTTTGAACTCTTGCTGAGTTAAAGTAAGTAAGGCATCACTTACTTTAACTTGCAATTGTGCAGGAATGATAGAAAGCCCGGGCAGGTTTATCGGTGTTTCTTCATCAGATTCTTGCGATGTTTTACCTAGTTTCCTAGTGGCAGCTTTAATGCGAGCTAGTAAAACATCTGGCACAAAAGGTTTAACTATAAAATCATCGGCGCCCATTTCAAGGCCTTCAATTTGACAATCTGAGTCGGTAAAGGCGGTTATAAAAATAAATACACCATTAAACTTATCACGCCACTGGTTACATATATCAAAACCAGACATATCAGGTAAATCGATATCACATAGGATCACGTCAAAGGCATTTACCTTAGCGTCGACACCTAATAATGAGCCACCATTGAGCCATTCAACTTCATACTTGTGCTGTTCTAAAAAGCGTTTAATTTTTAAACCCAGTTTATGATCATCTTCAATTAACAGTATTTTATTTAATGTATTTTCTTGCATTACAATATTCGCCAAGGCAGTTTACGTCGTTTAATCGAATTTTTACCTAAATACAAGATGTTAAACTTAAAGTTAGACAGTTCGACTAGTGAGCTCATTGATACAAGTTTGAAGATGACTGGTTTTTGACTATCTATATCAAATGTGTGTGAATTCGATATTGAGTTTTTCTCACAGTGAATTATTTGTGCGCCTTTTAAAATACAGATATCCTGCGGGTTATCTAACTCCCATGAAAGTGTTAGAGCAGTTTTACAACTGTCGGTTTTTTTATTAACCACACACTGTTTAGGGATGCCGATAAGCAGGTTTTTAGGCGCAGCAAATGCCTTGTCGGTTAATGTAACCAACAATGAGCAAAATATAATAAAAACGGTACTGCGCATTTAAATAATAGCCTACAAATTAATTGACCAGCTGATCCCTAAAAACATACTCGTTAAATCCTTTTTATCAGTTACCTGAGAACTGATGATTTTGCTGGAAAGTCTTTCAAACTTATAATTGAAGACTAATAATAACCCGTCAGTAAGGGTATAGGCGGCATCAATTTGAGAATAGTAATTGACATTGTCACCAACCAAGGGCGAGCCGTAGTAATATTCAAGCAGTTGATCAGATTTATATTGTGCGCCAAATTCAACCGCCAATTTAAAATCATTATTATAAAAAAGGTGCATCCAACTGAGATCTATTTGCTCACCATGATGCACATTTGAAATATCGCTGTAGGCGCCAAAAGTGATTTTCTCTTTGCCGAAATATTTTTTAACTTCAACACCGCCAAGATAACTTAAATGAGCATTTTTCGAAGGGTAATTAAACGGTGGTAAAAAAGGCGACACAGAAAATTGTGCGGCTTTGTCATCACCATGATAGTAAAGACCATCAAAGTTATGTTTACCGACAATGTCAATAAAGGTGTTGTCATCTAAATAGATGTTTGCACCTACCTTGGTTCTTTCAATAAAGAACACGTCTTTGTAATAAAAGGTCCAATTTGGCAGGAAGTTAATTTCAATGTCTTTTTTGTCACTAAGCGGCGATTCATAAAGAAAATCACCGGCAGAAAATTTTACCACAAAAAAGGTATCGTCAATTTCTTGCTGTGGTTGTTCGGCTACGTCATTTGGTGCTTGTTCTTCAGCTATTACCGGTAAGCACAAAACAAGCAACGTGAGGATGCCTGTAAGGGTTAATTTTTTGAAAAATTGTTTAGGAAAAGTATGCATCGAACCATCTATAAATTAAATTTAGTTATTATTTAAAGTTTTAATAATAAGCCGCTACAGGACTACTATTAAAAGCAATAATAATTGTAACCTTACTGACTGATAAGGTATATGTTGTATAAATGCGTATCAACTAAATAGCCCTATTTAACCATTAAATTAATTACAGCAATTTAATTCTAATCGTTAAATATAAAAAGCGATGTAAAAAAGTGTTAACTTTCAGTTAAATCAGGTTTGCAATACTTGCTTTTTCAAAAAACTAATTTCCCTTTAATAAAAATTACCTGCCAAATACTAATCTCTAAACAATGTAATTTGTGTTAACAGTTTTTAACGAAATTGTTTTAACAGATAAAGTAATTTGCTAGTTAATAAAAATTTAAACAATAACTTAGCTAAATTACAAAAGAGAGCGAACTATGAAAAGTTCATTGAAAATAAGCAAAATTTCTATGTTAGTAGCGGCATCATTTACCTTGTCTGCCTGTGGCGGCAGCGGTGGCGGCGGCGGTGGCGGCGGCGGGGATACAAAAGTGGTAACACCTCCTCCTGCAGCAAATGTAGCACCTACAATCACAGGTAGCCCAGCATTGGTTACCCATGAATTAGAAGAATATTCATTTACTCCAGTTGCTGTTGATAAAGATGGCGATACACTTACCTTTAGTGCTAGTAATTTACCAAGTTGGTTAACAATAAATTCATCAACAGGTGAGCTATCGGGTACACCTACTTTAGTTAACTCTGGAGCATATGACAATATTATCATTACCGTTTCAGACGGTACTGAAACGACTAACCTTGCTGCTTTTAGTTTAACCGTAGAAGACACCTATTTGATTACTGGCGTGGTTGTTGACGGCTATATTGCCGGAGCACATGTTTTTTTAGACACCAACTTAAATGGCAAGCACGATACCAGTGAGCCTTCAAGTACTTCCGATGCAACAGGTAAATACCAATTATTGCTTACCGGTAGTGAAAAATCTGAAATATCCAAATCTCCTATCCGTGCTTATTTAGGAGCGGGAGCCGATGATATCAGCCGTACCACAGATAACTTTGCTGATATGCCGGTTACTATTTCTGCTTGGCCATTTAAATCGCTAAATACAGATAAAGAAATTACTCAGGTTATTTCTCCTTTTACCAACCTTGTTGCAATCGAAATAGAAGGGATGTTACAGCAACTTGCTAACAGTGAAGTAACTTATGATGATTTAGCAGGTGAAATTAACTTTTTAAAAACAACTCAAGCCGAATCTTATCAGGTTAGCTCAAATGGATTGTTTGGCGATTTCCTAGCTGATAATGCACCATTAACAGCTGAAATGAAAAGCCGTCTTGTAGAACGAGCTGAATCAATACTTACTGAGCAACAATACATCCAAAGTAATACGAACGATTTAGATAATGATGGTATTGTTAATGCTGAAGATGCTGATATTGATGGTGACGGAATTGCTAATGAACTTGACCCATTTCCTACTGATATAAATGAATGGTCCGATATAGACGGTGACTTTATAGGCGATAACTCGGATCCTGATGTTGATGGTGATAATGTAGCCAATGGTGTAGATGCTTTTCCTGAAGATCCATTTGAATGGTCTGATAATGACAGTGACGGTTTTGGAGATAACTCAGATGCGTTTCCTAACGATAGTAGTGAGTGGTTAGATACCGACGAAGACTTGGTTGGTGATAACGCTGATAAATTTCCTAATGACAGCACAGAATGGCTAGATACCGACGGTGATTTAATCGGCGATAATTCTGATCCAGATATTGATGGAGATGGCATTTTAAATGCAGAAGATGACACACCTAATGCTTATGACTATAAAGTGTCAGAGCTTACATTTTCTGATCCTGTAATGCAGAGTTGTGTACAGCCGTATGCAAACGATTATGCATCAGCGATAAGCTCAATTACTTGTATTGACGTTGTTGTTGACAATCTAAGCGACTTGGCCTTTTTTGCAAACTTACAATATTTGAATTTGCCTGGCGCTACGGTAAATAACTGGCAGGGAATGTCGACATTAACCCAATTAAAACGTGTTGAAGTAGAAGGTTCAAACTTTGCCGATGTGAGCTTGTTTGCTAATTTTACTGCTCTTGAATATGCTGGTTTAGCGCAAACCAATGTTACAGATGTTATCGCATTAGGCAATATCAATAGTCTTTTATCTATAAACTTATATGCGTTAACCCTTGCTGATTCACAATATGTATCTCTTCTAGAAAATAGCAAGGGAATACAAGGCTCAGGTTTTTCACAAGCAGATGTTGCCGGTTTTTATTCATTTAATGATGAGTATCTAGAGTTTTTGTCAAATAACAGCGGTGATCATTATACCATTGACGCCACTGACCACTTCACCTGGACAGGCAAAGGCGCAGGTAAAGTTGAAATAAAGCAAGACATTACTAGTTATTTTGTTGTCGTTGATGGCACTTTCGACAGCGGTAAAGCGATATGGTATTCAATTGAAAATAATTCGGTTGCCTTAGATACCTTTGATTTTGTAGCGGTGGAGCGCCCAACTGAAGATTATACATTTTCACCAGTTCCAAATGTAAACCCCAGCTCCTACTCTGTGTGCGTCGGAATTAATGAAACCAACCAAATAGGTTGTTCAAACTATGCGATTGCCGGACAACTCGAAATACTTACCGTAAATGTTGATGGTCAAGATGTTGAGTTACCTAAAAATGCTATCGTGCAAGGGGGCGGAGCCATAGGCATGGTAACATATGGAAGTTGTGCTTTATTTGATAACGATGTGCGCTGTTTTGGTGGCGAGTTCCCGGAAAACCCAAGTGTTACAGCCCCAACCCTTCTAGCGGTTGGCAATTCACATTTTTGTGTCGCTGAAGTTGACAGTGAGGTTCACTGTTTTGGCGATGCATTGGCAAGCGCAGCACCGGTTATGACTAATGTAACTGCATTAGTGTCCGGCTCAGGGTTTAGCTGTGCCATTGATGATTCTGTTGTTAAGTGTTGGGGGAGTAACTCACTAGGTATATTAGATATACCTGAAGCGATTGCTTCTGCACAGTCACTCTACGCAACCAATACCAATGTTTGTGCCATTCATACCGCCGGTACAACGTGTTGGGGAGATAATGAGAAAAAGGTCAATGATGTACCAGAGCTAACCAATGCCAGTGAATATCTAACTATGTTACCGGGCTCAGTATGTTCCTATGCAAATCAATCAATAACTTGTTGGGGACAAACTAAAGTTGAAGAATACGATGAAGTTCTCCAGGAGGTTATCATTGTTGATTGGCAGGAAAATGCCGTAGTACCGAGTTTTTCCAGCTTGCCGCAATCTTTGTCTTTAGGCATGGGGCGCGAGCACTGTGCATTGCAAGCTGACAATAAGACTACTTGTTTTGGTAAAAGTACAGATCTTTCGTATCAACCTTCACAATTTACAATAGAAAGCATCTCTTGGATACAACCAGGAAGTGGTGCTATTTGCGCTGGAAATGCAACGAACGTTGAATGTAAAATTCGCTCTTTAGGTGGGGCTGACGACTATCAAGGTGGCGTTTATGTCTATAAACCTATTACATTTAATTAATATAAACCCTTACTAAGCTAAACAAATAAAACCAGCTATAAATTAGCTGGTTTTTTTTCCTAAAAACTTAGCTTATTAGCCAGCTAATTAAAATAATAAATTTTCATTGAGTTTGTTAGGTGTATGTTAATTAAGGTTTTTGTTCCTTCCTGTTAGCGAGAGGTTAATGATTGTTAATTCATTTAACATTTTTTAACAAACATCAGCTTGAGCGTAGATTACATTGATTGTGCGCAAGTGCTTTAAGAATAAAAATGTTTGTTAACGCTATGTTGATTAAACGATAACAAAACTTTAAGGCACTTTTATTAACAAAGTCATATGGGAAGAAATATGTCAAATACTATTAAATTTAATAAGTCACTAATTGCTACTATGGTAGCAACTAGTATGTTAACTGCCTGTGGCGGTGACGATGTAAAAGTTCAAGATACTGTAACTGAAGTTGTTGAAGTGCCAGTAAATGTTCCTGTAGCTACACCTGCAGATCCTGTTGAAGTAACTGCTTCAGCACATGGTTCTATTATCGATGGTTCATCAATGGCTCCATTAGTTGGTGCAACGGTAGAAATTCACAGTGCAGGTGAAGTTTTTTCTGCTACAGTTACAGGTAGTCGCTTTACTGTTGAAGGTTTACCTACAAACTCTGATTTTATTGCTGTAGTTTCTGCTGCGGGTAAAGCAACAGCTTACGCAACAGGCACTACTTCTGACGGTGCAATTAATGTTGACACAGTAGAATTATTTAACACGATTACTTCATCAGTAACTGTTACTGACATGATGGGTGATAACGTATCTGGTTTATCATTGTATATTGCTTCAGTCGGTGACACAGGTTCTAACTCTTCAGGTCAAGCAGATGACGCTGCAGAATACCTATCAAGTATTCCAAATAATTTCGCTACTGAAACTGATGGTGTATACACGTTTACATTACCTGCAAACGGTATGTCTTACGATGTTGAAGTCGCCGGTGATTTTTCTGGTTTAGCTGTTGTTGGTGGTAGCTTAGCGGTAACTTCTGGCCAAAACCCAACGGTTTATGTTGACGATGCTGATGAAGCAACTACGTTTTCCGTAAGCTTCGGCTTAACTTTCGCTGACGGCTCTGCTGTTACATCTGGCCCTGAAACATTATCGTTGAATGATGGTGATGTTACGGCTTCTTGGGATGCAGATTCAGCTGAATACGTTATTGAAGGCTTATCATTTGATGACATCATGTCGCCATTAGCATTAGATATGGTTGAAATTGATGGTGTTATGTTTGCCGCTACAGATGTAGCAGCAGCTGGTCTAGATTCTTTCTCAGATGCAGCAGCTTCTTCTTCTATCGCTCTGGCAATGAATACTGAATCTGATAATGGCGAAGTTCTTCCAATTGAATACGTTGTTGCTCATTCAGCAGCAACATCGGCGACTTCTGCTACTATGACTGTAGTATTTAACCAACCGGTTGAATTAGTTGGCGATATCGAAGCCGAAACTGATCTTAGTGTTGAGAATCACTGGGATGCTGGCTTAAGTACTTATAATTACTTTAAGTGGAAAGATGCAGATGGCGTAGAATGTACGACGTGTTCAAGCATTAAAACCCTTCAAAACCAAAATTACGCTTACATGCGTTTTAATGACATTGTTTTAGAAGATGAAACGCCATTTAGACAAGCGTACTTACGTTACTTAAAAGATACAGCAGTTGACTCGTCAGATTACTCATACGTACTTGCAGAGCCAGATAGCTTTTTTGGTTACTTCGGTTACAGTAAAAAGGCGTTTGTTGGAGCATTTGGTATTTCAACAGAACTTTCTACTAAAGGCAAAATTAAGTCATTAATGGCTGACGGCGCTGGCGCAGAGTTTAGCTGGAATGAAGCAAAAACTGTTTTAACAATATCGTTAAATGCTGATGTTTACGATGTAGATGCCGAAGTTCCTGTTTTACCTACTGGTTTTACTGAAGTATCTGAACTAGGTAACGCCTATTTCAACGCTACGGATATTCAAGCTGGTAAGAGCATTGACCTTGCGCTGTTAGTTAAGCCTGTAAGTGGTCAAGCCGTTGCATCTGACTTAGAGTTATCTATCGATGTACCAGCTATGGCAATGGAAAAAACAACTGCAGATAATTTAGTTCTTTCAGCTGCAATTGGCGCATCGGTAGCCGATTCAGAAGTAACTGGCTACAATGGTCTTGGTGGCTTTAACGTAACTTGGTCTAGCTATGAAGGTCAAGCGAACTGGGAAACTGAAGAGTTCAATAACATTGATATGGAAGGTGCTTCTTCGTTTGCGCCGGCTACACCTGATTACATCCGTATTTTCTGGGGTGATAAATTCCCTGTAGACTATATTTACCCTGAAATGCAAAATCAATGGTGTAATGCAGATGTGGAATATACTTTCCCTGATAGAGATATAACATTTTCATGGGATGATAACTCTTGTACTGTTGGTTCGCCAGAAGCGTTATACTTCCCATATGTTAAATTAGCTAGTGTTCCATCATCTAACGCAGATGTTGTATCAAAACTTCATGAGAATACTGATGGTAAAATTGCGACAGTTTACTTAGTTTCTAAAGAGCAATTACACGGCAACGTTGAAATTGTATCGGCAATGGATAACTTCATGGGGACCGATGAAGATGGTTTACCGGGAGCTATAACTGAGTCAGTAGAAGTGAACGAGATAGTTGGTTTATCTTTAGATGGTGAACAGTCTTACAATACGTATTCTGGTACACAATACTACATAGCTAATACTTGGGAAAATGCTTACTTTAAAAAGAAATACGAAACAAATGCTGAAGGTACTACGTTTGGTGCGCCAATCGTAACTGGCTTCCCAGCATCTGTTGAAGGTATGCATTACGTTTATCCAATTACAATGAATGCTAATCGTTTAGGTAATGCTAAAGGTATGATTAAAGAGATGACATTGAACTTAAATTTAACCACAGAGTCTGGTGAAGTTATTTCAGTTCAAAATAAAGTTATGTCTGTACAGTAATTAATATAAATAGCTTTATAAGCTAAGTTAATAAAGCCAGTGATATTCTCACTGGCTTTTTTTTGTCTATTTTTTTCGGTTTATTTTCACCCCAAATGTCTCGAAAAATTGTAGCAATTAACCAAATACGATTTTGGCAACGACAAACAGTGTTACTTTCTTTTATTTTTGTTGTGTGTTGTTCACCTGTTTTATTGAGATAATTATTATTTTAAATCAATTTTTCTCACAATATAGTAACGCTACCTTTATCCATCTAGCCCTTTGCAATCGATAACAATACCCCGCTGGTTAGCATGGATGTTGTTTGATTTACATTGTTAAATTAACCATCTACTTATGCTGTATATCAACACTTGAAATCGACGCTAGTATGAACGAAGTCAAATGAATTTTAAATTAGATATTACTTGAATTTACTGTCGTTGACATGGTTTTTAGGGACAGGGATGGTAACGTTTATATCAAGATGATGTGGCGATATTAATTTTACCTAGAAATGCACAATACAAAATAAGTACATTGCCAAATTCTTTACATTATCGTCCAAGGTCTCATATTTTTATAGATAGGTGTATCGGACTAGGTGTTTTAAACTCTATGCTGATAATTGTCGTTTTAAATTATTAACTAAACGATTGATGTATCCAAAATTGCATTTAATACATTTATTTAAATGTTACGAGTCGAGTCTTTTAAGCGCACACAAAAGGCTTTAGGTTAGGACGTTACAACGTAATTCAGGTATATAAAAAAACCAGGCGTATAGCCTGGTTTATAAAGCACACCTTAAGGTATTAATTTAGTTATGAACGAACTTAACCGAGAATGCACCCGATTTAGAACCGTGTGAGATATAACCTAAATCGGTAGTCATACCAAATATTGACTCGCCAGTAGAGTCAAAATTATAAGGTGTAGAGCTAATATAGGTTTTTCCTAATATGATAGAGGGAAATACGGCTATATTAGCTGCAGGTCGTGTACAACGCTCTTCAATTATACTACTTAACTCTTTAATATTAGGTACGCGCCATTCATTTTTATTGCTGGCTGAGTATATTAACGCTTTCTCATGGGCAACTTGCCAATCCACAAGTAATGCAGAGCCTTGGCATTGTTGAATCTCATTGTCCCAAACTTGGCCAAGGTCGCACCGTGACCATGTTAAGTTTGTTTTAAGATCTAATACGCTAGCGCCATCTTCGCTGATATCAAAGCGACTATTAGGGGCTGTTTGAGGTACGTTATACATGCAGCTATACGATGTATCAACTTCACCACGCTGTGCGAATGCCGTTGAGCTAACAAATGCAGGGATAGCTAAGGCAATTATGTTTTTAAATTTCATTGAATTTTCCTTTAAATTCCGTGCTTATTATTTTCGAACTAATCTAATTGGTAAACGAGAGTCTGTTACATTATAGGTTGTATTCCACAGTGCTAATTGACCGTCAATGAAGCTGACAACCCATAATTTGCGGTTTTCGTATAGATCAGGGGTTCGCTTTTCTCCAGCATGTGAAGAGGTCATATAGTGCTCTAAAACAGTATTTGGAAAGAACTGTTCGACAATTCTAGGCTTACCGTTTTTACTCGTACCACCAGAGTAATCTACTAAAGAGTGCAGCTCCATTCGAGTCGGTAATCGCCAATCAGAATAACCACATAATGATTGCTCTTGGCTATTTACCGCTTCTACAAACGACTCACTGTTAAAGCACGTTTCTGCTTCTTGGCAATATTCGCTTTGCTCTATGCCTTGCATACCGGCATTTGTTGATTGATCTGAATTAAAGTGAGTGAAAACCATGTTCTTGTTTTGTAATGACTCTTCTGTGCTTTTATTTTCCCACATAAGGCCGGTAACATTATCAACAACACATGTCCATTGACTTGCGTCATGATCAAGCTCACTGCCATCGGCCGCTATCTTGGTAAAACTAAAGCCAGCGCTTCCATCTGCATTGGAGTTTTGGTTTGCATCGCGGCCAACCATAGCGTCTTGCATTTGCGGCAAGGGCAATAAGTTGTCATTATTTTCACAGTCAATTTGGTTATCATGCCCGGCAGTATTCAAACTTCCAAATGCATAGTTTGCACATTTGGTTACGCCAGTATCATTTAATGCAAAGTTTCCAACATTCACTTGTTTAGTCACGTAAATATCAACAGGAGTACTGATAGTTTGGTCACCAGAGTCAGTAACACTTAGCTCAAATGTTAATGCTATCACCTCATCTGCTGTATTTGGTGCTACAAAGCTAGGGGATGCGGCATTCTCGTTTGACAAGGTAACCGTTGGTCCTGATATCTGTGTCCAAGAATGAGTAATATTACAAGAAAAGTCTTCACCATCTGATACAACCGCTGCTAAATCGACAGTATCGCCAGAAGATACGATCATATCTTGCATTTGTTCAATAGCAGGTGCGGTGTTTTCTGGGGCGGGTGCTGGGTCAACAACAACTGTTATTGATTTAGTTTCTGAAAAATCGCCACTGTTTACTGTTACTGAAACAAAGATAAAGTCTTTCTGTAAAACCGCAGGAGCTTTAAATGATATTGCATTTGTATTTAAACCGTTACAGCCTTGTTCAATGCTTCCATTTGGATAATTTATTGTCCATGAGTAATTTAGGCCGTTCATAATTAACTGATCGGCATCATCTCCTAAAAAGCTTGCCTGTGCTTCAATATCGACAATTTCGTATGAATTTACCAGTACGCCAGCTTCAGTGGTTAATTCTAAGCGAGTTTCATTACTCATAATGAACTGCTCGGTGATCATATTAATATCAGCTCTAGAGCCGTTTAAGAAATCCATCACAGCATCAACCCAGCTAATAGTACCGTTACCGTTATCGATGACGGTTTCTATCGCACTAAAATTAATGCCCGCTGGAATTTGTTCGACAAGAAACGGATCTGAAGTCAGTTCAAAATTTAAATGTTGTTCGACAATCGGTAAGGCATCAACAACGTTTATCGAACCTGTTAATCGTCCGGTCTTTGAAATTACAGTCGTGAACGGCGTGGCATTACATGTGTATTTACTTTCAATATCACAAATGGCTTCAATATCAGCCACGTAGAAGGCTTCTAATATTGGAGCCCCGCCTTCAGTGAAAGCTTTTAATGCTTCTTCGGTAAACTCGTCATAAACTACTTCACCATTTTCGTCTTTGATAAGTTTTTGACGATAACTTCTATGACTGGATTTAATATAAAAGCCGCCTGCAAGATTGCCATTTACTTCAACATTAAAGTTTTCGCTATCTAGCGATACTGCTTCACCCAGCTTGCTGTTATTGGTATCAAATACCTCAACCCTGTAAGGCAGTAAATCATCTTCTACTACAATCGCAGTTTTAGAGTGAGAAAAACTTGCGGCTAAAATGGCTTGTGCTGCCTCGACAGCCTGTGGTCGATAGAATAGTTCGCCTTGTACTGTCGGATTTACCGTAACGACGATATTTTGAAAGGCTTTACTGCCTTCATTATCTGTAGCTTCAACGGTAAACGTGTAGTCCGTTGTTTTCGTGACAACAGGGGCTTGAAAAGAAGCATTTTTTGAACTGCCGTTTACAATATTAATATTGTTTTCTATGGCTGTGCTCCACAAATAACTAATAATTTCGCCGTCGGCATCATCCGCATTGGCGGTTAATGCCACAAGTTTTCCTTCGCCAATACTTTGATCGTGGGTAATATTAAAAAATGGCGCTGCGTTTACCGCTTCTACCGTTAACGAGACCGATTTTTTAATAAAGTCGCCATCGTCGTCGGTGGCAGTAACGTCAAACGATAATACCTTTTTCACGTCACTCATGCTTACCTGCGGAGCGGTGAAGCTTGCTGTTTTTGCCGTTGCATCTAAGGTTAATACAACTGTAGGCCCTGCGGTTTGTTGCCAATCAATACTACTAATTTGACCATCAGAGTCGCTGGCATTTGCGTTTACGGTAACAACCGATAGTTCTTGTACCGATGCTGGTGAACTCACGGTTAGAGAAGGTGCAGAATTTTCTGCTGGAGGAGGAGGTGGTGTCGTGTCATCTTTTTTAGCAGTGTCGCTACCGCCACCACCACCGCCGCCACAAGCTATTAAAAGTGTTAAGCAGTAAAACACAATTACTAATCTTTTCATTCGATTTTCTTCCTAATAATTGTTGGTTATTTTTATTGTTATGAAAAATTGATTATTCAAAATCAACTTACCATTAATCTGTTATTTACGTATTTGTGCTGATATTTACAAACTCACCGTTTTTTTCATAGATAATCATTTTCTTACATTAAAACCATGTAAATACAATGGGTTACTCGTTATTTGGTAAGGTGTTTATTGTGGTGTTGTATTAACAATTTTTAACAAAATGTAAGCGTTATTAATTAGTTGTAAATAGAGGGGGAGAGGGGAATGTATTCTTTTAACATTTTTTAACGAATTGACATACTTGCTTAACACATAATCGTGAACCTCATTATATTCGTAAATTTTGCGCTACCTAAAGCTACAAAAATAAAAGGGGGTTATTTTGACCTTTAAAAAGCTTATATCAGGTTCATTAGTTGCTGCATACTCGTCCGCTGTTGCGGCCACGATTATGGCAGGGAATAACGACGTTAAACTAGTACCGATCACTACCCAAGCGGTGGTTAGTCATAAAGAAGCAGACCAAACTGATTTTCAGAATGTTAGTGGTAGAGTCAATTCTCATATCCATAGTACAACTAAAATTGAATTTGACTATGAGCCAGGTTTAGTTGGTGCTCATAGTTATATTGTTCAATTAAAAGACAAACCATTAACCGCATTCAATGATAAAAATTCTTATTTAAATGCTAACCCAAAATTTTCTAGGGCGAGCAATTTAAGCTCACCAAGTGCATTATTTTCATCTAAAGCGGATTATCATAAGCACCTTTTGACAAACCAGCATTCTGTCATAAGCTCTTTAAATTCGAAAGGCTTGAACGTAGAGGTAAATTATCAACTTACTAGCGCTTTGAATGGATTTACAATCAAAGCTGAGCAAGATATTGCGCAACAGATTGCTCAACTTGCTGAGGTAAAGTCAGTAACAAAACTTGGTTTTTCAAAGTTGCAGTCTTACAGTTTAGCTAATGATATTGGTGCAAAAAACATTTGGCAGGGCAAAAGTCTTGTTAATTCTGGAGAATTCAAAGGTGAAGGCATCACCATTGCAATCTTAGATACAGGTATAAATTCAGATCATATTTCCTTTGTTGATCAACCTATTGATGAATCAAGCAAACATGTACACCTATTCCCGAAAGCTAATACCTATCATGGGTTATGTAATACCGGGGATGAGCGTTGTAATAATAAACTCATTGGTATTCGTTCTTACAGTGAAGTTTATGACATTGTTCATGGTGGAGTAGAAATCGGAGAAGGTGTTATAACGTCACCATTGCCTATTTATAATAATGCCGTGGCAGAAGGTTTTGTGTATCGCCCTGGTGAAGATTACCATAGTCATGGTAGCCATGTCGCTAGTGTAATTGCCGGTAATATAATTGATGATGTAAACCTTCATTATCCTAAATATCAATACTGGAACTCGAACGGCATCCCATTAAAAGCGAGCAGCTATCAAGTTTCAGGTATTGCACCTAACGCTCAAATCATTTCATACCAGGTCTGTGATCCGTTAGCTAATGCTGTTAGCTGCCCGGATGAAGCAGTATTAAAGGCGATAGATGATGCAATTTCTGATGACGTTGATGTTATCAACTTTTCTATCGCTAAATCTGGTGGAGCAAAAGTTAATCCATACGTTGATCCTGTCGAAATGGCATTTTTGAACGCCCACGCAGCTGATATTGTTGTCGTTACTGCAGTTGGTAATGATGATAACTATTCATTTGGACTTGGCGATCATGCATCACCTTGGTTATTAAGTGTAGGCTCAGCTGATAAAAGTGATTCCTATCTGGTATCAACAACAGTTAATGAAATATCTGGTGGTGATCCTGAGACATTTCCTAAAGAAGAAACTGTTGAAGGTAACGTTGCTATTACTGAATACTCTGCCCGTACAGGTTATGTTGGTGACGCATTTACAGGTCACCCTACAGTTGCAGAAGCTAAATTAGACACATCGTTGTATTCAGACGACGACAAACAAAAACTTAGATTTTGTATTGAACTACCTGAAAATACTTTTGAAAAATCAGAAATTGCGTTATGTCTTGCTACTACCAATGGCAATAGTTCTTTATTGTCTGGTTTGAATATTTATGAAGCATACCAACATATGGCTGAGCAAGCAGAAAAAGCTGGTGCTGGAGGTATGATAATTGTTGGCGTGTACGGTACGCCGAATGTCACTGTAAATTATATTAATCCTGATTTTCCCGCCACATTTTTAGGAGGGGGATCAGGATTTTTCTACGACTGGGTAGTTACTTCTGCAGATAAAGGTTTGTTAGTAAACGCAACTATTAACCCATTAACCGAATACTTTTATCCTACAGTACTCGGAATGATGAACACAGTTAACACTTCTATGGGACCTGGTGAAGGTATCAATGGTGAATATTTATTACCAAGCATTGTTGCGCCTTCAGTTAATGTTTTAGCCGCAGCTGCAGATGAAACCCCCTTCAACGAAGATGGTAATAGCTCTGATTGGGATAAGTTTTCTGGTAGTTCGACCGCGTCTGCGGTAGTAGCAGGTGCCGCAGCCTTAGTAAAACAAGCACATCCAGATTGGTCGCCGTCAGAAATTATTTCTGCGTTAACTCTAACAGCAAAGTCAGCAGTACATGTTAATAACAGCGATAAAGGTGGTTTTCCTGATGCTTACACTATGGGGGCTGGGCTAGTTAATGTTGAAAATGCCATTAATACAGGTCTTGTTATGCATGAATCTGTTGATAACTTTCGCTCTGCGGATCCTAATTTACAAAATATATCAGCCTTAAACATTCCTGCTGCGATAGAAACAGCATGTTACGGTACCTGTTCACTAACACGAACATTTAAAGCTACCCGCGATGGTAGCTGGCGTACACAAGTGTTTATGGACTATGCGTCTGCAAGCACTACTGTAACTCCCGCAGAATTTACTTTAGTAAAAGGTGAAACAATTGATCTAACCATCGATATTGTGATCGTTGACGAATCATTAAGGTTGGGATGGGATTTCGATAAATGGCAAGGTCAATATAGCGAAGAATCAAGCGATATAATTAACAACGACGGTAACTTAACCGGTGGTGATATTGTATTTATTCCTGATGATAGAAGTATTCCCGAAGTACATTTACCGGTTGTTGTTGAAAGTCGCCTAGATGTTGTTAACGATATGCACCGTATTGATATCGAATTAAATAAAGGTTCAAAAGTATTGCCTTTGTTTAATACCGATGATGTGGATACGGCCGAATTTGTCGTTTATCAACCGGTTATTTCTACCGCAAAAGAAACGTTTGTGCATGCAGTCAATGTTAGAGATGACATGAGTTGTTACCTTTACCATGAGGAAGCCTGTGCAAATCCTTTATTTGATATAGAACAGCATGTTGCTGATAGAACTGCTCATGTTGAATGGATCCGTGCGCCACAAGGCAGTAAACGTATTTTCGCCGAGGCAAGTGAAGTTGGCGTGCGTAATTTAATTGACAACCGTCGAAAAAATTCAATAAAAGTGGCAATTGGCCGTGATTTAAATAGAAATTCTCGAGTTGAATTCAAAGAAGAAGTGTTATGTATTTCAGACTTTACTTCGGCATTTTCGACTAACGATAGCTCAGTCGGTTCTAATAATTTTTGTAGCCTAACCGATCCTATTGCAGGTGACTATTGGGTAATGTATCAATGGGCAAGTGGTTTTGATCAGCAGTTCACTGAATTTTATCAAGATGAATTAAGTACTGTAATAAAAACCCACACCGGAATTATTAATAACGATGTATCTAAAGACATTGTTATCACCGGCGATACTTTTACCAAAGAAGTTACTGTTACTTGGGATTTAGAAACCGAGCCTAACCAAACCGTATTTGCCGCGTTTAATGCCATCGATAATGTTAAAACCATCAATTTGAATTTAAAACGCACAAATGACGTTGCGGTGCTAACAACCAATACCAAGCAGAATGAGATTTTGCCAGGCTCAATCATTGATATGGAAATAGATATCCGTGAAAACTTAAGTCAAGCTACTCAATACTTGGATTTAAGCGTTCAGTTACCTGAAGGAGCTCAGCTAGTCGGCAATATTTTGCCCGACAATAACTCACATCTGCAACTTTCGACCCAGCCAATAAGTAACGGTTTTAAAGTAGTTGGCACTATTAATAGCGCTGCTAGCCTAGACAGAGATTATGTTATTAGTACAAATAGCGACAATTCAATGTGCCGTACACCATTGGTGGAACAACAAGACCACGGTGAGTATATAGACTTGGGGCTAACGCCTATTACTGGTAGTGCCATGAGATTAAGTGAAGGTAGTGAAGAGTTTTACTTATTATCTGATGCTGCACAAGAGATCGTGTCAAACCCAAGAAGAGAGAAAGCCGATGGTGAACTTGAGTCCGACAAAGAATGGGCTGAGCGTGTACACTTCGATCAAAACGGGCCATTTAATTGGATGGCGACAACAGATGATAGTGGTCAACAGTATATTGACCGTGAACACATTGTTGTTGATTTACAAGCAGTCTTTGCTGAAAGTGATGTAGAAACACCATGGATTTCATTCTATGAGAATGGTGATTTTGCTAAAGGCCGGTTTATGTATGTGTTTGGTAATGGTTTTATAGATTTCCAAAACTTTGCCTCTCCTAACCCATTAGGTACGCAAACGCCGAATAATAATCAGCCAGAAAGTAACAGCGATACGATTCATATTGATTTTTCATACAGTGGGCCTTTTAGTGGTTCAAATTTGTCAAATACTATCGCCCCTTTATGGCGAGCTGCCGGTCATAATGAACAGTTCATTGTGCCATTTAATCCAATTGCAACCGAGCAAAACGAAATTTCAGGCATTAGCGTAGGTCACGTTGGCAGTAAATTGGTTGTCGATTACAACAATGTAAAAACTGGCTGGAAAACTACTTGTGTAAATGAGCAGCTAATCGAGCTTAGTGATGGCTCTATCGCAACACAATGCCTATTAAACACTGGAGAGTTGGATTATCAGAGCATTTCTGAAAATAAAAAAATACATTCTTCTCTGATGGAGTTTTATGGCAATGATAATTACAACTTCCAGGTGTTTATGGAAACCGGCGCATCAAAAAATAAACCAGGTGAGTATGAAGTGATCATCGCCTATGGTGATATTACGCGCACCATTTTTACTGACAACAGTTTAGAATATGATGATTTACCGCTGAATAATGCTCAGTATAATGGTGTTGTAGGTGTATTAGGTCATGAGGGGTACAAAAATAGTTATGGTGGTATTTATCATGCTAATGAATACTACTCATCTTATAAAGTAGACGAGAGTACTGAAATTGTTAACGCAATCAAGCCGGGTAAGGTTGTTTGTTTTGATTATCAAGGGCCGGGTTCAAAAGCTGGAAAAATTAAGTTTAAAGTGCAATTGCCAAATGACTTGGTTGCCGGTGATGAATTAGTATTCGGCTTATCCAACTCTGGCCAAAATACCATATTTTCTAACCAAGCGAAGTTTGTTGTTAATTCATCGCTAGCAGTTTCTCAACTCTCTAATATCGTTATGGTCGAAGACAGTGCGACTAAGCAAATTGCAGCTTCTCTTTCTGACGCTAATGTGGAGGTTGATATAACCTCAACCGATCGTTTTATTAAAGTCACCTCACAAGTTAATGGTTCATTATTAAATATAAGTATCGACAGTGATGCCGATTATTTCACTACAAAACCAGCAATCATTACGTTAACACTCATATCAAAAGATAACGCAAACCAAAAGCTTAGCGTAAGCTTTTTGGTAGATGTTTCTCCTGTAAATGATGCGCCAGCTTTAACTTATAAACAAGATTCATTTGACATACTTAGTACCGAATTTGTTGAGTTGATTGCCCTAGCTACAGATGCAGATAATGATGAGTTAAGTTACTTGTGGTCAGGTGAGCACATAGACGAAGAGCAAAAGTTTAATGGTTCAATGAGCCTATCGAACCTGCCTGCAGGAACTCATCAATTTGATCTTATGGTGACAGATGGTCAAGTTGAAGTAAGCAAAGCTTTCACTGTTAATGTCACGCAAGCAGAAGAAGAGCCATCACTTGAGCGTAAAGAGCCAAATGGTGCTGCATTTATCTGGCTTTCACTTTTCACCCTTCTTACTTTGATTGGACGTCGCACTCTGATTAATCGCCGCTAATTTTAGCAAGGCTCGCAATGGCGAGCCTTGCAGAGTTGCATGAAGCTAAGAAAAGAATCCTGGAAAAGACAATGAAAATAAAAATATTACCAATTACGTTAGCCATTAGCAGTGTTATTGCTGTTAATGCCACTGCGGCAACCATGGCCCACGATTTTGCCAAAACAGCACAATCCTCAGGTTATGCCGCTGGTGTTGCAAAACCACATCAAATTAACAGTCAATTTGATCAACAAAAACGAACGACTTTTCAGTGGTTCGACGATACTACATCAGCAAGTGAATTGAATTTTGTAGCCAGCAGAGCTCAGCAAGTTCAGCAGGCTGCAAATCGTCAATTTGCCACTATCGCTAGTAAGCATGGTTTTACTGATAATGGTGCTAGTCAGGCCGTCAGTATACCGGTTCATAATACCGGCACGGGTCCAATCATTATGCGCTATCAGCAACAGGTAAATGGTGTTGATGTATTTGGTTCGCAAATCAATATTGTACTCAATCAAAGTTTACAAGCTATCGCCAGTAGTGGTGTATTTGCACCAATATACGGAGGTGCTCAAACTCAAAGTATATTGTCGGCAGATTCGGCATTAAATTCAGTGTTAGCCGCTTATCGTGATTCTGGTGTGAGCTTGAATAATGAAAATATTCGTGCGCTTGACAGAAAAGGTAAATTCGATGAATTTCAAGTTTCGAACCAATCTAATAATACTGACGGAAAAGCTTGGGCGCTTGGAAAATCTGCGGCACAATTTATTTACTATCCGTCAGCTAAAGGTGTTGAACCTGCTTACATGATTAACTTGCAAACAGTTGTCGCTAATGAAAGCAGAAGTGAAATGCAAGGATATATCGTATCAGCAGTCAATCAACGTATATTACATAAAGGGAAACTGGAAGCCGATCATAGTTATCGTTATCGTTTGTACGCTGGATCAGAGTCACCATTTAAGCCTTATGATTCACCAACAACAATTGAGGTGTCACCGTACCCAACCGGTCTTGACCCTGAAAGCTATGGTCCATACCAAGATCATTTACATGAATCAAACTTAGTCAGTATCAGCCATGCGGGCATAAGTACTAATGATCCCTGGTTAGCGACAAATAACAATTATGCACAGGGCAATAATGTTTGGGCCTTTGTTGATAAAGTACCGCCAGAAGGGTTTAACCCGGTTGAAGACTTAGAGAACCAACGTGTTGAAAATGGCGATTATTACCTGGAGGCATCATCTGCCGGAACTTTTAGTTACCCATATAATTATCGCGCTCCAGCTAATGATGATACCAATGTTAAAGCCGCATTAACGTCAGTATTCTATATTAATAACTTTTTACATGACTGGTTCTATGATTCCGGTTTCGATGAAAAATCGGGTAATGCACAGTTAGATAATTTTGGCCGTGGCGGTATTGAACGCGATCCAATTGATGCTCGAATTGATTTTAATTCGCAAAACAATGCCTCGATGGCGACACCACCAGATGGTCAGCCACCGGTAATGCGTATGTACCCTTGGGGTTTATATGAACTTGGTTTTGAAGTTCGCGGTATGTTGCCAGAATTTTATAGCGAAGATGACGCTATTGATGACAATGACGAGCAGTTTTTTTGGGTGCCGCGTTTTGGCCGAAGTGTATTTGGCCCTTCTACGTTCACTTTAGAAGATGACAAAGATACGGCTGATATTTTAGAAAACGAATTAGTGATTGCCTATGATGGTGAAGGCGTGGATTCACAAGACTTGTGTGAGCCGGTTATTAACGCCGATGAAATTCGCGGTAAAATAGCGCTTATTAGACGTGGTACTTGTAACTTCTTTCAAAAAGCATTGTATGCACAAGCCGCTGGTGCGGTAGGTTACTTAATGACCAACCACGTTAAAGAAGGCGAAGTAAACGCTGCCGGAAATGTTGGCGGTACTATTAACATGGCCTTAGGGCCAAATGATGATGATTCAGATATGAAAATATCGGGTGTGTTCTTATCATATGAACACGCAGCCCCCATCTATAAATCTATTGAACAACAACAAGTCGTTCGTATTGATGTCGAAGTTGAAACCGATCAAGCACATTCCGCGTTTGACACCGGCATTGTTTCTCATGAGTGGGCGCACTATTTAACCAACCGGTTAATTCACAATGGTTGGGGGTTAATGCAATTCCAAGCGGCTGCTATGGGAGAAGGCTGGGCTGACTTCGTCGCGCTTATGTTACAGCTAAAAGAAACCGATCGAAACATTATCGGTAATGAGTTATTCAATGGCTCATTCCCGATGTCCTCGTTTGCGGGACGAAACTTAGTTGGTAATGTTGCCTTCTCAGAAGGCATCAGACGCTACCCGTACTCAACCGATATGAATGTAAATGGCTTAACGTTGGGCCATATTGCGTTTAGTGCCGAATTGCCCAAAGCAGAGCTCAGTGAGTTCCAGTCACAAGATCCAATCCCTAATAATGAAGTTCATAATGCCGGTGAGGTTTGGGCTACTGTATTATGGGATGTTTACGTATCACTGCATAATGAACGCAGTGACTTGTCATTCGATATGGTTGAAAAACGAATGCGCGAATATTTGGTCGCTAGTTTGAAGGTAACACCCTACTGGCCAACATTTACTGAAGCACGCGATGCATTTCTTGCCGTTACCGCCGCAACAGACATGCGTGACTTTGAAATTATGTTAAAGGCATTTGCCAAACGTGGTTTCGGCTTAGATGCTATATCGCCGCTACGCACAGATGCCTTATTCGAAAACGTTCAGCAAGGTTTCGCTACACAATATCCATCTTTTGTTGTTGAGAATGTCAGCGCCGATTATAACTATATCGGTAACTCTGGGGCGTATTGTGATATTGATGAGTCACTTGACGTTGGCGAGACCATGCAAGTATCAATGCATTTAAAAAATATAAGCAATATGCCGCTATCTGGGGTTAACGCCGTAATAAATACCATTTCAGACGTTACTATTATGGTTAACGGTGAAGAACTGCAGGATAACCGCATGCCAATTGTTTTTTCAGAATACAATTATGGTGAACTAATCGAGTTTCCGTTTGAGGTAACACTACACAGTGGCGAAGATTTATCCACCGTACGTTTTGATATTAGCTTTGAAAGTGATAACCCTGACGCGATTATTCCCCCTGTAGGTACGGCCTGGACGCACGCACAAACAGATATTGTTAAACATGAACACAGCATAACCCGGTTTGAAGACAACATTGCATCTGAGTCTGATTGGACTTCAATTGCCCAAGATGTATCGACAGCTGCGTATGGTAATGCAGTATATCCTTGGGTATTAGATGCCGGATTTGGTTCAAATAACTTAGGTATGCGCCAAGGGCAAATGTGGTGGGGTGCTGCGAGCCCTACCAGACAGCTAACTGCACTCGAATCTCCTGAAGTCATTGTTAATGAAAGCGGTGATTTTAGTTTTGAATTCTTCCATGTTTATGAATTTGAGATGGCAGAGTACCGTTTAGAAGGAGCGCCAGATGACGCGCCATGGACGCTAGAGTATTGGGATGGCGGTGTCATTGAAATTAGTGTTGATGGTGGGGCGTGGCAAGATGTGCTTGAATTTAATGCTCAGATGTCTGATCCATATGACGCGGTTATCCATGGTACATTTGCACAAAAAATTGCAACGGTAAACAATCCTCTAGGTCATCGTCTGGGCTATACCGGAAATATGCCTGGCGGAGAAGATGTTGTTATTCGCATTCCTGAAGGCCAATTAAACGGTAAAAGAGTGAAAGTACGCTTTGCCATTGGCACCGATGAACAAGCGGCAACGGCAGGTTGGTTTATTGATGACTTTAGGTTTAATAATGTGGTTAATCCTGCATTTTCACTTGCCGTTGGTGAACAATTCGAAGCCTGTGGTAATCGCATGCCATATATCACCGTTGATAAGCGCATAACTCACAGTGAACATAGCAATGGTGCACAATCAATGATCACGCTCTTTGCCGATGTATTTGATTACGATGGTGATGATGTGAGTGTGCGCTGGCAGCAATTATCGGGCCCTGATGCAGAGTTAATCGATGCCAATAAATCTCAAATGAGTTTTGTTGCACCAATAATCAATCGTAATGAAGAACTTCTATTTGAAGTGACTGCAACTGATAGTCAAGGGAACTCTCGCTCGCAGGAAGTTGTTGTTACTTTATTGGACGTAAACATAGCGCCAACTGTGGACGGTCAAAGAATCACGGTAACTGAAGGCGATTTTGTTAACGTGACTATTGTTGCAAATGATGCCGATAACGATGCTTTATTGTACAAATGGCAGCAAGTTAGTGGTGAAACAGTGCGTATGCAAGGTGCGCGCACCGCAACTCTAAACTTTAACGCGCCAAATGTTAGCGAAACTCAGTCTTTCGAATTTTCTGTAACCGTTACTGATGGTACCGACAGTAATCAAGCTGAGGTTAGCGTAACCGTTGAACCTCGAAAATCAAACGTTTCTTCAGGTGGTAGTTTTGCCTGGGTGTCAATGATGTTATTAGCATTTGCTGCGCGTTTACGTGCGACAAGTGCTGTGTCCACTAAACGTTAATTTGCGAGCGATAAAGAGAAGTATTATGTCAAATAGAATAAAAAATGTGCCATTTAAACGCACCTTAATTGCCGCAACATTGGTATCGGCGTTAACCGCCACAGAAGTTATGGCAGATGCAACAACCGGCCATATTGCCGGCCAAACGATTTCTTATACTGACCAACCGGTGCAGGGTGTTGAGATCACTATCATCAACATCAATACCGGTTATAGTAAAACCATTACCTCGGATGATGATGGTAAATATCGCTTCCCACTGTTGCCTCCGGGCACTTACAATATTTTTGCTGTGAAAGATGGCTTTATGGTTAATGAGCAAGAAAATGTTGCAGTAGGTGTTGGTGGTAAAACATTGATCAATATCGCCATGAACGAAGAAGGTATTGAAACTATCGAGGTTCGGGCATCGCAAATTGTTACAATAGATACTACCAAGACCGAATCGGGTTTAGTTATTTCAAAAGATGAGTTAGAGCTATTACCGGTTCCCCGTGATATCAATTCAGTGGCACTACTTGCCGCAGGTAATAACAAAGGTGATGATGCGTTTGGTAATTTAGTTTCATTTGGTGGCTCGTCGGTTGCTGAGAACGCGTATTACATCGATGGCATTAATATTACTGATGTACGCACTGGCTTAGGTCAAAGCCAGCTACCTTGGGAAATGTACGAAAGCTTTGAAGTGAAAACTGGTGGTTTCTCAGCGGAGTATGGTCGTGCCGTTGGTATTATCAGTGCCACCACTAAAAGTGGTACCAATGATTTTCACGGCGGTGTAAATGCTCGCTACATTCCAGACTCTCTTCGTGAAAACAGACCTGACGTTAAGCGTACCGATATAGGCTCTGAGCTTTATGGAACAGAATATTTTTCCATCAACCATGGTCGCACTTATGAGAAGGTAGATTTAGATTTATGGGCAAGTGGCCCGGTGATCAAAGATAAATTATTTTTCTACGCAATTTATAATCCGCTATTTGAAACTCGTGAAAATGCTAGCTTGTGGCGCTACACAGAGACCGATAGTGATGATGCTATTTGGGCAACTAAGTTCAACTGGAATATCAGTGAAGATCATCGTTTAGACTTAACTTATTTTAATGATGAGCGAGAATATGAAATTAGTACCAACCCTTATGATTTAACCAACAAAATTATTGGTAGTTATTACTTTATGCCAAGTTTAGATGGCGAAGATCGAAATCATGGTAGAGTAGTAACACCAATTGTTGGTAATAATCATACGTCTTATGAGCAAAAACAAGGTGGTGAAAACTACTCATTAAAATATACCGGTTATTTAACTGATGATTTAACCATGACGGCCATGATTGGCCATAATGAAACACAAACAAGTAACCGTTCATTAAACAATGAAGGGCAAACTCGAATTGTCGATAGCAATACCGGTATTATTTTATACGGTCCATCTATTTCTTCGTATGGTACTTCGCGGGATACACGCGATCAATACCGTGTTGATTTTGACTATTATTGGCAAGATCATACGTTCCGTTTCGGTGTTGATATTGAAAATATGGAAGCATATGAGGATAGAGATGCCTATGGTCAAGGTTCATATACATTTGCCATTGGTAATGACAATTTAATTGAATTCCTTGAAGGAACAAGCGATGTTATATATCAGCAAGACAGCAAGGTAGTACAATCTGTAGATTTTAATAACAATGGTACTTACGAGACGGAAAACTTTGCCTTGTACGTTCAAGATGAATGGCAGATCACTGATAATATTGTATTAAACCTTGGTTTACGATATGACGAATTTACCAATAAAAATATCAATGGTGATGAATTTATTGAAATGGATGGGCAAATTGCGCCACGTTTAGCCGTGTCATGGGATGTGTTTGGTGATGGTGAGAGTAAGTTTACCGCATCATATGGTCGTTTCTATTTACCGGTAGCAACCAATACTAATATTCGTCTTGCCGGCGAAGAACGTTATGTGATCTCTCGTGATTTACAACTTGATGCTATTCCGGCATCTGAGTTTGAAAATATTGCCGACATTTTAGGTTCAAGTGAAATGGACTTAATTGCAGCAGACGGTACATTAAAAGATACTCGCCGCCTGGTCGATGAAGATATTGAACCTATGTATCAAGATGAGTTCATGCTGTCATACGAACAATCTATTGAAGGTTTTGTTTGGGGGATCAGAGGTACATACCGTGAACTGGGAGAGTCTATTGAAGATGTTACTGCACAACACGGCCTTGCCGATTATCTGAAAGAAGAATTTGGCGAAGACTGTGCTGCTTGTTCAGGTGATCAAGCGGCAATGTATGTATTAACTAACCCTGGCTCAGATTTAAGCATTTGGGTTGATACAGATGACTATATTGATGCCGATGGCAATTTAGTGGAAGGGCCACTGGATGCGCGTAAATTTAATATTCCTAATGAATATATGGGCTACCCAGAAGCGGAGCGTAAATACTTATCCTGGGATCTTAAGTTTGAACGTAAATGGGCCGACGATTACACCTTTTCTGCCAAGTATACCTGGGCGCATTCTTGGGGTAATACTGAAGGATTAGTTGATTCAGATATTGGCCAATCAGATTCGGGAGCTACGCAAAGCTTCGATTATGCAGGTGTAATGGATCATGCATACGGAGATTTACCCAATGATCGTCGTCATACCTTTAAATTAACTGGCGCTTATGCCATTACTGATGATTGGACTGTTGGTATTAATGCTACCTGGCAAACAGGCCGACCAAACAATTGTTTTGGTTATCACCCAACGCCTGGTGCAGTACCAGCCATTTATGGTCCGACCTCATTTTATTGTGAAGAGGAAGTGATAGACCCTGATAGCGATCCGGAAAACCCTGAATATATAGCAGAGTCGCAACCGAGTCCTCGTGGTTCAAAAGGTCGCACGCCTAATACGTTTGTACTGGATTTAAGCTTAACCTACCGTACAGAGATTTATGGTTATGAAACGTCAGCGCAGCTGCAAGTGCAAAACTTGTTTAATGAAATTACCGCTACACGTTACTTTGAGACAGGTGAAGTCAATGATTTGGTGTTACCTAAATTAAAAGAGCTTAACCCGGATTTGATTGCTAATACGCATCCTGATTATGGCTTGGTTACTCAAACCACTCAACCAAGGTATGTAGAGTTTTCTGTATCTGCGAAGTTCTAATCATTTAAAATACAAAAATACAGCCCCATAGAGCTACGCTTTATGGGGCTTTTTTGTGTCAAATATCTTATCTACATTGATTCATAGCGAATGATTCAAATCACTATTTGAATAGCATGCACTTATCGCCAGTATTCACATTCTGGAAAATCAAATCTAGCGAATTTCGGGAGGTTAAATAGGTATTAACAGCTCTAACTGAAGACTAAGTCGAGCGGTAACAGTAAGGAAAAGCAGTATATACATTGTAAAATGATAACGCCCACTAAGCCTATGGTATCAACATAGCTATTATATTTCATACGGCAATACGAGATTATAGAATTTAGAAAAACATAGACGGCAATAGCTGTGGAGTCTATGCCTTGAACGAAGAGGGCTTAGGTTTAGTACTGTTTGAATGTTTAGTTAACCCATTTGTCACCAAATGGAAATAAAAAACCAGCACGAATTGTGCTGGTTTAAAATTAATTTGCCCCATCATTAATGATGGAAGCAAAAGGTTGAAATATAGAGAATACTCGCTACCTTTAACCGTTATTTAGCAGAGTACAATTTAGTGTACTACAGCAAGAGCCAGCAATAGCATCACCGTTATACATTGTCCCTTGTGCGTTCTCAGGATAAGCACCAAATGCACAACATTTATTATCTGAAGCGCCTTCACTACCCTGATGAGAATCAACACAAAGACCTACAGGTATGTCTTTACAAGCAAATAAGTTTTTGAAATTGTATTCTGGGTGTCTTAAAAACACTTCAGCGTCAATCCCAGAAGCGGCGCAGATATTAAAGCCATCACCAATTAAAGGGTTTGGTATACATAATCCAAGGTTATCTTCTACTTCACCGACTTTACAATTGCCAGCAAGTAACCAAGGTGTCATTGATACAATATTGCTTATAACATAATCACTGCTGCCCGTTTCAACCAATAATTCAGAGCCAGTACTTAAATCAGTACCACCAATCCAGGTATAGCGCGTTGCTAAATCAGAACTTCCTGATTCAGTTACCAATAAGCGGCCTTGCTCATCAAGTTCCCAAGTAGTGTCAGTAATACCTTCATCATCAATTTGACCGGATTTATCGGCGTAATAGTTAGTTTCGAACGATGATAAACCGGTATCAACAATGTATTTCTTTTCAGTATTAATATGCGCTAACAGGACAGAGTCAGATTTAAAGGCAATCCCAGCTTGTTGCATCGTTTGATACTCTGTAACGGTAAAGCCTACATCCCAAGCATTTATATAACTAAGTTTTGCCATGTTAAAAATAGGGCTTAAATCGACAATTGGGTTTTCAACTGATGTAGAACCTGAAAAATCTGAGCCAGCAATAGATAGGGTTTCTAATTTATTTAAACCAGTAATACCTATTATTAAATCGATATTTTGATAACTGATGTCTAGATCCAATAAGTGATTAAAGCTATATAAAGTCTCAAAATCAACATTTTTGCTGCCAGATAAATTTAATGAGGTTATTTGACTAAGCTCTTTTAATACAGACCAATCATTTGTAGTGCCAAAGAAAGTATCGGTAAAAGTTACTTTGGTTAAATTTTCAAAAGAACTTAACGCTTCGAACTTTGTAATTGTGATCTCATTACAAGAAATTTCAGTAACATCAGTTGTTAATGCATTCTCTGGGTAAGCCGCAATAACACATTGCTGTAGCTCTTCATCAGAAAATGTTACTTCGTTTAAATAAGTAAGGGTGAAATCGGCTATACCATCAAAATCAGCATCCATGTAGGCATGTTTGTCTAATGGGAAGGCATCAACATCGTCTGTAACGCCATCACCATCTGAGTCTGTATCTTCATTATTCATCACGCCGTCATTATCGGTATCTACAGCAGCACTGTGGGTAAGCGCGATATCTTGTAAGTAACTCGTCAACATTTCTGCTCGCGCAGTCGCCAACGTTAAATCATTGCTGGCTAAATCAGCCGCAATAAAGTCACTCAATAAAACTTCTTCACTGATATTCAAATAATTCGCGATGTTGGTTAACAGCTGTGCATTACCGGTTGCTTTCAATGTTGAATAAGGAGAAATAACCGTGTTTACAGTGTCTGTACTGGCGTCAAAAATTACTGTTCCCGCAGAAAGAGTAACCGGACGAGCAGCAAAGTCATCATCATTGCGAGACTCATCATCAGCACCTTCGCCTAGGTAGGCTAAAATATTGCTATTGTTATTTTCACTAACATCTTCAGGTGAAACTAAAATTTCAAAATGGCCAACACCGTGCTCTGAGCTACTCGTCGTACTCGTTGCAATTAATTCGTCAGCTTCTAGTACGCCATTGTCATTGCTATCTAAAAATACTTTCGCGCCACTTACATAGCCATCAATTACTTTACCGGTAATTTGCACAACGTTATTAACAGTAAGATCAAATGCTGCCAAGTCGCTAGTATCAGTACCGTCACTGACACTAATTACTATACCTGTTGTTGCACCAGCATCTGAAAGAGTTGGTGTGCCAGAAAGCATACCTGTCGCGTTATCAAATACTGCCCAGTCAGGTTTTTTATTGATTGTAAAAGTTAAAGTATCACCTGCATCACTATCACTTGCATTAGGTGTAAATGAAAATGTTTGTAATTCATTTAGAGTAGTTGCAGGAGTGCCCGAAATAGTCGGTGCATCATTTGTTGGTGTTGGCTTAGGATCAGGTTTATCACTTCCACCGCCGCCACCGCCACCACAGGCCGATAAACCTAGAGTAGTTGCGACAAGTAGAGCGATGCATGACTTATTCATTTTGTTACTCATGTTAAAGATTTCCTACTTGAATATTATTGATGAATAGCCGCATTTTTGTTGCTTTTACACACCAGTTGTTAATTTATCTCAGTATCAAGAGTAAGGCATCAAATCACCATAAGATGTTAAAAACTGTTAACGCCAATTTTGATTGTAAATAAGGGGTAAACAAGGGGGGGATGTAGTGTGAATTTTAGGTGAAATTGCCGTTTTTATGGTTGTTAATCTAACCAAGTCATATGATTAAGTTATGTTTTTTGTTGCGGTATTGTTGCGCCAATGTTGCCTGTACTTTGATAATTAATTGCTTGAAAAGTCGACCCTCACCAGACCGTTAATCCATTAACCTTTTTTCACATCTTTCTACATCTAATTACATTAGATTAATGCTGTAAATTTATTTTCTGCAGCTTTTTTAATGCTTAAAGCGAGTACACAAAGGGGCTGTAGAGGAAAAGTTAAATATTATAACTATTACTGTATAGGCTAACATTATGAATTTAAGCTTAAATAAGTTAACCAAGGCCATGAGTCTGTCGTTGTTAACTTCCTCACTGCTACTGAGCCAGGTTGCCAGGGCAGAAGCTGACCAAAGCGTTAATGAGCAAGAAGAGCAGGTTGAAGTCGAACAGGTTGAATCAAACCTGGCAGATGAGTCTGCAGAAGATGAAGAGATTGAAGTTTTTCAAGTCACCGGTTCACGCATTAATCAAACTACCTTAGAAGGTCCTTTACCGGTTGAAGTGATCAGCGCTGAAGATATGTTAAAAGCGGGTAACATGTCCGTATATGACGCATTACAGAACTTGTCACAAAATACTGGCTCGGTTACTGGTGATGAAAACTCCAACGGTTTTACTCCTAACGCTAAAGTACTGAACTTTCGTGGTTTAGGTCCGCAGTACACCTTGGTATTAATCAATGGCCGCCGTATTGCTAACTACCCTGCTGCTTATAATTCGAATGCTACAGTAGTAAACGTTAACTCTGTACCAATGTCGGCGGTTGAACGCATCGAAGTCGTATCAACTGGTGCCTCTGCTATTTATGGTTCTGATGCCGCTGCCGCGGTAATTAACGTAATCCTTAAGAAAGATTTTGATGGTTTATCAATGGGCGGCACTTTCGGTACGCCTGATAACGTTGATGGCGATTCTTATCGTTTTAACATTGTAAAAGGCTTTGACTTTGACAACGGTAACGTTACTACCGTTTTGGAATATTCAGATTCAGATACTATTACTGGTCCATCAGATATGGATTACCCATTCGGTACGCCGGTAATGAGCCGTGGCTCTGCCAAAGTTAACTCTTTAGCCGCACAAGGTTATGACGCGTTTTACAATAACTTACCTGAGAATTTACGACCAGACACTTATGTTGACCCAGGCAAAGACGTGTGTGACTCGTTATTAGGGCAAGAATACTCATATCGCGAACAAGATGAAGATAGCTCGATCCCAGGTTCTTATGGAAGCTACTGTGGTTTCGATATTGGTAAACGCAGTACTATTCGAAACGGCCAGGAAAAAATATCGGCTATGGTATCAAGTAACTTTGACCTTGATTCTGATATTACCGTTTTCGCAGATTTAATTTTTACCCAAATTGATGCTGAAAATGATCGTGGCTATATCAATGTGCAAGGTGTCGTTGAAGATCCAAACTCATCTGCGCCAATTTTTGAATTTGGCGATGGTAACAATAGTATTTTGCTACCCGGCAATATGTTCGGCTATCAGCATAACTTGCAAACCCATTTACGTTTAATGGGCTCGGAAGAAATTGGCAATACTGCAACGCAATTTGATGAAACAGCGTATAGCTTCTCTGTAGGTGCTAAAGGCTATGTACTTGATGACTATGAATGGGAAGTAAGCTACACCCAAAGCCAATATCAAATGGATACCGAGCGAACTCTTGCTGATCATCAAATGGTTGAGCAATACTTTTTAGGCGAAAAAGTGTTAAATCCAGATGGTGATGACTTAACCTATTTTGGTAATCCAGTATACGATGGTAATTCATCACACGATGTATTTTCACCACTTGATCAAGCGGCAATTAATGATATTTTTGGTCGGGCAAAAGAGCAAAACGAAACCTATTCAAACATGCTAACCGGTGTACTATCTGGTGATTTATTTGAGGTTCCAGCTGGTACCGTTCAGTTCGCTGCCGTACTTGAATACATGCACGAAGGTTTTGACTATAAAGCTGATGATAAAATGCTTGCTGAGCCAGGTGAGGGTTGGTGGAATTTTGCTGGCTTTGGTGGTGAAGGAGACCGTGATCGTTATTCAACCGGCTTAGAAGTTAAAGTGCCAATTTTAGATGACTTAAGCTTAACCGGTGCAATTCGTTATGATGAATACCACGCTGTTGGGCCGGTGAATAGTGATATTACCCCGGCAATTAGCCTTGAATATCGCCCAACGGATGATTTATTAATCCGCGCATCATATTCTGGTATTTTCCGAGCACCTGATTTACAGGCTATTTTTACTGAAAGTTCATTCTACAGTGGTGGTACCGATTGGTTAGGTTGTTATGATCAAATATGGGCTCCTGAAGGGGTTTCTCCTGAAGAGTTCTCAAATGGGCCTGATGCAGGCATCTACCAAGCGGCTTGTCGTTCGTTTTCTTCAACATTTAAAGCCAATAAATTACCGGCGACAGACTTGGAAAATGAAACTGGTGAATCATATGGTATCGGCTTTGTTTGGGAGCCAATTGAAAACTTATCTATCCAGTTTGATTACTATGACACTGAAATAAATGATCAAATTCAACAAGCTAGCCTTAACGGTATTTTATTTGATGAGTTTGTTTGTGCTTATGAAGACCAGGTTAGTGATACCGTAACTTTTGGTTGTGAAAAAGTAAATCAGTTAATCGTGCGCAAAGATGTTGACGATTCTGAATTTACGCAGAGCAGTTTGGAAAGCGTAAACACCACACCATTTAACTTAGCAATGCACCGTCAAACCGGTACCGATACTAAAATCAAATACTCGTTTGATAGCAGCGATTTCGGCAGCTTTAACTTCGGTTTGAGTCATACCGGAATTATCAGTACCCAACGCGATACCATTGAAGGTGACGGCATCCCACCAACAGAGTTACATGACTTGTTAGGCAACCCGGAAGCAATCGATACCGTTATCGGTAGTGTTGGTTGGTATAAGGACGGTTTGTCGGCATCGATGAACGTTCGTTATAAGAGTGCATTAGGTCCACGTCGCCCACAACCGGTGCAAAATGCCGATGGTAATGATGCATTATTTGATAAAGACACCGGCAAAGAAATTGATTACGTACTTGATGAAGACGACAACCCGGTAGATAGCGATGGTGAAGCAATTGAAAATGCTGAAAAGAAAACGTCACAAAAACGTTTAGACCCGTACATTACCGCGAACTTAGTTCTTGGTTATGCCTTCAATGAAGGGGACACTCGCATCAACTTTACTGTTAATAACCTATTCGATGAAAAGTCTCCTAAAGATGACACATTTTTAGCGCATGAGTGGCCTTGGTACAACATTGGTGCCTATGCAGGCTCAGCTATTGGTCGCGAATTTTACTTAGGCTTTGAACATAATTTTTAATGGTTCATTAAATCGTTAAATCAATTACATAAATTTTATTACGAGCTGCCCCTGGCAGCTCATGAAAGAGAGGTTTTAAAGGTGAAAATTAAGCAATTAGCTTTAGCTACTTTCTCTACCCTGTATATGGGTAGTGCGGCAGCTGCAGCGGTAACCTTACCCACGGTAGAAAACACTATAGATCTACCCGATTTTCAAAACTCTGGCTTACCTGCAAATTTAAAGCAGCAGCCAGCGTTTGAAGCGTTTGAATTAAATGGTACGTCAGAATCAAAGTCTGCACAGGTTAACCGTGTAAACGGTTTACCTACTACGCAAGGCGTTAACCAAAAGTTCAACCAAATCGTTAAATTTACCCCTGAAGAGGGCATTGAAGGCATTCAGGAATACTTCGTGGTATTACACGACAGTCCTGTTGCTCAATATACTGGTGGTATTCCAGGCTTACCGGCAACGCACTTGCGTACCGTTGCCAACGAGCAATATGGTAGCTCTATCAACGTCAACGAAGCCAATGAGGTTAACCTAAAAACCTTGAAAGCATCGAGTGATTATCAACATCGTGTCGAAAAATATGAAAGTTATTTAACCGCAAAGCAACAAACCTTCTTACAAGAAGCGAATGGTTTTGGCTTTAATATTCAAGCGAATACTCATTATGGCGTAGCGGTTAACGCGTTTACCACGTCGATTACTCAAGATAATGCGGCAGAACTTGCCAAGTTAGCGACGGTAAAAAGTATTCATCGTGTTACCGCTCACCAAATTCAAACCTTAGTGGATGCTGTTAACGGTGTTCGTGGTGTGCACGACATTATCGGCACGCAACATTATTGGGACCTAGGTGCTAAAGGTGAAGGCATTATTGTTGGTGTTGCCGATACTGGGATTAATACTGACCACCCTTCATTTATGGACTTTGGTGGCGGCAAATTCTACACCGATGACAGCGGAATTACCTGGGAAACGGCCGATCCATATGATCATATTAACCCTTGGGGTGATGGTAACTACGTTGGCGATTGTTTGAAGTATGGCTTTGAACATATGTGTAACGACAAGCTTATTGGTGTGCGCTCTTATGAACGCTTAACCAATCAGTATAAAGAACGTGCATTAATTGATCATGTTATGGATCAACACGAACTAGAATATAGCGACTTGTATATGCAAGATCGTACTTACTATGCGGTACCACCTGTTGGTGAAGATCACGCCGGTCACGGCTCTCATACTGCCGGTACAGCGGCAGGTAATGCGATTAAAGATGTGATGCATTTAAACCGTGAAATCAACGGCCCAGGTCTTCCAGCGTCAAAAGGTCCTATTGGTGATGTGTCAGGTATTGCACCACGCGCCAATGTTATCGCTTATCAAGTATGTATTTCAGCTAACTCAAATTCTGGTTATGCCGGTTGTTTAGCCGACGTGATGGTATTAGCGCTAGAAGATGCGATTAGAGACGGCGTAGACGTACTTAACTGGTCATTAGGTGGTAACCCCTACGATTCATGGGATCACCCTATCGGTCAGGCATTCTTGTCGGCCCGCGAATCAGGTATGCACATTGCGGTTGCTGCTGGTAACTCAGGTTATCAAGGCACGGTTAAGCATGCTGCGCCGTGGATATTAACCGTTGGTGCGACGCAAACTAACCGTCGTGAAATGCCAGCTAATGCTGAAGAAATGAGCCGTGATGCTGCCATCAACGCGAGTATTGACGATGTGCCATTTGACATATCTCTGACTAATCGTTGGTACAATATTTCCGGTGAACACGAAAACGGTAAAGCGGTACTTGCTGAATTTATGGGTGCATGTGTTAATGACGACTGTTCAGAAGGCTTAGTGTGTAAACAAGGTTATGAATTACTTGAAGATGACTTATGTTATTTAGAGTGTACCAATGATGAATTTCGTGACCCCGATACTAAACAGTGTGATAGCTTTGGCGACATTGACATTGGCGATCAGCACGATCCTGCCAACTGTTTAATTGGTACCGAGTGGGTAGCACAAGATGAAGTATCATCTGGCCAAGACTGGGGGTGTTTAGACATTAACCGTGATGTACCAACAAACTATACAACCCGTGAATCTATTTGTTTAACAGATGATGATGCGGTATTCCCTTCATTAACTGACGAAGGCTCTCCATATGAGCAATACTCTAAACAGCGTTTTTACTGTCCAGAAATTGACGTTGATGATGCTCATCCTAATTACCGTGGCCGTTTAGGCGGCTCGAAAGGTATTGTCTGTGCCTACGGCGTTGAGACGTACATGGAAACTGAGTTTTCTAATGGTTTAATTTGGAACAATAAACAATCAATTATTTACCATGATGGTGACACCTGTGAAGATTCAGACGAAGAAAACTGTGTTCCTGAAGATAGAGATGGTGATGGTGAAAACTCAACCATAGATCAACCAACTATTGGTCAATGTCGAGTACGTGCGCCAGCGGATAGAGATTATGAAAACTACGAACGTTATGAAAATAGCACAGGCCCAGTATCAGAAGTTCAAGGTTTTGGTGTTGTAAGTTCGCGCCCAGTTGAGACGAATTATAAAGTTGATGAGCCATTAATAGCATCAACGCAATCAGAGCAGTCTGCAACTGTACAAGCAAATGCGGTAGGTCGTGCACCAGAGATGCGCGTGTTTGAAGGTGATAAATATTGTGAAAACTTAAGTGAGTGGCGCAACCCAGCAGCTCCTGTCGCAGAAGCCTATGATTTTGATGATGCCGTGGTATTTTGTGCTCGAGGTAATGGCGATAATATTTCGTTAAAAGCAAAATCTGAAAATGTTATAGCAGCAGCTATGGAAACTGCACGTATTAAAAACCGTGCTGAAGACGATTATCAAGCATCTGTAGTGCTATACAATGACTATTTGTTATACAACAGTTTGTATCGCTTTCCGAGTAAGATTCCATTTGCCCATATTAATACAGATACTTGGATAAATGACTTTGCGCCTTTCTTTAAAGGCAACCCCGACGCAGGCAGCCTTACCGATTTAGTACGTGACAGACGTATCACTCTGCACAGCGAATACTATGATATTGAGCGTATCGAAGAAGATGACGATCGTATTGATAATGTATTAGCAAACTTCACCTCAAAAGGTCCTCATTATTACTTTAAAGATCTAATGCCGGTACAGGTTATGGCACCTGGTGTGCATGTTTATGCAGCCTGGAGTGATAACACGCTATTAGATAAAGGCTGGAATTCAGCTGACTTTGGTTTTAGTAATGGTACATCGATGGCGGCGCCCGTTGTCACCGGTACTATGGCAGTATTTAAACAGTTGCGTCCAAATTGGACTGAGCATGAGCGCGAATCTGCATTGACTATGACAGCGAGCGAAGTCGCTTACCGCACCATTTATATTGATGAAGATCAGTACGAAGAAGATAACCCAGATCATTCTCGTTCAGTGTCGTTACAGCCTGAGCTCGATGATAACGGTGAACTTATTTATGATGAAGATAACAACATAGTAATGAAAGAAGTTGTTATGTATTTAGCTAAAATAAATGTTAGCTCTTGGCATGTAGGTACTGGCCTTATCGATTTGAAAGCGGCGACTAATACTGGTTTAGTGTTAGATGAAACGTTAGCAAATATGAAGGCTGCTAACCCTAGTGCAGGTGGTGATGCGCGTCAATTAAATATGCCTTATTTATTCGACGGAAGTTGTCCTGAAACTTGTACCTGGTTACGCACCTTCACCGCAAAACGTGCCGGTAGCTGGAAAGTCGAAATTGATAAATTAGAATCCGCCGTGCAAATTGAAGCGTCAATCGATAGCTTCGACGTGGAAGTTGGTGACAAAGTGACGATTATGTTCACCGCAAAAATTGACCGTAGTATTGCTAAAGATCAATATGACAGCATTATTAATGGTGTCGGTTACACTGGTGGTGAAGTACGTCTTGTTGCCACTGATGCAACAATTCCACAGTTAAGATTGCCAGTTGGTGTTTCATTAGATGTTGACCGTTTACCGGCACTAGTTCGCGCCGAAGCAAGTGCTGATACGGGTAAATTCCCTATCGACTTGAGCATGCCGGCAATGGCAACGGATAGCATGATCACTAAGATATATCATCAAGATAATGTTAGTTACATTAACCAAGATAGCAATGGTGAATTAGCAACATCGAGCTTCGGTGAAATTGAACTACAAACCTCACCTGGTTTAGGTCAAACCTGGATTGGCCGAGTAGAATTAGCGCTAGATGAAACTAAGTTAAACTTTGATTATAAAGATGCTCATAACAATAAGTCGGCTAAATTAATTTGGGTTGACGTACCAGAAGGTACTAAAATGTTAGGTATTGATACCTTGCGTAAAGTGTCGAGTAATACAGGTACAACTCAGGAAATAAAACGCTTGTCGGGCACGTTAATGATGGTTGTTGGCCGTGATATCGTCGAACCAGGAATTGTAAATGGTACCCATGAAATCACTTGTGCCTCATTTGCCCAAAACTTAGAAAACTTCTGTTATGTAGTTGACCCACAACCGGGTAAATACTGGATCTTAATGCAAAACGTTAATGACTTAGCGCCAACAGAGTCTACTTGGATCAAGGATACTTTCGATTACGCGGTATCAATTGTCTCAGAAGATATGTCGACTAACATGTTGTTACAAGCGCCTACTGAAGTAAACCCTGCGCAGGGCGTTCTACAGATGGATCTAACCTATAGCTTACCGATGAAATCTGATCATGCCAGTTACGCGGTAGCCGAGTTGTATTCTAATGAACATGCGATTGCTGCTGATATGGGCACTGTGCCAATTCGATTATATCGTAAAGAGCAACCAATATCGTTAGAGTTCCACCGTACTCAACAATTAGATACAGACGATGGTCATATCTATGCGGGCCCTGGTAGTTATGTGAAAGTTAATTTAAATGTTGCGGAAAACTTATCGGGCTACAATCGTGGGGTAGATTTAAAACTTGATTTACCTGAAGGTGTCAGTTTTGTTCGTAATGCGATCAGTGGCGATGTTAGATTTTTAACTGGCTTCAATGAAACTGAAGACGCGGCCGGTTTTGAGTTGAGTTTATATCAACCAAACACGCACCGTTTAGGCAAAGGTTATGTAATGACCACCAACATTAACCCAGATGATCCTAACAATGCGAATCATCCGTACGTAATCGATGGTAGTCATAACTATAACCCACAATGTCGTACGCCAGGCGTCGGTACTTATACTGATGGTACGCACAGTAATGGTGGCTACGTAGACTTGGTTAAGTTAAATCCTTTCTATGCTCGTTTGATGAAAGATGAAGACACTTACGTTGATTTAGAACAACAGTTCTATTTTGATAGTCGTGGCTACGATGTATCTTTGTATGACGGACCTCGTCGCCATACCGAGTTTAAAATGTCGCCAAAGGGCTATGTTAGTGCCGGTATAGGTATGGACCGTGATCCAATGGGCTTTGGACCAGGTCTATGGCCACAGAATGAAATCTTTATGGCGCCAATGTGGCGTAAAGGGGTGAAATACAACCAAACTGTCGAGAAAAAAGACCTTATTATCGGTGAAAGTACAAACTCGGTAGAAGGTATGACTATGGCACTGTTTGCTGATGGTATTGAATATAAAGTGCTTGTTGAGTGGGACAATGCGTTTACCCAAAACGCTGATGTTCGATACAACGACAGCATGGACTTTCAGGCATGGTTTGATTTAGAGCATAGCTACCGTCCGGGTACATTTGAAATTATGTATGCCTACGATAACTTAAACATGCTACCGGCAGATGATGGCTTTAATCGTAATGATACCGTTGGTTTACAAGGTCTTGAGTCAGATGTGCACTTCTTTGGCCTGATTAAAGCACCGCGTAGAGAGTTCTTTGCTTCCAATAATTTGGAAGAGGTGCTGTTTGATGATTTGGTCATTTGTTATGACTATTATGGTCCGGATTACAGTGCCAGTGACTTTACCTTCTGGTTACGTATTGATGAGCAAAGTGCCGGCCAAGACCTAGAGTTAACGCTAGAGCACACTGTTGACTCAGTACACAAAGCTGAGACATATACTGTTAGCGTACCAAGTCAAATTACTATTGCTGATTTTAACAACATTGTTGTTCAGCAAGGTAATGAGATACAAGTACCAGTGTTTTATGCAGATTCTAACTTAACCGCCAATAGCATAATTGCAACCAGTGACAAGTTAAATGTGTCACTTGATGGTAACAACTCAGGTGCGTTATTAACCATAAATGCTGAATGTAGCTTTACAGGTGATACCACGGTAACCGTTAAAGTGGCTGATATGCACAATGAAAACGATATTGCGCAAAAAGATATCAACGTTCATGTTGTGGCAACGGCAGGTTACGAAGGCAAGAGTTGTAGTACCACTAACAGTGACGAGTCAACTGACACCGTTGAAGAAGAAAGCAAAAGTAGTGATTCTTCCGGTGGTAGTTTTGGTTTCTTGATGTTACTTGCTATTGCTGCAGGTTTCAGATTTCGCAAAATAAACGCTTAACGCATTTGGGCAACGCATCGTGTTGCCCAATTCTGGAGAAAAATATGAACTTAATAAAATTATCTGGTATCGCTTTATCGGTAGCGTTAGCAACTCATTCTGCGCAAGCGTTTGATCAAACCTCACAAGACGATACTGGTATGATTATCGATACCAGTTATCCCGATAGTGCGCTGGAAATGTCTGAAGATATGGGCATTGCTTTAGGCAGCGATGTTGAAGCTGGTGAAGCTGAAGGTAATAAGTTTGACTTGCTTGATTTAGCCCACGATTTTTTCAATCAACACGTAGCATCTGGCGCAACAACATTGGCGTTTACTGTAGATGATGTTGACTTTGAATTTACCACGCGTATCGAATACAAATACGGTTTATTGCACCTTTATGGCACGAATACCGATGGCAATATTTTGCGTTTGATCCGTGGTGATAAAAATGGCTGGTTTGGCGATGTGAGTAATGGTACTGAGTCATTTAGTATTATAGATACCTACTCGTTAGGTGGATCTGCATGGTTCATTCATGCTTATAAAGTGCCTAATGTTGGTGACATCTTGGTTAATGGTAATTTACCTGTACCAGCGACTAAAGACGGCAGCACTAACCTCGATGTTGGGTATACCACAACACCATATATGGAATATATATATGGCAATAAATCGATAAGAGCATCAATTTTATGGCTGCATTACCAAACTCAAGATATTTTGGATAACAGTGGTGTCGATTATTACTTAAACCCATTATTTATTGAGCGTCAAGATAGTCGTTTCCTTAGTGAAAAAGACAAAGAAGAAGTTAGTAACCAGCAACTCGTGCATGGCCGCGAATACATGTTTGGTGATGCGTTAGGCGCCGAAAACTTGCGTGACTATATTAAAGACTTTGGTGTTGATTATGTATCCGCAATCACTCCTGGTGGCGGGTTTACTTGTGGCATACGACGTAACGAGTATAAATTAGACGATTTAGGTGGGCCTACGTTTGTCTATAAAGAAGAAAAAGATCGTGCTGAAATTGTCTATGGCACCATCTTAGGTGGAATGCGTCACCAATGTCGTAACAGACATATTGCTCGTCACTTTTTCTTTCACAACTTTGCCCAGGTGAATCGTTCTTATTATGAGAACCACCCATTATTACCCGCCAATAAAAGAACCGATTATGGCGGAAAAAGTGATTACGCCTACGGCAGTAAATGTAATGGTCAGGCAACGGTGATGAACTTGAACTTTAATCAAGAGTCTTTACCAATTCCGGTATTATCTTCACCAAATGTTAGCTATAAAGGCCAATCGTGTGGTGATGAAAGACACGATAATGCTAGAGCGGTAACTGAATCATTACCGTCTATGGCGAATAATGGTGTAATACCTACGCAAAGCGCCGATGTAAGCTTTAAATCGTCAGTGTTTTTAGCATTAGAAGGCACATCACATGCCGGTGTGACATTAGTTCGTGATGGTGATTTGAGTGAAAGTGCCAGTGTAGAAGTTGCATTTACATCGGTTGAAAGTGAATTTTCCGCGCTTGAAAATGTTGACTTTAAAGCAAAATTTGTTCGCGCCGAGTTTGCCCCAGGAGAAAGTGAGACAAGCGTAGATGTTCGCATTATTGATAATGATCAATATCGCGAAAATGCCGACATTCAAGCAGAATTATTCTTTGCTAAAAGATTGAATATTAAGACGAATAAAGCGCAAGTGATTATTCAAGATAATGATTCAGCCAAACCGGGGTCATTTAGTTTTAAAACCCGGACGCTTAACGTTAATGAAACTGATCAAACAGCTAGCATCAAAATTATCCGTAGTGGTGGTGAAGGTGGTCAAACGATTAATTACGCCTTTGTTGATGGCACGGCAAAAAGCGGTAGTCATTATAATGCGGTAAATGGTCAAGTATATTTCGCTGAAGGTGAGGTAGAGCAGACCATTGAAGTTGAATTACTGGCTAACGATTATCAAAACGTTGAAGTGAGTCAATTCCAGGTTATGATTGAAACCGATGTTTCAGGCGATATAAAAACCATGGATGTGATCATTGCTGATGATGAAGTAGCCACGGGCTCTGTTGCACTTGCAACAGATACTATTGATGTAGATTACTACGCGTCGCAAGCAACCATTACCTTAACTCGTGATGATGCATCAGCTGGTGAAATTCAAGTGCATTATAAAACAGTTGATGGTACTGCAGTTGCTGGCACTCATTTTGTTGAGGGATTCGGCACTGTTACTTTTGCTGCGGGTGAAGTTGAAAAAAACATCCACATTAAAAAGCTAAATGTTACCGAAGCGACAGAGCAAACGCAGTTTACCGTTGTAATGGCAAGCCCACAGTTGTCTGGTACTAAAATAGTAACCGTTAACCTGATGACTGAGCCTGAACGCGAAAGTGACTCTGAAGGCGGCTCATTAGGTTGGTTAGCAATATCAGCGTTAGCGTTAACTGGCTTAAGACGAAAAATTAGTTAATTAAGTAATGCTAGATAACTAGCAAGTAAGTAAACCTAATAAAATCCGCAGTAAATTTTTTTACTGCGGATTTTTTCGTTCAGGGATGAGCGAATGCAAAACGCCATGGATGGCATAAATTCTGTAACCTCGCGTGTGAGACTGAAGTCCCACCAACCATTTAAATTAAGTCACAGCATACTTCAGGAGGTCCCTCATCTCGCTCTGCTCGTGGGGGATGACGGTGTATCATTTCAGATATTGTATAGCCGTTTCTAGCGTAAATGAGCAGATAATTAGTGGACTTGGTATTAGTAATGATACCTACAGGAAATGATGGTTAATGCGCTCTCATCGACAACATAAACCAACCTATTGGTGTCATCAATGCGTCTAGACCAAAAACCAGATAGGTTTTCTTTTAAGGGCTCGGGTTTTCCAATCCCTTCAAATGGAGAGCGTTTAGTATCAAAGATAAGTTTGTTAATACGTTTTAGTGTTTTCTTATCCTGACTTTGCCAGTAAGTGTAATCAAACCATGCTTCATCAGTCCATGATAAAAGCAATTTACTCATTTATGATCTCTCGATGAGTAGTTTTTCCAGCCTTATATTGGGTAATAGATTTGCTTAAATGTTCAGCATTCGCTGGTGAACGAAGCAAATGAACTGTCTCCATTAAACCGTTATAATAATCCAGTGACATAACGACAGCATCCTCTGAGTCTCTACGAGTTATTACCGTGGTATCAGCATCGTTAATTACACCATCTAAAACCGACTTTAGACCATTTCTAGCCTCGGTAAATGAAACAATTTTCATTGTATACCTCTACATGTTCAATATTAGCTACAAGTATAATATATCCAAACAAAGTTGTACAACTAATAAGACATGTTTGACTATGTTTCATTATTTCGGGAACGATTGTTTTTAGGCACGTTATATCTGAATGGAGGTTGCGACCTCGGTAATTGCTCCATACATTCCTCTATCTACGTGCATGCCTGCACTAGTCCCAATGACGGCGAATCGTTTCTAGAAGAGTAGGTACAACCAACGACTAAAACTAGTTCTATGTAATGATTAATGGAATTAATGGTATTAGTTTTGAATAAAACCTTAATTGATACATAAGACATAAAAAAACCAGTTCAAATGAACTGGTTTTTAACGTTAGCCAAAAGGCTTTTAGTTTTTAATACTAAGGTTTTACTTCACCTTCAAAACCAGTACCTGTACATTGTGCGTCTAATGAGCCTATTGCACATAAACCGTTAGGACCTGATGTTAGTGTTTTAGCATCAAACTCTAAATCAAGTTCAAATGTTTTATCGCTACAGCCCCACACATGTTCGTCGAGTTCATTCAACGAGAAGCCACAAGAGCGAATAGTGTTACAACTTACTTGTCCTTCATTGATAGTACAAACATTTTTGTCTGCGATATAAATTGAACTCGCTGCTGCGTTTTCAGCAAATGTTACAGCATCTAATAAAACAGTATTTTGATGAACGCCTTCAACATAAGGTGTTAGTGTTTCCTCTAATGGTGCAACTAAGTCACCTTTGGCTACTATTAGTTCATTATTTACGTCATAAATATCCGCAGGGGCAGTAGGTACTGGGTTTAATTGATCGCTGTGACCGTAACAAATAGGCGTACCATCATCAATAAAACATACACGCTTGTTCGTCATCTTCAGGTTACTGATCGTGGTGGACGCATGGTTTATACTGTTATGTGAATAATCCGGGTTGCCCCAACATTGCAGACCATTGTCATCAATAACACAGGCAGAAGTACTAGATGTGAATAACTCTGTCGGGTTAACAAACTCCGGCATTACCGTGGTTATATCATAATCACCACCACCCCAACATTTCACAACCGTCGAAGTTACCGTGTCGATAGTTTCATCGCCAAGTGCACAAGAAGCCACAGCGGTTGCAACTAAGTTTTGTACGTTAGTTAACGTCGGCGTGTCATCAACGTTTGCAGACCCTTCAGGTGCAAAACAGTTAATGCCAGTATCATCGGCATAACACATATGATAAGTACCCATCACCATATGTGTGGGGTTGTTCGTTAATTGCTGTTCACCAGCGTATATTTTGATCTGACCATCTAAACAGAAAATTTCTTTAGTGCCAGCATCATCAACCATCACACAAGTACCAACTGCTGCAGCTGAATCGCCGTTTTGAATGATTGCATCGGCAGTAAAGTTGAATGTGTAGCCTTTAAGTGTTGTTGGTTTTGACCATTTATAGTCTTTTAGACACAGTAAACTGTCATCGGTTTTTAGGCCTAAACACATATCATAGCCAGGAAACTGTGCATTTGGTGCTGCGTCAAATACCGCTAACCCTTGTGCTTCATACGGCTGTGGATCGGCAGCATTTAAAATACCGTCGTTGTCGCTGTCCGGATCATCATCAACACATGAAGAAACCGAAGGGGCAACAGTTGCACAATCACCTAAGCCGTCTTTATCAATATCACTGATAAAGTTAGGGTTATTAGGTAAATCATCGTCTGCATCAACAATACCGTCATTATCGCTGTCATTGGTATTTGCTTGCTCTCTTTCTACCAATACTTGGGCAAGGGTAGCTAACTCATTTTGTGTTTTTAATGGCACACCTTCAGCGAAGAAATCAGACTTTAACCACTTACTTTCTACCGCATATTTTGCTGAAACACTACTTAGTGCCTCGGCTTTAAAATCAGCATAAAGACTGTCGTTAATCACGCCAAGATTGTTTCCAACAGACGCTAAAATTTGCTGGTGCACTAAATGGGTATATGGTGAAATAACAGCCGTGTAATCGCCAACTTCGTTTACCGCATCAGTCACCGGAAAGCTGTATAATTTAACCGGCATCAAAGCAAAATCATCATCACGTCGTGAAATGTCATCAGCGCCTTCACCGATATCAGCGACTAACGTACTGCGGTTAATTTGTTGAATTAAATCACCTGAAACCACAAGAGTAAAGTCGCCTTCATCAGCAGATACAGTTACCGGCTCACCTTCATCTAAAGTAAAGTTGTTGTTTAAATCTAAAAAGACGCTTGCACCATTAATGTATCCGTCGACCACTTTACCAACAATGTTAACACTGGCTGGTGTCACGCTTAATGTAACTGTGTGCGTTTGTGAGGTTGTTGTCGTAGATGCGGTAATGACTATGGTATATGTACCTACATCAGCAGCTGTTGGTTTTGCTGTAAAGCTACCTGTTGCAGCATCAAAACTAAAACCAGCCCAAGAAGGTTCACCCGATACCGCGTATGAAACGTTTGCTGCTTCGGTATCGTTTACGGTTGGAGTGAATACCACTTCATTATCGGCGACAACAGTTAACGTTGACTGACCTAAAAGTGAGAATACATCATTAACGGTTAACGTAAATGGTGCTAGTGCGGTTGAGTCGGTGCCATCGGTTGCTGAAATTGTAATGTTTTCATAAACCCCAGATTTGCCTTGTGCCGGCGTGCCTGAAAGAGTACCTGTGTCTGAGTTAAATGACGCCCAAAGTGGTTTGTTGCTAACTGCAAATGTAACAGTATCGCCATCTGAGTCTGTTGCTGTTGGTGTAAAGCTATATAGTACGCCTTCATCGACAGAAGTTTCGGCAGCTCCTGTTATCACTGGAGCGCTGTTGGTTGTATTATTGCCTGGATCTGGCTCATCCGAGCCTCCGCCACCACCGCCACCACAGGCAGTTAAGCCTAAAGTTGCAGCAATTAACAAGGCTAAAGTAGATTTATTTAAATTTTTGCTCATAGTTTCTCTCGTTGGTGATAGTAATGAGCAAGCGAGTTATTGTTGTTTTTGAGGCTTACTCTTAAAAATTATTCACCATCCAGATTATGTTATTGAGCCATTGCTAGTTGTTAAAAAATGTAAAAACAAAGAGCTGTAAAAATAGGAAACTTAGTCGTTATGTTCTATAGGTAAAAATAGCTATGTTTCATAGGGTTGAGCCCTTAATTTAAAAAATTAATTAAGAGCTGTCCAACAGGGGGGAAGGCTATAAAATATACCGTCTTCTTATTGTCACCAGTAGTACACATATCAGTAACAACCAATTTACACTACCACCAGAGTTGCTCGACTTTATTTTAGCAATATTAATCGTCGCGCTTGCTGCGACAGATTCTCGCTCACCAACTTTAACGATAAGTTCGACTGTTGCTTTGCTATCTTGTTCGACATTTGGCAGGGTGAAGGTGATCTCACTTTGTGATGTACTATTAAGTGAAATTGCCGGGCCAGTACGCTGTTGCCAAACATACTCTATGGTGTCAATGTTGCTGGGGTTAGTGCTTTCAATGGCTGATAAGGTGATTGTATCGCTCTCATTGGCCGTTATACTTACATTTTCTTGACCGTTTATTTTGGCAACGGGTACTCCTTGAAAATGTATGTCATTAAAACTTTTTTCCGACTGTATTTGATTATTTATTGCATGTTTTAGGTTAAACGTTAGCGCTTGGTCAAACGCTAAGCCTTGCGTGTTTAAATTAACAATGACTTCGGTATTGTTGCTGCTAGCGACTTGCTCAATATTGATCGTTAGCATGCCATTGGCAAATGAAAAGTTTTCTGAAACGCTTAACACTTCGACACCATCCGGTAATGGCATCTCTATCGAGTGATTTAGTGATTGTTCACCGTTGTTTGCATCAATAAATACTTTTAACTGTAATGGCTCAGCTGCATTTACTTGCTCAGGAGCATATAACGCGATAGTACTGCTTGTTCGATTAATTCGAACCGGAATAAAGCCAATGTCTTCTTGTTTATCTAGCGTTGAAGACAGGCCAACTGCACTAACGTATTGCTCACCACTCACCATATTGGCATTCCAGGCTATGTTTAAACCAATATCGGTAAGGTTTTCAATAGTCGAATTTGTCGAAGCAACCATTGAACCGTCATTTTCATTAATGGTGAATACTTCAAATTCGATCGTATCACTGACATTACTTGGATTAATAATGTCGCCATAATTGTGAATAAGCACGTAATAATTCGCATTAGCAGGATTATCTATTTTGCACATTTCCATTGCAGACGGCGAGGCGCTTTCACACACTAAACTCGTCATTTCATGGCTGGTATCGGGCATGCCGTTATAGTTCCAGTCATAACCTATATATAAGTCTAAGTCGGGGGAGGTGGTAGATTGAATACTGACTTCCATGTAACGTGTGCCCAAATGGGTGTTTAGTGGAATCGCGAAGAAGGTATCATAGTCGTTGTATATATTGAATGGATAAGCTGTTGTGTCAAAATCGTCACGATTTAACTCGATTTGGTATTTGTCGATTTTACCAATGCTATAAGGCGTTGTGTAAACTTCATCGACGGCAATGGTTACTACATCGTTGATATTTGCTTGGCCAATATTTGCATCAGCATTGATGATGATGTTGTCTGGGTATTTACCTTTTTGAAATGTCGCAATTAACGGCAGTGTCGCCTGTGCTAAGTTTTCGCTGTTATCAATAATGATATCGGCACTTACATATTCGCCAGTATAGTCACTATTAATTTTTCCACGAAATTCGATACTAATTTCTTCATTGGCATTTAAAGAAAATTCATTAATTGAGGCACTAACCTCAACGCCAGTGCTTTGATTGGTGATAATTACCTGAAAGTTTGCCGCAGTAGTCGCTTTAAATGTACGTGACCAAACGCATTCGATCATACATTTATTGCCCACAAGTGCAGGTAAATTAAGGGATTGGATATTACCTTGCAAGCTTGGGTCAGCGTTATAAAAATTTTCGCTGGTTTCATTCATCACCAATGCAGAATTGACAGCACGATCAATGAGAATGTTACCGGTACCTCTATCAAAAAAGCCGGCAGGCGTTGAGTCTGCTTTATAAACGGCATTATTAGCGGTAAGCATCAATGCAGACTGTGCTTCACTAGGAGACCAATGTGGTTTTAACCCTGATATTAATGCCAACGCACCAGCTACGTGCGGGCTTGCCATTGAAGTCCCATCTAAAAAGGCGTAAGGCGGTTGTTCAGCATTACTATAAAACGGCTGCTTTTCTGCATTTGCCGCATAAATGGCAACACCAGGCGCGGAAACGTGAGGTACTAGATATTCGTTAAAAATAGGCTCTGGACCACGAGAGCTAAAATCAGCAATGATATTGCTTTGACTTTTATCATGGATTTGTTCGCTATCTGATATTCTCACTATGGTATCAATATTGGCTTCAACAAAGTTAATTAAAGATTGTCCTGATAGGTAACCAATGTGAATAGTCGGTAATACATGAAAATCGCTATTTAATTGTTCGCCTTCCGCAACTTTATTAACTAATACCATACCAGCAGCGTTACCAGCTAACGCATTACTGCCTTTTTCAACTCTAGGTATGGCGCCACGTCGACAAATAACAATTTTACCGGTTAACGAGTTTTCATCAAATGGACGTAAACAGTCACCATTATTAAATTCATCACCATCGATTATCGTTGCAGTTACGCCACTTGTTGCGGCATAACCGTAAATAGTTTCAAAACCGATGTTAGAGTCATCAATGGTCAATGATTTTTGCGAATAAGCTCTGCCATGACTCACTGCCGCGACTGATGTTAGCCATGGTGCATTGCCCGGACTAATAAGGGTTTTTTCTTCTGGCCCCATATTACCTGCCGATGTGGCAACATGTATTCCTGCATCTCTGGCACTTAACATAGCCAAAGCATCTAGGCTGTACCAAGGGCTGATTGCTTCTCCACCAATGGAATAGTTGATCACTTGAACGCCATTGGCTATGGCATGCTCTACCGCTAAAACAGCGATGTCTGGCCAGCAACCATCTAGATCACACACCTGATAGGAAACAATATTCGCATGTGGCGCTACTCCGCTTATTTGACTAAAGCTTTGTTCACTTTTATCACCGATAACATTATACACAGGCACATTTTTAAGAACGTTACCAGCGGCTGTACTGGCAACGTGGCTACCATGACCTTGCACGTCCAGGCCAATAGGGTCATCACCAGAAAAGGTCGCATAGTTTGTAATTTCAGGGTGACTCCAAATGCCAATAAGTTTGTCATTGCAGTAGTGCTGATATTCTTCAAGAGCACAATCTCCTAGGTATTTTCCCTCACCTAATGGGTTTATATGTTGATAGTTATCAGCACCTACTGCGGCAAAAGAAGGGTGATTAGCTGAAACACCTGTATCGATAATACCCACAATAACACCTTCACCTTTATATGCGCCATGCCCGGTTTGCCCTTGCCAAACTTGTGGCGCATTAATGTGCTGTGGACCAGCATTGGTCGATAGCTTGTGTGGCTTTATTTTTTGCACAGCTTTTACTTTTGAAAATGACTTCAGTGCGTCTAGATCTGTTTTTGTTAAACGGGCGGTAAAACCGTTTATCGCTAATTGAAAAGAATGCTCTGCTGTTACTTGCTTACTTTGTTTTTGATTAAGCTGAGTAATTACATTTTGTTGCTGTACAATAAGCTTATTGCGATAATCTTGAATGGCTTTACTGTGAATATTGAGTTTGTTATTAGTCGATTTATTTGCCATTAATTGCGCGGCGCTGTTGCTTGCATTAAAGGTAGCAACAGAAGGTTCAGTTAAAATCACCACGTACAAATTGTCTGTATCTCTGGATTTTTTAGTTTTATTGGCACTGGTTTTTATTGCAATAGTTTTTTTAGAATTAACCTCAAGATTAAGCGGAGCTTTAACTGCAAAAGATGAAAACGGAGTTATCGCCACACTAAGCATTAACAATGACAATGTATAAAACTTCAAATTCTTTAAAATCACAACAACCTCAACAACCATGGATTTACTCAGTACTATTGCAAATCGGCTAATTTAATAAATAGCTGTCGATAGTACTTTAATTAGGCAAATTTAACTGGTTATTTTAAGCAAACTGGCCAACCGAAAATGTTAATTAACGTTAACTGGTTTTATCAGATCTGACTAACAATACCAGCAAGCTGTAATGCTCATGTAACAAGTTGTTTTCAGAGTATTTTATTGCTCGAAATGACAATGAAATTAGAACAACCCTATTTATTATGTTGAAAAATATTTCTTCATTTAGCCGTTCAAACAATATTATGTTCGGATTATTAGGTAATTTATTATGTCAATAAAAATGAAAAGTGCTGTCGCACTAGCAATATCATTAGCAATTAGCCCGTTAGCGTTTGCAAAAGATGGCCAAAAGGTTGGTTCTCCTGACTCTACTGAGCATGTTATTGAAGATAACAAACATGCGCCACGCATATCGGTAAAAGAACGGCTTGAAGAAGATTACGGTTTAAGCTTATCTGCCGATTATATAGCCTTTGGAACCACCTCAGGTGATACTATGGAAGGTACTGATGATTCAGCCGCATCGGGAGTTTTTCGTCTTATGGGCTCATGGGCTGCCACAGAAAACGGTTCATTAAACTTTAAAATTGAACATCGCCACGCTTACACCGACGAAGCGCCAAAGATGTACGGTATTAATAATATCGGTATGGCGAGCTTGTCAGGCGCAGCATTTAATGATCAAGGTGCTCGTGTAACTAACCTTTACTGGCGTCAAAACTTTAATGACGGTAATACCGTAGTTTGGGCTGGTTTTATGGATATTACCGATTACCTTGATGCCTATGCTCAAGCATCTCCCTGGACCGATTTTTCTAACTTAGTGTTCTCAACCGGTAGCGGCACAATGGCTCTGCCAGATGATGCCGCATTTGGTATGGCTGCAGCGCATATGATCACCGAAAATGTATACGTTCTTGGTGGTATTGCGGACGCGTCAGGTATGTCTGATATGGACGAGATGAGCGATAATGTTGATAAGTTTCTAAACGATGAAAAGCATCATAAATCGATTGAACTAGGTTATACCGGTGCCGGCAAAAGCCGTATCTACCTAGATAATGTGCACGTTACTTATTGGCATCAAGATGGCGGTACACGTCATGATAACAACGCCTCGGGTGATGATAGTGAAGGTGTTAACTTTTCAGCAAGTTTCATTATGGGTAAATGGATGCCATTTATTCGTGGTGGTGTAGCAGAAGGTAGCGCGCCAATGCTGGAGCAATCTTTATCGATTGGTACCGGCTATTATGGCTTGCTGAAAGAAGGTGACACTTTAGGTGTTGCAGCAAACTGGGGTAAGGTAAATAAAGAAGCCTTTGGCACTGATCAAGATCAATACATTGGTCAGGTTTACTACAAAATACCGGTGACTGATTATTTACAGTTAATCCCAGACGTACAGTACGTGCGCAATGGAGCGATCAGTAATGAAGAAGATCAAGTGATATTCGGTTTACGGGCGCGTATTATTTTGTAGATGCTAAATTTTGTGCAAAAACATAACTATGAATAGTTTTAGGTCATTACTTTGCCGGTAATGACCTTTTTTTTTGTAAAAAATACCTTACAATTTATATATCTATATAAATCGTCAAAAACAGGTAAAGGGTCTATTAGCATAGGTAATAAAGCTAAACTATGACTCTTTACCAACAATAAATTAAATGTGGGATACTTATGAACCTTTCATTAACTGAAGAACAAATGATGATTCAGGATATGGCGAAGAAGTTCGCTGAATCTGAATTAGCGCCAGTGGCGGCCAAGCTTGATGAAACAGGCGATCAAGAGATTTTCAAAAACAATCTGGCACAATTGTGTGAACTAGGTTTTATGGGCTTAAATATTAAAGCCGAATACGGCGGAGTTGAAGCCGGAGTTGTCGCTTTTTCATTAGCTGTAACCGAAATTGCTAAAGCTTGTGCCTCTACCGCAGTGACAACGTCTGTAACCAACATGGTCGCGGAAGTTATTCAAGCCGTTGGAAATGAACAGCAAAAGCAAACGTACTTACCACGAATTTGTTCTGGTGAATACTTGGCCGGCGGCTTTTGTTTGACTGAATCAGGTGCAGGTTCAGATCCTGCAGCAATGAAAACAACCGCAGTTAAAGACGGTGATGAATACATATTAAATGGTAGTAAAATATTTATTACCAGCGGCAACTTTGCTGGTGTGTTCGTGGTTTGGGCGGTAACTGACCCTGATGCGAAAAAAGGTCGTGGCATTTCTTGTTTTATTGTTGAAGCCAATACCCCTGGTATTAACATCAGCAAAAACGAAGACAAAATGGGGCAGAAAGCTTCTCCTACCAATGAAGTACATTTTGAAAACTGCCGTGTCCCAGCAAGTGCATTAATGGGCACTGAAAACAAAGGTTTCGGTGTTGCTGTTGGTGAATTAGCTGGTGGCCGTATTGGTATTGGTTCACTTGCTTTAGGTATTGGTTTAGCTGCGCTAGATTATGCTAAAGAATACACCAAAGAGCGTAAGCAGTTTGATCAGCCAATAAGCAACTTTCAAGGTTTACAATGGATGTTAGCTGAGCGCTACACCGAATTGGAAGCAGCAAGGTTATTATTGATGCAAGCCGCGCATATTAAAGAGCAGGGTGGGGCGTTTGGCACCGCTGCTTCTATGGCAAAGCTGTTTGCTGCAGACAAAGCTAATAAAGCTTGTTATGACGCTTTGCAAATGATGGGCGGCGCAGGCTACATTAAAGAATATCCACTTGAACGTATGGCTCGTGATGTACGCATTACTTCAATTTATGAAGGTACCAGTGAAATTCAAAAAGTGATCATTGCTCGCGACTTACTTAGCTAGAAACTTAAGTTTTTAAAGGGGTCAGTGATATTTAAGCATTTTTATAATGTTAAATATCACTGACCCCTTTATTGTTTTAAGAAACAGTTTTGCAGTTATCGATAATACAAAACCACAAGAAATTAAGTACTGTTTAACGCATAATGATAAATAGAATGTCTAATATCAATGTTATCAACTTGGTATAACTAGACTGTATTTCAAGGGAAAAACAATGACAGCCGAAACTCAGGCGCAGCCAACAGGCATGCTACGCAATTTTTTAATTACATGTAAAACTCATTATTCTGGCGTTGCAATAAGTGTCATAATAGCGATTGCTTCCGGTGCTTTAGCCACACGTTATGATGCACCGGTAATGCTATTCGCCTTATTACTTGGTTTGGCTTTGCATTTTTTATATGAGTCACCAAAACATCAAGCCGGTATAAATTTCTCATCCCGTGCTGTACTTCGTTTTGCCGTTGCCTTGTTAGGCGTACGTATTGCTTTTTCTGATATCGTTTCTTTAGGCATTACTCCACCAATGATAGTCATGGTTTCTATGGCCATTATGATCGCTTTTGGTGTGCTTTTTGCTCGAATGTTAGGGCTATCTAAAGTGTTTGGCGTGTTATCTGCTGGCTCAGTTGCAGTGTGTGGTGTTTCAGCTGCGGCGGCAATATCAACGGTGTTGCCGAAAAAAGAATATGAAGAGAAATTCTTTGCCTTAACGGTTATTGGCGTTACCACATTAAGTACCATTGCCATGGTGGTTTATCCATTAATAGTCTCGTATCTGGGCTTACCTGATGATTTAGCCGGGGTATTTATTGGTGGTTCTATTCATGATGTCGCACAAGTAGTTGGTGCGGGTTACTCTATTTCGCCAGAAGCTGGTGATATTGCTACTTACATTAAGCTGTTGCGGGTAGCTTTGTTACTGCCAATTGTGATGATCATCTTTTTTGCTTTTAAAGAGCGGGATGCCAAAATGGAGGGCGGCGTATCTACTTTTATCCCAACATTCTTGATTGGTTTCTTTGTGTTGGCGCTGCTGAACAATGTTGGATTAATTCCTGCAGAGCTTGCCAGTGTCATTAAAACCCTATCTAGCTGGTGTTTAGTGGTATCTATTGCTGCGATAGGCGTTAAAACGTCTTTAAAACAAATAGCATCAGTTGGTTGGAAGCCTGTTGTGTTGATAACTGCTGAAACAGTGCTGTTTGCCGCACTTATCTTAGCTGGAATATATTTGTTCGCTTAATTCCTGCTACTTGTATGCTCTACGACTAAAGCCTGAATATACGCTAATATTCAGGCTTTTTTTGATTCAGGGACTAATCAATGCAAATCGTCAAGGACCGTTCCTTCACATCCATGTGATCACGGCATTCATTACTTCGTGTAAATTATGGCAATAGATTTGTAAAGGTTTAGGTGAAAAATGCATGCAGAGAACTCTAGATATGGTGTATTTCTTCAGCAAAAGGCTAAACTTAAATTAGGCTTATTAATAAAAATAAGACAAATCCACAAAAAATATAGGGTTTCATTATCAATCATGAAACCTCTTACGCTCAAAATGACAAGTGTAAAATGCTTGCTTATTCCTAAAAATAAATTTTTAAAATAATAATATCTAATAAAAACAAAGGTTAATAACTAAATCTTAAGTCGTTAGCCGAATTGTGAGCAAACGTAAAAGTGTTCGAAATAAGGACAAATGGCTGCTAATTTTAAAGCCATGAAGTTTGATTAGAAGTAATTAAACGAAAACCAAGATAATAAATATCCTTATAAATTGGAGCAACAGATGGAATCAACAGTTATTCGACCAATGGCAAAACCAGAAATGGTTGCCGATGATCCTGCTGAACAAGCGTTACTTGACCGAATCAAGTCAGGTGAGTTAATTGAAAACGTTGATGAGTTAACCCCTCGTTACCGTAAAGTATTAGAAAATACCCTAGAGATAGCTGCAGCAGGCGAAGTTACCGTACTAACCTGGGCACAAACCGGTTATGTAAATGCACCTGACTTAGGCGCGAAAATGGCAATTTCTGGCTCTATTCAAGATGAAGTTGGCCATGCACATCAGCAAGGTATGTTGTGGGAGCGTTTCGGTGTAGATATGCACAAAGAAGCATTTGAGCGTCCACCTGAGAAGTTCTGGTCAATGCCGGTACTTGAGTTCGAAATTAAAAACTACATCTACTTTGTTGTAGCGCAAGCATTCTTAGACAGAGCGGGTCGTTACACTACATGGGACATCGAATTACACTGTTCTTTTGCCCCATACCGTCGTGCCTTGAAAAAAGTAAATTTTGAAGAAGCATTCCACATGCGTCACGGCTCTTACTGGATGGAGTTCTACTGGAACTACAACGAAGAAACACGTGCAATGGTACAAGAAGCTGTTGATTGGGTATTCCCACACGGTGTGTTCTGGTACGGCCGACCTGATGCCATGAAAGGTAAAATGGATCAATTGATTTACGGTGTGCGTAAATGGTCAAACGATGAAATGCGTGATAAATGGTTACAGTCTGCATGTAACTTAGCTAAGCGAATTGGCTGTGAAGTACCTGCACATTTTGATGAAGATGAAGGTAAATACGTATTAGATCTTCCATACCCAATGACTTGGGATCGTGAAACTGGCGATTGGATTTGGGAAAAATGTGAATGGTCTGATGTTGTTGGCAACATGAAAAAAGGTGGCCGCATGCGTCCAGCTATTTATGAACGTCTACAACGTGAAGAATGGGGCGCATCATTTTGGTAAATCAACAATTACAACTTATTGATATCAGATGCGCCACGTTAAACGATGCAAATACTAATGAGTGGAGTAAATTATTTTGGTAAACGAGCAATTACAACAAATTAATGTCACGTTAAAAGAAGTCATTGATCCTCACATGGGCGTGAATATCCTCGATATGGGGATGGTCAAACGTGTAGAGGCAACGGTTGATAGCGGCATTTATGTTGGATTGGTTTTACCTTGTATAGGCTGTCCAGCATTAGAGCTAATGATGGCTGATATTAGAAAACGTGTTGGCGCTTTAGACGGCGTTGAAAAAGTGAAAGTGAAAGTTGAATGGGGCCATCAATGGGACCGTACACACATCACCGAGGAAGCTCGCGAAAGAGCAGCCCGTCACGGTTACGTTATTTAAATGAATTACAGTCAGCAATGGCTAAAAGAGAGAAGATATAAAATATGAGCAAGCTTGATCATAAAGCGGATGCCAAAGTTTACGAAGTATTTGGTCGCGAAAAAATAGACAAAGAATTAAGCCATTTAGGTTGTATTTACGCGCTGAACGAAGATTTAGCCAGAGCACAAGCGTACATGACTTACTCAGAGAAGCCATGGGTAGAGTTATGCTGTGTTCGCCAAGATCACATCTTGGGCATTATTGGTAAAGAAGATACACCAATCGGTTTTGCATAATGACGAATAAACATAACCCTAAAACTGATAGAGAGCAGAAAGTATTCAAAGATGAATACGATCAAACTGTTGAGTGTCCATGGTGTAAGTCTACCGACACTCAAGTTGCCAGTCCTTTTGGTGGCACAGTGTCAGAAATTCTATTTAAGTGTAACGGTTGTAAGCAAACATTCGGTTGGATGAAATGGCAACACAAAATGCCTGAATAAGGCCGTTGCATTAACTAATAAACAATTTATATAGGCTCTGCAGAGGCATGCATAGAGCTAACAGCAGAGCAGATAGAAAGGTGAAAGAAATGAAAATAGATAATAACTTAATGGCAGAATTACTTTGTATCGCCGATACGGAGTGGGTACTAGGTCACTGGTACACAAGAAGCTTGATGAATAGCCGCAACTTACAAGATGCAACCGCACTTGGTGCTATGTCACAAGATACATGGGGACATACCCGTGCAATCTTCCGTTATTTAGAAGAAGAAAATAACTTACCTGATTTTCAAATTGAATTTGGTCGTAAAGCAGTAGATGTTCACAACATGGACATGTTAGATAATCCACCACAAAGCTACGGTGATTATATTTTAACAACCTACTTAGCTGAACTTGCTGTATGGCGCTTAATGGCGACGTTTAAAGATGGTAACCATGCAGATATTGCTTCAATGATGACTGCATTTGGTAAAGAGTGTTACTTCCATCGTTTAAACTCAGATGGTTGGTTCACCCTGTTCACAGAAGAAGAGAAAAACGAAGCGATTAATGCACTTCCAGCTCGTTTAGGGGCTGCAATTGCTTGGTTTGGTACAGATAAAGCTTCAAGCGAATGTCCTTTACTTGAATCTGGTGTTCGTAGCCAATCAGTGAGTGATGCTCGTGCAATGTTTATCAAAGAAGCAACAACTAAACTTGCCAAAGTACTGGATATTACTGAGCAAAAAGTTGAAGCACTGGTTGATAGTATCAACCCGAGCGAGCGTAACAATCGTCGCCGTCGTGTTGAAGGTTCAGAAATGTCGGCAGCGTTATGGGAATACGTAGTACCTACTAACGAAGGTGCAATTCTTGCGCGTCGTCCATTATCAATTTCAGTGCAAGATGAAATCGATTTATGGGACAAGCCTGAAACAATCGCATTCGATTACGATTAATTCTGTAGCAAATCTTGCTTCAAAATAATATCAAAGCCTTGGTGATTTTTTTGCCAGGGCTTTTTTAATACCTTCAGCTAAAATAAGAAGAATAATAATGAAAAATTTAATAATTAAATCCAGCGTTGCAATATTACTGCTAATAACATCGATTAATAGCCATGCCTCTGCAGTGTTATTTGAAAATGTGAACATATTCGATGGCAAAAATGAACAACTAAAAAACAAGCATCATGTGTTAGTGGTTGATGATAAAATTAAAAAAATCAGTAAAGTCAAATTCGACATTGAAAACGGTACTGTCATCATTGATGGTACAGATAAAACCTTGATGCCAGGAATGATTGATGTACATGCGCATTTGGCAATCACAACAGCCTTAAGTAAAATTCATGGCTATGTCAGCCCGGAAGAAAACGCCATTCGTTCAACGTTAACGGCGAAGACGTTTATTGATGACGGTTTTACTACAGTTCGAGATGTTGGTGGCCATACCTTTGCGTTGAAAAAACTTATAGATCAAGGTCTCGTTCCAGGCCCTAGAATTTACCCATCAGGCGCGTTTATCTCGCAAACATCAGGCCATGGTGATTTTCGAACGCCGGCAGAGCCGCATGCGAGCACAGGCCATGTAGATGCAGGGCATCGATTAAAAATGGGTAAAGTGGTTGATGGTAAAGCTGAAATTTATCGCGCGGTTCGCGAAAACTTACGCCAAGGTGCTACGCAAATAAAAATCATGGCAAGCGGTGGGGCTGGCTCTGATTTTGACCCGCTTGATTCATTACAGTTTCAACCAGAAGAACAATTGGCCGCGGTAAATGCTGCCAAAGATTGGGGTACCTATGTAACCGCTCATTTACTTACCGACGCAGCCATTTCGCGTGCGCTAGATTCTGGAGTGATGGGCGTAGATCATGGTTTAATGATCAAAGAACGAGGCATGAAAAAGTTGGTTGAGAAGGGGGCATTTTTAGCTCCTCAATTTAATGCTACATCGCCTCGTTTAACTGAATTGCCAGGCCTGCAACAAGTGAACATTGATAAAATTGTTAATGCGCAAAAAGACATGGCCGATTTAATTCCGTTAATTAAAAAATATCAACCGAAAGTTCCATTTGCTGTAGATGCGTTTGGCCCTCCGTCAAGTCATATTAAGCAACGTCGATATGAACTTTATTGGGGCGCCGAACTATTCGGCAACTTTAACACGTTAAAGCGTGCAACATCGGTTTCTGCTGAATTTGTCGCGCAGTCTGGCAAGCGTAATCCTTATGGCAAACTTGGCGTTATTGAAGAAGGTGCTTTAGCCGACTTATTATTGATTGATGGCAACCCTTTAAATGACATTTCTTTAGTAGGCGCTGACGATGGTTGGTGGGATGCTGAAACTAATGAAATTGAAACTATACAAGTGATTATGAAAGATGGCGAGTTTCATAAAAATACTTTATAGAGCTATAGTTTAGCCGATTACAATATAAGGCTTATCTAATACCGAGCGGTATAAACAGAGCATCGCAATTGCTATGCTCGTTATGATAAGCCTATTCGTTTTTAAAGGGGTATTATCAAAGGCATAGATATAAACCTGATAAACAGTTAAAGAATAATCAGACCCTAAATAGAGGCACTTATGGATTTTTCATTAGACGAGATGCAAACTATCGCCGTAGATAGTTTTAAAAAATTCTTACAAGCAGAAATTAAACCTATCGCCGATGAATATCGCGACAAATATATTCCAACACCATTAGCTAAAGAAATTCAAGCAAAGCTTGCTCCATTTGGCGTAGTGAATGGTTTCTTACCAGAAGAGCTTGGCGGCTTTGATATGGACGCTGTAACGCTTGGTTTAATGATGCATGAATTAGCCAAAGTATCTCCAGACATTGCGATAACCACATTAATTTATTTTGCCTCGGGTAAAATGGTTTCAGGTACACCTGAGCCACTTCGTAGTAAGTACCTTGAAGGCTTCATTAATTGTGAATTGATTGCTTCGGTTGCTATCTCTGAACCTGGTACAGGCTCAGATATCTCTTCTGCTACTTGTCGTGCTAAACCAGATGGTGATGAGCACTTTATTATCAACGGCGAAAAAATGTGGATATCAAGTGGTGATTACTCCGACTTTATGTATGTATTGGTTAACGTTACTGAAGGTGAAGAAACCGGACTTGCAGTATTTTTAGTTGATCGTGAAGAGCACGGTTATGAAACTACTAACATTGATAAAACTGCTCTAAACAGTCAATCAACGGCACAAGTATTCTTTGATAATTGCCGTGTGCCAAAAGAAAATATGGTGGCAACGCCAGGCCAAGGCCTGAAAATGTTATTAACACTGTTGCAATCGTCTCGTCCAATTGTTGGCTTAATGGCAATGGGTATTGCGCAAGCTGCTTTTGATGAAGCCGTACAGTACGCATTAGATCGTGTGCAATTTGGTAAGCCTATTGCGGCAAAACAAATTGTTCAAGAAAAATTAGCAACCATGGCTACCCAAATAGAAGCGGGTAAACTTATGGCGTTTAAAGCATTAAGCTCAATTGATCAAAAGAAACGCTCAGATATTGATGCGGCTATGGCGAAATGGTTCTGTACTGATTTGGCTTGTGAAATTGTTGATGAAGCCACAAAGATTCACGGTGGTAATGGTGTTACTCGCGAATTCCCGGTTGAATATATGGCGCGTGCAGCAAAGGTGTTCCGAGTAACAGAAGGAACTAACGAAATTCAAAAGCTAATGATTGGCCGTGCCATCACTGGTTTGAACGCCTTTTAGGTTAAAGCTAATACAAAAATATAAGAGATAAATATTATGAATTTTGATTTAACCATGGAACAGCAAATGATCGCCGATATGGCCGCTGATCTTGCTAAAAAATATGACCCAGAATACTGGCGCGAAATGGATGAAAATAAACAATATCCACAAGAATTTATGGAAGAAATTGGTTCACTAGGTTTTTTTGGTTTGCCACTTGCTGAAAAGTGGGGCGGTGCCGATGCTGGATTAACCGATGTTGCATTAGCTATGGAGGCGTTATGTCGTGGCGGTGGTGGCGGTGGCCCTGCATTGGGGTATTTATTTGGTTTGCTAGGTAACTTATCTGTTGCCCATCATGCTAATGACAGGCAAAAAGAAAAATACTTACCAGCATTTGCCGCTGGCGCGAAAACCTGTGCATTCGCTTTATCTGAGCCAAATGCAGGTACCAACTCATTAAACATTGAAACATTTGCCAAAAAAGATGGTGATGATTACATCATAAGCGGCGGTAAATGGTTTATTACCAATATTGACAATACCGATGCTGTTCTTATTGTTGCTCGTACAACCAAGAAAGAAGATGTGAAAAATAAAGCTGCCGGTATTTCTTTATTCTTAGTAGACCTGCCATGCGATGGTATTAGCTACACACCAATTGATAAGCACGGTTATCATTATTATAAATCGTTCCAAGTATTCTTTGATAATGTACGTGTCTCAAAAGATTGTTTGCTTGGTGAAGAAGGCAAAGGTTTTTACCAGCTATTAGGCACCTTAAACCCTGAGCGTATTTTAATTGCCTCTGGCGCCTGTGGTACGGCAAAACTAGCTCTTGAACACGCGATTGAGTATGCCAAAGAGCGTAATGTATTTGGCCAACCAATAGGTGCTCATCAAGCGGTACAGCATCCATTAGCAGCTGCATATGCCAAAGTTGAAGCTGCCTGGGGACAAGTGTTAAAAGCTGCTACGTTATATGATGAAGGTAAGTCAGATAAAGAAGTAGGCGATGTTGCAAATATGGCGAAATGGCTTGCCGCAGAATCTGCATTAGAAGCTACTCACCATGCTATGCAAACCTTAGGTGGTTGTGGTTTCGCCCGCGAATATCACGTTGAGCGTTGGTTTAGAGAATGTCAGCTATTTAGGTTAGCGCCAGTAACACAACAAATGACGTTAAACTATTTAGGGGAACACGTTTTAGGTTTACCTAAATCGTACTAGATATAATTTACAGGGTTTCGTAGGGGATAACGCCTGATTAAAATCGAACCAACCAGGTTGGAGTTAACTTGGTTGGCGTGAATTTATTCGCGCGTTATGAAAATAGGGAGCACTTAAGTTATACAATCAATATCTTATTGATTTATTTATTAAATACTTTAAAAAACACATCTTCGAACTACCCATTTTACATTTCTCTGCTATACATAAAGTAATAATACCAAATGAAATGAATATCTAATCATTTTGGCTGGTTAAAATAAATAACTACTGTGTTATAAAATTAATATGTAGAACAACTAGATATTTAATTTTATGCCTTGTATTTATTCATTTTCCCTCAGCCAAAAGTAGATAACATATTTATTTCAGTTGGTATAAAAATTACTAATAAGAATTGTCGTTCCAGGAGAAAATTATATGTCTCAACTTTTTCTGTGCATAAGTTTGCCTAAGCTTGCACTAGCTTTACTTGCTTCAATGTCATTTTCAGCGCTATCAGCCGAAGAAAATGCTGCAGATAAAGCCGCAAAAGAGTTAGCAAACCCTAATACAGCCTATGCTTCGTTAAATTTTAAATTTCAACATCGCACCTATGAAGGAGATATTCCAGGCGCTGACGACCAAGATGGACAAATGATACTGTTTCAACCCTCATTACCTTTTCCACGTGATGATGGCACTAAAATTATTTGGCGACCAGCAGTTCCAATGCATATCTCTACGCCATGGCAAGAAGAGTCGGGTTTAGGGGATATCTCTATGGATGTTGCTTATGCATTTGCACCACCGAAAGATAACCCTGGAGAGTTAATGGCGGTAGGGATATTTACTTCATTACCTACTGGCGATGAAAAAGTAGGTGGCGGCGAAGCGACAACCTTGGGACCAGAGTTTTTATGGGGACAAATATCTAAAGACGGTATTATAGGTATGTTTCCAAACCACCAATGGGATGTGGCCGGCGATATTGATATCAGTATAACTTCGTCACAATTCTTTTATGTAAAACTGCCTGGTGGTGGTTGGAACTACGGTAGTTCACCGACCATTAGCTATGATCATAAAGCCGAGGAGTGGACCATTCCGCTAAACTTCTCATTTGGTAAAACTGTTATGTTTGGTACAAGACCTTGGAAACTTGGTATGGAAATTAACTATTATGTTGAAAAGCCAGATGCCTTTGGTCCTGAATGGATGATCAGCTTTAATGTATCGCCTGTGGTCGAAAACGTTATGGCAAACTGGTTTAAATAAAGCATCACAGCTAAAAATAAAAAACGCTAAATTTAGCGGTTTTTTGATCCAGGGATTAATCAATGCAAGTCCTCATGGATGAGCATTGATTTGTAGTGTTAAAACTTTAAATTATTAATCCGCTCTAAATATGACTTTCGATAATCAGCCGGTGAGTTGCCTGTCCAACGATTGTAAGCCTTATTAAATGAACTTGAGCTGGTATAACCAAGTTTAAAAGCTATCTGCTTAATTTGCATTCCTGGTTGTTGTAATAAGTGCCTTGCTAATACTGGTAATACTTTATTTTTAATGGTGTTTAGATCGGTGTTCTGTTCATTTAACTTCATATTAATAAAGTCTAGACTCAAACCTAAATCTTTACTGATATCACCATTGTCAATGTTGTTACTTAATACTGTATCTATAAACCAAGATCTAACTTTTAATACCATATTGTCTGGAGTTATTTCAATGAGTCGTTTTGAAGCCAATTGATAATAAGCCAAATTACAATGACTATCACCAGCAGGTAAAAGCATCGTTAAGCGCTGTTTGTTGATCAGTATTTGACCTTTATTCTCAGTGGTTGTTTCAACAACACAACCAGCAAGCTTGGCAAGCTTTTCCTGAGTTCTTTGTTCAATTCCTTCCGGCACTATAATTTTGTCAGGACTAAAATCTTTATGGGCAACAGTGCGTAAATTTGACAAGCTTGCCGAAATGCCGCCTTGAATAGTTTGATAATGAATATTATCTTCAATTACGTCTTTATCAGGGAGAAAGGTTAACACGCCATATTCATCCGTTTCTTCAAATGATGCGGTGTTAAAAATAAATAAAATACGAGAAAACTCAGCCCAAAATTCAAAAAAACAACGTAAAGTTGTTGCAGAACTTACCGCTAAACCAAAAATACCGAATAAGGCTGGATTGATAGGTTTGGCAAAATTTAATTGAATGGGAAATTGCAGGTTTGTTTCGCCCCATTTTTGAATAATATTTTTTATATATTTTCGGCCGCTAACACTTAAATCGTCCGCATGAATATAACTATTTAATAATGATGATATGTCATCATTCAAATTTATTTGTTCAGAATAAATCTTTTTAAATGCTTCTAAAATAAAAAGATAACGTTTTGTATGGCCAGCAACTTCAAGTTTCATATAATATATCTTTTCAATTAATTGTTTTTGAATAATAATTAAATATTAGCAGATTCAATATTTTATGCTGACTCTTATAAGGAAGGCAAGGTGGAAATACTCGACTATCAACATTCAGTGATCCGTTCATTGTTGCACATGCTTATTCAAACGCTGGAGGATGCTGGCGAGAGTGTCGATTCTTTACGACAATACATGGAGATTATTGATAGCCAAGATTTACTCGCTCAATGTGGCCGAGTAAAAGGCAGCTCGTTTCTTCCTATTTTAGCGTTGTTGTTAAATAACGAAAAGAAGCCTTTCTTAGTATTAAATATTGTTAATAACTACCGTCCAGTGACTTTTAATGCGCTAGGACCTTTATGTTATTCCTGCAAAACAGTTCGAGAGAATATTGAATTACTTATCAAGCATTACTCAATGATTAGCACTGGCGCTGAAGTGTATTTAAAAGAGTCGGATGATGGTTGGTTTGTTGGTGCGAGATCTCGTCATCATAAACTTAGTGAGTCTAAAATGCAGCTCGCCTGGGTATGTAATATGTATGCACACTTGAAATTTAGTGTCAGTAATGAATTTATTTTTCATAAGGTTTGCTTAAGTATCCCTAAACCAGAACAAAAGTACGTTGAAGAAATAAACCGTGTGTTTGATACCGAAGTTGAGTTTGACTGTGATGATAGCGGCTTTTATTTAACTACAGGCCAATTAGATATCGAACAGGTAGGCTTCGATCCGCAAATTTATGCTTTGAATCAACAATTAGTAGATGAATACGAACAGCGCTTTGAATACTTTGAATTACCCACGCGCATTTATTCTAATATATTAGAACTAATGAAAAAAGGCGTGTTTTCTAAAGAAGCAATTGCCAGAGAGTTAGGCATGAGTACCCGCAGTTTAAGCCAAAAAATAAAACAGTTTGGTTTAAATTATCGCGATATTTCTGAAAATGCCCGGATGACGTTAGCAAAAGAGTATTTATCAAACTTAGATCTCAAGCTGGTTGAAGTGGCAGAAAAACTTTGCTTCTCTGAGAATAGCAATTTTACTCGCTCATTTAAGGCTCATAGTGGCCAAACGCCTCGAGAATTCAGAGCAAAATTAAAAGTTACTTAATGGGTAAAATTTAGCCAATGTCAGCAACCTTAATTTTTATAAAATTAAGGTTGCTTTTTTGGGGTATTTATTTGAATAATCTCAACTTTTTTCTATTCTTATAGATAAATGATTGTAAAATCACCATTTAATAGGTGATGTATAACCATGAAAAGAAATTGTCTAAGGGAAATTCATGAAAAACATCTCAAAATTGTTTCAAGTAGGTGCTGTAGCAATAGCCTTACTTGCTTCTCCATATTCGTTAGCAAAAGAAGAATCTACTAAAGAAAAGCCTTATGACGCAGATGAAGGCTTTGGTGCGCCGGGCGAGTCGGGGCATCAGCTAGAAGAAGATAATAAAGACAAATATCCACTTATTCGCATGCCTATTTTAGATCAGGCAACAGAAGACCTGCGCGCATGGAAGTCTCAACTGTATAAAGATACTGGCTTTCAATTTGGTATCGCTTATACCAGCATGATGCAAGAAACCATTGAACCAGATACTAATACAAATACCGCTGGCTCAGGCATATTAAGATTTACTGGTAAATGGGAACTTGTAGATCGAGGCGGAAAAAATCCGGGGGCTTTTGTATTTAGTCTTGATCATAGGCATGACTATGGTGATACAGCACCAGCTTCACTCGGTGGTGAGTTTGGTTATTTAAGCCAAACCGCTATGTTATTTAATGACAGTAAAGACATCATTGGTGATGTCAAATGGACACAAACATTATTCGATGGTAATGGAGGTATGGTCATTGGCCGTTATGATCCAAATGATTATCATAATGTTTTAGGTTATGCGTCGCCTTGGACAGGATTTTCGAATCTGGATAACCTAATCAATATGACTATAGCCGCGCCAGACTGGAGCTGGGGGGTAGGTATTGGAGGTTGGCTAAATGACTCTTATTATGCCTTAGGTGGTGTTAATGATGCCAATGGCGTTTCGACTGATGACTTAGAGTTTTTTGAAGAAGGTGCTGATGAATTATATAAATACGCTGAATTTGGCTGGTCGCCAACGCGAGACGAGAGGTATTTTAAAAACTTTCATGTAACGTTGTGGCAAGTCGATGAGCGTAAAGTAAAAGGCGAAGACTCTGACTCTTACGGTGTGGTGTTTGGCTTTAACTGGACTTGGAACATGGAGTGGATGATATTTAGCCAGCTAGGCTTCTCTGATGCAGATTCAGCAAATGATGTACAGTTGTATGAACAAGAGGTAAATGTTGGCTTTATTAAGTACTTTGAAGACCGCTCTGACTTATTTGGTTTGGCGATAAATCACGGTAAAATAATAGAGCCGTTATACGATGTAGGCTTTGCCACTAATGAATATACCACAACGATTGAAACATTTTACCGTTTTCAGTTGGCTGAAACAGTACAAATAACACCAAACTTTCAGTACATTATTGATCCACACACCAACGCCGAAGATGACAGTGCGTTTGTCGCAAGTGTAAGGTTTCGTATAACGCTTTAATCTAACTGGGTGTGATACTGAATTAAATGCCGGGTTTTATTACCGGCATTTGGTTTTTAAACTTAGGTTAATCGATTATTTTTTTACCCGTTCCGTAGATGATAAATATCAAAGCACCGCTAATACTAAGTCCTGCAGCAAGGATAAAAGCAGAATGGTAGCTACTTGTAATGTCGACTAACCAGCCAGTAATTGCTACCGCTAATATGCCCGGTAAGGTCGCTGCGGTATTAACCACACCAAACAATGATTCTGAGTGTTTAGGTGCTATATCCATAGGGTTAACGGTATATCCAGAATAACAAAATGATAATGCACCTAACGCACCACAAGTGTATAATACTGCCATTATTGGTTCACTGACGAATAAAACTAAAAACAAAAATAGTGCCGAACCGAGTAACCCCAAACTTTGAACAAGTTTGCGAGTAAACCCTGCAGATTTTCCTGACTTAATAAGTTTGTCAGAGACAACCCCGGCCACATTCATCATAATTATCATGGTCAACCAAGGTGCAGCTGACGAAAGACCTGCTTGGGTAATACTAAAACCGTGCACATCAGCAAAATAACTTGGCAACCAGGCAAGAAATAAATATAACGTCCATTGTGTGGTAAATGCGGTATAAAATAATGCCCAAACAGGGGCTTTGTTGAAGAACTGTTTCCACGGCACAGGCTCGTGTTGTTTAATTTCTTCTTTCTCCGCGTAAATTAATTTCACTTCTTCTTTGCTTATTTTAGGATTGTCTTTGGGTTTTGAATAGGCGAATAATAGCCAAAATACAACCCAGATAAACCCTAATGAACCAAATATATAAAACACCATTGCCCAGTCATAATGATTAATTATCCAACCTGAGGCTATTAACCCAATGATAGTTCCTAATGGAGCACCACTGGAAAAGATACTAATTGTTCGTGCCTGCTCTGCTTTTGGTACCCAATGCTTAAATAAAGAGTAAGCCGATGGTACGCTTGCTCCTTCACCTAATCCAAGCAGTATACGTCCAAGAATTAGCATAGGTAATGATGCCATTGCCAGAATCGGCGTTAACATAGTGAATATCGACCAAAAGATCACTGCGCTACCAAGAACTATTTTGCCACCAAATTTACTGGCGAGTACTCCCCCAACAATTTGCATTAGCATATAGCCAATAAAAAATGAGGCTAATACCATGCCTTTAACCGTATCACTCCAGCCAAATTCCGTTTGCATTGGCAGTATAGCGACCGAAATATTGACCCTGTCGATAAAGCAAATAAATAACGCAATCGTACACAATATTGTAATGTTGTAGCGCTGTTGCCATTGGGGGAAAAAAGAAAAGTTAAACATAAAGCTATGATCTTGTTTTGGTAAATGAAATGATGTTTACGTATTAATTTTGAAACTTTTTAATCTAACAATAATACTTTCATTGTTGCTGAAATTAATAATTTGTCAGAACTATCAGTCATTTGACCTTCTAAATATGCTAAATGACCTTTTAATTTAGTTTTATGTTCGATAAGGGTTGTTGTCCAAGTGATTGTTAACTGTTCATTAGGTAATACGGCCTTATGAAAACGGTAGCTGCAATCTAACCCCATAAATGGACCTGAATGTTGAAATTTTTGCGTAAGGGCACCACCACACAACCCTGATGTATGAGCGCCACTTGCGATTATTCCCGAATAACCTGCTTTAATTGCTTCATCATGGTTGAAGTGAATTGGATTAGTATCGCCTAAGGCGCTTGCACCTACGGCAATATCTTCTATCGTTAGACGTAACTGTTTGATAATAGTATCGCCAATATAAGTTTTGGTAGTCATAATTTGCTGAACTCTTTGATCCTTTGCTGTAAAAATGCATTAGTGAGCTTAACTCAATAGTATCTTGTTTTGTAAATTATGCAAGTAATTAAAGTAACAGGTTTGTTAAGTGTATGTTTTGTTTTGTTAGTGGGTTTGCTTTGATATTCTGGTTAAACTCAATTAGTTAGGTTTTTGTTGATTAAGTTTTGTTAGTGAGTTAGGCTCAGTTGGTGTTTTGGGAGCTGATTCAAAAATAATTACAAAAGTAAAATCAGCTTATACAATGAACAATAAAGAAGTTAAAACGAGGTTGTAGTGTCAAATTCCTTTTTTGTAAGAGTCATGCTTATTCCCGCTGCGGTTTGGTTATCAGTATTTTTTGGTGGCTCTATGGGCTCAGGTATAGAGCTTATTCAATACGTAACAATTAATGGCCCTATAGGTGGTTTAATTGCAATTGCTACCATTGCCAGTGTTGTTGGAGTGGTCATGTATTTGTGTTTTGAGCTAGCCAGGCAGAATAATGCCTATGACTATCGTGAGTTCAGTAAGATAATTTTAGGTAAAGGCTGGTGGCTTTATGAAATTGTGATATTAACTTCTATGGTCATTGTTATTGCGATTTCTTCAACGGCCGCGGGAACGGTCATTGGCAAACATTTTGATTTGAATATTAATGTCGGGCAAGTGCTTTTACTTGCCGTGGTTATTTTCTTTACCTATAAAGGGCGTGAGTTCATTGAAAAGAGTATGGCATTAGCCTCGGTGAGTTTATTGGTTGTGTTAGTTATTATTGTTGGTCATATATTCTTTAATTTAGGTGAGGTAACCGCTGCTAATTTTGTCAAAGATTCAGCTTCAGTTGCGCCGGTTGGTGTTGCTTTTCAATATGCATTAGTCAATATTTCATTTTTTCCATTGCTATTATTTGGTGCACGACAAATTAAAACCGGTAAAGAATCTTTAATTGCTGCAATGAGCGCTGCTGTAGTGGGGGTATTACCATTACTAGCATTACATTACGCATTTGTTTCACATTATCCTGAGATTATTACTAGCGGCGCTGATGTGCCAGTATACTGGCTGTTGGAAACATTGGATTCAGCTTGGTTAATTGATGTCTATGTGGTTATTTTATTTGTGCTAATTACTCAAACAGGCGTAGGTATGATGCAAGGTTTTGTCGAGCGTTTAGATAGTTATATGCAAAAATCTAAAGGTAAACCTATGACGCCAATGCAACATTCTGCCAGTGCTGGCTTTATGGTTGTTTTAAGTTTAATTTTATCTAGTATGGGTATTGTTGCTCTAATACTTGCGGGTTATTCCTTTTTGTTTATGAGCTTTATTGTTGTCTTCTTTATTCCTTTAATCACCGTTGGTGTGTATAAGTTAGTAAAAAGTAAATCAGCTATTATCGTAAACGAATCTTAATTTAAGAAAATAATATGTCAGAAAAAATTCAATTAAACGGTATTAACTCATTTACGCCTTATCAAGGCAAAGAATTATTTACCTCAAAACCATTGCATGTAACTGCTACTATGATCCAGGATTTTTGTCGTAGCGTGAACCAAATGGACTGGTTTCATTTTGATGAAGAACGCTGTAAAACTTCGCCGTTCGGTGCAGTTGTTGCGCCAGGAATGTATACCATGTCATTGTTGCATTCAGTTTATTTTGACCATGTTGAACTGCATAATATGAAAGCACTGTTTTTGGGGACGGACAGATTTCGTATTTTAAAACCGGTAAAAGCTGGTGATTCAATTGTGCTTAAATTTAACGTCGATAAAATCGAACAGCGTAAAGAAGGTATTGCCGTACATTATGATTTTACCTGGACCGTAGTAGGTGATGATCAACCGGTGACGCTCGGTAATTTTATTGTTCGTTATTGGCCACAATAAAGTATTAGAGTCTATTGAAATAAAATAGATTCTATAAAAGTTCTCTTATTTTAGCAGGTAGCTTTGTTATTCACTTTTAGTACGTGTTTTAAAGTGTTGCGGTGAAACACCGCTCCAACGCTTAAAAGTACGGCTAAAACTACTTGCTTCACTAAAGCCTAGTTGAACAGCTATGTTGGTTAAGTCCATTCCCTCAGCGATATATTTTTTTGCAAGTTCAAAACGAGTCTGATCAAGTATTAACTGAAAGCTCGTATCATTTTTATTCAATCTAGACTGTAATGTACGCGGGCTCATATTTAGAGATTTCGCGATAAAATCTTTACTAAAGCAGTTTTGCACTAATCCTTGAATAAGTTTTTGTTTTACCAATTCTTCAATGGGTAATGTTTGTTGTTCCTGCAAATAATTAATCATTACTTGATCATTAAGTTTTACTAAAGTTTCACTGGCTGTTGATAGCGGCTTAATTAGTTCTGTTTTATCAAAATAATAAACGATATCGCTATGATTAAAAGTTACCGGACAAGCAAAAAATTTCTCATAAGGTTGAGATGATAGTGATGTCATTGGTATCGTTCGATGCAATTCTACTTTTATTGGGTTAAGCGTTTCGACATTAAGGTGGCGCATAAAACGTAAGATAAAAGACCAAAATGTATCTTGTGTTTCATCACATATCGGTGCTAATAACTGGCATCTAAAAATAACCTGATGCTCAACTTCTTTCACTGAAAAATTTGCCGTGTTGGCAATAAAACGATTAAACGTTTGAAAGTGCCTGAGAAATTCTAGCAAATTTTTACTGGCTAATAATGACGCACCTAATGCATGAATATGACTAGGTAACATAAACTTAGACGCATATAAGCCAAAGTACGGATCCTTTGTCGCGCTAACTGCTAATCGGAACAAATGAGAGATTTTTTGATACGCGATTCTATCTTTTGGGTTGTTCGCGTTCAGTAATGGAATATCGGCGATAAAAAATAATTTTTTGCTATCGACCCCTTTATGTTCAAGTGCTTTGGCAATAACTTGAACATAACTGGCTATCGCTGTTTGTTGCTTTTCCATCAATTTTATCAAATATTTTTGCTCGAATTGTCATGGATGATACTTGTTTAATCATTTTAATACCAATTGAAATAATTATGATAAAGCCATAATCAATTAGTAGGAAACAGTTATGTATACAAAAATTTGTGAAGGCCTTGGTATAGAATTTCCCATTTTTGCTTTTAGTCATTGTCGTGATGTTGTGGTTGCGGTTAGTAAAGCCGGTGGTTTAGGTGTGTTAGGGGCTGGTTTTATGAATGCTGAGCAACTAAAAGAAGAGCTAGACTGGATTGAATCGCATATTGATGGCAAGCCGTACGCTGTAGATGTAGTTATTCCACAAAATTATGTTGGCCGGGATGAACCTGATTTAAGTGAGCAAGAGCTGGAAGATAAGCTATGGAAAATGGTGCCTCAAGCTCATTTAGATGCCGCTGAAAAATTAATGCGTGATCATGGTGTGCCAGAGTGGCCTGAAGATGGGCGTCCAAAAATACTTGGTTGGACCATGCAAACTGTAATGCCTTGTATTAAAGAAGCATTAACTCGGCCAAACTGTAAAGCGATAGTCAATGCACTTGGTACGCCGCCGGAACATGTCATCAACATGGTAAAAGAATCTGGCAGAATGATTGGAGCACTATGTGGCAAGAAGAAGCAGGCAGTACAACATAAAAATGCAGGGTTAGATTTTGTCGTAGCCCAAGGTGGTGAAGGAGGAGGGCATACTCCAGAAGTTGGCTCTGTGGTGTTATGGCCTGAAATTATTGATGCGGTTCACCCTATGCCAGTGTTAGCCGCAGGTGGTATTGGTAATGGTAGGCAAATGCTTGCTGCAATGAGTATGGGAGCTGCTGGTGTTTGGACGGGTTCATTGTGGCTAACTGTTGAAGAAGCGCATGCTCAACCCGCCCAGAAAAATACACTATTAAACGCCACGGTAAATGATACTGTACGAACCACATCCTGGACTGGTAAGGGGGCGCGTGTATTAAGGAATGAATGGACTGATTTTTGGGATAACAAAGAAAACCTTGATCCACTGCCAATGCCGTTGCATGGTTTAGTAACTGCAGATGCAATGCGCCGAACGGAAACTTATGCAGGCAGTGGAAATTGCCAAAACGTTGCGATAAATATTTGTGGCCAGGTTATTGGTCAGATAAACGAAATAGAGTCGTGCCGTGGTGTTGTAACTCGATTATTAACTCAATACCTCGATGCGCTAGAAAATGTAAATGCGTTAATGCCAGATTACTAGTAGCAATCTATAAATTATTGGTATTCAACTATTTATCACTTAAAGATAACCAGATCTTAAACGTAACCTCCTAGTATGTTAATTACATAAGACTAATACTAGGATTACACCATGAAAAATAAATCAACTCTAACCCCCACATGTTCGCATTGGGGAAATTATTTGGTTGAATCCGATGGTGAACATATCCTTTCTGTCAAAAATTATAGTGTTGATAAAGAGCCTACGCCAATAGGTCAATCACTAAATGATGCATTAGATAACGACGCACGAATACCACAACCTATGGTTCGCGAAGGATATTTAAAGCATGGTATTAGCAGTGACGGCACTGGTCGAGGTAAAGAAAAGTTTGTGCCTGTTAGTTGGGAGATTGCGTTAGATTTAGCGGCAAAAGCCATAGACCAAACAAAAACAAATTACTCTAATGACGCAATTTATGGCAGCTCTTATGGCTGGGCTAGTGCAGGGCGGTTTCATCATGCACAAAGTCAAATTCATCGTTTTTTAGCAAAGTGCGGAGGTTACGTAGATTCATTGAATACGTATTCTTCAGCAGCAGCTGAAGTGATCATGAATCACATCTCTGGTATTCCATTTCTATTATTGGTGCGCGAAGCACCAAGTCCAGAGGAAATCGTTAAGCATTCGAAAAACTTTGTACTTTTTGGTGGCGCAGCGATAAAAAACTCACAAGTTAATGCCGGTGGCATAGGCGCACATAGTGCGGTAGAACAGTTGAAACAACTGAAAAATGCAGATGTTAATGTGGTAAATGTTAGCCCCATCCGAGATGATGTTATTGAAGAAATTGATGCAAAGTGGATGGCATTACGCCCTAATACTGATGTCGCATTAATGCTTGGCTTAGCGCATACCTTAGCTATTAACAATTTACATGATACTGAGTTTCTCGCTAAGTATACGGTTGGTTTTGAACAGTTCTTACCGTATTTACTTGGTGACAGTGATGGCCTGCCTAAAGATGCTGCCTGGGCGGCAAACATTTGTGATATTAGTGAACAAGACATTATTGATTTAGCTATAGAACTTGGTAATGCGCCAAGCGTGTTAAGCATCAGTTGGTCATTACAGCGGCAAGAATTTGGTGAGCAAACCTATTGGATGTTTACTACTCTTGCGGCCATGCTTGGCCATATTGGTAAGGTGGGCGCGGGTGTTGGCTATGGCTATGGTTGTATTCATAATATGGGCTTTGGTGGTCGTAAAGTACCAACCTATAAAATGGGCGCATTTGGCATGGAAATAGGAGAACGCCCGGCGCTAGGTGATAAAAAATTCATACCCGTCGCTCGCCATACCGATATGCTGAATAACCCGGGAGGCAAGTACCAATATAATGGCATGGACTTAACTTACCCTGATATTAAATTGATATATTGGGCTGGCGGTAATCCTTTTCACCACCACCAAGATCTTGATGAACTAGCTAAAGCTTGGTCAAAACCCGATACCATTATTGTTAATGAAGCATTTTGGACGGCAACTGCCAGACATGCAGATATCGTATTTCCATGTACCACAATGTTAGAGCGCAATGATCTCGGCGGCAGCAGTTACGATGCGTTTATTTCGCCTATGCGTCAAGCCGTAAAGCCTTATCAGCAGTCGCGTTCAGATTTTGATATTTTTTCAGGCTTAGCACAGCGCTTGGACTTTGAAGATGAGTTTACCGGTGGTAAAACTGAAATGCAGTGGGTTGAGCAACTGTATAATACTACCCGTACAAACGCCGCGAAAATCGATGTAAAACTTCCTGAATTTAATGATTTTTGGCAAGGTGAACAGTTTTATGTGGGCGATCAACTCGATGATATTGAATTCACCCTTGAGAGGTTTCGACGAGATCCTAATAAATATAAACTCAGGACCCCATCAGGCAAAATTGAATTGTTTTCAGAAAAAATTGCCAGTTTTAATTATGATGATTGCCATGGTCATGCCAAATGGTATCAACATGTTGAATGGTTAGGAAGCGAACGCGCGGAAAAATACCCGTTACATCTTGTATCTAATCAACCGAAAACTCGTTTGCACAGTCAATTTGATCACGCAAGAACAAGCCGTGAACACAAAATAAAAAATCGTGAACGCGCAAGAATGAACGCTAATGAGGCGAGTAAACGGAGCATTAAAAATGGTGATATTATTCGATTGTTTAATGACCGAGGTGCATGTTTAGTGGGTATTGAAATATCAAATGATATACGTGATGGCGTTATCGAGCTACCAACAGGCGCGTGGTACGACCCACAAACGGTTGATGGTAAAAGGCTTGAAGCTCATGGTAACCCAAATGTGTTGACCAAAGATAAAGGCACGTCGACGTTAGCGCAGGGATGTAGTGCGCACAGTTGTTTAGTTGAGGTTGAAAAATATCAAGGTGAATTACCCGAGGTGATAATGTTTAAACAGCCTGATATAAGCGATAAAACTAATAAATAATATGCAAGGTTATTAGCTTGTTTTATTTGAATTAAAGCAAGCTAATAGTATTGGAAACTCATCATTACGGCACTCGTCAGCTTCTAACAACAAGGCGTTGTTAAAAAACGGCCAATCTCTTTACACAAATCAACTTGCTTAACGGTTTTAAACAAATCGACAGTGTCGTTTTCTTCACGTTTGACAATACCGAGTTGTTCCAAAAATTGAATGTGAGCGAGTAATTCGCTGACGAACATCACATAAATGTTGCCTTTAACTTCGCGCTTATAGATAGGTTTTATTGCCTGACTTACGGTTTTTTCATCACCTAAACAATCGATGAGTTTATTTAATAACTTACAGTGATTTTCTATAATTTCGTCGATGCGTTTATGCAACCCAATAAATGGTTTTGAATGTGATGGTAAAACTAAGGTATCGCTGGGCAATTGCTTTAAACCATTTAACGCATTAAGCCAGCGTCCTAGTGGGTTTTGCTGGCGATGATCTTTAAATTTAGGATTTTTCGGATACAAGGTCACCATAGATGGTATTTCTGGTATTACTTGATCACCAGAGAATAATAAATTCAGCTGTTTAGAATATAAACTTGCATGAGCAGGTGAGTGGCCGCTGCCAACAATAATCTCAAATTGGTGCTTGCCAACATCAATGACATCACCATGGCGAATAAACTGACATTTGCGCGGTAAACCTTCTACTGCCTTGTCAAAACCATCATCACGTTCTTGTTCTGCTTTTTCGGTAAACTCAGGCGACATACCCGCGCGCAGTAAAAAATCGAGGTAATATTTGGGCGGCGTACTGCCACTAATACTAAATAGATAGGCCATCATGTCATATTCACGCTGAGTGATTAGCACCGGGCAGTCATACTTTTGTTGTAACCAACTTGCCAGCCCAACGTGATCGGGATGATTATGAGTGATTATTATTTTATTAACCGGCTTATCTTCAAGTGCACTTTGGAACAAAGTTTGCCAAAACTGTTTTGAATAGTTTGTACCCATGCCGGTATCAACTAGGCACCAGCCATTGCCATCTTTAATCAAGTACAAGTTAATGTGATCAAGCTTGAACGGCAGAGGTACTCTAAACCAATAAATATCGTCACAAATTAATTGTTTTTGATATTGCTCAGGTATTGGAAATGGATAATTTAAAATTGAATCATGGTCATTTATTTGACAAGAATTTCCGTGCTCATCATCTTTTTTATAATCTTCAATGGTCATCAATCAACTCCGTCGCTAAATACTCTTCTCATATTAGCACTATACTGTTGTAAGCAAAGAGGATTTGAACTGATATTAAGCTATTTGCTTGTTTTGACTTATTTATCAATATTGGCCGATTGAGCAAATTCAATGCTAACTTTTGCAAGTTATACCAAGTCTAATAAGTTTTTTCCCACTCAGCGAGAATTTAAAGGCTTATAGGCAAGGCATTGATTGCAGACGACACCAAGGATGGTGGAGGTAGAGCGACTCAGGAGACAAAGCCGAGAATGGTTGTTCCCTTGTTAAAATTAATAACGCGGCATATAAACCTTTAAAACTCGCCCTTCGGGAGAATATCAGTGTCCCACTAACTGCACAAAATTTCGTTAATATAGAACAACTATATCAACAAAATTTAATTTGTTAGAGAACCACTGATATAGCTCTGAGCTGGAAACAAACTTAATAGAATTGGTATATTTATCTTTTTTGGCAGGTTTTCAATTGCAATTCCTAAACAGATAAGTGCTGTTATAAACAAATGTGTAAAGTAAGACTCAGTATAAATATAATAAACTAGGTGTAAATAAATGAGCAATTCTCAGCAAAAGGTTCCTAACGCGTTAAAGCATTGTTTAAATATAAACGATGTACGAAGTGCTGCTCATAAAGCATTACCATTAGCCATTAGGGAATACATTGATGGCGGTGGCGATGATGAAAAAACATTAGCTGAAAATACTCGTACCTTTGATGACGTAACCTTGATGCCTAACTATGGCACAGGCTTAGAATCTGCAGATTTAACCACCACTATTTTAGGGCAAATATCTGCATCACCTGTTTTGTTATCGCCTTGGGGCGCGCATAAGGTAATGCATACCGATGGTGAAAAAGGCACTGCTCAGGCTGCTGCTAACACTGGTTGCATTTATTCGATGTCGAATTTTGCTACCACCTCTATGGAAGATGCGGCAGTGACAACTGATGCGCCGAAGTTCTTTCAACTCCAACCTGCTCGTGATAAAGCGATCATGAAAAATATGCTTGAGCGGGCTAAAGCCAGCGGCTATAAAGCGATTATTGTGACAATCGACAATCCGGTCCATGGTAATCGAGAACGTGATGCCAGAACCGGGTTTGGTATTCCGCCAACATTTCCATTAAGAAGCATATTGTCATTACTAGCGCATCCTAAGTGGGTGTTAGGCTATATGAAAAGCAAACCTGAATTTGCCAATTTTCAGAACTTTTTTGACCAGGGGAAAGATCAAAACTGGATGTTTCATAATTTGGTTTGCCCGGTAACATGGGAAACTCTGGCATGGATCCGTGATAACTGGGAAGGACCAATGGCAATAAAAGGCATTATGTCAGCAGACAATGCTAAAAAAGCCGTTGAAATAGGCGCTGATGGCGTGTTTGTGTCAAACCAGGGGGCACGAAATTATGATGCAATTCCATCAACGTTTTCGGCGTTACCTGAAGTTGTTGATGCAATATCTGGTAAAGCCGAAATTATCCTCGACGGTGGTATTCGTCGTGGTACCGATGTTGTTAAAGCGTTAGCCATGGGGGCGACAGCTTGTTCTACAGCAAGACCATTTGTTTATGGTTTATCAGCAGCTGGCAGCTCAGGGATAGAGTTTGTGATAAATATGCTCAAAACTGAAATTGAGCGAGCAATGATAGTTTCTGGTGCAAAAGATATATATTCAATAAATTCCGATATTTTACGGTTTAAGTAAACCAGAGTACCGAAAAATCGGTAACACTATATTAGAAAAATACTCCGTCATCCTCGAGGAGCTCAAGCGACATCGGGGACCTCATCAAGCGTATTGTGAATATAAAAATTTCGACTTTCCGAACTTGTTTCAGGATCTATTAAAATTGCAGCAAACTGTATCAATATAAACACTTCTGCTTAATAAGAACAGTTTTAGCCGCAGTTAAAACCTTCTGGCAATGCCTTTGCCGATTCTGACAATTTTTTTACTAAGCTGCGTGCTACTTTTAAATCATCCTATAAATACAAAACTATAACTACAATAAATATAGTACTAACAGCACGTTCGCTGTTACTGCAAAAGAGAGAACATTATGTCAGACAACAAAACTCCAGAACAACGCATGCAAGAGCTTGGCTATACCATTACCGGTGAGCTGCAACTTCCTCCTGGCTTTGAAGTGTTACTTTCAATGATAAAAGTGATTGATAAGCGAGTCATTGTTTCTGGCCATGGTGCTCTTAATCCTGATGGCACTATTGCTACTCATTTAATGGGGCAGGTTGGTGATACTATTTCTTTAGAGCAAGCACAAGAAGCGGCAAAGTTAACGGCTCTTGCTATGGTTGGCACACTTAAACGTGAATTAGGCGAGCTATCTAGCATTAAGTCATGGGTAAAAGTATTAGGCATGGTAAATACTGCTCCTGGCTTTACTGGTCAAACACCGGTTATTGATGGTTTCTCTCGAACAATTATTGAAATTTTTGGTAAAGAGTGTGGCATGGCATGTCGTAGCGCAGTAGGTATGGCTGCATTGCCGATGAACCTTAGCGTTGAAGTTGAAGCTGAATTAGAACTTCATTAATTGCTAGGTAGCTTACATATGTCAATCTCAGAAATAAAATTACAAGATAAATACGAACGCAATAACGACAACGCCTACATGACAGGCTCACAAGCGCTTGTTCGGGCGTTATTAGAGCAGCGTTGGTTAGATGAAAAGAACGGTTTAAACACTGCTGGATATATTTCAGGTTACCGTGGTTCACCAATGACAGCAATGGATGTACAGTTATGGCGCGAAGAAAAACGCCTAACAGACAATCATATTAAGTTTATTCCAGGAATCAACGAAAACTTAGCGATGACTTCTGTTTGGGGAACGCAACAAATTGATTACTTTGGTGATGCAAATTATGACGGTGTATTCTCTATGTGGTATGGAAAAGGTCCCGGCCTTGACCAGACTCTAGATGGACTTCGTCAAGGTAACTGGCATGGTAGTTCAACACATGGCGGCGCGTTAATTCTTGCCGGTGACGATCCAAACATGGCTTCAACCATTAATAATTATCATTCAGAGGTATTGTTTGAAGATTTATTAATGCCGGTTTTATTCCCTGCTGATATTCAAGAAGTATTAGATCTGGCATTAATGGGTGTGGCACTTTCACGATTTAGTGGTGCTTGGGTTGGTTATAAACTTTTACCTGAAACCATTGAAACCTCAGCTCGAGTGAACATTGCTGAAAATCGTTTTGAAATTAAATACCCTGATTTTGATTTTCCTGAAGGCGGGGTTAATTCGCGTAAAGTCGATTCACCATATGCTCAAGAACAACGCATTAAAGAACATAAATTACCTGCTGCATTAGCATTTGCACGAGCTAATAACTTAAACAAGGTGACATTCTGCTCTGACAAACCGAAAGTTGGTATTGTCGCTATGGGCAAAATTTGGCGCGATACCATGCAATCGCTTAAAGATTTAGGTTTAGATGAATCTGCGCTAAATAGCTTAGGCATAAAAGTATTAAAAGTATCGATGCCATATCCGGTAGACCTACAAACTTATCGTGAATTTTCCCAAGGTCTTGAACAAGTAATCGTTATCGAAGATAAGCGTGAAATATTAGAAAAAGGTATTATACAGGCTTGTTATGATTTACCTGAGAATGAGCGTCCAACAATTCTTGGCCGTCACGATCAAAGTGGTAATATTTTGCTACGCAACTCAGGCAACATTAATACAGACGATATCACCAAAGTATTGGCGAAACGTTTATTAGATATCAATCCAAATGATTTAATTGCCACCAACTTAGTTGAGTTACAAAACTCCGGCTGTAAATTAGGGCAGTTACCTTCATTAGATATGGCGCGTTTGCCTTACTTCTGTTCAGGTTGTCCACATAATACGTCGACAGTTACGCCTGATGGAAGTCGTAGCTTTGGTGGAGTAGGTTGTCATTATATGGCGAACTGGATGGATCGAGACGTAGATTTATATACCCACATGGGCGGTGAAGGTGGTACTTGGATTGGTCTGTCAAACTTTGTAAAAACCAAACACATGTTCCAAAACTTAGGCGATGGTACTTATTATCATTCAGGCTCTGTTGCTGTTCGTGCGGCTATTGCTGCCAAGGTAAACATCACTTATAAAATATTATATAACGATGCTGTTGCTATGACTGGTGGCCAGCCGGTTGATGGTCCTATTTCAGTTAATAGTATTGCTGACCAAATGCGTGCAGAGGGTATAGAGCGCATTGCGGTAGTGACAGATGAACCTGAAAAGTATAAAACCTATCGTGCATTCCCTAAAGGCACAACGATTAACCATCGAGATGAGCTTGATTTAGTGCAATGTGAATTACGAGAAATTCCAGGTGTAACCATCTTAATTTATGACCAAACCTGTGCTTCGGAGAAACGTCGTCGTCGTAAACGCGGCAAGTTCCCAGATCCAGCGAAACGTATGTTTATCAATGACCGAGTTTGTGAAGGTTGTGGTGATTGTGGTCAAAAATCTAACTGTTTATCAGTCGAGCCAAAATCTACAGAGTTTGGTCGCAAACGTATGGTAAACCAGTCTACTTGTAATAAAGATTATCGTTGTAACGATGGCTTCTGTCCAAGCTTTGTGACTGTATTAGGCGGCAAAGTTCGCAAGGGCAAAGGCGCCGCCTCAGGTATTGCTGATTTACCTCATGTACCAGATGTGACCCCATATGAGTTGCAAGGTGATACAACCTATAATGTATTAATTACTGGCGTAGGTGGCACTGGAGTAATCACAGTTGGCCAAATACTTGGTATGGCTGCTCATGTTGATGGCAAAGGAGTTTCAGTTGTTGAGCAACTTGGCTTTGCTCAAAAAGGTGGGCCGGTTAAATCGCATGTTAAAATTGGTAATAATGCAGATGCCATAAAAGGTGTTCGTATTACTTCAGGGCAGTGTGACTTATTGCTTGGTTGTGACATGTTGGCAGGTAGTGATAATGAATCCCTGTCTATGGTTAAAGAGGGTAAAACCTTTGCTGTAGTAAATAATCATCAAGCAATTACCGGTGAATTTACCCGTAATGGCGATTTGCAATATCCAATTGACGCGGTTAAAGAGCGCTTAGAAGGCAGTTTAGGTGACAATTTAGAGTTCATTGAAGCCAATAAAGTGGCAACACAATTAATGGGCGACTCTATTGCTGCTAACTTCTTTGTTGTCGGCTATGCGTGGCAAAATGGCAAAATCCCTTTAACTGAACACAGTATATTAAAAGCGATTGAATTAAATGGCGTTGCTATTGAATTTAATCAACAAGCATTTATGTGGGGCAGAATTTTCGCTAACGACCAATCAGCGGTATTAAGGTTAATTGCAGGTGGCGAAAATAATGATGTAGAAATTAAATCTCTTGCTGAGCGAATTGAACTTCGCGTTAAAGATTTAACCGAATATCAAAGTGCCGATTATGCTGCTCGCTATAAAGCATTACTAGAAAAAGTAAGTGCTAGCGAACGAACACTCGATATCACCGATAACTCGTTAACACAGGCTGTTGCTTTATACGCTTATAAATTAATGGCTTATAAAGATGAATATGAAGTGGCAAGACAGTACGCGAGTTCTGACTTTTTAGATAAGTTAAATGCACAATTTGAGGGTGACTTTAAGTTAGAATTTAACCTTGCTCCGCCGATGATAGCACCTAAAGATAAAGTAACCGGTAAACCGAAGAAAATTCGCCTTGGTGGCTGGATGTTAAAAGCATTTGGTATTCTAGCTAAATTTAAGGGGTTACGAGGTACTGCATTTGATATCTTTGGTAAAACAGCAGAGCGTAAAATGGAACGTCAGCTAATTGAAGATTACTTTGACATGATTGAAAATGTTTTAGCAAATCTTGAAGCCAATAACTATTCAATAGCTGTTGAAATTGCAGAGCTTCCAGACTTAGTACGTGGTTTTGGTCATGTTAAAGAGGCCAACTTTGAAAAATATGAAAGCGAAAAAGAAAAGCTTGTTAATATTTTCAAGCATGGTGACTTGGCTGCTGAGGCAGAAATTAAAGTTGTGAATTTATAACAATTCGATAAGCTAAACATATAAAATTAAAAGCCCAGATTAGTTCTGGGCTTTTATCTATAGAGGTAGGTATGAATAACAATAATCAAAAATCTGGCCCATTAACCGGCTTTACTTTCATTGAAATTGAAGGCATTGGCCCTGGTCCATTTGCCGGTATGATGTTATCGGATATGGGAGCAGAAGTTATTGTCGTTGAACGAGCAATGGGCAAAGCCGATGCTTCGACTGATTTTGGCGCTACTGACATTTTAAAGCGTGGCAAACGTTCAATCGCGGTTGATTTAAAGTCCAACGAAGGCAAGGAACTAGTTTTAAAACTTGTTGCCAAAGCTGATGGATTAATTGAGGGCATGCGCCCTGGGGTAATGGAGCGTCTTGGCTTAGGGCCAGATGTATGTTTAAAAGCCAATCCTGCTTTAATTTATGGCCGCATGACTGGCTGGGGACAAACCGGTCCTATGAGCCAAGCTGCAGGTCATGATCTAAACTATATTGGTTTATCTGGTGCGCTTTGGTATGCAGGGCGTCCGGGCGATGCTCCGGTTGCTCCTCCTACTTTAGCTGGGGACATTGGAGGCGGCGCCACATATTTAGTGATTGGCTTACTAGCCGGTGTATTAAATGCTAAAAATACCGGAGTAGGGCAAGTGGTTGATGCCAATATTGTCGATGGCTCTGCTAATATGATGAACCTTATTTTAACCATGGTGGCAACAAAGTCTGCAACCTATACACGCGGACAAAGCCTACTTGATGGCCCGCACTGGTTTGATAGCTATAAAACCAGTGACGATAAAGCCATTACCTTTGGCCCACTTGAAGTTAAGTTTTATAAAATCATGCTTGAAGCACTTGGGTTGCAAGATGATGAAGACTTTAAAGAGCAGTACAAACCAAAACTTTGGCCTTCACAAAAAGCAAAATTGGCAGCAATAATAGCTAACAATACACAAGAGCATTGGAACCAGGTGTTCGATGGCTTAGATGCGTGTTATGCGCCAGTGTTATCACCTGAAGATGCGGCAAAACATGCCCATAACGAAGCTCGTGGTTATTATTTTGAAAAAGATGGCATGTTACAAGCCTCAGCAGCGCCAAGGTTTGAACAAACCCCTTCAAATGACAAAGGTGACATTGTCGACAGAGGTGCTAACAGTAAAGATATTTTGCTTGAGTTAGGTTTACCAGAAGCTGAAATTACCGATATGTTTAACCAAGGTACCGTTAAGTAAATCACCGATAACACGGTTAATTTTTGCGTCTATGCAATATATGCAAAAAAAGAACTGAATATTGCCATTTTTGCTAATTACATAAGTAAGGTTTTCAAGTAAAGTTATTTATAACTGGTGGGAACCAGGCTTTCACCTCAAGCAGCACTCGCTGTTTCGATTTGGATATACTTATGTAATTGAAAGGCCCCCTTATTGGATTTGGGGGCCTTTTTTACTTCAGGGATGAAGGAATGCCAACTGAACAGGAAGTTTATAAAGTTGGCCCATTTCGCCTTTTTAGCATCATTGTGTATTCATCAGCATCACAACTTTGTTAATTCATTACCATAAATTTTGGGAAAGCATTTTCATTTCCTGAATTTATTTCAGGATCTATAGTAGACCATTGAGATGCTGAAACGAGTTCAGCAAGTGGTGATAGGTAAGTGTTACTACTTCTTTAAACCTCATACTGACTAGGCGGCACACCATGCCAGCGCTTAAAAGCACGAGAAAAACTGCTGGAGTCTGCAAATCCAAGTAAGTAAGTTAATTCACTAAATGGAATGTCCATTTCCTTTAGGTATTTATCGGCTAGTTGCTGGCGAGTCTCATCTAAAATTTGTTGATAAGAGGTCTGTTCTTTTTTTAACTTATCGTGAAATGTTCTCGGGCTCATGTGCAGCTCTTGTGCTATTTTTTCTCGATCGAACTCCCCCGAAGGTAATAAGGCGATCAGCAGTTCTTCGACTTTAGTGGCTAAACTGTTTTTTTCTATGGTTTCTAAATACTTTACCACCAGTAAATCTAACTGGCGGGTAAGATCTGTATTGGCAGCAGGTAAATTAAAGTCCAACTCTTTATTATCTACAAAAATCATTGTGCTTTGTGCATCTACAGTTACCTCACAACCAAAGTGATTTTCATAAAGTGCCAGAGTCTCAAGTGCAACTGAACCGACTAAAGAAATTTTAACTGGTGAATAATTAGGCTGATACATTTGTCTGATCATTTTGATTAACACTGCAACCGTAACCGCTGAGTGAAAATGTAATGTTGTCGAAGGATGAACAACTAAAGGTTTAAATTCTATGAACGCCGGTTTTGCATCAAGATGCAGTTCAACAGTTTTAATTGTGGTCATTAATGAAAAAAAACGAGAAAGACGTAGCCAAAAGGATCGCAAAGTGCTGCTACTTAACAGCGACATACCCAATGCGTGATAGGTGGTAGGGTGTACATAATTAGCAAAGTTAATAGGAAACATTGCATCGTCAGTTTTTTCTAGTGCTAAGGAAATAAGTTGATCAAATTGCTCCGCTTGCATGCGGATATTTTTACTGCGCAGTTTTGAAATATCTATATTCAATTCATTTGCGAGTTGTTTAACATCAACATTGTAGGATTTTAATATCTCGAATAGAGAAATAATATTGCCATGATATGTAGTGAAGTTTTTATTTAGCATTGGTAAATAGTTATCTATTCAAAATATATAAAGGATGTTTTTATTATTCAAATCCTACCAAATTAGTAAGAAAATAAATATAAAAAGCTAAACCAATAGCTATTTAATTGATAACCACTTTCCGCAATTATCAAGATAATAAGTTTAACTCATTAGTTTGTGCTTATTTCTATTTCTTTTTGCTTTGTGTCTTTATTTTTATTAGTTAAGTTTGTGAGTTTGGCTCATGACTTTGCAATTGTGGCAGTTAAAAATGTTGTGTCTGCTAAATATGCTACTATGAATTGTGTAGTAATGATTTAGTTTTAGAACGTCCAATTAAAAACAAAAATAATAATAACTAAACCATACACAAGGGTGAGAAATGAAACTTAAGTTAAATGCAATTACACGTTGTTTAGGGGCTGTGTCATTCACAGTAGCTTTAAGTTATTCGGCTAATGCAGCTGAAACTACTGCACAAATTGATGAGGGTAAGTTAGAGCATATTACCGTTACTTCAACAAAACGTACACAATCGATTAATGATATTCCAATGTCTATCCAGGCTATTTCTGGTGACCAATTACAAGCCGAGTCTATTGAAGATTTAGGCGAGCTTTCAGGGTCTATTCCAAATTTAATGATTTCTGAAACCTTAGGTACTACGCAAGTGTCGATTCGTGGTATGGGAGCAGGTACTGAGCGTTCATTAGAGCAATCGGTAAGTATGTTTATCGATGGCATTTATATGCCTCGTTCACGTCAATATCGTGCGCCATTTCTAGACACTGAACGTGTCGAGGTACTTCGCGGTACTCAAGCTGTGTTGTTTGGTTTGAACTCAACTGCTGGTGCAATTAGTGTTGTATCTAAGAAAAATACTGCAGACGATGATTTTAATGCGAGTGTTTCTGTTGATCATGAAACCGAGTATGAAGATACTGTTGTTAGCGTTGCTGCTGGTGGTGGCGTGACCGATACATTAGGTTTACGTTTAGCTGTACAACAAAAAACATCAGATGGATTTGGTGAAAATACCTATGACGGTTCAACTATTGGTGAAAAAGATGAAACACTGGTTCGCCTTTCTGGGGTTTGGAATGCAAGCGAAGATTTTATCGTCACGGCTAAAATAGAAAATGCCCAATATGAGGTTGATGGTAACCTGCAAAATACCTTCACCACGATAAAAGACGATTTAGGCTATGTAATAGATCGTGGTGAATTTAGTTTTGATGAAAATTATGATGCGTCAATGTTAGATCTTTTTGACTCAAGTGCTATTGGTAACACCTCGACATTGACTGATACACGCTCATCTGCCGGTTTAGAGCAAGAGTCAACGAATGTAGCGGTAGAAATTTCCTACGATATTAATGATTACACCTTAACTGCAAATATTGGTTACTCAGACTTTGATTTTATTCATGCGTTAGATCTTGATAGTAATTCATATAATATCATTCCGGCATTGCTAGGCATGGCGCCTACACCGAACACTGGTGGCATTGATAATATTTTACATGAAGCCTATGAACAGAACTCTTTCGAGTTACGCTTAGCATCTCCAGTAAATGACGACTTTAGTTATATTGTTGGCGCATATTTCCAGTCATCAGATTTAGAAAACCAAAATTCTAACATCGTTAACTTAACAGAAGTGTATCCGGTACTAAGCGCAATATACTTAGGCGATCCTACAATTATTCCTCCTGGATATGACTGGGTAGAAGCATCATTTGAACAAGAAACAGACGCTTTCTCTGTATTTGCAAATGCGACATGGAAAATTACCGACAGTTCTCGTTTAATTTTTGGTGCCCGCTACATCACCGAAGATAAAGAACATAATCGCACTGTCAGCAATCAGTTTGGTTTCGACAGCGGTAATGGTGAAGTGGTGTGGACTGATATGCCACTTGGAGGCGGAGTTGCATTCACCGCAACCAATCCAGTTAAAGATGATAGAACATCAGAAAATTTCATGCCAGAAGTTATGTATCAGTTTGATTTGAATGATGACATCATGATGTATGCTAAAGCGGGTACAAGTGCTAAAAGTGGTGGCTTTGCGGCTTCGGTAAATATTACTCCGGAACAGTTTGAGTATGATGATGAAGAAGCATTAGGCTTTGAGTTCGGTTCAAAGATGTCATTGCTTGATGGTGATGCCGATTTAAATATTGCGCTATTTAGAACTGAGTACGATAATTTGCAAGTAAATACCTTTGACCCAATTACGGCTGCTTCAACAATTACCAACGCTGGTGAGTCCTTATCACAAGGTATTGAAATTGAAGCTCGCTGGATGCTTAATGATTGGTTAATGCTAGGCGGTTCTTTTGCTTATCTTGATGCAGAGTATACTGATTATAAGAATGGTAGCTGTAATCTACGTGAAACCCTTGATGCTATTTATGCCGGCGGTGAATGTAATTCTTCAGATAAAACTGACCAACCTATGCCGTTTTCTCCAGAGTATTCAGGCAAGGTCTATGCTGATATTGAAGCGCCGATTACTGACAGTTTAGTACTTACTGCAGGCGCATCAGTGCAGTTTAGCGATGAGTTCTATACAGAGTCATCACTAGATGAAGTGGGTTTACAAGAGTCTTTTGAAAAAGTGAACGCACGTGTTGGTATTAAATCAGCCGATGATATTTGGTCGGTAAATATACTCGGTAAAAACTTAAATGATGAAATTACTTTAGGCAGTTACCAACCATTCTTAGGCACAAACATTGCAACATTTAAACCTGGTCGTACGGTTAATGTTCAATTCACCTATAACTTTGAGGGGTAGTCAGGGTAAGAGAGTTTAGTGTTCTCTATAATGTAAAGAACTAGTTAAGAAGGTAGGCCGTTCCTGCCTTTTTAATTTTGTTTGAATTCATCTTTATCGTTAAGTAAAAATCCATACAAGAGTATTTTATGCACATAGTAGTTATTGGCGCAGGGGTGCAAGGTATCACTACTGCTTATTATTTAAATGAATTTGGTGCTGAGGTTACCGTTATTGATGCCGCTTCAGGGCCTGCTATGGAATGTAGTTTTGGTAACGGTGGTGGTATTACACCTTCAGCTGTCGATCCATGGAATGCTCCTGGTATTGCAAAAGTCATGTTGAAATACCTTGGCCGCAAAGACTCTCCCTTGTTATTTCGTTTAAAAGCAATACCAGATTTAACTATTTGGGGATTGCGTTTTTTAAAGTACGCCAACATGGATGACTATTTAAACGCCAATAAACAAACGGGTAAATTGGCTAATTACTCAGTAGAGCTACTTGATCAAATTCGCCAAGATACCAAAATTGATTATAGGCATTCGTCAAACGGTACGTTAAAAATTTTCCGCGATCAGCGTTCACTGGATGAACATTTACACTTATCTGAAATATTCAAAGAAATGGGGAATGCTGATTTTAAAATGCTTGATGCTCAAGCAACAATTAATGTCGAGCTTTCATTGAATCCCATTAAAGATAAATTATCTGGTTCGTTACTTTTTAGTGGCGATGAAGCGGGTAATTCACATATTTTTTGTCAGCAAATGACGAACGTATTAAAACAACGTGGTGTTAGGTTTTTATTTAATTCGCCAGTATCAAGTATCACCAAACAGGCAACGTTGTTTAATGTAGAAATGAATAAAAATAGACAAAGCATGCAAGCTGATAAGGTTGTTGTCGCAACCGGGGCAAAAGCCTCAAGCTTATTCGCGCCGTTAGGCATTAAAGTGCCAGTAAAACCGGCAAAAGGCTATTCCCTATCTATACCTATGAATGGTTGGGATAACAAACCTAAACACCTCATTGCCGATATGAATTTACACGCGGGTATTAACCCGCTAGGTAATACACTTAGAGTTGCTGGTACAGCCGAGTTTGCTGGTTTTGACCCTGAAATATCGCAAGACCGTATTGATAATTTAATTGGCTTGGTTGAATCTGTTTTTCCCGATTTTGCTCAAAACATGGATCGCGACCAATTAAATCCTTGGGCCGGTTTTAGGCCTATGAGCTGTGATGGTATGGCTATTTTAGGAAAAACAAAAGTCGACGGCTTATTCATTAATACTGGTCAAGGGGCGCAAGGGTGGACAACATCTGCAGCCTGCGGACGTTTAGTAGCTGATACTATTTTTAAAAAATCGACTCGCTTTGATATATCACCGTTTTCCATTTCTCGGTTTTAAACTGCGAAAAATATTACATGCTTTTAAAGTGATAATTTTAAGTACCACTTCGTTATTCATCAACTATATTTAAAATGACGACAAATGCTTTTGTCTCTATAACGTATTGATTGTGAGGGAAATAAATGAAAAACACATTGGTCACGCTAGGTTTTTTAGCCGCGATTACAGCCTGTAGCCAAACCGAAAGTGATGTATCAACTGTAGATGCAGATAATATTAACTATGATGTGGTAATTAACAATGGCCGCGTGATGGATCCTGAAACTAACTTTGATGGAGTGCGTAACGTAGGCATAAAAGATGGTCGCATTATTGCGATTACTGAACGAGACATTTCAGGTGATGAAGTTATTGATGCCAGCGGACACGTCGTTACTGCTGGTTTTATTGATTACGAGCAACATGGCTTAGATCCTTGGGGAATAAAAGTTAATTTACGTGATGGCGTTACAACTCAAATGGACTTTGAAGTTGGCGTGTTAAATATTCCCGAATGGTATGCTAAGCGAGAGGGAACCACTCAAGCTAACTTTGGCGCAGTAGCCGGACAAGAATATGCACGTATGCGCATTCACGATTCTGAGATGGATCTTTCTGGTCCTGATATTTCAATGCCATATACGTTAAGCAAGCATAGAAGCGAATCTGGCAAAGATGGCCACGAGGGCTGGGCAAATGATAAATCCAGCTATGAGCAAATAAATCAGGTACATGCAATTCTTGATGAGGAATTACGCCAAGGTGCTTTGGGAGTTGGCTCGCTTATTGGTTATGCTGGTAAAGCAATTGTAAGTTATGAAATGTACACCACGCAAAAACTAGCAGGGCAATATGGACGAGTAACTGCGGTACATCATCGTTTTCATCCAAGTGCAACGCCGCCAACTGAAGGGCCAATTGGCGCAAAAGAAATAATTGCTAATGCGATGGCGTTAAATGCACCACTTGAAATTCACCACGATAATGATTTTGGTTGGTGGGAAACCCAAGAGTTGCTGAGCCAAGCGCGTCAGCAAGGTTATAATGTTTGGGCAACGTATTATCCATGGATAGCGGGGTCTGGAAATTATGGTGCAGCCATTGTTCAGCCACCTATTTGGCAAGAGCTAATGAACTTTAAATATGAAGAAACCATTTATGATCCTCAATTAGATAAATTTGTTAGCAAAGAAGAGTTTTTAAAATTTGTTAAAGATGAACCTGGTAGAACGTTAGTTGCTTATAGCCCACCACGTAAAAAGTGGTTACCAGAATGGACGAAAGTTGAAGGCTTCATTGTAGCTGGTGATGGTATGCCAGGTTTGAATAGTAAAGGCGAATTCCTTGACTGGGATGATCCCTATGAGGACTACGCGGGCCACCCAAGGGCGGCTGGTACGCATGCTGTAACGCTAAGAATTGCTCGAGAGGAAGGTGTACCGTTAATGCACACCTTAAGTCAATTAAGCTACTGGCCAGCGAAGTTTATGGGTGACACTGGGCTTAAAGCGATGCAAGAGCGTGGCAGAATGCAAGAGGGCATGGTGGCTGATATTGTGTTAATTGATGCCGAAAATGTTACTGAACATGCAACGTTTAAATCTGGTAGCAATGGCCTGCCATCAACAGGGATCCCATACGTATTGGTTAATGGCACTATCGTAGTTAAAGACTCTAAAGTACAAAAAGATGTCTATGCAGGTCAGCCAATTCGATTTCCTGTTGAAGACAAAGGGCGTTTTGAACCAATTTCTGAAGAGGCCTGGAAAAAGAAAAATTTAGTTGAAACATCACCATTAAGAGCTGAAACACTCAATGAAACTAAATAATTTTTTAGAGCAGCACTTATTATATAGTTGCAAAGCCTTATCATTTTGATAAGGCTTCCTTATTGTGCTGCGCCAAAATAGAGAATACAGTGATTATAATATTTTTGTTTACCAAGCTAGGAAACACATTTGCCATTAAACCTGCAACAAATAGAACAATATAAAACCCAAATTAACTGGCCGTGTGAGTTAAGCGAAGAGTTTAAATCTGAATTTTTATCGGGCGCGGTTAAGAAAACTCATATCAGCGGTAGCGAGTTTAACTTACATAATCAGGAACAGTACGGTATCTATTTATTGCTACGGGGTAGCTTAATGATGACCGCTCCCTTGCTTACAGAAAAGTTTAGTTTAAGTAAATTATACGGGCCTGGCGATTGGATGTGTTATGCACCGATCATGAACTTTAAATTTCCAAGTGGTATGGCAGGGACGTTTTTACAAAATATTGATTATCTAAAAGTACCTATTTATCATCTGAATTACCTGATGAATCAATCAGATGAGTTGTTTAAATTATTATTTTTTATAAAATCAGTTCGCGCAGATACCATGTTTGAAAAGTGTTTAGTGAGTTTGGCAACGCCATCATCGGTGAAAGTTGCCTATACATTGTTGGATATTTGTAGAGTGCAAGGCAGCATTAATGATAATGAGTCTTTAACGTTAAAAATTACCCAACAGCAAATTGCGGCGTTGGCCGGCTTAAACCGCTCGAATACTAGTAGCATAATCAATGAATTTGCTGATAAAGGTATTGTTGAATCATTCCGATGTGGCTTGTATATTCATGATCTTTCAAAGTTGAAATCCTATTTAGCAGATGTTGATTTGCTTGAATCGAGTAAATTGATTTAACTTTCCATTAACTTTTACAGTCTTTTACTTCTATCTGTTGCTTAGGCAACACAACTCACAATTTATATTCGTCATAATAGCCTCAAGTTAAACAAACCACTTACATAAAAGTTATATATTCACTTAGCGAAAACGCTATAGGAGCTTGATATGAAATTACGTAACACTTTAAAATCTTTAGTCGCTGTTGCAGTTACAGTATCGTTTATTGGCACAGCCTCAGCATCGATTGAAACCAAAGACTGGCACAATACGGCATCACCAAAAGCACAACAATTCTTGCAAAATAACATGGCAATTGATTTTTACGCATCGCCATTTGGTACTGGCTGGGCAGATAACCGAGAAGTGACTAATTACATCGATTTAGCTCACTCACGTGGCATTTCTGGTGCAACTATCACTTTAACATCTCCAGCAACGCCTACTTGGGCAAAATACAAAGCTGAGCTTGCTAAATGGACTGAAGCTGTACAAGAATCAAATGCAAAGATTCGTTTTGTTGACAAGCCTGAAGATTTCGTTCTTGCCCAGAAAAATGGTGAATACGCAGTAATGTGGAACGCGCAAACTACCATGATGCTTGAGGGCGACGCAAGCCGCGTTAAAGAGTTGGCAGATGACGGTATCCGTGTAATGCAACTTGTATACAATGGAGTTGAACAAACCGGTGTTGGTGGACTATCAGCGCTTGCGGGTGATAAGTCTGGACTTACAGAATACGGTAAAGAAGTAATCGATGAAATGGTTAAGTACGGTATTACAGTAGATATGTCGCACCATGGTTATCAAACAACCAAAGACATTACTGATTACATGAAAGAGAAGCATCCAGGTGTACCTGCAGTTTATTCTCACTCACCACTTGCTTCAACGTACGGCTGTGAGCCGCATGAAACGCTTACAGAAACAGAAAAGCGTATGGCGGAGAAAGGTTATAAAAAAGGCGACCTGTTCCACCGTCTAGCAGCGTGTTACCGTCTAATTTCTGATGAGCAGGCATTAACAGTTAAAGAAATGGGGGGGATGGTTTCTATCACTGCTACTGAGTGGATGATGGATGGAGTGTGGCCAGAAGATATCACGCCTAAGCAATTTGCTGAAATGGTTGACGGTGCGGTAAAAGTATTAGGTGTTGACCACGTGGGTATTGGAACAGATGACATGATGACCGTTTCGCGAGTTGCTGATTTTGCCATCGAAAACTCTCATATGTACACTGATAACGGCTACATGGTTGATGCATTTAAGCGAGGTTCAACCGGTTGTGCTGAAATGTCTAAGCACTTAGCGCCAGTAATTGATGAGCTATGGAAGATGGGCTATTCAAACGAAGACATTCGTAAGATTATGGGTGAAAACCTAGTTCGAGTATACAAAAAGTCTTGGAAATAATTTAATTATTCGCTTTTAAGTTTCTCACACCCTGGAATATGACTTAACGTACAAAAGGCGTAGTTAATAACATTAGCTGCGCCTTTTTGTTTTTGGTGACAAGCTTTAGAGAGTTGAAGTTAACACAAGGTGCTACCCCCTGAAGTCATGACTGCACTAATCCCTGAATTTATTTCAGGGTCTATAGGCGCTGAATAAAGATGCTGAAACAAGTTCAGCAAGTGGTGATTAGGGATGCTGAAACAAGTTCAGCAAGTGGTATTAGGAATGCTAAACGAGTTTGGCAAGTGGAAGGACTGTAAATGAATGTGAGATCTGCACATAGTACGAGTAAATTACTAAATCTGTTACAAATTTAGTTTATCTATCTTCGCCTCAAGAGTGTTTAATTTTGCCAACACTAAATCATTGCTGGTATCGCTAGAAACAGGCTCTGAATTTTCGATTAACAAGGCTTTATAAACAAAATGGGATATTTGGTTGGCAATTTTATCAACATCTAAGCGTTTACTTCGACCTGATACATAACGCCATGAATGATATTCAACACCGCCATAAACCATGTCACGTACAAGCGCTATAGGGGCATCTTCAACAAAGATACCTTCAGCGATGCCTTCTTTTATTATTCTATCAACGGCGCTGGAGTATGATTTGTTGAGTTGGAAAATTTTTGTCGTTTCGTAGTCATCGCTAGCACGAACATGCTGAACAATCAGATCACATAAAACCGGATCGGCTTGCAATACCTTTAAGTGATGCCAGATCATAAAATGCATACGGTTTTTAACACCAGTAATACCAGCTAAGTTTTGCTCATAGTCGGCGAGGGCATTGTCGTACCACTTTTCTAAAACCACCAATAACACATCTTTTTTTGTCTTGAAGTAACGATAAATTGTACCTTCAACAATGCCAATCTCGTTGGCTACTTCAGCCATAGAAGTCGCTTCATAACCCTTTTCTACAAACATTTGATGCGAGATTTTAATTATCTCAGCTAAGCGTTCTTCTGGTTTTTGTCTTACTCTTTTTTTCTTAGCTGCTTGTGGCATTAGTACATTCTCTTATTGTTGTTATTTCTAGGGTCAACAGAGCCTAGGGTACATAAGTTAAAAAGACATGTCATCAATTGTTAACCGAACAAGTGAAATATTACCCTTCTGCTCTCATTTCGAAAAGTCATTTACTTTTTATAGTGCGTTTACTTAATAATGTCAATGTGAGTCAACCTCATTATTGCTTATTTTGTTGCGGTATTGTTGATTGTAACTGCTTGATTGTTAGTTGGATGTTAATTTTCTAATGAAAGTTAATAAGTTTGGTGTTTTTCATTAGTTGTTGTTTTGTAATGGAATTGTTCTGAATTGTGTATATTTGTTGGAAAAAGATAATGAATTAGACTCATTAGGTGTTGACATTTACACTTTGGTTGCATATTTTAAATACAGATTTAAGAGTTTTCCTATCCAGTTAACTTTTAATTACTTCTCTATCCAAGAAGTGAAAAACGGTTTCTCCATCCAAGAGACCAACTACTAAAACGTAGTGAATTATAAAAATAATAAAATAAATTTACATAAGTATTCCAAAGAGATAAAAACTATGAATCCATCATTGAATAAGGTTACAAAAGGTTTATTCCTAGCATGCGGCATTAGCTGTGCATATATGCCAGCGGCAGTTGCTGAAGAAGCTACTGAAGCAGGTGCAGACGCGAAATTAGAAGTGATTGAAGTAACTGCTACTAAACGTTCAACAAGTGTGCAAGAAACGCCAATGTCAATTACTGCAATTAGTGGTGATTTCTTAAAAGATAATAATATTACTGATATGCAAAACATGTCTGAAGGCATTCCTAACTTTAATGTTGGTGAAGGTATTTCAGGTACTAAAGTTACCATGCGTGGTATGGGCTCTGGCGAAAATAGAAGCTTTGAACAATCGGTTGGTATGTTTATTGATGGCGTATATATGCCACGCTCTCGTCAATATGTAACCCCATTTTTAGATACCAAACGTGTTGAAATATTACGTGGCCCACAAGCGGTTATGTTTGGTTTAAACTCTACGGCCGGTTCTGTTAGTGTTGTAACAGCGAAAACAAATCCTGGTGATGAAACTTTTGCTGAAGTGACCGCTGATTATGAAGTTGAGTACGGTGAAATTGGTACTACAGTAGTAGCGGGTGGTTCACCTACAGACTCTCTTGGTTTACGTGTTGCATATAAACATCAAGGCGAAGGTGACGGTTATTTTACCAACCGCAGAAATGGCGAAACGCTAGGTGCAGTAGAAAGTGACCTGATGCGTCTTAGCGCAGTATTTGAAGCGAGTGAGAATTTAATACTTACCGGTAAAGTTGAAGTTGCTGATTGGGAACGTTCCGGTTCTCTTGGTGAAACATACGGTGAAAATGGTCTTGACGGGGACGACAATAAACTAGATTACGAGTTTTGGTCTGATCCTGCTTTATTAGGGACAGTATTTGAAGATGACGCTGGCATGTATGTTGAAAATACTAATGTAGTGCTAACCGCTGATTATTTTATGGGTGATCACACGATTACAGCGACTGTTGGCTATTCAGACTTTGAATATAGTTTCGGAACAGACTTATTAAACTCAGAAGGTAAGTTTTTGCTAGCCGGTTTAGATACTTCGTTGTTCGAAACGTATGAACAAACTAGTGCCGAACTTCGTTGGGCCTCACCTACTGGTGAAACATTTGAGTGGGTAGCTGGTTTGTATTATCAGACATCTGAGAGCTGGCAAGAAAACCCTGGAATTGTACCATTAACAGACCTAGGTCAAATGTTTGTTGCTCCAGTTCCTGGTTTAATCGATTCAAATGCATTCGCATCAGAGGATGACTTAATCTCAGTATTCGCATCTGGAACTTGGAACTTAAACGATGATGTTCGAGTTATCGCTGGTGTTCGTTACATTGATCAAAGTAAAGATGTTGCCGGTTGTGAATATGGAGGCTTTTATGTAACTGCCACACCTCCAACGCATATACCTTCAGAAAACTCTGCAGGTTCACTATGTTCTGGCGCTGTTGCCACTTATACAGAAGGTGGCGCAGTAGTTGCTGCAACACCTGAGTTTGGTGGAACACACGATATAAGTGAAGTTATGCCTGAAATGGTTGTGCAATGGGATCTATCTACTGATGCCATGTTATACGGTAAAGTGGCTCAAAGTATTAAGTCTGGTGGCTTCTCAACTGGTGGTGATGAGTACGATGATGAATCAGTAACCGGTTTTGAAGTAGGTTATCGTTCAGTATTAGCTGATGGCGCAGCAGAGTTAAATGCAACCTTGTTCTATAATGATTACGAAGACTTACAAGTAGGTGCTTTCATTCCAAATGAGGATGGCACGGGTGTTGATGGTATTACCAATAATGCAGGTAGTGCAATAACTCAAGGTCTTGAAGTTGACGGGCGTTGGGCAGTAACTGACTGGTTAATGCTTAATGCTTCTGTTGCTTTCTTAGATGCAACATATGATAAATTTGATACAGCAGCTTGTGCTTTTGGTCGCACGCCTGATGGTGCCTTACCAGGTACTTGTGATTTATCGGGTGAAAACTTACAACAAGCGCCTGAAGTATCAGCTAACCTTGGTGCAACTGGTACGTTCTCATTAACAGAATATCTGAATTTAGTAACTGCAGCGACAGTGATTTATTCTGACGAGTACTTTACAGATGGCACAAACAGTGAAGTTGGTACGCAAGATTCATACACTAAAATTAACGCGCAAATCGGCGTTGAAAGTGTTGATAACAAATGGGCTGTTAGAGTTATCGGTAGTAATTTAACTGATGAAGCGGTATTAACTACATCTCAAGATTTAATGGGGTTCGGTGCAGGTCATGCTGGTTACTTAGCAGCTCCTCGTACAGTAACAGTGCAAGGTACATATCGTTTTTAATCTTATAGAAGATATTTAAAATATAAATATAAAGGCCACGGTATGAATTTATTGTGGCTTTTTTTATGGAATTTTTAAACTTTTAGGAAATAAAATGAATAACAAGCTTTACCTAAAAATATGTCGATTTACATTAGTAACCGTGAGTGTCATTTGCTGTAATATCGCTTTTGCTTACTCGCAATTTTATGACGGTTGGCAGCGTAATTCTGTTTATGTGGATGCACGTGATGGCGTTAAGCTTGCGGTTGATTACTATCGGCCTACATTTAATGGTGAACTACATCAAAAACCGTTACCTGTGGCGTGGCGATTTACACCTTATGGGCGATTTTTACTTGATGAGAAGGGGAAATTAAATTCTGAATTATTGCCCTCTCAAGGCGGAGATATAAATGGACCTGTAGCGATAGAGAAATTGCTAGAGAGTGGTTACATTGTCGCTGTTGTAGATGTTCGTGGATATTCTGCCTCTCATGGCGTCAGTAAAACATGGTTGGGAGAGCAACAAGCTAAAGATGCATTTGATATTACTGAGTGGCTAATTAAGCTGCCATTTACTACAGAAAAAACAGCAATGTTTGGGCGGTCATACTTAGGTAGTGTTCAGTACCTAGCCGCGGCCGAAGCATCACCATATTTAAAAGCGATTTTCCCGGCAATGGCTCAGTTTGATCATTACGAAACTGCTTATAGTAATGGTATATATAGACAGGACTTAGGGGCGATGTGGCAGCGACTAATCAGAGCTAAGCTTGATTTTCCAAGTATGCAGGCCACACCGTTTAGTGTAGCGCCTGTAGACAATGATAGCGACCGAAGGTTAATAACTAAAGCTGCCTTCTATCATCAATGGAACCGTTCATTTAGCGATCAAATGTTGGCTTTGCCTTTTAGAGATAGTATTGATCAAGTTTCAGGTGAAGCGCTGCATATACAAAATAGCCCTGCCTATAAATTAACGGCAATCAATGCCTCCAATATTGCCATTTATCATTGGACTGGCTGGTGGGATGCCTACGGAAAAGGGCAAACTATCATGTATGCTAATTTAACTACACCACAAAAATTGCATATTGGTCCATACTTTCACGTCGAACATTTTGGCATTGATGTCTTTGATGAAATGATAAAATGGTTTGATTTTCATCTTAAGGGTATCGAAAATAATATAATGGACGAAGAGCCTGTACGTTACTTCGTTGTTGGCGACTCCCCTGAAGATGGGTGGAAAACCTCTAAATCATGGCCATTAGACGCTGAGAAACGTCAAAAATTGTTTTTTTCAAAAGCTAAATCTGGTTCGATTAACTCTACAAATGATTCATCACTGGCAGCAACTAATGATCGGGAAAACAGTCAAGATGATTATGATGTTGACTACAGTATTAGTTTAGGTGGATATATAGAACGTAATGGCGGCAGCCATAGAACTTGTAAAGGCAAGCAATTTGTCGAGGAAGTATGCTATGCGCATTCTGGTTACCCAGATTTATCATTAAATTATGATCAAAAATCGTTAACTTATACATCGGAAAAGCTGACGTCTGATATTGTCATTGTAGGTCACCCTGTTGTTCAGTTTTGGTTAACAGCTTCAACAGATGTTGCTGATTTGTTTGTAGTATTAGAAGAAGTAGAACCTGATGGCACGTCTAGGTTTGTTACTGACAACGCCCTAAAAACTTCACACAAAGCCGTAACCAAGAATGCACCATTTAACAATTTAGGTTTACCTTGGCTAGCGAACTTGGAAAAGGATAGGGTTAGCTTAAGCAAGGCGCCGAATTTAATTCAATTAGACTTAAAGCCAATTGGCAACCGCTTTGATAAAGGCAATCGAATTCGTGTCACTATTGCCGGTGCCGATAGTAAAAGTGGTACTGCACCCTGGGATGAAATAGAACGTAAAATTACTATTCATAAAGGTAGTTCATTTCCATCATTCATAGATTTGCCAGTTATAGAAGGAAGTGTATCTGAAATTAAATAAGGCATAACTCCAATCGCCGCATTTATTAGCATGGTAAGCTAGTCCTAATTAGACAATTCATTTGTTATTTAAAGGGTAAGTTATGTATGATTAACCATCATTTTATCTTATCAGAAAACGAACATGACAATAGAAATAATAAAAGCCGATTACAACAACCAATCACACTGTAAAGATTTAATGTTTTTACTTAATTCCTATGCTGAAGATCCTATGGGTGGCGGAGCACCGTTAGGCGAGTACTCACAAATGAATTTGTGCTCTGAATTAGCAAAGCGTAACAACGTATTTAGCTTACTTTGTTATGTTGATGGTAAGCCTGCGGCAATCTGTAATTGTGTAGAAGGTTTCTCTACGTTCAAAGCAAAACCATTATTAAACATTCATGATATGGGGGTAGTGTCACAGTTTAGAGGTTTGGGTTTAAGTCATAAATTGATGGCTGAAGTTGAAAAGCAAGCTATTGAAATGGGTTGTTGTAAGATCACTTTAGAAGTACTGGAAGGCAACAACGTTGCCAAAAACAGCTATATTAAATTTGGCTTTGAAGGGTATGAGCTTGACCCTGAAATGGGCAAAGCGATGTTTTGGGAAAAAGTACTTTAATTAGTACCTCTCAATAAAATTAAAACGAAATAGATTTACGACCAGTTCGAGAGTTATTTGAACTTGGTTTTTTATCAGCCTTTTGACTATTGTTCTTAGGGCTGTTTTTCGTTTTAGAGTTAGATTTTTTTGATGGAGTGTTTTTAGGCGATTTTTTAGCTTTATTCATCACAGAGTTTGGTTTTGGCTCGGCTACTGGTTTTGGCTCATCACTCAAAATAGGCATTATCGCTTCATCGTTAAATTGCACAATGTCTTCAAAATATACTTTTTTACGTTTCTGGTATTCAACTTCTCCATTAAGATAAACGTAGCCTTCTGTAATCACCATTTTAGCTTCTCCGCCGCCGCCAACAAGGTTAGCAATTTTAAGTAGCTTACACAGCTCTATAGGCTCTTCATGTAATTCTATAGCTAATACTTCAATTTCCAAAATGGTTTCCAGTTAATGTACCTAATGTCTGTATTATGAAGTTTAACATGAATTATTTTTAAAGTTTTTGCAAAATTAAGAAAAAAGCGCTGTAAATTTGCCTTCAAGATAATCAATTTGTATTAAAAAACAGCATACGAACAAATAATCACAAAATATATTGAAGTTAGTGTTGACAGTTTTTTAGCGATCCCTATAATACGCATCACTTTCTTCAAGCAATTCCCTGAAGAAGGTCGCAAATTATTGCGGACGATTAGCTCAGTTGGGAGAGCATCGCCCTTACAAGGCGAGGGTCACTGGTTCGAGCCCAGTATCGTCCACCACTATTTTGCATGATTTGATTTTGTCTGGACGATTAGCTCAGTTGGGAGAGCATCGCCCTTACAAGGCGAGGGTCACTGGTTCGAGCCCAGTATCGTCCACCATTCAATTTCAAATCTATTTTACTTGTTGGACGATTAGCTCAGTTGGGAGAGCATCGCCCTTACAAGGCGAGGGTCACTGGTTCGAGCCCAGTATCGTCCACCATCAAGTAAAAAGTAAACCTCAAAGACCCTGGACGATTAGCTCAGTTGGGAGAGCATCGCCCTTACAAGGCGAGGGTCACTGGTTCGAGCCCAGTATCGTCCACCATCATCTTATCTTTTTAAAGTAATTCGATATCATTCGAATTTTTCGTGTGTCAGTAATTCAAGCAAGCCCAAATAGGGAGAGCATCGCCCGCTAATACAAGTGCGCGAGGGTCACTGGTTCGAGCCCAGTATCGTCCACCATCATCTTATCTTTTTAAAGTAATTCGATATCATTCGAATTTTTCGTGTGTCAGTAATTCAAGCAAGCCCAAATAGGGAGAGCATCGTCCGCTAATACAAGTGCGCGAGAGTCATTGGTTCGAGCCCAGTATCGTCCACCATTCTTTTTAAATTAAAAATATATTCTATGTAACTGAACTTGCTTCAGGTTTTATGCTGTATGAATTTTATCGGAATCGCATCGTCCACTAAGTTTATCGGGATGCTGTGGTGTAAATTAACTAACTACGTGAATACCTCAATATAGTTAGAAAAATAGAACGTCACCGATAGAAAACGTTCATCCATGAACCTATCGGCATTAGTATATCCATTTACGTCATTCCGGAGGACTAGTGCATGGATGCACGTAGGTAGAACAATGCAGGATCAAATTGTCGAGCATAAGCGATATCCGGAACCTCCTACAGCGTACTGTGGTTCTAAAAATTTCATATTTTCAAAACATTATATGGGGAAGGAGGTTCCACTTCTAGCTAGTGCTCGTGTTGGAATGAGGTGCCTTAAATTAACTTAAATGTCGCAAAAACGGACACAAAAAAGGCACCCCAACGATGCCTGAAATTTTGCGCTTACTTTTATTATTCTAATTATTTCTTATAGAAACTAATTGTCGGCTACGACGACAATCATGCCATCTAAATTATCTTTCATGCGAATTTGACATGCCAGTCTAGAGTTAGCTTGCTGATTATCCATTGATTGCAGCATGAAAAATTCATCTTCGCTCATGTCGTTTAGCTTATCTGACCATTCATCATCAACTATACAATGACAAGTCGCACAAACCGCATCGCCACCACAGGCTCCTGGCATACTGCTGATCCCAAGAGATAAAGCACCATCTAGTAAAGACTGACCATTAGCTATGTCCGTTTCGTGAACTGTGCCACAGTTTTCAATATAAGTTACTTGACCCATAAAAGCCTCCTATCAATATACATGCTGGCATTATAGGCAATTAAAATTATCATTACTGGTTAAAAGCTGCAGAACAATTTTCTTTGCTTTAAACAACCTAAATGTTGCTGGTATCCGGGGGATAAATATCAGGTGTTTTTAACGGCTTAAGCTGTTAAAATACGCGACAATTTTTTATGTACTTATTTGTTTAATTTTATTTTCTCTTTTTACGAATAGAATCAAACACTTTTTAGCGAGAATACTATGACTTTAACGACCCGTTTTGCGCCGAGTCCAACAGGCTACCTTCATGTAGGTGGTGCCCGTACAGCCCTTTATAGCTGGTTATACGCCAAGAAAAATGGCGGCGACTTTGTGCTTCGTATTGAAGACACTGATTTAGAGCGTTCAACGCAAGAATCGGTAGATGCAATTATGGACGGTATGAATTGGCTAAATCTGGACTGGAACCGTGGTCCATTTTTCCAAACTCATTGTTTTGATCGTTACAAAGAAGTGATCCAGCAATTACTTGATACTGGCCATGCTTATCGCTGTTACTGTACACCGGAAGAAGTAGATGCAATGCGCGAAGAGCTAAAAGCTGCTGGTGAAAAGCCTCGTTATAACGGTTTATGGCGCGACCGTACTGATTACCCTGAAGATAAGCCATACGTTATTCGCTTTAGAAACCCGCTCGAAGGTTCGGTGATCATTAAAGACATAGTGAAAGGCGATATAGAAATATCTAACAGTGAGTTAGATGATTTAATCATTGCTCGTTCAGACGGTTCACCAACCTATAACTTAACTGTTGTTGTTGATGACTGGGATATGAAAATAACTCATGTAGTACGTGGTGACGACCATGTAAACAACACACCTCGTCAAATCAATATTTTAACTGCCTTGGGTGCACCATTACCTGAATATGCACACATCCCTATGATCTTAGGTGATGATGGTAAGCGTTTATCAAAGCGTCACGGCGCTGTTGGTGTAATGCAGTATCGCGATGACGGTTACTTACCTGAAGCATTATTAAACTACTTAGTACGTTTAGGTTGGTCACATGGCGATCAAGAAATCTTCTCTCGTGAAGAGATGATCGAGTTGTTTGATTTAACCGGTTGTAACCGCGCACCTTCGGCGTTTAATACTGATAAGTTAATCTGGGTAAACCAGCATTACATGAAATCTTTAGACCCTGAGTATGTTGCAGAACACTTAACTTGGCACATGAATGAGCAGGGCATTAATACTGACAATGGTCCAGCATTAAGCGCAATTGTTAAAGTACAAGCGGACAGAGTTAAAACGTTAAAAGAAATGGCGCAAATTTCACGTTATTTCTATGAAGAGTACACTGAGTTTGATGAAAAAGCCGCGAAAAAACATTTACGCGGCGTAGCTAAAGATCCGCTTGTGCTTGTACAAAGTAAATTAGCTGCGTTAACTGATTGGACTGCTGAAGAAATCCATAACGCGATTAATGCTACTGCAGAAGAGCTTGAAATTGGTATGGGTAAAGTAGGCATGCCACTTCGTGTTGCCGCAACCGGTGCTGGTAATTCACCTTCATTAGATGAAACATTAGCATTGTTAGAGCAAGACCAAGTAATTGTTCGTATTGATAAAGCGATTGCCTTTATTGATGAGCGTGTTGCGAACGGGTAATGCCCGAGAAACGAGAAACGAGAAGTGAGAAACGAGAAACGAGAAGTGAGCCCGAAAGCAGCACTTCCTGAACTCGATACTTTAGTATCGCCCTGAACTTGTTTCAGGGTCTGATGTCAGGGGCTAAACTAGAAAATAGGAACTATCCCGTCTAACTGGTAGGGTAATTATGGATTCCCGCCTCCGCGGGAATGACGGAATTGACCCCCAGCGTCATCATATATATCAGGATCTTTTGTTATTCAGCTACACTTAGTTGTAGCTTTGTTATTTATATTTTGGAGAAACATTTTTGGCATTTGCAGCATTTAATCTAGACAGTCGTTTATTAAGAGCGGTTGAACATATGGGTTTTGAACAACCTACCGAAATTCAACAGCAAGCGATCCCTGCAGCAATGACAGGGCAGGATATTATTGCATCGTCAAAAACTGGTTCGGGCAAAACCTTAGCGTTTTTATTACCTGCTATGCAGCGTTTAATAAAAAGCCGTGCGTTATCTAAAAAAGATCCAAGAGTGTTAATTCTTACACCTACACGTGAACTTGCCAAACAAGTGTTTGCTCATTTAAAAGCAGTTTCAGCCGGTACCCAATATAAATCAGCACTTATTCTTGGCGGTGAAAATTTTAATGATCAAGTTAAAGTGTTAGATAAAAATCCTGACTTTATTGTCGCTACTCCTGGTCGCTTAGCAGATCATCTATCAAAAGGCTTGTTTTACTTAAATGGCTTAGAGCTGTTGATTTTAGATGAAGCAGATAGAATGCTTGATCTAGGTTTTGCGCCGCAATTAAAGCAAATTAATGAAGCTGCTGATCACCGTAAACGCCAAACATTGATGTTCTCTGCAACATTAGAGCATGGTCAAGTAGAAGAGTTTGCCAAAGGTTTATTGAAAAAGCCTAAACGAATTGCCATTGGTGCCATCACCAGTGAACATAAAGACATTACCCAACGCTTTTATTTATCTGATCACTTAGACCATAAACAAGCGTTACTTGAAAGTTTCATTAATAATGAAGATTATCAACAAATGATCATCTTTACTGCAACTAGAGCTGATACCGAAAGGTTGGCAAAAGAGTTAAATGATCAGCAATTGAACGCCGTAGCTCTTAGTGGTGATTTAGCACAGAGTGAACGTAACCGTGTAATGGAAGCATTCTCGAAAGGGCAAAACAAAATACTGGTCACTACCGATTTAGCCTCTCGTGGTTTAGATTTAGTTAATGTGTCGCACGTTATTAACTTCGACTTGCCTAAGCATGCAGAAGAGTATATTCACCGTGTTGGCCGTACTGGCAGAGCCGGCTCTAAAGGTGATGCTATTTCTTTTATTGGTCCAAAAGATTGGCAAAGTTATTTAAATATTAAAGCGTTATTACAACAAAATATTGAATTTTCAACGGTTGAAGGATTAGAAGGCAAGTTTAAAGGTTTAAAGCCTAAGGTGAAGGCAAAAGCAAAAGCTGACAATAAAACGAAAGCTAAGAAAGCTAAAAAGAAAGTGTCTCAACCGAAAGTTAAAAAGAAAATTGTCTTTACTGATGAAGTCTTTGCAGATATGCCGATGGTTCGTAAAAAGCCAGGCAGTTATGTTGATAACGATGAATAAAATTAAATAATTTTAAATTCAAAAAATCCCTTGAAGTTATTTCTAACTCAAGGGATTTTTTAAGCCTAATTTAGTATTAAGATTTAAACCAAGCTAGTAATTTATTTTCTACCACAGGCGTAATGCTAAAGCCAATCATCCACTCGGGTGCAAAATAATCATCCTTTTCAACATAATAGTTTACTTCCATACCAAATTTCCACGGACGTCCACCCCATATTACCGTTTTTGAAGCGGTAACTTGTACTGGTACTGTCCACTGCTCACTTTCCCAGTTATAACTAACCGTAGGTGACGTTCCGTATGACCAACCGTCACCGGGTAATAAAATACCAAAGAATTGTGAAGAGGTAATATTGACTTTTCGGTCACCTGCAATATCCCATTGGTGATTAGGAAAGGCACCGATTACATAGTTAGGTGTTATTTTACCAATTAAATATTCTGGTCCTAATGTTGTTGATTCGCCCATTCCTAAATCTTCATCACCAGTTGGCAGTGTAGAAATAATACCGTAGGCCACCAATATGCCATCTTCAGATTTAGGCGCATAGGCTAAATCAAAGGTAATATCGCCGAGTCCAGATTCTTGCGCGTAACCTGTAGCGCCAAATGGCATTGGCTGGTCAACAATAAATGGAATAGCTGGTCGGAATAAAATTGAATCGCCACCATCTAACGGGATAGGCATTTTCGGCTGAAATACAAAGGTTAAGTTTTCTTTGCTATCTGCACCTGGTCTCTATCCTGAAAACGCACGGTATTGAGTTTTTAATTCTAAACTGGCCATTACGTTATTCGGGTTGGCTAATTTTTTTGCTGCAGCATCGGCGTCTAGTTTGTCCTCCGCGTAACAGCCAAAGCTTAGTGACAAAAATGCGGTTATAATGAGAGTGGTGAAATGATTTTTCATGAAATCCCTGTGTTTTATTTTAAATTGTTGTTATTTATTGTAGTTATTAACATGTCATCTACATTTTAAAGGTTAGAAACAAAGTTTTTTGTATATCGCCTTATGATCAGCTTAATAATTTGCTGTATCAGTCAAAAGTTATCTTGTCAGCAACTAATTGATATGCTGCTTCATATTCAGTCTTATGGTTATCGGCTAAAACTATTTCTTTATTAAACCATTGTTGGCTTAAATGTCCGCTAACCGTAATTTTTGTTTCGCCATTTTTAATTTTTATGCCCTGAGGATATTTAATTAAAATAGTTTGGTTTGGTTTTGGAGCTTTGTGATCATGTCCAATTGACAATGCTGGACTCATTTCAATCATAAAAAATTCAGTTAATAAGCCATTTTTTATGCTCACTGGTAAAGCAAACCCAGAAATTGAAACCGACTGATTTATCCACCTTGGAGCTATTGCTGTTGCTTGTTGTTCTCTATGCTTCATTACAGCTGAACGTTGGCTAAGTAAATAATCTAAATCAATACTATCTTGTTCCAAATGCGATAATGCATCATTTAAACGCTCGGTATAATTGTTAATTAGCGTTATCATTTCTGGTTTATCAGCATCTGCTGATGTTTTTAAAGTTTGGATCCTATTGCGCATCCCTACAACATAACCGATAGTTTCTAATTGGTTCGCATTTAATTGTTTAAATGGATCTTCAAAGCTAGACTTCGCTGGTAATAGTTGCTTCCAATGTAAATCGACGACTTGATTTGCCATCACATTAGTTGCGCTAAAAAAAATACATAAAAGAAAAAGCATACTTCTTTTTTGAAACACGTTTTAAGTAACTCCTACAATCAAAAGAAAAGGGCTAAGAACTAGCCCTTTGTATAAAGTATCAAATAAATCTATAAAGTGTTTTTATAGATAACACCTTCTTTCATAACTATTTGTATGGTTTTAATAGGTGTTTTATGTGGATCAGGTTGTCCATACCAAACTGTAGCATTGTTGTTTAATACACCGATGTTTTCTAGCGGATTACCATCTACTAGAATTAAATCGGCAGTTGCGCCAACTTCTACTACGCCTAACTTACCAGGTGCTGGATTTCGTGGTCCTGACATTGCCAGCATTTCACCTGCTATAGAAGTTAATTGTTTTAACACTTCAAAATTACCATCGTAATTATTTTTACCACCGCCAAACATTTGAGTACGCCAGTAAATTTCGAAGCGACGAGCTTTATGAGCGTCTTCTAAAGTGCCAACCCAATCAGAGGTAAATGAAACTTTGACGCCTGCATCTAGCATGGTACGGCCTACATCTTTATATTTTTCAAGTAGCATTTTTACCAAAGGTAACTTATCTTTAGGCATGTTCGGGTTTTCTAATAACCCCGGTGATAACCCCCACATTTGTGGTAAAACATAACCGCCAGCTTTACCTATTTTGGCATAGGTTTCTTCAGTTGCAAAAAAAGCATGCTCAAAGGTTTTTACACCACATTTCAACCCACGATTTATTGCGCGGTCTGTAAAGATATGTGCGCCTACATAGGTACCCCAATCGGCAGCTGCCTCCACAGCAGCACAGGTTTCTTCTTCCGAATATTGTGTAGTATCAATTGGATCGTATTTTGACGAACCGCCACCGCCAGCCATAATTTTAATTTGTGTAGCACCATGACGTAAGTTAATCCGTACCGCTTTTAATACTTCCGGAACGCCATCTGCTACTGCACCAAAGCCCAATTTTTCCCAGTTACCAATATCAGAACCAGCTCTAGGTGACCAGCCCATATCGAAGCGATCTCTAAAGTCACCATGGCCAGAAGTTTGTGAAACAAAAGCACCTGAAGGGTATATACGAGGACCTACTATTACTCCTTTCTTAATTTGGCGAGCCAAGGCAAAAGCTGGGCCACCCATATCACGAACAGAAGTAAAACCATCCATCAAAAAGTGTTCAACAGCAAGTACAGAACGAATACCCAAATCGTATGGATCTTCATTAGGAAGGATATCTGAGTAGTTATTGTTGATCATTAAATGCACGTGACCATCAATTAGCCCTGGCATCAATGTTTTACCATTGCCTTCAATAACTGTTGCTCCTGTGGTATCAGGCATGTCAGCGCTAATCGTTTTAATTAAACCTCCTTCAACCAATACATTTAAATTGTCATATAACTTGTTTTCTGTGCCATTAAACACGTTCACGTTTTTAAACAAAGTTTGCTTTGCTTCCTCAGCTTTTAACACTGTACAGCTTAAAGCTGTACAAACAGCAGTAGCAGTGACAAGAATTTTCAACATACTTTTTTTCATAATAAAGTTCTTCCTGATTACTTCAAATGGGATAATTAGTATTTAAATTTAAACTAACTGATTTATATAAATTTTTAATTATTTCTTAAATCCAAGCTAATTGTAGTAGAGTATTATTTTTTTGTTGTTAAAATTGTCATTATGCGACATAAAAAAATAAATTTATTTAATTTTAAATGTTTATAGGTTATTGAATGAACAACAATTTATTTGCAGCGAAAGCTGTTTATCTAAAAGTTCTAATTGAAACCTTAGATAGCCTGAAAGCACCAACCGATATTTTGTTATCAAAAGTAGGGTTGGCGAGGGAGCAATGTTTAAATGAAGAGTTTATAATATTGGAATATCCATTATGGCAGTTAATGGAATTATCAGCACAAGAATTGAACCTCGATAATTTCGGCGAATTGGTAGCGAATAACTTTAACGAAAATTACTTTTCTAAAATTGATTCCGGGTTTTTCAATCAAAGTGACATTTATCAAGGTTTGCAGTATTACTTAGGCTCAATGAACAAACAATCGAATATGCCGGCATTTTGGATAAAGCATGATGAAGCGTATTCATGGCTTTGTCGTAGTGGCACACCAGGAATTACAGTTGGCACATGGCAGATGGAACAATTCGTTTTACGCTTTCTGATTTACTTACTTAAACGTTATTTAGGTGCAGAGTGGGCTCCTAAAATAATAAAATTAAAAACATCTGAACCAGATGTATCAGCTTGTTTTTTATCAACCTTAGATTGTGAGTATGTATTCAGCCATAAATATTCAGCCATAGGTATAGAAAGACACTTACTTACTAATTTTGCTGCTTGGCCATCGAAATTGGTTACTGCTAAAAAGGGCAAAGCTGTACCTAAAAAGCATACTTTGTTATTAAAACAATTATTAAAGCAAAACTATTTTGGCCTTAACCCTAGTGCATTAATTATTGCTAAAGCGGTACGAATAAATTTGCGTACATTACAACGAGTGTTAGCAGAAGAGCATGAACAGTTAAGCAAACTGATTGACGAAGATAAGAGTAATAAGGCTAACCATTTACTATTAAACTCAGATAAGTCGATAAGTGATATCGCTGTAATACTTGGTTATCAAGATGATGGTAACTTTTGCCGTGCGTATAAAAGTTGGCAAGGGCAAACACCGTTGCAGTTTCGTAAGGCTGAGAAAAACTAATTAATCATTAGTTCTGTTTTGTTTAAAATAACAAAGAGCTCATACGAGCTCTTATTGGTTTTGGTAAAGTAGAATAGAATTACTTTCTGGGGAGAGTTTTTCTATTCTACATTTGTTTGGTTAAGCGTTAGCCACCAACTCTGATTGCTGCACATTAAATTTATTGTGCTTGTTTGCTTTTAAAACACCTTTTCGATGTTGCAGGGCAGCTTCCATTTTTTTAACAGAATTACCAATGGCAACATACATATCATCATCGGTAGCAGAAACTGCAACCTTTTGATTTTCATAGTTGGTATTGATTTCAATTTTGTGGACGTTTTTGTCTACGGTTAGTATTGCGTCAAGGGACATTAAGCTTGGGAAATGGTTGGCGATTTTTTCATATTTACTATTGATAACGTCAGTAATAGCTGCGGTAACTTCTACGTGATGTCCTGAAATATTTATTTTCATATATATGTCTCCAAATTTTCAATTGAAAGGGCACTAGAATCGCGCCCTTAATATAAGCATGGGGCTATTATTTAATTCTTACAAGTGCAATTACAAAAAAAATTGATTTAAAATAAAGTTAATTTTTTTTATCTTTAATTTTCAAGGTGTTAGTTGTAGCCACTGTTGATTGGGTTTGTATGAAATTTAAACGAATCATGCTTTAGCATAATTTTTTAATTCCGCGACTATGAACTTAGTACTATTTTTTGGGTACAAGTTCTGTAATTTTAATCCCCTTTATAGATATGATCTCATAAGGTGTTAACCGGAAAATTATCTGGATTGCTGTTTTCTGCCCCTGGACCTAACGGCTGACCGTAGCTAAATTCGACAAAATTTCCATCGGGATCTTTAATGCCACAATAGTAGCCAACGGGAAAAGGTTCTTGTTTACAGGGCCAGGCAAGAATACCTTCATTTATTGCTTTTAACGCAATTACGTCAACGTCGTTTTTAGTTTTTAAGGCAAAGCCTAAATGCGAGAAGTCATTATCTTGCTGGTTTCTGCCTGGTCCTCCAGGCAATATAATTAGAATAAAGCTTTCTTCTCTGCCTTCTTCTGCTAACCAGACAATGCGTTTACCATCGGGGCCATTGGGACGACGTTCTCTAACGATTTTTAAATCAGCATACTTTTGATAAAACCAAACACAGGCATCTACGTCTTTAACGTGTAAGGCAATATGAGTGAGAGAAATGGCCATTGTGTTTTTGCAGTTAATGAATCAAATTGGAATATTTTTAAATTGATTTGATAAAGGATCGTATTGATAGCCTAGTAAAGCCATTTTATGGTTCAACGATCCTTCTTCCAGTTCATAGCGTGACAGTAATTGTTGGTAACTGTCACATTCAATTCGTAACCGTTCATTAATAATTCCGAGTACAATCGCACTTTCCATGGTTAATAAATTGCTTACTTCCATAAGTCACCATTAATTGAGGAACAGGGTTATTTTTAATTATAGTACAAGGAATTGAAATGCTGGCTGTAACACATCCTTTTGCGACTTAGCCCTCAAGTTAATGAACTAACCTATCCATTTACTGAACAAATCTATCCATTTACTGAACTTGTTTCAGTATCTATAAACCAGTCAAAATGAGAGTATGGACCCTGAAATAAATTCAGGGAATAGTAGGGTAGGAAATTTGAAACATATCTACTACTTGCTGAACTTGTTTCAGCATCCATCATTCCTCCATCCCTGAAATAAAAAAAAGCGTACACCTTACAGTGTACGCTTTTTATTAACCTGTATTTCGTTCTGAAATAATGCTTAGCTAAACATTGCTAACAATTTAAAAGCCACATTGGCGGTCTTGGTTTTTTTCATCCAGCCAAACTTTAAGTGGCGCAAAGTAATCTAATACGGCGCTTGCGTCCATTTGCTCAGTGCCGGTTAGTACTTTATGAGCTTCTTGCCATGTTTGACTTGAACCCATCTCTAATACTTGGTTTAGCTTAGCACCCGCATCTTTATTGTTGTAAATTGAACAGCGGTTAATTGAACCTTCATTGCCGGCAATTTCACATAATGATTTGTGGAATTCAAATTGTAATATGTGCGCTAAGAAGTAACGTGAATAAGGTACGTTTCCTGGAACGTGATATTTTGCACCAGGGTCAAAATCAGTTTCCGCGCGGGCGATTGGCGCTTTAACACCTTGATATTTTTCTCTTAATTCCCACCAGGCGCTATTGTAGTTTTCTGGGGAAATTTCACCGTTAAACACTTTCCAGCGCCATTGGTCAACTAATAGACCAAATGGAATGAAGGCAATTTTTTTTAGCGCCATTTTCATCAATAAACCAATATCTTTTGATTCATCTGGAATGGTATCAATTAAGCCAATTTCTTTAAGATAAGCTGGTGTGACAGATAGGGCAATGGTGTCACCAATTGCTTCATGGAAACCGTCATTAGCACTGTTTTGGAAAAACACCGACTGGTCTTTATAAGCGCGTTGATAGAAGTTATGGCCTAACTCGTGATGAATAGTAGAAAACTCTTCGCCGGTTTTTTGGATACACATTTTTATGCGAATATCGTCTTGTGAGTCCAAGTTCCACGCCGAGGCATGACAAACTACATCACGGTCTTCTGGTTTAGTAAATAATGAACGCTCCCAGAATGTTTCAGGTAGTTCATCAAAACCCAATGAGGTGAAGAAATTTTCTGCACCTTTTACCATATCAATCTCACTATATTCATGCTTAATTAATTGGTCTGTTACCGAATAACCCGGATCTGCATTTTCAGGGGCAACTAGGTCGTATACATTGCCCCAACTTTGCGCCCACATATTACCAAGCAAGTGAGCAGGAATAGCTTCATCTTGTGACACCTTATCTTCACCGTAATGCTCGCCAAGCTCCGCTCGTACATGACAATGCAAAGCATCGTATAAAGGTTTTACTTGTTCCCAAAGGCGATCTAGCTCATTGGCAAATTCATCTGCTGGCATATCATAATTCGAGCGCCACATAGCACCCAAATCAGGGTAACCTAAACCTTGTGCGCCTTCGTTAGCTAATTCAACTTCACGAACAAATAACGGTTTCATTTCCGGGCTAATAGTACGCCAGCCTTGCCAAGCCTCGAGCAGTTCGTTGTAGTCACGTGATTCAGCCATAACTGCAGTTAATTGACCTAAACTTTGTTTCTCACCTTTTTTGTTGGTGTATGAACCTTTACCGTACATGCCGCCTAAATCAGCAGCAATTTTAGCAAGCTCAGCGCTTTTTGCTGAATCTTGTGGTGCTGGTAATACTAGTGCTTGTTTTAAAATATTTAATTTACGGCGTTGCTCTGCGCTTACTTCGATATCATCAAACTTTGCTGCTTGCAGGGCGAAGCGAACACCCGCTTCAGAAAATTCTTGCGCGGCTGCTGCTGAAAGTGCCGCGGTATCGTCGGTAATAAAGTTTTGGTAGATCCATTCTACCTTTGAACCTTCATTATTTAATTGAACAAGCTCTTTTGCCGTAGCTGCAATAAATGTGTCTACATCTGCAGCTGTGTATGTTGTGTTAACTGGCTCAACTGTTTTTGTGTTGGTTTGTTGTTCACAACCTGTGGTAGTGATTGCTGCAGCGACTAAAAGTGCTGCACTGGTAAGTTTAAAATTTTTCATAGGAATTCTGTTATTTTTTAATTATTTTGTATTAAGACCTGTGGAGTATATTCGAAACTAAAGCGAAGAACAAAAAAAGAGACCCATAGCCAATTGACAGATCGAACTTATGGGTCCAGGGAGAAGGGTTATATACTCTAATTATGGTAGAAAATACTAAAATAGCTCATTTATTGAACGATAATTTTGCATTGATTTTGCGTTATTTTTTCACTTATAAAATATTTTAATAAATTGTGTTTTATTTCCCTAGAAGCGAGTTGTTACTTGACACTTTTATTGCTTCCTGTCATTTTAAACGGACGTTTAAAAACTATAATTAATAATCAGAAACGGCCCTTTTATGAACACAAAAACAAAAATATTAAATGCAGCCGAACTGCTTTTTGCAGAAAAAGGCTTTGCAACTACTTCACTAAGAGAAATAACTAGTGATGCTGAGGTGAATTTAGCTGCGGTTAATTATCATTTCGGCTCGAAAAAAGAATTAATTAAAGCGTTAATGAAGCGCTACCTTGATCAACTTTCACCTGTTTTGGTGAGTGCTTTAACCGAGGTTAATGAACAGAATGAACAGCCAACGTTAGAACAAGTATTTACCGCATTTATTGAACCATTGCTTACACTTAATGATTTTAGAGAAAACGGTACCAGTATTTTCTTACAATTATTAGGGCGCAGTTATACCGATAGCCAAGGTTTTTTACGCTGGTTTATTACTACAACCTATCCAGATATTCTTGATAACTTTGTTGCTGCTGTGCACCGTGCTTATCCAGAGTTGTCTAGCGAGGATATCTTTTGGCGTCTCCATTTTACTATGGGCACAGCAGTATTTACGATGTCATCAACGGGAGCACTGATTGATATTGCGCAGAATGACTTTGATGAAAAAGTAGACGTTGCTGGCGTTATCCGTCGCATTATTCCATACGTTGCCGCAGGCGTTGGCGCGCCAATAAGTAAAGCGTAATTTATGTCTTCTTTAATGATTGATGTGCAAGGCGCAGCATTAACGGCTGAAGATAGAGAAATTATTGCCCACCCAAAAGTTGGCGGCTTAATTTTATTTAGCCGAAATTTTGAATCTATTGAACAGCTTATTGCCCTCAATAAAAGTATAAAATCAGTTCAGCGTAATTTATTAATTGCCGTTGATCATGAAGGTGGGCGAGTGCAACGCTTCAGGGAAGGCTTTTCTAACATTCCCGCGATGGGAAAAATTTATCAACATGCCAGTTTAAATGCTTCAAACAATGAAGATGTACAGCCAGTTGCATCGAACATCGCGTTTCATCTGGGTTATTTGATGGCGGCAGAAGTGCAGGGCGTTGGTATTGATATAAGTTTTGCTCCAGTATTAGATATTGATGACATCAGCGATGTAATTGGTGACAGAGGCTTTCATAAAGATCCTGAAATTGTAACCATCTTAGCTAATGCATTTATGAAAGGGATGAAATCAGCTGGCATGAAAACAACGGGTAAGCATTTTCCCGGCCACGGCAGTGTTAAAGAAGATTCTCATGTCGCAATGCCTATTGATGATCGGAGAAAACAAGACATATTTGGCCAAGATATGTTGGTATTTAAAAAACTAATTCAACAAAATAAGATCGATGCATTAATGCCTGCTCATGTTATTTATCCCGCGGTTGATGCCTTGCCGGTCGGTTTTTCACCGTATTGGCTGCAAACTATTTTAAGAGAGCAATTAGGTTTTCAAGGCGTAATTTTTAGTGATGACTTATCAATGCAAGGAGCAACCAGTGCCGGAGGGTATGCTGAGCGTTGTGAAGCTGCATATGAAGCAGGGTGCGACATGTTACTTGTTTGCAACGATCGAATTGGTGCTATTGAGGCCATTGATAAAGCTAACTTGCCAAACCGCGGCGCCAGCACTGTCCGAGTGCAATCAATGCTAAATAAATCAAATTACAACTTTGAACAACTCAAGCATGATCCTATGTGGCAGAAAAGTCAGCAGCACCTGTTTAGCTAATTTTATTCCTAAATGCTAAAAAAATAATAAGAGAGCAATAGTTAATGAGAAGACATCACTTTATTTATCTTGCACCAATTGCTGCTTTGCTTTTCTATTTTTTGTTGCTCACTTTAGGGTTTGAGTCTAAAGCAGCCATAACGGGTGGTATCACCTTACTTACAGTTATGTTTTGGGTTACTGAAGCAATTCCAATTCCGGCAACTTCTATTATCCCATTTGCGTTGTTACCTATGTTCAATATTGTTGATCATAAGACTGTCGCATCTTCTTTAGGATCTCATGTAATTTTACTGTTAATGGGCGCTTTTATGCTCTCTAAGGCGCTCGAAAAAAGTAACGCTCATGAGCGTTTAGCGGTTTACATGGTGAAGCTTGTTGGCGTTTCCAGTGGTCGGCGATTAGTTTTTGGCTTTATGATCGCAGCTGCCATGTTGAGCATGTGGATCTCTAACACCGCAACTGTATTGATCATGCTGCCAATGGCGCTGGCTATTTTAAGCCATGTAGATAATCAAAAATTGAAAGTTGCTCTTATTTTAGGTATTGCCTATGCATCGAGTGTGGGCGGTATAGGAACGTTAATTGGCACGCCGCCGAATGTTATATTTATGGGCATTTATGAAGAGCAAACTGGCAGTGAGTTCGGTTTTGTTGAGTGGATGAAAATAGGGGTGCCAGTTGTACTTGTTGCCATTCCTATTATGGCATTGTGGTTAACCCGCAATGTACATTTAGAGCAGAAAATTGTTTTACCTGAACTTGGACCATGGCGCAGTGAAGAACGCAGAACATTAATTGTATTTGGTTTAACTGCGGTTGCCTGGATCACACGCAAGGAACCATTTGGTGGCTGGAGCTCATTATTTGAAATTCCAATGGTAGGTGATAGTACTGTCGCACTTACTGCTGCGGTATTAATGTTTGCTATCTCTAACGGCAAAGGAGGACGGTTGCTTGATTGGGATACAGCTAAAACGATACCTTGGGGAATGCTATTACTGTTTGCTGGTGGAATTGCATTAGCGAAAGGGTTTGTCGCTTCTGGTTTAAGTGACATGCTTGGTCAATGGTTAACAACGCTGGCTAACTTACCGTTATTTCTAATGTTATTAACTATCTGTTTAGTTGTTACCTATTTAACTGAAATTACCAGTAATACCGCAACAGCAACGTTGTTGATGCCGATTCTCGCCGTTGCAGCTATGGCTTCAGGGTATGACGCGAAAATGTTTATGATCCCTGCGGCTATGTGCGCCAGTTGTGCATTTATGTTGCCAGTAGCAACTGCGCCAAATGCAATAGCCTATGGCACCGGTGAAATCGAGATCAAGCAAATGGTTACCGAAGGGGCAATTTTAAGTGTACTAATTGCAACTGTAGTGGCCATTATGTGTTATTTATTACTTGGGTAAATATATGAATAAATTTCAAACCGTTTTCAACATGGAAGTTGTATATGCCGTGATCACATGGATGTGAAAGAGCGGTCCATGGCAAATTGATATTCCTTCATACCTGAAGTAACAGAATTTAAGCCATCCCTAGCTATTCTAAGGTAATTCTTTCCTGAATTTAAAAAAGGTTGGCAAATGCCAACCTTTGTTAACGCAAACGTTTAATTTTTATTTTTTCAGAATAGTAATAATACGTGCGCTAAAAAATATTGCAAATAACGCCGTATAAATGCCATATACAACAATCATCCATTGTGGCATTGAATAGCCTAAAAATGACCAAGAAATTTCACCACAATCTCCTGTGGCTTCAAATATCGCAGGAAACCATTCATGCAACGGCATCCAAGTAGGGAAATTGGGAATAAGGTCACAGGTGTAAAACAATGAGCCGGCATTAGACTGAATATCAACGTGTTCTATTGCAATAAATAAGCCCCAAATTGCACCAACTGCCCATAATGAATGTCCTATAAGTCGAAACAATAGTAAGTTATTGCCAATAGCTCCGATAATGCCTCCAGCCATAATCGCTAGAATTGCTACCCGTTGATAAATACACATAATGCATGGTTCAAGGCCTAAACCATACTGAAAAAATAGCGCACTAAACTCTAGACACAAAGCTGAAGCGGCCAGTAACCACCAAGACAGCGGGTTTAAAACAAAATCATTTAAGGTTTTTAGCATTATTAATATTCCTAAATTGCTATTTTTCCAAAGAAAGTATGATAACTATTTTATAAATTTAATTCTATTAATGGTTTGTTAAGAAACGTGTATTGTTAACGCGCGAATAAAACCGTTTAAGGTTTCTGATGATAATCTCAACTCACGCCAACCAAGTTCACGCCAACCGAAACTAATTACCGAGGTTGGTCCGAATTCATTCGGACGTTAAAGTACAAAGTTAAAGCCATCCATGGCAGTTTGCATTACTTATTCCTTGAAGTAAAAAAAAGCGCCCAAAGGCGCTTGATTAAATGACTATTTAAAATAGCTTTAGTGACTCGGTGAGCCGCCGCTATCAGAAATATCATGATGGCCAATGATACCCATCTCATAAAATGTATTGGTATATTCTACCAGTGAACCTGAGTAAATGGTTAGCAACCCTACTACCGTTAATACAACAGTATAAGGAAGCGCCATGTAAACCATACGCCCGTAAGATAAACGAATTAATGGAGCAAGTGCCGAGGTTAGCAGGAATAAAAATGCTGCCTGGCCATTCGGTGTAGCAACTGACGGCAGGTTAGTACCGGTATTTATTGCAACCGCTAACATGTCAAACTGGTCGCGAGTGATTTGCCCAGACAATAAAGCTTTTTTCACTTCTGTAATATATACGGTGCCGACAAATACATTATCACTCACCATAGAAAGAAAGCCATTGGCAAGATAGAACATGACCAGTTGCATATCACCTTCATAGGTTAGCACCCAAGTAATTACTGGGGTAAACAATTGCTGATCAATAATAACGGCTACAACAGCGAAGAAAACCGCAAGTAATGCCGTAAATGGTAACGCTTCTTCAAAAGCATGGCCTATTTGATGTTCTTCTGTGATGCCAGTAAATGCAGTTGCTAAAATGATCACAGTTAAACCAATTAAGCCGACAGAGGCTAAATGCAAGGCAAGGCCCACAATTAACCAAACAGCAATTAAGCCTTGCGCAAATAATTTAGCTTTATCAGCTTTAGAACGTTGACTTGATTCTTCTTCATCAAATTCAACCAATATTTTGCGAACATTATCAGGAAGGGCAACACCGTAATTAAATACTTTAAACTTCTCAACCAAGAAACAGGTTAATAAACCGCAGAATAATACAGGAATAGTTACAGGTGACATGCGGATTGCAAATTCAACAAAACTCCATCCGGCTTGCTCACCGATAATTAAGTTTTGTGGCTCTCCAACGATAGTCATAACTCCACCAAGTGCTGTACCAACACCAGCGTGCATTAATAGGTTACGTAAATAAGCTCGAAACTCTTGTAAATCATCGCGTGAATAATCTGGTAACTCATGATCTGAGGTATGATCATGGGCATTACTGGTATGTTTACCCGATGCAACTTTGTGATAAACCGAGTAGAAACCAATAGCAACACTAATGATTACAGCAATTACGGTAAGTGCATCTAAAAAGGCGGATAAAAATGCACTGGCGAAACAGAACAATAAGGAAACAACGATTTTTGATTTTACCTTAGTGATTATTTTGGTGAACAAAAATAACAATAAGTTTTTCATGAAGTAGATGCCGGCAACCATGAATATTAGTAGTAAAACCACTTCTAGGTTTACGGTTATTTCATGGAGCACCTGATCTGGAGATGTCATACCGATTGCGACTGCCTGAATGGCAAGTAAGCCACCTGGTTGCAATGGGTAGCATTTTAATGCCATTGCCAGAGTAAAAATAAACTCTAACACAAGTGCCCAGCCAGCAACGTAAGGCGAAATAAAGAAGAAAATAATTGGATTTAAGATAAGAAAACTGATTATTGTTAACTTATACCATTGAGGCGCTTGACCTAAAAAGTTACGGTATATTGCCTGCAAGTATGTTTGCTGCATGAAATGCCCTTAGAAATTGTTAATATATTATTATGAAATTTTGACTGGCACTATATTAAGCTTTTAATATAACCGGGTAAATAGTCATTTTGTCGAAATTTAATAATGATATTGTCTAATATCAACAATAAAGCGATAAATAAGCTTGACAGAATCTGGTACAATCAGTTTATATTAACAGAGAGCTCGCATTTATGACGCCTCAGTCATATTTTTAGGATAATAATGATAATAAAAGCGCAAAGTCCAGCAGGGTTTGCTGAACAATATATAGTAGAGTCTATCTGGAATGGTGGATTTCCTCCCGGATCAATCTTACCCGCAGAAAGAGAACTTTCAGAATTAATCGGTGTAACCAGAACAACCTTACGAGAAGTTTTACAACGTTTATCTCGTGATGGGTGGCTAACAATTCAGCACGGTAAGCCAACAAAAGTAAATAACTTTTGGGAAACTTGCGGTTTAAATATCCTCAGTAAACTTGCCGAGCTAGACCAAGCTGGCGTTCCTGATTTAGTAGAAAACTTATTATCTGCTCGTACAAACGTTAGTGCGATTTATATTCGAGCAGCACTTAAATCTAATCCTGAAAAAGTAATTGAGTTAGTTAGCAACTGCATAGAAACGAGTACTGATGTTGAAGAGTTTGCCGAAAATGACTATCAACTACACCATGACTTAGCGCTTGCCTCAAGTAATCCAATTTACGTGTTAGTGTTAAATGGCTTTAAAAACCTATACTCACGCCTTGGTGGAATGTATTTTGCGAATGACGAAGCGCGAGCATTAACTGTTGAGTTTTATCACACATTAATTAGCTTAGCTGAACAAGGTAAATTTAATGAATCGCTTATGGCTGTTCGAGAATATGGCTTAGCTTCTGCGAAAGTTTGGTCTGAATTAAAAGAAGATGTTTTAAAAGAACTTGTTCAATAACTGAGAAATAATCTGTATTCGAACTAATTAAAGAGCATGACATTTCAGTCATGCTCTTTTTTTACTTCAGGGAGAAGGAATGTTAATCGCCAAAGATCACTCTTTCATATCCATGCGATCACGGCATAAACACAATCCATGCGATCACGGCATAAACACAATCCATGTATGTCATGGCAATAGATTTGTAACTTCAGGGATGAATTGGCTTATAATTATCAGAAAGATTAAAAAAATATATAAATGCTCTACAAATCTATTGTTCTTAACTAGTATACCAATTTCATTAAATAATTGGCCAATTTAGAACTTTGTAATAGCTGGGAGAGCAAGCCAAATTTATTTTCTATAGTTATTCTATATTAAAGAAATTTGGCGCTGTTATCTCGGCTATTTCAAGTTCCCGAAGGGCGAGTTTAAAAGTCTTCTCTACTGCATTATTGATTTTGACAATAGGTAAACTATTCCCTGCAACCAATAACTTGTATATAAACCTTTTAATTCTCGCTAAATGGTAAATTATTTGATGAACTTGGTATTAAAACCAAGTAAACTGGTCGGATATTATTTTAAGCATTTTTGCAAGCCATTGCATGTAGAGGTACCTATGGAAACTATTGACAAAATTAAACAGCAAATTTCAGAAAACCCTATCCTTTTATTTATGAAAGGCTCTCCTAAGTTACCAAGTTGTGGTTTTTCGTCTCAAGCTTCACAGGCATTAATGTCTTGTGGTGAGAAGTTTGCGTTTGTAGATATTTTACAAAACCCTGATATTCGTGCGGAGTTACCTAAGTTTGCCAATTGGCCTACATTTCCACAATTATGGATAGATGGTGAGTTGGTTGGCGGTTGTGACATTATCATTGAAATGTTTCAACAAGGCGAATTACAAACTCTGATCAAAGAAACTGCTGAAAAATATCCTGCAGCAGAATAAAAATTTACTATTACACTTGTATTTGAGAAAAATAGAGCCATATTTATTTCAACCCTAAGTGTATATTTACTATAAATAATAAATGGAGAAAACCATGAGTGTATTAGTTGGTCGCCCTGCACCAGACTTTACAGCAGCTGCCGTACTAGGTAGCGGTGAAATTGTTGATAACTTTAACTTAAGTGCAGCAATTAAAGGTAAAAAAGCAGTAGTATTTTTCTACCCATTAGATTTTACCTTCGTATGTCCATCAGAGCTTATTGCTTTTGATCACCGTATGGATGATTTTAAAAGCCGTGGTGTTGAAGTTATTGGCGTTTCAATCGACTCTCAATTTACTCATAATGCTTGGCGTAACACGCCAGTAAATGATGGCGGTATTGGTCAAGTTCAATATGCATTAGTTGCTGACGTTAAACACGAAATTTGTAAAGCATACGATGTAGAACATCCTGGTGCTGGCGTTGCGTTCCGTGGTTCATTTTTAATTGATGAAGAAGGCAATGTTCGCCATCAAGTTGTTAACGATCTGCCTTTAGGTCGTAACGTAGATGAAATGTTGCGTATGATCGATGCATTACAATTCCACCAAGATCATGGTGAAGTATGTCCTGCAGGTTGGAACAAAGGTGACAAAGGTATGACAGCGTCTACTGAAGGTGTTGCTTCTTACCTAGCGGATAACGCAGACAACTTATAAATGATATAAAAATTTATTTGTTAAAAAAGCTGCTTAATTGCAGCTTTTTTTATGAGTAAATTTTAAAATTTGCACTACACTAAAAATAAGATGATAATAAATCCGTTAATGTTCTCTTGGCAAAGACAAGGGGATTGGAACTAATAACAAAGAAATCACGGATTGAGATTTATGAAATTAAGCAAACCGCTATACGAAAAACTCCCTTTTATATACTTTTTTTCGGGTCTATATTTGTTTTTTAACTACGACATGTTAGCCACGAATATATCAGCGACATTACTTTATATTGTTTCGGCACAGGTATGGGTTAAACGTTCTGATTACCGTCGACAAACTCGTATAAGAAAAACGGTTAATCGTATTCGCTTGCCACAAGTTGTTTATGAATATTATCCATTCGTATTTTTAGCTGCATCTATCGTAATTTTAAAATACTATCCACAACCCATTGCATTAGCTGCTGCATTGTTAATGAGTTTAATTGCCTTTAAAAATATTATTTTGCGTCGACAATCACGACGAGCTAATCCACTCAAGTTTGGTGATAAACAAAGATTACGTTGATATCAGCTTTGTTAGTACTTTATTAAGATTCTGGTTGTTTTTCTTCAGGATCTTCAATAGCTAAAGGCCAGCCACCTAATTGTTGCCATTTATTCACAATGTAGCAAAATAATTCAGCTGTTTTTTCAGTGTCGTATAGTGCGGAGTGAGCTTCGCTGTTATTAAAATCAATATTGGCACTGGCGCAAGCTTTTGCCAGCACAGTTTGCCCTAAGGCAAGGCCTGATAAAGTTGCAGTGTCAAAGCTTACAAATGGGTGGAATGGGCTGCGTTTAATATTGCAACGTTCGGTTGCAGCGTTAACAAAGCCTAAATCGAAAGCGGCATTATGGGCAACCATTATCGCTCTTTGACAACCGTAGGCTTTCATTGCCTTGCGGATCTTTTTGAACATATCCTTCATTGCTTCGTCTTCGCTTACCGCCCCTCGTAATGGGTTGGTTGGGTCTATGCCAGTAAACTCTAAAGCCGCTGGTTCAAGGTTAGCACCTTCAAACGGTTCAATATTAAAGCAAAAAGTTTCTTTAATAGATAACAAACCGGTGATCTCATCCATATGCAATATACTTGCCGCTAGTTCTAATAACGCATCGGTTTTAGCATTAAAGCCTGCGGTTTCTACATCAATAACTACCGGGAAATAACCCCGAAAACGTTGTGCAAATAAGGATTTTTTTTCTTCAGCCATGTTTGTCTTTTTTAAGCATATTGTTATGGTGCGATTATCGCAGATATTTATACCCGTTGCCATTCAAAGTTCTCTGAAACATGCATCTTGAATAGTAACGGTTATAGTCTGATACCAATGCTATTATCCTCACATATTAAAAATAATAAGCTTGTTAAATATTTTTTGCTCGGTACACTAATCCACTAACTGCCCATTGCACAATGGGCTGATAAAATTTTCACTCTAAAATTGAATTATTATAAAGAGAATCAAATGTTTAAAAGAATAGGCCAAATGGTAGTCTCATTATTATTGCTTTGTAGCGTTAGCGCGAATTCTGCAGTAAATGATGACCTAACCTATGCCAATTATGATCAAGTTAGAATCAATCATGTATATCTAGATTTAACGGTAGACTTTGACGAAAAAGCGTTAAAAGGTTTTGTCGATATCTCGCTTAAATGGTCAGACAAAAATGCCACTGAAATTTATTTAGATACTCGCGATTTAAAGGTATTTAAAGTACTTGCTAAAAATGCAGATAATAATTGGCTCGTTACTGACTTTACCCTTGCTAAGCGCGATGATGTTATGGGGTCAAAACTAAGCATAACACCAAATTTTCAAGCAGATAAATTACGTGTGTATTATCAATCAACGAGCGTTGCATCAGGACTACAATGGCTTACTCCAGAGCAAACCGCCGGTAAAAAACATCCATTTATGTTTAGTCAAAACCAAGCGATTCATGCTCGTAGTTGGATCCCTATTCAAGACACGCCTGCCGTACGTTTAACCTATACTGCGCGTATTCGTACCAGTTCAGATTTACTAGCGGTAATGAGTGCTAATAATGAGCCGACTACTAAAAAAGATGGCGATTACTTTTTTGAAATGCCACAAGCTATTCCGCCGTATTTAATCGCTATTGGGGTAGGTGATTTAGAATTTAAAGCAATGAGCAAGCAAACCGGTGTTTACGCTGAATCATATATTCTAGAAGCGTCTGCACAAGAATTTAGTGATACACAAGCTATGATAACGGCTTCGGAAGCGTTGTACGGTTCATACCGTTGGGGCCGTTACGACTTGTTAATGTTACCACCAAGCTTTCCTTTTGGTGGTATGGAAAACCCTCGCTTATCATTTATCACACCGACCGTTGTTGCCGGTGATAAAAGTTTAGTCAGCCTTATTGCGCACGAGTTAGCACATTCTTGGTCAGGTAATCTGGTAACCAATGAAAGCTGGCGCGATTTGTGGTTGAACGAAGGTTTTACCTCTTATGTTGAAAACCGCATAATGGAAGTTGTATTTGGTAAAGACCGTGCGGTTATGGAACAAGTATTAGGTGTTGCTGATTTACATACTGATATTGCCGATTTACCTGAAAACGATTCAATATTATATCTAGATCTACAAGGTCGAGATCCGGATGCTGCTTTTAGTGACGTTCCGTATGTAAAAGGACAATTATTTCTAATGTTCTTGGAACAGCGTTTTGGCCGTGAACGTTTTGATCCATTCGTATTGTCGTATTTTAATAACTTCAGCTTTCAAAGTATCGGCACCAAAGACTTTTTAGCCTATTTAGACGCCAATTTAATCAGTAAATATCCTGGAATTGTAAGTTCTGAAGAAGTACAGGAATGGGTATTTGGTAAAGGGTTACCTTTGACTGTTCCTGCTCCTAAGTCTGATGCCTTCACCAATGTAACTTCACTTGCTGCAGCTTGGCTTAATGGTGATAAGTCATTAACCGATTTACCAACGGTAAACTGGACTGTACATGAATGGCTATATTTTGTTAATGGCTTACCACGCGATTTAGCCAATGCCAAAATGGTTGAACTAGATAATGAATTTAACTTAACTAACAGTTCTAATGCCGAAATTGCCCACGCTTGGTATTTATTAGCATTACATTCTGGTTATGACGTAGTTAAGCCACAATTAGAGCAATACTTAATAAATATTGGTCGTCGTAAACTCATCGTGCCACTATATAAAAAGCTTGCTGAATCTGATGCAGGGTTAAATTGGGTGAAAGCGGTTTATGCTAAGGCTCGTCCTGGTTATCATCCGTTAGCGCAAGGTACTGTTGATGAGACTCTAAAAAAATAGCAATATTTAATTTATAAAACAGTTGTCAAAATCAGCCAATTGGTTGATGTGTAATGAACTCAAAGCACTAGGTTATTTGTATAATCTGGTGCTTTTTAATTTATAGACTAAAATTCATATCAATTATCTGTTAAACGGAGAGCCGAATATGAGTAATAATCTAGAGCAAGCCAAGCAGTTTTTTGAAGCATGTGAAACAGGCAAGGGCTGGGATGTTTGCAAAACTTACTGCCATCAAGGTGCGACTTTTTCAGCGCAAACAACAGCCCTCGCAGATATAGAAAGCCTTGAAGGTTATACCGAATGGATGAAGAACCTTTTCACCCCGATCCCAGATGGCCGTTATAATTTGCGTTTTTTCGCTGAAGATGAAGCACGTGAATGTGTCGCTGCCTATGCTGTATTTCATGGTACGCAAACCGGGCCAGGTGGTCCAGGTGAGCCTACAGGTAAAACTATCGAAGCGGATTATGTATATGCCATACAGTTCGAAGGTGATCTTATTCGGCATATGACAAAAATTTGGAACGACACCATCAGTCTTCAACAGTTGGGCTGGGCGTAAGTTACGAGCAACCAGAAAGGCATTAAAGCAGGGCATCAAGAAAGAACGCGTTGATGCCTGTGTCTTATCTTTGCGCTAAACTAAACGGCTTTCGATAGTACACTCTTGTTTGAGGGGGGAAGTTTTGATGGTTTTACTAACATTATTATCCCCAGCCAAGAGAACCATACAATTTGCCCTAAACCAAAAATTTCTGTGAGTGTGTCAGAAGGATAAATGGTTAGAATACCAGTAAAGCCAATTAATATACCAATGTAGTTAAGTATCTTTGGAAACTCATTAGCTTTTAAAGCTGCAATACTTAACAATAAGACCCAAAGCCCTCCAACAACTTCGTTTCCTCCACCTAAGCCTTCAACTACTGAGTTAATTGCTAACCATACAGTTGAGGCTTGTTCAGGATCCTTAATTGAGAGTTCAATAACAGCTGCTAACCCTATATTTGCTATCATTCCACTGGCGATGACTAGTCCAACCCAGATTATGCCGAATATAGAAGCAATCTGTGATAGAACTGGGGCACTGTTTTTATAGCGTTCATAAAGCGCGAGAACTAATATCGCTAAAAAAATGCCAAACACCACATACATAGTCAAGTTGACGATAGATAAGATGATTTGATTATCCGCTAGAAAGGCAAACTTTTGCATCGCATCAGCATTTACAGGAAAATCCCAAACTGCGCCAAAAAAAACAAAAGCCGCTACATAAATAATGGCCTCTGAAAGTGCAGCTACTCCACCTATTTTTTGTAAGTGATTCATCACTTATTCCTTTATGAATTGATAAACTATACTAAGTTAACACATAAAAAATAATTGCAATGCTCCCAATATGTAACAAAAATTAACAGTATTTGTTACATATAAATAACCTTCATTTTTCAATGTAGATTCTAAATAATTAAGGATAAGTTAAAGTTTAAACCCGTTAAACTGTAGTTAGCATTTACAGTATGAGGAGTTTGATTTTGATGGCGTTATTCTTTTTCCTCAGGCCGTTACTTTTTTTCTTCAACAATCACATCTACTTCGCGATGATTCTTTTGTTTAGCAACAATAACTCTTATGTTTTGTTGCATATGATCAAATTTAAGTTCTAAACGACCATACACCGTTTGTTCTGAAATAGGTGATCCGAATTGTTCGCTATAAAAACTGGTAATTTCACTAAATGAGTCTTTGGTGAAGTAATTTACCATCGCCGGATATTTATCATTAAATTGAGAAAAAACTTGTGCATCAGTCACCATAGGGATCGCGATACTTATCGTTTGTGCTTCCTTACTTTCTTTTGCAATTACTGCTGTTGTGATCAATCCAAAACTTAAGCTAAGGGCAAGAAGCAATTTTTTTATTGTCATAGTTTTTATCTGCTATTTAATTAAATATATCCATTATCATTCAAGATGTTGGTTTCAGTCCCGTACTCTAAATGGTAAGGGTATTGTTTAATTTAAAGTTTTTTATGGTGTTACGTCAAGTTTAAGCAGGAAGTTAGGTTAAAATTCTTGTAAACTCCTCCTAAATAAAATTACTGAGCCCAATTGGGTATTACATCGGAGCTAGTTTTGAAACATTGCGCTATTTTAACTATGGATTGTTTAGACGACTTTGAAGCTTATGATCATTTATTTGAGCAACCATTGCATGATTTGGGCTGGAAAACTCAGTTAGTGTCTTGGAAAAAAGAAAATGTTAACTGGGATGATTTTGATGTGGTATTGATCAGAACTCCTTGGGATTATCAAGAAGATGCGGCTCGTTTTTTACAAGTCCTTAGCGATATAGAATCGTCAACGGCAATTTTAGAAAATAATATTGAGATTGTACGTTGGAACATTAATAAAAAATACCTGCAAGAATTACAGCAAAAGCAAGTGACTATTGTGCCTACTATTTGGCAAGAGTCATTTAACTTTAAAAACGTTGCTAGTTACTTTACAAAATTCAATACCGAGCAAATTGTAATAAAACCTTGTGTCAGCGCCAATGCTGATAATACTTTTTGGTTAACTAAAGCGAATGTGTCTGCCCATAAAGAACAGCTTGAGCTAGCTTTTTCTGAGCGTGATTTTATGGCACAACCGTTTATGGAAAGTGTGATCAATGAAGGTGAGTTTTCATGTTTTTATTTCGACGGCATATATAGCCATAGCATACTTAAAACACCAAAAGAAAATGATTTTAGAGTACAGGAAGAGTTTGGCAGTCGTTTACAGCTTGTAGAGCCTGAAGCTAAGTTAAAAGCTCAAGCTGACCATGCGATTAAGCAATTATCAAGCACACCAATGTACGCTAGAGTTGATTTTGTTAGACATGGCAATGAGTTTGCCATGATGGAAGCTGAACTTATTGAGCCGTCATTGTATTTTAATATGGATGAAAATTCGGCGCCATTGTTTGCAAAAGTGTTTGTCGAGCGCATGCAACGAGAGCATCAGTTAAACTAGCTTGGTAAATCAAAAGGTTGACAGCGTAAAGGTTTACGCTGACACTGCCTGTTCATTTTCTTTTTATCTATTTCCTATTTTTCGGAGTCTGCGTGCAATTTACCTATATTCAAGATCAACAGAGCCTACAAGACTATTGCTCTGCGGTTAAAGATGCTGATTTACTTGCCGTTGATACCGAATTTGTTCGTACCCGCACCTTGTACCCAAATTTAGGCTTAATTCAAGTCTATGATGGCAATGAACTGGCGTTAATTGATCCTGTCGCGATTGATGATTTAGAGCCTTTTTGGCAATTACTTAAAAATGAGTCTTTGTTAAAAATTATTCATTCCTGCTCAGAAGACCTGGAAGTATTTTTACATGCTGGCAATTGTAAACCTGCCAATATGATTGACTCGCAAGTTATCATGTCGTTTTTAGGTCATGGTTTATCGATGGGTTATGCGGCAATGATTAAGCATTATTTAGATATAGATGTAGATAAAAGTGAATCAAGAACTGATTGGATGAAACGTCCTTTAAGTGACAAGCAATTAGATTACGCGGCAGCAGATGTATTACATTTGCATGAAATAAGCAGTAAATTGTTCTCTGACATTGAAGCTTCTGGTTTTTTGAATGCAGCCAAGCAAGAGTCACAGCAGCAAATTGATAAAAAATTCACCGCTATAGATGTTGATAAACTTTACCTTGATAATAAACAAGCGTGGAAACTAGCACCGCAACAGTTATTGTTTTTGCAACACCTACTAGCATGGCGATATGATCAGGCAGTAAAGCGCAATTTGCCGCTAAGTTTTGTTGCTAAAGATCATACCCTGATGATTTTAGCACAACGCAATCCACAAAGTGTTGGTGCGATGGCAAGCTATGATGGTATTGAAATTTTAGATGTTCGTCATAAAGGCAAAGCGATGCTTAATGTTTTACGCGTTGCAAATAAAGAGCCTGAAGAGGTTTACCCTAAAATTATAACTCGCTTAGATGCTTACCCTGGCTATAAACAAGTGTTCAAGGCTGTTAAAAACAAAATTGCGCAGTTAGCCGAAGCTGAAGGGCTTGATGCACAAGTTGTTGCCGGTAAAAAACAAATTAACCAATTTCTCTCCTGGTATTGGCAGTTAAATGAGCAACAGCTTGATAAAGTCGAGTTATTAAAAGGTTGGCGGGGAGAGTTATTTACGCAACCGTTAACTGATTTCGCCGATTCAGGCTTTTAAAATAGAGCGTTAAACGAGAAGCGAAAAGCTGGAGTGTAAAATTTTTATAGCATTTTTGTTTCTTCTTGCAAGCAACTACATTTATCTTTGTTAAAACCCTTAACAACAAGGAATATTGCTTTAAGCCCCTCGGGCTTAATGGTATATTTTGCATATTATAAAATTACAGTGAAATTGCTATGTTGTGTGCGGTTTATAAAAGCTCGAGAAAACTTGAAACTTACTTATATGTATTGAAACGGGATGATTTTTCAGCAGTACCTGATGCGCTTATGGCCACATTTGGCACCCCGCAATTGGTTACCTTGATTAACCTTGCCAATCGTGACAAATTAGCAATAGCAGATATTGAAAAATTAAAAACTAAATTAAGCCAACATGGTTTTTATTTGCAATTACCACCGCCTACAGAAGATTTATTAAAAAAACACCGCATTGATCATGGTGTAGAAGACCTATAATAATCGGAGCAGTACATGAAAATTAAACACAGTCTGGCCGCCTTCATTTTTGCCAGTTCAACGTTTCTCTCTATATCCTCTTCAGCACCAGTAGCTGCAGAGCCACACCCCGAGTCTACTAGCTTCGAAAGCTATGTTGAACAACTAAAGCAACAAGCACTGACAAAAGGCTTTTCAGCGGAGCTAGTAGAGCAGAGCTTTGCCAATGTTGTTTATCATAAACGTGCAGTTAAAGCGGATAACAATCAGCCTGAAAATGTTGAAACCCTGGAAACATATTTACCTAAACGGGTATCTGACTGGAAAGTTAATAAAGCCCGTGACATGCTGAAAAAGCATAAAACCGAGCTTACAAAAATTGGCAAGCAATTTGGCGTACAACCAAGGTTTATCGTGTCTTTATGGGCATTAGAGTCAAATTTTGGCAAGATCACCGGTAATTTTAGTGTCGTTTCTGCCTTAGCTACCATGGCTTATGATGGCCGTAGAGAGAGCTTCTTTAAGAGCCAATTGTTTGATGCCTTAACTATACTCGAGCAAGGCCATATCGCCCTTGCTGATATGAAAGGTTCTTGGGCCGGTGCCATGGGACATAATCAATTCATGCCAAGTTCATTTCTAGCCTATGCCGCAGATGGCGATGGCGATGGCAAAAAAGACATTTGGAACAACACCTCTGATGTATTTGCATCGATTGCAAACTACTTAAATAAAGTTGGCTGGAATAGTGAAATTACTTGGGCAAGACAAGTAAAGTTACCTGAAGATTTTGATTATAAATTGGCTATCCCACAAAATACTGGTGGCCGTAAACCATGGTTGAAGCAATGGGGCTTAACTGAAATGAAGTTGAGTGGTTGGCAGGCAGCTGGTGTTCGTAAATTTAATGGCAATGACTTACCGCAAGTAGACATCACCGCGGCACTCGTTTTCCCAGATGGCGAAGAAGGCCGAGCCTATTTAGCTTACGATAACTATAAATCACTAATGCATTGGAATTTGTCTTATTACTTTGTTACCAGTGTTGGCCACTTGGCTGACCGCATAAAGTTTGATCAATAATGAAGCAAATAGTTAGTATTGGCGTATTATTTCTTTGAGGTTTTTGTGAGTAAAAAAACGAGTAAAGCTAAACGGTCACCAGAGACGGTTATCACTCCCTTTTGGCAAACTAAAAGTCTGAGTGAAATGACCGAAGGTGAGTGGGAGTCACTATGCGATGGTTGTGGTAAGTGCTGCTTGCATAAAATAATCGAAGAAGAGCATGACGATGATATTGAGCTTGCTGATGAAGGTCTGCAACAACCGACGGACTTTATTCGTGAAGGTGAAGAAATGCTATACACCAATGTGGTGTGTTATCTGTTGAACGATAAAACCTGTCAGTGCAGCAAGTACTCTGAGCGTACCAAACTTGTACCTGATTGTGTAAAACTTACCCAAGATAATCTTGAAGATATATTCTTCATGCCTGATAGCTGTGCTTATCGCCGTTTACAAGAAGGTCGTGGTTTGCCAGCGTGGCATCCGCTTCTGCATAAAGGTAAAAAGTCGGCAATGCACAAAGCTGGAATGTCAGTGCGTGGTAAAGTAATTAAAGATAATGAAGTAGATTTACAAGATTACGAAGAACATATCGTAACTTGGCCTTTAGCGGATATAGATTAGTATAAATGCACGCCGTTCAAAAATTATATTTATATCGAAAAAGCCTAAGCACTACTGAGTTCAAGGCGCGAGGCTGGAAAGTTAAACGTTGTGAAGTTTGCCGATTAGACCAAAACTATTGCATTTGTAATATGGTTAAACAGGGCGACAGTCAATATGCTTTTTTATTATTGATGTATGACAATGAGGTTCTTAAGCCAAGTAACACTGGCCGGTTAATTGCCGATGTTGTTAAAGATACCTACGCTTTTCTGTGGCAAAGAACTGAGCCTAATGATGAATTATTAGCTCTACTGAGTAGTAATAAATACCAACCTTATTTAGTTTTTCCAAAAGACTATGCAAATGAGGGGCAGGTTGTGTATGAATATAAACCTGAGCAAGTTGATATTGATTTAAAAAATAAAAAGAAACCGTTATTTATCTTAATCGATGCGACTTGGCGCCAAGCAAAAAAAATATTTAGAAAAAGCCCATATTTAAGCCTGCTTCCAATAATCTCTATTCCTCAACAAACCTCAACAGCACAAGAAGGGAATGTTAACATTGAGGGCAATTTTAATTCACGCTATCAAGTAAGAAAAGCTGCTAAGGCAGGCGAATTAGCCACCGCTGAAGTTGCAGCTAAGGTATTAACTTTGATGGGCGATGATAATAATGCTTTGCACCTAGATTTATGGTTTGATGTGTTTACTTATCAATATCGACGTTCTGTAAAGCAGCGTAATTTAGCCGATCCTGAATCACTTACTCGTTATCATGAATTTGTCAGCGCTAACAAAATATCTTGACTAAAACTTGTTTTGCACTGAAAGTAAATTAACCACAATTTCTTCAGGAGCAGCGATGCAAGTAAACAATTTTTCCAGCACACCTAATTTACTCAACAGCCTTTTAGCCATATTAACGTTAAGCGCTGTTAGTAGCGTTTCACTTGCTGAAGATGAAGTGTTTTTAGCTGAAATTAAAGCTAATAAAGTTATTTCAGTTAGTAATATTAGCCAACGCCAAGGCTATGATAATCAACCACATTTTAGCGCAGACAGTAGCTCCTTACTTTTCACTGCCATGTATGAATTAACCACTGATGACGGTAAAGTTGGCCAACAAACTGATAGTTTTCATTATGATTTGGCGACTGAAAAGCTCTCTAATTTAACTTCAACGACTGCCAGTGAATATTCTCCAACAATAATGCCTGACGGTAAGCATTTTTCGGTAATTAGAGTAGGGGATGATGGCCGTCAACTATTGTGGCAATACCCTTATAAAATTTTAGGAACAACGAACGAACTGGTCGGTGAATCATTAATACCAACGATTTTTGATGTTGGCTACCATGTTTGGTTAAATTACGATGAGCTTTTATTGTTTGTATTAGGTGAGCCAATGACATTACAACGAGTGCAAATAAGCACGGCAAAGAGTCAGCAGGTTGATACTAATATTGGCCGAACGCTACGTAAATTACCGAATGATAATCTATTTAGTTATACAAAAGCTGTTGGTGATGAATGGCAATTAAAGCTTTATAATCCAGAAAATAAAACTGTAAATTCATCAGTCGTGTTGCCTGCCAAGAATATGTATTATGCCTGGCATCAAAATGGACAATTATTATCTGCCGACAAAGCAGTAGTTTTACAGCATGATTTAAACGCTGAATCGAAGTGGCAATTGTTTATTGATTTTTCCAGCTATTGTAAAGGGGAGATCACTCGTATGGTAATGGCGAATAATGGCAACTATTTAGCCTTTGTTTGTGCTACCTAGTTACGATTAGGTAGCTAATTGATAATGGCAATTCGTATTTAATTTTTATGGTGTGATAACTTTCCCTGTTTCGTTGTATCGTTTGCCGTTTTCAACATAATGCTCAGCGCCATTGGCGATCATTTTTCTATGATCATCAGATAGTTGTTTTACTATTTTTCCTGGGCTGCCGAGTACCATAGAGCCATCTGGTATTTTCATATTTTCTGGCACTAAAGTGTTAGCGCCAATTAGGCATTCTTTACCAATGTTAGCACCATTCAACACTACTGCATTCATACCGATTAAACTGCCGTCGCCAATTGTGCAGCCATGCAACATAACCTTATGCCCTACAGTAACACCTTGGCCAATGGTAAGGGGAACATCGTTATCAACATGCAAAATACTGCCATCTTGTATATTAGAATTTTCACCAATAGTTATGGTGTCATTATCAGCTCTGATCACTACATTAAACCAGATGCTAGCATTGTTTTCGACTACAACATCGCCTATTAAAACAGCATTTGGAGCAATGAAGTGTTCCCCTTTAATTACTGGTTTTTTATCTGAAATTTGGTAAAGCATATAAAGTCCTAATCACTATATTACTATGCTTAATCTAACATTTTATTTGCTGTAAATTTGTATTTTTTTGATATTTGTTGTTATATTGAATATATCAAGTTGATAGTAAGCCCGCTAAATTTTGTCTTTGGCATAGAGGGGCATGCCTTATTTCAAGGGAATAAAATAATAATGAATGAAACAAACTTAGATGAATTAGCTAACATAGATCGTCGTCAGAATTTTCGTATAGATATGGAGCGAGAGTTGGTAAATATCTCTTGGCACGATAGTGACGGTCAAGCTCACAAATTACAATGTTCTTGTGAAGACTTTTCTAAAGGTGGTTTACGTATAGAGCATGATTTTGCCATCGCAATTGATACAATTGTTGAATTTAAATTTCAAGCTGATCACCCTGAAAGCCGATTTATCCCGGCTAAAGTTATCCGTTGCCTTGAATTAGAAAACGGCAAGTTTAGTTTAGGTTTTCAACTGGCATGAAGTGTAACGTGTGATGAAATACTGTTACGTTTGAATAAGAAAAATAAGCAAGGAAAGATATAATGATATTATTGGTAGGTGGAGAAAAGGGCGGTAGTGGTAAAAGCTGTTTAGCCCAAAATATAGGTGTGTATTTTGCCAAAGAAAAAAATGCCAGTGTATTAATTGCCGATTGTGATCCCCAGCGGACAACCTCTGATTGGATCCAAGCTCGAAATAATGATCCTAAATTAGTAACAATTAACTGTATTCAATTATACGGAAAAATTCGAAATGATTTACTCAGTTTAAATGAGCATTACGACTATGTTATTGTCGACTGTGGTGGCCAAGATAATTTAGCGCTAAGAGCGTCAATGTCGGTTGCCGATCATGTACTTATCCCAATGCGACCAAAACGCCGCGATATTAAAACGGCTCCGCATATGGAAGACATGCTAAGCACTTGTAAAATGGTTAACCCTAAAATGATAGCGTCGTTCGTTATCACCCAATGCCCATCATTACCAAACCAAGCCCCACGCATTATGGAAGCAAAAGAAGTTTGTGCATCCTTTGGTATTAATGTGCTTGATGCAATTACTTATGCTCGAAATATTTACGATGATAGTGAAGAAAAAGGCACATCAGTATTTGAAACCGAACCCAACGGTAAAGCTGCTGATGAGATCAGGAATATTGCTACTGAAATGATGTCGATTAAGCAGGAGATGAGCTATGAGTTTAGCTGATCTGAAAAAGCAATCCTCAACTAAAATTAAACGCAGTTTTACTGTGGATGAATTTATTGATGATTCGACTAACTATTCAATTGGCGATCCGCAAATTGTTAGTGCAGATATTCAAGCGCAAACCGAATTACTTCGCAAAAAAATCGCTGATTCAATTGGACCAGCTAAAGGGCCTGATTCAGATAAACCATTTAAGCATGCAACATTTACTTTAAGCGAAGATATAATTGATCAGTTAAATGAATTAGCGATGAAAACAAGTATCCCAAAGTCACGATTATTGCGAATTTTAGTTAATAACTTTTACTTTCAGGATAATCCTGACAAATTACTGTTGTCGAAAGTAAAATAATTCTAAAATATTAGATTTATTACAATATTTTTTCTAAATAAATGGCAAGTTTATCCATACATTATAATGTATGTGATAAAATTGCCTTTTTCATTTCCTCAATCCTAAATAATTAATAAAAAAGTAAGCATGAGATTAGATAAATTTATTTGTCGTTGTACTGAGTTATCTCGCAGTGACGCTAAAAAATATTTGAAACGCGGCGCAATTAAGGTAGCTGATGAAGTTATCAAAGATCCTGGCTTTCAAGTTTACCCAGAGTCTGTTGTTACCTTTAACGGTAACCTACTTAGCTTTTCTGCTGCTCGTTATATTATGCTGCACAAACCTACTGATTGCATTTGCTCGAACGTTGATGAGCTTTATCCTTCAGTATTGCATTTAGTTGAAGTTGACCGAGCCTTCGATTTACACATTGCCGGGCGTTTAGATGCCGATACCACGGGGTTGGTTTTAATCACTGACGATGGACAATGGTCACACAAAATTACCTCACCTAAAAAAGAATGCCAAAAACGTTATCGTGTACAACTTTCAAAACCTATTCCAGAAAACGCCACACAGCGCTTTAAAGAAGGTGTACAACTGCAAAATGAACCTAAGCTAACAAGACCAGCTTTGCTTGAGGTATTAGGTGAAAAGGAAGCGTTATTAACCATTTCTGAAGGAAAGTATCATCAAGTTAAAAGAATGTTCGCTGCTATTGGCAACCGAGTTATTGGTTTACACCGAGAGCAAATAGGTGATATCGAACTCGATCAAGAGCTTTCTTTAGGGCAATGGCGCTATTTAACGGAAGAAGAGGTTAATACAATAAGTTAAGAATGAATGTTTGCGTCAACTATAGGAAGCAGGGTTATTGGTTTACACCGTATCAGAAACTATATTTTGAATCATATTTTATATGTAGGCGAAATATCTAAACCATTTCGCCTACATTCTTAGTATTTTCTAATAAACTAAATTCGTGGTAACCACATTCCCATTGACGCAGAAAAAATACCACCAGCCATTGCTAAAGTTAATAAGGTAAGAGCAACAGACATGATTATCTTATTTTGGTTATTATTGCTATCAGAAGCTTTAAAGTATAATTGCGCAACTGCTAATGGGATAAGGTATTGGGCAAAGCCTAAGAATGTTAAAAATGGGCCTTCAAATGTTTTTGGGTCAAATCCTACAGGTGCTTGATGAATCATTAGCCAGAGCATTAAACCAATACGAAAAAACCACACGCCACCCATAACAATGAAAAGTCTAATTGCCCAACGACGGTGTGTTTTTATATCCCTCTTTATTGCGAAATATACAGCTAGACTTGCAAATACAATGATTAAAATCGCGTTTAAGCTAATGCTATATTTCCCAATATCACCCCCTGCCACCCCGCGGGTCCACACCATAAATAGGCCACCAACACTTAAAACTAGCGCTGTTAATATATAAATTCGACCATTTATTCGATGGAATCTTGGCGCTAATTTTCTAATTTGAGGGATAAGCTGTAATGGTCCTCCAATTAATACTACGAGAGCAAGAAGTAAATGCATACCTACGGCAATATTACCTATGGTGTCTCCAGCTATATAGCCATGAGGCATTACTTTGTTCCACTTGGCAAAGTCACCTTCTAACGAAGCTCCGCCGTAAAACATGGCAACGTAGAATGCAAATACCCATTGACCGAATACCGTCACTAAAAACCACATTTTAGCACTGTGACTTAGCCAATTATTATTTGATGAGTGGGCAAATGAATTGTTGCCGGTTGTTGTTATTGTTGTTTGGTTCATTTTATATCCTTGATAAAGTCATCTAACTTAAATTACTGCTATTATTTTAAGTGGAGCTTGCAAGTAACGCGCCAAAAATAAAAGTCTTTAAAAACAATTGGATATATACAAGGCTAATGTGGAAAAGGTATAAATAATTGATATTTGGTCATTTATGCTAATGGATTGGTTGTTTGCCAAATAAATTATTCAGCTAGGATAATATCAATTATACCAATCGGATTAAATATATGGTCATTTAGAGCATTGAAATGGATGGGAGAACAATCAAAATTTATATTGATATAGTTATTCTACATTTATATGAATTTAGGGCAGTTATCTCGTCTATTTCAGGCTCCCGAAGGGCGAATTTAAAAGGCTTAACTACTGCGTTATTGATTTTGACAAGGGAATAACCATTCTCTTCAATCAATGCCTTGTATTTAAACCTTTTAATTTTCGCTAAATGGTCAGATATTTAATCCGTTTGGTATTAAACCCGAATTACTTCATTAAAGAAAACCATGAAGCTTACTTTTATATCAGTTCGCATAATGATCTGTTCATTGAGTGACTCATAAATACAACATATGAGTTACCCTTCGGGAATGTATATAAAGCTTGATAACGTCCTGAAATTTCAAAAAGATATGAATAACTATTTATTACAATTCACTTTACTTATCTCGAGTACTTGATTTATTGGGTACGAGAAGGGGGGATCGCTCTTTACTGCGACACACTCTTCGAAAAAAACATCGTCATCCCTGAAGAGCACTAGCGATATCATGGACCACATTGAATGCACAGTGGCTTTAAAAAATTAATAAGCCTTTGTTTAAGCCTATTTATATCCGAAGGGAGGTTGCCTGCAATGACGTGGTTAATTGTTTCTGCTTTTTACCGGTGTTAACCGCCTATAATAGGCATTTTAGCGACGGTCGTAGTACAAATTCAACTCTATTTAATTATTTTAATTATTTGTTTAAATTCTTTACTTTGAGCATCACCAATAAGTTCAAATAAAGCCATTTCTGTACTGGTGAGAGTAAGGCCTTTATTCTGCATTTTTAAAAGTGCTATTTGTTTGTTTGACTGTGTTCTTGATGAAACCGCATCAGCAACGATCTCAACATCATAGTTTTGCTGGTGCAAATCCATAGCCGTTTGGTACACACAAACATGTGATTCTATCCCTGCTACTAATACTTGTTTACGATCAGTCTTTTTAAGTGCAGCCAAAAACTCATCGTTTTTAACCGCACTGAACGTAGATTTACTTATAGGTTTTAACTCAGTAAGTAAACTAGCTATCTGCACAATAGTTTCGCCAATAGCTCCTGGTGTTTGCTCCACCCAAATAATTGGTATATTAAGCACCTGAACGCTTTTAATAAGCTTTTGGATGTTGCTAAATAACGTTTGTTTATCATGAACTAAACCGGCAAGGTTGCCTTGTACATCAACGAGTACAAATACGGTTTCTTCTTTATTTAGCATACAAACATCTTTTTATTATTATTTATTGAGTTAGTTAATCTATTACTTTTTAGATGATTGTTCAAACTTTGCAAGTTGCTCTGGCGTTGCTGGCAGTTGATGTTTTGCTTTCCATTCGCTATAAGGCATGCCATATACCTGCTCTCTGGCAGTTTCTATATCGATGGTTTCACCCAGTTTTTCTGCTTCGGCGACGGTCCATTTTGAAAAACAATTGCGGCAAAAACCGGCAAGGTTCATCAGTTCAATGTTTTGTACGTCTTTGCGTGAATCTAAATGGGCTAATAAACGGCGAAATACCGCGGCTTCAATTTGTGTTTGTTTATCTACTGACATAATTTTAATTCTTCTATTAAGTTCTGTTTACTTAGGTCCCATATCGAGTAGGGGACGACTATAGTCGGCTTCTATCGCTAGTAACGTCTGGTTCTTCAGTGTCTTGACTATCTTCATCAATCACTTCTGGCTTTTCATGACGACGAATTTGCACGATCATGCCCATATAAGGATGATCAAAGTAATGAATTTCACCGCTGATCACTCTACGGTTTTGTTTAAAAGGCACTATTACTTCGCCGCTATCGTCATTGCTTTTTGTTGCTGTAATGACATTAAATTGACTATTAATGTATAAGTAGTGGTCTAAATGTACATTAAATAACCCATCAATATGCCAACTCTGTTGGCGTTGCTCGGTTTTATCTGCTGTTGTCGCTAGGTTTTGATTGTCAAATAATGGTTGAATTTTTTGACCGTTAATCTGTTTAGTTAAAGTTGCAAGTTCAGTATTGTTTTGCTCAACATCTGTGATTATTTGGTGTAAATGGTTGCTAATGATCTGCTGTTTTTCTTCTTCACTTAATTGCAAGTCTTCAGTGAGTGTAATCATTTTTTCGCTTGTAACTTTAGTTAAGGATTGATTTTCACCTGCCATAAGTCGAACCGGTTTAGCTGAGCGCCTATCCAATACTGCTTGGCGCCACCCCATGTGTAATAATGGGCGAAAATGTTTTGACCGAGCGAGTGATTTTCTAATATGAGCGAGCTGTAAACTTTTTTTGTTGAGCAAATAAGGCACTTTGGCATACAAATCTTCGTTAGCCGAAATTATTTTTGGAATTTGATAAAACTCCTGCTCGATTGCATTTTCAAAAATATTAACGTTATTGTGTTTACACGCTAATGAAAGGTTTATCAAATCTTGCTCAACCTCAGCTAAGGTTGTCTTATTGTCTGTTTGTTCTATAGGTTGCGAGTTTTTTACCGTGGTATCATCACTACTGTTACTCACTGCAGTTGCTATATTACAGTCATCTAATTGTTGCTCAAAATTTATTATGTTTTGTAGATAACTGTTAAGTAGGGGGATATTGTTACTACTTTTACTATTGCCCATGGCAACTTGTTGATTAAAGTCTTCGTTATAAGGTGATTTATCGATCAATTGTTCTATTAAAATTACTTCTATTTCAAACCAACGTTCAACCGGTTTTTCAGCGCTGATGTCAATTGCTGTCTGTGCCATAGCGTTTACACCAAGTAAGCTAAATAACATTGCACCTAAAAATGTTAATTTGGTAATTTTAGATTTTGTCTGTTTAATGCTAACTGGCTTTATTGTTGTTATTGCATTGTTTATTTGCATTTTGGTTATTATTCCTTAGGCTACGCTTTTATTTAAACTATCGAGCATCTTGCTGATTAACGTAAAGCGCGCTTGGTTATCTTCTGTTTTAATTGCAAATTTAAGTTTATTAGCGCCTTCCATTTTATATATTGAAGGCTGTTGTTGGATCAAACCTATTATAAGCATAGGATCAATTTTTGTGCTGCTATTAAATTCTATAGAGCCACCATTAATGCCGGCATCAATGCGAGAAATACCTATGTCTTCTGCATTTAAACGCAATTTTGCAATGAAAAATATATGCTTGGTTGCTTGTGGCAGTAGACCAAAACGGTCGATAAGTTCAATTTGAATTTCATCAAGCTCATGGTTGTCTTTACAGCTGGCAATACGTTTATAAAAAGATAAGCGCATACTAACATCATAAATGTAATCATCAGGGATTAATGCCGGTACGCGTAATTCAATTTCAGTTTGCTTCGCCGTTAAATCTTCTAATGACGGTTGTTTACCTTCTTTTAATGCTGCAACCGCTTGATCAAGCATTTCCATGTATAAGCTAAAACCAATACTGGCCATTTGCCCTGATTGATCTTCTCCTAAAAGCTCTCCAGCACCCCGTATTTCCAGATCATGCGTTGCCAAGGCAAATCCTGCACCTAAATCTTCTAATTGTGCAATGGCGTCTAGACGCTTAATCGCATCCTTAGTCATACGTTTAGGATGTGGTGTCAGTAAATAAGCATAAGCCTGATGATGTGAGCGACCCACACGGCCTCGTAATTGATGTAATTGCGCTAAACCTAAATGATCGGCCCTATCCATGATTATGGTGTTTGCGGTTGGAATATCGATACCTGTTTCGATAATAGTGGTACACACTAATACATTATAACGTTGGTGATAAAAGTCGCTCATAATGCGTTCTAGTTCACGTTCGCGCATTTGACCATGAGCAACGGTAATTTTCGCTTCCGGCAGTAACTCTTGAATTTCTTGTGCCGTTTTCTCAATGGTTTGTACATTGTTATGTAAGAAGTAAACTTGACCACCACGTAATACTTCACGCAATACTGACTCTCTGATCAATGCCGTTTCACGTTCACGCACAAATGTTTTAACCGCGAGTCGTTTTGCTGGCGGAGTCGCAATTATAGATAAATCGCGCATCCCACCCATCGCCATATTTAATGTTCTTGGAATTGGGGTAGCAGTGAGGGTTAAAATATCTACATTGGCACGTAGTTTTTTAATTTTTTCTTTTTGTTTAACGCCAAAGCGGTGTTCTTCATCAACAATAAGTAAGCCTAAGTCTTTAAATTTAATATTATCAGACAATAACTTATGGGTGCCGATCAAAATATCAATTTTACCGGTCGCTATTTCAGCGATAACTTCTTTTTGTTGTTTTGCGGTTTTAAAGCGCGACAGTACTTCAATATTTACTGCCCAGTTAGCAAAGCGGTCGCGAAAGTTTTCATAATGCTGCTGGGCAAGTAATGTGGTAGGTACTAATACAACCACTTGTTTAGAGTCATTGGCAGCAATAAATGCTGCTCGCATGGCGACTTCTGTTTTCCCAAAACCAACATCACCACAGACCAATCTGTCCATGGTTTTATGGTCAAGCATGTCGGCAACAACATTGGTAATAGCATTTTGTTGATCTAGTGTCTCTTCAAAGCCAAAACTTTCAGAAAAACTGAGATAATCTTCTTTATTTCGTTTGAATGCATAACCGTGGCTTTGCGCACGCTTGGCATAAATATCGAGTAAATCAGCTGCTACATCTTTAATTTTTTCTGCGGCTTTTTTCTTTGCTTTTGACCAAGAGTCAGTGCCCAACCTATGAATAGGCGTCGTGTCGCTGTTGGAGCCGGAATAGCGAGAAATTAAATGCAAAGATGCAACAGGCACATAAAGCTTGGCATCATTGGCATAACTTAACATTAAAAACTCTGTGCTAATGCCTTGGTTTTCAAATGTTTGTAAGCCTTGATAGCGACCAATTCCGTGCTCTATATGGACAACAGGTTGATTAATTGACAGCTCCGTTAAATTCTTAAATATCGCTTCGCTGTTGGTTTCCTGTTGTTTAGTTCTGCGCCTTGCTTGTTTTACTCTATCGGTAAATAAGTCATCTTCAGTGATAATTGCAAAGTTAAACTTAGCCTTACTGTCGGCCTGATCAATGATAAAGCCATGGTTTAGCGCATTAACGGTGATCGCTATTGGGTGCTCAGATGAAATAAAAGTGCTCAGGTCATCGACACTTTGCGGCGCAATTTTTTCACGAGAAAGTAACTCTAACAGTGTTTCTCTGCGGCCTTGGCTCTCGGCGATAAACAATACTTGTTGCTGGTTTTGTTTTGCGCTTTGTAAAAACTGGCAAACGGCTTGTAAGGGCTGTTTAAGTTGATGATTAACCGCAACTGAAGGTAAAGCTGTGGTGGCGAAATTAATATTACCCGCTTTATCGCTTAGGCTAATGGTTTTACTGTCTTTACTTGCTGTTTTTATATTAACTCTATCGTGTAGCTTTAACGTTGCAAACAATTGCTCTCGAGTTAAGAATAACTTATCAGGTGGTAGTAATGGCCTTAATGGATCGTATCGCCTGTCTTCATAACGGTACTGGGCATCTAGGTTGAATTGCTCTAGGTTTTTATCAATGTCACCATGAATTAATACTTGCGTATTAACCGGTAAATAGTCGAACAGGGTCTCTGTTTGCTCAAAAAACAACGGCAGGTAGTATTCGATACCTGCTGGTAAAATGTTTTTACTAACCTGATGATAGACAGAGTCTTTATCGTTGTTCGCCTTTAACAGTTCACGGTATTGGCTTCTAAATAATTCTATTGCCGCTTTATCTGTTGGAAATTCGTGAGCAGGCAATAATTCTATACTGGCAATGGTGTCTTTCGAGCGTTGATCTTCAACATCAAAGGTACGAATACTGTCTATTTCATCATCAAAAAAGTCTAACCGATACGGCGTATTATTACCCATAGGATAAATATCTAAAATAGCACCACGAGCACTAAACTCGCCATGCTCAAGAACTTGCTCCACAGCCCTATAACCACTTGCTTCAAGCTCGGCTCGCATTTGGTGTAAATCTTTTTTGTCACCGGTTTTAATCAGTAAACTATTTGCCTCGATATACTGCTTAGGCGCAATGCGGTGCACTAGTGTATGGGCTGGAACAATGACAATACCTTTACTCATACGTGATAAGCGATATAGGGTTTGCAGTCTCTGCGAGATAATGTCTTGATGCGGAGAAAAGCTGTCGTATGGCAGAGTTTCCCAGTCTGGGAACAAGCAGATATCTAAATCTTGATCATTAATGCTGAGCAATTCGTGTTCAAGCTTAAGTGCCGTTGCGGTATCTTCAGTAATTAATAAAGTCAGACTTTCAGTGTTTGCGGCAGCAAAATAAATGGCAACACTGGCACTAGAGCCGTGCAAATTGGCCCACTGTTTTTTGTCTTTTGAATTGCTATTAGCTTTACTTACAGCTAATAAAGGCGAAAAAATACTACTGGTTTGGCTCATTGTTTAGATATCGTTGTTGTTGGCTTGGTTGATTGATGTTGTTCAGCGATTGATTTTAGACGTTTATACAGCCATTGTCATACTAAATTACATATTATTATCCTGTTCTGCTTGTACAAAACAGTGCAAGCTTTTATCATTTGTAGACATCTTCAAAAAAAATTATAAATATAAATGTTTCAACCGGTTAGTCTTTTTATCGGATACCGCTACAGTCGTAGTCAAAGCCGTTCTGGTTTTGTATCTTTTATTACCTTTTTTTCAATCGCTGGTATCTTATTGGGCGTGGCTGCATTGATCTCTGTTGCGTCGGTAATGAATGGTTTTGAAGGGCAATTAAAACAACGAATTTTAGGGTTAGTGCCGCATGTTGTTGTTCAGGCTAAACAGCATAGTATAAATGATTGGCGCGAGCTTATTAGCAAGCTTGAAGCTCAACCATTAGTAAAGGGGGCTACTCCTTATTTAGAAAGTGAATCATTTATTCAGTCACCGAGTAAATTGCAAGGTGTGCTCATGCAGGGCATTTATCCCGAATTTGAACAAAAATACTCTTTATTAGCGGAAAAAATGCAAGTTGGTCAGCTAACTGATTTAGAAGCGGGCAAATATCAAATGATCATGGGGGTCTCATTAGCCCGTAAATTGGGTATTCGTATTGGCGATAAAATTCGTCTGGCATTACCTAATAAAACCATTTTCACCCCTATGGGCAGAGTACCTGTGCAGCGCAAATTTACGTTAATTGGCGTCTTTCATATTGGTTCACAAGTTGATGATCATATGGTTATTATTCACGGCCAAGATGCTGCGCGGCTATTGAGAAAAGATAAAGACAGCGTTGATAACGTTCGTTTATACCTAACTGACGCCTTTGATGCCCAACCTTTGGCTGAAAAGTTTAAGTTACACAGTGAGTTTAGCCACTTAAACTTTACTACTTGGGATAAATCTCAGGGAAATTTATTCGCGGCAGTGCGTATAGAAAAAAATATGATGTGGCTAATGTTAAGCTTAATTGTTGCCGTTGCTGCATTCAATATTGTTTCTGCACTGGTGATGGTGGTTATCGATAAGCAAGGTGAAATAGGTATATTGCAAACCTTGGGCTTACAGCCAAAACAGGTTCTGCAAATATTTATCACTCAAGGTATGGTTAATGGTTTATGGGGCGTTACGCTTGGCTCTATTATTGGCGTAATATTTACTCTAAATATTAATTCTGTATTGTCATTGTTTGGCGTTAACATTATGGGGTCTGGCTTTGTTATGCAAACATTACCTATCGACTTACAATATCAACAAGTAGTAATTATTATTCTATCGGCATTGGTGATGAGCTTCACAGCAACCTTGTATCCGGCCTATAGAGCATCTAAAACACAACCCGCTGAGGTTTTACGAAATGAATAATGTGTTAGTGTGCCAGCAACTGGTAAAAGAATATCAGCAAGGGCCGCAAACGACAGCAGTACTAACGGGGTTAGATTTATCCGTTAAATCAGGTGAACTACTGGCAATAGTTGGTAGTTCAGGTTGTGGTAAAAGTACTTTCCTACATTTAGCGGGGGCATTGGACACGCCCACATCAGGTAGTGTCGAAATTGATAATGTTGATATTTATGGCTTGTCGGCGGCTAAAAGAGCTGAATTTCGTAATAAACATTTAGGCTTTATTTATCAGTTTCATCATTTAATGATGGAATTCAGCGCAGAAGAGAATGTTGCTATGCCACTTCTTATTCGCGGCGATAAGCCCGTCGATGCATTGTTAGAAGCACAAAACATGCTTGCTAAAGTCGGTCTTAGTCATCGCACTCACCATCGCCCATCTGAATTATCTGGTGGCGAACGCCAACGTGTGGCTATTGCTCGGGCTTTGGTAACCAAACCTTCTCTCGTATTAGCAGATGAGCCAACAGGTAATTTGGATTTTGATACGGCAGAGCAAATATTTCAATTAATTCAAGAATTGAACCGCTCTGAAAATACCAGCTTTGTTGTTGTTACCCATGATTTGACCTTGGCTGGACGAATGGACAGACAATTAAAATTAGATCATGGAAAGTTGCTTGATGTTTAAACCGTTAAGTATTTTCATCGGCTTACGCTACGTTCGTTCTAATCGAACCAAAGGTTTTGCCTCGTTTATATCGGCATCTTCAACCATAGGTATTGGCTTGGGGGTGATGGTGCTTATTTTAGTCTTGTCAGCGATGAATGGTTTTGAACGTGAATTAGCCAAACGTTTGTTATCTGTTGTTCCTCATGGCGAATATATTACGGCAGGTAAACCTATTGAAAACTGGCAACAGCAAGTAACTCACTTAGAATCTTTTGAGCATGTACTTGCTGCTGCGCCGGTAATTAAACTGGGCGGCTTATTACAAAAAGGAGAGCAGCTTAAAGCGTTGGAAGTTAGAGCCGTAGATATTGAACTTGAAACTAATGTATCAAAGATAACCGACTTCATCAGCTCCGGAGAGTGGACTAATTTAACCGGTCAGTCGTTAGTGGTTGGCGCAGGTATTGCGAAAAAGCTAAAAGTACAGGTAGGCGATACGGTACAGCTGATACTACCTCGGCTTAATTCTGGGCAAAGCCGTAACCAATTTTCTGCGCCGAAAAAACGTAATATGAGCATAGCAGCCATTTTTGATTTTGGCGGTGCTATTGATGAAACTCTTGCCTACATGCCGTTAAATATTGGTAGTGAAATCGCTGGTCTTGGTGAAAATGTTCATGGTTTAAGAATTGCTGTCGATGATGTGTTTCAAGCCCCGGTGATTGTCAGAGATATTGGCCAACAACTTGATATTTATGTGTATATGAATGATTGGACACGCACTCAAGGTCATGTGTTTAATGATATTCAATTACTGCGCACTGTGATGTTTGTGGTGATGTTAATGGTTATTGCCGTTGCGAGCTTTAATATTGTATCCAGCTTGTTTATGGCGGTAAACGATAAAAAAGGTGATATCGCTATTTTAAAAACCATGGGTGCTAAGCCTAAAACCATTATGCTTAGTTTTGTATATCAAGGATTGGTAAATGGCGTACTTGGCGCAGTAATAGGTACAATGCTTGGTGTGTATTTATCGTTAAATTTGACTGAGATTGTTCGCAGTATTGAATCAATGTTAGGTACTAAGTTTTTATCTGGTGATGTTTATTTTATCGATTTCTTGCCAACTGAGCTTGATATGCGAGATGTTATTTTTACGGTTGTTGCAGCATTAATCTTAAGCTTAATTGCAACCTTGTATCCGGCTTGGCGAGCAACAAAAATAGATCCAGCACAAGTGTTAGGGCAAGGTGGGTAAAAGAATAAAGGAGGAGCTAGAAACGAGAAACGAAAAGCAATAAGCTCCCATGTCCCAGAAACCTCACTCCCTGAATTTATTTCAGGGTCTTGGTTAAGTTCTTATCTATGTTTTCGCTTTCTCCAATTACTTGCCACTGAAAAACGCCAAATACTGTTAATAGTAAAATATCCCGCAATTGAGAAAAATACAGCACAAACTGCACAGCCAAGTAAAAATGGCCCGGCAACGGCTGACAAGCTTGTGGTAAGCCACTCTACACTTAATTCAAAAGCAAAGTCTTGCGGCGGAACACCCATTAACACTGTGCCCAATTTATAACAGCCATAAAAAATTGGCGGAATAGTTATCGGGTTACTTAACCACACTAGAGCCACTGAAAGGGGAAGGTTTGAATGAACCAATATTGCCATGCCTGCAGCTAATATCATTTGAAAAGGCACAGGTACAAATGCAAAAAATAACCCTACAGCAAATGCTTTTGACACAGAGCGGCGATTAAGATGCCATAAATTTGCGTCATGCAACACATCACCAAATATTTGCAGGTGCTTGTTAGATTTTATGGTGTGATGATCAGGCAACCATCGTTTGATCATTTTCTTAGGCATAGAGTAACTTTATTTTTCGCGTGTTGTTAAGCATTATATATTTCAGTATAGGAAAGTTAATAGCGACTATACTCATTTATACCAAGTTGACTGATTAATTTGGTATTACAATTTAATTTACAGCATTAATTATGGACAATTCACTATGGAACGGTGGTTGCTGTTATTTTTCATCGGTGCTTGCTGCGCGTTACTGCTTGAGCAGGTACCGCCGTTATATTATCTATTATTTCTGGCATTGTCTTGTTTTTGTGTCGGTATTTTTTCTCGTCTATATAAAAACCTATTGCCCTTGCTCGCTTGGTTTTGTGGGGTTGGCTATATTTTGTTCGCTGCTAATACTCATTATTCATGGGCTGATGAGAACAATATAGATGTTAGTAGCTTACATTTAAACGATATTTTGCTTCAAGGTAAAGTGCAATCCTTAATCGTAGGTAGCAGTGATGAAGTTCGTTTTAATATTGAAATACTATCCATAAATGAGCAACAATTAAAACAGCCATTCTTAGCTCGAATTACGTATCGGAAAGTTGATATCAATCTTTCGCAAGGAGATATTGTACGTTTATTAGTAAAATTAAAACCAGCGCATGGTTTTGCTAACCAAGGCAGTTTTTCGTATCAAAAGTGGTTGTTGAAAAATCATCTTGTTGCATCAGGATATGTGAAAAAATCAGCGCTGAATATGGTGTTATTTAAAGACCCAAGCGTTAGGCAAATATTGTACGATCAATTAAATTCAAACATTGACTCCTCATTAAAATCATTAATTTTAGCCTTGTCATTAGGAGATAAATCTCAAATAGATAAGCCGATATGGCAAGTGTTACAAACTACCGGTACACAGCACTTAATGGCCATTTCTGGCCTACATTTGGGACTCATCGCTGGATTTGGCTTCACATTAATGAAATTGATAATTTGGCTTTTGCCGAAACGACTATTATCGCAGCGTACCTTATATCTATATCCGATGATTATGAGTTTAATCTTCGCTTGTACTTATTCTTATTTGGCTGGGTTTTCAATGCCAACAATTCGAGCTTTAATTATGCTGCTATGGTTTTATGGGCTAAGAATTTGTTGTACGAAAGTGACGATTACTAAATGGTTGTTACTAAGTTTATGCAGCATTATTTTAATTGAACCGTTTGCTATTTTTGATGCCAGTCTGTACTTATCTTTTAGCGCTGTATTGGTTATTTTATTTAGCTTTTGGCGCTGGCGATATTTATTCAAAAATAGATCGAAGTGGCAACGAATTATATTTTCTTTATTGCTGATACAAGTTGCGATCAGTTTATTTTTATTACCTGTGACATTACTGTTGTTCAAAACTGCTTCTATTGTCGCGCCGCTTGCCAATATTATCGTTGTGCCTTGGTTGTCATTCACCGCAATTCCTATTATTTTAATTGCGACGCTTACTTTTCCTCTTTTGCCTTCTTTGGCGTTATGGTTGTTTAAAATCGCCAATTACTGTCTTGAGCTTAGTATGAATTACCTTAACTGGCTTGCTGGATTCGAGTATTCTACGGTTGCATTTTCAATCGTTGCACTAATTATAATTTGCTTAATTCCAATAACAATATTTCTGCAAAGTTTGCATTTAATCAACTCAAAATGGCTGTTTATCTTACTATTTCCTGTTTTGGTTAACCTAACTTTAGTTGAACTAGGGTATCGAACTTGGCAAAAAGGCAATAAATTTTGGCTGATGACGATATTTGATGTTGGCCATGGTTTAGCCGTTTTGATTGAAAAAAATGGCCAAGCCATTTTGTATGATACTGGAGCTGCTTATCCTAGCGGATTTAATTTTGTTGAAGCTGTGATCAAACCGTATTTGCTTACTCACCGAATGCAGCAATTTGACCTAACGATTTTAAGCCACAGTGATAACGACCATGCAGGCGGTTTAGATTATTTACTAAAACATAACTTAGTAAAATCTTTTGCAGTAAATTTTGCTGATTTAAAAAATAATAGCCCTTGTATTGCTGGTAAGTTAATACACTGGCAAGGCTTAACGTTAAAAATGCTATCACCGGTAGATAGAGTAGGGGCGCACAACGATGACTCTTGTGTGATTGAAGTAAGCGATGGCATGCACAAAGTGCTATTACCTGGGGATATATCTAGCAAGGTTGAGCTGCAATTATTACATTCAAAATCAATTTCAAAAGTAGATGTTTTGCTCGCGCCGCACCATGGCTCGAAAAGCTCTTCAAGTTTCAGTTTTTTGCAATTTGTCCAGCCCAAATATGTGGTTTATAGCAGTGGTTTTTTAAACCGTTGGAATATGCCTGTCCCTCAAGTCGTTGGGCGCTACCAACAAATGGGCGCTATTGAGCTCAATACAAGTAAAGCTGGAATGGTACAATTTAACTTTACTAAACAGGGAATAACGTACCAAACCTATAGAGATAATTTGTTACCATTTTGGCCATGGCAATAAGTTTTTCCAAATATTCAGCTATTATAGTTGTATATCAGTGAATTAGCCTTATATATCAGTTAGAATAGAAAGATAATAACTCAAACAAATATGCAACGATTTTGCATTCATAAAGAGATTCATATGCAACAGCAAAATGATGCCAGCACTTGGCAGAATTTTAAACGACTTTTCAGTTACACCAAAGGCTTACGTATTGGTTTAGCTGCAGCTATTGTAGGCATGTTAGGTTATGCTGCTATTGATACTCTAGTCTTTTCTCAGTTGCAGCCATTAATTGATGATGGCTTAACCAATGCGAATCCCAACATTCTAAAATATGCGCCTATTTTTGTTATTGTTGCATTTTTAATTCGTGGCACGTCTCATTTTGTTGCGACTTATTGCCTGGCCTGGATGGGCAACCATGTGGTGATGCGTTTAAGACAAAAATTATTCGAACACATTGTGGCTATGCCAGTACCATTTCATGACAAAGAGTCAACAGGTACCTTAATTTCTAAAATTACCTACGATACTGAACAGCTGTTAAAAGCTATCTCAAAAGCGTTATTAACGTTAATTCGTGAAGGCGCTTTTGTCATTGGATTAATTGGTTTAATGTTTTATAACAGTTGGCAATTATCATCTATTTTTCTACTGATAATTCCTATCGTTGCTGGCATTGTTGTAGTCGTGTCGAAGCGATTTAGAGCGGTAAGTAAGCGCATACAAAAAATGATGGGTATTGTAACCAGTGCAACTGAGCAAACATTTAATGCTCATAAAGTTGTTTTGTCTTTTGGTGGTCAAGAACGCGAATTTGAACGGTTTGCTAAAATAAATAACCAAAACCGTCAGCAACGAATGAAAATGGTTGCGGCCAAATCTACCAGTGTTCCTGTTATTCAAATAATTGCTTCATTTGCCCTTGCCTTTGTTTTATTTGCTGCCAGTAGAGAAGATTTGGTCGGTGAATTGTCGCCTGGAGCATTTACCACCGTAGTCACAAGTATGATCATGATGCTAAGACCGCTTAAGCTATTAACAACTGTAAATAGCGAATTTCAACGAGGTATGGCAGCAGCGCAAAGTATTTTTGAGGTATTAGATCAAAAAGTAGAGCAGGACACTGGCACACTTGAACTTAAGCATGCACATGGAATTATTGAGTTTGACGATGTTACCTTTAATTATCAAGGCAGCGAAAAACCAGCACTTAAAAATGTAAGTTTCAAATTGCAGCCTGGTAAAACTTTAGCTTTGGTAGGTCGCTCTGGCAGCGGTAAATCTACCCTTAGTTCATTGTTGTTACGTTTTTATAATAGTAATCATGGCAAAGTGTTAATCGATGGTGAAAACATTACTGATTACAAACTTAAAGACTTAAGAAGTCAATTTGCGTTTGTTTCGCAACAAGTAGTGCTGTTTAACGATACTGTTGCGAATAATATCGCTTATGGCAACCCCAAAGCGAGTCGCGATGAAATTATAGCTGCAGCAAAAGCCGCACACGTAATGGAATTTGTTGAGAATTTGCCTGAAGGGTTAGACACAAATATTGGTGAAAATGGCTCTATGCTAAGCGGCGGGCAACGCCAACGTTTAGCAATTGCTCGAGCATTGTTATGTGATGCGCCTTTCTTAATTTTAGATGAAGCAACCAGTGCATTAGATACTGAATCTGAACGTCATATTCAAGATGCATTAAATGTTTTACAGAAAAACCGTACCTGTGTTGTGATTGCACATCGTTTGTCTACCATTGAAAATGCTGATTCGATCATAGTAATGGATCAAGGATGCCTACTTGAGCAAGGTAATCATCAGCAGCTGTTAGATAAAAACGGTGCCTATGCTCAACTGCATGCGTTTCAGTTTGGTGAATAGGGGGCTAATTAGTGCGTTTAATTGAACAAGGCTGGTATCAAAATCACCCAATCAAATGGTTATTATTGCCATTTAATATTCTATTTTATTTGCTCTCAACTTTGCGACGTATCCTTTTTAATTTAGGTATTTTAAAGCAACCACATCTTGATATTCCTGTTGTAATCGTCGGAAATATTGGTGTAGGCGGCAATGGAAAAACGCCTGTGGTTGTTTACCTTGTTGAACAATTAAAACAGCGTGGCTTAAAGGTTGGAGTTATTAGCCGAGGTTATGGTGGTGTAAAACGAAAATCACCACTGTTATTAACTGATGAAGTGACTGCTGAAGAAGCCGGTGATGAACCGGTACTTATTTTTAAGCGTTGCCAGGTGCCCGTTGTGGTAAGTGGTGACAGAGTCGCGTCTGTAAATCTTTTAATAAACCAGGGGTGCAACATTGTAATCAGTGATGACGGCTTGCAGCACTATCGTTTAAAACGTGATGTTGAGCTGGTGATTGTTGATGGCAAACGTCGTTTTGGCAATGGTTGGTTATTACCCGCGGGACCATTAAGAGAAGGCTTATGGCGACTGAAGACTGTTGATAAAGTCATTATTAACAGCGGTCTTGCCGATGTTAATGAACAGCACATGTATTTAAAAGGCGATAAACTGATTAACCTGCATGATGGTCGCATTGTATCTGTTGATGATTTTAAAGATCAACATGGCAAAGACAGTGTTGTTAATGCTATGGCTGGAATTGGTAACCCGGAGCGTTTTTTTATAAGCTTGCATGAGCTGGGGTTCAGTCTTGGTCAAAAAATAGCATTTGTTGATCATCACCATTTTTGCGAAACTGATTTTGAACAATTTGGCGCCAATACTGCGCTATTAATGACAGAAAAAGATGCAGTGAAGTGTGCAGGCATAGCGCCACAAAATAGCTGGTATTTACCAGTAGAGGCCTACTTTGATGAAAACCAAGGTGAGCAATTAATTGATTTAATAATAACGAGATGTAAAAACTATGGCTTTTGATAGTAACCTTATTGGCATTCTTGCCTGTCCTGTTTGTAAAGGCAAACTTGATCTTAATAAAGACAAATCTGAATTAATTTGTAAGTTTGACCATTTAGCCTATCCAATTGAAAAAGATATTCCTGTTTTATTGGAAACAGAAGCACGAAAACTGTCTGAAGAAGAGCGTAACTAATGAAATTTACCGTGGTAATACCAGCCCGATTCCAATCTACGAGATTACCGGGGAAAGTGTTAGCTGATATCAATGGCAAACCAATGATCCAATGGGTTGCTGAAAAAGCATTAGCGAGTGGTGCTGATCGAGTTATTATTGCTACTGACAACGATGAAGTTGAAACCGCGGTAAAAGCGTTTTCTGGCGAAGTATGTAAAACAAGAAGCGACCACCAATCAGGTACTGAGCGCTTAGCTGAAGTTGTCGAGCATTATCAATTTGCAGATGATGAAATTATTGTTAATGTACAAGGCGATGAGCCATTTATTCCAAGTGCTAATATTGCCCAAGTTGCAGCCAATTTAGCAGGTCAAGATAAAGCTCGCATGTCGACGTTAGCCGTTAATATCGACTCAGTTGCAGAAGCGTTAAATCCAAACGCGGTTAAAGTGTTATGCGATAAGGATGGTTATGCTCTGTATTTCTCTCGGGCAACCATTCCTTATGATCGAGCGCGCTTTTTAAATAATGATGATATACAGGACGTGGGGGACTTTTACCTGCGTCACATCGGTATTTATGCTTACCGTGCAGGATTCATTAAAGATTATGTAAAATGGCCTACGAGTACTTTAGAAAATATAGAAGCGCTTGAACAACTTCGCGTACTTTGGCAAGGTGAAAAAATTCACGTAGAAGTCGCACAATCAAGGCTGCCTGTAGAAGGTGTGGATACGCCTGAAGATCTGGACAAGGCTCGTCGCTACGCAGCTAGTCTTTAGAAACGAGAAACGAGAAACGAAAAGCTAAGTTTTTATCTAATGTAGCTAAATTGAGTAGGTTTGTTTAAACAAGTTTAAACATAATACAAGGTCGAAAAAGCAAACTTCGGTTCGTTTCTCGAAGAAATTTAACGAAGTATGAGTTTAAATTCTGTTCTCGTTTCTATAAATAAAAAAGGAGCCGTCGGCTCCTTTTTTGTGTTCTAATTTCTTCGATTATCTAATCGATAGAACGTAATAAATCGTTAAGACCAGTTTTACCTAATGTCTTTGCATCAACCTTTTTAACAATAATTGCAGCATAAAGGCTGTATGTACCACACTTAGATGGTAAGTTTCCAGGAACTACTACTGAACCTGCTGGAACACGGCCGTAGTGTACTTCGCCAGTTTCACGATCAAAAATCTTAGTAGATTGACCAATGAATACTCCCATAGAAAGAACACATCCATCTTCAACAATTACACCTTCAACAACTTCAGAACGTGCACCGATGAAACAGTTGTCGCCAATAATTGTTGGGCCAGCTTGTAATGGCTCTAAAACACCACCAATGCCAACGCCCCCTGATAAGTGTACGTTTTTACCAATTTGCGCACATGAGCCAACCGTTGCCCATGTATCAACCATAGTACCTTCATCAATAAATGCACCAATGTTTACAAATGATGGCATTACTACAACGTCTTTACCAATATAGCTGCCAGTACGCACAGAAGCACCAGGAACAACACGAACGCCTTCTTTGGCAAAACGGGTTGTGTCATAGTTTTTGTATTTCATTGGCACTTTATCAAAGAACTTGCCGTTGCCTTCACCGTCTTCAATAACTTCATTTTCTAAAATTCTAAAAGATAATAACACGGCTTTTTTAAGCCACTCATTAACTACCCAGTCACCTTCTACTTTTTCAGCAACACGGGCTTCTCCGGTATTTAATAAGTGCATGGCGGCAAAAACAGAATTTTTAACTTCGTCGCTAACAGTACTTGGCGTAATGTCTGCACGGTTTTCAAATGCTAATTCAATGACTTCTTTTAACGTACTCATGGTTCTTCCTAAAATGTATTATATATATCGTTTGCGCTAAGCTTTATTGGCTTGTATTACAAAGCTTAGATTCTAACTGATTTTGTTCTGTTGATGAAAGAGCTAAATGATCTTTATTAGACACAATAAATACATCTTCCGCTCGCTCACCAAATGTGGTTACCTTTGCCATGTGAACATTAAGTTCACATTGTTGAAAAACATGGCCTATGTCTGCTAATAATCCGGGTCTATCAATTGCAACAATCTCAAATGACGTGACTTTTTTATTGCTATGTTCAATAAAGCTTACTTTTGTTGGAAAGTTAAATTGCTTAAATTTTTTCGGCAATGGTATTTTACAATATTCAACGTTCTCATCCAGGGTAAGGTGCTGAGTTAACGATGTTTTAATGTTGTCAGCTAAATAACTATCTTTTATCGGCTGTCCCTTGCTATCAAGAATAACGAAAGTATTTAAGGTATAACCATCTTTAGAGGTTAATATTTTTGCATCATGAATTGATAGTTTTTTTAAATCTAATAAAGACACAATTTTTGCGAACATATTATTTTTATCTTTGGCATAGACAAAAACTTCAGTGCCTCCCCTATAAGGTTTTTCACTGATAAGAACTAAAGGTGTATTTTTATCATGGCTAATAATGTATCGAGTATGCCATGCAATTTGTTGTGGAGAATAGCGTAAGAAATAATCTGGCTTGAAACTCTTCCACAATGGCTTTATTACTTCTATGCTAATCTCGTCGGCAGTTAATATTTCTATCGCCTTATGCTGGTTCTCACGAATTTTAGTTCTTAACTCTACTGGTTTTTCTAATCCACGTCTAAATGCAGATTTAGTCGCAAAATATAGCTCTTGTAAAAGATTAGCTTTCCAACTATTCCATAAACTTTCATTTGTGGCTCGCATGTCGGCAACGGTTAAACAATATAAATAATCAAGCTGTGCCTCATCACGAACAACTTCAGCAAATGCTTTTATAACATCAGGATCAGAAATGTCTTTTCGTTGCGCTGTTACTGACATGAGCAGGTGTTGCTTTACTAACCAGGATACCAAGCGGGAGTCATGATTAGAAAGTTGATGTAATTTACCAAACTCTAATGCATCTACCGCACCTAACTCACTATGACGCCCACCGCGCCCTTTTGCTATGTCGTGAAATATGCCGGCAAGATAAAGCAACTCGGGTTTTCGAATTTTTTGCATTATTTTGCTACATAATGGAAAATCATGATTATGCTCAGGTAAGCTAAATCGATATAAATTCTTTATTAACCGGTAACTGTGTTCATCAACAGAATAAGCATGAAATAAATCAAATTGCATTTGTCCTACGATGTTTTTCCATTCGGGTAAGTAACTGCCCAAAATATCATGACGATGCATTAAATTAAACGCGCGACCTAAGCCATTTGGGTGTTTGATGAACTCCATAAAAATACGACGACATTCGGCATAATCATTTAAACCACCGATTAACCGGCGGCGAGAATTACGTAATAAGCGAATGGTGTCAGAATGGATGCCTTTAACTTCAGGTGATCTAGCTATCATAAGAAATAACATCATCATCGTTTTAGGACGCATGAATTTACGTTTGTTTTTAACTTTGATCAAATCACCAATTAATGAGAAATGATCGTCAAGTTCTATAATGTTTTCATTATCTTTAGCGCCGAGTATTCCTTGTTTAAAATACTGCAATAACATTTCGTTTAACTCGTTTACCGAGTTAATGATCCTAAAGAAACGTTTCATCATTCGCTCTACAGCGGGTTTGCCATCATCACCAAAACCCATCATATGAGCCACCGCACCTTGATGATCGAACAGCAATCTGTTTTCACTGCGATTAGCGACTAAATGCAAACAAAAGCGCATTCGCCATAAATAGTCCTGGCACTCGTCTAATTCAGAATATTCATTATCGGATAAATATTTATGGGAAACTAATTCTTCCAATGTATCGGCTAAGAAATGGCGCTTGGCAACCCAACTAATGGTTTGTATATCGCGTAAACCACCAGGATTAGCTTTTAAATTTGGCTCAAGAGTAAAAGCGGCGCCTTTATATTGTTGGTGACGCTTTTTTTGTTCATCCCGTTTAGCGACAAAAAATTTGTCTGAAGGCCAAAAATTAGCTTTTTGAAGGTGCGGCTTTAGTTGTTCTTCAAGCTGCGGGTTACCACAAATAAGACGCGACTCTAATAAATTTGTTGCAATGGTAACATCAGCATCTGCCTGCTTCACACACTCTTTAACGCTGCGTACACTGTGCCCTATATCTAAACGGATGTCCCAAAGTTCAGTAATAAATTTACCAATAAACTCTTCGATTTCAGTGCTGATTTTTTCTTGAGTTAAAATTAGAATGTCTACATCAGAGTGAGGGTGTAACTCTCCCCGACCATAACCACCTACAGCTATTAAAGAAATTTGATGCTCATCTAAATGATGTTGACACCAAACTTTCTGTAAAATTTGATCAACAAAATCTGCTCGTGCATGTACAAGTTCGGTTACTTCAATGAATTCGAACGCATCTTTTAGCCATTGATAAAATTGCTCCCCTAACTCGACAAGTTCTGCCGTTGTTAACATGGCTGCTGCGGGGGCTAATTTACTTGTTAAGTGAGTTGGTATTATTGGATTATTTAACAATGTAGATCTTCTTATAACTGTTTTGACTTTAGTTTCTGCAAAAAAAGGCGACCAGTTGTTGGTCGCCTTCATATTTTATTCTAGTTATTCAATATTCTGGTGATATCTTTTTCTTCAGCACGGTGAGTTAATACTTCACAACCCGTTTGGGTAACTAATAATGTGTGCTCCCATTGGGCAGAATTTTTACCATCGCTGGTGTAAGCGGTCCAACCATCATCATGGTCAAGCTTAGTGCCACCCTTGCCTAAGTTAATCATAGGTTCAATGGTAAAGATCATGCCTGCTTGCATTTTACGGTTATCAGCATTTTTATAATGTAATATTTGAGGTTCTTCATGAAATACAGAGCCAATGCCATGACCACAAAAATCTTTAACGATGCCATATCGACCTGATTTTTTAATGTACTTTTGAATAGTGGCGCCAATTTCTGAAAATTTAGCCCCAGGTTTTACTTTACGTATAGAGGCATAAAGACTTTCTTGGGTAATTCTGCATAAACGTCGGTTTTCAGGTGTTACATCGCCTATTAAAAACATTTTTGACGTATCACCATGAAAATATTCTTTATCATCTTCAGGTGTGCCATCAGCATCGAGACAAATTTTACAAGTGATATCAATATTGATGATATCGCCATCTTTTAAGGTTTGCTCTGAAGGAATACCGTGACACACTACGTGATTTACTGACGTACAAATTGATTTAGGAAAACCGCCTTCACCGTTTTGATCTGCACCATAATTTAATGGCGCCGCCAATGCGTTGTTTTCAGAGGTGAACTTCGCACAAATAGCATCAAGTTCATCGGTAGTGATCCCTGCCTTCACAAATGGCTCGATCATCTCTAGAGTACGCGCGGCCAATTTTCCGGCAATGCGCATTTTTTCTATTTCATCCTGAGTTTTTATGGCAATACTCATTGTTTTCCTTTAAAGAGGTTAGGGCGTTTGTTTAAGATACGCCTATTTACTAGTAAATAATTGCGGAAATAATAACTTAGAACGGCAAATAACACAAAAGAAACGAGAAACGAGAGACGAAGAGCAAACACGTGTTTTGCTACCTAATACGAACAACAAGCTAATTATACAAGTAAGCGACTATCATTATAACTTTAAGCTTACTCTGCTCTTCGTTTCTCGTTTCTATTTTTCTCGCCTCTAAAGCACTTTTTCCTTTATTTTTAACCGCAAAAGTGGTATAAAACGCCGCTCACTGAAAAAGTCATTTTTCTTTTAAGTGATAAACGCTAAATTTTTAGCGATATTGCTGCGAAATTGTTCGCACAATTTAATATTAAACTCACATACATTCGGCAAACATATTCCGGGGTGCCTGTTACCAGCTTGATGGTAACGATAGGTCGGAAATATGGAATGTATGAACGCTTAACCCCAGAGGAATTTAAAATGCCAAACGTATCAATGCGCGACATGCTTAAGGCCGGTGTTCACTTCGGTCACAAAACTCGTTACTGGAACCCAAAAATGAAATCATACATTTTTGGTGCTCGTGACAAAGTTCATATCATCAACTTAGAACAAACTGTTCCAATGTTTAACGAAGCGTTAAGCTTTTTAGAAGGTGTTTCTTCTAAAAAAGGTAAAGTTTTATTTGTTGGTACTAAGCGTGCTGCTAGCGATGCAGTTAAAGAAGCTGCACTTAAATCTGATCAATTCTACGTTAACCACAGATGGTTAGGTGGTATGTTGACTAACTGGAAAACTGTTCGTCAATCTATCAAACGTCTTAAAGATCTAGAAAGCCAAAGCCAAGACGGTACTTTTGATGCTCTTACAAAGAAAGAAGCATTAATGCGTACTCGTGAAATGGAAAAGCTTGAAAAAAGCCTTGGTGGTATCAAAAACATGGGCGGTCTTCCTGATGCATTATTCATCATCGATGCTGATCATGAACACATTGCTATCAAAGAAGCTAACAACTTAGGTATCCCTGTAATTTCTGTTGTTGATACAAACTCGAACCCTGACGGCGTAGACTACATTGTTCCTGGTAACGATGATGCTATCCGTGCGGTAAGCTTATACCTAGATACAGCTGCTAACGCTGTAATCGAAGGTCGCGAAACAAACATCGCTGTAGCTGCTGAAAAAGACGGTTTTGTTGAAGCAGAATAATTAAATCTTTCGATTTAATATTTTCTTCTAAAGAGGTTCATTTGAGCCTCTTTCTAATTAATTACAGATATTTAAGGAATTAACTCATGGCAATTACTGCTAAACAAGTTAAAGAACTTCGTGACCGCACTGGCGCGGGCATGATGGATTGTAAAAAAGCTTTACAAGAAACTGATGGCGACATCGAGCTTGCAATTGATAACATGCGTAAGTCTGGTCAAGCTAAAGCTGCTAAAAAGGCTGGTAACATTGCTGCTGAAGGCGCAATCATCATTAAAGAAAACAATGGTGTTGCTGCATTAGTTGAAGTTAACTGTCAAACTGACTTCGTAGCTAAAGATGGTAACTTCTTAGCATTTGCTAATGAAGTAGCTGAATCAGCAGCGAGCGCAAACGTTTCAATCGAAGAGTTACAAGCTCAGTTCGAAGAAAAGCGTATTGCTCTTGTTACTAAGATCGGTGAAAACATCAATGTTCGTCGTGTTGAGTATGTTGCAGGTGCTGCAGCTTCTTATATTCACGGTGGAAATATTGGTGTAGTTGTTGCTGGTGAAGGTGACGCTGAATCATTAAAGCACATTGCGATGCACGTTGCTGCTTCTAACCCTCAATATGTATCAGCAGAAGACGTTCCAGCTGATGTTGTTGAGAAAGAAAAAGTAATTCAAATCGAAATCGCGATGAATGAAGGCAAGCCTGCTGAAATCGCTGAAAAAATGGTTACTGGTCGTATGAAGAAATTTACTGGTGAAATTTCTTTAACTGGCCAACCTTTCATCATGGAACCTAAGCGTTCTGTTGGTGATATTCTTAAAGAAAAAGGTCTTACTGTTTCTTCATTCGTTCGCCTAGAAGTTGGTGAAGGTATTGAGAAAAAAGAAGAAGACTTTGCTGCTGAAGTAGAAGCACAAATCGCTGCTGCCAAGGCTGCTAACTAAGCTATAAAGACTAGTCTTTAAGCTAAAAAGTATCTTTCTTTAAAATTAAAAAGCCCTGTCATGAAAATGACAGGGCTTTTTTAATTCAGGGAATAATTAACTTAGAATTGCCATGGACGGCTTAAATTCTGTTTACTTCATGGATGAGGGAATGCAAACCACCATGGATGGTTTTAGGTTTGTATAGGGAATAATTAACTTAGAATTGCCATGGACAGCTTAAATTCTGTTTAATTCAAGGATGAGTTAACTTAGAATTACCAAGGATGGTTTAAATTCTGTTTAATTCAAGGATGAGTTAACTTAGAATTACCAAGGACGGTTTAAATTCTGTTTTATCAGTAGATAAAAAATTCAATTGGTATTAAAATAGTCCGATTCGATTAGGCATTTGAATTATGGTTATTTTTTAGTCTGATCCCGCATTTATCACAGGATTGTTTATTTTATGAGCGTCAACCCAAAAACAACATATCGTCGTATTTTATTAAAACTTAGTGGTGAAGCCCTGATGGGGGAAGAAGGCTTTGGTATTGATCCTAAAGTGCTTGACCGTATGGCGCAAGAAATAAAAGAATTGATTGAAATGGGCGTGCAAGTTGGCCTTGTTATTGGTGGCGGCAACTTATTCCGTGGAGCAGGGCTTGCTGAAGCTGGGATGAACCGTGTCGTTGGTGACCAAATGGGCATGCTAGCCACCGTTATGAATGGTCTAGCAATGCGTGATGCACTGCACCGTGCTTTTGTAAACGCACGTTTAATGTCTGCAATTGATTTAACTGGTGTTTGTGACAGCTATAACTGGGCAGAAGCGATTAGCTTATTAAAATCAGGTCGTGTGGTAATTTTCTCCGCTGGAACTGGTAATCCTTTCTTTACTACCGATTCTGCTGCATGTTTACGTGGTATCGAAATTGATGCTGATGCTGTATTTAAAGGTACTAAAGTAGATGGTATATATTCTGCTGATCCTGTTACAAACCCTGATGCAGAACTATACTCTCATTTAACCTATGATGAAATTCTGGATAAAGAATTGAAAGTGATGGACTTAGCTGCATTTACTTTGGCTCGCGATCACTCGATGCCAATTCGTGTATTTAATATGAATAAAGAAGGCGCGTTAAAATCTATCATTATGGGTGGTACTGAAGGTACCGTGATTGACCATAGTGAAAATTTTAGTAAATAAGCCGCAATATAATAAAAATTATAGACGGTGAAGCAGAATTTCTGGTTGCTGGCTATAGCAAAAACTTAAAGTAAAAAGGAACTACATTTTGATTAACGAAATTAAACAAGATGCTAAAACCCGTATGGGTAAAAGTATTGAAGCATTAAAAGGCCAATTAAATAAAATCAGAACAGGTCGTGCTCATGCTTCATTATTAGATAATATTACAGTTGAATATTATGGTGTTGATTCGCCATTAAGTCAGGTCGGCAGTGTTTCTACTCCTGATGCTCGTACTATTGCTATTTCAGTGTTTGATAAAACCATGATAGGCGCAGTTGAAAAGGCAATTCTTAAATCTGATTTAGGCTTAAACCCTTCATCGCAAGGTACGTTAATTCGTATACCTTTGCCCCCACTTACTGAAGAACGTCGTCGTGATCTTGTTAAAGTAGTTGGTGGTGAAATTGAAGGTGGTAAAGTTGCTATTCGTAACATTCGCCGTGATGCAAATTCAGACATCAAATCTTTAAACAAAGAGAAAGAAATCAGTGATGATGAGTCACGTCAAGCTGAAGATGAAATTCAAAAAATAACTAACGACTATATTAAGCAAGCAGATGATTTAGCTGCTGCTAAAGAAAAAGAATTAATGGAAATTTAATTTATAAACAATTAAATTATCTAAAGCCGTAACTTTATCTGTTCTGTTGAAGAATATTTACCGATTACGGCCTTTTTATAAAATGGATCTTATGTGACTACTATTGAACATAAAAATAATAGTGAACAAATGACTTTGCCACAGCATGTGGCAATTATCATGGATGGTAACGGGCGCTGGGCTCAACTGCAGGGTAAAGGCCGGGTAGCTGGGCACCGTGCCGGCGTGCAATCTGTACGAGATTGCGTGAGTGGCGCTAGAGAATTAGGTATAAAAGCACTAACACTTTTTGCTTTTAGCAGTGAAAACTGGCTGAGACCACAAGAAGAAGTTAGTGTATTAATGGATTTATTTATGTTTGTTTTAACCCGAGAGGTAAAAAAACTGCATAAAAATAATATCCGTTTTCAAATGATTGGCGATAAATCTCGTTTTTCAGAAAAATTACAACAAAAAATAGTTGATGCAGAGCAGCTAACTAAAAATAATGATGCACTGGTTTTATCTGTTGCCGCTAATTATGGTGGACGATGGGATATTAGCCAAGCAACACAAAAAATTGCTCAACTCGCCGTTAAGGGCGACATCAATGTAGCTGATATTGATGAGCACATGCTTAATCAATATATAAATTTATCGCATTTACCTGATCTTGATTTATTGATCAGAACCGGTGGAGATTATCGAATAAGTAACTTCTTGCTTTGGCAAGCGGCTTATAGCGAATTTTTCTTTACTGATAGGTTATGGCCCGACTTTAACAAGGAAGCGTTTAAAGGCGCACTGGCATCATTCTCAAATAGAGAACGACGCTTTGGAAAAACCGGTGAACAGGTAAAAGCACAATAATAGTAATTAAATCAATGTTCTTTACTAACGTAGTGTTAGTAGTTTGCTTAAATTACTATCAGATTAAAAGGATTCACGTTTGTTAAAACAACGTATTTTAACGGCTTTAATATTAGTTCCGTTAGCCATTGCCGCAATCTTCTTTTTGTCATTGCCAAACTTGGCAGCTGCCTTACTCGTGGTGTTAGCCATTGGCGCTTGGGAGTGGGGCCCGTTAATGGGCTTTGATACTAAAGCCCGTAGAACTGCTTTTGTCAGTGCTGTTGTGTTATGTATTATAGGCTTATGGACTGTTATTCCTGTCCAGGAATTGTGGACATTAGATGGCCGTATTAATCCGCTAGCGCTTAACGTTCTGTATGTTTCAGCCGCTTGGTGGTTAGTTACCATCTTTATGATCTTTAAATACCCACGTTATTCTTCTTTTTGGACCTCCCACCGCAGCATTCGCGGCTTATTTGGCATATTAACTCTTGCCCCTACTTGGTTAGCATTCTTAATCCTCAGATCAAATGGTCACCTTCTAGACGAATTTCACGGCACCTATTTATTATTATTGTTATTCGCCTTTGTTTGGAGTGCCGATATAGGTGCTTACTTTGCCGGCAAACGATTTGGCAAAAACAAATTGATGCCAAATGTTAGTCCTGGTAAAACTATTGAAGGGGTTCTTGGTGGCAACATTGCTGCGGCCCTCGTCGCGGTAGTTACTGGACTTATCTATTCTTGGTCTAGCCAGCAAATTATTCTGGCTATTGCCTTAGCTCTGGTGATTAGTATTGTATCGGTTGTTGGTGATTTAACTGAAAGCATGTTAAAGCGACAAGCTGGGGTTAAAGACAGCGGTTCTATACTACCTGGACACGGCGGAATATTAGATCGGATTGACAGTTTAACGGCAACTGCACCAGTATTTGCGTTATGTTTTGTTTTATTTGGCTGGTAGGCAATTATTAACATGCAAAACTTATGTGTGCTGGGCGCTACCGGCTCAATTGGCCTTAGCACTTTAGATGTTGTTCGAAGACATCCTGATAAATATAACGTAGTTAGCCTTAGCGCTAATACTCGTGTTGCAGAAATGTATGCGTTATCTGTTGAGTTCAAGCCTGAAACTGTTGTTATGGTTGATGAAATTGCAGCCCAACAATTAAAACTCAGATTATTGCAAGATGATATACATGATATTGAAGTATTAACTGGTCATAATGCTCTGTCTGATCTTGCCAGCAGCGCTAGTATCGATGTGGTTATGGCTGCAATTGTTGGTGCTAGCGGACTATTGCCAACATTAGCTGCGGTTAAAGCCGACAAAAAAGTTCTGCTTGCCAATAAAGAAGCTCTGGTCACCTCTGGTCAGATATTCATTGATGCCTTAAAAAACTCTAACGCTCAGTTGTTGCCAATAGATAGCGAACACAATGCAATCTTCCAATGTTTACCAATAAATATTCAAAACGATATGGGGATGGCCGATATTGCTGACTCTGGCATTAGTAAAATTTTACTTACTGGTTCAGGTGGACCATTTAGAACACTGCCCCTTGAAGAATTTGCTGAGATTACCCCACAACAGGCGTGTGCTCACCCTAATTGGGATATGGGTCGAAAAATATCAGTTGATTCAGCCACTATGATGAACAAAGGTTTGGAATTTATAGAAGCTAAATGGTTATTCAACCTTGAACCCGATGATATTCAAGTTGTTTTACACCCGCAAAGTACCATTCATTCTATGGTGCAGTACAAAGATGGTAGTGTGCTTGCTCAAATGGGCAATCCAGATATGCGCACTCCTATTGCTCATGCGTTAGCATTTCCGCAAAGAATTGAATCAGGTGTTGAGGCGTTCGATTTTTTTAATTGTAAAAACTTTGAATTTGCTCAAGCGGACTTCGAGCGTTACCCAAATTTAGAACTTGCAATAACGGCATGTAAAGCAGGGCAAAGTGCATGCACGGCATTAAATGCGGCCAATGAAGTTGCTGTTGCCGCTTTTTTAAATACCGATATTGCTTTTATTGATATTGCTAAAGTAAATAAAGCGGTGATGAATAAATTTGTTAATATCAATATACAAACAATTGATGATGTCGTTCACTTAGACAGTAAAGCTCGAGAAGCTGCAGATCAACAAGTGTTGAACATTAAGGAAAATAACTAGCATGTTTGAGTTTTTATGGAACTTAGGTTCATTTATCGTTGCCTTAGGTTTATTAGTGACAGTACATGAGTATGGACATTTTTGGGTGGCACGAAAATGTGGTGTACGAGTTGAAAAATTCTCAATCGGTTTTGGTAAAACATTATGGCGAAAATTTGATAAGCAAGGCACAGAGTATGTTATTGCCTTAATACCACTTGGCGGCTATGTCAAAATGCTTGATGAAAGAGTCGATGATGTAAGCGAGCATGACAAACAGTACGCCTTTAATCAAAAAAGTGTTTTACAACGCATTGCTATTGTTGCAGCTGGACCAATTGCTAACTTTTTATTTGCTATCGTAGCTTTTTATTTAATGTTTTTAATAGGGATGACAACATTAAAGCCTATTATTGGTGATATTACTCAAGGTTCTATTGCCGAGCAGGGTGAGGTTAAAGCTAGTACGCAAATAATGGCAATTAATGGCCAAAAGACCCAAGACTGGCAAGCTGTGAACATGGCTCTTATTGGCCGAATTGGTGACGATGAAATAAATATTTCAACTCGTGATTTAGATTCTACTTATGTTAGTAATCAAAAGCTTAATACATCTGATTGGCAATTTGAACCCAGTAAAACATCGGCCATGCAAAGTCTTGGTATCGAACCATTTTTACCTAAAACATCAACAATAGTGGCTTTGCTTGCTAAGGGTGAAGCGGGTGAAAAATCAGGCCTTATTGTTGGTGATGAAATTATCTCGGCAAATGACGTTGATTTGTATGGTAATTGGCAGGCTTTTGTTGATATTATTCAACAAAATTCGAACAGTTTGGTTACTCTTAAACTAATTCGAAATGGTGATCTTGAAAAAATTGATATGTTGGTGGGAACTCGTCAGCATACTGATGGTCGTAATGTTGGGTACATTGGTGTTTCACCAAAAGTTGACCCTTGGCCAGAGAGTCATAAACTGGAAATCTCATATGGCCCAATTGCGGCCATGGGGAAAGCTGTAGACAGTACATGGAGTTTAATTGTCTTAAGTTTTGACATGATAGGTAAGTTAATTACCGGGCATGTAAGTGTAGATAATTTGAGCGGACCTATTTCTATAGCTCAAGGAGCAGGAAGTAGCGCAGGCATTGGGCTTGTTTACTTTTTAAGCTTTTTAGCCTTAATTAGCATTAATTTGGGCATAATTAATCTTTTACCACTACCAATACTTGATGGTGGCCACTTACTTTATTATGTTATAGAGCTTTTAACAGGGAAGCCTGTACCAGAAAAAATACAAGAAGTTGGATTTAAAATTGGAGCACTGATTTTATTATCGCTAATGAGCATAGCAATCATTAACGATTTTTCCCGGCTCTAAAATAAGCAACAACACTTTTGATTGTTGCAAAAAATATTAGAAAAGTTGACTAACCACATGATAATAAAAAAACTTGCCTTAGCAGTGTTATTAGGCAGCATCGGGGGCAATGCGCAAGCAGCCGATGAGTTTGTAGTAGATGATATTCAAATAAAAGGTCTTCAACGTGTGGCACTGGGTGCTGCATTGACTCACATCCCTATTAGCGTGGGTGATGAATTGACTGATTTTCGAATTTCCCAATCGATAAAGTCGTTATATGCATCGGGTCATTTTCATAACATCAAAGTGTTTCGTGATGGCAATAAAATAGTTTTCCGTGTTAAAGAGCGCGAAACCATCAGTGATATTACCTTTGAAGGTAACGATGATATTAAAGACGATCAGTTACAAGAAAGTCTTGATGGCAGTAATATCCGTGTTGGTGAAACACTCGATCGTTCGGTTCTAACTGGCATCGAGTCAGGCTTAGAAGATTTTTACCATGGTGTTGGTAAATATAATGCACAAGTAAACACTAAAATTACTCACTTACCTCGTAACCGAATTAACCTTACTTTTGAGTTTGAAGAGGGTGATGCCGCAGCTATTGAGCAGATCAATATCGTAGGTAATGAAACTTTTAGTGATGCGCAATTATTAGATAAAATAGAATTGACCTTTGATTCGCCATGGTGGGATTTTATGGCGCAAGATCGTTACCAAAAACAAACCCTGCAAGGGGATATGGAAACGATTGAGAGCTATTATCTTGACCGTGGTTACTTAAGATATAATGTTGATTCTACACAAGTGTCAATGACGCCTAATAAAGAAGGCGTATATATCACTATGAACGTGACTGAAGGTGTGCAATACACGGTCAGTGAAGTTGAATTTATTGGTGATATGGCCGGTTATGAAAAAACCATTGAAGCAATTTCTCCTCTTCGAACCGAAGAGCTTTATAATGGTGCAGAGGTCACTTACACCGAAGATTTAATTAGTAAGTTTTTGGGACGCTTTGGTTATGCTTACCCGAAAGTAAAAACTATTCCTGAGATTAACGATGAAGACAAAACCGTTAAGCTTATTGTTTCTGTTGATCCGGGCAAGCGTGTTTATGTAAATCGCTTAAACTTTGCTGGTAATGATGTTACTTCCGAAGAAGTTTTACGCCGCGAAATGCGCCAAATGGAAGGTGCTTGGTTATCAAATAACTGGTTAGAAGCGTCTAAAATGCGTGTTCAACGTTTACCATATTTTGAAACCGTAGAGTTTGAAACAACTCAGCTGCCAGGCGAAGAAGATCTTGTTGATGTTGACTTTACTGTTAAAGAGCAACCTTCAGGCTCGTTTACTGCAGGTGTAGGTTATGGCTCTTATTCAGGCTTAAGCTTAAATGCAGGTATTCAACAGAATAACTTTTTAGGTACTGGTAACCGTTTAGCTTTTCAAGTGAACACAATGAAGTATTCACAAAGTGCTAATTTATCTTACACCAATCCATATTTTACTATCGATGCTATCTCGCTCGGCGGTAATATTTTCTACAGTGAATTTGACGCCGGTAAAGCAAACTTAGTTAACTATAATAATACTACCTATGGTGTTGGTATTAACATGGGCTTTCCAATTAACGAATACGTTCGTTTAAATTTAGGTATTGGCTATAAAAATTCTGATATTTCAAATTTACAAACCTATGAACAAATTAAAGCGTTTTACGAAGTATTTAAAGATCCGAACGATCCGGATAAAAAATTAAACTTCGAAACTTATGACATTAATGCAACTTTATCTAGAGTTACATTAAACCGTGGTACTTTCCCTACTGCTGGTTCATCGCAATCACTTTCGGGCAAAATCACAACGCCAGAGTCGTCAGACGTACAGTTCTTCAAACTTAAGTATGATTCTAAGTATTACTTCCCGTTATCACGAGATCATAAATGGACTGTGTTAGCTCGATTTGAAGCTGGTTATGGTAATGGTTACGGAGATATTCGTGGTAATGATCAGTTATTGCCATTTTGGGAAAACTTTAGAGCAGGTGGCTCTGATACCTTACGTGGCTTTGAAAACAATACCGTAGGTCCACGAGCAATTTATCGCTACCCAAGTCAAAGCCCTGGCATTCCAGGTGATAACCCTGAAGTAAGTCCTCCAGATCAAGATGCGATTGTCGTTTCTGACCGATCTGTTGGTGGTAATGCTGTTATGATTGGTGGTCTTGAGTTAATTGTACCAACGCCATTTTTAGACGAAAGTTATACAAACAGCGTTCGAACAAGTTTTTTTGTTGATGCCGGTAATGTGTGGGATACTGAGTTCAGTCGTTCAGATTACTCAGCACTAAACCCAATCGAGTATGACAAAATAGAAGACTACTCTGATCCGATGCGTATTCGTACCTCGGCAGGTTTATCTATTCAATGGCTGTCACCTATGGGGCCTATGGTATTTAACTTTGCCAAACGTCTTGAAAGTGAAGATGGCGATGATACCGAATTCTTTAGTTTTAATATTGGTAAAACATTCTAGAGCTATTTTTTACAAAAATAATAAAGGCGGATAAACGCCTCATAATAAAGATTTTAAATTAGGAGATAAAATTGAAAACATTAATTAAATCAGTTGCTTTTACAGCTGCAGCAGCGAGCATGTTATTTGCAGGTACTTCATTAGCGGCGGATCAAAAAATTGCCACAGTAAACGTACAACAGGTTATCGGTCAATTACCGCAAATGGCAGCTGTTCAGCAAACAATCACTGCTGAATTTAAAGAGCAAATTGATGCCCTTAAAAAAATGGAAGGCGACATCAAGTATAAAATTGAAAAGCGTCAACGTGATGAAGCAATTTTAAGTAAAAAAGAAATTGAAGCTTTAGAAGCTGAAATCACTACTTTACGCCAAGACTATGCTGGTAAAGCCCAACCTTTACAACAAGCTCTAAAACGTCGTGAACAAGAAGAGCAACAAAAAATCTTACTTTTAGTTAAAGATGCAGTAGATTCTGTTGCTGAGAAAGAAGGTTATGATCTTGTTATTCAACAATCTGCAGTAGCATTTTCTAAGCCAGATTATGATATTTCAACTAAAGTTGCAGAACAAGCATCAAAAACTAAGTAATAGTTATTATGATCACATTAGGTGAGTTGGCTGAAAAATTAGGTGGTGTGGTAAAAGGTGATGACAATTGTCAAATTTCATCTCTATCTACATTGACTGATGCAGAAAGTGGGCAAATAGCATTTTTAGCGAATGCAAAATATCGTCCATATCTAGAAACAACGAAAGCAAGTGCTGTAATTGTTTCTGAGGCTAATGCTAAATATTGCCAAACCAATGCGCTAGTTCTTGCTAACCCTTACTTGGGCTTTGCTTTGGTTGCGCAGTTACTTGATACCACGCCAAAAGCGGCAAACGATATTGCTGCAAGTGCGGTGATCTCAGCTGATGCAACTGTAGGCGAAGGTGTTTGTATCGGCGCCAATGCGGTTATTGAAAGCGGCGTAACTCTAGGTGATAACGTTATAATTGGCGCCAATTGTTTTGTTGGTAAAGATGCAATTATAAAAAATGGCAGTCAACTATGGTCAAATGTCAGTATTTATCATCGTGTTGAAATTGGTCGAGACTGTTTAATTCAGGCGAATACCGTAATAGGTAGTGATGGTTTTGGTTATGCAAATGATCAAGGCAACTGGGTTAAAATTCCTCAACTAGGCGCTGTTATTATCGGCGATAATGTAGAAATTGGTGCATGTACTACAATTGATCGTGGCGCTTTGGAAAATACCATTATTGAGTCAAATGTTATTATTGATAACCAAGTGCAAATAGCCCATAACGTCAAGTTAGGCGCAGGGACAGCAATAGCTGGTTGTACCGTTATTGCTGGTAGTACAACAATTGGCCAAAACTGTACCATTGCTGGTTTAGTTGCTATTAACGGTCATATCAGTGTTGCCGATGGTAGTGTGTTAACCGGTATGACTATGGTAACTAAGTCGATTAAAGAAGCTGGTATATACTCTTCCGGTATGCCATCTTTGCCAAATAAAGAATGGCGGAAAAATGCATCTAGATATAAGCATTTAGATGACATGTATAAAAAAATGGCAGAACTTGAAAAAGCCATTACAGATCTAAAAAATAAATAAAAGTAATCGTGTAAATTTAACATAGACTACTTAACTATGAGCGCAATGCGCTCATCGTTCATTTAAAGGAAATAGCTTTGGACAACACTAAGAACGTAATCACTGTTGAAGAAATTCAAACATTAATCCCACATCGTTATCCATTTTTATTAATTGATCGCGTACTTGATTTTGTACCCAGTAAATCTATCCATGCGATAAAAAATGTATCAGTTAACGAACCTGTATTTCAAGGCCATTTTCCGGACTTTAAAATTTTCCCTGGAGTTATGATCCTAGAGGCTATGGCACAAGCAGGTGGAGTCTTAGGGTTTAAGTCCGTTGAAGGTAAAGATGGCGAAATGTTTTTATACGCTTCTGTAGATAATGCCAGATTTAAAAGCCCTGTAACGCCAGGCGATACTATGCACATACATGTTGAGCTTGTTAAGGAGCGTCGTGGTATGTGGAAGTTTGCGGCACGTGCAGAAGTCGACGGCAAAGTTGTTTGTACAGCCGATTTAATGTGTGCGAGAAAAGGTGTATAACAGCGTGATCCATCCTCAAGCGATAATTGAACCCGGTGCCAAATTAGGCAAAAATGTCCAAGTAGGTCCGTGGACCTATATCGGTAACGATGTAGAAATTGGTGATGATTGTATTATCCATTCCCATGTAGTGATAAAAGGCACTAGTAAAATAGGGTCTGGTAATCATATCTTTCAGTATTCATCTATAGGGGAAGATTGCCAAGACAAGAAATATGCTGGTGAAGCCACTCGTTTAGAGATTGGCAACAATAACGTTTTTCGTGAAAATTGCACGATTCATCGCGGTACAATACAAGATGAATCAGTAACTATTATTGGCGATGATAATCTGTTTATGGCTGGCGCACATGTTGCCCATGACTGCGTTATTGGCAGCCACGGTATATTCGCTAACCAAGTATGTTTAGCCGGTCATTGTCATGTTGGCGATTGGGTTATTTTTGGTGGTATGTCTGGTGCGCATCAATTTAGCCATGTTGGCTCTCACTGTTTCGTAGGTGGTGGAGGTATTGTAATTAAAGATATTCCTCCATATGTGATGGTTGCGGGCCACCCTGCATCAGTCTTTGGTTTAAACAGCGAAGGTTTAAAGCGTCGAGGTTTTGATAAAGATGTTATTTTGCAAGTGAAAAGAGCTTATAAAGAAGTATATCGCAAGAATAAAACTATTAAGGAAGCAACCGAGGCCTTGGCCGAGTCGGTTAGCAATTGCCAAGAAGTTAAAGACTTTGTCGATTTTATCAACAACTCTAGCCGTGGCATTATTCGCTAGGGATACCGTCAGGGATGCCCTTGAATAAACAAGCACCTACTTTTGCAATTATAGTTGGCGAGCACTCAGGAGATACTCTTGGGGCAGGCTTAATTAGCGAATTAAAAAAACATTACCCTAATGCCAAATTTGTTGGCATTGGCGGCCCGAAAATGCTCAAGCAAGGCTTTGATAGCTTATTTGCTATGGAAGAGCTTGCCGTTATGGGCATTGTTGAAGTCCTCGGCCGGTTACGACGCCTGTTGCATATCAGAAAGTCTATTGTTAATTATTTCAGTGAACATAAACCTGATGTTTTTATTGGTATTGACGCTCCCGATTTTAATTTAACCGTTGAACAACGATTAAAAACTCAAGGTATTAAAACCGTGCATTATGTCAGCCCATCGGTATGGGCGTGGCGAGAAAAACGCATATTTAAAATAGATAAAGCCACCGATATGGTGTTGTCGTTATTACCTTTTGAAAAAGAATTTTACGACAGGCACAATGTTGCCTGCACCTTTGTTGGCCATCCATTGGCCGATGATATACCAATGCACTCCGATAAACTTGCAGCCAGAGAAAAACTTGGTTTAGCTAATGATGCAAAGTATTTAGCCATAATGCCTGGTTCGCGCGGGAGCGAATTATCTATTTTATTACCCGACTTTTTGGCCACCGCAAAAATCATCAAACGCCAGCATGCTGATTTGCAACTTATTGCCCCGGTGATCAATGACATTCGAGAACAGCAATTTAAGCAAATTCAACAAGAGCATGCGCCTGAATTAGACATTAAAATAATCACTAATGATACGCAAACCGTAATGGCAAGTGCCGATTGTTTATTAACGGCTTCTGGTACCGTAACTTTAGAAGCCGCTTTAGTTAAAAGACCTATGGTGGTTGCCTATAAGTTTAATTGGTTAACAGCAATCATTGGCCGTATTATGGTGAAGATAAAATGGTTTTCATTGCCTAATTTACTCGCCAATAAAACGTTGATCCCAGAGTTATTACAAGAGCAAGTTACTCCCGAAAATTTAGCTAACCATGTTGAACCGCTACTTTATCAGGACCAAAGTCAGTTGCATGACGAATTTGTTGCTATTCATAATGTATTAAAACAAAATGCCAGTGAAAAAGCAGCTAGCGCTGTGATGCAATTATTAAAGTAAAATAAAAATGATAAAAGGCTAAAAGCCGGAGTAATAACAGAATGAGTGATGATTTTATAAGGCCTCAGGCAAATTTTATTGCCGGTGTCGATGAAGTAGGCAGAGGGCCACTTGTAGGTGCAGTTGTTACTGCCGCTGTTATATTAGATCCTAATAATCCAATTGCAGGCTTGACCGACTCAAAAAAACTTTCAGACAAAAAACGTCAAGCGTTAGCTATCGAAATTAAAGAAAAAGCGCTTGCCTGGTGTTTAGGCCGCAGTGAACCCGAAGAAATTGATCAAATTAATATCTTGCAGGCAACAATGGTTGCAATGCAGCGTGCAGTGTCTGGCCTTAAAGTTTCTGCCGATTATGTATTAGTTGATGGTAACCGCTGTCCTGATTTTGGTTTGCCGTGTCAAGCCGTGGTGAAAGGTGATTTAAAGGTAGCAGAGATCAGTGCTGCTTCAATTATTGCTAAAGTTGCCCGTGATGATGAAATGCTAGCATTAGATAAACAATATCCAGAATATGGTTTTGCCAGTCATAAAGGTTACCCAACGAAAGCCCATTTTGAAAAAATAACAGAACATGGGGTGCTTAGTTGTTATCGTAAAAGTTTTAAACCCGTCGCTAAGATAATTACTGAGCGTGGAATTAGATAAATAATGAGTGATCCCAAATTTATCCATTTAAGAGTGCACAGTGACTTTTCAATGTGTGATGGTTTAAATAAAGTAAAGCCTATCATTGCCAAAGCGGCAGAACTGAAAATGCCGGCACTTGCACTAACCGACCAAACTAACCTCTGTGGTTTAGTTAAATATTACCATGCAGCTCATGGCGCCGGTATGAAGCCTATTATAGGTACAGATTTTTGGGTGAAAAGTGACGAACTTGAAGATGAGCTTTTTCGTTTAGTTGTTATAGCGTCTGATAACAAAGGTTATAAAAACCTTACTGAACTTATCTCTAAGGCTTATTTACGTGGCCATATTCAAGGTCGCGCTGTTCTGGATAAACAGTGGCTTTTAGAATATAGCGAAGGGCTTATTTTACTCTCTGGTGGTCGGGAAGGTGACATAGGTAAGTCACTATTAAAAGGTCATGCTGAACTTGTTGAGCAAATGGTGAGCTTTTATCAGCAACACTTTGCAGATCGATTCTATCTCGAACTTATTCGAACTGGTCGAGAAGATGAAGAAGCATACCTGCATTTAGCAGTTGAACTTGCACAGCAAAAACAACTTCCTGTTGTAGCTACTAATGAAGTTGTTTTCTTATCTCCAGAATTGTTTGACGCACATGAAATCCGTGTTGCGATTCATGATGGATTTACCCTAGATGATAAAAGACGTCCAAAGAAATATAGCCCTGAGCAATACTTGCGAAGTGAGCAAGAGATGCTTGAGCTGTTTAGCGATATTCCAGAGGCGTTGGCTAACTCAGTTGAAATAGCAAAGCGCTGCAATGTTACCGTTACATTAGGTGAGTATGTTTTACCTGACTTTCCCACTGAAGGGCTATCAATTGAAGACTTCTTGGTTAAAGTGTCTGAAGAAGGCTTGCAAGAGCGCTTAGAGTTTCTCTTTGATAAAGATTCGCCTGAATTTGAAGAATTACGTAAGCCATATGACGAGCGTTTAAAAATTGAGCTTGAAGTAATTAATAACATGGGTTTCCCAGGTTACTTCCTAATTGTTATGGAATTTATTCAATGGAGTAAAGATAACAATATCCCTGTTGGTCCTGGACGGGGTTCAGGTGCTGGCTCATTAGTGGCTTATGCACAAAAAATCACAGATCTTGACCCACTGGAATATGACTTACTTTTTGAGCGATTTCTTAATCCAGAGCGTGTTTCAATGCCTGATTTTGACGTCGATTTCTGTATGGATAGACGAGATGAAGTAATTGATCATACTGCAGAGTTGTATGGTCGAGATGCGGTTTCACAAATTATCACCTTTGGTACGATGGCGGCGAAAGCGGTTATACGTGATGTTGGTCGTGTGCTTGGACACCCTTATGGTTTTGTTGACAGAATTTCAAAACTGATCCCGCCAACACCTGGCATGACCTTAGCTAAAGCATTCGAAGAAGAGCCTAAATTACCCGAAGTCTACGCGCAAGATAATGAGGTTAAAGATCTCATCGATATGTGCCGTATTCTTGAAGGTACAACACGAAATGCCGGTAAGCATGCCGGTGGTGTTGTTATCTCGCCGACAACAATAACCGATTTTGCTCCGCTTTATTGTGATGATGAAGGCAATAACCCGGTTACACAATTCGATAAGAATGATGTTGAAGACGCAGGCTTAGTTAAGTTTGACTTCTTAGGTTTACGTACCTTAACTATTTTGCAATGGGCTATTGAAATGGCCGATGAGAAATTGCTTAAGTCAGGTAAAGAAGCAATTGATATTGCCGCGATCCCATTAGATGATAAAGCATCATTTAAGATGTTGCTTGCTTCGAAAACCACTGCGGTATTCCAGCTAGAATCATCGGGCATGAAATCGCTAATTGAAAAGCTAAAGCCAGATTGTTTTGAAGATATAATTGCATTGGTGGCCTTATTCAGACCAGGGCCACTTGATTCAGGCATGGTTGATAACTTTATCGAGCGTAAGCATGGCCGTGAAGAAGTTTCATACCCAGATGCAAAATGGCAGCATGAATCATTAAAAGAAATTCTTGAACCTACCTACGGGATTATTTTATACCAAGAGCAGGTAATGCAAATTGCCCAGGTACTTGCGGGGTATTCATTAGGTGGCGCTGATATGTTACGTCGTGCCATGGGTAAGAAAAAGCCTGAAGAAATGGCAAAACAGCGTTCAACCTTTGAAAAAGGAGCAATTGAGAACGGTGTTGATGGTGAGTTGGCGATGAAAATCTTCGATTTGGTAGAGAAATTCGCCGGTTATGGTTTTAATAAATCTCACTCCGCAGCCTACGCGCTCGTTTCGTATCAAACGTTATGGATGAAAGCGCATTTTCCGGCACCGTTTATGGCGGCTGTAATGTCGGCTGATATGGATAACACAGATAAAATAGTTACCCTTGTAGATGAGTGTAGCAATATGGAGTTAACGCTACTCCCTCCTGATGTTAACTCTGGTTTATATAAATTTACCGTTAATGAAAACAATGAAATTGTTTATGGTATCGGTGCGGTAAAAGGGGTTGGTGAAGGCCCTGTCGAAGCAATTATTGCAGCCAGAGAAGAGGGCGGTCCTTTCATTGATTTGTTTGATTTTTGTGCGCGCTTAGATTTAAAGAAAACCAACAAGCGCGTGCTTGAACGATTAATCAAATCTGGAGCTATGGATAACTTAGGTCCTCATCGCGCAGCGATGTTTGCAACATTACCAGAAGCGATTAAAGCGGCAGATCAACATGCGAAAGCTCAAGCGATTGGGCAAGATGATTTATTTGGCTTAATAAACGTTGAAGAAGAAGAAACCAGACAAACGTTTAAGGATATAGCTCCTTGGAGAGAAGAGGTTTGGCTTGACGGTGAGCGTGAAACTCTAGGCTTATACTTAACCGGTCATCCTATTGACAGGTATTTGGATGAAATTAAAAAGTATGGCTCTACTCGATTAGTTAATTTACAGCCCGGAGCGAAAGATAAAATATCGACAGCTACAGGTTTAGTACTTGGTGTGCGCGTTTTGGTAAATAAAAGGAACCGCCGCTGGGCACTTGTAACCTTAGATGATAAAAGTGCTCGTATTGATGCGAGGTTATTCCCAGATGACTATGATCGATTTGAAGAAATACTACAAAAAGATGAAATTTTAGTCTGTAAGGGACAGGTCAGCTTTGATGATTACTCCGGAGGGCTTACAATGACCGCCCGGGAAATCATGACGATTAGTGAAGCTCGTGAAAATAACATTAAATCTTTAGATTTAAATGTGTTAAGAAGCCAGTTAACACCACAGTTTATGGCTGACTTTACTAAGATACTTACCCCGTATAAGGAAGGTATCTGCCCGGTTAAAATGTTTTATCAGCGCGATGAAGCAAGAGCAACAATCGAGCTAGGAACACAATGGCGAGTATCACCAGACGATACATTAATACATGAATTAAAAGTATTATTAGGCGAAGACAATATTTCGTTAGAGTTTTAATTATTTGCTTGTTTAGGTGAGCAAAATAGCCGAAAAACTTTATAAGAACTAAGATATATAGTAACATTGCCGTTTTTCGAGCCTTGTTACTTGCTAAAAGATCAGCAACACAATTATTAGGTAGATTATATATGTCACTCAATTTTTTAGATTTTGAGCAACCAATTGCAGAATTAGAAGCAAAAATTGAAGAACTTCAATTGGTTAACCAAGGTCAAGATTTAAACTTAGACTTAGAAGCTGAAATTGCTCAACTTCGCACAAAAAGTGAAGAAAAAACCAAAAAGGTTTTTTCAGACTTAGATCCATGGCAAGTTTGTCGTATTGCCCGTCATCCAGGTCGTCCGTATACACAAGATTATATTGATCTTATGTTTACTGATTTTAACGAACTTGCCGGTGACAGAGCTTATGCAAATGATGAAGCCCTTATTTGTGGTACGGCTCGCTTAGATGGTAAGCCGGTTGTGGTTATTGGTCATCAAAAAGGCCGGGGTACAACTGAAAAGGTTCGTCGTAACTTTGCTATGCCTCGCCCTGAAGGCTACCGTAAAGCATTGCGTATTATGGAAATGGCTGAGCGCTTTAACATGCCAATCATTACTTTCATTGACACGCCAGGCGCATACCCTGGTATTGGCGCTGAAGAGCGTGGTCAATCAGAAGCAATTGCTCGCAACCTTAAAGTAATGGCACGTTTAACTGTTCCTATTGTTTGTACTGTAATTGGCGAAGGTGGATCTGGTGGTGCATTAGCTATTGGTGTTGGCGATAAAGTTAACATGCTTGAATACTCAACATATTCAGTAATTTCACCAGAAGGTTGTGCATCAATTTTGTGGAAAACAGCTGAAAAAGCATCAACTGCTGCAGAAGCTATGGGCGTAACAGCACCACGCATTAAAGAGTTAGGCTTAATTGATGATATCATTGATGAACCACTAGGTGGAGCACATCGCGACTTTGACATGATGGCAAATAACTTAAAACAGAAAATCAAAGCTGATTTAGTTACCCTTGAAGGCCAAAAAGGTGACGAGTTGATTGAAAATCGTTATCAGCGCCTAATGACTTTCGGTTACTGTTAAACTGAATTGATTTATCTAAAAAGGAAAGCCTATGCTTTCCTTTTTTTATAACTGCGTTTCTCGTCTTCTAAATTTATGATATCGTTACTACATGACTGACACATCATTAAATCCACTTTGCCAACAAGTACTTAGCTTCTTATCTAAAGATGAATTTGCTAATAAGCCAGTGGTTATTGCCTACAGTGGCGGCGTAGATTCACAGGTGCTGTTGCATTGCTTAGCGCAAATAAAAGATTTTTTAATTACATCAGTACATGCCGTGCATGTGAATCATGGCTTAAGTACAAATGCGTCTAGTTGGCAGAAATTTACCAAGCAGCAAGCTGAGCAGTTAAGCATTAGCTATGTTGGAGTTGAAGTTGTTATACAAAAGCATAGCGGGCAAAGCCTGGAGGCTTTAGCTCGTGATGCTCGTTATCAGGCCCTTACCGAAAACAGCGCTATTAATAGCGTAGTATTAACTGCGCATCACCAGGACGACCAATTAGAAACATTGTTACTTGCATTAAAGCGCGGCTCAGGCATTCAGGGGTTATCTGCTATGCAAGATGTTCGCTCCTTTAGTGACAACAGAGTTATCGCCCGTCCATTTTTATCAATAAGCCGAAAGCAAATTGAAGACTATGCAAAATTATTCAAGTTAACTTGGATTGAAGATGAGTCGAATAATAATCAGGACTTTGACCGTAACTTTTTAAGACAAAGTATTATTCCTTTGCTTGAACAACGTTGGCCACAAATTAAAAAAACTGCAAGCCGCAGTGCTAAACATTGCCAACAGGCGCAAGTTTTAGTTGAACAAGTGGCGGTGACAGATCTAAAACAATGCCAAACTGCAACAGATTCATTGAGTATAGATTTATTAAAGGAATTAAGTGAACAACGGTTATTCAATGTTTTACGGTTTTTTATCAAAATAAATAATAAATTAGCACCTTCTGAAAAACAACTTCAGGAAGTTGTAAAAACTTGCTTTAGCGCAAAGGAAGATAAAAACCCTGAAGTTAAAGTAGGGGACTTTTATTTACGTCGCTTTAAGAATAAATTGTTTATTAGCGATGTTTATGCTGATATTTCAGCTTGGCAAAAGCAATTTTGCATCGCTGATTTAAGACAAGGTAAAGTAGTCGAATTACCTGATAATTTAGGTAGTCTATACTTTAGTGCAAGTCAACAGACTGAAAATAGTAAAGAAAACCAATTTTTACTGACTTACGTTGATGAGCAAGCTGATCTGAAAATAGTGTTTAAACATGACAACCCTAAGTGCTTACCTGATTTTAGGCAACAACGTCGAGAATTAAAGAAAGTGCTGCAAGAATTGCAGATACCAAGGTGGCAAAGAAAACGACTACCATTAGTTTTTATTAACGAACAACTCGCAGCAGTATTACCTTTATTTATCGATAAAGATTTTACCGCTAACACTAATCAAAAATGCTTAAGTATTACTTGGCATAAAAAAAATTAAAGAAGGTTGATAGTGAGCACATCATTATTTCAAAAGATCCAAAAAGTAAGTTTAGTCAATCAAATTATTGTGGCGATAATACTCGGTTGTCTATTAGCGGTTTTAGCGCCTGAAACGGCAAAATCATTTTCCTTGTTAGGTAGCTTGTTTGTTAATGGTTTAAAAGCCGTAGCACCTATTCTAGTGTTCGTTTTAGTGGTGTCTTCAATTGCTAATCAAAAAGTGGATAGTGATGCTGAGTTAAAACCTATTATTGGTCTTTATCTTGTTGGTACGTTAAGTGCTGCTTTTGTTGCGGTTACTATGAGCTTTATTTTTCCTACCTCGTTAACATTAAATCTAGCTGGGGCTACAGCTACCCCACCACAAGGGTTAAATGAAGTTTTAACAACGCTGGCATTTAAAATTGTAGATAACCCTATTAATGCCATTGCAACAGGTAACTTTATTGGTATTTTAGCTTGGGGCTTAGGCTTAGGTTTTGCATTGAAAGGTGTGAATGATTCAACTAAGTTAATGGTCCATGACGTTGCTGACGGTGTCTCTGCCATTGTTCGTGTAGTGATCAGACTAGCACCTTTAGGGATCTTTGGCTTAGTGGCAAATACTATTGCCACTACAGGTTTTACTGCACTTGCCGAATATTCACAATTACTCTTGGTACTAATTGGCTCGATGCTAATTATGGCATTAGTAGTCAATCCAATAATTGTTTTTGCTATTACCCGTAAAAACCCCTATCCATTAGTATTCACTTGTTTACGTGGTTCAGGTATTACCGCATTTTTCACTCGTAGCTCGGCGGCTAATATCCCGGTAAACATGCGCTTGTGTAAGCAACTGGATTTACATGAAGATACTTACTCAGTATCAATTCCTCTGGGAGCAACAATAAACATGGCTGGGGCTGCAATAACAATTACAGTATTAAGCTTAGCTGCGGCTCATACGTTAGGTATTGAGATAGACTTGGCTAGCGCATTATTACTTAGTGTTGTTGCCTCTGTTTCAGCGTGTGGTGCATCAGGTGTTGCCGGTGGCTCTTTGTTACTTATTCCACTTGCTTGTGGTTTATTTGGTATCAATAATGATGTGGCAATGCAGGTAGTCGCTATAGGTTTTATTATTGGTGTCATTCAAGATTCAGCTGAAACAGCCCTGAATAGTTCAACCGATGTTGTTTTTACCGCCGCTGCTTCGCATCATATTACCAAAAATTTATAATATAACTACTATAGAAACGAAAAGCGCATATACTTTTCGTTTCTCGTTTCTCGTTTCTCGTTTCTCGTTTCTCGTTTCTCGTTTCTCGTTTCTAGTTATCCACTGTGCTTGTGGATAACATTGTGCATTACCGTTATACAAAATATCTCACCCCAATTAAACCGTGATCTAGCTATTGCTGTTCGATAAATGAACATCAAATATAATTGGATAAAAAACAAATAATAGTGGATTGTTTTTCGCTCAAACTGACTGTGAAAATGTCTATTTTGATTAGCTTACAAAGTTTGCTAAATATGTTATTCTAGCGCCAATTTTTTTGACTCGTTAGCCCCTAAAGGTTTTACCTACACAATGAAACATCTACATATGCTTCTTGCTGCCATTAGTGTAGCGCTTTTCACTTTTCGTTTTGCTCTATTGCTCACCAACCCTGAAAAGCTAAAGAGTAAATGGTTGAAAATAAGCCCACATATTATCGATACATTTCTATTTGTATTAGGGATAACTATGATGATTCAGTATTCACTATATCCTGGGCAGGTAGAATGGATGACTGAAAAACTAGTTGCTGTAGCGGCTTATATATTTACTGGCTATTACACCTTAAAACTGGCGCGAAATAACACCATGCGAATCATTGGCTATCTTGGTGCTATGGGGTGGGTGATCTTGGTTGCTCGAATAGCAATGACCAAGCAAAACTTTTTATTTTAATAAATCTGCGGTGCATTTTTATATATGCCACTGGGTGGCGTAAAAGACAAAACTAATAGCTATGAGTTTTAAAACACGTAGCTTAACAATACAGCATATATCTTGCTGAATATGAGTAATATTTAAAGTTGATGAAAGATTTATTATTGTCTGAGTTAAACTCAGAACACATAGACACAATGCAGGCTGTTAACTTAATTGAGAAAAGTTTACTTGCTTTAGACGACGCTGCTATTACAACAAACTTAGCTGATATAAATGAATTTGTACAATTTTTTCAAGTAGAGATCGAAAGTATTGATGATGCCTTAGACCGTGCAGAACGTTTACTTAACTTGCTTTTTGTTGAACAGCTATTTGTCGATCGTCCTCGGCCTCATTGGCCAATTAATACCCATCAGCTTAATCACGGAATGGCTTTTCGTTCGATGGCACCAGCATTAAAAAACTTACTACTGCTGCATGTTATTCGTTGTTGTGGTTTTCAAGTTGATGCGGTTTATGTACCTAATGATGTTATGTTGCGTATTGTTTGTGATGAAGACTATGCAATTATATTTAATTGTTTAGATGGCACACCAATTAATTGGTATGAGCTTGACCAACGGTTGAACAATGATGAAAATCCAAATGAACATGTCACTTTAGAACCAATTAGCGATAAAAATTTAATTGTCCAATATTTACTTTCATTGAAAAATTCATTAATCAGAGAACAAAAATTTTCTGAAGCATTACAATCTGTTGAGTTAATATTGGCTTTGAATCCAAATGACCCGTATCATCGACGTGATCGAGGTTTTTTATTACAGCAACTTGATTGCTTTAAAGTTGCATTCGATGACTATCAATATTTTGTTGAACGTTGTCCTAAAGATCCACAAGCTAAAATATTACAAATGCAATTAGATATGATCAGCAGTGTAGACACTGTTATTCATTAAAAAACGATCAGAGGTTGTCCTGAATTAATTTCAGGATCTAGCCGTTGTTTTGATTGCTAACAAAAACAAACCCTCAGAAGAAGGGTGTAATTATAATTTTCATTTTCGGAGAACACATGCATAATCAAGCGTTAATCACTAACGATGCCTCAGTCCTTGGTTTATTGGCCATTTTACTTGGTTTAGTTTTTTATACGGCTAATAGCAGCAACCCTAAATGGCAACGATTTTATACAATCGTGCCTGCAGTTTTATTATGCTATTTCCTACCATCTTTACTAAACACCTTTGGTGTTATCAGCGGTGAAGAGTCGAACCTTTATTTTGTTGCATCTCGTTACCTATTACCTACCTGTTTAGTCTTACTTACTTTAAGTGTAGATTTAAAGGCAATTGCCGGCTTAGGAAAAAAAGCCGTCATTATGTTCTTTACCGGTACTATTGGTATCGTATTAGGTGGGCCTATAGCATTAATGATTGTTGCAAGCTTTGCTCCTGACGTTTTAGGTGTACAAGGGCCTGAAGCTGTATGGCGCGGTTTAACTACTGTTGCTGGTAGCTGGATTGGCGGTGGTGCCAACCAAGCGGCAATGAAAGAAATTTATGGTGCGGGTGATAAAATTTTCTCAGCGATGATCACCGTAGATGTTATTGTTGCTAATATCTGGATGGCAATTTTATTAGTGATGGCCTCAAACGCCAAACAAATTGATGAAAAAGCCGGTGCTGACACGACAGCTATCACTCGTTTAAAAGAGCGTGTAGAAAATTTCCATGCTGAACATTCGCGCAACCCAGCTCTTCATGACTTAATGGTTATCTTAGCGATAGGTTTTGGCGTAACAGGCTTTGCCCACATGTTTGCCGATGCTATCACACCTTACATGGTGACTAACTTTCCTGAATTAGACAAATTATCATTTCATAGTAAATTTTTCTGGATGATAGTATTTGCCACCACAGTAGGTATTATTTTATCGTTTACTCGCTTACGAAAGCTTGAAGGAGTAGGCGCCAGTAAAGTTGGCTCAGTAATGTTGTATATTCTGATAGCTTCAATTGGGATGAAAATGGATGTTACCATGATTGTTGAAGCGCCAATTTATTTCGTAATTGGTGCTATCTGGATGATCATCCATGCAAGCTTAATGTTGATTGTTGCTAAAATGATAAAAGCACCGCTATTTTATATGGCTGTAGGTAGTCAGGCAAACGTTGGTGGCGCAGCATCTGCACCTATTGTAGCATCGGCTTTCCATCCTTCTTTAGCTCCGGTAGGTGTTTTATTAGCAGTTTTAGGCTATACCGTAGGTACATACATGGCTTGGCTATGTGGTCAAATTTTACAAGTTGTTTCTTAATAAGGATTTCTCATGGGTTTACAAACAATCGATTTTGCTAATGTAAGTGTTGCTAACGACAAACCATTTGTACTGTTTGGCGGTATGAATGTACTTGAGTCTCGTGACATGGCAATGAAGATAACCGAGCATTATGTTGAAGTCACAACTAAGCTTGGCATTCCTTATGTATTTAAAGCTTCATTTGATAAAGCAAACCGCTCGTCAGTGAACTCTTTTCGCGGCCCTGGAATGGACGCCGGTTTAAAGATTTTTGAAGAGATCAAATCTACTTTTAATGTGCCAATTATCACTGATGTGCACGAAACTTACCAAGCACAGCCGGTAGCAGAAGTTGTAGATGTTATTCAGTTACCTGCATTTTTGGCTCGTCAAACTGACTTGGTAGTTGCAATGGCAAAAACCAATGCCGTGATAAATGTTAAAAAGCCGCAATTTTTAGCTGCTCATGAAATGCGTCATATTATTAACAAGTTCAGTGAAGCAGGTAACGAAAAAATTATCTTGTGTGAGCGTGGAAGTTGTTATGGTTATAACAACTTAGTTGTCGATATGCTTGCTATGGATGAAATGACCAAAATGGCACCGGTTATTTTTGATGCTACTCATGCATTACAAAAACCTGGTGGTAGAAGTGATTCTGCCGATGGACGCCGTGCACAAGCGGCACAATTGGCCCGTAGTGGCATGGCCTTAGGCATTGCTGGATTATTCATTGAAGCACATGAAGACCCTGATAAAGCCTTATGTGATGGCCCTTGCGCATTACCATTACATGCCTTAGAAAATTATTTAATACAAATGAAAGCGGTGGACGATTTAGTGAAATCGTTTGAGCCCCTTATTACTGATTAAAATTGTTCAACAATATTTTTTAGAAAAACGAAATTTAAAAAGACCCCAATAGTTATACCAATCTGCATAAGGAATGGTATTAAACAATTATCGGGGTCTTTTTTTTGGAAAATAAAATAGCAATACCTAGCCTTTAATATATTTTGCTATACCGTCTTTCACTATTGCTATAGTCATTATCATATATTTTTGAAACCCGCACCGTTTATAGGGTTACTATTATTTCCTCACTTCTTTCTCTTAAAACTAGCGCTCTGTTAGTTGTATTTCTTGACAAATTTACTTGAAATTTATAACTCTAAAATAAAACCTATTTGCACACAAAATAAACTTTGTGTATTGTTTTTGTGTGCTTTGTATACAATAAATAATAAAAAGGTACGCCATCTTCAGTAATACGATTCAATTAACTTATAAAAAATAATAAGAGGAACGCGTAATGGAAGGAAATAACAAGGGTTTTACTAGAAAGTTTTCTCTCTCATGCTTAACTGTCGCCATGTTTTACGGCGGTCAAGCGTTAGCAGAAGAACAAGCGAGTGATACCGGTAATGAAGAAGTGGAAAGGATCTTAGTCACGGGATCATTTATTAAAGGCAAAGTTCAAAGTGCCAGTGCGTCTCCGATCACTACGGTAAGTGAAGATGACATTGCCAATATTGGTGCGACCAGTGTTGCCGACTTAGTGAACACCTTAACGGTAAACACCGGCGCACAAATTTACTCTGACAGTTTTGAGCAGGCTCGTTCAGTTGGAACGACCAACATTAACTTACGTGGTTTAGGGGTTACTTCAACGTTAGTCTTGCTAAACGGTAGAAGGCAAACCTTATCACCAGCGGTCACTGAAAATGGCGATCAATTTGTTGATTTAAGCTCACTGGTACCGGCAATCGCAGTGCAACGGGTCGATGTGTTAAAAGATGGTGCTTCATCACTTTATGGCTCTGACGCAGTCGCTGGTGTGGTTAACTTTATTACTCGTGATGAGTTTGATGGTTTAGAGTACAACTTAAACTACCAAAATAATGAATATGGCTCAGATGAAGTCTCTGCAGGTATCATTATTGGTGAAGAAACAGAACGCTCTAATTTGGTGTTTTCTTTCAATCATTTAACTCGCTCATCGGTACCGAATTCAGAGCGTCGTGATGACTATGCTGACAATCAGGATTCTTGGAGTGGTTATAGCTTTCCTGGTAAAGTTATAGCTTTTGATGGCCCACCTGGACCGCCAATCAAATTAATCGACCCGGCTTGTACCAGTGGCGAAGCATTTGAAATGTATCCTGGGTTGGTACGTCGCAAACCTGATGGTGAGCATCCTAGCGACGGCAGTTGCCAGTTAAATTATGGATATTACGGCGATATTATTGCCGAAGCAGAACAAACGCAAGCTATGGTACAAGCCAATTATGACTTTTCCCCAAGCTTAACGTTATTTTCAGAGGTAGCCGTAGCTCGTAACAAAACCACCATACACTCAACCCCAAGTCAGCCACAACTTGATGAAGTTAGAGTACCAGCGTATCACCCTGATGCGATTGAAGTTGGCGGCGCAGATCCATTTGCCGGCAGCGCATCAAATACCGGAGTGTTATTTGCTCGTCCGCGTGGTGCAGGCTCGCCAGCAAATGAAGATGAGAAAAAGTATCAATCTTGGCGGTATCAGTTAGGTTTACGCGGTGACCTGTTTGAAAGTTGGTCTTGGGAAGCTGCATTTACCAATAGTGTTAATGAAGCAACCAATTCACGCCTCGACGTTATTACCGCTAATTTACAAACTGCGTTAAACGGTCAAGCGGGTGAAAATCAAGACCAATTTTATCATTGGTTATCTTCTAGCCAAGACAAAAATACCCCGGAAATTTATGAATTTATTTTTGGTGAATTTGGTTATGAAGCGGTGTCTGGGCAAACGGTTTTTGATGGCCACATTACCGGTGATTTATTTGATCTGCCTTCAGGGGATACTGTTGGCGCAGCCTTTGGTTTTCAACACCGTGAAGACCGATTAAAATATGACTTTAATGAATTGTCAAATGAGTTGGCATTCAACTTTTTTGGTGGCGGTGACGACTTTAACAGCAGCCAAAAAGTTTGGGCGGTATTTGCTGAATTCTCGGTGCCGGTAACCGATACTTTGAATATGCAACTTGCTGTTCGCTATGAAGATTTTGATACTGCGAGTACTACAGACCCTAAAATTGCCTTGCTATGGGCTCCTAGTGAAGATTTGAGTGTAAGGGCGAGTTGGGGCACGTCGTTCAGAGTTGCCACGGTGTTTCAAAATGATTCGCAGTTTATTACCCCACAAACCGCAAATGATCCATTAGCGGGGGGCGAAGAGGTTACCTTTATTTCATTGTTAACCGGTGATCCAGACAAGCCATTAAAGCCACAAGAGTCGGAAGCACTCAATTTAGGTTTTACTTGGTTCTCACCAATAGGAGTTACCGCAAGTATTGATTATTGGAGTTTTGATTACACTGATTTTATTACCCCGGAAACGCCTGCTGCATTATTAAATACTGATCCTGACAGTGAACAGATAGAACGTAACGTCGCTGGCGAAGCGGTGAAAATAACCACCTACTATCGCAATGCCGGTTCAGTACAAACTGATGGTATAGATTTTAGCTTCAGCAGTGATTTTGCCTTAGGCGATTTTGGCCAGTTAAAGCCTGTTATCGATGGTACCTACATACTTAACTATGACTTAGACGATCCGAACCTGGGTAAAATTGATGGTTTAGGTAATGTAAATGATGAAAACTTTGGTGTTTCAACTGTGCAATTACGAGCTAACTTAGGTCTGCAGTGGTTAAATGAAGCCCATTCTGCGAATGCTTATCTTCGTTACATAGGCGATTATGAAAATGATAATGAAGATAATGCCAAAGTAGACAGCTGGACTAAGGTTGATGTGCAATACAGCTACCAAATGCAGCCCATATTTGGCATAGATTCTGGGCCTCGTATCACGCTTGGTGCTTTAAACTTGCTCGATGAAGCTGCGCCAACGGTGCGTAATTCAATAGGGTATGATGCTACCGTGCATGATCCTAGAGGTCGTATGTTGTATTTAAATGTTAAGCAGTCTTTTTAACTGATAATTTTAAATTCTGTTTTAACTGTATAAAAGCGCCGTTGGCGCTTTTTTGTTTTTAGATTGTTGGACAAAATATATATTCGTTGTAATTTATTCACCATTGCCGTCTTTGTTGATGTGTTGATTCATACAGATCAGAACCGAGTAATGTTTAGAAATGCAGAGCCCATAATAGAAGTTTTAGATTCTCTAATGAGCTGCTAAGTTATTTAAAATTAACCAAAATCTATATTCAATTCAGATGTACAATGGAATATACTAAATTTAATAAAGTAATATAAATAACGCGTGGATAACTTAATGGTTGGTAGAAAAGCTTGGACTCTTAAAAGTATTGCCAAAGAGCTTGGCGTTTCAAATGCGACTGTATCCAATGCATTTAATCGACCCGATCAATTGTCGGAAAAGCGCCGCAATGAAATACTCGCTTCCTGTAAAAAGCTCGGATATTCGGGACCTAACAAGGCTGCCCAGTCATTAAGGAAAGGGCGATCTAATATTGTTGCATTAGTACTTCCTGATAGTGTCGAGTACATGGTGTCTGATCCTGTCGCCAGTAAGTTTATGAAAGGTGTTTCATCGGTGTTAGAAAAAAATAAGATCAGCATCTTATTATTTTCTGGCACGTCTGAAAATATCAACGAAGTATCCGATTTTGTCGATGGCTTTATCTGTTATGGCAGTCCTAGAAATAATGGCTTGATAGAACAACTAAAACATACCGAAAAAAAAGTTGTTACCATTGATTTTGATATAGACCGCAATGCTTCTGTTAATGTTGATAATGAACAAGCTGCCTATGAAATAGCAAATCTGGCAATCAATTCTAGCAGTGATCAGGTCGCCATTTTAGGTCTGCGTTTACTGGATGCTAATTTGACTTGTCGAGTATATGATTCGGCTGATTTTGAAGTGCATTGCTCTATAGCTCACCAACGCTTAAAGGGGTATAAACGGGCCATTGACCAGGCAGGCGTGCTGTTAAAAACCGATCGAATTTGGAACATCCCGGAAAGTACTCAATATTTTGCCAGCATAGCGGCTAAAGAGGCATTAACTTCAACTCCCAGGCCCAACGTCATTCTGTGTATGAGTGATTTAATTGCACTGGCTACTATGCAAGAAATCAATCGTATGGGGTTGAAAATACCTGAAGAAATTCGTGTGGTCGGTTTTGATGGTATAGATGAAGCCTCAAGGTTCTCCCCGTCGTTAACCACAGTTCACCAAAACAGTGAGGAAAAAGGCATAAAAGCGGCCGAATTATTTATTAGCAATGCCAATCATTCGGTATTAATTCCTTATCAAATCGATTTAGGTAACAGTAGTTAAAGTAACAAAGCTGAGAGCAGGCTCAGCTTTGCTAATATTAAAATAGCCTAATATTAATCAGCAGTGATTAAATAGTAGTTTCTAACAATGCGATTAAATCTACTCTGTGACTGCTTTGTTCACTTTCTAAACTAATCCATGCCTGGCTTTTTGATAGATTAACATTGAGGATCGCAGTCGATTTATCCGCATTATGCCAGCCCATTGTTAGTGTTTGTTGTTCATAACTGACGCTAAATTCGCCATTAAATGCAGCACATTCATTTCGTAGTTTAATTAACTGCAATAGCGCTTTTGTTATCGGTTTGCTTAACGATTCTTCCAGACTTTTATTATTGATGTAAGGACGATTAATGTCTCTGCCGATATTGGTTTTTGCTAATAATTCCATATCATTGGTTTCACTAAGCAGGCCAGCATAATAAACTTGTGGTGTACCTGGAGCGAAAAATTGTATGGCACGTGCTATTAGGTAGTCGTGATCGTTTTGCGCCAGCGCATCATAGTAGCTGCAATTTACCTGATAAAGATCAACATTACTCGCAGCTGCGCCTGTTGCTAATTTACTTTCTTCACGACTATTTAAATGGATCTTTTCAACCAATAAGTCAATTTCTGCATTAGTTAATAGCCCTGGTTTTTCTTGCATCGGGCCCACGTCAATAATGCCAATACCGTCATGGGTATCTAGCACGGTAATACAATTTTTCGGAGATATTGATAGCCAATTAGTCAATGCCTGAAAGTCTTTGTTAAAGATACTATGCAAAATCAATGGTGGCAGGGCAAAGTCGTACACCAGGTCAACGCGCTTAGCGATTTCTATTTGAGTCTGATAGTAAGAATGTATTTCCACTAAAGTTTCTATTCCCAAATTGTTTGCTTTTTCGCTGAGGTCTTTGATAAAAGCAAACGTATCGTCAAGCATAAAACAGCTGCTACCCGCTCTTTTAATCGCATAGCCGGCGGCATCAAGTCTGATCACCTTAATGTTGTTTTGAGAAAATGTTGTTAAAATATTGGACAAATAATTTTGCCCCGCATCAGACTCAACATCAATATCAATTTGACTGTCAGTAAACGTGGTCCAGAATTCAATCGTCTCAGCATCAATCGTTTGGTACTGGGTAAAGCAACTACCAGGTCGGGGACGATATATTTTCGCCATCGCTTCGCTGTTTAACTCTTTTGTAAAAACCTTATCTTTTGTTAAAAATAAATCCCAGTACTTGGATTGCTTACCATTTTTTAGTACATCTTTAAATTCTGACGAATCTGCTGACATATGATTGACGATTAAATCGGCCATTATTTCATAGTTTTCGCCGAGTTCTTTAACGTCTTGCCAGTGGCCTAATCGATTATCAACCATCGAATGATCGATGGGATCAAAGCCTGCGTCACTGCCGTCTATTGGATAATAAAACGGTAATAAATGGAGCCCTGAGAATAGTCCGGATAACTTATCGGATAGTAAATTATTAAGGTTGGTAATATTTGAACCCGCTAATCTGTCAACGTAGGTTATCAGCTGAACATTGTTTTTCATAAAATTCTCTTTAATTTATCTTAGTTGAAACTTAATCGATTAAGATATATATTCATACAGAATGTAAATATTTTCAAGGTTATTTTAATTTATTTACAATTTTGCAGGTATACAAATTGAATTTTCTTTCATTATCAATGAATTATATAATTACCCAAAGGGGGCGATATGAAGCAAGTAAAAGCTATTAATGATGAATCATCTAAATCAAATATTAAGTATTTGACTTATATGATGTTTTTCGTGTTTGCAATGACATCCGATGCTGTTGGCGTCATTATTCCTGAGTTAATAACCACCTATGACTTAAATTTAACCCAAGCGAGTGCCTTTCATTATGTACCGATGATATTTATTGCACTTAGTGGCTTGTTTTTAGGGTACCTGGCAGATAAATGGGGCAGAAAAACCACCATCATAATTGGTTTATTTATTTTTTCATTCGCGTGTTTTTTATTTTTAATTGGCAGTTCATTTGCCTATTTTTTGCTTTTATTAGCATTTATCGGCGCCGCTGTTGGCTTGTTCAAAACGGGTGCATTAGCACTTATAGGCGACATCTCCCAGTCTAACAAAGAGCATACTGGCACCATGAATATGGTAGAAGGATTCTTTGGGGTAGGGGCGATGGTTGGGCCTGCGATAGTGAGTTATTTGCTGATAACCGGGGTATCGTGGAAGTATTTATATTTTTGTGCCGGACTATTATGCATGCTTTTGTGCATTGCTGCGGCGAAAACCAAATACCCGGTAACTCATAAAAGCCAGCATGCGGAACATATAAATTTAAGAAGTTCATTAAAAATAATGGCTGACCCGTACGCCATGGGGTTTTCTGTTGCAATCGCATTATACGTGGCAACCGAGGTTGCTATTTATGTATGGATGCCAACGTTATTAATGGATTATGAAGGCTCCTTAGTATGGCTTGCCACCTATGCATTATCGGTTTTCTTTGCCTTACGTGCAGGCGGGCGCTTTTTAGGTGTGTGGATGTTAGAGCGCTTTAAATGGCAACAGGTGATGTTTTATTTTTCTGCTGCGGTATTCCTCTGTTATCTAGGAACCGCATTATATGGGGTAAATGCGGCGGTAGTGCTGTTGCCACTTTCAGGTTTATTTATGTCGATGATTTATCCAACCTTAAATTCGAAAGGGATCAGTTGTTTTCCGAAAGAAAAGCATGGAGCTATCGCGGGCGTGATCCTGTTTTTTACTGCCTGCTCAGCGGCAATCTCACCATTACTCATGGGGCTAGTAAGTGATTTATTTGGTCATGTAGCCTTTGGATTTTACCTGGCAACTGTTTTTGCTGCGGTATTAACTTTGGTCGCAGCTTATAATCTACTAAAAGACCCAACTCAAATAAAAACCTTTAACTAAAAATCATCAATTAAATCATCTTGTTTACAACAAAATAGAGCAATTTTTAAGATCAATAAAAATAAAAAACTTGCTTTTTGTTAATTTTTTGTTAATTATTAACTTAATCGATTAAGTTGATTGTTTGTCATTATTAAAAAATGATGATTTGAAATATACTATAAATAACAATGGGGCGAAAAATGAAAGATGTTAACTTTAAAAAGTTTTTACTAAGCGCATTATCTTTGGCGGTGTGTACAAATTTGTACGCAGCAGAAGCCGATCAAAATCAAACCGATGCCGAGAATGACAAAGGTATCGACTTTGAACGGATTATTGTTACCGGTGTAGCCAAAGGAACTACGGTTATGGCGTCGAGTGTATCGGTAAGCAGTTTAACTGCGGATCAAGTTGAAGTGACTACCCCTAGAAGTACGGCAGAGGCTTTTAGATCAATCCCTGGCATACGTTCAGAGTCTTCAGGGGGAGAAGGGAATGCAAATATTGCTGTACGTGGCTTGCCTGTTGCGGCTGGTGGCGCTAAATTCTTACAGCTTCAAGAAGATGGCTTACCAATTTTACAATTCGGAGATATCGCTTTTGGCAATGCGGATATCTTTCTTCGATTAGACAGCACTATGGCATCCATTGAATCTATTCGAGGTGGGTCAGCATCTACATTAGCCACTAATGCGCCAGGTGGGATAATTAATATTATCAGTAAAACAGGCGAATCTGATTCTGGCAGTATCTCAACAACTATCGGCCTCGATTATGACACTACCCGCACAGACTTTGAATTTGGCGGTGAAATAAGTGACAGTATGTACTTTCATCTCGGAGGATTTATTCGTCAGGGTGAAGGCCCTAGAGAATCTGGCTATACAGGTAATAAAGGTGGCCAAATAAAAGCCAATTTAACCAAAGAGTTTGATGATGGTTATGTTCGAGTTTATTACAAGCACCTAGACGATAAAACTATAGGCTATTTACCTATGCCGATGAAATCAAACGGTGATTCGTTATCAGGCTTTGATGCGATAGCCGATACCACCCATTCAGCAAATTTTACTTCGCTATTAACTACTGATGGTGATGGCAATTTACGTCGTTCAGATATGCGTGATGGCATGCACCCAACAGTTGATTCTATTGGTTTTGAAGCCGTTTTTGATTTAGGTAATAATTGGTCTATTGAAAACCGCTTCAGAACATCAAGCACCAAAGGAAGTTTTACTTCTCCTTTCCCAGCTGAAGTTGGCGATAGCCAAAGTATTGCTGACAGCATCGCCGGAACAGATGCAACTCTAACTTACGCAAATGGGGCACAAAGCGGGGCTGCGTATACGGCTGAAAATTTAATGCGTGTTCATACTTTTGATGTAGAAATGAGTAATTTAGATTTCAGCGTTAATGATCTGAAAATCACTAAATCATTTGATAATACCAATATCACCTTCGGGTACTACAAATCATACCAAAATATTGAACAATCATGGTTGTGGAATTCATACCTATTAGAGGTTCAAGGTGACAATGCTGCGCTCGTTAACGTTGCTGCCGCCGATGGTAGTAGTTTTTCTGAAAACGGATTGTATGCCTACGGTGTGCCATATTGGGGTAATTGTTGTACCCGAAACTATGATTTGGAATATGATGTTACAGCGCCATATATCGCAATTACATCAAACTTTGGCGACTTAGTGTTTGATGCCAGTGTTCGATACGATAGTGGCGAGGCAACGGGTACTTATGCCGGCGCAGTTCAATCTCAAATTGATATGAATCGAGATGGCAATATTTCACCCGCAGAGATGAGTGTATCTTCGGTTAACAATGCGAATCCTTCGATAGTCGATTACGATTGGGACTACACCTCGTATTCTGTTGGTGCGAACTACATGTTGAATAACGATTTAGCCCTTTTCGGTCGCGTCAGCCATGGTGGCACAGCAAATGCTGATAGATTAGCCTTTGGTAAAATTGCTAGCGATGGTTCTGTTGCTGATGAAGATGCTGTAGATGAAGTTGATCAATATGAAGTAGGCGTTAAATACCGCAGGGAAAACTTATCAGTATTTGCTACCGGTTTCTTTGCTGAAACTGAAGAGCAAAACTTTGAAGCAACAAGTCAGAAATTTTTTGACCGTGTCTATGAAGCTAAAGGAATAGAGCTAGAGAGTTCGTTTTACTACGGCGATTTTGATATTCGCGGAAACCTTACCTGGACTGATGCTGAAATCACCAAAGATGGTGTTAACCCAGGTTCAGTGGGCAATACCCCAAGAAGACAAGCCGATTTAGTTTATTCATTAATTACTCGTTATAACTTTGAGCAAGGTTCGATAGGCTTAAGCTTTATTGGTACAACCGAGGCTTATGCACAAGATGGCGGTGATCAAGGTGCCACTGATGCTCTTGAATTTGAAGGCTATACTCAAGTAAATGCTTTTGCCCAATATTACTTATCCGATACATTCAGCGTTGCTTTAAATATCAATAATGTATTTGATGAAGTTGGTATTACTGAGGCTGAAGAAGGCAGTATTCCAGCCAATGACATTATCAGAGCAAGAACCATTAATGGTAGAACCAGCAGTGTGACTCTTAAATATGAGTTTTAAATAACATTTTTATCAATAACAAGCCCATGGTCATGGGCTTTTTTTATAAGGGGCCTTATGTTTTCATTAATGAGCTATGGCGAAGTCGTTGTTGATTTCTTGCCAAATAATACTGACTTGTCTAGCTACAGTCCCATGGCAGGAGGGGCTCCAGCCAATGTTGCCGTTGCCTATGCCAGGCTGGGGGGCGAAAGTTATTTTTCAGGTGGCATAAGTACAGACAACTTCGGCAAATTTCTTCGACATTCATTAGAAGAGGAAGGGGTTAAACTTGATTATGTGCAGAATATTGAATCAGCGAACACCGCATTGGTGTTAGTTTCATTGGATAGCGAAGGTGAGCGTTCTTTTACTTTTTACCGAAATGATACGGCTGATACCAAGTATGCAACAACACAAATTGACAGCATCAACTGGCAAGATATTGACATATTTCATTTTTGTTCAAATACATTAACCAGTGATGAAATGCATGAAAATACTATTTTTGCTGTTGAAAATGCCCGAGAGCAAAACAGCATCATCAGTTTTGATGTAAATTTAAGGCCGCAGTTGTGGGCAGACCTTGAACAATTACCATCGAGAGTAGAGCATTTAATTAACCACAGTGACTTAATTAAATTGAGTAAAGAAGAGGCTGTCTATTTAGCTGAGCAATATAAGTTAACTTATCAGCAATATATAGAACGCCTGTTATCGTTAAAGGTAAAGCTTATTATTGTCACCAACGGCGCAGATAAAGTTCATCTGGTCTCTCAAACATTTTCAAGTTATGTCGAGGTGCCCGTGATCAAGGCGGTTGATACCACTGCGGCTGGCGATAGCTTTCTTGCCGGTTTTATTTATTCGTTGACCCAACAAAGCGAATTCAACTCTTTACAAGCTACCTTATTTGATCTTGATAAAATAATCAGCGCCACGTTATTCGCCGCGAAATGTGGGGCACATACATGTCAACAAAAAGGCGCATTTTCAGCATTGCCTAGATTAGATGAGGTCTAGTTCATACGATGTTAACTGTTTAAAATTTTTGTACTTATAACTCCAGGAAAACCATGCAATTTCGACAAAACCTTAAAAGTTGGCAAGAATTATTGATTCATGCCAAAGATATGAAAAAACAGAATATTAAAGATTTATTTTCAGAAAATACTGAGCGGTTCAATGATTTTTCATTAAAAGTACCGGCATTTTTATTCGATTATTCAAAAAATCTAATCACCGAAAGGACGATGAAAGGTCTTTTTACGCTTGCTCGTGATTGCCAGTTGGAACAATGGCGTGAAAAAATGTTCAATGGCGAGCGCATTAATACCACCGAAGATCGAAGTGTACTGCATGTTGCCCTTCGTGACCGCTCGACCAAACCGTTTATATTGGACGGTGAAAATTTGACTGATAAAGTTAATCAAGCTCTTATCCAAATTAAAGCATTTACTGAAAAAGTGCGTATGGGGCAATGGTTAGGCTATTCTGGTAAGCGTATTAAAGATGTTGTAAATATCGGCGTTGGAGGCTCAAATCTAGGGCCGCAGATGGTTACCGAAGCATTAAAACAATACAGTGATAATAGTGTTAACGTTCATTATGTATCTAATGTTGACGGTAACCAAATTGCCGATGTATTACGTCCTTTAGATCCTGAACGAACATTGTTTATTATTTCGAGTAAAACCTTTACCACTACAGAAACTATGACTAATGCCAATACTGCTATGAATTGGCTAGTTTCTGCTGCATTTGATCAAACGGCGGTAAGCAAACATTTTGTTGCTGTTTCTGCTAATAAAGAGAATGCCGGTAATTTTGGTATTGATAATGAAAACATCTTCGACATCTGGGATTGGGTTGGAGGACGCTTTTCTTTATGGTCGGCGATTGGATTACCGATTGCATTAGATTTAGGGTTTGATAAATTTATTGAGCTACTCGAAGGTGCTCACGAAATTGATCTACACTTTAAAAATGCACCTTTAGAAGAAAATGCACCGGTTATAATGGCACTGCTTAGCTTATGGAATTGCACATTTTTAGGTTCGCAATCGCAAGCTATTTTACCTTACGATCAACCGTTGCATAAATTAACCGCATATTTACAACAAGCAGAAATGGAAAGTAATGGTAAATCAGTAAATTGGTATGGTGAAGAAGTTGGGTATTCTACGGTCCCATCTATTTGGGGTGAAATAGGTATAAATGGTCAACATGCTTTCTATCAATATTTACATCAAAGCAATAACGTGGTTCCAGCAGATTTTATCGGTTCGGTTAAATCCATAACATCAGTGCAAGGCCATCATGACACTTTAATGGCTAATTTTTTTGCTCAAATGGAAGCGTTAATGAGTGGTGTAAATGAACAACAGGTTCGTGAAGATTTAAAAGCCAAGGGCAGGACACAAGAATACATAGATAAAGTTGCACCGCATAAGGTACATAAAGGTAATCGACCAACTAATGCTATTTTATTAGATCAAATTTCTGCCAAATCATTAGGTAGCTTAATAGCACTTTATGAGCATAAAATATTTAGCCAGGGTATTTTATTGCAAATATGTTCTTTCGATCAATGGGGCGTTGAACTAGGGAAAGGCTTAGCAATTAACATTCTTGATGCCTTAAAAACTAATACTGAGCTAGACAACAGAGACAGCTCAACAACTGGTTTAATAAATTATTACAAATGTAAAGGTAGATAAAAGAAAGTTTTAGATCTAGTTTAAGTTTAATCCGCTTGGTATAAAAGGCGCGAAAGCGCCTTTGGTTTCAATTTTCTGGAAAATACTAGAGAAACCTGAAATCATCATTACTTAATATACTTAACTTTAAACAAAGTTAAAGCCGACCCGTTGCTTTCAAGCGTTTTTCAACTCTTGCATGATACCATCTAGCCAAATAAGGGCGGATAAATGTTAATGATATTAACCAAGCGACGGATTTAAGTAACCAAACCCGATTCATTAATATAATATAGGCATCAAGTTCAGATAAGATTTTGCCATTGGCAAGTTGCACATGAAGCTCTGTAAGAGCTTTGAGAGGATCTATCCCCAAGCTTTTTAGGTAGTCATCTTGCCCGGTAATGTCTAGCCATTTTACTTGTTTGCCACCTTGACCAGCAAGACGTTCATAAAATCGCCTATCTGTTACACATTCAGGGCAGTCGGCATCATAAAATACCGTGATAAACTGTTTATCATTTTTCATATCATCAACAACGGCCACATTCATTTTAAGAGTATAAACATCATATCAAACAAGTATGTTAATGTTTAAAAAATAAAGAGTGCTATATTCTACCAGCGGGCGAAATGATCTTCGCTTAATCCTAATATATTGTTAATAATGGTTTCATTGCCTGCGCTGTCACGAACTAAACCGTTATAGTGGCCAATGTACTGACGAAAGTTACTTTTCAATAACCAAAGATTAAGTCGTTCTTCACGGCTGTTTATCGGGGTAAATGTTAAATCTACCTGAGCAGGCTGACCATTTATAGGAGTACTCGTAATGTGCCAAGGTTGAGTGTTTAGTTTGCTATTACGTTGGCGCGTAAATTTAAACTGAACAATGGGTAAGTAATGACGTTGTCCATCAAGCCAAAATACATTTTCACTACTGCCAGTTTCATTAACGCCAGCCGCCAAATTAAGACCGAAAACGCTGTTGCCAATATGGCTATTAATACTTGCCCAACGCCAACTGGTTTCCCTGCGCATAAAGCCTGCTGAAAAGTCATAACCGGCCAACGCTTGGCTTAAGTCTTGTGCTTGTTGATTAATGCTAAGCTGACCATCTACGGTTAAAGTATTGTGTTTTTGGGTGTAAGTCCAGCCGCTGTAACTTGTTGGACTGCACATAGCTAATGGCAGACTGTTAGCAGCAGACGTAAAGAATAGATTGGCTGAAATAGTATCGGTATTAATCCGTAACTGCCAACGGCCTTGTGCAATGGTAATTGCTATATGATTTGCTGCAGAGCCTATTGATGCTTGCCCGTTGCTAGGTGATTCGCTGGTTTTATAACCTATGCCTGGTGGCCTTAACCAGCTTTGTTCAACCATAGTGTTATTTGCGCGATCAAAAACATAGACAAAGCCGCTACCCAGATAACGGATATCGGCAATGGCGGCACCAATAATAAATTTTCCGGTATTAATACTGACAAATTGAAATTGTTTATAGCTTAAATACTTACTGAGTTTGCTTGCCGGTTTATCCATACTGTTGAAATAACAGAATTGCTCAACGGCTAAATGTTCAACTGGCGCATCAAACTGACCAAACAAAGGCGATCCTGAGCTATTCATTAAGCAATTTGGTTGGCGATTATTGCTGGCGTCCATGCGTATTGTCTCTAGTGGTTAATGCATTGCTCACTTTACCTTGGAAAAACAGTAATTGAAAGCTGGTAAATTTCAGTTTATATACCAGTAAATTAGTACTGGAAATAGCGGTTGAAAAATAAATGTTTACTTTTTATACATATGCCGATAAAGTAGCGCCGTTAACTATTCCCATCTTGTTTATTTAACCAATTATCTATTGCGATAATTATTGTTATGCCTTTCCCTTTCACAGTCAGTCATCACGCAAAACATAAAGCTTAATCGTTGTCTGAGTTATCGATCGAAAATATAAATCGATACAAACTGTTGGTTATACATTTTTAAAGTTATAACCGTCGTTTTTTATAGCAAATTATTGCTATAACAATTACTACCAAGTTCAAACGACAAAAAGCTTTTCTATTCATGCGCAGATATACCTTCAGGTATTGCGCAAATTAAAAGAGTTTTATTATGTCATATACATATAATGGTACGGTTTATTCAATTAAATCACCGATACAATCAATCTCTGTCAATAAACACAATATTGTGGTGACAGATAAAAATAGTTCACAGTTATTGAAATTTAATAACTTGAACGATAAAAAATGTTTTTTAGCTTGGGTTGCTAATACTTAATAGAGAAAACATTAAGGCAAAAAAAAGCGCCAATTTACATTGGCGCTTATATTTATCAGACAGAGATTAATTAGTCTGCAATTAACTCTTGATATTCTTCGTTGCTTTCAAGATCTTCTTCAACTTCAAGATCAATTTGCTCTTCGTTAAGTTGCGTCATTGCGACAACTTCTAAATTTTGCTCTTCGTTCATTTCTAAACGCATTGCTTCTAAATCATTTTCAACACTAATTGCGGCGATTCTAATTTGTTGTGCTTGTGTGTGAGTAACAGCACGGTCTTCATTAGCAGCAGCATTAAAAGCAAAAAATGGTAATAAAGCAGCAGTTGCAATAGCGATAATAGTATTTGTGTTCTTTTTCATGACTTAAGCCTCGTAATTAATATGGTGTTATTAGACCAGTGCAACATTAATTTAACAAGTAATGGATTGTTTACTAATGTAATAGTTTGTAATGCAAAGACTAATATAGCTTTAGGTTTACGTAGCTCCCTTTGAAAGCCTGCACTTTGAATGATAAAGGGTATATAATCGCATTAGAAAATATAATGAATAAAAAGATTATTTAATTTATGTCGACTCGACTTCCGCCACTAAACGCACTTAAAGCATTTGAAGCATCTGCTCGGCTGTTAAGCTTTACTAAAGCGTCTGCTGAATTATTTGTAACTCAAGCGGCAATTTCGCATCAAATAAAATCGCTAGAGTCTCATCTTGGTTTAAAACTGTTTATGCGTAAAAACAGAGCCTTGTTGCTCACCGAGGAGGGTCAATCTTACTTTTTAGATATAAAAGATATTTTTGTCTCCTTACACGAAGCCACACAAAAATTATTAGCTAAAAGTGAGAAGGGTGCGATAACCGTATCTATCCAACCAAGCTTGGCAATTCAATGGTTAGTGCCCCGTTTAACTGACTTTAATAAACATCATCCTGATATTGATGTTCGAATCAAAGCGGTTGATAACGATGATGATACGCTTACCAGTAATGTTGATATTGCATTTTATTATGGCCGTGGACCATGGCCGAATGTGGTTGCGGATAAAATATTAACTGAATATTTAACGCCAGTGTGTTCACCAGGTTTGTTGACTAGTGCAAAGCCGATCATTAAGGCATCGGATTTAAATGATCATACTTTATTGCACGATTCATCGAGAAAAGATTGGAAGCGCTGGTTTAAAAGTATTAATACTCAAACCAGTAATCTTAATCAAGGACCAATATTTAGTCACTCTGCATTAGTGATGCAAGCGGCAATTCATGGCCAAGGTGTGGCTTTGGTAAATAATATATTGGCAAAACCGGATATTGAAGCAGGCCGTTTAGTTGCCCCATTTGCACAGGTATTAGTGAACCAAGATGCCTTTTATATCGTCTGTAGAGATGAGCAACTTGATACTGGCAGAATAAGTCAATTTCGCCAATGGGTACTAAACACCATTGCTGATGAAGAAGATGCTATAGACAACGGAGAATTAAACTAATGGCAGTAGTAGATGACTTGTCAATTCAAATGAATACAGCAGACGATGCTATAGCAACGTTAATTTTTGCTCACGGCGCCGGAGCTAATATGGATAGTGATTTTATGACTGAATTTACTCAGTTGTTAAATGAGCGACATATAAATGTGATCCGTTTTAATTTTCCATATATGCAACAACGGCTAGTTGATGGTAAACGCCGTCCGCCAGGAAAAATGGATATTTTAAAAGAAAGTTACATTAACCGTATTAAACAATACGCTGTACAATTACCGTTATTTATTGGCGGTAAATCTATGGGGTCAAGAGTTGCCGCCATGGTGGCTAATGAAGATAAAGTAAAAGGCATAGTATGTATTGGTTATCCATTTCATCCACAGAAAAAACCTGAAAAGTTAAGGTTAGAACCACTCCAGCAAGCTAATAAACAAGTACTTATTGTACAAGGTGACAGAGATGCATTAGGCAACCAAGATGAAATAAGTGATTATGCATTGCCAACTAATATACATGTTCATTATGTTGCAGACGGCGATCATGATTTAAAACCTAGGGTAAAGTCTGGTTTTACCCACTTACAGCATAAAATTAGCGCAGCTAATTTAATAAAAACCTTTATAAAGGAACAAAGTTAAATGTTAATGCGTATTTTATCTACATTTTCTGGCATAATAGCCGCCGCTTGCGTTTTGCTGTCTGCATGGTTGTCTCATGCCGGAGATAAGCTATCCTTACAGCAGGTAAGTAATTTAGAAACCGCATTACTTTTTGCATTTATTCACAGCATTGCAATTTTTATTGCTGTGCTTTTATTTAATCAAACTCAGCATAAATTCTGCCAATATGCAGCAAGTTTGTTTGGCTTTGGTTTATTAAGCTTTTGTGGCTTAATTATATTTAAAACATTTTTACCTATAGGAATGCTCTCCAAACTGACCCCAATGGGCGGGATAGCATTTGCTTTAGGTTGGATAGTTCTTGGTTTAGCTGGAGCAAAGGCAAGAACTAACATAATAGGAAATAAAGATTAATGACCGCGATAGTCCTTTATTGTCGACCAGGTTTTGAAAAAGAATGTGGCGCTGAAATTCAAGAAAAAGCTGCATGGAATGAAGTTTATGGTTACATCAAAGTATGTAAGAACCAAGGCTTGGTTTATTTTCATGTTCATGAAAGTGCAGATGCTGACAAGTTAATTCAAAAGCTGCCATTAGCTCGATTAATTTTTGCCCGCCAGTGGTTTGTAACCTTAGGTGACGAAGTTGAACTGCCCGCATTTAATCGGGTTGAGGCAATAAGTGAAGTGTTAGGTAAAGATTTTCATTATGAAGAAATTCGTATGGAAACACCTGATACCAATGATGGTAAAGAGTTGTCTAAATTCATTCGAAAATTATCGGTACCGCTTAGACAAAGTTTACGCAAATCCGGTGTACTGGCTGCTAAAGAGCAGGGTAATGACTCACGCGGCGCAACAATTTTACATGCATTATTCATGTCTGGTCAACAAGTGCAGTTAGGGTATTCTTATGTATCAAACTCTTCAGAGCATGTGATGGGTATACATAGACTAAAATTTCCCGGTGCATCGCCAAGTCGCTCTACATTAAAACTTGATGAAGCATTTTTATACTTTATTCCAAAAGAAGAACATGAAGAACGTCTGGCGGGTGGTTTAAATGCTGTTGATTTAGGCTCGGCTCCGGGGGGCTGGACTTATCAATTGGTTCGTCGCGGCATGATGGTTAAAGCTGTTGATAACGGGCCTATGGATGATGCCTTGATGCAAACTGGGCAAGTTAAGCATTATCAGCAAGATGGCTTTAAATGGCGCCCGCGCAAAAAGAATAATTACTGGTTAGTGTGCGACATGATTGAAAACCCAACCAAAGTTGCCAAATTAATGGCTGATTGGGTAGTAGAGGGGGATTGTAAAGAAGCTATGTTTAATTTAAAGCTGCCGCCAACAGCCGGGCGTTATCAGCTAGTAATGAAAAACTTGCAGATCATAAAGGACACGTTATCTGAAAATAGCATTTGGTATGAAATGTATGCCAAGCATTTATATTACGATCGTGAAGAAGTAACCGTGCATTTACGTGTGTTAGGTAATAAGTAGTTCAAGAAACGAGATTACAAGAAACGAGAAACGAAGAACGTTGGTCTAGTATTGTCATTAGACATGATTTAAAACAATATTAGCTTTTCGTTTCTAGAAGTGAATTAAACGCTCTCGTTTCTCGATAAAACAAAGGAGCCTTCGGCTCCTTTGTTTTATAACCGCTCTAACAACGCTTCGGTAAAGTCTGTGGTTCCATGCTCGCCACCTAAATCACGAGTTGTTCTATCCCCAGACTCTATCACATCAGTAATTGCATTGCGGATTAATGCCGCTTTATCGTTCTTCCCCATGTATTCAAGCATTTGAATAGCCGCTAAAATCACAGATGTTGGGTTGGCTAAATTTTTACCTGCAATATCAGGTGCACTGCCATGAACAGCTTCAAAAATAGCACAGTCTTGGCCAATGTTAGCACCAGGGGCCATGCCTAAACCGCCAACTAAACCCGCACACAAATCAGACAAAATATCACCGAACAGGTTAGTTGTTACTATTACGTCAAATTGCTCGGGATTCATTACTAATTGCATACAGCAGTTATCAACAATCATTTCTGTTGACTCAATTTCAGGGTATCGGCTAGCTACTTCACGAGCGACTTTTAAAAATAAACCTGACGTAGATTTCAATATGTTGGCTTTATGCACCGCAGTAACTTTTTTACGGCCTTCTTTTATTGCCGTTTGGTAAGCAAATTCAACGATTCGTTCAGCACCTTCACGAGTAACCAAACTCAATGCTTCAGCTGTTTCACCATCGGCAGATACTGTTTGGCCAAGGCCAGAATACATACCTTCAGTGTTTTCTCGAATAGTTAAAATGTCAATATTCTCATAACGTGCACGAGTACCTTTGAAAGAAATCACCGGACGCAAATTAGCGTATAATTTGAATTTTTTACGAAGGGTAACGTTGATTGAAGTAAAACCTTCACCTACAGGTGTGGTAAGAGGGCCTTTAAGGCTGATCTTATTTTTTTCAATAAGGTTTAACGTTTTTTGTGGAACCAGTTCGCCGTGCTTTTCATAAGCGGCTAAACCTGCATCCGCATACTCGTAATTAAAGTTACAACCAGCTTTATCTAATACTTTAATACAAGCATCGATAATACTTGGGCCAATGCCATCGCCAGGAATAACGGTAATAGTTTGCTGAGTCATAGAGTTTACCTATTAAAAAATGTGCTAAAAATAACGTTTGTAATAAACTGCGAGCATAAAAAAACGCCAGTGAGGTGTGGCGTTTTTATATCATGGCTATGCTTTCATAGCCAGTTACTTTACTTACATGTGTCGATGTTTTGACCGATAATAGCTATAATTAGACTAAAGTATAGGGTGTTTTCGACGAAGTTTTAAGTTTATGCTACTTTATTCAAACGCTGCAAGGAGGTTACTCAATCGCTTTTAGCTCTTTATAATCTGAATATGCGCTTGCACCGATGCCAACTAATACATCATCTTTAAATAATAACGGCGTGCATTCATCTTGAGTTGTTATGCCATCAGAATGCTTATGTTGAGTTCGAAAAAACATAACTTGATAATTACCGGTGGAAACTTTTTTAGCTTCAGTTAAATCTGGGCTACCTATATCAAGAATGATTTTATCTAGGTTGGCACTATCCAGTTTTAATTTAGCTATGTACTGGCGGTTGAAGCCCTCGCGCTCATCCCATTCCATTTTTACCGGAGTATCTTTATAAAAATACATTACCGCCGCAGCAAAAATAGCGTAAATAATAACTGCGATAGCAATACGAGAAGCAACTTTGGTGTTCATAACAGTCCTTGAAACGTCGAGGTTCTATTTTAAAAATGATAAAAATTTATTATAAAGTATCTATAAGATACATGGTTAAAAAATTGTAACAAATTTTTTAATTTACTGAATCATTATGTAAGCGAATATCTTTAAGGTTAAATCCTAAAGGAATATCTTTTTTCAAATTAAGCAGTTGTTGACTTAGTTCAAATTGTAACTCCGTATCAGCAAACTTTTTGGCAATTGATTTTTTCAAGTCTGTAGCCGCAAGTATTGCTTTTAAAGAGCCGTAAGTATTTAATAACTGAGACGCGATAACTTGCCCAATGCCGGCAACACCAGGGATCTTATTGGTGGTATCACCCGTTAATGTCCAGAAATCGATAAGCTGCGTTGTTTTTACATTGAACTTTTGTTGCACATATTCATCATCAAAATAACGTTTTTTGAAATAATCATACACTTGTACGTGATGGCCAAGTAGGGGTAAAAAACCTTTGTCAGTAGATATGATGGTGGTATTTTGGCCTTTAAGCGCCATTTTTACCGCTAAAGTTGCAATTAAGTCATCGGCTTCATCTTGCTCTGATTCTAATGAATCAACGCCTAATGCTAGAAAACTGTCTTGCATTGCAGACAAACTATCTTTTAAGTGCTCAGGCATTTTCTTGCGACCTTTTTTATATTCGGGAAATACCTTATAACGCCAACATAAGCCTTGGCAGTCAAATACCGCTAGAGCATGGCTAGGCTCGTGCTCTTGAATGATTTTTTGCAGGGCTTTAGTCGCCGCCGTCTTGGTATTATGAATAATTTGTTGTTTGGTTTTATCAGATAAATCGCCATTTAACGGGTACAACCGTTCTTGAGCCGCATATATTCTGCGGATCAAGTTCATGGCATCAATAAGAACTAAGTGAGCTTGCATCGTTTATATTTATTATTTTACTTGCATCGTTTATATGAATCACTCTGAAACGATTTTATAACAAGGCGTATATTCGCCCTGTAATTTCATCCGTCCCTGCTTAACAAAAGATGATAACAGGTTATCCATGTGAGTCATAATTTCTTTGTCACCAGATATTTCATATGGGCCATTTTTACGGATGTTTTTAACCCATTCAGGTTTTACATTGCCAGCGACAATTCCGGAAAATATTTTTCGTAAATTGGCTGCAAGTTCATTTACAGGTAAATCATTATGTAGGCTTATTTGAGCCATATTTTCATGATTGGGCTCGAACGGTTGTTGAAATTGAGCCTCTATTTCTAAAGTCCAATTATAGTGATAGGCGTCGCCAACCGCTTTACGATAGCTTATTACTGAACTTATTTGCTCTTTTAAATACTTAGCCACTTCTTCGCTATCATCAATAATAATGGTATAAAGTTGCTGTGCATCAGCGCCTAAAATTTCACCAATGAAAGTATCTAACGCATTAAAGTATTGTTCTGCGTCTTTTGGACCGGTGAGGACTATAGGCAATTTTTGCAGTTTATTTTCTGGGTGTAGTAAAATTCCCAATACAAACAGCAACTCTTCTGCGGTTCCTGCCCCTCCAGGAAAAATAATTAAGCCATGGCTTAAGCGTACGAAAGCTTCTAGGCGTTTTTCAATATCTGGCATGATCACCAATTCATTTACTATGGTATTTGGCGGCTCTGCAGCAATAATACTTGGCTCAGTTAACCCTATATAACGGCCAATGCCGCTACGCTGTTTAGCATGACCAAAGGTTGCTCCTTTCATCGGGCCTTTCATTGCTCCAGGACCACAACCTGTGCATATATTTATATTACGCAAGCCAAGTTGATAGCCAGTATTTTTGGTGTATTTATATTCTTCATGCTTTATCGAGTGCCCGCCCCAGCAGGTTATAACACCTGGCTCGCTATCAAGTTTGATCGCCCCGGCATTCCGAAAAATGTCAAAAACAATGTGCGTTATCAGATCTGAAGACCGGGGTGGTGGGGTAGCTAAATATCGTGTTGAAATAAATAAAATATCACGTAAAACAGCCGATAACTGTTCTTGAATACCTTTGATTATTTTACCATCGACAAAGGCGTGATCAGGGGGATTAATTAATCGTAATTTCACCCCTCGTTCGCGTTTTAATACCTGTATATTAAAGTCTTTGTATGTTTCATAAATTGCTTCGGCATCATCAGTCGTACTTCCAACGTTTAATACCGCAAGGGAGCAATTACGGTAAAGTTGATAAAGTTCGCTATTAGCGGAGTGCTGGAGTTGATCGACCTCAAGAGGGGAAAGTAGGCACATATTGCCTACAGGATTTAATTCAATTTGCATAAGCTACCTCAAAATTACATCAGATAATTAAAATTTTTATTAAGGAAAATAATAACTTAGCCCAGGAGTTTGATGTCTATAGTTTGATTGTAGTCTATAAATAAGCAGATAAAAAGGTGAATAAGGAGAAACGAAGAACCAGAGACAATAAACGAGAAACGAACAGCGGGTTTGTTTTTCGAAGTTATATAAACGAAAAATGAGCTTATATAACTGTTCTCGTTTCTAATATTATTGTCTTAATGTTCTATTTGCCGGTGCAGATATATCTTCGCTGCTTCTAAATGGGTTTATGTCGAGCCCACCTCGGCGCGTATAACGAGCAAATACCGTGAGCGATTCAGGTTGACAAAACTCCATAATATCTGTGTAGATACGCTCCACACACTGTTCATGAAATTCATTATGTTGGCGAAATGAAATTAAATATTTCAATAAAAGTGAATGATTAATTTGTTTACCGGTATAAGTAATATAAACGCTACCCCAGTCAGGTTGATTGGTTATTAAGCAATTAGATTTTAATAAGTGACTGACAAGGTATTCGCTAACGTTATTATCTGAAGTCATTGCTGCAGCTTGAGCTAAAATATTACGATCAAAGTCATAGCTATCAATGCTAATGTCGATGTCATCTATTTTTAACGCATCTATATTACTAATGGCTAGAGCAGGGCAATTATCAACAGCAAACAATGCAACTTTTACTGGGGCTTTAGCCGTTGTAGTTAAATCATTTATAAGCGTATTTTCAACATCTTGCCATGAACCAAAGTGAGTTTGGTTAAAACTGTTCAAATACAACTTGAACGATTTTGATTCTACTAGATTTTCACTGGTGCAAGGTATGCGAAATTCGGCCACTGCAACTACTGGCTTACCATTTGGCTGTAACCAGGAAAGCTCATAACCATACCAAACATCCTCCCCATAAAAGGGTAAAGAGCATTGCAGGTTTAAATCATCCCTATTTAACGATCTCGGCACGCCTTGTAATAGTTCTGGCGCATAATTACTTTTGTATTCAGTACTTTTTCCAAGTAATAAAGACTTTAATTCGGTTGCGTTGTCGTAGTGAGTCATAATCTCTTTTTGCTTACTTTCAAAGGTACAACATAATATACTGTGCTGTAACAGCATTATTTTATGTGTAAGTATTAATTAAATTTAAGGCATATTTTACCTGATGAATACCACAGCGCAAAGCATTGACTTAGCTATTAGTCAGTTAACTGAACAATACAAGCAACATTGCATTAATCAAACCGGTAAATTACCGAGAGTTGAGCATGATGATAGTTGGCCATCTCCTTGTGAAACCGGAGCTATTGATGCGAATGGTTTTATTGATTGGCAGCCGGTAAAAATAGATGAATCTTTAGATTTTAAAAATGTTGAACAAGCTCTTGGCTTTAGTATTCACCAAGATGTTCATACTTACTTTAGTCAAATGTATTCTGAGGCAATCCCAGCAAGCTGTAGTGAAGGCAATTTAGAATTATTATTTGCCTGGAATAAAGATGACTATGAGCGTTTACAGCAAAATATTATTGGTCATGTTTTGATGAAACAAAAGTTAAAGCAAGAAGTTACTATATTTTTTGCGGTAACTGATGAAGATGACATCAATTTAGTGATTAAAAACAATAATGGCGAAGTTTGGGTAGAGCCAGTGGGCTGTGAGCCAAGTAAGTTTATTGCTCCAAGCTTAACTGAGTTCATCAATAGTCTGAAATTTCACAGCTAAGCTATAATCGCCAATTATATTTGCTCCCTAACTGAGCTTAGTTAATTTAGCTTTAAGCTCTTCTATTTCAACTTGTAGAGGAGCTATTGCCTGTTTAATTAATCCCACCACTTCTGCCTCGGTAAGAGAGCGTTTATTGTCTGTTTTTTGCCTTTTTACTTCAGGTTTACTCGTTTCGGCAATTTTGGGGTTGTTCTGCCAAGCCTGTAGTCCTTTAATTACTCTGGCTAGAGGTAGGCTTTGAGTTAGTCTTGCTTTTATTAAAGCAACGGTTGGGGTTTTATCTTCAGCGGCAAGTTGTGCGGCTATTTGGTAAATTTCGTGATCTGAGCTCATTTTTTGTACATATATTGTTAAATTACATAAATAGTAGCGAAATTAGCTAATCAAGTCATCACCTAAATATGAGTAATAAATAAAACTTCCTATAAAACAATGGCTTATAAAGTTGGCAATGTATTTGCTTTACTAACTTTAACAAGTAACCAAATTAACGAACACTTTTAATATACTAATAAATTTCAACACTTAGGAAGAAAATGTCATGAAAAAATCTTTAGCTACATTATTGCTTATTGCTCCACTCACTTTAGGTTTAACCGGTTGTATCATTGTTGCTGATGGCAATGGTGAACATGGTAGCTTTGTCACTGATCATCAAGATAGAGAGTATGAAAACCGTAAAAAAATTGCTCGCTTAGAAAGTGGCATGGCTTATTTAGCCGCGCAAGATTATTTAGGGGTTCCTGATTTTAATGAAAGTTATGATAAAGGTGGTGAAACAATTCAAGTGTTATTTTATCGTACTAATAGAGTTCACTCTGACAGTATGACTACCAAGGATGAATGTACACCACTTATCTTTAAAGCTGGAAAGTTAACTAGCTGGGGTGAAAGCGCCTATAAAGAGCTTTAATAAATCATTTAATAGCAATTAAATGAGTACTTATTGGCGATTATTGATTTCTCCCTTCAATATTCGCCAATTCTTTATTTAGCGCAGTAAAGCATTTAACACATCAACAATCTCGCTCCAGTCAGAATCTAGTCGAATCGAATCAGCTAAAAAGCTCGCCTGTGATTGATTCCAAAAATTTGCATCAGCTAACCTAGTATTAGCATCTAGCCCTTTATTCGTACTAATAAAATTATTAATACCTTGTTCTGTTGAATCTAAGCCAAGTTGGGCAAACAGCCCCTCTAAGTTATGTAATGACAAGTCCATATGTAAGCCTCTTTAAATTATATAGTCTTTTGAGTATAGCTTTATTATTTGTTTGTAAAACAAAACAGAATAAAAAACCAACAACTTTAATTGACTTAAATTCAAATTAATTGATATGGTGGTTTCCCAACGAAAAAAAGTACCTAAAATAAACCTCAAAATAGTGGTAAAGGTGCGTTAATAATAACAACAAATACGTTGGCAAAATTGAAACACAAAAGTTAAAAAGGGCGAGTTATGAATGATGTAAAAATTGCTGCTGATGTTGATATCAGAGCAGCTTATTTAACTGCACCAGAGCTGAAGCTTGCAGCCTCACTTATTTATCAGGCTTATCATGATGACCCGGTGTTTATCGATATTTTCTCCGGTGTGGGTGATTATGAGCAAAAACTCAGAGCATCTATTCGTGAAGAGTTAGCCGCATTCTGGCAAGCAAAACAACCAATATTAGGTATTTACCTTGGGGAAGCATTGGTTGGTGTTGCTTGTTTACACAGCCCTGCAAATGGTTTTGGATCTGACCGGTTCTGGCATTGGCGCTTAAAAATGATGCTAAGTGCTGGCTATGTAAGTACCAAGCAAATGATCCAAAAAGAAGAGCAAATAATTGCGGCCGTACCAATGGAATGCTTTCATATACTGTCTTTTATCGCCATACACCCTTTACATCAGCACCATGGTTTCGGTCATTATCTAATGGCTGCGGTTAATGCTGTATTTGAAGATGAGACCGAAAGTGAAGGTGTTGCAATTTATGTTACTTCAGATAAATACAAAGCATTCTTTAAGGAGTGTGACTACGATACCATTAAAGAAATTACCGTGGGTAATGTTACCGGCCCATTAATGGTTCATTATAAAGATTCTTAACAAACCTAAATAAGAACTTATGCAACAAAAACAATTTAATTCGTTTAAGGAATTTTATCCGTTTTATTTAAGTCAACATCAAAATCCTGTCTGTCGTAATTTGCATTACATTGGCAGTGTTTTGGTGCTGATTATGTTGGCTTATGCAATCTTCAATCAACAATACCTACTTCTATGGACTTTACCTATTACTGGTTACGGTTTTGCTTGGGTAGGGCATTTCTTTTATGAAAAAAATAAACCTGCTACTTTCCAATATCCCTGGTATAGCTTTGTTGGCGACTGGGTAATGCTGCTCGATTTTGTACGTGGTAAAAAACACCTGTAAAGTCTTCTTTGTTGGGTTAAGTACCAACCTCCATTTTAAATGATGTAAATTATTTGATCTAAATTAACTTTCTTCTATCTATTTCAACTTAAGTTTGTAATGAATCTTAAAAGGTGTATCCTATATGCATCTTTAATTTTTTGCTCACGGTCGTTAAAAATGCATATTACTCGATATACAGATTATTCGTTGCGAGTGTTAATTTATTTAGCAATTAACTCTAAGCAACTCGCCACAATTAATGACATTGCCAAAAGTTATAATATTTCCAAAAATCACTTAATGAAAATTGTGCAGCAACTAAACCTAAGGGGATATTTGCTGGCTACTCGAGGAAAAAATGGCGGCATTAAGCTTAACCTTGCAGCCAAACAAATAAATATTGGCGCTTTGGTTCGTGAATTTGAACACTCTAACAAGTTAGTCGAGTGTTTTGGAGAAAATAACCAGTGCGTGATCACCTCAACTTGCCAATTGAAACAAATATTTGCACAAGCACAAGAAAGCTTTTATCAAACCTTGGACAAGTTTACTTTAGCAGACTTAGTTGGCGCTGAAAAACAGCCTGAATTAGCAAGCATACTAGCAATAGATGCCGCTTAACAGAGTGCAAGCACAGAACTTATAATAGTTTATCCTTCTTGGAACTGTAAAAATGACAACATTATTAAATATAGATAACTCACCTGGTAAAGCAAAAAAGCAAGCTTTGGCATTTTTCGAACTTGCGTTTCGTCCATTCTTTTTATTAGCTTCACTGTTTAGCATTATAGCTTTACTTGCTTGGAGTGCTATTTTGAATGGCAATCTTAACCTGAACGTCTATGGTGGCTCTTTTTGGTGGCATACGCATGAAATGTTATTTGGTTTTGTGGCGGCTATTATTGTTGGCTTTTTACTAACCGCGGTACAAAATTGGACCGGAGTACAAAGCATTCATGGCAAGAGTTTGGCTTTGTTAGTTTGTTTATGGCTGGTTGGTAGGGCGTTATTTTTATTTCCTGCTGTAGTTCCTGTTTGGCTTATTGCTTTTGTTGATATTATGTTTTTACCAATATCAGCTGTAGCACTTGCAAGACCCATTATTAAAGTAAAGCTTTGGCGTAATTTAATGTTTATTCCAATCCTGTTGGTAATGACATTAGCCAATATTACTATGCATTATTCTGTAATTGAGCCCTCTGTAGAATTAATGACTACTGCCAGTACTACCATGGTATTACTAGTCACGTTAGTAATGTGCATTATGGGCGGGCGAGTATTTCCTATGTTTACCGCAAACGGTACTCAAACTGCACGTGTTAACGCTATTCCACTATTAGAAAAAATAGCCATTATTAGTACTTTGCTGGCACTTATTATTAGCCTGAACTTGATCAAAGTACCGGCTTTAATTAACGCAATAATATTTTTTATCGCAGCTGCTGCGCATGTTGTAAGGGCTTATCGTTGGAAAATATGGGTAACATTAAAAACCCCCTTAGTATGGTCACTACATTTAAGTTATTGGTGCATTGCTTTAGGGTTATTATTATTTGGTTTGGCCGAATTAACGGCTACGGTTACCCATTCACAAGCAGTACATACCCTAACCGTTGGCGCTATGGGTACAATGATCTTATCGATGATTTCTCGAGTATCCTTAGGCCATACCGGCCGAGCAATAATTGCTAGCAAAGTAATGACTGTGGCCTTTATCGCGATTATTTCAGCCGTTATTATCAGGGTCTTCGGTAGCTATTGGTTTAGTAACTACAATTTGGTTATTAACTTCGCTGTTGTACTTTGGACGATTGCATATGGCAGTTTTGTGGTGCTTTATTTTCCAATTTTAACAAAGCCCAATGCACGTAACTAACTAGTTTATCTTCGAATTATTTTATCTTTAGAAAAGGTTAATACGAACAATGAGTTCAATAGAATCAAACAACTCTCTGGCTATATTTCCTCGTTCATGGAGTGAAAAAGAAGCGGGCAGAGTACCAGGCAATATTCCTATTTGGGTTGGCATACTCTCAGAATTAACCGAGTTTGGTATTTTCTTTACCGCCTATTTTATTGCAAAATTTAACTACCCTGAAGTCTTCGCTTCAGGACCATTAAGCTTAAACACGACAATAGGGGTTATTAACACCGTTATTTTGTTGGCCAGTAGTTATTTTATGGCGAAAGCGATGAGTAATATTCGCCGCAACGACTATAAAAAATGTGAACGCTACCTTTGGTATACCTTTATCTGCGCCTGTATGTATCTATCATTTAAAAGCTATGAGTTTTATTGGAACGATTTGCAAGGTTTCAGTACTAAAACCAGTGAATTTTTTACCGTTTATTATTACATGACGTTCAATCACTTTTTACACGTAGGTTGGGCCGCTTGTGCCATTTTGTGGGTGATCTTTAGATTGCGCAGTGGCGCTTATTCTGCAAAAGAGCATTCAGGATTAGAAGCATTGGCCGTTTATTGGCACATGATTGATTTAATGTGGATTTTAATCTTTCCACTGTTATACGTGTTGCGATAGGGAGTTATTTATGAAACGTTTGGGTAAACTTGAATATTACTTTATCGCGTTAATCACGATAACGTTCAGTAATACTCTCTTAGGTGAGGGATTTGATTCAACCGCTTTTATCACCACATTTGTGGCATTAACGGTCATGTATAAAGGGTTAGTGGTTATTGACCACTTTATGGAGTTAAAAGAAGCAAACAAGTTTTTAAGGCTAATGATGCGTACTTACTTTTTCATTTTTCCATCGCTGATTATATTGAGCTCTATGTTTTAAAGTTGTAACTGTATAATTTATGTTGCTGCTTTATTTGAATATAAAGCGGTAATATAATTAATAATATTACTTCTGTTTTTTCCGCTACAGTGTCATTAACTTAAGGATATAGCACGTACATTTGCAACTCGAAATATCGCTAATCATTATGCCAATTCGCATAAGTATATAGTCAACTCAGTGCTTATGCATAATGGTATTATATGTCTGGGGAAAGTGTACCGGGCAAGAAAATACAGCGCGTAGCGACATAGGCGATTAGAATACTGACTAACCCCATAGTAATGAGCGTAAAGGGATAACCCATAAACTCGGTAAGCACGCCGAATAACAAGCCACCCAATGCACCTCCACCAATATTAATGGAACCCCATAAACTCATAACCCGGCCCCTAAAAGCACTTACCACTGATAATTGAATAAGTGACTGAGTTCCTACGCCGCACACGGTGGCACAAAAACTTAATCCTCCCACTATCAGTAAACCTAGTTCAAAACTACGGGTATAACTAAACATTATTAGCAATAAACCGGAAGTAATCACTCCTAAACGTGTGGCCATCAACAGTCGCTCTGAGCTAGAAGATGACAACATTAACCCTGCAATAATAGCTCCGATCCCCGCTGCAGAGTTCAACCAGGCCAAGCCTTCCACCCCTCGCTCGTAGAGCACATCAGCCGCTGCAGGTAATATCTCTAACAAGCCTCGTCCTAAAATGGCAGATACAGTAATAAGTATTAATAAACGCACGATCAGATCAGAATTCAGCGCGTAATTCAGTCCAGCCTTTATGTCCATAAAAAAAGTAAATTGTTGTGTTTTAGCTGCCTTTTGGCAGTTATCAAGTTTTAACAGCAATAAAACGATAATTAACGGTAAATAGCAGGCAGAAACCACCGCCAAAGCAACAGCATTACTTTCATATTTGATCAACAAGCCGGCTATAACCGGCCCAATAAAACGTGAGGTATTATATAAAATTGCATTGATGGCAATGGCTTTTGGCATGTTCGAAACGCTGACCAATTCAGGCACTAAAGACAGTCGAATCGACTGATAGGCACTATTGGCCACGCCTATTCCCGAGGCAAAAATAAGCAGCATTAGCTCATTCACTAACTCTTGCCATACCAATAAGGATAATAGTAGTGATAACAGCGCAAGTATAACACTGGTCACGACAGCAGCCTGGCGACGGTTGATGCGATCTACCATCACGCCAAACAACGGACCTACAAATATAGTTGGAAAGAACATTAAAAAAACCAACATACCTAACCAGGTTTCTGAATGAGTTTGATCCCACATCATCCAGCCCAATGTCATGCGTTGAATCCAAAGACCCTGAGTAGAAAATATACTGCCACACAAATAGGTCAGATAATTACTTTCAGTATAAATAGAGCGCTGCACTGCTTGTTACCACCCACATCAAAATCGATAATCATACATTAAAATTAAACAGGGCAATATCAAATTAATACCGGCCTAAAGGCCGGGTATGCTCTGAACACGGCAGCGATGTTGAAAAGCAACCATCTACAACAAATATATTTATCAAGCCATAAAAAATACTCATTAAAAAGCCCGCCGCGTCGGCTTTACATGGCCGTGTAGTCCCAGTAGCATACCGGCATTGAAAGCAGTTAATAGTCAACTCCTACAGAGTAAAGGGCACAATCATCATGTCAGATAACATCAACTTTATTACTCAACAAATTGAAATTAAATTTAATGATATAGAAAGCCAAATATTTACTGGAGATATGTTCTCTCAATGGAGAGGATCATTTTCAATTAAAAAAGTTTATCTAAAAAAAGAAAACGCTGACATTAAATGCGATCTCGACATTAGTTTGATGCACTGGCCTGAAGGTATTTCAGTCAAAGTCTACAAGCACAAGGCACTGGCAGTCCTACCCTATGTAAAAGATCAACAGCTTTGCAAAGCTCACTTAATTACCGAGCCTACACCATGTAAGTTCTGGAAGGATGCTTTCTACTTCTCTCACATGACAGATTTGGATCAAGGCCGCTATGTATTGTTAGAAGGCAATGATATGTCTGACGAAAATACCATCACCTGCCTGAGCAAGATAAAAATGCATATTGAAGAAATCAATAGCATTTTAGGGGCTGATTAGTTTAAGAATATATAAACTACAACTTAACTACTCCATATCTTAGTTAACATCTAAACTGGTATTAACTACCGACAAAAGTGACCAGTTTGATCAATAAACCAGTTTCATCATAGCAAGCCATTTAGAGCAATTTACCACTGTTTGATTTGACGGGTTCCTTCGCAAAGCAGAAGTCGAGTCACCATAACTTTAGTTGTCAGCTATTGATGAGACAGCTGACAACCATAGTATCGAAAGTTTATGAACACAATTGACACTGAACAGGCATAAACTGGCTGTTCCGGAAATATCGGATATTCATTCGTCAATATGAAGTAGTGAGTCAGCGAACAATCCTATTTATTATGCTAGGCATTAATAGCATATGTTATTTTAGGCTGATTATTTTGCAAGGAAAGTGGTTTAATCAGTGATATTAGGTGCAATTAAAAATAGCTCTGAATCAATTTATGATAATTCAGAGCCATTTAGGGACAATATGGAAATAAAATTTACTTAAATTGTATTGTATATAAAGTCATTTTTACTTGATTAAATATCAATTAATGTGAACTATTCCATTCACTTACAGATACTCTACCACCTGTAGGGTAATCATAGTTTCGGTTGTTTGGGTTAGCATTAGCACCATTTTGATTATCAGGTAAAGCGCTGTCCCAAGCATCAAACATATCTTGCATGTTCTGTGCTCGTGTTGGATAGGTGTCACTCAAATCATTCCATTCTCCAGGGTCTGTGGCTAAATCAAATAACATAATCCGTTGGGAACCACTTTGGTCGTTAAACGATAATTTCCAATCGTTTTTACGAACAGCGTAATCTTCACCTCGACGCCAATACATATTACGATGTGGTCGACTTCCTTTTTCGCCAGTGATATACGGGAAAATATCAACACCATCAAAATCTAATCCTGCACCTGGTTCCGTAACCCCTAAGCGTGCCATAATGGTTGGTACAACGTCTAAATTTGATACCGGTTTTTTATAGACTCCAGTAGGTATAGTTCCTGGCCAGGAAACTAGAAATGGCACTCTAATACCCCCCTCATAGCTATCACCTTTGAAGCCATTGAGTTCGCCAGGATTTGACATGGTAGTGGTGCCTCGAAATTTTTCTTTGGGCTGTTCAAAACCATGAGTACGCGGTGTTCCGTTATCAGATAGGAAGAATACTAGAGTATTATCAGTAGCATTCTTACGTTCAACGGCATCCATTACCTCACCAATACCATCATCTAGTGCCAACACCATACCGGCAAAGAATTTACGTTCATCTTCTGCTTGCAGATCTACTAAGCGGTCAAGATATTCTTGTGGCACTTGCCAAGGTGCGTGTACAGCATTGTATGCCACATAGACAAAAAATGGCTCAGTCGTGTTCGCATTATCAATAAAGTTAGCGGCTTCATGACTAAACATTTCGGTAAGATAACCATTGCTGTCTTGAATTGCCGGTTCTATTTGATCATTTCGATAGATAGGTGCCTGGCTTTTCTTACCTCCTTCAACAATATCTGAAAAATGGTAATCGTGCGAACCGTTATGAAAGCCGTAGAAAAAATCTACGCCACGACTATTGGGTTGGCCGGATTCATCGCCTAAATGCCACTTGCCAATGGCTGCTGTTTGATAACCTTGCTGCTGAAGTTGCTCAAACATTATCGGTTGTGATTGTGGTACATGCGAAATACCACCATTGCCATAATAACCAAAGCGCTGTTGATGAACACCTGTAACTAACGCGGCACGCGAAGGACCACATACTGACGCTGCTACATAACCTTGCTCAAAAGAAGTTCCGCTAGCAGCTAATGCATCAATGTTTGGTGTTCGAATATCATCATAGCCGTGGTAGCCAACATCACCCCACCCCATATCATCGGCATAAAATACGATGACATTAGGTTTTGCTGGTTCGGCACTTTGTGCTGTATTGGGTATACCTGCCATCAGGCAGGCTAAACCTATTAATTTAGGGATTATTTTCTTAGTTTTCATACTTTCCTCTTATATTTATGGGGTTTTATTTAGAGTTCAAAAAATGAGCTCTAAAAATAAAGAGTCAATAAAATAATAAAACCTCAATAATATTCGTACTTTCGAAATTTGTTACGGATTTTGATCAGGAAAACGCTCTTTATAAAGGTGCGCTGATTTTTCTCCCTGCAAAAACAACAAAATAGTGCATGACATGGTGACAAAAATAACAATAAAAAATTATTTTAAATAAAATTATAACTATAAATACAAGAGGTTAATTGCACGATGAAGATTTTTATAAAGCAACCCAATAATAATAAAATAGCGCTACTAAAGACAATATTCTGCTCTCTTTTTCTGATTTCAGCGTCTACTACTGCAACAGCTGGGCAGGTTATTTTATTCAACGATGACTTTGAGTCTGGTGATTTCGTCAGCGGTGGTTGGAGTGTTATTGGTGACAAAGTTAGTGTGACTTCCAGCGCTGCATACAACGACAGTGCCTTCGGAGTGAAATCACAACGCGGCGCTGATTTTGAAAAAGTCATCAATACTGCAGGATACTCAGAGCTTGATATTCGTTATGTTCGAAAAACAGAAAATTTGACCGGCGCTGAAAATTTGCAGGTAGAGTGGTCTTACGACGGGACTAACTGGACGGTATTAGAAAACACTCAGGCAAGCGATTGGGAAGCAGAATCTTTCTCTGTTCCAACCGATGCTGGAGATCAATTTCATTTACGCTTTAACCTGAATTCAAACAAACGTAGCGAACGTGCTTTTGTTGATGATGTAGAAATTATTGGTGATGAAGACATTGTTGCAGTTGTTAACCCTGATGTTGTTACTGCTGACTGGGGTTATAATGGCGCGGGTCAAACTAGTCTTGTTGCCGCAGCCCAGGTTAGTGGTAGTTATGCAGTAGCTGATCAGAGTAATAATATCGAGCTGCGTGATATTCGCCAAACATTACAGCACAGCATTAGTAGTGACGATATTCAAGCTGCATTACCGAATGCGGATTTAACAGGTGACAACGGCGTTTGTTCACTAGCACTTTCCCCCAGTGGTCGTCAGCTTTTTGTTGGAATATGTGCTGGCGGCAGTGCTACCGATAAAGATGCGATCCTTGCCTTTAATACCAATACTGAAGCTTTGACTGTTTTTGATCAACTTACTATTACTGAAACGCCAAGTGCAACTACTAACTACGATATGGTGTACTTTAGGGGGGAATTGTTGGTTGGTACTGATAACGGCCTTTATCGTTTTGATGCGAGTAAAAATGCGGTGGCTGATGGCGTCGCCGATCAACCGATAGCCGCAGCCCTTGTGCCAGCAGATAGCTCTGTTATTACCGGTCTTACTGTTGATATGATAGATCAAAATTTATACCTGAGTACGCCCAACACCCTCTACCGTGCCGATTTAAATCAGACTCTTACATTAGAAAGTGTTGCAACAGCGGCGAACATTAGTGCAATTTCTTTTGCCCGCAGCTACGGCGGTGATGCTACTGGCGGACTTTATGTGTTAACCAATGATGCTAATTTTAACTCTCTGCTAAATGCACAAACTACTGCATTACGTGCTGGTGGTAGTGTGACATTAAACCATTACACCGATTTCACTACAGATATTGTTGATATTGCAGCAACGGCTGAGGGCAGAATGTTACTCGCTGGGATCACGCCAAAAATGATGTCAGATACAAGTGACATTCGTATGGATTTTGATGTCTGGTTAGCTGATGAGCTTAATCAGTATGTGGGGGCGATCAAAAGTTTAGTGGGTTCAAGTACCATCACAGGTACTAACTCTTTGGTACCTGAGGGCTTTTTAACTCGTAAAATTGTTGGAGTTGGTGAAACGGTCAATGATACGCCAATTGCAGATAATGTTGGTTGGGCACTATTTTTACTCATGGCCGCCGATCAAGTAAGCCCTGATGCGGATATCGAGTCAGTGATAGATTTATTAATTCAACGCCATGCCGGTTTACACCCTGACGGCTTAGGTGGTGTTAAAACCGTTGATGGCCATTTTATGCGTAACTATGTAGCGGCAGGCACTCCTGATCCGAGTAATCCGCAACCACAGGTTTATATCAGCATGAAATTTATTCCCGCCGTTTATAAAGCGGTTGAGTTATATCCGAATAATGCTAATTTCAAAGCTTATAAAGAATACCTGCGCCAAACGATGAAGCGTGGTAGCGATACTATTCGTGCAGAACAGCGCATTACTTGGGAAAATGACGATCATGGCCCAATATTGCTCAATAACAAAATGACCAATGAAACCTGGATATATGGTGATTTGGCCGCGGCGCAAGATCCATTAGCGACTCAAGATTATCACCATTACGTTTATTCACGTACCAATATGAATTATAACGAATGGTTAATTAATGAACCGGTCATTTTGCCATCACACTCCGCCTTTATTATTATGGGTGGATCGATGATATTGCGCCACCATTTTGAAGATCCAAACTGGCGTCAACAGAATAAAAACTATTATGCCGTGACTATGGCTGCTGGTGATGATTTAGGCGCACCGTATTATGCGGCTTTTTCTGCAGGCAATAACCCGTTTTTAACAACTGGCAGCTATTATAACGATGGCCCAAGTGATCATCCCGGTGATATTATTCATTTTCCTGCGGTATTGGGATTAGGCCAATTGGGCTGGACAGCTCCTGTTGTTGGGGGTTATCAGGCTTATCGTGATGGCTTGCGTCAAGAGATCTTCAATGGTTCTGGTGGTGATAATTTTGCCATGATAACGCGTTGGGCTATGCAAGATCCCAGTTACGTTATGCCTTCCGTAGGGCTTGCTGACTTCTGGTATGGCGCAATGGGGTTAATGGAAACCATTCAGCCGGGGGTAATGAATACTTTACGTGATGAATTTTATAGGCCCGAAGTGCATGAAACTACTTCCTCCGCGGGAAATGTAGAACTACATTACTCAAAAATTACCCCTCGTCGCGTTATTGGAGTGGATGCCTTAGGCAATGAAACTTCCTATGGATTTCAATTGTCGCCATTTGAATTTTCTCCAGCTGAAAGTTTTGCAAGCTTTAAAGTAGTTGATCCCGAAGGTGAGTTGCTTGAACTTAATGATGTTGTTTCGAGTGTTGCACGTTTTGAAAATCCTAATTTTGAAAACGGTCTAACAGGATGGACCAAAACGGGAGATTACAAATTCTTTAAGCCAAACATTGGCGGTGTAAGCATCGTAGGTACTAGTGCTGAAATTCGCACAAACCCTACGGTTACGGATACTGAATCTAGCCTGAGTCAAACCTTAGGTGTTGCTAATGATCTTGATAATACTCGTTACATTGTTCGGGCCAACGGCTTTCTTGCCACAACAGGAGCACCAGGTCGCGGTTTCTTACGTGTGCAATGGGATAATGATGCTGATGTAAGCAATGGTATTATTTCTATGCAAACCAGTAACTTGTTGGACGACAACAATCAACGAGTCGAGTTTTTGATTAATACTCAAAAACCTATGGGAGCTAACTACATGCATTTATCATTTGTGGTGGAAAAAGTTGCTGCGATTTATCACCGCTATATTTTTGATGATTTATCTGTAGTGCGTATAGGCGCTGATACCCCTATCGCCAATGGAGATTTTGAAGATGGGATGACAGCCTGGAATGAATCCGCTGCGCAAATTAATTTAACGACTGAATCAAGTGAAGTGTTACAAGGTGCAACTTCGTTAAAATTTTCAGTTGGTCCAGGCGTTACAAGCTGGAAAAAACTTAGCAAAGAACTTGATGTCGCAAATGACCCATTAGGCACTCGTTATATATTCCGCCTTGATACCAAAGTTATCACGATGACAGACTCTGATTTTGAAATTTTGATTGACACTTATGATGCATTAGGCAATAAAATTATTAGCCGTCGCGACGTTGGCGACATTATACCAACGACAGATGGGGAAATAGCCTTTACCTTCCGTAAGCGCCCAAATGATGATCATTATGTTATTACCTTTCGCATGAAACGTAATAGCACTGGCTCCCTTGGTACCGATGAGATAATTATTGATAACTTTAGATTAGATAAAGAACAGCTGTTCTAAAGGCGACCTTATCCAATTTATTAAATTTTGATGTCTATTTTTGAGTGTTATCTGGGGAAACTTATTTAACACTCATAAAATTCTAAACCTAATATCGAACTCTACCCGCGGTTTGCAATCGTTAAGTCGAACCTACGAATTTTAGCGACTGCATACTCTTAGTTATTATCTGGCATCAATTTAATAAAGCCATCAACAAGCAAGTTTGTCTAACTTCGCAACTTTTATCATTGGGACCTTATTATGGAAAAACTGCAATTGACATCGTCTTCCACAACGACAAGGGCGAATATTAATACTGGTGTGAATCCAGTTGTTCGCTTTATTAGATACCTGCCTATTTTACTATTCGCCGCTGTCTTTCATACCCAAGCGCAATCAGATGATGAGATCATTAACAAGCTATATCGTGATAGCTATCAGTTTTGGCAGCAAATAAGAGAGCCTAATGGCGTTTATCGCGATGGTTTTCAATTATCTAACAAGCAATCAGTACGCGGCTCTATTGCGAACGCGGGTATGGGGTTAGTGGCATTAGCAATTGGACATGCTCAAGGCTGGCAACCCAATGCGGAAAATTTGGCCCTGCAAACGCTAACTACGTTATCCGGGAACACGCCAGGCTTTACCCCCGCAAGAAACGCCGCAGGTTGTTATATGCACTTCTTTAATGTTCATACTGGCCAGGCGATGAGCAAAGATTTTAGTCCAATAGATACCGACATCATGCTCCTTGGCGCGACATTCATTAAAAATTATTTCTCCAAAAACCAACAAATCGGCCAGTTGGTTGATCAGCTCTTGGCGTCGGTCGATCAGGCTAAATTCATTGGCGACCCGATCAAGGGCCAAATAGCGTTATCAATGAATGCCAACGGCGAGCCAAGCGGTGCCTGGACCATTCCGTTCAATGAATACATGATTGTCGCCTGGCTTGCTAAGCAACAAAGTAAAGATGACAATTCAGCCGCCAATCAATTGTGGAGCAGACATTACCAAACACCCAAAAACCTAAAAAAGGCCTTGTTTGGTAAAGCACAAACGCCGGTATTATCGGTGAGTAATAAGCGTTATGTGACTATGTTTACCTTTTTGTTTAACTACTACTTGGTTCATCATTTCTCTAACAGCCCTGAATATGTTCAGGCGATGAAAAATGCGGCGAAAGCCGATTTTAGCTGGTGGCAAGAGCAAGATATTAAGCAATGGCAGCCTTATGAGTGGGGCACAGGAGCCGGGGCAACCATTACCGGCTATAACGCCGATCGCATTTTTAATCGTGGCAGTCGTGATGAAAATCCTTATCAAATTGTTTCCCCACACATTTTGAGCGGATTCTCACCCGTCAAACCATCTGTTAAAGCGGATCTTGTTGCCATGTATCGTGCTGGCCCTGACAAAGCAATATATCAATTGTCGCCAGAGGTGTCGGTATTATGGCGTTACAGTTTAAAGCAAAAGCATTGGCGAGCTAAGGCCGTGCAGGGAGTGGATTTTTCGACTATGTTGTTTGGTTTGGCAGCTCTTCCTGATTTTTTGGGAGCAGATTTTTTCAACCGTTATAACACCCTTGAATAAATGCCGTAAAGCCATGGTTCTGAGGCTCAACTAACGCAACCAATGTGTTAATACAAAGGCGAATGCGGCGCATTATCTCGCATACGCGAAAAAAAGTGCTACTGGATATTACGGATTTCATTATTTCAGTGCTCTTTATCTTCTATGGGACGACAGTTTATGTTGCTTTAGTAAATACATACTATCGGGTTCGACATTAACGATAAAATAATTTTAAAGAGGGTGATATTTTGGACGTACAGCAAGTAGAAGTTGACACGTTTGTGTTAGAAAAAAGCCAACAAGAAGAAAATAAACTTTTTATAGTATTAATCAGTTGTATTGCAGCAATAGGTGGATTTTTATTTGGTTTTGATAGTGGCGTGATCAACGGCACTGTTGAAGGCCTCAAAGCTGCATTTTCAGCGGATGATGTTGGCACCGGGTTTAACGTGGCCAGTATGCTGTTAGGTTGTGCCGTAGGTGCATTTTTCGCAGGCCGGATGGCTGATATTTATGGTCGAAAAACAATTCTGTTAGTTTCCGCGGTATTCTTTTTAGTCAGTGCCTGGGGCTCAGGTATCAGTGAGTCATCGTTAGAATTTGTCTTTTATCGAATTATTGGCGGTTTAGCCGTTGGTGCTGCATCGGTAATGACACCGGCATATATCAGTGAAATTGCGCCAGCTCGCTATCGCGGCACATTAACATCGATACAACAAATTGCGATAATTTTGGGGTTGTTTTCAGCATTTATCAGTAACTATCTTTTGGCAGAGTATGCTGGTGGTTCAACTGCAACTTTTTGGTTTGGAATTGATGCTTGGCGCTGGATGTTCTGGATTGAAATATTGCCGGCGACGATATTTTTTATTGGTTTATTTATGATCCCTGAAAGTCCACGCTTTCTTGTTGCTAGTCAAAAAATGGAACAAGCCGCAACGGTGCTTTGTAGATTATATGGTAAAAAAGCCAGTCCGAGGAAGTTAGTTGAAATTGCGCAGTCGCTGGCCGTTGATCGCCATAAACCAAGTTTTTCCGATTTAAAACATAAACAAACGGGTAAGATCAAAAAGGTGGTTTGGTTAGGCATAGGCTTAGCAACGTTACAACAGTTAGTAGGTATTAATGTCGTATTTTACTACGGCTCGGTACTTTGGCAGGCTGCAGGATTTTCTGAAAGTGATGCCTTATTGATCAATATCATAAGTGGCTTTGTCAGCATTTTTGCCTGCTTAATAACAATTGTTTATATTGATAAGTTGGGCCGCAAACCATTTTTAATTATCGGTTCTTTAGGGATGGCCATTACATTGTCTATTATGGTGTACGCTTTTGCTAATGCATCACAAGGAGTTAACGGTCAATTGCAACTTGGTGACTATGGTATACTGGCATTAATTGCGGCTAACGCATACGTGTTTTTCTTTAATATGTCATGGGGACCCGTGATGTGGGTGATGTTAGGAGAAATGTTTCCTAATCAACTGCGTGGTTCAGGTTTAGCGGTTAGTGGAGTAGCTCAGTGGGTGGCCAACTTTATTATTACGATGAGCTTCCCGGTGATGTTAGCCAGTTTTGGTTTAGCATTTAGTTATAGTGTATATGCGGGTTTTTCAGTCGTTTCCTTACTCTTCGTGGTTTATTTTATCCATGAAACTAAAGGACTTGAATTAGAACAAATGACAGATTATTAGCCAAAATATATTCCTTTATTTAAATATAAATTAATAATAAACAATAAGTTATGTAAAGGGTCGAATTTATTTTAAATTTTTTACAAAATAATTTTAAAATTTATTGTGGATTTTTGAATGTGTCGACTCTTTATTAGTATGTAGGTGAATTTTTCAATTGTTATGGCAGACAAATTTTAGCGTTCATGTTATCAAACTTTGGTGATTAATAGTGTCAGAAAAAGCAAAACAACATACTATACTCAATACATTTTTGTCCTGTCGAGACAGCTTGGCACGATATATTCTTAAAATGAGTGTCAAACAAGAAGATGTTGATGACATTTTACAAGAAGCGTTTTTACGAGTTTATAATGAAGATAAAAAGAAACAGATACGATCGCCAAAAGATTATTTATTTATTGTTTCTCGAAACCTGATCTATAAAGGCTTAAAACATCAGTCGAAAGAAATTGCCACCGACGTTGACGATTATTTGCTTGGTCATGATGATAAACAAACCGAAATTGAATTACATAAGCAAAGAAAATTTAAAGCGTTTAACGATGCGTTAATGACTCTGCCTGAGAAGAATCGTCGGGCGATCCTATTACGAAAATATTATGGTTTATCGCATAAAGAAATTAGTCAAAAGTTAGGTGTATCAGTGAGTTCTGTAGAAAAATATATTTCCAAAGGTATCAAACAATGTGGAGATATACTCGCTGGTCAAGGATATGAAGCACAAAACATTGGTGGTGAAAGTAAGGGCAAAAACAGTGCCACCGTTAAGGAGAGAAGCAAGTGAATAAACAATCTCAAATAGTCACCCTTCGTAGCCCCGAAATCATTAATAGGGAGTCGGCCGATTGGTTGGCAAAAATGGATGGCGATAATATGGATCAAGCAGAAAAGCTTGCCCTTAAAAACTGGCTTAATGAATCTCCAGAACACGCCATTGCTTTGAAAAACCATATGAGCATGTGGGATGACATGACCGAAGTCTTGAATGATTCGGGTGAATCTTTTATGGCGGAAGCTACAAACCCAGAATATTTCTCTTGGTTGCGCAATGTGTTTAGCCCGAAACCGGTAATGCTTGCCATGAGCTGTATGTTTTTGCTGATTCTTTCTGGTGTATTAATCGTATCGCCATGGTCTGCTCGTAATGTAGAAACCGCGTTTTATTTGACTAATGTGGGCGTGCAACAAAGCTATCAATTAAGTGATGGTTCAACAGCACTTTTAAATACCGATAGTCGAATAGAGATTGAATTTTCAGACGGCCAGCGTATCGTTCGCTTGCAGCAAGGCGAAGCCATGTTTGATGTCGCCCATGATAAAGACCGTCCTTTTATTGTTTATGCTGCGGGAAGCGCGGTAAGAGCGGTAGGAACTGAATTTGTTGTTCGACTGGCTTCCGAAAACATATTAGTGACAGTAACCGAAGGTACGGTTGAATTGTCACAACGGGAAAATATGGCCAAGTCGAATGAAGAAAAATCATCCTCTGTGGCTGTTAAACCAGAACCTATGTTACTTCATCAGGGTGAACAAGCTGAATATGTTGTAGAAAATGCAACATTTGTAGCGAAACAAATTAATGAAACTCAAATTAATGAACAATTGTCTTGGCTTGATGGACAACTGGTTTTTAAAGAGGAAAGGCTGGAAAACGTGATTAAAGAAATTAATCGTTATTTGGATACAGATATTTTGATACTTAGTCCTAAGTTAAAAGATATCCCCATTAGCGGGCGCTTTCAAATTGGCGAAACCGAAGCACTATTAGAAGCGATTGAAATTACTTTCGACATCGATGTTGATATGAGTAATAACCAAATTTATTTATCAAAATATTCCAATGAATAAAGGAAAGCGGCAAAACAAATAATTGTTTTGTCACTTTTTCCTGGTCCCAAGAATTGACTCTTGATGATTCAGGATAAAATCAAACTTCAAAATATTATTATAAAAATTAAAAGGGTTTCTCTGTGGAGCAATTTAAGCTATTTATCACCTGTATTTTAATCTTAGTTAGTCAAATAAGTTTGGCAAACGATGCAAAAACCAATGTACTATTAATTACCGCCGATGACTTAGGCTACGAGGCCGTGGGTTCTTTAACTTTAGATACAGGGCTGCCGAGTTTAACCCCTAACATTGATGCCTTTGCTAAAAAAGGTTACCAGTTTAAAAATGCGCACGTGAATACGCCAATATGTCAGCCAAGTCGTTCGATAATCGCGACCGGGCAATATGGTATCAATAGTGGCATGATGGGCTTTTTCCACATGAAAAAGCGCTCAGCCACGGTGATGCAAACACTGTCTGATAATGGTTATATTACCGGCGTGCTCGGTAAGGTTTCACATTCTACCCCTGACATGGCCTATCAATGGGATTACGTGCATGATTATAGCGATTTAGGCGCAGGCCGTTCCCCGGAAAAGTATTACCAATTTAGTAAAGAATTTTTTCAACGCAGTAAAAAACAGAATAAAGCGTTTTATATGATGATCAATTCACACGATCCTCATCGTGGCTTTCATGATCCTGAAAAACCAATGAAAAATGCTGCAATACCGTCAAAATTATTTAGCTCCGAACAAGTTATTGTGCCTAAGTATTTATCGGATACACCGCAGGTAAGAAAAGAACTAAGCCATTATTATAATTCTGTTCGTCGCTTAGACGATACGTTTGCCCGAGTGCTGCAAGCATTAAATGAATCAGGCATGGCAGATAATACTCTGGTGGTATTTTTATCCGATAATGGCTCAGCCTTTCCATTTGCCAAAGCCAATGCTTACCTAGCAAGTACTAAAACGCCTTGGATAGTACAATGGCCACAAGGAAAGATAAAATCATCGTATGTAAATGAAATCGACTTTATTGCTTCTATTGATTTTTTCCCGACCGTACTCGATGTCCTAAATTTAAAAATTCCTGAGTCAGTCGATGGTCGTTCAATTTTGCCGCTATTGAAAGGTGAAAAACAGTCAAATCGAAATGAAGTGTATACTCAAATCGATTATAAAATTGGTGGCCCGGCAACACCTATGCGTTCAATACAAGATAGTGAATTTGGCTATATTTTTAACCCATGGAGCACCGTTGGTGCAAATTACCGGAACTCTAATGAAGGAGAGATCACTAAAAAGTGGAAAACTTCTGGCGACAAAGGGCAGTTAGAACGACTGAGAATGTTTCGTGAACGGGAAGTTGAAGAGTTTTACGACCTGCAAGCGGATCCGCACAGCGTCAATAACTTGATCAATAATCCAGAGTATCAGGCTAGAATAAATGCTTATCGACAACGTCTGGTAAAATGGATGAAGGAGAATTCAGACCCCGTGTTGGCGTTATATCAGCTGAAAGAACAGCCGCAGAAAATGATAATTATGCTTAAGAAAGACTTTCCCAGTAAAGCGCAGTTAACCCCTGAGCAACAGCGATTAGCGAAGCAAAAAAAGAAACAGGAAAAAGCCAACAAAAACAAAAACCAGCGAAAAAGCAAAGATCATTAGTCAATAATGACAGGGTTAATTTATCTTTTAATTGAGAGCTGTTAAACTTAAAGAGAATTTGAGGTGATTTATGGTAAACCTTTTGGTAGGTTACTTCTTGCTTTTACAGTTAACTAATCTATTTAAATGAATATGACAAAAAGGTCTGTTAGCCTGAAGTTAATTCTACATTTTTTCACCATCTTATCTCTAATTGCAATGAGAGACTCAGCTGCTGCATCGGAAAGAAAGTTTGACTTTAATATTCCGTCAGCAGAAGCAAAGCATGCTTTAGAAATTATCGCAAAGCAGACCGGTTCGAATCTGCTTTATCCGCCTGAAAAATTATCAAATCTACAGACCAATTCTTTACGTGGTTCATTTACATTACCTGAAGCTTTAAAAGTTCTTCTCGATGGAACTAGCATTGAGGCATTGATCACCCCTAAAGGGGTGATTATTATTCACGATAAGTCTAATGATGAGACTTCAAAATTAAATGTTGATCAAAATAAAATTTTTCAGCCAGATGATGAAAACGTAAATAATAAACATACTAAAGGCGATATTGAATCAATTGTTGTAACCGGTTTTCGACAAAGTTTAAACAAAGCATTGTCTTACAAAAGAACGGCGAATAATCAGATCGATGTGATTTCTGCTGAAGATATCGGCAAATTGCCTGATGTTGAAATAGGGGACGTGTTAGAGCGCATTGCCGGTGTGCAGGTAAGCCGTGGTGATGATGGTGTGGTCAATGGCACTAGTATTCGTGGCTTACCCGGTTATTTTAATCGCACACTATACAATGGGCACATTCTTAGCACCTCTTTGTCTACAGAGAGGTTTTTTGATTCGCAAATAATGCCCGCAGCATTTGTTAGGCGCGTTGAGGTGCATAAAACGCCTGTTGCTGATGTAATTGAAGGTGGTTTAGCGGGAGAAATTAACTTAAAAAGTATAAGAGCTTTTGATGTTGGTGAACAAGCGTTACGGTTTAAGTTCACAGGTAGTACAACCTCAAATTCGAATGAAAATAATTCTGACGTTACTGCTATTTTTTCTGACCTGTATTTAGAAGAAACGCTAGGCTTTTCCTCTGGTGTTAGTTTTCTTAAAACGGATACTGAAAATCAAAAAGGGCTTGTTTTTAATCCTGTTTTTAAAATGGAAGAGGGAGTTAATAAAGACTATAATGGTGACGGTGATATTAGTAATAACGATACCTTTTATCTGCCAAGCACTATTGCTTACAGTCTCAGTCAAAACATAAGAGAACGTAATGCTTTGTTCGCAAATTTTGAGTGGCGTCCTGAAGGGAGGTTCACAATGTTTGCTGAAGTATTTTATAGTCAGTACAATACAATCAATATCCGTGACAACTTGAGGTTTAAACCTTCACAGACCGATAATTCAGAGGGGAGTGGCGCACAAACAACAAGTTATGAAGGGCCCTTTTACAACGAAGAACGTCAATATTTAACTATTTATCACCCCAGTAATATCTTTGCCGAAGTATCTAACAGACATAATAAACGTGACAGTGATACCATTATGGCATTTATTGAAACACAGTGGTTTTTTGAAAGTTGGTCGTTAAACTTAGCTATAAACGCGAGCAAATCTAAAACAAAGCAATTTACTGTTGAGGCTAAAAACTTATCGGCAAATAATTATTTTGATGTTATTTTAGACGGCACTGATTTAGATAGCCCTTGGGAGGTCTATTTTCATAATCCGCCAAGTGATCCTGATTACAGTCAAAGGGGCTTATTAAACGACTCACAAGCTCCATATCGAGCTTTAACGGTGAATGGTCTGCAATTAGGTGCTGAATATGAAAGTAACTCATGGGGAGTAGATTTCGAATCGGAATATGTTTTTCCTCAGACTAATAGTCCATTAGTTTTAAGCACTATACAGATGGGGTTACATTACCGTGAAGATGAATCGTTGGCTAATAAACCATCTGCTAATTTTGCTGGTAGAACCGATGAGCTCTTTAATGGGGGAGAGATAACTTACCGCCAGGTGGAGCCAGAAAAAGGGCAATGGTTTGATGGAAAGGATAGCCAGAGAGGTGCTCCTTTACCTTGGGTTGTACCTGATATTGACTCAATGATAAATATCTATAACTGGACAGATGAAAGTGTCAGATCCGCTGCAATTGCAATCAATAGATATCAACCGGGGATCAGGGACGACCTTAAAGAAGATATAACAGCTGCGTTTACTCGGTTAAATTTTGAGAGTGAAGAGGGAAAGTTCTCCGGTAACTTCGGCCTCAGGTACGCCAAAACTCAGCAGTTTGCTAGCGGTCAAGGGGCTAATATTGAAGAAGGTCTCGTAGATCAAGGAAGTGGAAATCCCTATGACCCAGACTATATTTCATTGTTAGTTTTACCTGTAGACAATTACATGACAAGAAAAAGAAGTTACCATACTTTTTTACCTAGTATGAATCTTAAATACCTATTATTTGATGATACTATTTTGCGCTTGGGGTGGAGTGAGACTATGACTCGACCGCTGCGAGGAGATTTGAAGGTACTAGATAGATATAATAGAAATACCAATACTATCAATTTTTCTAATCAAGAAATAAAACCGTTTTTCTCAGAAAATGTTGATCTAAGCCTTGAGTGGTATTTTGCCGATGAATCGGCATTTATGCTTTCGTTATTCTATAAAGATATTAAAAACTTAACTTACGTTCATGCATACCAAAAAACATTACCAGTAAAGCATTTAGAAACAGGTCTTACACTTGATGATGTGGTTGTAAACATGAATGAGAAAAAGAATGGTGATGGTGCTATTTTCCAGGGGGGAACTTTGATGTACCAACAGCCATTTACGTCATTACCTTCATTTCTAGCAGATACGGGGATTAAAGCTCATTATACTTACTTAGATAATTCCCGCCCAGATCTTTTAGCAAATGTTTCAAAAGAAAATGTCTCTGTGGTTCTATATTATGATACCGACTATTTTGATGCCAGATTAAATTATACTTATCGCAGTGAAAGTGTCAAAAGCATATCTACGCCAACGGTGCCCGCGCAATACTTCAATCCCTCTACAACAGTCAATGCTAGTGTTAGCTTCTTACCAAGCAAGTACTTAAATATCAGTTTTGGCATCCATAACATTACCGAAGAAGTTAATAGTGATTATTATGCTAGTGGTGTAAATAATAATTTTAGTGATTATGGTCGAGTTTACTCATTAACCTTTACAGCTAAATTATAAACTAGGTGCGAATCTTTAGGACTTTGACACTACCTAGTTTAGATCTAAGCGTTCTTATTTGTTTATGTTATCAACAAACATTATTCTTACTAGTTTGAGGAGTACTGCTCAGGCAATATTGAGACAATGTGTTCAATATTTTTTGATTCTTAAACTAACGTGCATGCACCCTATCTCTTGACAGACGACACAGTCATTTAAAAATAAAAAGCTCATCAAATGATGAGCTTTTTGTTATTTACTAGTGGTTTAATTGTTTTATTTACTGATTAAGGTACAGCTGTCCCTGAAACGATAATGTTGTCTATTCTACCTTGGTGACCGAATTTAGTACCTGTTGTATTAAAGCGCAGGCTGAGTATTTCTTGCCCTTCTGCTTCTGGAGGTAATATAAATGATTTATTTAACCAAATTGGATTGTCTTTAACATCCAATAGAACAGTTTCTAAAGCCGTTTGCCAAGTGATCCCATCAATAGACCAGTCAATAATAAGGTTTACATCTTCAGAATCCTCTAACCCTCGCCCAGCTCTATCATAGGTAACAACGATATCGGAGTAACCTACCGTTGTGAAGTGTTTGACAGCAGCGGCGCCATTTGTCGCTCTTAAACCTGCCGATTTTTCTGTTGCTTCAACAGTAGATTGTAGAGCGACAATATCATCAACAGCTATACCTCCACGAGATTTTTCATTTCCCCAGCCATTAGTGTAAGTTAGGTCATTAGTGGCCTTAGTGCCTCCAACATTATCAAAGGTATCTTTTGTGCCTAGTCCATATACATCTGTAATTGTTATGATTGAAGTTTCATCACTGCTTATGATGCCATTCGTACCGGTTATAATAAGTGAATATACACCAGTATCGCTTGCGGTCAATATACCTGTACTGGTTACATTACCTTCTGCGCTGACATTAAACAAAGTATTTGTATCCGTCTCCGCTCTACTAAAAGTTAAACCTTCGTCCGTACCAAAGCCGTTATCTGCAATTATCGAAGCGCTGAATTGACGTCCAACAGCTTGGGTAGCAGTTGTTAATTCTTCTGGCGGGAATAAAAGTTTTGTAATATTTAACGTTGCTGTAGCAGACAAACTTCCATCTGACACTTCAACGGTAAAAGTATTGCTAGCCGGTGTGGTACCGTCCGCTTCAAAATTGGTTAATGTACCAGAAAGTGTACCATCGCTGGCAACGACTAACCAATCCGGGCCGGCAGTCTTACTGAATGTTAATATATCATTGTTGTTATCAAAGGCATTTAATGCAATAGACTGACCAGCGTCAGCATAATTTGAGCCTTCAATATCGCCTGGTTTAAAAATTGTTGCACTTTTAAACTCTGGAGCTACATTAAAAAGTGGCTTGGCTGCTACTTGCACATCAAAAGTTAGCTCAACAAAAGCGCCGTTGAAGTCTGTTACTCTAGTTGTATATTCATTTATGCCAATGTCTGCAAATGCAGGTGTACCAGAAAGCACACCTGAGGCTCCATCAACTGACAACCATGAAGGACCCGACTCAATAGAGAAGGTTAATACATCATCACTGGTGTCTGTAGTTGCAGATAAAGTCGCATTAAATGGTACATCTTCCGTCGCGCCATTATTCTCAGCGATATCTAAATTTGTTGGTGCAGTGCTTGAGACAGTGATAGTTACCGTTTCTGCTGGATTAGTATTAATGCCGTCACTAACAATAACAAAAACCTCATTTGGACCTACATCGGTTGTTCCAGGAGTTCCTGACAGTATCGAACCATTAAGGGTTAACCAGTCGGCACTGCCTTCATCCAGAGTAAAAGTTAATGTATCATTCTCGGCATCAGTAGCACTTAACGTCGCACTAAAGTTTAGCCCTTCAGTTGCTGTGTTAATATTTATTGTTGGTATGCCTGGAGCTTCACTTACCGGTAGTTTTTCTACGGTAATGCTCAAGGTAACTTTGACAATATCAATACCATCGGTAACGGCAACAACGACATCGTTTGTCCCAAGATCACCGGCTGCGGGTGTACCTTGCAATACGCCATCAATTATTGTTAACCAATCAGGACCATTGATAATGCTAAACGTCAGTGGATCGGCATCGGCATCCGTTGCTGTTAACGGCTGATTAAATACTAAGCTTTCATAGGCAAGAGTATTGGCAATTGATGCGGGAGTAGGTAGGTTGTTAGGCGCCGCTTCAACTACAAGAGTAAATGTTGTTTCCACCGTTTTATTACCGTCAGAGGCGCTAACAATTACTTCATTCATGCCAACATCTGCAGCAGAATGAGTGCCCGATAATGTTCCGTTTTGATTAACTGTTAACCAACTTGGCCCCGAGATCATAGTATACAGAAGCACATCACCATCTGGATCTGTTGCAGATAAGGCGGCATTGTAATCTTGTCCCACTGTGGCAACATTATTTGTTACCGGTTCGGCACCGAATACCGGCGCACTATTTGATTCGTCATCAAGTTCACAAGCCGAGAGTAATAAACTAGAGCTGATTAGCCCAATTTTTAGCATATGCTGTGTAATTTTCCCCATTTGAAATGTCGGCATTTTTTATCCTTATAAATTTGTTAAATGCAACTCTGCAGCGACATGTGCCGACATAAATATCAACAAATGCCCAGAGCAAGTTTGGTGAAACAAGCCTTTTAATAGTAATTAAAACGGCTTTGGGTTTTTAGCTTGTGCTGTATTACACAGTTCAAGTTGTAACCAGCTCTCTAATAAAGAGCATCTACAAAGATAAATCCGTAATGTAATTTGTGTTAAAAGCACAAATTACGGCATTTTTAATCAAATATGAAGATTCAAGGTCGCTGAAATTATTCTCGCTTCAAGTCAATAAAGTGCCTTTCCCTAATGTAAATAATTTGTAACTTTTTATTGTGGATATTTAAATTTTATCGCTCTTTATAAATGGAATGGCGAAAGTTACTGACAAGAAAAACTGTAATCAAACCTCAAATATAAAGCTAACCAAGATGAACAATATTTGGTGATAGCGATAGAAAATTATTGATTAAAAACGGAAATACTAAAGGGGATTAAAATGAAAAAAAACAAATTTAAACTAAGTGCCTTGGCTATTATTATTGGTATAAATGTTGGTAGTGTTTACGCCGCGCAAGATGATGCTGACGTTGAGGTTGCTAAGGCAGCAACTGCAGCAGAAAAAAAAGCCAAACGCATTAAAGACAATGAAGAAACCGAAGTTATTGTGGTAACCGGTTTTAAAGATAGTTTAAGTAAAGCGCTTTCTCACAAGCGGCATGCAGACATTGGTATGGATGTCATTTCAGCGGAAGACATTGGTAAATTACCAGATGTAGAAATCGGTGATGTATTAGAGCGTATTGCTGGGGTACAAGTAGACCGGGGTGACGATGGCGTGGTTAGTGGTACCAGTATTCGTGGTTTACCGGGTTACTTTAACCGCACACTTTATAATGGCCGGGTAATTAGTACATCACTTTCTGAGGAGCGTTTTTTCGACTCCCAAGTGATGCCCGCGGCTTTTATGAGCCGAGTAGAAGTGCACAAAACTTCGTCCGCTGATGTGGTTGAAGGTGGTTTGGCAGGTGTTGTCAATTTAAAAAGTATCCGTGCTTTTGACATAGGCAAAAGAGCAATTCGTTTTAAAGCAACGGCGACTAAACCATCAAATTCTGATGATACCAACTCAGATGTTTTAGCCGTTTTTTCAGACTTATATCTTGACGATAGTTTAGGCTTTACCATTGGTGTTAATAACTTACAGTATGATACTGAAACGCAAAAAAGCTTGAGTGCGGATCCGAAACAAAAACACACCGAAGAGCAGCAAGGGGCAGATTTTAATGGTGATAATGATCTAAATGATACTTTTTATCTACCAGCATCAGTCAACTACGCATTAGATCAGAATTTCCGTGAACGAAGTGCTGCCTTTGTTAACCTTGAGTGGCGACCAACGCCTGAATTAAAGGTTTTTGGCGAAGTGTTCTATAGTGGTTATGATGAAGTTAAAAATCGCTCGCAAGCGCGTATTAAGACCAAAACGGGTAAATTTGCCAGCAACCTTAATAACGATTTTGTTGAATCGAGTGTCTATGAGTCGGACAATTTTAGCGAAGACGAAAGAATATATTTAAATGCTTTTCATAATACCAATGCCGGTTTGGAAGTCACTAACCAACTTAATGAACGTGAGAGTGATACCGCGGTTGCATTTGTTGATGTTGAATACTTGTATGACGCTTGGACGTTTAACTTTGGCGCTAACTTATCCAAATCAAAAACCACCCAATTCCAGGTAGAAGGGAAAAGTGCGTTAGCAACCAATTCGTTAGATGTGAAGATGTATGGTGCTGACATCGACAGTGTTTGGCAAACAGAGTTTGTCAATTACCCTAATGAGCTCGAATTCAAACCCTTAACGGTAAACGGGCAACGACTTGATGCAGAATTTGAAAGCAACTCGTGGGGGCTTGATTTTGACGGTGAATATGAATTTGATTTTGATAATGACTTTATTATGCCAACGTTTATTCAGTTTGGCCTACATTACACTGAGGATGAATCTTTAGCACTAAAACCATCGGCTAATTTTGGTAATAAGCTCGCCGGCTTGCCTATTAGCCCAGAAAGCATTGAAACACGTATTGTTGAACCTTCACGAGGAGACTGGTTCGACGGTGCATTAGATACTCCGATGGAGGACTTTTTCTGGCCAGTTACTGACATGGAAAAGATTATACAGCACAATAACTGGACTTCTGAAATGTTACGAGCTGCTGCTATCGAAGCAGACAATGTAATTTATAACCCCGGTATTGATGATGATCTAAAAGAAGATATTACAGCTGCATATGTACGTTTAAACTTTGAAAATGCAGCAGGAGATTTTACTGGTAATCTAGGCTTAAGATACGTACATACTGATCAGTTTGTCACCGGCAGAGGTACTTCGGGCTTTATTGATGAAGCCAGTGGTGATCCGTTGTTAGATCCTACCTATCAATCAGAAATTTCTGCAGTGTTAGACGAAAACCTTACCAGTGAACGTAGTTATGATAATTATTTACCAAGTTTGAATTTGCGTTACCTGCCAGGCGATGATTGGGTCATTCGTACCGCGTGGAGCAGCACTATGACGAGACCACTACGCGAAGATTTGAAGTTGCTAGATAAATACAATAAGGGCAGTAACACACTGACTTCGCCTGATCCTGAATTAGATGCCTTTGTTTCAGAAAATGTTGATTTAAGTGTAGAGTGGTACTTCGATGAATCCTCGGCGCTAACCTTTGCTTGGTTCTATAAAGATATTGACACTTTAACTGGTCAGCTTACCAGCGTTAAAAGCACACCTGTGTATCACCTTGAAACCGAGCAAGTGTACAACACAGATATAAACTACGATGAGAAAATAAACGATACCGGGGCAATCATTCAAGGGACTACCATCGGTTTTGAACAGCCGTTTAGTTATTTGCCTTCATTTTTATCCAATACCGGCATCAAAGTTAACTATACCTATATTGACAATTCTCGTCCGGATTTGTTGAAGAATGTATCTAAAGATAATGCTGCTACTACCTTATACTACGATGGTACTAAATTTGATGCGCGTTTAAGTCATGTCTATCGCAGTGAAAGATCTCGTAAACTTGGCATTGCCGATACCCCTGACCATTACCGACGTCCATCGAGTACCTTTAATGCCAGCGTTAATTATAAACCAGTTAGGTACGTCAATATTGGTTTAGGTATTTCTAATATTACCGATGAAGCGATCATCGATTATAATGAAAGTGGATCAATAAAAAATGTTTCTGATTCAGGGCGTACTATTTCATTATCGATAACCGCCCGTTTATAAATATTTTTAGCGAGTCTTTTTTGGGCAAGGAAGTTAGCTAGGTTTATTTACTTAACTCAATTGCCTACTATAAAACGGCTAGTCATATTCATGACTAGTCGTTTTTTTAAATTAATTAAATTTTACAGTTTGATTACGGATTTTTGCTGTTAACCGCTCTTTATTAATATGTATTAAAAAAGAATCGGTGAAAATGAAAACAAAACTACTCCCCCTTATTATCTCTTGTGCATTGGTTGGCTCATCAGCCCACGCACAATCTCTTCCAAATCAAAGCAGCGCACCAATATCGGTAGCAGAAACAATTTGGCAAGATGACAGTAAAGTCATGGATGCCTTCATCAGTGATTTAATGGCTAAAATGACCTTGAAGGAAAAAATTGGTCAGTTAGATTTACAGGCCGGTAATGGTGTTCTTACAGGTTCTTATCGCAATAAAGATTACGTTAAGCAGATTAAAGCTGGTCATGTTGGCGCTGTTTTTAATACTTTAGGAGCGAATAGGACTCGCGCATTACAAAAAATTGCTGTTGAAGAAACTCGCTTAGGTATTCCATTAATATTTGGCTACGACGTTATTCATGGTCATCGCACTATTTTTCCAATTTCCCTCGGTGAAGCTGCATCTTGGGATTTACAGGCGATCCAGAAAAGTGCACGAGTATCAGCCGAAGAAGCTTCTGCCGAAGGCTTGCATTGGACCTTTGCCCCTATGGTCGATGTTTCGCGTGATCCACGTTGGGGACGTATTTCTGAAGGTGCCGGCGAAGATGTTTATTTAGGCACGCAAGTGGCCCTTGCCCGAGTAAAAGGCTTCCAGGGGGATGACTTGTCGAAGACGGATACCATTATGGCAACAGCGAAGCATTATGCCGTTTACGGCGCTGCTGAAGGTGGACGTGATTATAACTCGACTGATGTTTCTGAGCGTACTTTACGCAGTATACATTTACCGCCGTTTAAAGCCCTAGTTGATGCCGGCGTGGCAACGTTCATGACCGCTTTTAATGACTTAAATGGTGTACCAGCTACCGCCAATAAATATTTACTGGATGAAATCTTACGCAAGGAATGGGGCTTTGAAGGCTTTGTTGTTACCGACTATACCGCGGTTGAAGAGCTGGTAAAGCATGGTTTTGCCAAGGACAGTAAGCACGCTGCTGAATTGGCATTCAATGCCGGCGCAGATATGGATATGGTTGGACAAAATTATTTTAAGCACCTTGAAGCCTCAGTTACAGAAAACAAGGTTAATATTGCTACCATAGATAAATCTGTTCGCCGTATTTTAGAAATGAAATACCGTTTAGGGTTATTCGAAGACCCATATCGTTACTCTGATCTTTCGCGTGAGAAAAAAGTAGTGCTGAGTCAAGAAAACTTACTTGCCGCACAAGATGTCGCGCGAAAATCTATGGTGTTATTGAAAAATGACAAACAAACTTTACCGCTGTCGCACACGCTAAACTCTATTGCATTAATTGGTCCTTTGGCCAACAGTAAAGCTGACATCATTGGTTCATGGGCTGGCGCCGGAGATAGAAAGACGCAACCGGTTACCGTATTGGAAGGGTTAAAGGCGAAACTTGGCAAGGACGTAAAAATCAATTTCGCCAAGGGTGCAAGCTATAACTATCAAAGTAATAGCAATAAAGGCTTTGGTGCTGCCATGGTAGCGGCGAAAAAATCTGAGGTCATTGTTGTTGTTATGGGGGAGAGTCAAAAAATGACTGGCGAAGCCTCAAGCCGCACATCATTGACCTTGCCAGGTAATCAATTAGCACTACTTAAAGAGCTGAAAAAACTTAACAAGCCTATCGTCTTGGTGTTAATGAATGGCCGGCCATTAAGTCTTAATTGGGCTAATGATAATGTTGATGCCATCTTAGAAACCTGGTTTAGTGGCACCATGGGCGGCCATGCCATTGCCGATGTGTTGTTAGGAGATTATAACCCGTCAGGCAAACTGCCGGTTTCTTTTCCGCGTAATGTTGGCCAGATCCCGGTCTATCACAGCATGAAAAGTACTGGTCGACCTTTTAACCCTAGCATCCCGTTGAAAAAGCAAAATTATACCTCGCGTTATGAAAACTTGGAGAATACTCCGTTGTACGCGTTTGGTCATGGCTTGAGTTATAGCAGTTTTGACTATGGCGAAATTAAACTTTCAAGCGATACCATGACCATGGGCGGCAGCATTGAAGCCTCGGTTAAGGTCACTAATACCGGTCAATACGATGGTGAAGAGGTGGTGCAACTCTATATTCAAGATTTAGTCGGCTCAGCAACCCGTCCGGTGAAAGAGCTAAAAGGTTTTGACAAGTCGATGTTTAAAAAAGGCGAAAGTAAAGTCATTACCTTCACCATTACTGAACAAGACCTAGCTTTTTATCGCCAAGATATGAGCTTTGGTGCAGAGGCGGGTGAATTCAAGTTATTTATTGGTACTGCATCGGATAATACTCAATCTAAATCGTTTTCTTTGGTCGAGAAATAATCCATGGTAAAAATTATTTTTATCATCGCCGTAACTGTATTTGCCGTGATTCCGGCAAGTGCAGTTGCAGCCGCTAAACCCAATATTATTGTCATTTTAGCCGATGATCTTGGCTATGCTGATGTTGGCTACCATCAGTCAAATGATGTCAGTAGCCCAAATATCGACAGGTTAGCAAAAAACGGTAGCTATTTTAGTGCCGGTTATGCCATGGCACCCGTTTGTGGTCCATCGAGAGCCGGTTTATTAACCGGTCGCTATCAAAACCGTTTTGGTTTTGAAGATAATCCTGGTGGGCCATTTCGACAAAACTCTAAGGTCAAACCCGGCATACCTAAATCTGAAGTAAACCTAGGTGAGCAACTACAAAGTCTCGGTTATGCCACTGCCTGGATCGGTAAGGATCATCAAGGTAAAGATGAAGACTTTCATCCGAATAACCGAGGTTTCGAACGTTTTTTTGGTTTTATTGATGGTGCCAGTACTTATTACACCAGCACGAGTAAGAAACAGAAATTACAACGTGATAAACAGCCATTGGTAGAAGGCGAATATCTCACTGATGCCTTTGGCCGAGAAGCGGTTTCCTTTATCAAAGAAAATGCAAAAAATCCGTTCTTTCTCTATTTACCTTTTAATGCGGTTCATGGCCCATTAGAGGCAAAGCCGGAAGATTTAGCAAAATTTTCGCATGTTCAAAATAAAGCCCGTCGCACTATGTTAGCGATGCATCATGCCATGGATAGAAGTATCGGCTTGGTTTATAACACTTTAGAGCAGCTGAACTTAGTTGATAATACTCTGATCGTTTTTTACAGCGACAATGGCGGTAAACCGATTAAAGGACATTCAGGTAATGCTTCGTTGAATACACCATTAAAAGGACAGAAAGGTAGCTTACTTGAGGGCGGCATTCGTGTGCCGTTTTTAATGCATTGGCCAAAACGTATTGCCGCCAATAACCGGGTTGATTTCCCTGTTGCGGCCATCGATGTTTTTCCTACCGTACTTGCTGCTACGGGTGATGATGTTAAGCCTGGCAATAAGCTTGATGGCATCAACTTGCTGCCTTATTTAACCGAGGAACTCAAAGCACCAGCTGGACGAAATTTATATTGGCGTTTTTTATATCAGTGGGCCGTTCGTGATAACGACTGGAAGCTGGTGAAGTTAAAGGGCGTTAAACAGCCAGAGCTTTACCATTTATCTAAAGATATTTCCGAGCAACATAACGTTGCCAAACAATTTCCGCAAATTGTTAAACGCTTAGAGCAGCAGTTTAACACTTGGTCAGCCCGTATGATGCAACCACAATGGAGTTGGCAAGCTCGATTCGGTGGAAATTATAACGTCAACAAAGCCAAGAAAATTATCAATAAAGGTTAATCTAATGAAAAAAAATATCTTAAAAACTTTGCTTGCTTTGTGTGTGGTCAGTACAGCTCACCATGCTACAGCAGCAGCTGTAAGCAATGCTAAAGAAAATGCAGCAGAGCAACGGCCGAATATACTGTTTATCATGTCAGATGATCATGCGGTGCAAGCATTGAGTGCTTATGGTCATCCGGTGTCAAAACTGGCACCTACGCCGAACCTTGATCGTATTGCTAAAAATGGGATGCGTTTTGATAAAGGTTTTGTCACCAACTCATTATGTGGCCCAAGCCGGGCAGCAATGTTAACCGGCAAATTTGGCCATAAAAATGGCTTTTCCTATAACGGTCAAAAATTTGACGGCAGCCAGCCGACCTGGCCGAAGATGTTGAAACACGCAGGTTATCAAACTGCGGTGATTGGCAAATGGCACATTGGCAAAAAACCGGAAGGCCTGGAATTTGATTTCTGGAAAATATTGAACGATCAGGGGGAATATTATAATCCCGATATTATCACCAAAGATGGCGTTGAACGGGTGGAAGGCTACGCCACCGATTTAGTCACTGATTTCAGCCTGCAGTGGTTAGATAAACAACGAGATAAAAGTAAACCGTTTGCGCTGTTAATGCATCATAAAGCGCCGCATCGTAACTGGATGCCAGCCTTGCGTCATTTACAGCAATATGAAAATACTAAGTTTCCGGTACCGGAAACTTACTTCGATGATTACCAAGGCCGCACCGCCGCGGCAGAGCAAAAGTTAAACATCTACCGTGATATGTACGAAGGTCACGATTTAAAAATGACCAAAGCAGCAGGCAGCAATGAATTACGTTACGACCGCTGGCCTGATCATTTTGCCCGTTTAACCAAAGAGCAACGTGCCACTTGGAATGCGGCCTATAAAAAACGTAATGATGATATGAACAATGCCAATTTCGATGATAAAGATATGGCGTTATGGAAGTATCAACGTTATATGCAAGATTACCTTGCGACCATTTCCGCCGTGGATGAAAGCATTGGTGAAGTACTGGATTATTTAGAAGCGAACGGTTTATCGGAAAACACCTTAGTGGTTTACACTTCCGATCAAGGGTTTTACTTAGGTGAACATGGCTGGTTTGATAAACGCTTTATGTATGAAGAGTCAATGCGTGCACCACTGTTGATGCAATTTCCTGGCAAAATACCCGCCGGTTCGGTGTCGAACGAGTTAGTGCAAAATATCGATTTTGCGCCAACCTTTTTAGACTACGCTGGTGTGGACATTCCAGCAGATATTCAGGGCGAATCATTAACAGCAATCACTTCTGGCGAACCAGTAGAGAATTGGCGCCAGTCACTGTATTACCATTATTACGAATACCCAGGATTTCATTCGGTGAAACGCCATTTTGGCGTCAGAGATCAGCGTTATAAATTGATCCATTTCTACAATGATGTCGATCAATGGGAATTCTATGATTTAGAAAAAGATCCCAGTGAAATGAATAATGCCATCGACAAGGTGGAATATAAAGCCGAGATCGCTCGGATGAAAACTGAGTTAAGCAAGCTTATGGTTCAATACGATGAACCGGATTACTCGGAATGGAAAGATGCTGTGCTCAAACGAGGTAATCGTTGGAAAAAGGGTGGTAAGAAAAAGAAAAAAACAATAAAAACAGCTAAAACTAATAAATTGAAACCAGTTAATTAGACCTTTAAAGCAGTGAAAACCTTAAATGTTATTTAAGCTTCTAGCTGCTTTTTATTATCAACAGTATCAGGACTCATTATGTCAATTTCAAAAATAGCACTACTCTGTGTGATTAATATCTTAATGTTAACTAAGGTAAGTGCTTCTGTTTTTCCCAAAGATATTGAAGCGGAAGCAATAGCAGGCGCAAAAAAAAGAAACATTGTGTTTATCTTAACCGATGACCATAGGTATGATGCCATGGGCTTTACTGGTCACCCATTTATGAAAACCCCACATCTTGATTCGATCGCCAAGGAAGGCATTCATTTAAAGAATGCTTTTGTGACCACCTCGCTTTGTTCACCGAGTCGGGCATCTATCCTTACCGGACTTTATACCCATAAACATCGGGTGATTGATAATAATAGGTTGGAACAACCGGATACCGTTTACTTCCCGCAATATTTACAACAGCAAGGTTACAACACCAGTTTTTTCGGCAAATGGCATATGGGCAAACACAGTGATGAAAAACGTCAGGGCTTTGATCACTGGGTGAGTTTTCCTGGCCAAGGACATTACCTGCCACCAAACCCATACTATACCCTTAATGTGAATGGTAAACGGGTTAAGCAACAGGGGTATATTACCGATGAGCTTACGGACTATGCCATAGACTGGATGGAGCTGCAAAGTAACAGCGATAAACCTTTTATGATGTACCTTTCCCATAAGGCGGTACATGCTGACTTTACCCCAGCAGAGCGTCACAAAGGCATGTACGATGGCCAGGTGAATTTACCGGTTACCCATAAAATTGCAGATTACAATGAGAATACCCCGCGTTGGCTGCGTGATCAGCGCAACAGTTGGCACGGAGTAGACTTTCCATATCACAGCGAAGTCGATATCAAAAAATATTACCAAAATTATACCGAAGCCTTTGCTGGCGTTGACGACAGTATTGGTCGGGTGAAAGCGCAATTAAAGAAAATGGGTATATATGAGGAAACCTTAATCATTTACATGGGCGATAACGGTTTTATGTTTGGCGAGCATGGCTTAATTGACAAGCGTGTGGCTTACGAAACGTCAATTCGAGTGCCAATGGTAATGCAATGTCCGGAACTCTTTGAGGGCGGACAAACGCTAGAGCAAGTAGTCGCCAATATTGATATTGGTCCAACTATTTTAGAAGCGGCAGGCATTAAAACTCCTGAGCATATGGATGGCAAAAGCTTTATTGCCTTAGCGCAAAAACAAGAGATTCCATGGCGAGACTATTTCTTATATGTGTACTACTGGGAGAAAAATTTCCCCCAGTCACCTACTGTATTTGCCTTGCGTGGTGAGCGCTTTAAATTCATTACTTACTATGGTTTATGGGATACCGATGAATTATATGATTTGCAAAATGATCCAAATGAAACGATCAATTTAATTGCCGATGAAAAATATGCGCAAGTTATAACAACGATGGAAAACAAGCTCTATGAAATGTTAAATGATGCTGGCGGTATGGACATTCCAATGAATAAGCCGGGCGGAGAATTTCGTAACTTGCGTTACCAAAAGCGTGATGGCGATAAGGCCGCTAACTTTCCTGATAACCGTGTAGTGTCAAAGCCAGTTAACATTAATGCGCATTAAAAAACTGCTGTGTTTTTGCTGGTGAGACTCTAAACAGTGCCCAATAAAAAGTGGGCACTGATCTAGAAAAATATTATTGAGCTTAAAGCGTGCTATTCAACGCGGCAACAATACTGATGTTAAAGGTAGCTGCCACAGTATCTACCCCGTCACTGACACTAATCGTTATTTCATTGCTACCAATATGTTCAGCGCCAGGTTGACCTTTGAGAACGTTTTCTGAAATTGTTAGCCAATCGACACCATCTGTTTTCATAAATTTTAAACTATCACCATCTACATCTGTTGCGGTTAAGGCCGTGATAAATTGATCTCCTTCTACGCCTTTGGTTGTCATTACACAGGGGAGGCTCGGTGCGTGATTTAAAAAAGTGGCATGATCTGTATCTTTTGCGACACCTACATTACAAGCAAGTAAAATTAACGCAACAGGTACTAGGCGCAACTTGATATATGGCTGTCTAAATTTCGATTGTGAGAATATCCGCATGAATTCCCTCCTTATTCAATCATTTACATCGGTTAAATTACTTAATACACGGGTTTACAGCTAGTCTGAAACCTGCGATAAGGTGTTGATCATTATTGAAACACTGGTGCTTTCTTAGATAAAGAGTTTTGCTTAGATGAAATCCGCAAAAAATAATCAAGAGCTATAAATCATCTAGGAAGTGTCGATGTGTTATTCTTTAGGTAAATAAAAAGCAAAAAAAATACGGATTTTGGTGCCTAGGCACTCTTTATATATGATAAGGGAATATTTTCTTATCAAAGAGATTAGTAATCAAGGGGGTAAAGCGAAGATGATTCTTAAACTATCGCTTTTCTGTACTCCTGTCGAACCGTAAAGAGGCATCCTAGCTACAATGTTAAACAATAATTTATTAAATCGAACAAAGCACTTTGCTATTTATCTTTTAATTTTCCTGTTATCTGCCTGTAATGGTGGTTCTTCTGGGGAAGCAGAGCCCAAATTAACACCGAACAATGTCCCTTCGGCTCCTAACATTGCAATGAATAGAGCGACACAGGGTGAGCTATTCAGAGCTTCTTTATCGGCAACAGACGCCGATAATGACAGTTTATCTTTCACAAAAATAAGTGGCCCTAACTGGTTATCTGTTGACGGCGGTAATTTACTGGGAACGCCTACTGCAGATGATGTTGGTCTCAGTAGCGTAGTGATTGAAGTCAGCGATGGTAAAGACACCACCCAGGCAAGTATATCTATTACCGTAGTGGCAGTGATCACTGATGAACGGCCCAATGTAATTGTTTTTTATGCTGATGATATGGGCTGGGGGGATGTCGGTTATCATGGTTATGATGATATTCGCACCCCAAATATTGATGAGTTAGCGGCAAGTGGCACCACTTTTAACCAAGGTTATGTGGCGGCATCTGTTTGTGGCCCTTCACGTGCCGGATTAGTAACTGGTGTTCATCAACAGCGCTTTGGTTATTATGGCAATGGCGGCGTTTCTCACGTGCCGCCGTCTCAACCTATGATTTTCGAACAATTAAAAAAGCATGACTATCAAACTGCCGTTGTTGGTAAGTGGCATTTAGGTGAAGAAGCGGGTTTACCGAATAGTCGTGGTGTTGATTTTTTCTATGGCTTCCATAATGGTTCACACGATTATCACGTTTCAGATCTCGTTGAGGGAGGAAAAACAAGTCAAGCTCCTATTTATCGAAATGGTAATGTTGAGCCTCCTATTCAGGATAGTAAAGGTTATCTTACCGAAATGTTTAGTCATGAAGCGGCTAACTTTATTGATAATGCGAATACGACAGAGCCATTTTTCGTCTATGTTGCTTATAATGCTGTGCACGCCCCTTGGCAAGTGCCCCAAGAATATCTTGATCGCTTAGCGGATCTACAAGTAGAAGATGAGCGTAAGTTTTTTGCAGGCATGATATTGGCCCTTGATGATGGTATTGGCGAGGTAATGGATGCCGTAGAAAGAAAAGATGCTACCGACAATACGCTAGTATTTTTCTTATCTGATAACGGAACTCCGAGAAAACACGGGTTCGAAAAACCGAAAGAGAAATCTCGAGGTACAACTACCATGTCGAGCCCTGGGCCATTGAATGGTTTCAAAGGCGACTCTTACGAAGGCGGAATTCGCATTCCTTTCTTAGTGTCTTGGCCTGGAAAAGTACCTGTTGCTGAATACAGTGACCCTGTGATTAATCTCGACATAGTACCGACAATCATGGCAAGAATGGGAGTGACTGAACCATATGCAGGGTTAAACTTTGATGGTGTAGATTTATTCCCTTTTATTACCGGGGAGGAATCTGGACGACCTCATGAAGTTATGCACTGGCGAAGAGGGGAAGATTATGCCTTACGTCAGGATGATTGGAAGCTGACTTATAATGATCAAAGTGGCTCACAACGAATCATGCTATTTAATTTAGCTGACGATCCTGGAGAGTGGCAAGACCTCAGCGATGCCCACCCAGAACAAGCCCAGACTATGCAGAATATGTTTGATGCCTGGGATAGTGCTCTGCCTGACAATCTAAATGGCGCCAATACGAACCCAAGCAATCGAAATTATGAATATTCAAATGGTTATAGACGTTCCGTTAGTGAGTGGAATGCGCAACAATAAATAAGTATATCGTTAAGCCTTAGCTGACACTTTGTATATATTACAGAATGTTAGTTAAGGTTTTTATGAATTGAAAAATAACAAGTCCTTAGAAAATAAATCCTTTCTCTCCCTCAAAATTCATCATTTCGACTAGACCATATACAGTCACAATTTTAAGTTATAGCTCGGCCTAACATACTTAAACTCTGACGTTTATGACAAGCACTGCAGAGATAGAGCTTATCGGCTTTTACGAATCATGTACTCACAAAGTTAAGTTGGTAAAGCGCTTTGAAAAGCTTAACTAGGCATGTGCTTTAGACTTTATTGATGATGTAGTCGACAAACTTCCATACGGACTAAAAATAATCCGTACTGATAATGTTCATGACTTTACGATGATTTAGGAAAGAAATACCTTTGGCCTGACCCAATTGCAACTGCCAAATAGGTCGTTCTGATCTAACAAATAAACGAGAATTTTATCAATAAATAAATGGTAATAGCTATGCGACTTAAATGCTGAATAAGCTGCTAGACAGGCGTTTACAGTTATCACAGGCTAGATGTAAGGCTAGAGGATATCATGAGACTCTCGTATCATAAATGAGAGTCTCATAAGAGGCTGCATACATATTGAGCCTAATTCACTAGCTGGTATTTTTCTTTTTCTTTTTCTTTTTCTTTTTCCTTTTCTTTTTCTTTTTCTTATTTTTTGGCTCTACAGCAGGCTGTTTACTTTGAATGTCATTAAATTTTATAACGTTTTTAATGTTTCCTTCTGGGTACCCGCTATTTCGGTTATTGGCGGTTTTACCAAAAGCATTATCGGGTAAGCTGCTGTCCCATTGATCAAACTTGTTTTGTAGTTGTTGGGCGATTTTTGGGAATTGACGACTTAGATCATGAAACTCTTCTATATCGTTTTCCAAATCAAATAATTGTATCGTTTTCGGGCCGCTTTCGTCATTGAATGTTAATTTCCATTTTCCGTCACGGATTGCATAATCTTCATCTCTTCGCCAATACATTACACGAGTCAGATCCGCTTTGTTTTTATTTGTGATATACGGCAGTAAATCGATGCCATCAAGGGGTAATCCTTTTTTAGATTCCTTCATGCCAATAGCTGCCAATGTTGTTTTGACGATATCTAAATTCAACACAGGTTGTGCATACGTTTGGTTTTCAGGTATTTTGTTTGGCCATCTCATGACAAATGGTACTCTTATGCCACCTTCATAGGTATCACCTTTGAAGCCATTAAATGGACCTGGGCTAGACATCACTGTTTGGCCACGTTTTTTCTTCTTTGGAGGTACTAAACCTTGTCCTCTAGGGCTACCGTTGTCACTCATAAAAAATACCAAGGTATTTTCATCTACACCATTGCGTTTTAATGATTGCAAAACAGCGCCTACACCATCATCCATCGCTAGTAGCATGCCGGCAAATAATTTTCGTTCTTTATCTGTTTTTAGATGCTTTAAACGTTCTAAGTATTTTTGTGGAACATCCCATGGATGGTGGACTGCGTTATAGGCTAAATAAAGCAAAAACGGTTTATCGGCAGAGCGGTCAATAAAGCTAACTGCTTCATTGGTAAACATTTCAGTTAAGTAGCCATTCGATTCTTGGATCGGCGGCTCTTTTTCATAGTTGCGATAAATGGGAGCCAGACTTTTTTTGGCTTGTGGCTCATTACTTGATTTATAGTAATCGTGAGCACCGTTTAAAAAACCATAATAAAAATCTGTGCCTCGTTTCAAAGGGTGTCCTTCATCATCGCCAATATGCCACTTTCCTACAGCTCCTGTGGTATAGCCATGAGCTTTAACTCTTTCGAAAATAGTCGGTTGTGAAGTTGGTATATGGGTGTTTTCACCATTGCCGTAAAATCCAAATTTTTGCTGATGCACTCCGGAAATCAAGCCAGCTCTTGATGGTCCACAAACTGATGCCGAAACATAAGCTTGAGAAAATTGCGTTCCTTGTTTGGCGAGTTTATCTATATTCGGGGTATATACGTCATTATAGCCGTGATAGCCAACGTCTCCCCAACCTTGATCATCGGAGTAAATGATCACGATATTGGGCTTACTGTCTGGGGATGTAGTTGCTTTGCTTTGATATGAATGTACAATATTTGCTTTTGAAAAGAGGCAAATAAACAGGCTCAATATCATGACTTTTTCTTTCATTTTTGTTTGTCCATTAAGGTGTTAGGTAAGTTGAAAGCCGCCTAAAGTGCGGCTTTCAACTTATTCGCTGTGGAAATGCAAATAAACAACAAGTGATAACTCACTCCATTACTCGCACTGAGTAGTACTATCAGTGTCTCCACTTAGGGAGCTCAGCTTCCCATTCTTTATAGGCTTTTATCATAGTCGCTAGCTGCAGAGGGTCTTGCTTTGCTAAGTTCATTTGCTCCTTGGGATCTTGCACTAAGTTATAAAGTTCTGGTGGCTCAAATAAGTTGTCATTGCGCTCAGCATCAATTACTTGCCGACCTTTATAATGTTTTATCCCTAACTCTTTATGTAATGTCTTGAGCTTTTTCTTATTAATACTCCACACTAATTTCCAGTCACCCACTCGAGCTGCGCGGTGCGAACCATTGCGCCAAAATAAGTCACCTCTAACATCGGATGGTGTTTTCTGACCTAGTAACTGTGCACTGATATCTTTACCGTCCAGGTTTAATTGTTCAGGTAATTTAGCTCCGGAAACTTTTGCAAATGTTGGCAAAAAGTCTAAAGTCGAAATCATCCCATTGTATTGGCTTTTACTGGCAATTTTATTACCCCATTGCATCGCTACGGGTACTCGCACCCCTCCTTCATAATAAGTAGCCTTATTGCCCCTGAAAATTGTGCTGTAGACCTTCTTGCCGCCATTATCATTGGCAAAGACTACCAGCGTATTGTCAGTAAGATCGGCTTGGTCTAACGCATCTAGAATCGTGCCTACGGAAGCATCCAATGCAGCAATAACCCCGTCATGTGCTGTGCCTCCTTTCGGAATATAATGTTTAGGTACGGTGTCTGGTGCATGAACGTTATAAGGGGCAAAATACAAAAAGAACGGCTTATCTTTTTTCTTTAATATAAGTTGCTTTGCTTCTTCGGCGAAGGCGTCAGTCAAGTAGCCTCTGACCTGAACCGATTCACCGTTGCGAACAATATCTAAATTGGGCTTTTCATTTTTCTTTATTACAACTTTTTTATCTTTTTTTATTGCCTGTAATTCACTTTTAAATTGATAAAAACCACTGGCACCTCGATAACCAAACCAATGATCAAACCCTCTTGCATTGGGTTGATATTTATCAGCAGTGCCTAAATGCCACTTACCAATGGCATAAGTTTCATAACCCGCCTGTTTTAAAATAGCTGGCATCATTACTTCTTTTTCATCAACACCATAGTCTGTTTCATAGCGACTTTCGGTTGAACCTGGCAAGGTTTCAAAATCAAATCTTGCTTGATATCGCCCAGTCATTATGCCCGCTCTGCTTGGTGCACAAGTGGCGTGGGTAACATAAGCATTATTAAAGCGCATGCCGGTATCAAAAATTGAATCAATTCTGGGGGTGGTAGCATTAGTTTTAACAGAGCCTGTTGCTCCTAATGCACCATAATGCATGTCATCGGCGAAAATTAATACTATGTTTGGCTGTTCATTCGCCTGACTCACTCCTGTCATGAATAAACAAATTATATTTGTCAGCAAAAATAAGCTTAGCCTGATTTTTTTTATTTCTATCATTTAATATCCAGTTAAATTAATGGTTATTAGTAAAGAGTAGGCAAGGGGCTTTATCCGTAAAAAAACAGTATTAATAATTCAGGTTAGGCGTCTAAAATCATTGCTGGATTGTACTAGTAAATTCTTTCTTTATCTGCATGATAAATAATCGTACGTGTACAGAGCTGCAACTGAAGGTTGCTGTATTAACTAAATTATAACTGGGCAGCGTATGCTTTATCTCAATATTGTACATTAAGTAAGTTTTGCCCCTATATAGTATTAAACGTTTGGAATAGTCAGAGTTCGTAATTATTTCCACTAGTACAGCCGTAAAATGAAATTAAAGACAAAAAAGGTTACGGATATAGTATTCTGACGGCTCTTTATAAGATAGAAATGAAAAAATATTTATTATCAGGCCATTAGTTAGATAATAATAAAATGATGTTATGCATATAAACACTTGGCCTGAATAAAATATCACTGTTGAACTTTAAAAGAGGCCCTTAGCTACCATGTTGTACATTCAATTATTAAAGCGGATAAAGTATTTTTCTATATGCCTTATTCTTTCCTTGCTATCGGCTTGTAGTGGCGGTTCATCAGAAAAAACAGAGCCAGAATTAACGCTTAACCATGCCCCTACAACTCCAACAATTACCAATACCAATGCTACTGAAGGTGTGCTTTTTAGGGAACTATTATTGGCGACTGATGCCGATAACGATGACTTAATCTTCACTAAAGTCAGTGCTGAGAGCTGGTTAGCCGTTGTTAATGGCGAGTTAGTAGGTACGCCCGCTACGACAGATATCGGGGTTACTTCTGTAGTGATTGAGGTCACTGATGGACAAGCTAGCAGGCAAAACACCTTGTCTATTAACGTTGCAGCCAAAAATTCGACTGAATTGTATGTAAATGAGAATATTCGCATCAATGATTGGCAATATGCGAGTACTGATTCGGTATCATTAGTTGCTGCCGCTCAACTTAGTGGTGAATATGCAATAGCCAATAACGAACTCATTGAAATTCGGGATATTCGTCAAAATTTATTAAATTCAATTACCAGTAGTGAAATTGAAGCACTACTACCAGGTGCTGACTTATCAGAAGACAACGCTATTTGTGCAATGAGTTTTACTCCCAGTGGCAGGTTTCTTTATCTCGGTATTTGTACCAAAAGCAGCGATGTGGATAAAGATGCGATTCTCGCTTATAACACCAACACTAAAGTCTTAAGTGTTTTTGACCGGTTAACAATATCTGCAGATAACGCAGGGACGAAACGTTATGGTATGACATTTTTTAAAGGAGAGTTGTTTGTTGGTAGCGAGAATGGTTTATATCGCTATGATGCAACTCGTAACGCTGTTGCAGATACTAAAGGCGATCAGCCAATAGGGAACATAGTAGCAACTGATAGCGCAGTAACAGGCTTAACCATTGATATGCCCGGCCAAACACTTTATTTAACTACAAAAAATAGCCTTTATCGTAGCGCTATAGACACAGTAGTGTTGGACACAATTGCTGTAGAGTCGGACATACAAGCGCTTACGTTTGCTCGCACTTATGGTAGCAGCAGTACCGAAGGTCTTTACTTACTGAAAAACGACGGCATAAAAGCCAGTGTGTTAATGATCAGTACCGATGATTTACGGGGGGAGAAAGATGCGAGTTTATCGCTGTATAGTGAATTCTCTGCCGATTTAGCCGATATCGCAGCGACAGCCGACGGCAAAATGTTACTTGCTAACACTAAGGCCGCGATCATCCATGATGTAACAGACACTCGTTTGGACTTCGATGCTTGGTTAAAAGATGAATTGAGCCAGTATGTGTCGGCAATAAAGAGTTTAACGTCGACTAACACTATTACCGGTGGTAATAACTTAGTACCAGAAGGGTTTCTTACTCGAAAAATCGTTGCTGCGGATCAAAGTCCAAGCACTAGCCCCATAGCTGATAATGTTGGCTGGGCCATTTATCTGCTGATGGCTGCCGATAAAGTGAGCCCTGATGCTGACATTGAACCGCTAATCGAGTTATTGATCAAACGTCATGCCGGCTTGCACCCCGATACGTTAGGTGGGGTTAAAACCGTTGATGGGCATTTTGTCCGTAATTACGAATCGAATGGTAATGTCAGTAATGACAATGCCCAGCCACAAGTTTATATCAGCATGAAGTTTATTCCAGCAGTGTATAAAGCGGCTGAATTTTATCCTGACAATGATAATATCCAAGCCTATAAAGAGTATTTACGGCAAACGATGAAACGGGCAAGTGATACCATTCGCGCCGAACAACGTATTACCTGGACCAATGATAAGCATGGCCCTATTTTAGTCAATAACAAAATGAGCAATGAAACCTGGCTTTACGGCGATATCGGCGCCGCGCAAGACCCGTTTGCCACTCAAGATTACGCCGAATATGTCTACTCCCGCACTAAAATGAATTATAGTGATTGGTTGTTAAACGAACCGGTGATAAGAGCATCTCATTCAGCCTTTATAATTATGGGCGGCACCATGATCCTGCGACACCATTTTGACGATCCCGATTGGAATGAGCAAAACCGTAACTATTATGCGGCTACCCGAGCCGCTGGCGACGATTTAGGCGCCCCTTATTTTGCCGCATTTTCTGCTGGTAATAATCCTGAAAAGTCAGGGAATTATTACAACGATGGACCAAGTGATCACCCTGGGAATATCATACATTTCCCTGCGGTATTAGGTTTAGGTCAGCTAGGTTGGACGGCTCCCGTCGTAGGTGGTTACATGGCCTATCGTGATGGGCTACGACAAGAAATGCTGAATAGTTCAACGGAACCTAACCTTTCAATGCTAACGCGATGGTCAATGACAGATGCAAGTTATGTTATGCCATCGGTTGGCATCGCTGATTTTTGGTACGGTGCTTTAGGTCTGGTTGAAACTATTGATCCTGGCGTGCTTGCGGAAATACGTGATGAGTTTTACTTACCAAAACTCGTTGAATCCACCTCTCTTGCCGGAAATGTTGAATTACATTATTCAAAAATTACGCCGCGCCGGGTGATTGGTATTGATACCGAGGGCAATGAAACCTCACTGGGATTTCAGTTGTCACCTTTTGAGTTAGCTACAGGAGAAAACTACTCCGAATATAAAGCCATAGATCCAGAAGGTGAGTTACTGGAACTTAACGATGTTATCTCTGCTACTCCGCGTTTCATCAATTCAAACTTCGAAAATGGCTTAACCGGCTGGAGCCAACTAGGTAACGCTACATTCGGCAGTTCAGATAACGATAATAGCCGTATTGTTGGTGCGAGTGCTGAGATTAAAACGAATGCTACTGTGCTTGTTGCTGAGGCTAGTTTGAGACAAACGCTTGAACTGTCTTTAGATCTTGATAATACCCGTTATATCATCCGTGGCAATGGACTTATTTCTACAACTGATGCACCTGGTCATGCGTATTTACACCTTGCTTGGGATAATGATAATAATGCCGATAATGGCACCTTAACTGATCAAAGTAGCAATTTCCTCGATGACAATAATCGCCGTGTCGAATTTGTTAACACCACGTCTAAGCCTGTGGGAGCCACTCACTTGCATTTGTCGTTTGTTGTTGAGCCACTAGCAATTGGCGAGTATAGGTATTTATTTGATGATCTATCTATTGTCCGCTTGGGTGCTAGCTCGCCGTTGATAAATGGCGATTTCGAAAATGGCATGACTGGCTGGCTTAGCTCGGCAAGTGAAATTAGTTTAACTTCCGATCCAGAAAAAGTACTGAAAGGGACTAATTCACTGCGATTTTCTTTAGGGCAGGGTGATAAAAATTGGAAAAGCCTTAGTACTGAGCTTGATGTTTCTAATGACCGCGAAGGGACTCGCTATATTTTCCGTTTGGCAACTAAAGTTATCACTATGCGAGATTCTGATTTTGAAATTTTAATTGATGTCTATGATGATGCCGGAGAGAAAATAATAACCCGCAATGATGTTGGGGATATCCTTCCGGCAACATCTGGCGACATTACGTTTACCTTCCGAAAACGCCCAAATGATGCCCGCTATGTGATCACTTTTAGGATGAAGCGCAACAGTAAATCTTCTGCCGGTACCGATGAAATCATTATTGATGATTTTCGCTTAGATAAAGAACAACTGTTTTAGCGCTTAATTGGCGGCTGAGTCATTCAGCCATTGTCAACACTCAGTAATTTTCATCTTGTGCCTTTATATTTTCATAAAGGCACTATTCAAGCTACCTAGCGTGACGCTCTGAACTTTCTTAACTCATTCGTAATTTTTAAATAAAAATTAAAAAAATAAGAAAAACATTACGGATTTTTCAGTTTAAAACACTCTTTATATAAACGCGCTACGGTTAATTTTAAAATTTTATCTTCCTGGTAAGGCCTGAAATTAAAATTGAAATTTTAATCGTTAATAAAAAATCAAAGCAAAGTCATTATTTACAAGAGAGCCCAAAACATGAAAAAAATATCATTAATTAGTCTAAGCATACTTTTATTAACCAGCTTTGCTAGTCAGGCAAGTAAAGCCGAACGTTTTAATAAATTAGATGTCGATCAGGACCAGCACCTGAGCATGTCGGAATTTAAAGTGAATTTGGACAATCACTTTGTCAGGTTAAATATTACCGACAGCAAACAGCAAAACCAAATGCTGAAAAATGGTTTTAAGCGCAAAGATAGAAATAGTGACGGCAAAATAAGCCTAGAAGAGTTTACTGCGCCAGCCAAAAAATCAAATAAAAAAACTAAGCCGAAAAATAAGTAATGAGCAAGCTGCAGTTAATTTGAACGATCCCAACCGTGTTAACTCTTGGCAGTGTAATGGCTGCCTTGAGTTAACCAACCTACCGGGTTCAAGCCATCGCTATCATAGTGAAAAACAATAAATTACCACTGAAGGGGAATACCCAATTATGAGATTTAAGTTAAAAAAACGACTGTGTCATCGTAGATTCGTCGATGCCGTTAAGTGCGCTTTGGTATTGACCCTATTATCTACTGGAATGGCTGATGCAGCCACTATCAATGTGAATACAAGCGTCGGCTTTGATAAAGATAATTACAGCAACGCTGCTAATATCGATAACAACTGGAGCAACAGACAATTCATCTCCATTAAAGATCTAAATGATGCCGCTTCAGCAAAGGTTGCCTACGTACAATTCAACGTTGCGCAGTATAGCCCTACGGGCGTTACGAAAGTCGAATTGGTATTGTCTGCTCGACAAGTTGCTGGCGACACCACAGTCGAGCTAAGGCAAGCTTCCAACACCACTTGGGACGAAACGCAGGTTAACAGCAGTACTGCGCCAAGTGTCAGCTATGGTGCAACCGTACTCAAATCATTCGATGTCACTCAACTTGATAAAGTACTTGATACTGCACAAGGTGAGCTATACACCATAGATATTACCGACTTGATCACCAGTGCCGGCGATTATAGCTTTGCGCTTACCATTAGCGCCAATGCTAACTCGGTAGATTTTTTTAGCAGTGCTGCGCAAGAAGGCTTTAACCAGCCACAAGTTAATTTTTCTGGCACGAAAGGCTTTAGCGTTAGTCCAAGTTATTTTATCGTTAAAGGCGGAGGCAACGTAACAAACAGAAAGCAAATCATCACCATTACCAATGAAGGCTCGTACGATTTTACCTTCAAAGGTAATGATACAGCACCGAATGGGATATTATATGAAGAATATAATAAAACCAACAGTACTTGTAATAGCAATACCGTGTTAGCTACTGGCCAATCCTGTGAGTTTACCTTAATCCAACTAAAAACTGCCACGACGGTACCAAATCATGACATTTTTCGCATAAAGTACCTATATGCGGATCTGGATAATACAACTCGTAGATTCCCTCTTTTTATTAAAGATATTAGCGCTGAAGCCACAGCAGAGCAAGCTAAGCGTAGAATTGCGCCGCTACTGAAGAATTTCAGAGTGACAGATTTGGGCACCGACACCCCGATCGCGGCTCTGCCGATTGCGGGCACTGCTTATGATGCTAAATTTAACATCGATGGTTACCACGACTCTTATCGCACTATCATCGCGCTTTTCGATTGTGCTGACACCACTGCTGAAAGTTGTGCCGCAGGTTTTGGCAGCAACATTGGCTGGGTTGAAGCTACAGCCGGTTACGCTACTACTGGGGCAACCACCTATAACAGTTATGCCTCTTCAGTGACCGAGTTTACCGGCACCATCACCATGCCTGCCTACAGTAACAATCTTGTTGCCCGAGTGTATTACCGCGCTGATGTCGACGAAGCGATGAAGCACCATTTCATCTCTGTCATTGCTGCCGGCGGACAGGGTATGTCACTCGCTGATGGTTTAGGCCGTAAAATTATCATTGAAGCTGCACAGTAAGGAAAATTGCGATGAAATTAATACATAAAACTGCCACGGTTGTTGCACTTATCAGCACAACCTTTTTGACCCCTGCATTGGCAACATTAGACGTCAGCCAAGAGCAAATCTATTTTTCCCTGCAAGAAGAGAATGAGCTCAGTACAAAAACTACAACGGTGACCATCGTCAATAATTATGCAACGGCGGTTGATTTAACCGGACAGATTGCAGTGATGAGAGACAACAATGCAACAGATAATATTACCTATGTTGATAGCTCTTGCCAGACAAGTATCCCTGCTAACGGTGAATGTTATGTTGTTTTTACTTACGAGCAACTCGATCATAACTTTCAGGGCATGTTATTGGAGGTAAACGATGCTACGGCGGGCATAACATTACCAATTTTTGTCAGTAATTATTTTCAGCAATCCACAGCCAAAGAAGCCGCTCGCAGGTTGAGCCCTTTAGTGGAAGACGTTCAAGTGTTTGCCAGTACCGATACCACATTCACAACACCACTAATCGGTGCTTTATCTGCCGGTGACTATAAGGTTCGCTGGACCGTTTTAGCGTATGAAGACCTAAAAAGCAAAGTGGTTATCGACAATTGTGGCTTAGTGAGCGCTGCCGACCCAGCCTGTGCTAGTGCTGAATTTACCAACCTTGATGAAGTCGCAAACTCCGGTGTATTAGCCAGCACAATGCTAAGCACGCATAGCTTTACCGATTACCACTATCAAGGGGAAACCACCTCTCATTTACAATTTACCAGTGCCGATTTTACCATTCCGGCCTATGGTGATGGTGCGCATTTATTAGCGCTGCGCTTTTACAGTACCAGCTTAAAAGACACCGATGATGGTTTAATTAAAAGGATTAGTACGATTCTTGCCGGCTCATTGAATTTCATGGGCCAGGCAGAAGCCGGCTATTATTTCACTGATGGTCGCCGCTTGACCGTTGAAACGCCATAAGCAATAACAGGACTTGAATATGATCAACAATAAACTTCCACTGCTGTTCACCGCGATGTTATTGACAGCATGTGGTGGCGAAAGCCAGGTAGAACCAAACGAAGAATTGCCACCGGAAACTGTGTTGCCGGAAGATAGCATCAACTCTGATACAGATCCCGTAGATGGGAGTAATATTGAATCAGATACTGCTACCGAACCAACAGATAATAATGATACACCTGAATCTATCGAGAGTGATAATAATGCCGTTATCGACCCTGATTCAGCCATCCCTACGAGTTTGAAAATCACCAGTAACGGTAGCAACATTAGCCTAAATTGGGCCTATATCGCAGAAGCTACGGCATACAATGTGTACTACAACGAAGGCGAAAACGTCGATCAAACTGACGTGCTGTTTACCACAAGTAATACCCGATTTACTCATCCGGGATTAAGTGAGTCGTTGCACAGTTACAAAGTGCAAGCGGTTTATCAAAACGGCGAAACATTGAGTGATTTATCGGCCAAATTACAAGCCGACTTAGTTAAACAAGTCAAATTAGAAGATTAAAGGGGAAGCTGATGAGTAGTAAAAATAAGACTAGTACTGGTGAAGTAGAGCAACAAAAGCAGGAAAATCGCCGCAATTTTATCAAAAAATACGGTAAACTGGCCATAGTCACCCCGATGGCAGTGACCGCGTTAATGACCCCGATAACTTCGAAAGCAATGAACTCCGATACTGGCCCTAGCGACATTATTTAGAATTCATCTTATTAAAGCCATTGTTTTTTACAGTGGCTATTTTCACTTGTAGTGTCATGAAATAAGGCTCCATGCGTAAACTTATCCTAATGCTGGACATAGTAAATGTCAGATCGTATATGAGCCATAATACATTAAGATTTCCTACATGATTCATATACTATTTACAACAAATAAAGATCCGCATAAATTGCAAGTTAGCAACTTATATTGAAGAACAATAGTGTCAGGTTGAAAGCGATAACCTGAACTTAGCTTTATCATTATTAGGCTTGAATATCTGACTGTTTTGTCGCATCAGCGGTCATAACCAATGCTCGTGATTCAGTTCGTTCATATGAATAAAACACTTTCTTTATTCTGAAAAACTCCAGAGCGTTCCGTAAATTCCAAAATCGAAGTAGATTTACCACAAATAACAGTAGTTTTGATTATGGTCATTTTCCTCTAGGTATGTGCGACATATCTCACAGCGTTGTGGGATAATCCTATTAGTTTTCTCTTCTATTTCTTACAAAAAGTCACCAGCCCATATAAACAAGGGCCTTCAGAGATGTTCGATATAATTCATTATAATTGTGGTTAATTATTTTTAGTTTACAGGTTTTGAAATGTAACTGGTTTGTTAATATACATATTGTCAGGAGACATAGGGTTTAGGACGAACCGGCAAGGATGCAATCATTTTTGTTATTACCATAGAGGGTAATAACGTTATGGACAGCTCGCTATACAATATGGATATTGTTTCATCAATTAAATTGGACTTTAATTGTGACATAGCTTAAAGCTCGCGGGATTGAGTATTTCAGGATGAATGCAGGAAGCAAAGGGAAAAATGGATTTTAAATCGCGTGGGGCGGTGATAAATGGATTATTAAGGACCCAACTCAAGCCGGAAGCTTAAAGTTATTTTTAAATGAGACACTGTGGTGTCTCATTTTTTTTGCTTGATGAATGAGTTAACTTAGAATGACATAGATGGTTTAAACTCTGTTGCAAATGGAGTTACTTTCATCCCGAACGATGGCGTCGATAATAAATAAATTTACCTCTTAATTTGATCTTTCACATTAATAAGCCATAATTTTAATTAAGGAACGAATGTACAATTTTAGAGGGATTTTATGCAGAGGCATTTTTATCTTTGCGACGATATAGGTGATTTGAAGCTTATATCTTCAGAACTAGAAAACAATGGGTTTTCAAAGCCCCAGATCCATCTTATTTCAAAAACTCAAGGTACCCAGCACCTTGATACATTTATGCCAATCACCGATGAAATATTTAAGTCATTACTGTTAGGTAATTATAACCTTTATCTTTCGGCATTTATTGCCGTATTGATCACCATAGTTTCTTATTTTTATGGCTTTATTCTGTTTAGCCTTGTTTGGTTTTCATTAGCCGTTGTCGTTTTATTTTTTACTTTTTTTACTAACCAAGCCCACAACTTATTCGTTAATACCAACAATACCGTGGATCCTGAAATGATCAAAAGCGAAATAGCATCAGGTCGTTATGTATTATTAGTCGAGCTTAGTTCACGGCAAGAGCCTCAGCTTAAAAGAGTAGTTACAAAGCACCCTGAACTTAAAATGGCAGGAAATCACGAAGTCTTTCTTAACTGAGCGTTGTTTATTTCATGATTGCTTTAAGTAAGTTTTGCGCTTGTTCAAAGTCATAATCCGTAACTGATTCTGCAATTAAATTCAGCTGTTCATTAATCAGGCTATCTAGCTGAAATGTTTGTAATTTGTTTATCAAATCTTGAGCTTGAGTGTCAAAATTGGCTAGTAAATCAGCTAATTCATCAAAATGTTGAACTAATTGTTCTGCAGCAATATTCACTTTAATGCTAGTATCGGCTGACATGATTGATGAAAGTTGTTCAAGGTCTTTTAACACAGGTAAAAGGTGAGTCATTAATTGCTCAAAGTGCTCTTTTATTGTTGCTTCGCTGTCGTTATTTACACAAGCAGCCTCTAATGTTTCTGCAGCAGCTTGCACATCTTCAGCGCCAATATTACCTGCAACGCCTTTTAATGTATGGGCATAACGAGTCGCTTCTTCATCATTATTTTGTTCGGTAAAAGCAGCTTGAGTAAATCGCTCTTTAAAGTCTAGATTCGCGTTTCTAAATTTGACTAAAAGCTTGTGATAAAGCTTGCTATTGCCCTGGGTAATAGCCAAGCCTTGCTGAGTGTTGATACCAAATAAAACATCAGGAATTAATTGCGGTTCAATTTCAATGACATCAGAGCTGGCAAGAATTGTTTCTCCTTGCGGTATTGAATTTTTCGGGAAGATCCATTTCGCCATGGTAGTAAACATATCGCGTATGTTGACAGGTTTTGAAATATGATCATTCATACCCGCGGCAATTACTTTTTCTTTATCGCCAGACATCGCGTTGGCTGTCATGGCTAATATAGGTAAGTCTTTAAACTTTGACTGCTCTCGAAGCATTCGAGTGGCTTGGTAGCCATCAAGTACGGGCATTTGACAATCCATTAATACACCGTCAAATATTTGGTTTTGTAAAATGTCGATCGCCTCTTGACCATTATTGGCTATCACTACTGTCATGCCGTTAGTGGTGAGTATTTCAACGGCCAATTCTTGGTTTATTTCATTGTCTTCAACTAGAAGCAGATGGGCTCCATTTAAGTGTTCTAGCACCTCATTAGTTACGTCTGCTCTGGTTTGGTGAGATCTTTTTATGATCTCGTGCCCAAGTGAGAGCATAATGGCTTCATATAAACTTGAAGCGGTCACCGGTTTTGCAAGTACATTGTCGATATTAGCTTTATTAGCCGCTAGCATCGCTTCCTCTTTGCCATATGAAGTTGCCATAATTATTTTAGGTTGTTTGGTAATGCTTTGATGCTGCTGAATAGCCTGTATAGTTGCAACACCATCCATTCCAGGCATTTTCCAGTCCATAATGATTAACTTATAAGGATCGACCTCATTTGACTCAACTATTGTTGATAGCGCTTTGGCGCCGCTGTTAACACTGGTAACGATGAAACCTAAACTTTCTAACATTGAAGACAAAATTTCTCGAGCCGAGCTGTTATCATCTACAACCAGAACGTTAAGCTGTTCTAATTTGAGCGCTTTATCTATTTTCTGTTTTTGTTGAACCTGTTGTTTTTCAAATAAAGCGGTGAAATGGAAAGTACTGCCTTGGCCTTCAACAGACTCAACACCTATCTCACCTTGCATTAGTTCGGTTAAGTTTTTACTAATGGCTAAACCAAGACCTGTGCCACCAAACTTTCTGGTAGTAGATGTGTCAGCTTGTGAAAATGATTGGAACAGTTTTTTCTGTTGTTGTGCGTTTATACCAACGCCAGTATCACTTACATTAAAGCGTAATTTAACGCTATGTTCGTCTTCATCAATAATTCTTACACTAATGAGAACTTCACCTTCTTCGGTAAATTTAACCGCATTATTACCAATGTTTACCAACACTTGTCCAAGCCTTAATGGATCGCCTATTAATGCGGTTGGAATATTACTTGGAATATCAAATATAAGTTCTAAACCTCTATCTTCGGCGTTAAAACCAACTAAATTTGCAAGATTGTCAAACACATCTTCAAGGCTGAACTCGATTTGTTCCATATCAAGTTTGCCCGCTTCTATTTTAGAGAAATCGAGGATGTCATTAATAATGCCAAGTAGAGTCTCTGATGAACGATGTACTTTCTCAATATAGTTTCTTTGCTTGTTATCAAGGTCGGTTTTTAATGCTAATTGCGACATACCTATAATGGCATTCATTGGGGTACGTATTTCATGCGACATATTGGCTAGAAAATCACTTTTTGAGGCGCTGGCCTGCTCAGCTAAGAGCATTGCATGCTCTAACTTGTCTTTTGTTGACTCTATGACTTGCTTTTGGTTTTCAAGATCTTCTGCCTGCAATTGAGTTTTAACCAGTAAGTTTTCTGTGTTACTGCGATGGCGAGCACTTAATATCGCAATAGCAATATTTTCTTCTACGGTGCCTAATAGCTGTTTATGTTGGTTGGTAATTGGTGTTAATGAAACAAGTTCAATAACGGCGAGTAGTTCATTGTCGTAGATAAAAGGAAAAAGAATTAAATGTTTGGCGTCAGTATTACCTGTTAATGAGCTAATGTTAAAATAATGCTCTGGCAATTCATTAATGACTAATGTCTGGCGATCAGCAAGTACTTGTCCGGCAAGCCCTTGATTTTTGCTAATAGATTTATACTCGTCTGGTACTTTATTTAACGCATACCCGGTTAAAAACTCAAGTGTTTCCTCTGCAGTGTTATGGCTGTAATAAACACCACCTCGCATATTCATATGCTGACAAAGCGCGGTAATAACACTATTGGCTATCTGCTCTTCTGACTGGTTACCCCGGGCCTCATCATTAACAATACTTTGGCCTGTTTTTAACCAATGTTCCAGCTTTGATTTCTCAAAATTTTCTTGCAAGGTTGTAGTCATCCTTGCCAAACTTTGCATAAGCGTATCTTTGTTTGAACGAGGTTCAATCTCAACATTGTAATTACCACTGGCAATAATATCGGCTTTTTCAGCAATGATTCTCATATCTGAAATCATTCTGTTAAGCATAAGCGCTAATTCATCTTCATCTGATTCTGCTTCTATATTAATATCTACAACGCCCAAGCTAATTTGTTTTAGCGCTTTCTCTTTAGTTAATAAGCTTTTGAGCATCATTTGAAAAGATTGGCCTAAAGAATCTTTAGCTGATAACAATGAAACCTTGGTTGATAAATTACCGCGAGCAACGTTTTTAGCTATTTCAGCTTTAACATCTAAACTTGTTAGAAACCTATTAAAAGCGTCTGAAATTAAGCCGACTTCGTCTTTGGCATTATTTTCAAAACGTAATGATAAGTCACCAGTTTTCTGAACATTTTCAACTACCTTAACTAATCCCTTGAGCGGTTTAGTGATAGCACGAATAATCATCCAGCCCATAATAATAGTAAGTATTAATACAATAGCCGAAGTAGCAATAACAGTAACAACACTTTCATCATTGCGTTTTTGAACTTGTGGGCCCAGTGTGTCTTGATCTTTTTTAAGTGAAAGCTTTATTTTCTCAGATAGTTCGGCAATTTTTTGATCGTGAGGTAACATCTCTTGTGCTATTAAATCGTTACGAGAATAAATTGTTTCTACCATTTGCTCAAAAGACTCAAGGTAAAAAAGGCGAGCATCAATAAATTCAGCTAGCAATAATTTACGATCGGGGTTTTCGATATTGTCTATGATATCTTGCAGTGTGTCTTCAAAGCCTTTGCCTAATTCGCTTCGGACGCGATCAACGTTAGCTTTTCTATTTTTGTCTAAGAACTTTAATACGTAAAGGCGGCCAAGCAATACACCTTCTAACGCTTTACCTGCATGATACGATGCGGTTGCATCTTGATCTGCAAAAGCAGAAATCATAATTGATTCAATATTTTTACGCATTTTGATCCCTTGTGGATCTAAGCGCTGAGTTAAAATGATGTCTCGTTGACGCAGAAGTTTAAATACTTGCAGCGATACGTTGCGATATTGGTCAATACTGTTTACTAAATCGATACTAAGTGCTTTACGGGTATCATCGTTTAAAGCGTCTTGCTGTTCAACTGCAAAGCGCTTGGCTTGTGCAATACGATTTTGAAAAATATCGAAATATTCTTCGTCACGAGTTTTGAGGAAACTACCGGCAGCTCTTGATGCCATCAACATATTCGCTTGTACTCGTCCTGACAACACACTTTTTCGGGCAAAATCACGATAGGATTTAAAATCTGCATTACTCATTTGCAGATCTTTAATTGATAAGCCAACACTGAATAACATAATGAGGAAAATAGAGGAGAAAACTAGCGCCATTTTTGCGCCAATATTGAATTTTGCAAGCATTGAACAATCCCTATGAATCTAATACCTTAAAAGATATACGCTTTTCTCAATTTTTTAAAGTTTGTAAGATTAAAGTTTAAACATTTTTTGGTGAGAATGAATTTTGCAATTGGTATTGAGAATATTGATGAACCGGTCCGAATAAACAGAATAGCGAGCTAACTAGATTTCTCTAAATAAAAAACCTCAACATTTCTGCTGAGGCTTTGTTAAAAATGATGCTACTGTACGAATTAAGCCAATTATTGTGCCTTAGGGCCAATACTGTCAGGTATTTTCATATGACGGTGAAAGTCCTGAGCTTTTTCTTTAGACGCTTTACGTTGAGCTGCGGTAGTGCAAATTCTTTTTTTAATGCGAGTACCTGTTAATACAATATTTTCGCATTTATAGCCCAATTTATTTTTGGTTGTAGCGCCTTCAGTGTTATTAGCGAGATTTTGTCCTTCACTACTAGCAGGAGCATTTCCATTATTTTTTTCAAGTTGATTGGCAGCAACAATGTCAGTTGCTTGTTCCGTAGAAGCTTGTTCATCAGAGTTAGTAGAGCTGCAGCCGGCTAAAGTGACTAAAAATAAGGGGAGTAATATTTGTTTTATTTTAAATTTCATTTTAATTCCTTGTTAAATTTAATTTTCAATTTTCAATTTTCAATTTTAACTTATAGTATTTATGTCCTTGTTACAACTGAATAAAAAGTATTGTCAACTAGAAAAGAGTCGAGGCATGTTGTGTCAATAATAGGGTAAAGTAGGTGGGTAGTTGGTTTTAATGATGTTAGTGAAATTAACTATAGAAATCGAGTAATGAATTGTTACAAAAAACTAATCGAGGGTAGGGCTGCTTGCTTTCTACGCAGGAATGGTATCGACTCTGTTTCTGACTCCCTCGACAATTATTCCTGCATTTTTCTACCTAAGTGCATCCATGCACTAGTGCGTCGCTTTATCTCAGCTATCCATGGAGTCATGTCGGAGTCAAACTACTGCTTTTCGTATTATACCATTGGTTTTAAGACTTGATTTGACTACATACTTATGAAAATTGGTATTAGCTACGGATCTAACCAGTAGGGCAGTTCAATTTTCTTTATACAAAAACACGCAGTTTTGAACGTTTTTAAATCATTTAAAACAATCACTCTGCTTTAGTTCAACCCTTGCCACCACGGCAGAAAACTTATATTGGCTGCAATTGCTACAGGTTCGCCAACAATTGGTGTAATAATATCAATACTCGCACTTTTGCCTAAATGAGTGATCCGCTCTAACGGTTCATACCAAGGGTGAAAGGCTAGATCGAAGGTACCGTTATGAGCGGGTAGCATTCTTTTACCTTTTACATCAATATGGGCTTGTAAACTTTGCTCTGGGGTCATATGTACATCTGGCCAATCTTTATCATACGCCCCAGTTTCAATAATGGTCAAATCAAATGGCCCGTACTTTTCACCTATGCGCTTAAAGCCATCAAAATAACCGCTGTCGCCACTGTAAAAAACAGATTGTTTGCTGCTTTTTATCACCCACGATCCCCAAAGTGTTTTATTACTATCCGTTAGCCCCCTGCCGGAAAAATGTTGCGCTGGCGTCATCGTTAGCTCTAGCCCTGCAATTGTAGAAGACTGCCACCAATCAAGTTCAATAATTTTGTTACTATCAATTCCCCAAGCTTCCAAGTCAGCGGCTATGCCTAATGGAACAATAAAAGTTGCAACTTTTTTAGCCATCGCCTTAATTGCTGATTTATCTAAATGATCATAATGGTTGTGTGAAATAATAACTCCTCTAATTTCTGGGAGTTCTTCAATACTGATCGGTGGTTGATGAAACCGTTTAGGTCCGATAAAACTAAATGGTGACGCCCTGTCAGAAAAAACAGGATCTATCAACCAAAAGGCATTCTCGGCTTTAAGTAAAAAGCTTGAATGCCCCAAACGAAATAGGGTGATACTGTCTGCGGGCAAGCTTTTTAATGCTTCAGTACTAATTCTCTGTACAGGTATAGGCTTTATTGGTGCTACGTCTTTGCGTTTTTCGCTTAAGTAGCGCTTGATGTATTCAGGAATTTTCTTTAGCGACATGGTGTCTAAAGCTTTGCTATTTTGAAACTTACCGTCGTTAAATTGCGGTGAATTTTCTATAGTTCCATGGTTACTATTTGGTTGTACTATGGCGCATGAAGTCATGATTGCTCCTAGAATAACAATAATTAAGAAAAGGTTTTTTATCATATAAGGTACTTAAAATGTAAACTACACTGTGCAGTGTAATTAAAATGCATTGAAAAGTAAACCACTCAGTGTAATATTGAACCATTCTGGAAAAATCATTGGTATAACAGGACAACTAATGGCTAGAAGTAACGAAAAAAATCAAGCAATAATCGCTGCAGCTATCAGTGAATTTAAAAACAAGGGTTTTGAAACCACGAGTATGGATCAAATTGCCCATAGCGCAGGGGTTTCCAAGCGTACTGTTTATAATCATTTTGCGAGTAAAAATTTATTATTTGATGCGATTATTAAACAAATGTTGGCATTATTCACCACTGCAGTCTCTATTCATTATCAGGCAGATAAGAGTTTAGCGTTGCAGTTAACTGACATTGCTGAACAAGAACTTCGTTTATTGTCTGATCCGGCGTTTATTGATTTGGCTAAAGTCATAATGGCCGAGGCTATGCACTCTCCCCACCGTATTAATCAAGCACTAGCAGAAGTTGAAAAACGTGATGGTAATTTATCTGGCTGGATTAGTGCCGCAAATGCTGATGGCGTATTAAAAGTGGATGATGCCGAGTTTGCGACTACTCAGTTCTTTGCTTTACTTAAAGGTTTTTGTTTTTGGCCACAAGTAGTACAAGGCCAACCATTTCCTGATAAATCACAGCAACAGGATATTATTAGCTCAGCCGTGACGATGTTCCTTGGTAATTATCAGAGTTAACAGCATTCGCAGGCAACAATTTGTTAGCTAAAGCGTTGTTTATTATCAAACAGCGCTTCTAGTACTTAGCCTTCTTTCAACTTATGGCTTTTAATTAACTCGCATTTTTAATTGAATAGGATATTGTTGCACATAATCCCCATAAACAATATTGAGTGACATAAAGTCAATATAGTCAGCGGTTATCGTACTCGTTTTTAATACTAGGTTCATTTGAGCCCCATCGCGTGTTAATTCAACTTTTTCGAAGGTGCTGAATGTTAAGCTTTGGTCAATCGATAATGCATCTACTAAGCCGTGCTGATCAGTAAAGCTGAAAGCGTAGGTTTTCTCAATATTGTTGTAAATTATAGGAATATCGCCCGCATCAAAATTAAAAGAGCTTCTGGCAATAGATTCTGATAATACCGTTATGTTTGCTATTTTCATAACTTCACTGCCATCAATTAATGTGGCGTGATAAGTAATCGTCATGGTTTGTTGGCCGGTAACATCGGGAGCGGTTATTTCAAAGTGTTTATTGCTTTCACTGATGTTGCTACCTTGCACATTTGATACTTGCCAAGACCATTGTTTAATTTGTTCGAAATTTTCTGTAATCACATTAAGTGTAATTGCTTGGCCTTTTACCGCAATTAGCTTGGAAGCCGTTACAATAACATCACTTGCAGTCTCTTGGTTTTCTATGGTGAGTTCAGTGGTAACGGTTTGGCTTAGATTTCCCATTATTACTGTTAGCTCAAGTTGCCCTTGAATATCTGAGTCTACCGAAGGTGCTGATATACTCAGTACTTTATTATTTGGTGTTAATAATGTTAGTGTTTGCTCTGATAACCAGCGCCACTGGTAAGAGTCAACTGCATGTGAGCTTTCAATTATTGGCGTAATGCTCGTACTTGTACTCTCGTCTACCGTTACTGTTTCGGGTAAAGTCACCCTTAGTGTATACGTGCTATCAACAGCGATAGAAACAACACTATCGGCCATAAATGTACCATCTTGAGCGGTAACTGCACTAACTTTGACAGGAAATTCAGTCAATTGGTTTACTGGCGGGGCAGTAAAGGTAATTATTGATTCGGTGACATTGCCTTGGGTGATGTTTTCGATAGATTCATCGTTAACATTTAAAGAATTTACATCCCATAAAACTGACTCTAATTCAACATTACTGGTTAAGCGCGCACTAAGGGTGGTGACATCACCTGATATGGTATTAAAGTGTTCTACCAGTTCTATATTAACCGTAGGCGCTGGCTCACTATTATTTGGCGTTATAATTAGCTGAAGTGTTTTTTCACTTTGGTTCTGTTGTGTATTTGTAGCTTTTAAGGTGATAGTGGTGGTTAATTCACTGTTCACATCGGGCAGGGCGAGAGTGGTGGTTAAATTATTCTTATCAGAAAAAGTTATATCTGCATTTTCCGCATACCACTCCACTGACACATCATCATCTTGTGGGTCTTGTACTGTGGCAATCAGTACAATGTTTTGCCCTCCTAAGGCTTTTTGGTCAGCAGGCATGCTAATTATCGGTGCTTCATTTGTTGTAGTGTCAGCCTTAATTTCAGCAGAGATTGATTTTTGACTTGAGTTGCCCGCGTTATCTTTAGCTATGAGGGTTATTACGACAACCATATCTATATTGGTTGTCGGGAAGGTGATTGAAGTAGATGATTCATTAGGCTCAGTAAAACTCACCTCCTGGTTATCCGCCTGCCAAGTAATATTGACTGTATCTCCTTCGGGATCAGATATAACTGCGCTAAGTTCAACGGTAGAGCCACTGTTTATTATTAGCGTTGATTCTATGGTAATAACGGGGGCTTTATTTACTGTCGGTTTTGTTTCGCCACAGGCAGACAAATACGTCAGACAAAAAAATACGAGAAATAAATTCAATTTGTTCATATCATTCCTTGATTTATTAAGTTTAATTACTGTAACTGAAATTGATTCTATATCATTATTTTTTAAAGAAAAATTGTTTTATAATCAATTAAATGTTTTGTTACAAATGTGGGTAATTAAAGGTTGGGGAAACCCATTAAGCGGTAAACTTCGAGCCTAAAATAGCCATTAACAATATTTGAGTTAAAGGTAGCTTATTTCGCATTGGAGTAATTAAAAGCTAAAAATAAATAAATCCTAAAAGTGTAAACCTATTTCAGGACGGGACAATACAAATAAAAAAGCCTCAGCATTTCTGCTGAGGCTTTGATATAAATGGTGCCGACTGCCGGAGTCGAACTGGCGACCTACTGATTACAAGTCAGTTGCTCTACCAACTGAGCTAAGTCGGCACACAAAACTGTGTGCGATAGTCAAACTAAATTTAAACTTGAGTTATCGTATCTTGGCACCGAAACAACAATTAATCATTGTCTCTGAAATTAATGGTGCCCCGACCCGGATTTGAACCAGGGACACGCGGATTTTCAATCCGCTGCTCTACCAACTGAGCTATCGGGGCGCTTCGTTTGACTAAGCTTTTTGGCTTTGCCTTGAAGACGGGCGCTATTAGACTGTTTTTCTGTTATTCAGTCAACTACTTTTTTCAAATAAATGTTTGTTTGGCTATTTTTAATCCAATCTATCGATTTATTGAGCAAAACTAGACGATTATTTATCGTTTTATTAACAATGCTTACTTTTTCTCTGGTGTATAGCCTTCGATTTCTGGCTCTTTACCTTCAAATAAAAATGCCACCATAGTTTCTTCTAGAAATTTTCTATCTTCTGGGTTCATCATAGATAACTTATGTTCGTTAATAAGCATGGTTTGTTTTTTCTGCCAAATTCCCCAAGCTTCTTTGCCAATGTTATCAAAAATGTTTTTTCCAATATCGCCAGGATAAAATTGAAAATCTAAACCATCATCTTCTTTATTAAAATGCTGACAGAATACTTTACGGCTCATAATTGTTTCTCTTTGATTGGTTGTTCAATAATATGTTCATTTATTAATGATAATAAAGTCTTACTTGATGCGGCTAATCCTACATTTGCGCCGCGTTGAAGATGGTACCAAAGCTGTTGATCATTTTCATTAATAATTACTCCATTTGTACTATCACTTAAGCTTTCAACCGTTGCTTGTAATGGCTTTATATCTAAGTGGAAGTGTGAAAATGTATGCCGAAAGCCCTTTAATTCATTTTTACTGGTTATTGTAAGGCCTAGCTCCTTTTCAAGTCGTGGTAATTCATCAAATGTTTCTATTTCATAAAAGCTCCATAAACCGCCCCAAATGCCTGTTGGTGGTCGTTTATACATTAATACCGAGTCTTCATTGGTAAACATAACCATAATAGTTTGCTTAATAGGTTTATCTTTTTTAGGCTTTTTTCCGGGAAACTCAGCTTGTTTTTCATGGAAAAATGCTTGGCAGTTTTCTTTTAGTGGGCATTCAGTGCAACTAGGTTTACTGCGTGTACAGCGTATGGCGCCTAAATCCATCATCGCTTGATTAAAGTTGGCAACGCCTTGCTCCGGAGTCAGTTTTTCTGATAACAGCCATAACTGTTTATCAAAGGCACTTTGCCCAGGGTATCCGGATACCATATGGTACCGAGCTAATACTCGTTTAACATTACCATCGAGAATAGGGTGGTGCTGGTTAAGCGCCAGAGATAATATTGCGCCAGCTGTACTTCGACCAATACCAGGAAGGGCTATTACTTCATCTATGTTCTCAGGGAACACTCCATCATATTCATCGCGTATTATTTTGGCCGCTTTATGCAGGTTACGTGCCCGGGCGTAATAGCCTAAACCAGTCCAGTGGTGTAACACTAAATCTTCATCAGCATTGGCTAAGTCGGTAATTGCAGGAAAGCTATTCATAAAGCGTTGATAAAACGGGATGACAGTGGCAACTTGAGTTTGTTGTAGCATTACCTCTGAAATCCATACACTGTACGGAGTTTTACTTTGTTGCCAAGGTAAGTGTTTGCGGCCTTGGTTGTCAAACCAAGTTAAAACATTTTCACTAAAAGACATGATTATCATTATTGTTATTTACTACTATATCCGCGAGTGTAGCGCTTTTAGCTTGGTTGATCCACGACAAATAAGTTTGTCTTTAGCTGCAATAAAACTTGGCAATTTGTTCATTTAGCACTATTCTTCGCACCATAAATACTTGTTACTCTTTTTATATCTTTTTAATCAGGGTTATATGGGTTTAAATTGAACATTAATTAGGGATTATCATGACAGAAAAAGTAAGCAACCGTAGTCGCCGTTTACGTAAAAAAATGCGCGTAGATGAGTTTCAAGAATTAGGCTTTGATTTAGCTTGGCAGTTTGCTGAAGGTACGACAGATGAAGCGATTGATGAATTTATGGATAAATTTTTTGACGAAGTTATCGAGCCAAATGGTTTAGGTTTTGGTGGCGAAGGCGATTTAATTTGGCATGGCTTGGTATGTACTCAAAAGCTTGGTAAGTGTACAGATGAGAATCGTAAAGATGTTGAAGCCTGGTTAACCAATGCTGGCGCTAAATCTGTGGCAGTATCTGATTTATATGATGTTTGGTGGGCATAACCGCTAAATAATCATATAAAAACGCAATAACCTTGTTTAATTTAGAATAGGGTTATTGAGTTATCTGCGTAAAAAAACGATAATAGCGCCCGCTATTTTATCATCTAAAATATCAAATTGGTATAACCCCGTTTTTCGAACAAGCAATAGAGTAAAAGTTATATGACTAATGAAAATCACCAACAAAAACACAAAACCATTGAGCAAGCACAAGCGGAAGGAAAGTACATTCGTAAAGTGCGCAGTTTTGTAAAGCGTGAAGGTCGGTTAACGAAAGCCCAAGCCCGTGCATTAGATACTTTATGGGATACTATGGGGTTGAACCATGCTGATGGAATGATAAGTGCTAAAACATTATTTGGTAATGACAATCCTATTACCTTAGAAATTGGTTTTGGTATGGGTAAGTCGTTAGTTGCTATGGCTAAAGCGGCACCAGAGATAAACTTTATTGGCATTGAAGTGCATCGTCCAGGTGTAGGTGCTTGTATTGCTGAGGCTGAAGCTGAAGGTGTAACAAATTTAAAAGTATACGAACACGATGCGATAGAAATATTAGCAGACTGTATTCCTAAAGGAACAGTTGATACAGTACAATTGTTTTTCCCTGATCCTTGGCATAAAGCTAAGCATCATAAACGCCGTATAGTAAAGCCTGAGTTTATTGAAAGTATTCGCGGCGCATTAAAAGTAGACGGTATCTTCCACATGGCAACCGATTGGGAAAACTACGCTGAATGTATGTTAGAAGACATGAAAACAGCACCTGGGTTTAATAACTTGTCTGAAACTCAAGACTATGTACCTCGCCCTGATTCTAGACCGTTAACCAAATTTGAAAATCGTGGCCAAAATTTAGGCCATGGTGTTTGGGATTTACAGTTTAATAAAATAGACTAGAGATACTGAAACAAGTTCAGTAAATGGTGGTAGTCGTTCAGTAAATGGTGGTAGTCGTTCAGTAAATGGTGGTAGTCGTTCAGTAAATGGTGGTAGTCGTTCAGTAAATGATGATAGTCGTTCAGTAATGTTTGTGGTGGTTGTTTCGTAATATAGCATGGCTAAACACTAACCATATTTTCCTGAATTTATTTCAGGATTTAATATCTAATAATACAAAAGCGCAGAGTTAAAAATTGTTTAACTCTGCCTCTTTTACATAAAATCTATTATTTATCTGACTGGATTTAGTTATGTATCCAAGTATTTATTACATTTTCAACTACAGGAGTGATTGAAAACGTGATCATGTAATCAGGAGTGTATAGATCATTCTTTTCTACGTAATAATCAAAGTCCATACCAAATTTCCAAGCGCGGCCGCCTAAAATCGTTGTTTTACTGACCGTAAAGTTAACAGGTAATGTTAATTTTTCATCTTCAATCTCGTGATTATATTCAACTTTTGGTGCAGAGCCCCAAGTCCAACCACCTTGCTCAATGTTGATCCACATTAATTGTGAAGACGTTACGCTCATTTTACCAGCGTCACCTAACTCACCTTCATCGATACTTTCAAGGTGAGACGTATATGCGCCGATTAAGCCGGTACCATCTGCTTTAAATTTACCTAGGAATAACGCGGGGCCTACAGCAACAACTTCACCACCACCAACATCAGAGCTACCTGTTGGTAAAGAGCCAACCATACCGAAAGCCATTAGTGAAGTTGGGTCTTCTTGCTTTGGAGCGAACACTAAATCGAAACCAATATCACCAATTCCAGATTCATTAGAACGGTTATCATGAATAATTGGAACTGCGGGACGAAAGATAACTTTGTCGCCACTGTCCATTGTAAACGGTAAAGATGGTTGGAATAACGTTAGTTTAACTTCGCTCCCATCATCATACGATTTAAATTGATTTTTAAACGTTAAACTAGCAAATGCGGTATTGGGGTTAGCAAGTTCTTTTGCAGCTTCGTCAGCTGAAATTTCTTTTTCAGTAGCAAACACTGATGTCGTAGTAAGCAGGCCGGCTAGGGCAAGGTTAGTTAATGATTTTACAAATTTCATTTTATAGTCCTAAGAAGATTCACTTCAAATGATGATGTTTATAAATTAATTGCCGGCATGTTATGCCTAAAGGTTAAATACATCTATATCATTTGGCGCCAATACAAACGATTACAAATCATACAGTTTTGTTACGTTATTGTTTACAGTCTTAAAGGTGGGGTGTTCTATATTTGGTCGGAGTCATTTTCGCCCAGCGGTTGAAGGCTCTGCTGAAATTATGGTAATTACTATAATGCAATTGCTTACTGATCATCTCTACGCTTAATAGCGAATTTTCAAGCAAGCTTTTTGATCGTTCAAAACGAATTAATTCAATCAGTTTTCGATAGGTCATGCCTTCATTGGCTAGGTAACGTTGCAGGCTACGCTTACTCAAGCCAGTAATTTTTACTGCATCATCAATGCTAGGTAAATACTCATATAAATAGGGCTGTAATATCTTGGTTAATTGCTCCACCATTGATGCGGCAAAGTTGTTTATTGCAATAGAGGTTGCTTGCGGTTTGCTGCCAGTTTGCATTAATTCTTTTACTTGCTCATCTATTAGTATTCTTGTTGAAGGCTGCCCGTAGGCTAATTGGGCATTTTTTAAGTATTTATTACTAGAGTAGTGATGATCTGAGCGAGTTAAACCGATAAATTTTGGCGTCCAAGAGCTTTGCGTTAAATATTGAATTACTTCAATCATTGAAGCCAGAATATATTGTTCAATAACATTATTACCTATATTGTTATATTCTATTGGATTGTAACAAAACCAATGACCGGCTTTATCCGTTTCTATCCATAAATCATTATTATTAGCTGTGAAGGTGTTTATATCGCAAAATAATTCTAACGCATCGAGTAGGTTGCTAGAGTGCTTTTGAATAAAAATTAAATATTGCTCTAAGTGTGTATTTCCAATCTTATCAATTAAAATAAACCCCAAATCTTTTACTTGATATTTTCTTTCGATAATTGCCATTAAATTTCGAAATGGAATCCATGAAATTGTTATATTTTCATCAAATAATGCTGCTTGGGGTAATAATGCTTTTTCATATATATCTGCTACAGGCGCATTTGCTTCATCCAGTATTTGCTTTATAGGAGTTAGAGTTTTTGCCTGTAGTAAATATAGGTTTTTCATTATGGTATGTGAACGCTATCAATGTTGATTAGAGTAGTTTTCAACGGCTTGCCATACTCTAAGTACATTACCCGAAAGGATCTTTTCAATATCCATTTCACTATAGCCACGCTGCAGTAAGCCATCAATTAAGTTAGGGTAACTTGCTACATCTTTTAAACCAACAGGTAAACTATCGCCAACACCATCGTAATCAGAGCCTATTCCTACATGATCAATTCCGATAAGCTTTACAACGTGGTCGAAATGATCGAGCACATCATTAAGTGAAGCGAATGGGAAGGGGTTGTTAGCCAAGTATTCTTGGGTAAAAACTTTCACTTCATCGCTATTAGAGGTTACAGTATTTTCTGCCATAAATTCATTCAGCGCTGCTTTGTAGGTATTTCTGTGCTCTAAAGAATCTTGTGCGATAAAACCAGAGCCAAAGTTTATCTGAATAACACCACCATTCTCTTTTAACTTTAGCAGCATATCATCACCCATATTACGTTCAAATCCAGGGGTAAATTTGCGAGCTGAAGAATGAGAAGCAATTACGGGTGCTTCTGTTAAGTCCATAACTTGATAAAACGCATCATCAGAAATATGTGAGACATCTATCATCATGCCAACTTTATTCATTTCTAATACTAACTGTTTGCCAAAATCAGTAAGACCACTCGCTGGGCGTAATGGGTCATAAGATGAATCTGAGATATGATTTGTTTTTGAGTGTGTCAGGGTGATGTAACGTACGCCTCGGTTATAAAAATGGTGTAAGTTTTCAATTTTACCTTCAATTGGACTGCCGTTTTCCATGCCCATAGGAAGTGAAATTAAACCTTGCTGAAAATGTTTTTGCACATCGCTGACACTACGAGCGATAGCAAATTTTTCGGGGGCAGTACTGACTATTGACTCTACTGAGTCAATTAATTTGTCTGCTAGTTGTTTAGAGCCACCACTTAGATCAAAAGCTGCAGGAATATAGATAGACATAAATGGCGCATTTAGACCGCCAGATTTTGCCCTTGGATAGTCAAAGTCGCCACTTTCAGTGGCTTTAGTAACATCATCCCATTGCTTTTCTAGTCGGTAAGGAACGTCAATGTGACCATCAATAATTATGTATTTCTGCGCAAGTTGTTTACCATTCAAAGGCTGTTCAGTTTGCTTGATGGTTGGCTCTGAGCAAGACATCAAGCATGATATGCTAAGTGTTAATGCTGTTATTTTAAGTGAGAGGTTTATCAAAGTTGTTTCCCGGATTTGATTTTTAATGAACGTACATTACTACATAAAGCCGATAAAAACTTATAACTCTACAAATAAACATATAATCACGAACTTTTGCGGCTGTACATATTTCACCCCAGATTAAATTATTTTATTTTATGACAATAATGCAAATTTAGCGCCAAATTTGTTAGCATGCACTCGAATTCTAAATAAACGGTAAAGTATGTACGATTATATTGTGGTAGGTGGTAGCCAGGCTGGATTAGCTATGGGCTATCAATTAAAAAAATTAGGCGTTCGTTTTTTAATTGTCGACAGTGGTGATGAAATAGGCAGTGCTTGGTTAAACCGTTGGGATTCATTAACGCTATTTACTCCAAAACAATACAATGGTCTTCCAGGACTTGCTTATCAGGGCCCTAATGAATATCCGACTAAGTATGATGTTGCCGCTTATTTATCTGAATATGTATCAACGTTTAACTTACCGATACAGCTTCAAACTACGGTACAAGCGTTACATAAGAATAATCAAAACTATGTTCTTGATACACCTTTGGGCGAGCTGCAATGTAAAAATGTAGTCGTTGCTACCGGGCCATTTCATACGCCTTCTATTCCTGGCTTTGCTGCTAATATTGATTCTAATATTACCCAAATACATAGCTCAGCCTATAAAAGTCCACAACAATTACAAGCAGGCGATACCCTAGTGGTTGGCGGCGGTGATTCCGGCGTACAAATTTTATCTGAAATTGCCGATACTGGCCGTGTTTGCTTCAGCTCTGGCGTCAACAGTTTAGCATCATTGCCACAGTCGTTTTTAGGCAAAACGCTATGGTGGTGGCTTAAAAATCTCGGCGTTTTATCTTTGTCGAAACATTCATACTTAGGCAAACAAATTGCTAAACGAATGCAACCTGTTATTGGTACTAATGTCAAAAAATTACTTGCTCGAGATAATGTTAAGCAAGTTGGCCGAACTGTTTCGGCAGAGTCCAATTTAATCACTTTTAGCGATACAGAAGTGCGTAGCATAAAGAACATCGTTTGGGCGACGGGATATAAGCCTGACTTTTCTTGGTTAGGTAATGTAAAACTGGATGAGCAAGGTTACCCTGAAAACTATCGTGGTGTATCTGCTGTTCAAGGGTTGTATTTTATTGGTTTACCTTGGATGCATACACGAGGGTCAGCCACTCTTGGCGGGGTAGGAAAAGATTCTGAATACTTGCATAAGTACATCGCAAACTTAACATCTGCAACTGAAAATGTTCCTGTTGGAAATTTTGCTTAAGCTATTCACCTTTGGCTTCGCCATTACGCGTGAATACAGAATTTATACCATCCTTGGCAATTCTAAGTTAAATCATCCATGATTTAAAATTCACGCCAACCGGCGTTTATATCCGGTTAATTTCCATGGTTGGTCCGAATTCATTCGGACGTAAAAAAGGCTATAGATATCATCTATAGCCTTTTTAAAGTGAGCCTATTGAATGGGCTACTAGTAACTTTCGTTATGAACCGCTTGTACAGCACGGCCAGAAGGATCTGCCATGTTTTTAAAGCTTTCATCCCATGCCAGTGCCGCTTCTGTTGAACAGGCTACTGACTTACCACCTGGAACACATTCTGCAGCTGATGCTAACGGGAAGTGCTCTTCAAATATTGTGCGGTAGAAGTACGCTTCTTTAGTATCTGGTGTGTTATGCGGGAATTTAAATTCTGCATTCGCTAATTGCTGATCAGATACTTGTTCCTCAACATGCTCTTTTAAACTGTCAATCCAAGAGTAACCAACGCCATCAGAAAATTGTTCTTTTTGACGCCATAAAATTTCTTCTGGCAAGTAGCCTTCAAACGCTTCACGAAGTACGTGCTTTTCAATTTTGCCATCTTTACACATTTTGTCTTCTGGATTGATACGCATTGCCACATCCATAAACTCTTTATCTAAAAATGGTACACGAGCTTCAATTCCCCAAGCCGACATTGACTTGTTGGCACGTAAGCAGTCAAACATATGTAGCTTATCTAACTTGCGTACTAACTCTTCATGGAATTCTTTAGCATTTGGCGCTTTATGGAAGTATAAGTAACCGCCAAAAATTTCATCTGCACCTTCGCCAGACAACACCATTTTAATGCCCATAGCTTTAATTTTACGAGCCATCAAGCACATAGGTGTTGATGCACGTATTGTCGTTACATCGTAGGTTTCAATGTGATAAATCACTTCTTTTAAGGCATCAATACCATCTTGAACAGTAAAGGTAATACTATGGTGAATAGTACCAATTGAATCAGCCACTTTTTGCGCGGCAATTAAATCGGGGCTGCCTTCTAAACCACAGGCAAATGAATGAACTTTTGGCCACCAAGCTTCAGATAAATCGTTTTCTTCAACACGGCGAGCTGAAAACTTTTGGGTGATAGATGATATTAATGATGAATCTAAACCACCTGATAATAGCACCCCGTAAGGTACGTCTGTCATTAAATGAGCTTTTACTGAATCTTCTAAAGATGTTCTTAATTCAGCAATATCAGTAGTGTTATCTTTAATGGCATCATATTCAGTCCAATCACGCTTGTAGTACTGTTTGATTTCGCCATCATTGCTGTCTAAGTAATGTCCCGGAGGAAACTCACTTACTGTTTTACAAATAGGCATTAGCGCTTTCATTTCAGAGGCGATAACAAGGTTACCATGTTCATCATGGCCCATGTATAAAGGAATAATCCCCATGTGATCACGAGCAATTAAATAACTGTTGTCTTCTTGGTTATATAAACAAAAAGCAAACATGCCTTGCAATTTATCGATAAAGTTAACACCAAACTCTTCGTATAAAGGTAAAATCACTTCACAGTCAGATTTAGTTTGGAATGCATAATCAACGTTTAAATTAGCTTCAAGGTTCTTATGATTGTAGATCTCGCCATTAACAGCTAACACATTATTTCGATTTTGATTATATAAAGGTTGTGCGCCATTTTCGGTATCAACAATCGCTAAGCGCTCGTGCACTAAAATAGCATTGTCATTTGAATAAACTCCAGACCAATCTGGCCCTCGGTGTCTTAATAAACGAGAGTGCTCTATGGCTTGCCCTCGTAACGCGCTGGCATCAGACTTGATGTCCAGAATACAAAAAATTGAACACATAAAATATGCTTCCTCACAAAATCAAAATCGAAATAATAAACCTTTATAAAAATTTTTAAGGCAACAACAGAGTAATAAATGGCTATGTTGAACTTAACTCTTATAAAAGAAAAGGCCGCAATGTAAACTTTATTACATCGCGGCCCCTGAGAATCTTATATTTGCTATTAAAAATCAATAGCAATTTCATCTAAATTAGAATATTTATTCAAATTTATTCAAAAACTAATTATTTACAAGTTATTAACGTTGAAACTCGCTTGATTTAGACCACTGTGGCCAATCTTTTGAATCAGCTACTTGATAAAGTACATCAAAAGTAACCTGTAAATCTTGCCTTGCGCCTGAAAAGTCCCAGTCAGGATTATATTCATCACATAGCTGGTGATAACAGCTGCGCATTATTGGTAAAGTTTTCTTACGATATTCTGCCGTTTTTGCATCCACTGGCTTACCACCGCCACCAGCGTATAAAGCAGGAACACCAACTTTAGCAAAATTAAAATGATCAGAGCGATAGTAACTACCGGCCGCTGGGTTGGTTTCTTTTACCAATATTCTATTTTGTTTTTTCGCCGCGACTTTAAGATAGTTTTCCATTTCAGACTTTCCTAAGCCGTTCACCACTAAATCTTTTGTTTTTCCAAGAATGTTTAAACTGTCTAAGTTTAGTACACCAACCGTTTTGGCTAATGGAAAAATTGGATTTTCAGCATAATATTTAGAGCCTAATAAACCTTGCTCTTCCGCTGTCGTGGCAATTACGGTAATAGAGCGCTTAGGTGCTGTGTCTAAACTGGCAACAGCTCGAGATATTTCAATTATACCGGCAATACCTGTGGCGTTATCATGAGCTCCATTATAAACCTTATCACCTTTTAAACTGTCATCACTGCCCATATGGTCCCAATGGCCAGTTAATAATAAGTGTTCTTCAGGTGTAACGCTACCTGGCAGCGTTGCAATAAAGTTATGAGACGTAGAGCGCTTAATGGTACTTTTTACTGAAGCAGTAGCCGTTAAACCTAATGATTTATTGATAGGTCCAAGCATGGCTTTATTTTTATAAGTGTTAAATTCTAAACCTGCTTGCGCGAATAATTCATGAGTACTTTGAGTGGTTAACCAACCTTCAATTTGTACTCTGCTTTTATTACCATCTTCGGCATATAATTTATATTGTGGGCCAGACCAACCATTTTTTACAACTGACCATCCATATGATGCAGGTGCAGTTTCATGAACTATGATTGCCGCAGCCGCACCTTGTCGACTTGCTTCTTCATATTTATAAGTCCAGCGACCATAATAAGTCATTGCCGAACCGGTAAAAAGGCTTGGTATTTCTGATGCAAAGCCAGGATCGTTCACCAACATTACTACAGTTTTGCCTTTTACATCGATTCCTTCATAATCATTCCACTTATATTCCGGTGCATTAATGCCATAACCGACAAAAACAATTTCTGAATCGGTTATTGTTTCTAACTCGCTAACACGTGATGTTCCTAAAACCATTTCGGTTAAGTAATTTAACTTGTTAGTTTTACCTTTACCTTTAATGGTAAGGTTGGTGTCATCGCCGGCGGTTATTTCTGATAACTCAACTGCTTGTAAATAACTGCCGTTATTACCGGGTTTCCAGCCATTGTTTTTAAATTGTGTAGTCAGGTAATCGAGTACTTTTTTCTCACCGTTAGTGGTAGGTAATCTTCCTTCAAATTCATCAGAAGCGATAATCTTTACATGCTCATGTAATTTATCTGCAGAAATTTCGTGATATGCCTGTTCGAATGTTTTTGCGCCTACCGTACTTGTTAAAGTCACAGTTAATGCACTGAAAAGACTAATTAATTTAGATTTTGTTTTCATAAGGTTAGAACTATTATTAAATTAAGACAATGTAATCTAACCCTTGTGAAGCACAAAATAAAGAAGTTGTTACAAACAGTTAAAATATGTAGCCGATATATTGCTTTGTTATAAATGGCAGTTACACTTAATGAAAGCTCTCTTCCCCATTTCAGATAACTCAAAGGGATTTTAATGATATCAGTTGAAAATCTGAGTAAAGCATTTCCAATAAAAGCTCATAAGAAAAAAAATAATGGCCAAAGTAAAGATCCACGCGAGCAGGGCAATCAATTTCATGCACTAAAAGATGTCAGCTTTCATTGCGACAAAGGCGAAGTGTTAGGGTTACTTGGACCTAATGGCGCAGGCAAAACTACGGCCCTGAGAATTTTGTCTACGGCACTTAAACCTGACTCAGGTATCATTAATGTGAGTTACGTTGATGTGGTGAAAAACCCTAAAATTGCTAAGCAAAAAATTGGCTTTTTATCGGGTAAAACTGGTTTGTATGGGCGATTAACAGCTAGGGAGAATATAGAGTTTTTTGCTAAATTACATGGTGTGACTGATGAGTTCTTAAAAAATGACGCAGATGAAATTTATGAAAGTTTAGCCATAACCAGTTATTTAGACAGACGGGTAGAACACTTATCTACAGGCATGCAGCAAAAGGTATCAATAGCTCGTGCGGTAATACATAACCCTGAAGTTTTAGTACTTGATGAGCCGACGACTGGCCTAGATATTATGGCGACAGAAACCATAATGGAGTTTGTCCAATTGATGAAACAGCAGGGGACTGCAGTTATTTTTTCAACCCATCACCTTGATGAAATTGCGTTACTTGCCGATAGGGTTTCTGTCATTTATCAGGGGGTTAGTTGTTTTGATGACAGTGTGGGTAATTTCCAGCAACAAGCAAGTGATCTTGATTTACGCAAAGCCTTTATGAATGTTTTAAAGGGAGCACAATAGTATGTGGCAAGTATTCATTAAAGAACTAATTGAGTTATTACGCGATAGAAAGACCCTATTTTTTATCATCGCCTTGCCAATGGTAATTTTCCCTGTGGTGTTTGGTGTAATGGGCTTTTTAGGCACCAAAGCAGCCATTACCGAACAAGAAAAAATGATCCGCTATGTGTTGGTTAATGAAAGCGTAGCCCCTGAATTTGCGACCGCATTGTTTTATCATAATGATTTTAAATCAATGAAAATTGAAGTAGAAAACGAAGACGATATTATAGAAAAAATAAAAGCTGACGAGTTAGATCTAGTTATTGTGCTCAACAAAGACTTTAAAGCGCAATTTAATAATTCAGAGCCATCAGTGTGGAAGATATATTTTAATGGCTCCAATATAATCGGCGGCACTAAACGTAAAGTAGAAGAGGCTTTAGCCACCTTTAGCGAAACGTTGCAAAAAGAGATGTTGATTAACTTAGGTTTCGATGAATCACAATTTGAGGTGTTTAAAAAGCCGATAAAGTTTGAAGAAATTGATACCGCCGATGAACGTGAAAGCTTTGGTGAACAGTTAGGTGGTTTTATCCCTTATTTACTCATCCCTTTGTGTTTAACCGGTGCTATGTACCCAGCAATTGATTTAGGCGCAGGTGAAAAGGAACGAGGCACCATTGAAACCTTGCTACTTACACCCATATCACGATTTTCGCTGGTCATTGGCAAGTTCTTATGTATTTTGACCACGGCTGTTATGACAGCGCTGATAACCATTTTTAGTATGATCTTTTGGTCGTTTATTGTTGGGCAACTATTCGATGTGCAAGAAGTTTCTGAAATACTTTCATCTGTTGGTTGGTTAGATTATGGCTTGATTGTGCTGCTTTTAGTACCTGTGGCGGCCATATTTTCGGCAACCTTATTGGCCATTTCTATATACGCCAGCAGTTATAAAGAAGCGCAAAATTATATGGGGCCATTGTCAATTTTTGTGATATTTCCAGTTATTGTTGGTATGACGCCCGGTATTAGCCTTAATGCAACCTGGGCGATAGTTCCGATATCTAATGTCGCATTAGCAATTAAAGAATTACTCAAAGGCACAATTGATTATAGTTTACTGATCCCAATCTTTGCTTCAACCGGAGTTTTCGCTTTTATTTCAATACTTTTTTGCGTTTATTGGTTTAATAAAGAGTCGGTTTTATTTAGATAAGGTACATTCTCGGTAAAAATTACAAAAAAATGCTTATTTTTTCTATGTTAGCGGTAATTTTCGTGTAAAATTACCGCTTTTCTATTTTAGGGCCTTTGTGTCCACAATTAACGATACTCAACAGCGATAGATAACTCGCGCGAGGGAACATGAATTTAGATGACATTATCTTGCAGGCAGAACAAGCCGTAGCAAGCGCAGCCGATCCAGCTGCACTCGACCAAATAAGAGTTGAGTTTTTAGGTAAAAAAGGCAAATTAACTGAGCAATTAAAAGGCTTAGGTAAATTAAGTGCTGAAGAACGTCCTAAAGCGGGTCAGTTAATAAACGTAGCTAAACAACAAGTACAAAAAGCTATTCACTTAAAAGGTGAGCTTTTACGTAGTGAACAAATTAAGCAAAAATTAGCTGCTGAGTCTATTGATGTTACTCTTCCTGGTAATACTATCGAACATGGTGGTTTACACCCGGTAACGCGAACTATCGAACGTATAGAAAGCTTTTTTGGGGAATTAGGTTTTGAAGTAAAAGCCGGTCCTGAAATTGAAGATGATTTTCATAACTTTGATGCATTAAATATTCCTGATCATCACCCTGCTCGTGCTGATCACGATACGTTCTACTTTAATCCTAAATTAGTATTGCGTACGCAAACATCTGGTGTACAAATTCGTACCATGGAAACTGAAAAACCGCCATTGCGTATTATCTCTCCTGGCCGTGTATATCGTAACGATTATGACCAAACCCACACGCCAATGTTTCACCAAGTTGAAGGTTTAATGGTTGATAAAGATGTTAGCTTTACTCATTTAAAGGGTATTTTACATGACTTCTTACATAACTTTTTTGAAGAAGACTTAGAAATTCGCTTCCGTCCTTCTTATTTTCCGTTCACTGAGCCTTCAGCTGAAGTTGATGTTATGGGCAAAAACGGTAAATGGCTGGAAGTATTAGGTTGTGGCATGGTTCACCCTAATGTTTTACGCAGTGTTGGTATTGATCCTGAAGTTTATACCGGTTTTGCTTTTGGTATGGGGGTTGAGCGTTTAAGCATGTTACGTTACGGCGTTAATGACTTACGTTCATTCTTTGAAAATGATCTTCGCTTCTTAAAACAGTTCAAGTAGGAAAGCCATAAAATGAAATTTAGTGAATCTTGGTTACGTGAGTGGGTAAATCCTGCGATATCTTCAGATGAGTTAGCTCATCAAATTACCATGGCTGGCCTGGAAGTAGACGGCGTTGACCCTGTTGCCGGTGAATTTACCAACGTTGTTGTTGGTGAAGTTGTTGAATGCGGGCAACATCCTGATGCAGACAAATTGCAAGTGACCAAAGTAAATGTTGGTAATGAAGTTGTTGATATCGTTTGTGGTGCTAAAAATTGTCGCTTAGGCCTTAAAGTCGCTGTTGCTAAAGTTGGTGCAGTACTGCCTGGTAATTTTAAAATTAAAAAAGCCAAACTACGCGGCGTACCATCACACGGTATGCTTTGTAGTGAATCTGAAATTGGTTTAGCGGAAAGCTCTGATGGCATTCTTGAATTGCCAGTGGACGCGCCAATTGGCACCTGTATTCGTGAATACTTAAAGTTAAACGATGTAACAATCGATGTTGATTTAACCGCAAACCGTGGTGACTGCTTAGGTATAAAGGGCATTGCCCGCGAAGTTGGCGTACTAAACAATATTGCTGTTACTGAAGTAGAAATTACAGAGCAAGCAGCAACAATTACAGATGCCATAGACGTGAATATAGTTGCAGGGCAAGCTTGTCCTCGTTATTTAGCTCGTGTTATTAAAAATATTGATGCGCAAGCGGTTACGCCTCTTTGGATGGTTGAAAAACTTCGCCGTTGTGGCGTGCGAGCAATCGACCCTGTTGTAGACGTGACTAACTTTGTACTGTTAGAGCTTGGTCATCCAATGCACGCATTTGATTTAGCTAAAATTGACGGCGCAATCAATGTTCGTTTTGCTGATGAAAATGAAGAATTAACCTTGTTAGATGGCGTTGATGTCAAACTTTCTAAAGAAACATTAGTGATTGCCGATAACAGCAAAGCGTTAGCTATGGCGGGTATTTTTGGTGGTCAAGATTCAGGTGTAACTGAAACCACTACTGATATTTTATTAGAAAGTGCGTTCTTCGCACCACTTGCTATTTTAGGTAAAGCTCGTCAATACGGCTTACACACTGATGCATCTCATCGTTATGAGCGTGGTGTTGACCCACAATTACAGCGTCAAGCTATTGAACGTGCAACTGCATTATTATTAGATATTGTTGGTGGTGAAGCTGGTCCTGTAGTTGAAGGTATTAGTGAAGAACATATTCCTGCGCCGCGTGCGGTTACATTACGTCGTAAGAAATTAGATTCACGTATCGGTATTCATATAGAAACTGAACAAGTGACTGAAATTCTTACTCGTTTAGGTTTAACGGTTGAATTTAACGATGATGTTTGGACAGCAACCGTTCCTGCTTATCGTTTTGATATCTCAATTGAAGAAGATTTAACGGAAGAAGTTGCCCGTGTATATGGATACAACAATATTCCTAATGTTTCTCCTACCGCTAAGCTTAAAATGCGTAGCCATAAAGAAGCAAAACTGAATATTGCCAAATTCCGAAATACTCTTGTAACTCGAGGTTACCAAGAAGCAATTACTTATTCATTTGTTGATCCAAAAGTTCAATCATTGTTACATCCTGAAGAAGAGGTAATGACCTTACCACATCCAATCTCTTCTGAAATGTCAGTAATGCGTTTAAGTTTATGGACTGGCTTAATTCAATCTGTAGTAAACAATCAAAATCGTCAACAGAGTCGTGTACGTTTATTTGAGTGTGGCTTACGATTTGTTCCTGACAGCAATGCTGAAAACGGTGTACGCCAACAGGCTATGATTTCTGGTGTGATCACTGGCCTAAAAACCGGTGAACATTGGAATTTAGAAAAAGCCGCGGTAGACTTCTTTGATGCCAAAGGCGATGTGGAAGCGTTACTTGCGTTAACTGCAAATGCTAATGCCTATGAGTTTAAAGCTGCAGACATCCCGGCACTACACCCAGGACAAACAGCGGCAATTTACCGTGGCGAAGTGTTAGTTGGTTATGTTGGTACAATTCACCCTGAGCTTGAACGTAAACTTGGCTTAAATGGTCGAACTTTAGCGTTTGAGTTATTACAAAGTGAAATTTTGCAGCAAAAAATACCGCAAGCTAGTGCCATTTCTAAGTTCCCTGCGAACCGAAGAGACATCGCTGTAGTAGTGAAAAATGAAATAAATGCAAAAAAAGTGCTACAACTCATTGAAAAGGTTGGCACAAATCATTTAGTTAGCCTAGAATTATTTGATGTATACCAAGGTAAAGGTATCGAACCCGGTTTTAAGAGTCTGGCAATAGCATTAACATTGCAAGATAACGAGAGAACACTTGAAGACAAGGATATCTCGGAAGTTGTAAATACTGTGGTCGATGCATTAAAAAGCGAACTTGACGCATCACTGAGAGATTAAAAACATGGCGCTAACCAAAGCAGAAGTATCAGAACACTTATATGAAGAACTCGGTTTAAGTAAACGAGATGCCAAATTACTGGTAGAAGAGTTTTTTGAAGAGATCAGAGGAAGTTTAGAAGGTGGCGAGCAGGTTAAATTATCAGGTTTTGGTAATTTTGATTTGCGCGTTAAAAATGAACGACCAGGGCGAAACCCTAAAACAGGTGAAGATATCCCAATTTCTGCACGTAAAGTTGTAACTTTTAGACCGGGGCAAAAATTAAAAAACCGCGTTGAAGAAGCTAACAACGGTTAGTTGATATTGTTATCTTGTTGAAAAGGCTGCATTTGCAGCCTTTTTTATAACATCTGAATAAATTCAGACCAACCTGGTGTTTTAAGCTAGTTGGCATTAATTTGGTTGGCGTGAATCAATTCTCGCATTATTTCGGGGCCAGAAGCTCTTCGTCTCTCGTTTCTAGCATTCTCGTATTAAATTTTAGTTTCGATTACGCAGCTACGCTACCCGGTGTAGGTTATCGTTGCTTTTTTGCTAAATATTTAGTCATCGCTTTACCTACAGCAAAAAAAGCAAAGCTGGCAGTAACATGAGTGGCCGCACCAAAACCGCCACTACAATCTAAACGCATGGCGCCATCAGTATTTTGCTTAGCATGGCAAACGCCACCCTCGCTGGTGGGGTACATTAACTGCTCTGTTGAAAATACCGCATCAATGCCGAATTTTCGTTTTACGTTTTTAGGAAAATTAAAGTCGCGGCGTAATTGATTTTTAACTTTCGCTAACAGCGGGTCTTGGTAGGTTTTACTTAAATCGGCAATTTCAATTTTGGTTGGGTCTATTTGTCCACCGGCTCCACCAACAGTGATCATTGGCAGCTTATTACGCTTACAGTGAGCGATTAAAGAGGTTTTTACCTTCACTGAATCAATAGCATCAATTACGTAATCGAACTGATTGGTGATTAACTCAAACAAATTTTCTTGAGTAATAAAATCTTCAACTTCATTAACCACACACTCGGGGTTGATCTGTTTTATGCGTTCGCTCATCACCTCTACTTTACCTTCACCTATGGTGTCAGCTAAAGCATGAATTTGTCGATTGGTATTAGTGATACAAATATCGTCAAGATCAATTAAGGTAATTTGACCGATACCATTTCGAGCAAGAGCCTCTGCGGCCCAAGATCCAACACCACCAATGCCAATAACGCAAAAGTGTGCTTGTTGGATATGTTTAGCACCATCAACGCCATATAAGCGCTCAATACCACCAAAACGTAATTGATAATCAGACATTTAAAACCACTGTAATAATCGATAAATAAAAAACGCATTATTATACAAAAAAAACTAGGGTCAGAGTCAAATTAATTTCATAGTTTTAACCTGACTCTGACCCGAGTTTTAACGTGTTTATTTATGCCTTGATTACTTTACTGACGATATTTTTTGAATTGCCAACTAATTTTGAGGTATACGCTTTTAGGCGAAGTAATAAAACATAGGCAAGCGGTACTAGGTATAAACTGGTTATCGTTGAAAATGTAAGGCCGCCAATTATGGCAATTGCCATTGGTGCGTAAGTTGGGCCATCACCACCAACTTGAGTATTACCTAATGCCAATGGGATCAAACCTAGAATTGTGGTTGAAACGGTCATTAAAATAGGGCGAAGTCTGTCTTTACAACCTTGCATTACTGCAGCTTCTATTTCATCCCCTTTTTCAATAAGCTGATTAATCCGGTCAACCAGTACAATACCATTGTTAACCACTATCCCCATCAGAATGAGCATGCCTATCATCCCCATGACCGACATCGAACTGCCGGTTATTAAGAACGCCCAAAATACACCGACAAAAGAGAATAATAGTGAAGTGATCACAGCTGTAGGTAGTAGCAAACTTTCAAACAGCGCCGCCATAACAATATAAATCATGCAAACAGCAAGGATCATGTTTGTTGCCATGACATCTTCGGTTTCATCTTGGCGAACAAAGCTGCCATCCAGGTTGTAGTTATAGCCTGATGGTAAAGTAATGGTTGAAAGGGTTGCTTCAAGTTTTTCTTTTGCTTCGTCTAGAGTGATATCATCTAAATTGGCTTGAATGGTTATTGCGGTTTGTCGATTGTAACGGCGAATTTCACTTAATCTTGGTTTAATCGTCATTGTCGCGACATTATCAAGAGTGATCGTTTTGCCGTTATGTTCTATTACCGGCAGCTTCTTCAATTCATCTATTGATTTTTTCACTTTTAAATCATAATTAAGCCAAATATCTAGTTCACCGCTGTCACCATGACGATACGTTCTAAGCGGCTGACCGCGAAGTGCCAAAGAAATTGCACTAGAAACATCTTGCGTGCTTAAGCCATGGCGAAATGCTGCGGTTCTATCGACGCTGATCTGCATTTCTTTTTTCTGACCTTTGATATCAGACGTTACATCGGTAATGCCGTCAATATGTTCAATTAACGGGATCAGGTTATTTTTCAATTCAATTAGTACGTCGGTAGATATGCCGGTTAAACTTATTTGTACGCCGCCGCCATTGCCCTGATCAAAACCGAAGCGGGGAGTCGCTCGAACAAACTTTGGTAGGTTTTCACGAATTCTCTCTTTTAATTCATTCATTGAAATCGGTAATTCACCATCGTGTAAAATCAATGTTGTTTGTAAGCTGTGACTTGCGTAATAGCTGTACACTGAGTCAATTAGAAACTCTTCTTTGTTGCTATAAAGATAGGTTTCCATTTTGTTAATGATTTTTTCAGCGGTGTCGTAATTAAATTGATCATTTAATTCCCAGCTAATAAATAAGCGATTATCACTAAAGTTTTGCTCTTCATCCCCGGTAACAAACTGCATGGGAATAGCAACACTAAATAAAATAAGCAAGGCTATAATAGACGTCGCTATTTTATGGTGATGGGTCCAGCGGAGGCTTTTTAAGTAAAAGTGCTCAAACCGGCTGGCTTTAGCTTTATTTTGATTTGGTTTTGTTTGTGATTTTATTTTACTGGTAAGTAGCGGAATTAGTGTTTGCGCGATCAATAATGATGCAAATAACGAGATACAAATAGCAATAGCAACATGTTCTAAGAATATGGTGATATCGATTTTAGTACCAACAATATTTGGCAAAAATACGATCATCGTAGTTGCTGTTCCGGCAATTACGGCAAGAGATACTTTATTAACACCTTTCTTTGTTGCTTCGACAATGTCTGTTGTTTTTTGCTTTTCCTGAAAAATTGATTCCGTTATTACTACAGAGTTATCCACCAGCATACCAACCGCTAACAATAAGCCCATCATTGATAAAATATTCAAACTATAGCCAGCAAAGTACATGACCCCTAAGGTAATGCAAATTGAAACTGGTACAGAGAGTACGACAATCATGGTGGTAACAAAGTGGCGCAAGAATAAATACAGCACACCAACAGACAGTAGGGCACCAAGCATTCCAGCGTTTAATAAATCAGACAGCGAATCAGTTACACCTTTTGCGGTATCATCCATAATGTAAAGATTAATGCCATTAAATTGTGGGTTTTCATTCACTTGCTCAATAACTTTTAACACCTGTTTTGATACATCAACCAAATTGGCATTTGATTCTTTTAGTATATTCATACCTATCGCGTAGGTTTGATCTAAGTGCCTCCCTTCCCAGGGAATAGGCAGAGTCATTTCAACACTGGCAATATCTTTTAAACGAATGTTATCTTGTACAATTAAATTTTTAATTTCATCAATACTGCGGTACTCGCCAACAGGGTTTACCATGACCTTCTCACCGTTGTCATAAAAGTGACCGGCTGCCATGGAAAAATTATTTTCATTTAGGTTTTTGACAAGCAGCGCTCTATCAATATGCAAAGCGACTAATTTGTCAGGGTCTAAGCGAATGCTTATTTGGCGTTTATCAACACCGTATAATTCAACTTTACTTACGCCCTGTACACGTTCTAATGGCCGTTTTAAGTTTCGATCAAGCAAATCATAAGCCATTGATAAATCTTGTTCTGATGAGATCCTAAGTTGAAAAATAGGCATGTCGTTAGTATTGAACTGGTATACTAAAACTCGTTCTACATCGCGCGGTAGTAAATGGCGAATGGCGTCGACATTTTCGCGTGCTTCAATACTTTTGGCATTGATGTTTTCTTCCCAATCAAATTCTAATTGAATATCAGCACCGCCTTCATGTGAGGTAGAACGCATACTTTTAATGGCTGATATTGTTGCTAAAGACTCTTCAATTGGGCGAGTGATCAAACGTTCAACTTCAGCTGGCGAAGCATCAGGGTAGGGCACATTAATCCAAAGTTGTGGTATATCAATACCCGGAAACTTTTCCAAAGGTAGCAAGCGACTAGATACAATACCGGTAAGTAATAAAGATAGAAATATCATGATCACGGTAACTGGACGTTTTAAAGCAAAGCTTGCCAGAGTTGCGCCAACGGTTTCTTTGTTATTGGTCGGCGCTGAATTATCCTGTTGTAATGTTTCTTGTTGATTTGAACTAGGCATTGGCTTCTCCAAAACGCTTACGATCAAATAAACTGTACAACACAGGGATGAAAAACAGTGTTAACAGAGTGGCAAATAACAAACCAAAGATTACCGTGATGGCCATTGGCGCTCTAATTTCAGCGCCTTCACCAACACTTATTGCTAATGGCAGTAAACCAAGGGTTGTGGTTAACGTGGTCATCACAATTGGACGTAAGCGAGAAGTCGCTGAAGTCATAATCGCATCACCTTTAGCCATACCTGATTCTCGCAATTGGTTAATGCGATCGACTAATACAATGGCGTTGTTCACGACGATGCCGGCAAGCATGATCAAACCGATAAAAACAATGACACTCAAAGGTGTGCTGGTAATAAAGAGACCATATATAGATCCTGCCGCAGCTAATGGTACCGTGAATAAAATCAGTAAAGGATGTAATAAAGATTCAAATTGTGAAGCCATGACTAAATACACTAAAAATACTGCCAGTAATAAGGCGTAAACCAGTGATGTAAAAGATACGTCCATTTCTTCATTTTGGCCGGTAATTTTAGCGCTAACATTTAAAGGTATATTTAAGTCATCAATAATAGTTTGTACATCGGTTACCGCACCACTGATATCACCAAAAGCAAAGTTAGCAGAAATAACCGCCGCCCGTTGCTGGCTGATACGAGTGATTTCACTTGGTCCTACAGACAACCTTACATCAGCGACCGCTGACAGCGGGATCGCTTTATCACTTTGTGGATTAATAATAATTTGCTTAATATCGTTAACTGAATCTCTACTTGCTTCATCGGCGCGTACTAAAATATCTATTTTTTTATCTTTAAGAGAATATTGACTGGCAATCGAGCCACCAACTTTGGTTGCTAATAACTTTGCTACTTGTGGCGCAGTTAAACCAAGTTGGGCTAATCGTTGATGATCGAAAAATACTTTAATTTCAGGGTGACCATTTTGCAAGGATGTTTTAACGTCGATAAAGCGTTTGTTATCATTTAGCTTGTTACTAATTTTATCGCTATAACGTTTAAGCAAATCTAAATCAAACCCGGCAAGTTCAACTTCAATTGGCGGTTTAAAGCTAAATAGCTCTGGGCTGGAAAACTTCATTTGTATGCCAGGAATTGTTTGTAAATATTGGCGTAAATGAATCATCACTAACTGTTCTTCAGCTTCAGTACTACCTTGTTTTAGTACCACATTTAACCTACCCCAATAGTCACCACCCTGAGCCGGCGAGGCATTCATTAAGCTACCCGTTCCTGCTAAAGCATACGTTCGGTCAACTTGCGACAATGTAGCGGCTTCGTTGGCAAGTTTGGCTAATGTATTATCGGTTTTATCTAAAGGCGTACCTGGTTGTTGGCTAATTTCTACATAAAACTCACCTTGAGCTAGTGGAGGGATCACTTCTACATTAAGTTGTTTAATTAATGGGATAGCAGAGGTGCTCATCGCAATGATGATAACCAGTACAACAATTCGCTGGTTTAAAGCAATTGCCAGTAACGTTTGATATAAACTGGCTAAGCTATTATAAACTTTATCAAATAGCCAAAGTAGCGGACGAAAAACTTTACTTAATACTAGTTTTAAGCCTCTAAAACTAAAAGTGAATACCATAGAAATCAGTAATGGCAGATAATAAAACAAGCCTTGGAATACCCAAATTATTGGTGTGGCAAGATAGTATTTAACTTGCTGAAATTTACTTGCGTCAGGAGCTAATTGACGTTTGGTTGTAGAGTCATCATTCATCGGCGTGGGTTTAAATTCTCGCGATGACAACATTGGAATAAGGGTAAGGGCGACAACGAGCGAAGCGAGTAGGGCAAAGGTAACCGTTAAGGCTTGATCCCTAAATAATTGCCCGGCAATGCCTTCAACAAACACTAATGGGAAGAATACAGCCATTGTGGTTAATGTAGAAGCCATAATGGCCGTAGATACTTCTTTTGTTCCTAGCACTGCTGCATTTTTATTGGCGGCGCTGTCCGTAGTTTCAGCTAATTCTTTGCGTCGTGCGATGTTTTCTAAAACAACAATTGAGTTATCTACTAATAACCCTACCGCCAAAGCAATACCGCCTAAGCTCATGATATTTAGACTAATATCGTTGCCATACATTAAATTAAATGTAGCAATAACCGAAACCGGAATTGATATTGAAATGATCACTGTCGCCCAAATATTCTTTAAGAAAAAGAATAAAATCAGCATGGCCAATAAGCCGCCAATAATCGCAGCACTCTTTACTTCATTAATGGCATTGGCGATGAACCTTGATTGGTCATAAACTTTTACAAGCTCTAAGTCCTCGGGTAATTCATCAGTTAATTGGTTTACTCTATAATCTACTTTTTTGGCAACATTAACAGTATTGGCATCACCTTCTTTATATAACGCAATTTCTACTGCTTCAGCGCCATTTACGCGGGTTATTGATGTGCGTTCTTTGTGAGAATCAATCACCTTGGCAATATCAGATAAACGAATATGCTTACCATCTACACTGGTTATATACACATTGCGCATGTCATTTAAATTTTTGAATTGGTTTAGCGTACGGACTAAGTACTCTTGTGTGCCATCTTCTACCCTACCGCCTGATTGATTAATATTTTCTTGCTGTAAGCGATCGACAATAAGTTGGCTGTCGATACCAAGCTGGCTAACCTTGTGTTGGTCAATTAAAACTTGGATCTCTTTCTCTAAACCGCCGCCAAGCTTGACTGAAGCAACGCCGCTTACAGACTCAAGTTTTCTTTTTAACTCTTCATCGGCATAATCTCTTATTGATTTAAGTTTTTGTGGGTCAAAGTCTTCATTGCTTTGTTTGGTTTTTAAAGCAAAGCGAATGATCGGATCCAGGTTAGGGTTAAATCTTAGAAGTAATGGCTTTTTAACGTCTAAGGGAAGGCGTATAACATCGAGCTTTTCTCGGACCTCAAGACTTGCAAGGTCCATTTCGGTGCCCCATTCAAATTCGAGTAATACATCTGATTGACCGGCTTTTGAAATAGATTGGACATTGCGCACACCTTTAACAATACCGACAACTTCTTCAATAGGTTTAGTGACCAACTGTTCAACTTCACCTGGCGCTGCGCCGATATAATCGGTACGAATTGTTAGCGTAGGGTAAGACAGTTCAGGTAATAAATTTACTGATAACTTTGATAAGCTCACCATACCAAATAATAATACAGCAAACGTAAACATCCACACAGTTACCGGCCTTTTAACCGCAACATTAACCACATTCATAGCAATTTCCTTGATCTATATTTCTGTTTTTATAGTTTTTATTGATTTAATTAGTATAAGTAAATTGCTTAAATAGCTTCAATGACTTGAATTACAGCTTGATCTTTTAAGTTGTTTTGACCGGTAGTTACTACTTGTGCATCTAGGGCCAAACCATCAATGATCTCAACAAATGATTCATCTTCATAACCCAGAGTAACTACAGTTTTATGAGCTTTATTATCAGTAATGGTAAATACCGTGTGTTTGTTGTCCATAGATATCAGCGCTTTTTTAGGTAAAAGCTTAGTATTGTTATGCACGTCATAAACAAGCTTAACTTGGGCAAACATACCAGCTTTTAGGGTATTGTCAGAATTCTCAACTTTAAGTATTACGCTAAAGGTACCGGTATTTGAATCAACAACGGGGCTGATACGCTCAACATGAGCAATTACTTGTTTATTTGGAAATGCAGTAAAACTAAGTTTTGCTGGTTGGTTTAAGCGCAATTTACTTAATTCTTGCTCTGGTAAATTTACCTTACTTTCTAATACTTGTAGTTTAACGATATGAAACAGCTTTTGGCTTTGGTATTGCTCGACTAGATTGCCTTCTTTTACATAACGTTTTGAAATATATCCTGAAATTGGGGCCACTATTTTTGTTTCTTTTAAATCTAACTCGGCAATTTTTACATTTGATTTTGCTATTTCATATTGCCATTTTAATTTGTCTAACGTGTCAGTACTTACTAGCTTTTGGCTATGTACTTTATTAATCCTGGCTAATTCTAATTGCAAGCTTGAAAGCTCAGCTCTGGCTTTTTCTGCTCTTAGTTGAAAACGCTCTGGCTCAATCTCTGCAAGTAACTCTCCTGCCTCAACAAACTGTCCTTCTTCTACATAAAGTTTTTCTAAAATGCCAGAAGCTTTAGAAATGACTTCCGCTTCTTCTTTAGGCTCTAATACGGTAGTGGTTACATAATTAGAGCTAATATCGCCACTTTCAACTACTGCAACTTCTACAGGAATGGCAATTACTTCGACTGGCTTTTCTTCGGCCACGGCTTCGGCATTATTACAACCCGTTAAAAACATTGAAGAAGACAGCATTGTTGCTGCCAGAAGAGCTGCTTTTAATTTAAATTGAGTAGATTTCATCACTTTATACCTTATATATTGAGATCCCGTATCAAGTACGGGACGACAAAAATCGTTTTATCTGAATCTAGTACTGCATTGAGTGTGCCAACTCTAAAATAAAGATTTAAGTTGTTATTTTTCAGTATGTTAGATTTTTTATTAATTTAGGTATATTTTAAATGCTTTGAGATGTTAGTTAAATTTACAATATGTTAGCAAATATAACTAAATGTTAACAAAATGTTAAAAATCCATATTTTTCATACGGTTATAACTGAAAAGCAGAGTGTAAGAAATTGTGTTTTTACCGATGAACAAAAAGTGGCTGTATCGTCTGTACTTTAGGGGCTCTGGCAGAGGCTTGTGTAATGTACTTGGCGATTGTCATCTTGTAGACGATGGTTGTGTTCTATGTAGGAGGCTGTCATCTTACTCTGGAAGAGAGTGTTCTGTACTCGAAAGTAGTCATCCTGTATTTGATACCGGATTTTTATAAATTTTCTTAACGATTATTTCTGCGTTTTTCACGCTGTTGCTTAATGTCCTCTTCTCTGCGTTCGCCCGCTCTAGGAAGTGTTTCTTGCAAGTCGTTTAGACTTTTTTTACGAATAGGTTTAGCACTTTTTTGTAGCATTGATAAATTACCAATAATTGTGGCAATAACCGCTACTATAATGGCGATGATAATCCAAGAGTCCATATTAAGGTGTTCCTACATTGGTAATGTATCGTTTATAGATAATGTCTAACATTGCTAAAACATCAGATTTATTCAATATTTCACTTTCATTTAAACATTTTTTAAGTAAATCGAGTGTTAGTTGTTCGGCGAATAAACTCGCTAATGGTTGATACGAAATATGCCAAGGCTCAGCAGCAACCCCACCGCGGTATAAATCATAGGGCCGATAAAAGCCGAAATCCTGCATATTTTCATCCAGCCACTTGCTTAACTTTGCTTGTGGTCCAGACTTTTCATATTCCCATGGCTCCAACTGCAGTGGTTTATCATTGAGAAGATTTGGGTCGTATACATCAATATCTGTACCCCAATGGTGACGACTGGCCCCAGGCAATGCTGAAAATAGTAAAATACTGGTTATTTGTTCAATCTTGGTTAAGCGCGAAAGGTCTAACACTTGATTGTGAATATCTAAAACATTACGTTGACCAGATAACTTGCCATTAAATATAGCAAGTTGCTGGCTAAATGAACGATAACCGCTAGCAATTTGTAGATTCAAGCCACTTTTTAAAGCCGCTTGTTGCAGCTTTAAAAATGCGATAACCATTGCCTGATGTACACCTAACTTATCATTAAAGTAGTGTATATGTTCATCGGTACAGCCTGTCACGCTGGCATTGGATATCGTTACTTGCATAGGTTAAATAATGCCCTAATCAGTTAATAATTTCTTCATGATCAAGTAGTACATTTCGACTAAGTCTTCTAAGTCCTGACAATTTACACTTTCATTCACTTTGTGAATGGTTGCATTAGTAGGTCCAAGTTCAACTACTTGTGCACCTGTTGGGGCAATAAAACGGCCATCTGATGTGCCACCAGCGGTAGATGGCGTACAGTCTACGCCATTGGCTTCTTTAATAGAATCAACCACAGCAGATAACAACTTACCTTCACCTGTTATGAACGGTTTGCCATTAAAGGTCCATTTTATTTCATAGTTGAGCTGGTGCTTATCTAAAATATCGGTTACTCGCTTAATAATAATATCATCATTAATTTCAGTGCTGTAACGTAAGTTAAAAATAGCATGTAACTCACCCGGTACTACATTGGTTGCGCCGGTACCTGAGTTTACATTGGATAATTGAAAACTCGTTGGTGGAAAATATTGATTACCATCGTCCCAATGCTCAGTGCTTAACTCGGTTAAAGCAGGCGTTGCCAGGTGAATAGGATTTTTAACTAAATGCGGGTAGGCGACATGGCCTTGAATACCATGAACAATTAAGTCACCAGTAATTGAGCCCCTACGGCCATTTTTAACTATATCACCGGCTTTGTCTGTACTAGATGGTTCACCAACAATACACCAATCAATTTTTTCATTACGCGCTTCTAAAGTATCAATGACTCGAGTTGTACCATTAATAAATGGGCCTTCTTCATCAGATGTTATTAAATAAGCAATAGAGCCTTTATGATCCGGGTAATCTTTTACAAAACGTTCAGTGGCAACGATCATTGCTGCAAGAGAGCCTTTCATATCGGCAGCGCCACGACCATATAACCAACCATCTTTTATTGTTGGCTCAAAAGCAGGGGTGTGCCATTTTGAATCCGGTCCCGCTGGTACAACATCGGTATGACCGGCAAAACAAAACACCGGGTGCTCAGTACCGCGTCTTGCCCACATGTTGGTGGTATCTTCAAACACCATAGATTCATTGTTAAAACCAGCAGCAGTTAGCCTTTTGGCCATTAATTCCTGACAACCTTCATCTAAAGGCGTTACTGATTTTCTTGAAATTAAATCTTTAGTTAATTCGATCACTGCTGATGTATTAGTCATTGATAAAAATCTCTTCATATTGAGCTGGTTTAAAGCCTAAATGCAATTGGGCATTAATTTCTAAGAGCGGTCGTTTTAGTAAGGTCGGTTGTTCTAAAACCGTTTTCTTAGCTATATCAGCGGTTAAATTATTCTTTACTTCATCACTTAAACTACGAAAAGTTGTGCTGCGTTTGTTGATTAATAAATCCCAAGTCGATTTAGCAGCAATGCTGTCTAACAATGTTTCATCTAAGCCATCTTTTCTTAAGTCATGAAATTGATAGCTTATATTGTTTTTATCTAACCATGATTTGGCTTTTTTAACCGTATCGCAATTATGGATACCATAAAGAATTGTCATTATTGTTCTCTTAATTATTTGTTCTAAATTTCAGTATTAAATTGGCTAATCATTAATTATAAGGTAATCATTTGCTCTTAAAGAATTTACTGCTTTTTTTAGTCTTTCTTGTTTTACCAAGATGTAATCAGTATCAAAAGTAGATATGGCAAAAATACTAATTTCTTTTTCAGCTAATACGCCGGCAATATTTGATAAAATTCCTGTTAATGAAAACCCCAAAGGACCCAATACTTCCAGCGCGCGCCAGTTTGATTCGCTTTCTAGACTGTCCAAATGAATATTTTCAGGTACAACAATTGATAGTTCGTCATAAGTTTTACTAATAAAATACACTTTCGCAGAAAAGACATTGCTTGGTACCTCACTTTCGGGAGTGAAGCTGTGAATGGTAAATAACTCATCTAATATTTGCAGAGTTTGCTTGGTCATTAACGTTTCATTGGTGCTTTATAGATTGACTTTACTATACCGCAGCGGACTTACTATTGGTATAAAAAGTAAAGTGATAATCAATAAAATTTAGCTATATCTTAATATTTATTGCATAACTAGCAATAATTAACGCTTAAATGATGAATATAGACAAACTTTATTTAATAACCTATAAATGATTATCCACAGAAGGTGTGGGTAATTGTGTGTATAAGCTTTTACTATAGTTGTAACGCCATGTATTTATTGAATAAAATAAACCTGTTCGAAAAGTAACCTTTGCTTGATGTTGGTTGTTATTTGTACAGCTTGTTATATTTGCTGTTAGTAATGAAATACTCATTTAAAGGCTATTAATGTATATTAACTCTTATTAATTATCTCAGAATAGAGTGATAAAATGATCTTTTTAGCGACTATAACTAGCTGATTTTCTCTCAATAAAAATTATTAGATAAATTTTGTAACGTTTTCAATGTATATATTTTCAAATTATTATTCAGATATGTGTTATCTTTATAGTGTTACTCTTATAGAATAGAAATCATGCAGCAAACCTTATTAGAGCAAGTGAGACAAGGGCGTCTATACGTAAACCTTTGGCCACAACGCCCAGAACTCATTCAATATTTTTCTGAATACAGAGCGGTATTAGTCAGTCGTTTCGTACTTAAACACGGTGCGGCATTGGCGCTGTTAGCTTTTTTAATGCCAATATTGTTTATCGGCATTGAACAGTTGAAACAATCAATCGTATACTCGTTATTTATCGGCTCTTTGCCGGTGCAAGCATTGTTTTTAATGAATAAGAAATCAAAAGAGAAACTGCCTCTATCTTTGGCAAATTGGTATAAAAGCGGCGTGGAAAGGCTTAAAGCTCAGAATAATGAAAGTGAGCTTGTAGTTAATAACCCTAGCTTTCTAGATTTAGCCAAATTATTAAATATTAGCTATTCGCAAAAATAACCACGGGCAGCCTCATCTACTTACAGAAAACAAGTTAATTTCAAACTAGTAAACACTGGCTGAACAATTAACCATTAACCATTTACTGAACTTGCTTCAGTATCTACTCAGCATAGACCCAGAAATAAATTCAGGGAATGGCGTTAGAGTTAACCCAGAAATAAATTCAGGGAATGGCGTTAGAGTTAACCCAGAAATAAATTCAGGGGTGGAGTTGTAAAAACAACTACAACGCCCAAAATAAATTACAACTTCCTGAACCAACTACTTCTACTTCCTGAACTTGTTTCAGGAACTTTATGCCTTTTTATAAATCCTCACCATAAAATCAACCTGACATTTAAAGTCATTTGCCTGCTTGAGTGCATTCGTTAATTGCTCTGACGTTTTAAAGGCGAAAGGCGTCATTGCCAGTAATGTTAACGCTTGCTCACCATGCTCAAAATTCATTTCATAATTAAGGTTTTCTTCCTTGAGAAGTTCAAAGCCATCAAGCTGTTGTTTTTCAATATTATGATATTTCGGTGTTTGATAAATCATTTGCTTTAATTCCCACAAATGCTTTGCACCTGGTGTAACTGTAAGCAAGTAGCCTTCATTTTGGAGTAATCGACTAAATTCTTCCGTTTTTATCGGCGCGTAAATTGAAAACAGCCAGTCAAAAAATCCATCAACAAAAGGCAGTTGGGCTATAGAACCGACACTGAAATTACATTGTTGGTATTTTTTAGCGGCAATTTTAACTGCGTTTTTCGCAATATCTACACCATAGACCTGATGTTTATCAGTTTTGTGAGCATTGGTATAATAACCTTCACCGCAGCCTGCATCTAATATATTACCCGTAGCAATATATTGATTTTTCAGTTCAATTAAACGGTCTCGTAATGGCTGATAATATCCTGATTCGAGAAAGGTCCGACGCGCTGTTACCATTTCTTTGTTATCACCGGGATCTTTAGAATGCTTGTGCTGTACAGGTAATAAGTTTACATAACCTTCTTTAGCTTGATCAAAGCTGTGATTATTCGCGCAGCGAAAACTCTTGTTATCAAGAGTTAATGCTTGCTGGCAAATAGGACAACGGTACTGGCTATTATTCGTCATGATATTTATTTGAATGTTGACCAAATTGGCGCATGATCAGACGGCTTTTCAATACCGCGCAGCTCATAATCGATATCAGATTCAATGCAAGTAGCGGCAAGATCATGAGTAGCCAAAACTACATCAATGCGCAGACCACGATTATCATCAAACCCACGAGAGCGATAATCAAACCAAGAGTATTTCTCTTTTGTGTCTGGATATAGCTCTCTAAAGGTATCTTTAAAGCCCCAATTTAATAGAGTTGCTAACCATTCACGTTCTTCTGGTTGAAAACTACATTTACCAGTTTTTAGCCAACGCTTTTGATTGGGGGCGCCAATACCAATATCTAAATCAATAGGAGATATGTTAATATCGCCCATTACTATAATGTTTTCTTCAGGGGAGTGATGCTTATCTAAATAACTCATTAAGTCTTTATAAAACTGACGTTTATAAGGGTATTTAGTTTCATGAGAAATATTATCGCCTTGCGGAAAATAACCGTTTAAAACTGTTACTTCTTCACCCTTGTCATTTGTAGTCTTCACCATGATCATACGCTTTTGCATATCATCATTATCACTTGGGAAACCTTTTTGCACTGAAATAGGCTCTTTCTTACAAAGCATGGCAACGCCATAATGGGCTTTTTGACCATGAAAATACACGTGATAGCCCATAGCTTCTACGTCAGCTAAAGGAAATGCTTCGTCATGAACTTTGATTTCTTGCAGGCCAATAACGTCAGGTTGATGCTTATCGATTATTGCTTGTAATTGGTGTAAACGAGCGCGCAGGCCGTTTATGTTAAACGAGATAACTTTCATTTTAATAGTCTTTATTATTTAATAATCTGCCTATGCTAACAGAACTTAGCTCAGGCTTGTACGTTGTTGTTCGCCGATTTTTACATCAGGTTTTTTTAGTGGCATTATCTGCCCAAGAAAAATGTAATAGCGAAATTGCTATTAACATTAATAAACCACCAAACATGATGGAATACACACTGCCATATAATGAAATAATACTGCCAATTATTGCCATTAATACGTTAGATAAACTGAACGTTGTGGTGATTAATCCCATTAATTTTCCTTGACTAACATCGGCAAATTGTTCAGAGGCAAAAATAGGCAGCATCGCATTATAAATTGCAATTAATATTCCAATAAACACATAGCCAAACCAACTGCTACTTTCTGTAAATAGATAGTGGGAAAACATCATTAGGGCAAAACAAAACATCGATATTTTAGACGCTTTAACTAATCCATATTTAGCTTTAACTATAGGTAATAGGTAAATACTGCTTAGGATCATTGCTGTAGTTAAAATTGCGGTTATAAAGCCGATGTTAGGGCCTGAAAAGTTAAAGCTTTCTACCAACCATAACGGGTAAAACTCATAATATGCATTAGTGGCTAGTGTTGAAAAGAGAAATACATAAAACAGGCGCCTGATTGGTTTATGCTTTAACAAGGTAAATGAATTATTTTGATAAAGCATCCGTCTAATGGAGAGGTGTGCATGTTGGTCAGTGTCTTTACTACGATTACTCTCTCCTAAATAGAAGTTCACAACAACAATGGCAAAGACCATAGCCACAGCTGCAACTAGAAAAGCAAGGTAAGCGCCATAAGGCTGTAATAGTCCGCCGATAAGAGGGCCCAGTAGCCAGCCTGCATATGTAGTTGCACTTACCAAAGAGTAATTTCTGGTTTTATCTAAAGGCGGTGACAAATCAATTGCAATTGCTTTGGCAATAGCAATGTTACCTTCACTAATGCCGGTGATAAACCTTGTTAGTGCAAATAACAGATAATTTTCACTTAGCAATGCCCACACGGAAAATAGATAACCTATGGTACTAAAAATTAAGGTAATAACTAATACTTTACGTCGGCCGTAAACATCAGACGCTGCACCAATGAAAGAGCTGCCTATTAATATGCCAAGAGGGTAAATTGCTAATAAAAATCCCAGCAAAATTTTTGGTTCAATACCGCCAAAAGTGGTGAAACCATTGACTTCATTTAGAAATAAAGGCGCTAAAATAGGGTATGGCAAGGCAATACCTGCACAACTTAATAAAACAATTAACAGCAGAGTATATAAAGAGTTTTTTGCTTGTTGTTCAGTCATAGCACGCATTGTAGCTGTTATTTTTAGCTATTTTAACCTTGAAAATTGAGTCTATACAGAAAAAAAACAAAAAAAATCACTTTTTAATTTAGTCTTTATAAATCAATTAACTAAAATGTAACCAAGAGCAAATCTTATACACGGTAGTGACGTTTTTTTAACCATTTAAAATTACCTTTGTAATTAGATTGTAAACACGGGTATTGATTTGTTATCAAAAAAATAAAAAAAACGTTAAAAATTACGATTAAGTTATTGTTATATATGAATTTAAGATGTAAATTTAATGTGACCTGCTTTGTGAAATAACATTATTAACTGTCAAATTATTTTGTTATAACTATAAGTAGATGTACGAGAAGAGAACTTTTCTACTAAATGATTACAAAATGAATAAGTTCGTTGTTAATAAATGGAGCGATATTTAATGTCAGAAAATAAACCGAGTTTGAAAAAAATACTATTGGTTGAAGATGACCGTCAGTTATCTGATTTAATTAAAGATTTTCTTGTGAGTGAGGGATTTCATGTAAAGCAAGAATTTAGAGGTGATACGGTTTCTAAAACAGTAGAAAACTTTTCACCAGATTTAATTGTTTTAGATGTTATGTTGCCAGGTAAAGATGGCTTTACAGTATGCCGTGATCTTCGCCCTTCATTTAGCAACCCAATTTTAATGTTAACCGCAAAAAGCACCGACTTTGATCAAGTCCTTGGTTTAGAAATTGGTGCCGACGATTATGTTGCTAAACCAGTTGAACCGCGTGTATTGCTTGCTCGTGTAAATGCACTTCTACGACGTGGACAATTACCAAAAGGTGGCAGTGAGAAAGCTGAAATAACTTGTGGTGGTTTGCATATAAACCGTAACTCTCGTCAAGTTACTCTTGCCGGTGAAAATATTGAATTAACCAGCCAAGAATTTGACCTGTTATGGTTACTGGCAACGCGAGCAGGTGAAGTTCAAAACCGAGATTATATCTACAAAGCTGTTGTAGGTCGTGAATATGATGGCATGGATCGCAGTGTTGATGTACGTATATCTCGTTTACGTAAAAAATTACACGATAGCAATGAAACACCGTTTAGGATCAAAACTATTTGGGGACAAGGTTACTTATTCGTACCAGATGCTTGGGAATAAGCAATGAATCTAGGTCGCTCCTTTTTTAGCCTGTATTTTTTGATTGTTGCGTGTTTTGGTGCTTTAAGTTGGTTATTAGACGAATTTTGGAGCATGAATGTTGAACAAGACGTTGAATCTTATACAGGCTATAAAACCGTCCTTATAGCAATAAACGACAGGTTGGAAAATTTTCCGCTTGATGAATGGCAAGAGAAAGTAGAGTTTGCTAACCAGCGCTATAATTTACCCATTCAATTAGTATCAGGTGATAGCGTTGAAAAGTTATTACCAGATCTTGAGTATGTAAAAGATGAACGAGTAACCGTCTATTACGACGATAACGATATTACCTTATTTCATCCTATCGCTAACCAAAATAAAGTCTTAATTTTAGGGCCTGTGCAATCTCCGACTAGACCAAGAGATGCAGCACTTATACGTGTGATCAGTGTGCTGTTACTAGGAGTAGTGATCTTTTTCTGGGTTTGGCCAATTTCAAAAGATTTAGACAAGCTTGCTAAATCGACAAAAGATTTTGGTTATGGTGACTTTAAAATAAAAGTTGATCGAGCTGACTCTGTACTGGTTCAACCTATGATGAATACATTTAATATGATGGCATCAAGGATCAATAATTTAATTGAAGCCCATAAAGAGTTAACCAATGCCGTATCCCATGAATTACGAACACCTTTAGCACGCAGTAAATTTGCATTACAAGTATTACGTGGCGCAAAAGACGATGAAACACGTGAAAAGTACATCGATAAAATTAGTACTGACGTTGAAGAACTAGAATCATTAGTTAATGAACTATTGGTCTACGCTGCATTTGAAAGTGAACAGCCCAATATAAATTTCACCAACAGTGATGTTAAACTGTTAGTTGATTTTCAAGTAGCCAGTTTTGCCTGCAATGATATTGAAATAGACTTCGCCTGTGAGCAAGATTGTGTGATGGCTGAATACGATGCGCATTTTATTAATAGGGCATTTAGTAACTTATTAACCAATGCCGTAAAGTATGGCAACGGGAAATTGCAAGTATCATTATTGAGTGATGACCAGCAATGTTCATTAGTTGTTGAAGATAACGGCCCTGGTATTGATGACGATTTTAAAGAGATCATCTTTGATGCGTTTTCAAGGTACGATAAAAGCCGAGGTAAAGACACTGGCGGTTTTGGTTTAGGCTTAGCCATCGTGAGTAAGATCATGCTTTGGCACAATGGTAGCGCAAGAGTTGAAAATAGTGAACTCGGCGGCGCCAAATTTATACTGTCTTGGCCAGTTGATCATAGAACGGGTTAACGAAGTAACGAATCACGAATACGTTGCACTGCGAATATGGTACTTCGAACCTTCGAATTAAAATACTATCGAAGCACAGCGTATTCTCAGTAGCGACGCTACGTATACGAAGTTACGTATTCGAAACTAGATAACCATATCGCCCGAATGCTAATACCAAGTCCATTAATTATGTGATCTACTTTTTATTGAGGGAAAATGGATAAATACAAGGCATGAAATTTTATAAGTAGTTATTCTCGGCTTTGGCATCCTGCGTCGCTCTACCTGCAGCATCCATGCTTACGTACTTAAAGATTTTATAACGCAGTAGTTATTCATTTTAACCATTAAAAATGAGCAGGTAATTAATGGACTTGGTATAATTGTTTACATAGGTTTTTATGCGAAGCATTCATTCACGTCTGTTAAGGTTAATCCTAAGTTCTCATACAGCAACGTTTGAATTTTTTGCCGCTTAAACATGGGCAGTTTTCATTTCTAGATAGCTTTTTAATCAGTTTATGCTCAAAAACATCGCCATCTAAATAACACCACTTTTCTTGTTCTTTGACGAATCTTGATTTTTCATGCATCCGCCAAACTTCGTTTTCAACTAAATATGTGGCAACAAACTCAACAAAATGAAATTTATTATCTGCATAATCAGTGTCTATAACTTCTAACAATAACCAAGTCGTTTGCTCTGCCCACTCGGCAATGTCTTCGATACTGTTTCCAGCTTGCTTACTCATTGCGTAAGTTTTAGCAATATACTCGGAATTTTTTAACGTATAGGCACAATAGCGTGAACGCATTAATTGTTCAGCCGTTTTTGGTGATCGTGTTTGATTGATATAGTTTTCACAGCAAAGTGAAAACGATTTATTTGAGCCGCAAGGGCATGGTTTTAGCAAAACAATTACTTAACGTTAAAGATGAATATGGCAAACACTATAGCAGGTTTAAAAACGGTAAAGAATACAAAACAGAAAGCTGGTGGAACAACTGGAGTAGGATACCAAACGGATTAAATGGTTAGATATTTAATTCGCTTGGTATTTAAATTGCTTTGTATCTTTACCAAAAGATATTACAAGATTAATGCAATTGATTTTGTTTCTTGTTAACCACAATGCATTCGGTATTTCCTTGTCTGGCACAGCTTTGTAGCATCATTAATTGACGCTCACTAAAGTCATGATCACAAAGGATAACGGTAGAGCAATTTCCTTTTAAAAGCGCGCGGGCAATTTTATCGAAAGCAATAGGTTGGCGCTGGCCATTAACGCGTAAAATTTTAGACGTATCTACATTTTCAGCAAGAGTCTGCAAACTTGATTCATCACCATCTACACATAATATCCAACGTTTTTGTTTCTGGTTTTTAGCACAAACCTTGGCCAAATCACTGCTGAAAAATTGTTCGTTATCTACGTGCTTAATATTAAACCATGTTTGATTTAATTTTATATTTGTATTTAAGTTACTGTTTTTTAATGCAATTGAATTGTTCATTTGTTTGCTCCAGCTGATATATTTAACTACTGTATAAAACAACAGTATATGTAAAGTTAATGTAATGCAAGAACTTTTACTGATTTTATATACAGTGTTATTTTAACTTGATTGTGTTCTTTAGCTATAGCGTTATCATGACTAGGAAAAGTAAATATTTAAGTTGTTGAGAATGAATAAAAACATAAAGCCAAGTGCGGGATTCGGTAATGAAAGTGCTCGTATCAAGGTATACATCGATAATCGACCACCACTTGAACAGTACCAACAGCTCAGTAAAGTGGTACCAATTCAAGCAGGTGAGATATTAGAAATAGGGCGTTTAACTGGCAATCATTGGCGTAAAATTTTTAATGTGTATGCTAAATTGTGTTTTGAGCTAAGCCCGTCAAGTTTTAACACTTGGCAAGTTTTAAGAGATCAACAGCTATTACAGAAAGGCTCTCAACAAGCATTACTGTTTAACCAAACAAGTTTTCATCAGTACACTAAGCAGAGCTCAGCAGATGATATTCATATAATAATGGGTAGAACCTTTGCCAGTTCATTAATCAATAACAATCAGTTTAGTGCTGATCTTTTATGGCTCAATGAAGAGTTCGCGATAAATAAAACATTTAGACTTATAGTTTGCCCATATTTTGATTATCGACAACTTTCGAACATTAAAATTAGCTACTTGGTCACGTTGATCAACTCATTTAAATAAAGTGTTAATAAATCAATTTTTATTGAATTAAATCAACTCTATTGGGTATTTAGCACTATACTATTTAGCATTAACAATCCCATTGGCCGACAACATGTCTAATAAAGCTGTACTAGTAATTAATTGCGGTAGTTCTTCTCTTAAATTTTCCCTTATTGACCCCATCTCTGGTGAGGTTATAGTTTCCGGTGTTGGCGAACGATTATTGTCAAAACAGGCATTTATTAAAATTGCTTTTCAAGGTAATAAAGAAAATACGCCACTTGCCGTACCATTTGACCACCAGGTAGCCGTTAATTTTATTGTTGAATTTTTACATCAACATAATTTGGTTGAGTGTTTATTTGCTGTAGGACATCGGTTGGTGCATGGTGGAGAAGAATATTCCACTCCTACCTTAATTGATGATGTAGTGAAGTATTCGATTGAGAAGTTAGCAAAGCTGGCACCATTGCATAATCCGGTAAATTTAATTGGTGTTAATGCCGCTGAGAAAGCATTTTCTGATTTACCACAGGTAGCTGTATTCGATACCGCTTTTCACCAAACAATGCCGGCCAAAGCCTACATTTATGGCTTACCCTACAATTTATATGAAGAACATGGTATTCGCCGTTATGGCTTTCATGGTACTAGCCATTACTTTGTTGCTAAGCAGGCAGCCAAGTTACTAGAAAAACCATTTTCACAAACCAGTGTTATTACCGCTCATTTGGGCAACGGCTGTAGTATTACTGCAATAGATAACGGTAAAAGTGTTGACACTTCAATGGGGTTAACCCCACTTGAAGGGGTGGTTATGGGGACTCGTAGTGGTGATTTAGATCCCGGTATTATTTTTCATTTAATTGAACAGTTAAATTACACCCCAGAACAAGTTTCCAACCTATTAAATAAAGACAGTGGCTTATTAGGCATTTCTCAAATGAGTAACGATTGTCGCACCATTGAAGAAGCGATAATTAATGACCAAGATGAACGTGCAAATCTAACTATGGACATCTTTTGCTATCGTATATCGAAAACAATTGCCTCTTATATGGCAAGTTTGAGCCATTTTGATGGTTTAGTGTTTACTGGTGGTATTGGTGAAAATTCTGACTTGGTTCGTACTCGCATTGCTAACTCGTTACACTTATTAAATATCCGTTTAGATGAAGCTAAAAATACAGATGTGAGGTTTGGTAAAAGTGGATTGATCTCAACCCCTAACAGCCAACATTGTTGGGTAATACCAACCAACGAAGAGCAAGTCATTGCCGAGCAAACCTACCAATTAATTTCAGGAGAGAAATAACATGCCACGTCGTATTATGCTAGTGCCGGTAGGTTTTGGAGTAGGCTTAACCAGTGCCACATTTGGCTTTTACCATAAGTTGCAGCAACTCGGTATTAATGTTGGTTATTTCAAACCAATTAGCCAACCATCACGAAATAAAATGTCTAACGACTATAACTCTCCTGCAGAATTTAGTGATGTAGATGTAGGCTCTATACCGATGAGCTATGTTGAAGAGAAGGTTGGTGACGATCTACTTGATGTTGTGCTTGAAGAAATTGTTGGTAATTTTCAACGTTATGATCATGAAGTAGTTATTATTGAAGGTCTTATTCAAACCACTCGTCAAACGTATGCTGCAAAGATAAACCAGGAAGTGGCCTCTGCGCTTTCTGCGGATATTATTTTTGTTGCAACACCTGACAATGATACCCCGGAACAATTTGAAGACAGAATAGAATTAAGCGCCAAAACTTTTGGCGGCATAAAAAACCGCCGAGTAAAAGGCTGTATCATCAACAAAATTAACTCACCCGATAAAGACGTGTTCGGTTTATTACCCAGAGAAGATGATTTTCAGGGGGAAACCGACTTAGCACCTTGGCAAGCGCTAAAACTGTTTCATAAATCGAATTTTGAATTAATTGGCGCGGTGCCTTGGGAAATGGACCTCGTTGCTCCGCGAGTAACCGAAATAAGCACTTATTTATCTGCGCATATTTTAAATGACGGCGATATAGAGCATCGACGTATCCGCAGTATCAGTTTTTGTGCGCGTAGTGTCGCCAACTTGATGAGTCATTTAGTACCCGGACGTTTAATTGTTACCCCAGGAGATCGAACCGACATCATCATCGCCACGTGTTTATCAGCGCTTAATGGTACCAAAGTAGGAGCGTTGCTATTAACCAATGGTTATTTACCTAACGGCAATGTGATGGAGCTTTGTCAGCAAGCATTTAAAACCGGTTTACCTGTACTGTCAGTGCCTTGGGATACTTGGGAAACATCGCGTCATTTATTAAGCTTTAACCCTGAAATACCTGAAGAAGATGTTCAGCGTCAAGAGCGTGTTAAGCAGTTTGTTGCCGACAATTTAAACAAAGACTGGATAGATAAATATGTGGGTGACAAAGTTAGGGGACAATTGTTGTCACCGCCTGCGTTTAGACACAAACTTACTGATTTAGCCAAGCGCGCCAATAAACTTATTGTTCTACCTGAAGGTAATGATATTCGCACGATAAAAGCCGCGGCAATATGTGCTGAGCGTAATATTGCTCGTTGTCAGTTATTAGGTAATAAAGATGAAATATTATTAATTGCCGAGCAACAAGGCATCACATTACCTGCTGGGGTATTAATTACTGAGCCAGAAAGTATTGTTGAAAATTACGTAAAACCGTTAATGGAGCTTCGAGCGCATAAAGGCCTAACTGAAATAGTTGCCCGTGAAGAGCTCAAAGATACCGTAGTATTAGGTACTATGATGTTACAACTTGGCCAAGTAGATGGATTAGTTTCAGGTGCGGTGCACACCACAGCCAATACTATCCGCCCGGCATTACAGTTAATTAAAACAGCACCTGGAAACTCTTTAGTTTCATCAGTATTCTTTATGTTACTGCCTGATCAAGTCTTTGTTTATGGTGATTGTGCGATAAACCCTGATCCAAACGCAGAGCAACTTGCTGATATTGCTATTCAATCAGCTGATTCTGCCAAAGCGTTTGGTATTGAGCCTAAAGTGGCAATGATAAGCTACTCTACCGGTAGCTCAGGTACGGGACAAGATGTTGAAAAGGTCAGCCAAGCAACTAAAATTGCGCAAAGTAAACGTCCTGATTTACTAATCGATGGTCCTTTACAGTATGATGCCGCGGTCATGGAGAATGTTGCCAAGAAAAAAGCACCTAATTCGAAAGTTGCTGGTCAAGCGACAGTATTTATTTTCCCTGATTTAAATACCGGTAATACAACTTATAAAGCGGTACAACGCTCTGCTGATCTCGTTAGCATTGGCCCTATGTTGCAAGGCATGAATAAACCGGTTAACGATTTATCTCGAGGAGCATTAGTTGACGATATTATTTATACGATTGCGTTAACTGCTATACAAGCAACGCAGTAGAGGGAGAGCATCGCCGTACAGACTTACTATAGGTAGTGGGTACGGACGAAAGAATAATAGCTATATTTTGAAGCTCACTACGACTTCAGGAGGTCCTGATATCGTTTAGCCTCATCGCCTCACTCTAGCTTAGCCCTTAAGTAATAATTTATTTAGGGACTTCTTCTTTTATATGACGGTTTATTGTTTCTGGAATATATACGCCGTCTTCCCAATGACCGACTACATGGATGTAGGAGGTAGAATAACGCAGGGAGCAGTTACCGAAATCGGGTTCTCCCTGCTCGACAGTGAGCTCTCTTCTGTGCTCTTTTATTACTTTAACTTCTCAATACCTGAAATCGGCGTTTTGAAATAGTACTGGCTATCGTCATCTGCAACAGGCATATCGCCCGCTTGAATATTACATTGTAGAGACGGGAAGATAAGTTTCGGGTTTGCTAGTGTTGCGTCACGCGCTTCACGTACTTTTACATAATCAGCTTCGTTTACATTGCTGCTAACTTGTATATTTTCTGCTTTTTGCTCTGCAACTGTAGTTATGTACTTTAATTCACGGCCTCCCGGTTGGTAGTCATGGCACATAAATAATTTAGTATCGTCACCCAAGGCATAAATTTTCTGAATAGAGCTGTATAAAAGCGCGGCATCACCACCAGGAAAGTCACAACGGGCAGAGCCTGAATCAGGCATAAATAACGTATCGCCAATAAACGCGTTGCCATCAATCACATAAGTAACGCTGTCTGGAGTATGGCCAGGCGTTGCTAATACATTAAATTCAAAATTACCTAACGGCAGTTTATCGCCATCTTTTAATAACAAATCAAACTGTACACCGTCGGTGTTAAAGTCTTTTGCCAGATTAAAAACTGTTTTAAAGGTTTTTTGAATACCTTTTATGTCGCGGCCGATAGCAATTTTTCCGCCTAGTTGCTGTTTTAGATAAAACGAACAAGAGATGTGATCAGCATGCGCGTGAGTTTCTAAAATGTAATTTACGGTCAAACCACTATCTTTTATAAATGCAATTAATTGTTTTGCGTAAACAGTATCTACACTACTAGCTACTGCGTCATAATCTAGCGCGGGGTCGATAATTGCACAGTCTTTACTTACATCATCAAAAACAATGTAAGTGAGAGTGAACGATGCTTTATGAAAAAACTGTTCTATTTGTAACGCCATGGAAATTCCTAGTGTTGTAAATTTTTGTTTAATGCCTTTATTATTACCATTTTAACTTTTTAGTTCTGGTCAATAGACTGTAATATAAAGTGCTTTTTATTATTTAATGAATGCAATACCAATTTAACCAACTTGGTATCCTATATCACTGAGTAAATCGCTACCTTCTGCGGCGGTTCTGGCTAAATCATCGCAACGTTCGTTGTCTGGGTGGCCAGAGTGACCTTTTACCCATTGCCAATCAATGTCATGCCGTTTATTTTGTTCATATAAGGCCTTCCATAAATCAACATTTTTAACCGGTTGCTTACTCGCTGTTTGCCAGTTGTTTTTAACCCAGTTATTAACCCAGCCTGTAATGCCTTGCCGTACATATTGACTGTCAGTTGTTACCGTAACCTTGCAAGGCTCTTTTAAAATTTCTAACGCTTTAATGGTTGCCAGCATTTCCATGCGGTTATTGGTGGTTAATTGATAACCTTGCGCCAGCTCCTTTACATGCCCTTGGTACTTTAATACTGCGCCATAACCACCAGGCCCTGGGTTGCCTAAGCAAGAGCCGTCAGTAAATATTTCTAATTGTTTTATTGCTTTAGTCATTATATTTATTGGTTGTAGCGATTAGACTCAAGTTTATCAGCTTAAATTACCATGAAATAGCTTAAGAATGATAAAAGCTGGTATTTTTGATTTACAGCATAGGGTAGAATTTGTTTATATATATTTACGATATAAGCCTAAGGCGTAAAGTGTGCAAAGCAGCGAGCAACAAGTAACAGACAAACCAGAACGTATTATTGTTCTTGATACCGAAACAACGGGTATCGACCCTAAACAAGGCCACCGCATTGTTGAAATTGGCTGTGTTGAACTTATCGACCGAAGGTTTACCGGCCGTAGTTATCATGTGTATATAAACCCGCAAATGCATATGGAACAAGAAGTTATTAATATTCATGGTTTGAGTAATGAATTCTTGTTAGATAAAAAACTGTTTAATCAGGTAGCTGATGAGTTTATTGAGTTTATTCGAGGCGCAGAGCTAGTTATTCATAATGCTCGATTTGATGTTGGCTTTATGGACCATGAATTTGCCATGACCCGTCGAGGGTTACCTAAAACCTTAGATATTTGTACCGTAACAGATACCTTAAAAACATCTCGTGATCAATTTGGTTCGCCAAAAACTTTAGATTTTTTAGCTCGTCATTATCGAGTTGAAAAGTTAGTAGATCGTACCTATCACGGAGCTTTAATTGATGCTCAGTTATTGGCTTATGTATATATTGAGATGACCCGTTATCAAAAACACCTTAAATTGAATGAGGGTGATGGTAAAGGCAACTCAAATGATGTGCGTAGGGTGGAGCAGAATAGGCCCGCGTTAAATGTTGTGTTAGCCAGTGATGATGAATTATCTGCTCATGACGAACGCATGGCTATTGTTGAGAAAAAAGCAGGAAAAAGTATTTGGCGTGGTGAACTTATTGAGTAGCCTTTTTGTTGGTACTTATTCCATTAACACCTCAAAATGAAACCTGAATCTTGAAGTGGAACGTGTATAATTCATGCTTATTGTATGACATTTGCGCAGTCGTTCATTTTTATTCAAAAAAGTAGTTGACTCGTATAGTTCATATCCGTATTATTCGCTCCGCATTCAACGACATGTTGTTGCCGATGACTTATGTAGCGGAGTGGTAGTTCAGTTGGTTAGAATACCGGCCTGTCACGCCGGGGGTCGCGGGTTCGAGTCCCGTCCACTCCGCCAACTTAAGCACATCAAGTAATATCTATGCAGTATCCTATGTGGAGTGGTAGTTCAGTTGGTTAGAATACCGGCCTGTCACGCCGGGGGTCGCGGGTTCGAGTCCCGTCCACTCCGCCAACGATACATATAGCATATTACGATCAAATCTCAGCGGAGTGGTAGTTCAGTTGGTTAGAATACCGGCCTGTCACGCCGGGGGTCGCGGGTTCGAGTCCCGTCCACTCCGCCAGTTTGATTTGATAAACATGTTAGCATTGCGACAAAAAACGCGGAGTGGTAGTTCAGTTGGTTAGAATACCGGCCTGTCACGCCGGGGGTCGCGGGTTCGAGTCCCGTCCACTCCGCCAATTTTGTTAAAATATCATATCAAACTTTCAATATTTCCATTTTTAAATATACATTAAATTACCTAAGTGGTAGCTCAGTTGGTTAGGCTCTGCTCTTATTTATAAAAGCAATTAGTTGCCTATCACGCCATGCTCTTCTGGGGTCGCGGGTTCGAGTCCCGTCCACTCCGCCAATTTTGTTTTCATTAGTAAATTCCAAATAATTTCCAAATAAATAGCAGCACCATTTCCTGAACTTGTTTCAGGATCTCATATGTAGCCTTAGTTCCTGAAACCAGTTCAGGACGATACTAACGCATCGAGTTCAGTTGGTTAAGCTCTGCTCTTATTTATAAAAGCAATAAGCGGCTTGTCTCGCCATGATCTTCTGGGGTCACGGGTTCGAGTCCCTCTATCTGAAATAAACATAACCACATATCCGTCATTGCCGCGCAGGCAGTAATCCATGCTTTTAGTTTCTCGTTTCTCGCATTCTAGTTTCTATCAGGTAGTTCAGTTGGTTAAGCTCTGCTCTTATTTATAAAAGCAATAAGCGGCTTGTCTCGCCATGATCTTCTGGGGTCACGGGTTCGAGTCCCTCTATCTGAAATAAACATAACCACATATCCGTCATTGCCGCGCAGGCAGTAATCCATGCTTTTAGTTTCTCGTTTCTATTTGACTCATTTAAACTTCCGAGTGCACCTAAATATCTAGAATTTCAAATGAATCTATTAATTTAATCTATAGTTAATATTCAACTAGATAAAAGGTATTTAAATGAAAAACTTATTATTAACAAGCGCGTTAGTTTTTTCTTCAACAGTAGTTGCTGGCGGCGATGTTCATTGGGGCTATAGTGGCGAGGTTGGCGCTGATAACTGGGCTAAACTTTCACCTGACAACTATCAATGTTCAGGAAATAATCAGTCACCAGTTAATTTAACCGGTTTTATTGAAGCTGAGTTATCGCCAATTAAGTTTAACTATAATGCTATGGCAAAAGAAATTTTAAATAATGGTCATACGGTACAAGTCAACTTGAATTCGGGTAGTAACATTAACGTTGATGGCAATTCATTTGATTTATTACAATTTCATTTTCATGCGCCAAGCGAAAATCACATTAATGGAACATCTTATCCTTTAGAAGCTCACTTTGTACATGCTGATAAAAGTGGCAACTTAGCTGTAGTCGCTGTTATGTTTGAGCAAGGAGGTGAAAATAAAGGGCTAATGCCTGCATGGCAGCAAATGCCCAAACATGAAGGTGATAAGCATGCGTTAACAGCTAAGTTTAATGGCGCAGATATTTTGCCTGAAAATAAAGACTATTATCGATTCAATGGTTCGTTAACCACACCACCATGTTCTGAAGGTGTTCGCTGGTTAGTGATGAAAACACCTGTGCAAGCATCAAAACAGCAATTAAAAGCATTTAGCAGCGTATTACATGAGCCAAATAACCGTCCTATTCAAGCAACAAACGCGCGGATGATCTTACAATGATTATGCGTTAATGCTGATTAATAAAAACATAAATTTCACCCGTAAGGGTGTTTTTTTTGTCATCAACAAATACTACATTGATTAAATAGGATTAAAATAAACTAATAGAGATCAATATGAGAAGTGATTTACAAGAAGAGTTAAGCATTTTTAAAGAAACTGTTGTTCGTTTTATTGAAAATGAAGTCGCACCAAACTATGAAACTTGGGAAAACGCGAAGCAAATTCCTAAAGAATTTTATATAAAAATGGGCGAGGAAGGGCTGTTATGTTGTGATATTCCAGAAGCCGATGGCGGTTTTGGAGTAAGTGTTGACTTTAATATGCTGGTTGTTGAAGAAATCGCTAAAGCCGGTTATTTCTCTCTTGCTTGTAATTTAATTGTTCACTCTGATATTGCTGCGCATTATGTTTTAAACCTCGGTACTGAAGCACAAAAACAAAAATACTTACCTGGTATGATTTCCGGTGAATGCATTGGTGCTATTTGTATGACTGAGCCAGGCGTTGGCAGTGACTTACAAGGGATGAAATCTACCGCGACTAAAACAGCTACCGGCTGGAGCTTAAGTGGCTCTAAAACATTCATAACCAATGGTCAGAATGCGTCTTTGTATATTGTTGCTGCTAAAACTAACTTAACAGTTCCTGGTTCAAAGGGAACATCGTTATTTTTAGTAGATGGCGATAAAGCTGGTTTCCAACGCGGTCAAAACCTAGACAAAATGGGGCAGGCCGCCGCTGATACTTCAGAGCTATTTTTCGATAACGTAGAGCTTACTGAAGATGATTTGCTTGGTGAACTTGATCGCGGATTCTTAGGTTTAATGCATGAACTACCGCGTGAGCGTTTAGCTTGTGCATGTATTGGTACGGCTCACGCAGAAGGTGCACTTGAATTAGCACTTGAATACATAAAAGAACGTCAAGCCTTTGGCGCACCGTTAGCAAAACTGCAAGATATTCGTCAAAAAATTGCTGAAATGGCCACGCAAGTTGAATTGCACCGCGTTATGATGGAGCATTATAAAGAGTTATTAATCGACAAGAAACTGAGCACTGAAAAGGCCAGTATGGCGAAATATTCAGCTTGTGAAATGGAAGGTAAAGTCATTGATATGGCGCTGCAAATGTTTGGTGGTTATGGCTATATGAAAGAATACCCAATTTCACGTTTTTACGTTGATGCCCGTGTACAACGTATTTATGGTGGCACTTCTGAAATCATGAAAGAAATTATTGGTAAAGGCGTGATCGGAAAAGTTTAATCAAACTAAAATGGGGAGCTAAATGATTTAGCTTCCCTTAATTTAATACTAATCAAAAACAAAAATTAGAAACTGTACGTAGCGCCCATGCCAGGCCCCGTCACTTCCATATTATAAATAAAGCCATTGTCGGCATAGTCCACTTTTAAATAACGATAGAAATATTTTAACGACCATTTATCAGAAAGTTTATGATTTAAAGTAGCGGTCACTGTGTAATGTTCTTCGGGTTGGTCTTGAAAGCCGCCGAGCTCTAATCGGCCTTGAAAGGCAAACGTATCATTGATTTTCCACGCAGCATGCACACCAACAACCGGATCGATCCAATCATCACCTAAGGTAGTATCTATGCCTATAACCTCGTTTGATCCATCAAGCTTTAGATCAGATTCTAAATCAATATATCTAAAGCCCACATAAGGGTATAAATCAAAGCCATTGTTTTGTACAACACGATAACCAACAGCAACATCTAAAATGGTACCATCAATGCCTAATTCTAAATCAACTGACGATCCTCCCAAGGGGCCGATTGTCGCCGATTGTTCATCTGATACTGTTAAATACGTAAATTCAGAATAGGCTAACCAGTCACCTTTTTTCGCGGCAAAGTTAAACATAGTGCCGCCATCTAAGTGATCTAATAAATCTTGTATAGTGATATCAACTTCTGAAATAGATGATATCTCATTGCCTAAAGGGCCAGCAGTGAATGCACCTGTGCTACCTTCATTGGCGGCAAGCCATAAGTATGGGGTAAATTCAAATTGCCAATCTTCAGCTGAGGCGGTAAAAGGCGCAGCAAGAGCAATAGCCGTTAACATGGCTTTAAATGTTTTCTTCATTGGTGAGCCCTGTTTGTATTTTTATACATTATTTTTAAAGAATACATCAAGTTATCAGTTTTTATACAATAGACATTTGATAAATGTTTAATTTATTAATGATTGAGTCTGTAATAAGTTATAAAGGTAGCTATTTAAAATACAGCCAACCTTTCTATCATCCAGATAGTTGCAATGCTGCCACAAGCATAACTTACCGGTATTCGCAATTTTTCTAATGATAACGATTTATACATAATTGCAATAAACTTGAATACGATAAATAGTGCGAAAACAAACATTAATTGACCAACTTCAACGCCAATATTAAAACTAAGTAGAGCTAGAGTTTTTTCCGCTGCAGGCAAGCCAATTTCACTAAGCACAGCGGCAAAACCAAACCCATGCAGCAAGCCAAAACTGGAAGAAACAAGTACGGGGTAGCGTAAACTTAAGCTGTGTTTTCGGTTTTTGGCAATTTCCCAGGCTAAAAATATAATACTTAACGCTATTACTGCTTCCACCGGTTGGATAGGGATCACAAATACACCGGTAGCGGAAAGAAAGAGTGTGATTGAGTGAGCTATGGTAAACCCGGTTATGGTTAACAATAACTTCTTACCTGTACCTGAAATGTAGACTAGGCAAGCAACGAATAATAAATGGTCTAAGCCAATCAATATATGTTCAATGCCTAACTCAATGTAGGTTAATGCGGTATTGAAAGCGGTTGTTGCTACTAAAGAATTTACAATAAAACTAGGTTGTTCAATATTAAGTACCGTCGTTATTGTTTGCTGTTGTGTATCACTCACTCTTAATAACACATCCCCACTAGAGCGCTCTATGCCATCTATACGTAGCTTTAGGCCAACCACACCAGATTTTCTCTGAAAACTGGTATATTCAATATAGGCATTATTAATAATATGAGTTCTTTTTGGTGCTAATAGTTTGGTATCTTCGGGGAAAACAACTGTTAACGTTTCTCTAACGCCATTTCTGATAGGGATTTTCCAAACCAAATCAAAGTCAGTATCGTTTACTAAATTGATATTAACCGACGCTGGCCGCATGTCATCTGCCAATAGTTCAGTTGAGAAAAACATCAACAAATATAAAAGAACATACTTCATTCGCTTTCCTGTTCGCTGTTGGCGTTTACTCGTTCAATGGTATAATTTTGCTGCAGCTTTTGCTCAAAACTGGCTTTTGCTTCTTGCAAGTTTTGATACTGCCAATCTTTTAAAACGTTTTGTTTAACCGACTCAAAAGGTTTATTTGTTACGGGTTGTTTTTGTTCAATAAAGACAAAGTGCTGTCCTAGAGTTGAAAATACAGGGCCTGACCATGTAGATAATGGATAATTGCTAAGTTTTTCACTAAAGCCATCGCCAAATAACCGATCGATTTGCACTGAATACTTTTGCTTAATTTGGGCTGGTAAAAGCGTAACTTCACTTTGCGGTGGAAGTCCCTGATTAATCAGTTGTAATTGTTGTTCTATTTTTTTCTCTAGTTGCTCTGGTGTCCTATCAATTGATATGTGTACTTGCTGTAAGCTGTACATGGGCATAGTTTGGTAGTTTTCAATGTTCTGTTGATAGTAAGACTGTAACTCTTCAACAGTGGGCTCTTTGGCTGACACTAAATCTTCAATTAAAAAGTCCATTTTTTGACGAAGGCGCCGATTAATCACTTTATCGCCAACATCCAAACTTAATGCCCTTGCTTCTCGCAAATACATTTCATTAATGGCAAAGTGCTGAGTTGCATTTTCCAACTCTTTCGCTTGTGGCTCTCTGTTCCAACGAGTTAAAAAGCTTTGCCTGATTTGTTCTATTCTCGCTTCACTAATTCTGATGCTATTTGCCGTGGTTGCATCACTATTTAAGCGATCAAAAACAATGAAAAAGACAATGGCGATAAACAGAAAGTGGATCAGTGGTTCAGTAATTATTTTTTTTAGCATATGGAAAATATTAGATTTATTATTATTAGAAGATAACAGGGTGATTAGTAATTTAACAGCACACGAACAGTTAAATGAAAAATAAGCCTTGCTGGTTTTTGAACAGCAAGGCTCAGGTTTTAATATTATTTAGGCGAATACCAAATTGGTGAACTGTAAGCACGCTCTTGGCCCACTAATTCTGCCTCTTTTGGAATTTCAGCGCCCATTCTTACTTTATCGTATAACACCCAACGCGGAGTTGGAATTTCAAGTACTCTGACATAATAAAACGCAGATTCACTTTTATCAAAGTCAGGATCAACCCAAACGCTTGCTAATTGGCTATCACCAATGCTGTTACTCCAGGTAGCCGTTTCGACATCTACAGTGTTACCTACAGGCTGTTTCGCTCGTCCCGAGCTGTCAATCTTACGGCCATCAGATACGGCAACGTCATACACTTTTTCATGTAGTTTACCTTTAGTATCCAGCCAGCCTTTAATGATTTGAATTCGGTCAAGGTAAGCACTTTTTGGATCTCGCATCGCATAAATCATAAATGATGGTGCTTTATCCGATTTTTGTTGGACTAAGTCACCGCCCATAGGTACCCCTTTAGCATAGCCAACTTTTGCCGGGTCATTGGCTTGTAAATCTTCTTGCTGATAATCCCAACCACCAAAGAAACGCAACGTCATACGCGGGCCAGTGGTACCGTAGGTTTCTTTACGCTCAATTGCATCAAACAACGCCGCTCGGGTATTTTCGTGTGCCCAAACGCCGGTGTAGCCTGAGGCAACAAGCATATAACCTTCTATTCGGCCTAAATCAGAGGCAATAAAAGGATGAGCGATACGATCTTTAGACGGCTCAACACTGGTTGATTTACCGAAGAAATTGTCTTCATCGGCTGTTGCCAGCGAGGTGTGACTGTCTGTTGCGCCTCCCATACCAAACTTATACGGGTTGTAGCCGAGTTTTTTCTCTAATGCTAAGCCCTGTTTTAATGCTTCACGGGCATATTCACCTTTGAGCATTTCCGGTTTTTTCAGCTCAGAAATATCAAGGTTGCCAACATCCCAATTTTCATAGTCAGCAAATTCATCATCTGGAGATAAATAAGGGTGCGCCTCACCGTCACCTTTTATTTGCGTCATTTCGTAATGCGGCTCCCATTTAGCTCTGAGTTTTACATATTCCTCATCAACTGTACCGCCATGATAAGTTTTGTCGGTAGGAAACATCCAGCCATTTGATAAGTTACCATTATGCGAAAACGCAAACGCTCGACCGCCATGCTTGCTCTCGTATTCCTCTAGCCATTTATATAAATCATGTGGGTTGGTACTACCGGTAGGTGGCTGGGTAGTTGGTGGTTGAACTTTTAAGGCTGTTTCTGCATTGTCACGAATAATAACATTACGATGCAGGTTGAAGCCTTTCGGTACAGAGGTCCACTCAAAACCAATAAACGCGGTAAATAAACCTGGTTCATTATGTTGTTCTGATGCATCAACAATGGTTTTCCAAATGTTACCGAATACTTCAGAGCCCGGGCTATAATCTTTCACCATTTGCTCTGGTATGGTCATTTGAGAAAAATTTTGAATCAAATCAAAAGCTGCTTCACCGGCGGCTTTACCGCCTTTTTTAAAGCCCTCATGCCATTCTTTACCTTTTGGAATAGCAACAACATTATCAGCCCCTTGTTGAATATCTGTGGCAATGCCCATTAAATCAGTATGATCAGTAACAATTAACCAATCCAGTGGCCGAGCAAGTTTTAACGGAATGCCTTTGGCAGAATTAATTTGCTCACCGCGAGCCAATCGGTAGGCATCATCAATAGTTACGGTATTACCAAATAAACCAGCATCGAGTGATAAACCAGTGTGTAGGTGAGAATCACCCCAATAAACATTATTAGGTTGGGTATTATTTGCGTGTGGTGAAAACTTCATTGGATCAAGACTAGGATCTGTCGATTTAGTCTCAGATGCTAACGCTATACTGCCATTTAAGAGCAAACTTATTACCGTAATAAGTTTAATTGTTTTCTTATACTTCATATTATTTTCCCACCTATACATTAACTATTAAAATTAAGGCTAGATCATATATTTATTTTTACCAATTTTTAGATGGAATAAATAAAGAATATTTCAATATTTCATATGCTTACTGTATTTTTAATTAAGCGCATTTAATTTAAAGCCATTATTACAGCGAGTAATAATTATCTTGCATTAAAGTAATTAGAAAAGCAGATCTGTTGTTATTTAAAATAATGATTATTAGTTATTTTATACAGATCTTAATATGACAAAAATAAATGTTCTTACTAGCTCATCGTTAGCAGCGTTAACTCTAACAAGCGTTGCTGTAAGTAATACTGTTAACGCCGAAGAATGGCAATTTGAAGCTACGCCCTATGTGTGGGCAGCAGCGAATGAAGGCTCTGCCGGAGCTTATGGATTAGGCCCTAATGGCGACATTAACCCGCCGCCAGCAGATATCGATATAAACTTCCAAGATCTTATCGACAGTACTGATTTAGGCGCCATGTTCAACTTTGCTGGCAAAAAAGATAAATGGTTGTTATTTACTGAATTTACTTACTTGGAAGTTTCAGATAACGCGACGAAATCTTTCACGACGGCTGTTGGCAATAGTAGTGCTGAAATTGATTTGGAAATTAGCGGTACCGTTTTAGATGTAGCTGGTGGCTATCAATTTGTTGTCAAAGAAACGTTTCAACTGTATGGCTATGCTGGCGTGCGTTATATGGATTTAGATACCGACATAAGCATTGATGCTTCGGGTGGCATACTGCCAAGTGAAATTACCATGGGTGATAGCTGGACCGATGGTTTTGTTGGCATTCATACGTCTTGGCAATTTAGTGACAAGTTTAGTTTCAATACTCGTCTCGAAGTTGGCGGGTTAGGAGATGTTGACGAAGCCTACATGGCTCATATTGCGATAAACCATCAAATTTCGGAAAACTGGCAGTTAAAATATTTCTACCGTTACCAAAAGGTAGATTTTAAAGGAGATGGTTTTATTTATGATATGGAAATAACTGGGCCAGGCATAGGTGTCACTTATACTTTCTAGATTTCATCTTTAATTAAGTTTGCGTCTGCACTTGCTGATTAAATACTTCACCTATTGATAATTTTACGATGGGCGCGGAACAAATTGCTTCGATAAATTCTTCGGAATAAATCATTTGCTTACTTTCTTCTTGCCACCACACTGACCAAAACGGTAACGCCAAAAAACTGTGGCAAAAGCTAATGGTATGATGCCAAGATTCATTGTCTAAAATATCGGCCTTGTATTGAAAGTAGCCGGCCATAAATCTTTGTATCGCGGCGCGTCCGATAAAATCTAACACGGCAATTTCTTCTGGACTAAAATTCTCTATTGTTTCATTAGCATGAAAGGATCGAATAAACAGATCTTTGTTAGGGTGAACACTCATACGATCATTCCATTGCGACCAACCAAGAAAGGTTGCCGTGGTGGCTTTTGCCTTCATCAGTCTTGCATTTTCTTTTAATTGCACGACCAAATAAATCAAGGTTGCTAAAACAGCAAAACCTCCGCAAATTTCAGCAAGAGCAACTAATTCAGCTAAACTCATCCTAACCCCGTTATTGCTTATATGTACAATAACAGTAGTGTAGTCGGTAAATAATAAGATGGGTAATCATTGTTTAACTACAGTACTAAGCATTATGCGCTATGTGCATATTACCCCATCAGTTTTTGTTATTGGATGTATTAGTGCTATGCATTTATTATTGCTCCAGTTAATAAATTAAATGCATGATAAATGAGGTTTTTATGAAAGCAATTAAATTAGTGATTATACCTTTGCTGGCGCTGTTATCGGCGTGTAGTACAACCTATGAGGCAGAAAGTGATTATAACAATGCGTATAACTTTAACTCGGTTGATAGTTTTCATGTTGTTGGCGATGAACTGTATAAAAACCCTTATCTTAGCGATATGAATAGAGATCGTATTAACGACTCTATTTCAGCAGAATTAGCAAAGCTTAATTTAGATGAAGAAAATAAAAGTTCTGCAGATGTGTTGATCAATTATTTTGTGGTAACAAAAGATAAAGTGAAAGTAACGTCAACACCTGTTTCATATTCAAGGTACGGTGCGTATGGACAATCACATATTAGTGCCCGAGATTACGTTGAAGGCACGATAATTATTGATGTGGTTGACAATAAATCGCAGAAATCTATCTGGCGAAGTTCAATCCATAAATCAGTTAAAGAATTTGATACTCCTCAAGAGCGTAGCCAAGAAATAGCAAAAGTTATTAAAGCTATGTTTAGTGAATTTCCAACTCAAACCAGCTAATAATCTATCCATCTTAATAATATAAAACCAAGCGTTGTTCATGCGCTTGGTTTTATTTCACCCGTTCGGGCGATGTTTAAATAATACTATCAAACTACAATGTCATGCTTAGCTATTACAATTTAAGGTGTTTTAAGCTTTATGGCAGGTCCATTATCACAACTAAAAGTTCTTGATTTATCTACATTATTGCCTGGTCCTTACGCAACTATGATGCTTGCCGATATGGGAGCTGATGTGCTTCGAATTGAAGCGCTGGGACGTCATGATTTAGTCAAATCGTTTAGCCCAACATTAAACGGCAGCTCGCATGCCTTTCTGACGCTAAACCGAAATAAAAAAGCAATCGCTTTAGACTTAAAGCAACAAGCAGCGGTAGATATTGTTAAAAAGCTCATTGCTGAATACGATGTTATCGTAGAGCAATTCAGACCGGGTGTTATGGCCAAGTTTGGTCTTGATTATGATAGTTTAAAGTCTATTAATCCAAAATTAATATACTGTTCAATCACCGGCTATGGCCAAACAGGATGTTTTAAAGATAGAGCCGGACACGATATTAATTATTTGTCGTTATCAGGTCTTGCAAGCTTTAGTGGCACAAAAGTGACAGGTCCGGTATTAAGTGGCACCCAAATAGCAGATATTGCTGGCGGCTCTCATCATGCGGTAATGGGTATTATGGCAGCGGTGATTGAACGTTCAACAACTGGTTTAGGGCAGCATCTAGATATCAGTATGACCGATGCTGCATTTGCCTTAACAGCTATGTTTGGCGCCGGTGCCGTGGGAGCAGATGTAGATCCTGAGTTAGGTGGAAATGTACTCAATGGTGGTCATTTTTATGATTACTATCAAACGTCTGATGGCAGCTACATATCGGTTGGCAGTTTAGAGCCTAAATTTGCGCAGAGTTTTTTTGAAAGTATTGGCCAACCAGATTGGCTAAATCGATGTTATTCAAATAATTTAACGAAACAAGCCGCGTTGAAAGAGGATGTTCAAAAAGTAATCTCGACAAAATCAATAAAGCATTGGCAAACGTTATTTGGTCAGCTAGATTGTTGCGTAGAGCCTGTGTTAACTGTATCCCAAGCAGCAAGGTCACAATTAATGCAAGACAGAAATATGCTCGTTAAAGTGACCACCAATAATGGAGATGTTGTAGACCAAATTGCTCCGGCAATTAAATTCAATTCAGTAACCCCTGATCCTTTAAATATGTATACCACAGAGCCTAATCATGAAAATACTAAAAGTGTTTTAACGGCTTTAGGGTTTACTGCAGAGGAAATAGGGTTGTTAACTACTAATAAAATTGTGAAGTAGTTATACCAAGCCATTAAATAATTAATATTAAGCAACTAAACATTATGCTTTTAAAACATATTATTTATACGGATAAAGCATTAGAAACGGCTCATACAATTACGTATGATCTGCTCAAATTTTAAGCAGGGTGATTATTTATGACACAGCAGTATTTTTTATCTCTTATAGGGCCGCAAAAACATGATCCTGCATTGACAGACGTGATGCTATCTAGAGGTAATTATTATGAATATTTTCGTACTGCTGATGACCGTTATTTATCTTTAGGTACAATAAATAAAAGCTTTTTATTAGAATTCTTAGATAATATTGGTCAATTTAACTGGCAAAAATTTATCAGCTCTGGCGATGAAAATGAGCAGCAAATATTAAGAGAAAGCATACGGCAGGTGATCAGTGAAAAAGACTTAGGCTTTTGGACCGAACTGTTACGTACACTCGATATTTTCGTATCGCCTGTACCAAATAAAATTATTGCCGCTTAAGCTTTAAACTAAAAAAGCTTGAGCCCGATAGGTTTTCGAATTCGGGCCATGAAAGCAGCTCAATAAAGTATCCAACTTTCAGGTATACCTTCAGTAAGACGTTTTTGATCTAGTGCTCACTTATTACTTTTAACACTTTAATATTTAAACGTTTAGCGATTCGATTTAAATTAGCTCTGTCGGTATGTAACCGTCTGGCCGTTGCTGCCCAATTGCCTTGTTCTTGGTATAGTATTGAAGAAATTAAATTCCGTTGAAAATCTTCTGTCGCTGTACGCAAATTGATACTTTGCTCGGTATTAACTTTCTGCTCATGCTCACTTAATTCATTTATATCATTATTGCTGGCTAATTTATTCGAACTGACTAGATCATCGCAATCTGCAACCTCAACTTTGATTACATTATTGGTGCGCTGTCGAGACTTTGCTTTTAAGGCTGAGCGGCTAATCACATGCTCTAATTCTCGTACGTTACCAGGCCAATCATACTGTTCTAATATTTTGATAACTTGTTGAGTTACTTTTAACTGAGCAATACCTAATTTACGCCTACTCTGTTCAATAAAATATCCGGTTAATATTTGTACATCGCCAATTCTGTCCCGAAGTGGTGGCACCGTAATAGGATAAACATTTAGTCGATGATATAAATCTGAACGAAAGTGACCTCGCTCAACTTCGTTCTTTAAGTTTCGATTGGTAGCGGCAATTATGAGAACATCAACGTATTCTATTTTATCTTGACCGACGGGTTGGATTTCATTGTTTTGAATGGCTCGTAAAATTTTACTTTGTGCAGAAAGAGGCAGTTCACCAATTTCGTCCAAAAATAAAATACCACCATTTGCAAGAGAGAACTTTCCGGCACGAGTATGTTCTGCACCGGTAAACGCCCCTTTTACATGACCAAACAGTTCACTTTCTATTAAATTATCAGGTAATGCCGCGCAGTTAACATAAACCAATGGTTGATTTTGTCTTGGCGAGTTTTTATGTAACGTGCGGGCAACTAGTTCCTTGCCAACGCCTGACTCACCGTGGATAAGAACGTTAAAGTCAGAGCCCGATACTATGTCTATTTCTTGCTTTAGCTTCACGATGTTATCGCTAGTACCAATAATTTCGCCACCATCTCTTAACAATGCTTCTTGCGTAAGTTCAGTCATCACATTGTGATTGTGAATTGCCTGTTGCTCGAGTTGTTCGAGCATTAATGCGGTATTTAATGAGGTTGCGGCAATGGCGTTTATCACCTCAAGGGTACGACCAGGGATGTTATCAAATACATGTGGCGTTAAGCTGTCTATGGTAAGCAGACCGATTAAATTATTATTAAAATACAGTGGCAAGCCCATACACGCATGTACCGGCAAATCACCTTCACGATCAGACAACAAGCCATCATAGGGATCAGGTAAAGGACTATTTGCCTCAAAACGTACAACAGTGGTTGCTTTACATAAAACTTCAAATCTTGGATGTTCACTAATGATAAAGCGGCGCCCTAATGTATCAGCGCTTAGCCCCTGCAGGGCTATCGGTTTCAATCTATCGCCATGAAAAGAAAGTAGTACGACCGCGTCACAAACAATGGTTTTTCTTACCGTATCAAGCAAACGGGTAAACCTGTCTTTTGAATTTAAGCTTTTGCTTGACTCTATTGCTAACTCTAATAATGCGGCTGAAGTAATTTGATTCATACAGGATGCTCTTAACTGTTGTAGTCACTATGATATCAGTGAGTCACTATGACTACAATGTTTCGGTAGTCAATTTGACTCTATTTAAAGGTGTTAAATATCAACAAGTGTATTAAGTTATTGTTTTTATTTGTGTTGTGTTTTTTTTAATTGTTGGCATGGCAGTTGCAAAACTAAGTATAGATTAACCACATAAATAGATATTGGAATTAAAATTATGTATTCACACTTTGCTTTAGCAGGTCAACTGCCAAGCATTACCAATGCTTTAAACTTTCAAAAGTGCCTGGTTGCAGGTAATTGGTTAATGGTCACGTCGCTGCTTATTGTGTTTATTTGTATTGCGATTACCTTTGGTTTTGATGAAAGCTTCAGTATTTCGGCACAAGTGTCAGCACATATTGCCACTATTATTTTTGCTGGCTTAGTTAAAATTGGTTATGTGCTACGTTGTATTGCGCTACATGCATTTGGCGAGAAGGTTTTTTAAGATGATATCCATAACCGACCCTGATATTACTCATTTGCAAAATGATGTAGAAAGTGAACATTCAATGAGCAAAAGATTTAGCCAACATTCATTTTTTGATTTAGCGTTTCGTTCGTTTTTTGTCAGCGCAGCTGCAGTATCTATTGTATCGTTAACGCTTTGGTTGGGGTATTTAAACGGCTTTAGCATAATTTTTAGCAATGGATTAACACCAACTGTATGGCATATTCATGAAATGCTGTTCGGCTTTGCTGCAACGGTAGCGGCAGGCTTTTTGTTAACTGCAGTTCAAACCTGGACAGGCAGAGAAAGCATTAAGGGCGGGGCGGTAATACTATTATTATGCCTGTGGTTATTGGTGCGAGTTAGTTTATTTATTGATGAGTCTTTTTATATTTATAGCGCCGTTATATTACAAACTTTATGGTGGTTAGTTGTTATTGCAACATTTAGTTCCTTGGTATTAAAGGCGAAAAACCGTCGCAACTATTTATTTATTGCTCTACTGTCGGTGTTAATGTGTTTGAATATCGGTGTACTCGTTTTAGATTTGCAAGGTCGAACCGATCTAGCGTTACATTTTTCCCGAACCGCAGTGTTAATGTTTGGCTTACTGATGGGCGTTTTAGGCGGTCGTGTTATTCCGTTTTTCACCAATTCGGCAACTCAAATTGGCAAAATTAATAGTCCAGAATTTTTAACGCCGTTGTTATTTACAACGTCCATATTAGGAATTCTAGTATTCTTTACCGGGCAATTTATTGCTTTGCCTTTTACCCCCGCAGCATTAATGATTTCAGCCGGTTTATTGCACATGTTCCGCTTAAGCTATTGGCATAGCGCGGCAACGATTAAAGTTTCATTATTATGGTCATTGCACCTGTCATATCTAAGTTTGGCTATTGGTTTGTTGTTGCTAGGCGCCAGTTATTTAACCTCAGTTATATTGTTCAGCGACGCTTTGCACATGATAACCATTGGCGCAATGGGCTTAATGATCCTGGCAATGATGAGCCGAGTGTCACTAGGGCACACTGGGCGAAAACTACAGCCGCATAAATTAGTATCGGTCAGCTTCGTATTCATGTTTTGTGCCGCAGTAGCACGAGTGTTGCTGCCAATGTTTGAGCAAATACAGCTTGCCTGGAATTTGAGCGCGATATTGTGGATAGCTGCTGGCTTTATATTTTTAAGCATATACATACCCATTTTATCTAGCGCTAAGCTGTCCAAATAATTTTCACCAGTTTAAAACTTTACACACATTTAACCGATTGAGCCTTTTGCAATGAAATTGGCTTACTAACTATTTTAATTAACCAACCAAGTAAAAGGCTAACCCCTTTTGGAGTACTTATGTTAACAGATGCACACATCACCATTATTAAAAGCACTATTCCGTTATTGGAAAATGCCGGTCCAGAGCTTACTTCATACTTTTATAAGCGCATGTTCAGTCAAAACCCTGAGCTGCAAGATATTTTTAATATGTCTAACCAACACACTGGTAGACAGCAGGTTGCTTTGTTTGAAGCGATAGCTGCATACGCGAAAAATATTGAAAACTTATTGGTATTAACAACGGCGGTAGAACGTATTGCCAACAAACATACCAGCTTTAATATTCAAGCAGATCATTATGCAATTGTCGGTCATCATTTAATTGAAACGCTACGAGAGCTTGCCCCCGAAGCATTTACCAGTGAAGTCGAAGAAGCCTGGGGCAGTGCCTATCAATTTCTGGCACAAATATTTATTAAGCGTGAGGATGAAATTTACCAAACCAATGCGAATACAACGGGTGGCTGGACAGGAAAAAGGGCATTTAAAATTATCGACAAAATAATTGAATCAAAGCTGGTTAAAAGCTTTATTTTAGAGCCTGTAGATAAACAACCCGTGATTGACTTTACCCCAGGTCAGTACCTAGGCGTAGAAGTAATACCGACAGGTAGTGACTATAAAGAAATTCGTCAATATTCCTTGTCAGATAAACCTAACGGCAAAACCTATCGTATTTCGGTAAAACGTGAAACTATTGGTGTGCCGGGTATTGTTTCAAACTTCCTGCATGATGGCATAGCTATTGGCGATGTAATAAACGTCAATGCACCAGCAGGAGATTTCTTCTTTGTTGATAGAGCCGCGCCTGTGGTATTACTTTCCGCTGGAGTAGGGATAACGCCAATGCAATCTATGCTTGAAACGTTAGCGCAGAACAATTATCAGTTTCCGGTGCACTATTTACATGCTTGTGAAAACGAAGAGCAGCATTCTTTTAATCAAAGAGTGCAAAGCCTAACCGCTGACAAAAACTGGCAGCAAACAACCTGGTATCGTGATGAAATAAGCGAGAACAAAAATATAGAACATGGCGTTATGGATTTTTCAAGTAAGTCACTACCACTCAGTGATGGTGATTTCTACTTGTGTGGGCCGATTGGTTTTATGCAGTTTGCCAAACAGCAGCTGTTAACCTTAGGAGTGTGTGAAACAAGGGTTCATTATGAAGTGTTTGGCCCGCATGCAAGTCTTTAAAGCTTAGTTATAATTTAAAGCCCGTTGTTTTACTTATACCATTCTGCATAAATATATCGTCAACTCATTTCTTATGCAGATTGGTATTATTCTCGTAAGAATTCTAGCGCAGTTTCTCTATTTCTAACCATAGCAAGCGTTTGGTTGCGTATGATTTCATCAAGCTGCTGAGTTCGATATTCTGCCTCATCAATTCCCATTGCCATAGGAATTGCTACCGAAACTGCTTGCCCGACTAAAATAGAAAATATGATATTAACAATACATACCTGCCAGTTTACGTCTAGCCAAACATCTTCACTTTCATCGCCTTTAATGAAAGCAATTACTTGTTGGAATAACGCACCAATATTCTGGTAAAAAAGGCTATTGGCACTATGCAGCTCTTTATTCATCATTTCTTGAATTATTATGGCGGTAAAGTTTTGGTGTTCTATGCCCCAGCTTTGCAAGGTTTTACAAAAAACACCAAGGCGTTCTAATGCTGTTAAGTGTTCATTACTGTTGATCAACTCGCTCAATGTACTGGCAAAGCTGCTTTCTAAATGTTCGGTTACTGCAAGGTACAAACCCGCTTTAGATTTAAAATGATATAAAATTGTTGAATTTTTAACGCCAACTTTTTCGCGAATTTTACTCAACGAAGCCCCTTCAAAGCCAAATTTTGAAAATTGCTCAGCAGCAGCATGAATTAATTGTTGCTTGGTCCATTCAACATTCCCCTTGCCTTGTTCTGTTTTTACTGGTCTAGCCATATTGAAATAACCTACCTTCCTGAGTAATACCAATCCGTATAATGATCACATCATTACGCGAACTGGTATAAATATAACAACATTTATAATAATCATTATAAAAGTAAATACCTTTGTAATAACAGCAATTTAATTACCCCTATCTGTAATCAGTAACATTGACAACAGCACAAAGAGCAAATTTCTATTGATCGAATAAACATTCTGCGATACTTTATGTACCAATTGATACATTAATGATGCGTAAAATGAGCATCAATAGGTAAACCATGAATACACACACTATAAAAGGGCAAATGCCGACAGCAGCAATCGAAGATTTAAAAGAACTGGCAGCAAGAGCTGAGTTTAAAAAACTGCTTTATGTTCCTGTGATAAATTGGGTTTTAATAATAAGCTGTTTGTTAAGCTTAATGGCATGGTTTTATCTTTCTACTGAATGGTTAGCAGGCAATTTATCGGCATGGTGGTTAACGTTATTAAGTACTTACACATTTTTTATCTTCATATTAACCGTTCATGAAGCTTCACATTTAGTACTGTCAAGAAACCGATGGGTTAATGATATCTTAGGTACTTTACTTACCTGTATACCGTATCCGCAGTTGCCTATAGTGCAATTTAGACATCAACACCTTACTCACCACCGCGATACTTGTGGAGTGGAAGACCCTGATGATTACTTATATCAAGGTGTTTGGTTAACAAGAATGTTTAAAATCTTTACTCATGACTTTTACTGGTGTTATTGGAGCTTTTGTAATCGTGATTCCGCTCCCAAAAGCACCAATGTTATAAACCTTCTGTCTATGAGCATATATATTTCGGTGCTAGTGCTCGGTTTCACTTCAGCTTATTGGTACGAGTTTTTAATGTTGTATGTTATTCCACAGCGTATTGGTTTTTTTGTGGCTATTTTAATGTTTGCTTATGTGCAGCATCCTCCCCAAAAGTGCAGTGTAAAAGAGCAAAGTCCATTTATGACTACGTCGATTATTCGTGGCTTTGACAGTCCTTTTGCGACAGTTTATTTTGGCCAGAACAGGCATTTAATCCATCATTTATACCCTAACATGCCTATATATCGAAACTGGCAAGCATGGCAACTAGGAAAAGATGTTTTTGAACGTCAAAACTTAGCGAATATCGGTATTGATGCTGAAAAATTTACTCAATTAAATAGGCAAAACCAAGAACTGTATAAGCAAGTTCAGCAAGATATAGATGCTCAAAATCAAGACATGCAATCGTATTTATATGTGACTATCACTGCGGTTGAGCAGGTTGCTCAAGGTATTAACAGCTATACATTCGAACCAAATGAAACTGCACAAAGCTTGCCTGAGTTTGAGCCTGGGGCGCATATCGATGTAGAGGTAGCAGACGGAATAGTTCGTCAATATTCCCTTTGTAATGATTATCAACAAAGCAATTGTTATCAGATAGCGGTGCAATGTGAAGAAAACGGTCGGGGTGGTTCAAAATTACTGCATCAAACGTTCAAGGTTGGTCAAGTTGTTAAGATCAGTAAACCACGTAATTTATTTGCCTTAAAACCGGCGTCTAATGTATTACTTTTTGCTGGCGGGATTGGTATCACTCCTATGCTCGCTATGGCTTGGAAGTTACATCATCAAAGAACGCCATTTGAATTACATTATTGCTTTGCCAGTGATAATAAGTGGGCATTCAAACAACAGTGGAGCTCATTGCCATTTGCCAACAACATTAATGTATATATTGATGATGATAGAGACATAGCAGCATTAAATGCCGAACAAGTATTATCTGCTGATACCACTGCCAACGTTTATGTTTGCGGTCCTGAAGGTTTTATGAACTACATCGAAAGCAGCGCACAAACAGCAGGTGTAGCTGAAGAGAAATTTAATAAAGAAAGCTTTACCGGGGCAGAGCAGGGAGATGTTAATGCAAACAAAGAATTCACCCTGAAAGTAACCGGTCATGAACAAGAGTTTTTGATCCCTAAAGATAAATCGATTATTCAGGTACTTAAAGAAAATGATATTTTCGTCCCCATGTCTTGTGAAAACGGTGTGTGTGGTACCTGTAAATGTAAAATTAAATCAGGTGAAGTAGAGCACAAAGATATGGTACTCAATACTAATGAACATCAAGAACAAAAATTGTTTACGCCTTGCGTAACAAGAGCAACAACTAAAACATTAGAAATAAGTTTTTAGGAGTAACAAGTTTAACTAAAATTATTTAGTAATTTAAACCGCCATGGATGGCTTTAAACTACTAGCTTAGTGCCTATAATTCAAAAAAAACAACAACTTGTCTGGATTATTTCTATTTATGTATTAACCTGAATTAATAGGTAAATAAAATTTTTCAGGGAAGTAATATAATGATAAAAGTTGAAAGACTAACAGCATGTTTGTGTAGCTTGATTTTGTTAGTCAGTTTCTTCTCTCAAGCACAAGAAAACAAAGAATTAGCGCAAGAAATTGCCAACCCGCTAACCACCATGATCATGGTGCCAGTTCAATTTGAATACAATGAAAATATAGGGCCGGTTGATGATGGAACGCGCAGCACGATTTTTGTTCAACCCATCATACCTTTTGAGTTGAGCGAAGATTGGAATCTAATTACTAGAACCATAGTTCCGATTATTCAACAAGATGATATTTTTCCTGGGGCAGGGTCTCAACAAGGAATAGGTGATATTAGTGAGAGTTTGTTTTTTTCACCAGATAAGCCTACTGAAAATGGCTGGATAACCGGTTACGGACCATATCTGCAATTTGATAGCGCTACCGATGATTACCTTGGTTTTGAAGAGCATGGTTTTGGTGGATCGTTTATCGCATTAAGAGTTGATGGCTCTAAAACTTATGGATTTTTAGCTAACCAAGTATATTCAGCAGAAGGGCATATAGGAGGGACATATAGTAACACCTTTATTCAGCCATTCTTTGACTATACAACCGAAGGCGCGATGACCATAGAGCTTACCTCTGAAACAAACTATAACTGGAATAATGATGAGTGGTCTATCCCATTAACACTAACTGCTTCACAGTTTTTTATGGTTGGCGAACAACCAATTTTAGTTGGTGGCGGTTTTAAGTATTGGCTTGAGTCGGCACCGGGAGATCCTGAAGGGATGTCATTAAATCTTAACCTATATTTGCTGTTCCCTAAGTGAATCTGTATATGCCTATATGGCATAATGCATAATGTTAATTATGCATTTGTTTTATTTTTGTTTTTGATTAAACTATTTAGGTAGACAACATATTTAAATGAATAAACTGTTTTTAATGATATTGAAGGATACAAAATGAATAAAGTAGTATTAGCAACAGCGCTTAGTTTAAATCTTTTAACGTTTTCAGCTATGGCTGGAGATACAGTTTCAACTTTGGACCAGTTTTATGCCAAAGGCGGTACGGTAGTAACAGAAGATAACTACCCAACGCTTGAAACATCACGACAAATGCTGAAAAACCAAGATCTTGTTGGGGTTAATAACCTATTACATAAACGCGAATTAACACCTACAGACCAACAACCTGTGGTTCGAATGAATCGTGATACCTATTATTCAATGGCGGTAGTTGATGTATCTAAAGGCGCTTATATTACAATGCCTGATATCCCTAAGGGGAAGTATATGTCAGTGCAACCAGTGACTGAAGATCATCGTATTCAAGCGATGCAATATGGGTCTGGTACGTTCAATTTAACAACACACACAGGAAACCACCTTTATTTAGTTATTCGCTTAGATGCGACTTTCTCTAAAGAAGAAGCTCATAAAATACAAGATCAAATGAAAATCACGGCGAAATCAAATAATAAGTTTGAATCGATGCAAGTAGATAAAACGTCGTTCCATAATGTTGAAAATGGCTTAAAAGCGCAAATGCCTGCGCTGCTTAAAAAGGAAGGTGCTGAAGCACTTTATGGTATGTTTACCGATCCTAGTGACTCTTCAAAAGAGTTATTTACCAAACAAAAATATGGTATTGGTGCGGCTATAGGTTGGGGCGGCGCTCAACTTAAAGATAACGTGTACGAAGTTTCGGGTAACTACCCGATGGATAAATGTCATCAAGCTACTTTTGAAGACCCTAAAAATAAAGCGTTTTGGTCTATCACTGTTTATGATAAAAATGGTTTTATGTTTAACGACCTTGCTAACTTAAGTTCAAATACAGCAAAACCAAATAAGGATGGCACTTACACAATTAGTTTTGGTTGTGGCAGCGACGCACTTAATAACATTGCCACTGAAAACGCTACAGGGGTTTTCAATCTAGGTATTCGTCACTACATTCCATCAGATCGAGTTAAAGATGATGGCTACCGTTTACTACCATTGGTAAAGTTAAATAATAGCTAACCATTATTTAACTAACCTGAAGCAAAACAAAAGAGGGCCTTTTTATAGGCCTTCTTTTATGTCCACTTAGAAGCCTATCTAAGAGGTGCAACGTTCAGAGCCGAACATGTGCATACCGACCTAAATTCAGTAATATTAAAAGGGGTAATTTGGTCAATATCTTTAATATGTTTTATTGTTGTTATCAGAAGCCAAACTACGCTAAAAGATCAAAGTTAAAATACATTATAGATAGTAACCTGGTGCTTTAATATTTTTCAGGATTAAGCTTTATTGAAAGTTAAAATATTGATATGTTGGCCATCGACTTTGTTTTTCAATATTACTTCAACTAAACACTTACCATCCTGCATCGACTACAAACGATGAAGGATTTGTTGAACTAAGATTACAATGTTAAAGAAGCAGCCAAGTCGGTAGGCTTCAATCATATGGGGCGAGCACCCAATCAGTTTAAACTTCATTTTGATTATTCAGCCAAAAATCATCAAAGGTTTTTCAATAGTCATTTCATTAGTTGGCTTTAGCGCCAAACAATTATCCAAATTACGAACTTTTTATCAAAAAACTGGTAAAAAAAGTAACCTGAACTAATATTTCTATTTATAAAAAGCTTTAACTTTTTAGACACTTGCGAATAAAAAAACATACAAAATGTAAGTTCTATTAAAGAAAGCCAGGCTTTCAACAAACGTTGTGAACATAAGTAGCAGGAAAGGGAGTTAAAATGTCATGCACATTCCAAATTATAGCATTACTAAGTATATCCTTAGGTATCAGTTTTCCAACCATTGCAAACCAGAAGGAGCAATCAACTGAGCTAGCTCAGGAAATTGCCAACCATTTAACCACCATATTCATGGTACCCATTCAGTTTGAATATAAGGAAAGATAGCGCAATAAATATAAGTGATATTAATTAAAGTGATAATTCAATATGCGCCGTGTGCATAATGCTAATCATTTAAAGATATTGGATAGTAATTGGCCAAATGACTATATTATCGTCAGTTAATTATTATCCAACCCCTAGAAGGATTATGAGTATGTTTAAATCACCGAAGAAAGTACTATTTACTGCAATGTTCGCTGTTAGCTCTATGAGTATGGCTCATGCGGCAACTTATGAAGCCAAAGTTCCAGATTCTATTATTACACCGAATAAAGTAGAGTCTAAATATTTAGGAGCAATGAACTACACAGATGGCGCGCCAAGTTTAAGCACACACGAGAAGGCTCGTGACTTTGTTGACACGGCAGACGCTGTTCGCGTATTTTTATCTGGTATTCCGGTAGCATCTATTTACGGCTTATTACAAGGCCATGTAAGCATAGGTATGGAACCCAACCGTACCATAGGTATTTCTGAAGGCTTACTAAACGCTAAAAGCATTTGGTTAACGGCCAATACAACAACACCTTACGTTTCAGGTGAAGTTGATGTTAAAGGTGGCCCGGTTGTTCTTGAAGTGGGCAGCCCTATTCTAGGTCTGGTAGATAATGCCGCATTTAAATTCGTGTCACGAGTTGGTGTGACTCACCCACAAGATAAAGGGAAAGGGGGTAAATACTTCTTCTACCATAGCTCATACAAAGGCGAACTACCTAAAGGCTATATACACGTAAAAACTGAAGGCTACAGACACTGGTTGTTATTCCGTATTATCACTACGCCTAAAACAATGAAGGCTGACGTCCAAACACTTAAAGATACGATGAAGCTTTATTCATACGGTAAAGAAGAACGTACTAATTTCGTAGACTTTTCGGGTGTTCAGTACAACACAGTACATGCCATGGATGAGAGCTTCTACGACGAAGTTAATGCTCTAATACAACACGAGCCTTCTGCAGTATTTGATCAGGAGTGGTTATCACTTGCTAAACGATTAGGCATTGAAAAAGGTAAACCGTTTAAGCCTGATACGAGAATGCAAGGGATTTTAGAAGAAGCATCTAAAATAGCGACTGCTGATGCACGTAGCTACTATTTCCATCCAGATGAGTCTGTTACAACTTATGACGATCGTAAATGGTTTACGCCATTAGTTAACGGCCATTTATTTATAGATAACGAACATGGGGTAGTCAATGCCAATGATCGCGCAATGTTCCATTTCATGGCAACCGGTATTACACCAGATATGGTCACTAAAACGGTTGGCGCTGGTTCGGATTACCGCTTAGCAACTCGCGATGTTGAAAACAATCTATTAGATGGTTCAAAATACTATACCGTGACGTTGCCAGCAGATGCACCTGTAACAAAATTCTGGTCTTTTATGGTTTACGATAATCAAACCCGTTCTATGCTTGAAACTGATCAGGTTTCATCTGGGATCGACGGCCTTAACAAAAGTGTTAAGAAAAATGCTGACGGTACTATAACCATTCATTTTGCTCCAAAAGCGCCAAAAGGTGCTGAAGGTAACTGGGTTCAAACAATTGAAGGAAAAGGCTACAACGTGATTTTCCGAGTATATGGTCCAACTGAAACATGGTTTGATAAATCATGGAAACCAAGTGACTTCCACTTAGTAAAATAAACAGCCCCGACCTGGAATAGGTTGACGGTTTTTAATGAAAGTCCAAGGTCACTTCATGAGCCCTTGGACTTTTTTGTAGTTGATTGTAGTTTCATTGGAAGCTAAAAGGTGTTTCAATTTTTACCCTGCTCTTTACAACCTTATCAACTTTGAACTGTCATACTGCTTTAACCACTTAAATAGATTATTGATTAAAGTTTGATAAATTATCTATTAATAATTTCTTAAACCAAGCGTGTGCAGCACTGTCTTGTGTGCGTTTATGCTCGACTAAATAGAACTTAAGTCGCTCTCTTTTGGGCAAATCAAAGTGAAATACTGGAACATATTTAGCAACAGTATTTGTTTTTGAAGCAAGTTTTTCTGGAGCTATAAGCAAATTATCTGTTGTTTGTAATATATCAAGTATCACTTGTAATTGGTGACTTGAAAATTTAATTTTACGCTCTACTCCTTTTTTGATAAGAAAGCTCTCTACGGGATGAGAAAAAGCCACCTTTGAGTGTGACTCCACAATTAGGTTTACAAATTGATATTGTAGGCAATCCTCTAAAGTAACCTTATCTTTTGAGGCTAACGAGTGTTGAAGCCCTGCATAGATACTTAAGTCTACATTTCCTAGGTAAGTTGCACTAAATAATGCAGGCACATCACTAGATGAATAAATCGCAAAATCTAATTCACCATTCTCCATCAACTGAAATGGATTAGACATTGGAGGATGCTCACTAATACTGACATTGGGAGCATCAATAGTAAGCCGTTCATATAAATCTAAAATGCAACCGTGAGCTAATAATGGCGGAATAGATATAGAAAAGGTTTTATCACATAAAGCAGCACTAAAATCTGGTAAACTAACGAGCTTTTCCAATCGGGCAATAATATGGGGCAATTGTTTACCAAGATATTGCGCCTTCTCTGTAGGCATCATGCCATCGCTAGTTCGATAAAACATTGGATCGTCAAATGTATCTCTGAGCCTTTGCAATGTTTTGCTCATCGCTGGTTGACTGATAAATAACTTATCAGCAGCTCGACTCACATTACGTTCTTTTAACAGTACACTTAAAGCTATAAGCAAATTTAAATCTATCCTGGATAGTATTTGTTCACTTTCCACTTTACCTACTATTCCATTTGGTTATATTTGTTAATAATAATAACTCATTTTTCAAATAATACAACGATGTATATACTAGCCCCATCTGAACAAATGTTGAACAGTCTAATTTGAAATAAATAGACGGTTTAATTAAAACCAAGGGCTATGCTCTTAGATGTTTTTAGCGCTGACTGGAGTTTTAACTTTAAATTTCAGTACGGACATTTTTTATTAGCATTCTTAACAAACTACACTATAGTTTATTATGAATATCAATTACTTAAGCTTTAAAAGGTAACAACATGAATTTTAAGACTTCCATTATTGCATTATCAATCACGGCAATTTTTACAACATACGCGCCAATCGCGAGCTCAGAGACGGCTAAATCATTAACTGTAAATGAAGAAAACTTCACTCATGCTGAGACTTCTCGTAACTTTCGTAATTGGACTGCGCTAGGTGCAAACAAACAATTTGCAAAAATGAAAGGCTTACCGCCTCGCGGAAAGGATGCACCAACCGTGCAAATGAACGATGATACTCTTTACGGTATTGCAATTGTGAAAGCTGTAGATGGTAAAGTAACCTTTAACATTCCAGAAACAAATAACTATATGGCTGTGCAAGTAATAACTGAGCGTGGTCATGGTCAGCACTATGTTGTTGAAGATGGTAACTATAGTTTACCAGTTGAGTCAGGCTACTCTTTCTTCATTTACCGCTCAGGCACCGAAAAAGGTATTGAAAATGCGCGTGCACAATTAGAAAAAGTGGATGTTAGCCAGTTTAACTTTGCTGTCAACTACCAAGTTCAACCTTACAATTACGAAGAAGTAGAGGCGTGGGTAAAAAAATACACGCAAGAGGTAAATAATATGAGTAAGTTTACTTATACCTTTCCACGTACTTCAGATAAGGTCACAGATCTTCACCAGTGGAACTTAGAAAATGCTGCTGGTTGGGGGGGGGCAAGTCCAGAAGCCATGGTCGGTAATAAATATGCAAACAGCCCAAAAATGAAAGCAAGTATTTGTTATACATCAACCTTTGAAGATCCTAAAAACAAGTTTTTCACTTCAATTACCGCTTATGATAGCAGCAAGTACTTAATGGAAGGGGTTAACAATGTTAACTCTCATAGGTGGGAGAAAAATAATGACGGGACTATTACCATTTCATTTAACTGTGGTGACAATGCAAAAAATAACATTGACACCAAAGGAAATGATTTCACCTTTACCTCACGCCACTATGGTGTGAACCAAAAAGTCATGGATTCACCTGAAGACCCAATCATAGCAGCTGTAAAAGCTCAAAAGTGATAGTTGCCTATCAGTAGAAAACCAACCTTCTTGGTTGGTTTTTTGAGTCTTTTAAACCCTCAGAAAGTTTAATGTTAATGACAAAAATCTGATTCTTTTAGGAATACTAATGAGTGACACCTTAAATATAATCAAGCAGTTACAAGGCCAAATGGAAAAATCTGTTATTGGTCAAAAACATATGGTTAAAACCTTATTAATTTCGCTTTTAACAAATGGTAATGTTCTGCTAGAAGGCCTTCCCGGAACAGCCAAAACTCGCTCGATCAAAGCTCTCGCTAAAGCCTTGTCGGTTGACCTAGGTCGTGTCCAGTTTACCCCTGATTTATTACCTTCAGATGTAACGGGAACAGAGGTTTATCAAGAAGTAGATGGCAAACCCACGTTAACGTTCCAACCGGGGCCAGTATTTAACAACTTGCTGCTGGCCGATGAAATTAATCGCTCACCAGCGAAAGTACAAGCTGCTCTGTTAGAAGCTATGGAAGAAAGGCAAATTACCGTTGCTGGTAAAACTCATAAATTGCCCGAACTATTTATGGTCTTAGCAACTCAAAACCCAGTGGAGCAAGAAGGAACCTATCCACTACCAGAAGCACAAATGGATCGTTTTCTCATGAAGATCAACTTGGATTATCCTGATAAAGCGGCTGAAGCCCAAATTATTAAATTAGTTCGTGGGGAAGAAAAACCAACCCAAGAATCATTTGAACCGATTGATCCACAGTGTATTTTTGATGCTAGAGAACAAGTCCAAGATATTTACTGCGGTGATGCTGTACTTGATTACATGGTGTCTGTTGTTATTTCAACACGTGAGCCACAGATATACCCTGATTCACCGTTATCAAAATGGATACGAGTCGGTTCGAGTCCACGTGCAAGCTTGGCATTAGATAAAAGCGCACGTGCAATGGCTTGGTTAAATGGTAAAGACTTTGTTGATCCTGATGATATTCGTCAAGTTGTTCATGCTGTGTTACGCCACCGATTAATGCTGAGCTATGATGCTCTTGCTGAAGGCATTACGCCCGACCAAGTAATTGATGAAATATTAAAGCAAGTTGCAGTGGCTTAACCTGCAAGGTTTAATTGCTTATTTATGATGACCTGAGAGACTCTACACATGGCGACTACACCAGAAAAAGTAGAAGAAATTGATCTTAATATCTATACCAATTTAGATGTGCTTACACGCCTACAATTTAAAGCACGTGGCTTTTCATTCAGCCCCAAGCAACCAATTAATAGTATTTTGGCAGGTAAGAATGTATCTAAACTGAGAGGTCGCGGTCTAAACTTTGAAGAGATGCGCCAGTACCAGTTGGGCGACGATATACGCACCATGGACTGGAAAGTCACTATGCGAACTGGCAAACCACACGTAAAAGTGTATACAGAGGAGCGCGAACGCAACGTGTTTTTGTTGGTCGATCAACGCCAATCTATGTTCTTTGGTAGCAAGGGCAAAACCAAATCAGTTATCGCCGCTGAAATCGCTGCTCTGGCAGCTTGGCGTACGCTAGAAGCTACAGATCGAGTCGGTGGTATTGTCTTTAATAGCGAAAACAGCCTGACCATTCTTCCCAAACGCAGTAAGCATCATGTGTTGCAGTTTTTAGCTGAGATTTGTAAGCAAAACCGAGCATTAAGCAGTGGTGTGGCCAATACCAACATCAGTTTGTCATTAGAAAACATGTTTGAACAAACGTTGAGAATTGTTGGTCACGATGCTTTAGTTATTTTTATAAGTGACGGCATGGGGTGGAATGATAAATGTGCAGAGTTAGTTAAAACCATTAGCCAACACAACGATATTATTTGCTGTCATGTTACTGACCCACTAGAACACCAATTAGCTAGCATGAAGCAAATGGTAGTCAGTGACGGTGCTATGCAAATAGAAGTTTCCTCAGACAAAGCACAATTGAAACAAGCTTTCCAACAGGATGTTAGGCAGGCAATTGATAACTTTAGAGTAACTGCACGTAAATACCGAATACCGCTTCTACCTTTCAATACTTTACTTCCTACTGAAAAGCAGCTTAGGAAGGCGTTAGGTTTAGTGATTGGTTAATGGTAGTAGGAATAATTTGAATTATGCAAATGCAAGAAAATAGCTCGTTTACTCCAAAAAATGGCAACCCCATGCTTGAAGAGTTTCTAGAAGTATCTCCCCCTGATAACATTAGCTGGTGGCCTGAAACACTCGGCTGGCAAATATTACTGTTTCTTTTTGTATTATTTATCTTTTATCGCTTTTACCTTGTATTCAAACATTTCATGGACAATGCCTACAGGCGCTGGGCTAACCAACAATTAGGGCTACTAACACAAAGCACTGAAGATATTCAAAAGTTGCCAATTTTACTCAAAAAAACCGCTGTTTATGGATATAAAAGAGAAAGTGTCGCTGACCTTACTGGTTTGGCTTTTGAAACTTGGCTAGATCAAGAATGTCCAAAATCAGAGTTTTCTAAAACACCAATCGCAGGATTGCTTAACCACTTATCTTATAGCCCCGCACCGGTGTTAACAACCGAGCAGTTTAATAAACTTAAACAACAAATAAGTCATTGGATAAAATATCATCAGGGGGAATCATGATTGAACTCGCCCACCCTTGGTTGCTTTGCCTGATTGGGTTGCCTCTGCTTGTTTATTGGTTGTTCCCAACGTATAAAGAGCAAAAAGACTCGGTTCAAGTGCCTTATTTTCAGCGACTAGCTGCAGTATCAGGAGAGCAACCTAAGCAAGGTGCAGTGCAACTTAATCGCCGCATCTTACAGCGTGTTTTGTTGGTTATTGGCTGGGTTGCTTTAGTGGTAGCTGTTGCCAAACCTGAATGGGTTGGTGACCCTGTAGAGCAGAAAAAATCAGCTCGAGAAGTCATGTTTGCCCTGGATTTATCAGGTTCTATGTCTGAACAAGATTTTACTGATCAAGCGGGGAATAAAATTAGCCGTTTAGAAGCGGCCAAGAATGTATTAAATGAGTTTGCTAGTCGACGTCAACATGATCGATTAGGCTTAATCCTTTTTGCTGATGCTCCTTATTTACAGGCTCCATTTACAGAAGATATTACGACTTGGCAGCAATTACTCAACCAAACTAAATTAGGCTATGCGGGATTCAAAACAACATTTGGTGATGCAATTGGTTTAGCTATTAATATTTTTAAACAAGACAGTAAGAAACAACGGGTACTTATTCTACTTACCGATGGTGAGGATACAGGCTCAGCTATGCCGCCAATCAAAGCAGCTGAAATAGCAGCCCAAAATGAAATCAAGATTTACACCATCGCCGTTGGTGATCCTGCTAGTGAAGGCGACTATAAAATGGATATTAAAACCCTTGAAAATGTCGCCAGTGTTACTGGCGGAAAAAACTTCCAAGCACTCAACAAAGCAGAGTTAAGCCAAGCATACGATACAATTGATGAACTAGAACAAGAGCTTTATGAAACAACCTCATATCGTCCAAGAACCAGCCTGCATCACTGGACAATTGGTATTTATTTTGTCACAAACCTACTTATTGCCATTATATTTTTAATGGCTAAATTGCTTATGAGAAAACAGGCTCTATTGTTGTCAGAGCCATCAAATGAAGCAGCAGATAATGTGGGTGAGGTGAACCGTGCCTGATTTATTGCTTAATGTTATTGATAACCTAGCCTTGCATCAATTGGCCGATTTTCATTTTATACGCCCCTGGTGGCTACTGGCCATCATTCCTCTGTATTTATTTATGCGCTTTGTGGTCAAGAGTGAAGATTCATTGTCGCAATGGCAAGATCACATGTCAGATACCATGATTTACCACTTAGCCATCAAAGAACAACAAAAAAGGCGGCTCACTCCCAAAAAATTATTTATGCTGTTTGCTGTGCTCATCACGCTCGTCATGGCAGGACCAACATGGCAACAACAACCTACGCCATTTTTTACTGATGAATCGGTGCTGATTATTGGCTTAGATGTTTCAGCGAGTATGAACTCTAGCGATGTGCAACCGTCAAGACTACTTCGTGCCAAGCAAAAAGTTAATGAGGTATTACAAAAGCGAGGAGACGCAAAAACAGCTCTAATTGCTTTTGCAGGCTCTGCTCATGTTGCTATGCCAATTACTCAAGACAAAGAAATGATACGTCATTTTCTCGATGTCTTAGATAGCAGCATCATGCCAGCAAGTGGTAAAGTACCACAATCCGTATTACCTGCAGCAGAAACTTTATTGGCGCAAGTCAAAGCACCATCAAGTATTTTGCTGTTAACCGATCAAACCAACCAACTAGCAGTTAACGGCTTTAAAAACTTATTAACAGGCACTCCCCATCAAATGGTTGTCTGGGCGATTGGTGAAAATCCAGATAGCGGTTTGGCCAGTAGCACAGGGTTAAGCGCGAGTGACTTAAGCTTGCTTGAAGAGTTAGCGAACGCCGGCAATGGTAATATGGTGCCTTTTACTCATAACTCTGATGATGTAGAAATGGTATTACGTTCACTGAACAACACCTTGCAAAATGTTGATGACAACTCATTGCCTTGGTTCGATGCGGGCTACTTATTATTGTTTTTACTGATCCCATTGCAAGCTCTTTGGTTTAGAAAAGGATGGACAATGCAATGGTAGATAATGTCAACATCGCAACTCAGCTTCCTAATACCAGTGCTTTTGCTAAATTTGGAAATAATATTAAAGCTTACAAATCGCGCTGGTTATTAACAGTTATTTTGCTAATTACGACAATAATTTATAGTAACCCGCAGGCATTTATTAATTTATGGCTTAGCCGAGATCAACAAGCCATGCTTATGATTGAACGTGAAGAGTTTGGCAAAGCAGCACTGACTTTCTCCGAACAACATTGGGTCGCTTATAGCTATTATGCCAACGGTGAATTTTTACAAGCTGCAATGGTTTTTTCTCAAATCCCGGGTGAAGTAGCATTATTTGGCGAAGCTAATGCGCTGGCACATGCGGGCAATATCAACTTGGCCATTATAAAATATGAAAAACTTATAGAAAATAATGGGCAACATGTTCATGCTCAGCATAACTTAGCGATTGTAAAAGAAGTGGCAAAGAATCAGGTAAAAACTGAAGCGAAAGGTGGAGGAGGGCCATCACCTGACAACGCGGTACAAATGAGTGAAGAAGAATTGGCGAAAATTAAAGACAAGCCACAAAAAAATCAAACAAAGCTGACAGGAGAAATGTGGCTGCAGCAAGTAGAGCAAAATCCAACTAAATTTTTGCAGAAGAAGTTCCAACAGGAGTATATTGATGCAAACCGTTAAAGCACTATATCAATACTCTTGTCAATCAGTATCCAAGTTGCTGTTTATCGCTTTATTAGTGACTTTTAGTACTATTAGTTCAGCGAATACACCGCTATCTGTTGAAGATTTAATGCAAAGTGGTGCTCTAAAGGTATCAATAAGCCTAAAAGAACAAAGCCAAATTGTGCCTCGCCAGCAAGCTATTTTAGAAATAGAGTTAATCAGTTCTCATGACTTTAGCAACAATATGAAAATTGACTTTTTCAATATCGATAATGCCATTGTCGCCAAATCTTTTGCTAAAACAGGCTTTAAAATAGAAGCCATAGAAGGAAAAGAATGGTATATCCAAACCAAAGAAGTCGCTCTGTACCCACTAAAAGAGGGAGAGTATAACGTAGCCTCAATTGCTGCAGAAGCTTTCATTAACGTCGAAGGAAAAGTGGTTTCTGGTAAAATACAGACACCACCATACAAATTTAATATCACTCGGCCCGAGAAACTTGAAGGGATAAAACATTATATTGCTAGTTCGAAATTGGAAGTTGTCCGTGAAATTACCAAGCAACCTGAACAAGCGCTAACCATTGGTAGCGCTATTACCATAAAACGAGAGTTCCACGGTGATAATTTACATGGCGTTATGTTACTTGACCTTGAGCCTATTCAATTTGACGGTGCGCAGATTTATGAAAAACCAGCTAACAAATCTGATGGTTACGATGTACTCGACGACATAAGTCAGGCTCACTTAACCTCGTCAGTTACATTAATTTTTCAGCAAGAAGGACTCTTTAAACTTCCTGCTGAAACCGTCCTTTGGTGGGACACGACCAAAAAACAACTTAAGACTGTGACAGTGCCAGAGATGAGCTTTCAAGTGGGAGAGTCTACCGATGAAATCATCGCGAATGTACCACAAAAAGCAGAAAGTCAAAAACCAACTAGCACATCAATTATCAATTGGTGGTTGGTTATAATGATTTCTACTGCTCTTTTGTTTGTTTTGGCGATAATGAAAGTCATCAAGAACAACAAACAAATAATAGCCGCTCATTTTAATCAAAGTACACATTATAAGAAGTTAGTTAACCGATACCTATACGCTATTGAACATAGTGAGCACCAAATAGCACTAGCCTGCTTATACCAAATTGCCGATATTAAACATAATAACAATACGGCACTTAAGGCTCTGGTTAAAAATGATGAAGAACAAGCAACACTTCAGTTACTATTTACTTCAGCCTATTATAAAAAACAGGTGACAGACTCTATTTCAAAGCAAAGAGCCAAAGCGCTGTTACAAACCATTATCAATAAAAAATTTGAAACTCATTTTTTTACACCAGTTAAATTTGATATGAAGTTAAATTAAAAATCGTCTAACTGGTGGTTGTTACAGAGGTTTATGTTACATACTGCAATGCAAAAGCTAACGGGAATAAATGAGTGGGCAGCGTTCGTTGAATGGCATTCAGGGAAGGGATTTAAAGCAGCAATGAACCTTATAACTAAGTATCTATCAATTCCTATATTTTTCAGCCTATTAATTGCCTGTTATGCAATGAGTACAGGTAAACATAATCAAGATAACTTTTTTGGGTTACTAGTTTGTGGTTGTTACCTCCAACCCCTTCAGGTCTTCCAATACAGTTGATGGCATATTGGATTTAGCGAGTAATGATAGTATATGAAATCATTAACTATTAATCACATTGTATTTTAACTGGATTTGTTAATAACCTTATGTTTTTGTGATGCTTTACTGATTTTTATTTGAATTTTTAACTTAGTGAACTATGTTTATTAATGATAATAAAAATTATATTCAGCAATGAGAACTCAAATCCACTTTGCGCATAACTTCATGCTTCACTCATAACCTTAACGTATAATGCATAATAAAAATAAGCAATTATCCAGATGTAAATTGTATGTGTATCATTTAATCGAATTATTTAATCGAGGAAACTCAAATGGCTAAATTTTCTAAAAAATTAACCGCACTAGCGATATCTACTGTTTTGGCTACATCTTTTCTTTTACCTTTTGAATCAATGGCGAAAGAGCAACCGACGAAAGGGTTCAACGAAACAATACCGACTGAAATTATGACGCCTAATACAGTAGAAACAAGTATAGGTGAATTAAAGTTTTACGATGGTATTCCTACGGATGAAACCTTACAAAAAGTATATGACAACTTAGATTTTATTCGAGGGGTTGATGTTTTTTTAAACTTTATTCCTGCAACATCTGTTGAAGGTATCCGCCTAGGAATGAAGAGTGTAGGTGTTGATGACTCTAATGAAGTATTAGTATTTGATGACTTGATGGATTCTACTCCATTATTTTTAACGGGTAATACTGATACTGTTTATGCTGCAGCCATGCTTGATTTAGAAAGAGATGGCGTGACCGTAGTAGAAATTCCTGCAGGAGCTGGACCGGGTACGGTCAACGATGCGTTTTTCCGTTTTGTTGTTGATATGGGGGCGCCTGGACCAGATGCAAAGAAAGGTGGTACTTACATTATTTTACCACCAGATTATAAAGGTGACTTAACCCCAACATTAAATGGCATGCAACACCGTGGTAAAGATACCCGTGCAACAGTAATGGTTGGTGATAAAGAAACAAAAGTCTGGATTGCACAATCAACCAGTTATAACAACTGGCTGATATTGCGTGGTTTCTTAAAAGACGGTAAACCTGATCATGCATCAAAGATGTGGCGTACAGGCTTAAAGATATACCCTCTTAAAGATGCTAAAAATCCAAAAGAAATGAAGTTTACTAATGGCTCTGGAAAATTCTTTAATACCGTTCATGCAAACGACTATAAGTTTTATGAAGAGCTATGGCATGTACTACAAAAAGAACCTGTTTCATTCTTAGATCCAGAGCTACGCGGTCAAGCCGCTGCAATTGGCTTACAAAAAGGCAAGCCTTTCAAGCCTGATGCTCGGATGAAAGCTATTTTGCAAGATGCAGTAGAGGTGGGTAATGCAACTGCGCGTAGTATTGCTTTTAAAACACGTGATGAAACCGCTTATTTATTTGAAGGTAAGCAGTGGTTTACTGGCTTTATCGGCCGTGACTATCAATGGTTGAAAGATGGCGGCGAAGGTGGTCGTAATATGGATGCACGTACATTATTTTTCTATTTAGCCACGGTAAATACACCTGCAATGGCATTACAAATTCCAGGTGTTGGCTCTAATTATGCGATGACTACCGGCGATCAAAGTGGTGAAATTTTATATGGTGAAAAAACCTACCAAGTGACACTGCCTGCTGATGCTCCGGCAAAAGATTTTTGGTCGATGGTAGCATATGACCCACAAACACGTTCTGAATTGCAAGTACCAGGTGGCTCAAAGTATCCGAGTAAGAATAATAAACGAGATGACTTAGTGTATAACGAAGATGGCTCGGTGACATTATACTTTGGTCCTCAGCTGCCAAATGGAAAACCATCAGCAAACTTTACTGAAACCACTCCTGGTAAGGCATGGTTTGCAATGTTACGTTTATACGGGCCATTACAACCATGGTTTGATAAAACATGGGCACCAAGTGATTTTACGTTAGTAAAGTAGAATTATGTAACTTAGGTTAATTACAACTTAGTCAGGTATATCAATAAACTGCTGGTATGCCTGCTCTTTGTTACGGGGATAAAAAATGACCAAAATAATATTAGCATTAATGTTAAGTGCACTGAGTTTAAACGTTTTCGCCGCCAAAGAACAATCTACCGATGAAGTCGCAAAAGAGCTGGCTAACCCAACTTCGGCGCTGGCAAGCTTACATTTTAAATTTCAAACCCGTACATTTGAAGGTGATTTACCAAACGCAGATGAACAACAAAGTAATTCAATTTTATTTCAACCGTCAATGCCTTTTCCTTTAGATAACGGGGCAAAAATACTATTTAGACCGGCTATCCCTTTTTACTTAGATACTCCTGTTTTTAAAGGCGCAGACTTTAGCGATGAAAGTGGCATTGGCGATTCAAGTATTGATTTAATGTATTCACCAAAAGCTGTTGATGGGGTATCTCATGCGTTTGGTACTTATATAACATTACCTACCGGAGATGAAAAAATTGGCCAAGGTGAAACAACCACATTAGGCCCAGAGTATTATTATGTAAAAATGAACCCAACCAGCGCAGTAGGGCTGTTAGCGTTCCACCATTGGGATGTTGCTGGTGATGTTGATGTCAGTCAGTCTACGTCGCAAATATTCCTTGTGGCGTTACCTGGTGGTGGCTGGAACTATGGTACTCAACCAACTTTCACTTATGATTGGGAAGGTGAGCAGTGGACTGTACCACTGAATTTTAATGTAGGCAGAACGGTACAATGGAATGAACGGCCTTGGAAGTTAAGTGTTGAACTTGATTACTATGTTGAAAAAAATGAAGATTTTGGTCCAGACTGGATGCTGACTTTCAGAATTTCGCCAGTGGTTGAAAATGTCATGGCAGATTGGTTTTAGGCTGAATTCATGTAGTGGCAAAGCTTTATAGGTTAAATTTTAAATTAATTCGCATTATTCATAACACAAATTAATTCAGAGAACTATTTGTCGTCTGCATAGCAGTCACCTAAATATTTTAGATGCTTCATGCTAATTCCCCGCGCCAATGCCAAATTTAGTCAAGATATTATAAAAGTACCTCATTAGAGGTACTTTTTTTGTTAATTGTTTCTAATCGTTTATCTTTCAATTACATATAGATTTATCTATGCTAACTTTTATATATGCAAAAATATCTTGTTCCTATTAAGCCGAGTAATTTAGTAAGCCGAGAACGCTTAATAAATAAAATTACTAATAAGATCGCTATGAATACTAAATTAGTATTCATTAAGGCGCCAGGTGGTTATGGTAAAACCTATTTAATGACCGAGTTTGCCCATCTTTTTGAAAAAGAAGGCAAAGGGGTTGTATGGCTTAGTTGTAACGCTGATGATAATAGTTTTGATTATTTCGCGGTATATTTTTTAAATGAATTGCGATCGCAAAAACTTATTGATGACACTCTTGTTTATGATGAAAACATATCTTTTGTGCGTTTTAGCCATAGATTGTTTGAGCAATTAGAAGCAACAGAGCAAGACATTTGTTTTTTCTTTGATGATCTGCATTTAATTAATGATGCCAGTGTTATTGATTTTATTAGTGAGCTCTGCCTGCAGTCACCAAGAAATATTCAGGTGATTGTTGCCAGTAGAATAGACCCGCCATTTGCGACTGCCAAAGGGGTGATTTCTGAAAAAATAATTAAAATTAATCAGCAAGATTTATCATTCTCCAGCGATGAAATTAAGCATATCTCCGAGTTGTCCTCACTCAATACCTTATCTGATGATGAAATCGATTTAGTCGTAAATCGCACCGGTGGTTGGCCTGCAATTGTTGGACCGAGTATTTACAGTGATGATTGGCATGTAAAATCGCGTGACTGGGTAAAAGAATTCTCTAATACCAATACCTCTTTAGCGGAATACTTTTATCAAGATATTTTGTCAGCTTTGAGCGAGCAAGAGCAGCAAGATGTAATTTCGTTATCGATCACTGAATATTTATCCGACGATTTAATTAAGGCATTAATTGGTAAAGAAAACTTTAGTAAACGTATTATTAATGTTATCCCCATTACCCAATTTAATGATCCATCCTTGCCAGCTCAAATGCAGTCTTTCTCTATTCATCCGTTGATGCGAGAATTTTTAAAAAAACAATTAAAAGAAAGCCCACAAATAAACAGTTTTAAGCTGCATCAAAATGCAGCTCACTGGCTGTTAAAACAGCAACGTCATGTTGAAGCCGCTGAACAGTTCATTAAAGCGGAACTGTTTGAGGCTGCAGTGAATATTATAGAAGACAGAGGTCTTGAAATTATTGCCAGTGGTAATTTTCCCGGTTTTAAAAAGTTGATCAGGAAGATTCCGATGTCGGTATTAAACACCAACCCGTTTATATTGGTATTGCTTGGTTGGATTTACGCGTTAAATTATCAACACAAAAATGCTCATAATGTTGTTTTATCGATGAAAAAGATTGTTGAAGACAACCCTGAACTCGCGGCAGATTATCATAGCCCATTAATTGCAATAAGCGGTGCTATGGGACTTTTCAATGATACCGTATTTGATCATGAAGACATATTTAGAGCAGAAATGGCGAAAAGCCCATTACCTCTGCCTTATGCAGAAAACTCAATACGAGCGGAATATTGCCTGTTAGCTATGCATAACAATGATTTTGAGTTGGTAAATAGTTTAATCAATGATTCTGAGTTTTTCGCCCGTGGCGGGCAACTATTTTATAGCACAGTAGTGATAAAAGTTTCGCAGACTGTAATGGAGTTATCTTTCGGTAACTTAGATAAAGCGTTGCAAGTGTGTGATTATCTAGATCATTTTATTGCTAATCAAGATGGACACTATTTGGTTGATAATATTATTACCGTGTTACGAGGCATTATTGCTTATTATCAGGGCAACTTAGAAAGCAGCAAAGCAGCGTTTAGTAAGTCTGGAGCGATAGTTAGCTATCTTTCTGAGCCTAGTTTTTTATCTTGGTATTATGCCGCACACTTGCAATTGCTCACTGATTTAGGCGAGCAAGAGCAAAAAGAAATTTTGATGGAGCAATTTCGGGAGTTGGTAAAACCCCGTCAGTTAACCTTATCGAAAGTGTCTTTGGTTTATGAGGTTATTGAACACTACTTTGCTTATGGCAATCGTGATGATGCTTTAAATTTATATCAAAACTTCAAACAACAAATGGCTGAAAATCAATACCAAACTGGCCACACTATAGTTAACGAAGCTCTTGTAGATTCTTTAGTATTAATTGATGCAGGGGATTATGAGCAAGCGAAACAAATCATTTCTGAGCAAAGCAAATATTACGAAGATGCGGGTAGAGTATTAGCGCAATTAAAGTGTTTATTGTCTTTAGTGAATATTTATATTACCTGTGAAAACACTGCTTTGGCTAAAACTAATTTGAAGAAGGCAATTGCTATTGCCGCTAATAAAAAGCTGCTACAACCTTTCGCGCGTCTCAACAGTATTGCCATTGGTTATTTGCAAGACTGGTCTAACAATGAACTTTCACCAACTCGTAAAGCATTTATTATTAAAATATGTGAATCCTTTGAAGGGCAAGGGGGGGAGCAAAGCTTTGATGCGAACAGCTTTGAACAGCTCACCAAAAAAGAGCAAAGTGTTATGGAGCTTTTAGGGCAGGGCTTTTCTAACCAACAAATAGCCGACGAGCTGTTTTTATCTATCAATACGGTGAAATCACATTTAAAGGTTGCCTATAAAAAGCTTGGCGTGAGCAACCGCATTCAGGCGACAAAACTCTTTACTCGAATCAATTTTAATGGCTAAAAACTAATTTATTTACTTTTTGATTGAGCAAATTGTCGTCTATAACTCATAGGTGGTAGGCCTGTTTGGTTACTAAACAGCTTTGAAAATGTACTGCGGTCTTTATATCCTACTTTGTCAATAATTTGCTCTAAACTGAACTCGCTGTTTTCCAGTAAATACTTGGCCCGGTTTATTCTTAAATTTTGTATGTACTTAATCGGCGTAACCGCTAAAACGTCTTTGAACTGACGGGTTAGTGTTCGTTCCGTACAGGCAATATGCTTGGCTAAATCTTTTGCCGTGAACGTTTCATGCAAATGCTCATTAATCCATTGCTGAGCATTTTGCACCAACCGATTATTGTGTTCGCGCGCAAGGTTGAGCAGTTGCTCTGGCGACACATGCACAGTGCGAGTATCAATCAACATGGCTTTTGCTGTTTGTTGCACGATGAACTCTGAGGTAAACCGTTTTAATAACGTTAAACCTAACTGAAAGTGAGAAGTAGCGGCACCGGCAGTGAGTATATTACTGTCTTCAACGATCAGTTCATCAAAACTAAGCGTAATGTTTGTATAGCGCTGTTTAAATAAATGTTCTAACCACCAAATACTGGTACAGCGCTTATTTGTTAATAACCCCGATTCAGCTAAAAAAAATGTCGAAGTGCAATTCGCGCAAATAATAGCGCCTTGTTTATGTTGAAGTTTAAGCCAGTGGTATAAATTTTGTTGTTTAACGAGTTTACTACTAAAGTTTTTTACTCCCTTATAGTAAATTCCAGGGATAAAAATCACATCAAATTCTTCAAGTGCTTGCTGAGAGGTTTCAACTAATGGCTCATCCATAGATAGACCATTACTGGTCTGGATTTTTTCTTGGCCACTAGTAAAAAATTGCCAACTAAAAAACGGCGTATCATCGCCAGATTCCTTGGCAATGTATGCATTAGCAACAACTAAAACATCCACTAAACCATGTAGACTCGAGCCATAACAACCATCAAGAGCAATAATGGCAAACTTAATCATGTAATATGCTCATTTGTCCAATATCCCCACAAAGTTGTCATTTATAATGATATTAACCACAAGCAATGAAATTTACAATCATCTTATACCATTCTGCATAAGTATATAGTCAGATCAGTGCTTATCAAACGCACTAGAACAATCTAAATTTGAAGCAGATAGTTATTCTATCTTCTTTAAATTTTGGGCCGTTATCGTGGGTTTGATAATCACCCAAAGGGCGATGCTAAAAGAGTTTTATGCTGCGTTAAACATTTTTTCTGTCGACTGCATGGAAGCAGGAGTTAGGGCGAAGCATGGAGCCAGAGCCGAGGAATAACCATAGTACAAAATGAAAGCCTTGCCTAAAACTCTTTTAGTATCGCTGAGTGACTCATTTCTTATGCAGATTGGTATTATTATTTTAAATAGGAGTTTGTAATGCCATTACCTGAATCATTTGCTGGCAGGTTATCGTTACCTGTTATTAGTGCACCAATGTTCTTAGCGTCGACCCCTAAAATGGTTATCGCCAACTGTATCGAAGGGATCATAGGTACGTTTCCTGCCGCTAATCAAAGAACCTTGGAAGGTTTAGAGGCATGGATCATTGAAATTAAACAAGCATTAACCGATTTTGAACAAACAACGGGCAAGAAGGCAGCGCCATTTGGCGTTAACTTAATTGTGCATAAATCGAATGCCCGAATGCAACAAGACTTAGCTATGCTGGTAAAGCATCAAGTGCCTTTAGTTATTACCTCACTTGGCGCAATAAGCACCGTCGTTGATGCTATTCATACCTATGGCGGGGTAGTGTTTCATGATGTTGTTAATGCTCGTCATGGTCGCAAAGCCCAGCAAGCAGGTGTTGATGGCTTAATCGCCGTTACCGCTGGCGCTGGAGGTCATGCTGGCAGCTTACATCCATTCGCTCTAGTGCAAGAGTTACGCTCATTTTTCGATAAAACATTATTATTATCTGGCAGCATATCAACCGGCGCCGAAGTCGCAGCTGCACGTTGTTTAGGTGTCGATTTAGCCTATATGGGCACACGATTTTTAGCTACTAAAGAATGTCAGGTAAGCGAGCCTTACAAACAGCTTATTGTTAATGCAAAAGCCGATGACATTATTTACACCAATGCCATTTCCGGTATCCCTGCCAACTTTATTAAGCAAAGCGTAACAGATGCAGGTTTTGATTTAGATAACCTGCCTACGCCCGATGGTTTCGATATTGGCGCAGAAATGAGTGATGTAGATGAGAAACCATCGATGAAAAAACCATGGAAAGATATTTGGTCAGCCGGGCAAGGTGTATCAGCCATTAATAATATCCTATCTATTAGCGACTTGGCCGCTCAGCTAAAGCAAGAATATCAAACTGCTATCAACGGCATTAATTCATAATATTACCAATAAAGAGGCTCTCATGAGTGATTACCCAGTAAGAATAAGCGAGCAAATGTTTGACGATATTTGGTTACCTGAAGAAACAGTTGCCGTGCGTAATAAAGTACGCGAATTTGCCGACCGGGTAATTCGCCCGATTGCCCACGAAATTAATACCACAGCTGAAGATGTAAATAAGTTTCCATGGCAATTAGTTAAGCAAATGGGTGATGAAGGCTTACTTGCCATTCCTTTTGCTAAAGAGCATGGCGGAGCAGGGCTGCAATACCCAACGCTCGCAACTATGGTGCTATTAGAAGAAATTGCCTATGTAAGTTCAGGTATTGCCGCGGCGATTATTGACGTACCACTGATATTGTTCGGTCACACGTTAAAGCATGCCAAGCCTGCGGTGCAACAAAAGCTGTTCCCACAGCTTATTAGTGGTGAACTAGTAGGGGCATTTGCCACTAGTGAACCCGCAGCAAGCACCGATTTAAGCGTACGTGCGTTACAAACTGCAGCAACTAAAGTAGCAGGTGGGTATAAAATTACTGGCCGTAAACGTTGGATCACCAACTCACCAGTGGCACAACAAATGTTTGTATTGTGTAAAATGGATGACTCAATGAGCATGTTTTTAATTGACATGAGTAGCGATGGTGCAAGTGTAGGTGAGCCTGACAAGAAAATGGGTAACCATAGCCAATTAACTGCCGATGTGTATTTTGATGATGTATTTGTACCTGATGAAAACCTTGTCGGCATAGAAGGTAAGGGGTTAAAAGCCGCGCTGACTTCCTTAACGCTTGGCCGAGTAGGTATAGGCGCATGTGGCGTTGGTATGGCGCAAGCGGCATTTGATTTTGCTGTTGATTACATGAAAAAACGTGAAATATTTGGCAAGCCAATTAGCCAGTTCCAATACTGGCAGTTTAAGTTTGCCGGATACGCAACAGAGCTTGAAAATGCCCGCAACCTATATATAAAAGCGGCAATGATTGAAGACAAAAAGCGCTCAGGTGTACAACAAATGTGTGCCATGGCCAAACTTATTGGCAGTGCCTTACCTGGCGATTTAGTTCGCGATGCTATTCAAGTTTGTGGTGGTTATGGCTTTGTTAAAGAATTAGCGGCTACTGGCCAACAGTTTCCATTAGAAGCCATCTACCGAGATTGTAAAATTGGTGAAATATACGAAGGCGCTAACGAAGTACAGCGTTTGGTGATTGCCCGCAGTATCTTCGGTAAATAATCTACAGTAACACTGCCTTAAAACCGGCAGCTTTACTGCATTGTAAATTGAGCGGTGTTTGACGCTCATAATGGCAATACTGTTTGTAGCGGTATTGCCATTTTGCGTTGAGCAACAATAAACCATAATGAACAATACATATTAGGCGAATTGTTATCGTTGGGCATGCATGTGCTGACGATTAATCTTTCACTCTAGCTATTGTGAATGCTTATTTAATTCAATGAGTTGCTATTGAGCAATGGTAGGCTATTCTAAAGTTAATAAATATAAAAGTTCATCTATCAATATTATTGTTAACTCATATACATTTGGAGACGTTTCTGTTGAAGCTAATGTCTAAAAAATTTCACATCATTATTCTAGCTCTCCATTCCCTTATCTCATGCGGTGAACATAGCGCTACACCAACACCTAATGCACCCACTAAAATAGAAGCTGAAACAATCGTTACGGAAGATAATTTTGTGCGGGCAGCATCTGATATACAGATGCAAAACTATATAAAAAGATTCTCAAATTTAGGTCGGTTTCACCACAACCGCTGGATGTACGATTTGAATAATCAAGTGAGCAAACGGGTAAATTTGGATACCATTTATTCATTTGCAATTGTCGATTTAAACAGCCCTGTAGAAATAACCATGCCGGATACAAACGGTAAATATCAATCCCTTATGGTTGTCAGTCAGGAACATTCTATTACTACCTATTATCAAGGCACTCATATCTTGAGCCAAAAAAGCATAGGAAGTCGTTATGCCTTTATGCTTATTCGCACCTTTGTTGACAAAACAGACAAGGAAAGTTTGCTAATAACCCATCAATTGCAAAATGCTGTACAGTTAAAACAAGACGATATCGGTAATTTTTCTGTACCCCAATATGAGCAAGCAAGCTTTGATAAAATCAGTAAAAAGATAATGAATACGGGCACTGAGAAAGTATCTTTACGAGGCTATTTCGGTCATGTTGATCAGATCGAACCTAAAAAGCATCGGTATGGGGCGGCCTATGGTTGGGGAGGATTACCAGAAAAAGATGCTATTTATGAACAAGGTAAAGTGGATAATCCAGACGGCTTAGCCTCATATTTTCTAACAGTAGAAAGCGTGCCCGTTGATGCATTTTGGTCGATCAGTATTTACAATGAACATGGCTTATTTGAACCAGATGAATCAGCTGTTTATTCCATAAATAGCACTACAGCAGAAAAAAACATTGATGGTAGTGTCACTATCCACTTTGGTCGTTCGGGCTCGAAAAATAATTTAGCTATTTTCAATAATTGGAATTATGTGGTGCGTTTGTATCAGCCTAGAGCTGAGATCTTGCGCAATGAATGGTTTTTTCCAACCCCTAGTAAATTAGATTGAAATGAGGTCTTTGTAATTAAATCATGATTGAATTAGCTTTTTCGCAATATCAGATAGACAGGTTTACCATTAATTGTCATGAATTAACGGTAGCAACTGCCGATAAGTCGATAAAGCTGCCAATAAAAGTATTCGAATTATTAAAGCTGTTTATATTAAATGCTGATAGCTCTGTGCAAAGGAATCAGGCAATTGAAATTATTTGGGATGGCAATGAAGGCGTTGGTAAACGCGGCTATACCAATGCTATGTGGCAATTACGCAAAGCCTTTGGAGACTTAGGCGCTGAAAACGAAGAAATTTTTAAAACACTCCATAAAGTAGGGTATTTTTTAGTTATAAAGCCTGAGCCTATCGCTACAGAGGCTGAAATAGAAGAGGCAATGCAACAAGCTAACGTTACGTTAAAATCTTGGCAAAAAGGCTGGTTGATAGCGACGGTTGCCTCTTTACTTTTGATAGTAATTGCTAGTCTTAGTTATCTTTTATACACCCAGGAAGATAACTATCAATTTACCGAACATATAGCTTTACAAGTGACGGAATTGCAGGGGATTGAAGAGCAACCGGCGATTTCTTACAACGAACGGTATCTAATATTTCGCTGGCAAGAAGACGAAAGCGAATCTCAACTATATATTCAGGACTTATTTGATAATCATAAGCCAATAAGAGCGTTAACTAGCGGTCAGGCTAAAAAATCGTCGCCTGCCTGGTCGAACACTGGTGAGACCGTTGCGTTTTTACTTTTGACAAACAAAGGGGAGTGCCAGGTACGTATTAAGCATATCTTTACCGAAAAAGTTAAAATTTTGGATACCGGTTGTTTATATGAACACCAACAAAATGGCTTATCTTGGTCTGACGATGGTAAATTTCTCATTTACCCAAAATTAATTGATGGTGAGGCCCAGCTATTCAGTTTGCAATTAGTCAGTAATAAATCTAAAAAACAAGCAAAGCCGGTTAGTTTTCCTAAAATCGGTGAACAAGATGTTATGGGTATATATTCTCAAGATAACAGCCAGCTTGTATTTGTAAGAATTAAAAATAATAAAACCAGTCTAGTTAAATCAGAACTTAACAAAAAAGATAAAATCCTTATTAGTGACCTTGAAGGTATTCTAGGTCTTGATTGGCATTACAGTACAAATTCTATTTATATGACCATTTTCAACAATGGTAATTATTCTACACAAAGGTATGGCTTAAAAGATCAGACGTTAGAAGAAATAGAATATATCGATTCATCATCGGGCTTAAGCATTAGTCAAGCGAACAATAAAGTATATTTTTCTCTACATCTAGACCATGAATTTATTGTTCAAAAATCATTACTGCAAGATAACCGAGAAGTAAGTCGGGTAAAATCTATCTATCGTAATTATTTTGGTCGTTATGTCCCCAATACTGGCGCCGTGCTGTTTGTTTCAGACCGCTCCGGAGAAATCGATTTATGGATAAAATCTGTAAAAGGTAAAAAGAACTTAACCAACGGTATTGGTAAAGTGCTGAACTCAGCAGCGTCACCCAAAAGTGATAAGTTTGTAGTCAGTTTAAAAGCAGACGAAACTAATCAGTATCAACTTTACTTAGGCGACTTGCCCAAAGGAAAATTAACCCTGCTGAATACAGGTGAATTAGAGCCTAAAAATCCAACCTGGAATCGTACAGGTGATGCAATTTATTTTTCGTCAAAAACAAAAGCTGGCTCTGGAATATTCACCATGAATATTTTTAACTCAACGATCAGCCAAGTTACCTTTGAAAATGATATATACGCAATTGAGGGTGATAATAATATGCTGTATATAACGAAAGAAGGTGAGGATGGTATTTGGCAGTTTAACCCTGAAACACAAAATTCGATTCAAATTATTAAAGGGTTACAGCAAGGTGATTTTGGTAACTTCTTTTGGGAAAATAACAGTATCTATTTTATCTATCGTGATGATGAAAGTGATATCTTATTGAATTATTTAGGTGAGGATACATTTAAAATTACTACCAAATTTCCCTCGGGTACCATTCATAAAGGCTTTGGCATATCAACTGCAGATCACCAAACATTTTTGCTAACACGTAACCGCGTATATGATGCAAATATCTATTCTACTGAAATTTTAAAGCAGTAATTCTATAAATGTATTTAGTTACTAGTACGTCATATGACTAAATACGTAGCCTTTTTAAACGAAAACACTTAATTTTTATGGCAATTATGGCTTAATTATATGCACTCTTAAGTATTAATCTTTGTTTCAAGTTGTTGATGTTAAAGGGATAAAATGCAAGAGATAATTTAAAGATGAATAAAAGATGAAAAAAAAAGGTTTCGCAGATTAGCTCAGCTTAACTAATACAACGATAACAGATAGCATCCATGGCGCTAAATTAGCTTAATAGCAATTTAGCGTTTTTTTATTATTAAACACATGGTTTTTATGACGCTATCTAAATTACTTAAAAATGTCACTATTATCTCTGCTTATATGCTTTATGCATTTATAGTGGATGCTTATGCTGCACAATCTATGTGGCAAGATGTTTCATTTGTATCGTTGCATGAAGATAATCTAGCTAGTAAAAAAGTAATCGCAAATCGCTCTCGTCTACTTGAACTAAATACCTCTCTAATACAGCACAAACTGCAGCAATCTCAAAAAACGATCACTTTGCCAATGCCAGATGGCGATATGGTTGAATTTATTTTAACTGAGACTGATGTTTTACCTGCATCGTTAGCGGCAAAGTATCCAACTATAAAAACCTATAAAGGTGTCCAGGTTGGTAATGATAACAATTATGGCCGTCTTGATTATACCAATCAGGGGTTTCATGCGGTTTTGCGTTATCAAAATGAAATCATTTATATAGATCCACAACAGCAGGGGCCTGATGCTAAGGCTAATCGCAACTATATCAGCTATTACAAAAAAGATGCTATAACCTCGAAATCTGCCATAGAAACACAAGTATTGTCCTCCGGTAAAACTCAACCATATTTTGCGCAAAAATTGCAAGACAGTGCCTCTGGTAAATCGGCGCAGCACGCTGGCATCGATAAAGTCTACCGCATCGCATTTGCCACTTCTGGCGAGTACAGTCAGTTTCATGGTGGTAATAAAGCTGAAGTGCTATCGGCAATCACGACCATGGTTAACCGACTAAATCAGGTATTTAGTATAGAGTTAGGTATCACTTTACAACTCGCTGAACATAATGACGACGTCATTTATCTGAATGCTGATACAGACCCTTTTGTTAATACCGATATGGATGTCTATAACAATCCACAAGTACTACGCGAGCAACTAGGTAATGACAGTTTTGATATTGGTCATGTGTTAACCACTGGGGCAGGCGGCTTGGCAGTGGTTGCGGCAACTTGTGACAACGATACTTACATTGAAGATGACCAAGAATATTTCCCAATAAAAGCCATGGGCGTAACTGGCAGTATCTCACCAATAAATGACAGTTTTTATATTGATTTTGTTGCCCATGAACTGGGCCATCAACTCGGTGCAGAGCACACCTTTAATGGTCAAAGTGAGAGCTGTTGGGGAGGCAATCGTGAATATCTATCTGCGGTTGAACCGGGCAGTGGCTCTACCATCATGTCTTATGCTGGCCTTTGTGGTAGTGAAAATTTACAAGCCAGTGTTGATGATTATTTTCATGTTCGCTCAATTGAACAAATGAAAAGTTATTTAACCGATGATCCGTGGCAAATTGGTCAATCGTGTGGCACGAATGTGGCAAGCACAAACACGCCTCCAAGTGTCGATGCTGGTGACGATTACGTTATTCCTGCTCAGACCCCCTTTACGCTGTCGGCCATCGCCAGTGATGATGAAGGCAATACGCTAACCTACAGTTTTGAACAAGTCGATTTAGGAACGGCGTCATATAATTTGGATGACATGAAAGATGATGGCTTAAAACCGTTGTTTCGATCATTTAAACCGAGTGAACTGGCAACTCGCACATTCCCGCAGTTAACAAGTATTCTATCGGGCGATTTAGTCATTGGCGAAAACTTTGCCAGCACAAATCGAGATTTAAACTTTAATATCAGTGTCCGCGATGGTCAAGGTGCCATCAGTACAGATTCAGTCAAACTTACAGTGTTGGAAAATTCTGTACCGTTTCAACTAACCTCGCCAACTCAAAATGACATTTGGTTTGCTGGTGAAACAAACAACATATACTGGGATATTGCTAATACAGCGGATGATGAGATCAATTGTCAAGCTGTTGATATTGAGCTATCAACCGACGGCGGGCTTACCTTTGGCCATACTTTACTAGGTAATACCGCAAATAATGGTATGGCAAGCATTATCGGCCCCAAGCTCAATACTGAGCAGGCCAGGTTAAAAATCAGCTGTGTTAACAATATATTTTTTGCTATTTCAGCGGATGATTTTCAGCTGAGCAGTAATGTTGCCCCCATTGCCAATTCGGATAGATTCGACGTAGACGCCGACAGTCAACAACTGTTTGATGTATTAGCCAACGATACTGATGCGGATATCGACGATGGGATCAGCCTGATATCTGTCGATTATCAAGGGCAAGGCAGCGTTAGTATAAACCACCAACAAATTAGCTACCAACCAGCAACTGGTTTTAGTGGCAGCGAATCTATTAGCTATCAAATCAAAGATCAACAGGGCTTAACCGCGACGGGTAATGTAACCGTCAACGTGCTAGCACCAGAAAAAACTAAGGCAGGGGGCGGAAGCAACTGGCTTTGGCTAAACCTGTTATTAATTATCAGCTTGGCGTGCAGAGTAGGAACACTAAGATTCCAGCCGCCGGCTGTTTTCGCATTTAAGCATTTGCTTACAAAACTTATAACGATAAATCGAAATGAAAGAGGACAACATGATTTTTAAATCAACCACTGTCGCAGTATTGGTTTCCAGTTTGCTGAGCCCAGCAGCTGTTGCAACCAATAGTGGTGATATATCGATGCTCTCAGTTGCAAAGCCCACGTCAAACGCGTTTGCTGAACAATCTGAAAGAGGCATATATTCGATTGTGTTAAATGCCGAGGCCGCAGGTCTACAACACAATACCCCTGCTACCAAAGCCAAACTGGCTTTGATAACACAAATGCAAAGCGATATCTTAGCGTTGGCACGGCTTAATGATACCAGCGCATCGATGGATTTTCGCACACGCTTGTTGTCCAATACCATGTCTATGCGCATGAACCAAGAAGCGGTAAATGCTCTTAAAAACAATACTAACGTCGCGTCAGTATCATTAATAGCCAGTTTGGACTCAGAGCCACTGAAATTAATGGCGGGCAAAGATGATGAACAGGGCGTATCTGGTGGCGATTCATTACATCAAACCTATCCGTTTTTAAAAGTAAATCCGGCAGGCGATAACGTCACCGTGGCCCTTATCGGCCCTGGTGTCGATTACACTCATACCGCGCTTGGCGGTGCTGTTGATAATCAGGGGTACTTCAATGCCTGGATGAATAATACCAATGCCTGGGATGAGTTTCCTAATGATGTGGTAATTGGCGGTTTTGATTTTGCTTCAGAAAACAGCGGTTACGATTATAACCCGTTAGAGTATCATTCAAAGTTGGTCGACCGCAATTTCGACACGCTTGAATTCCATGCTGGCTACGGCACCGCGAGTGCCTTCGCGGTGTTAAATGCAGTGCCGAATGCGAAAATTTATGCCTATAAAACTGAAGGTGTAACCTTTGAAGGTAACGTTATTGTTGATGGCTTAGCCAGTGCAAAATTTGTTGCCGCACTTGAGATGGCGATTGACCCTAACCTTGATGGCGATATTTCTGACCGGGCAGATATTATTCTACTAAGCCGTTCACTTGGCGGCCTTGGCTTTATCGATGAAAATGATAACAGTCATTCACATGGCAGTGTCACTGTTCAGCTTGTTCGAGATATTGCTGCAACGGGGGCATTGGTAATTGCTGGTGCTGGTAACTGGGGCAGTTATGACACTTACTTTAATATTGCTAATCGCGCGTTAGCACCGGAAGTATTAACGGTTGGTTTTTCTGAGCGTGAAGAAAACCAATACTCAATAGCATATGACAGTCCAATAGGACCAACCCGAGGTCCTGATTCGGTATTAAAACCCGATGTTGTGGCCGTCACTTCAGAAATGACCGCGCCAATTGTATCCAGTAATACTGGTTTTGATAAACTAGAGGATAATGTCTCTTTAGCAATGGCTCGCGCAACGTCTGCTGCAGCCAGCATTATGGATGAGCATCCACAATTAACCGCTGCAGAAGTGAAAGCGTTACTGGTCAATACTGGTATTACTGCGATTAATAACAGTCATGGCGTGGCGCAAATTGGTGGCGGGTCAGTTAACCCTATTGCGGCAACTACATCTCATGCATTGATGTATCAAAAAGGTAATTATCAGCCAAGTTTAAACTTTGACCAAGTTAAAGTCTTTGGCCAAAATACCTTTAGCAAAGAAGTGATCATTAAAAATTTGTCGAACGAGACTCAGCATTACAATGTCGTCATCAATAAAAACGGTAACAAGGTCAATAATGATGCGGTACAGTTATCATTTCCAAATCAAATAACTTTAGCGCCAAACAGTGAAATTACTGTCCCAGTCACGGTTAGCATAGATGCCAATGACCTGGCGAAAAACCCGTTTGTCACTACCCAAGATTTTAGTGCTGCTCAGTGGGACGAGTATGCAGTAAACGGTAATATCACCTTAGTCCATGATGTTAGTCCTGGCGCATCAATCCATATCCCTTGGCTTATTATGCCAAGACGTGGCGATACGTTTGTAGTCGATGGCAATTATGAAAGAGGCGACTGGATTAACATACCAGATAACAGTGTTGATTTTATCCCGCCACATGATGCTGATTGGCGCGAAAAAGTGCCATACAGTATTGCCCAAGATTACAATGTGGTCGAGGTAGAAAATGTATCCAATGTTGAACAAACGCTTTATGCCTTGCCACTCATTTACCATGTTGATGAATATCCAAACGACAAGAAAGCGCGCGTTGGTAATATCATTAAAACCATTGCCGGTGACTTGACTCAAGCAGACGCTGCGCAGTGCCCATCAGGTAAACAGTTAACGTTAGCAGTCACATTTTTTGACCCGCTGCAAATACCTACGTCAAAACATTTTGACCGTTTTGCCGGCACCATGTTAGCCATTAATTTGTATGACAAAGAAACAGTGGAACTCGCGGAATACAAAGCTCGTACTCTTGATGGCTTTCAACTTTCCCCTGGCCACATCACCCGTTTATCGCTTCGTTTAGACGATGTTCGAAAAGTAGGAATGCAATATATTGATTTATCGATGCCATACGATCCTATGGACCCGTTAAAGCGTCATAAGTGGGCTGATGGCGAAACCATTGCCGTACCGGGCAATGATACTATTGTCAGCAATGTCTGTATTGATACATTATTCCATGGCCAAATTAATGAACAAACCTTCAATGATGTTATCGGTATGCAGTTTTCTACTGACCGCGATAATGTTCCGGGTTATTACGATGATGTTCTTACCCATAACTTCGATTTAGGTGGTCACAGTGTCGAGGGCGAGCCTGATGAAGAAGCGCCGGAAATAGTGGAATGTGAGACTGGTTTTGTTAAAGACAACAACGATAACTGCATTCAGCTGTATGACGAGCATACTTTAGGTGTCGATCTTGTCGATTATATCGCAACCGCTACAGGAACCGAGAAAGAAGAGTTTACCTTTGACTGTGGAAGTTGGGATGATAATTTAAATGCCCAATGTACTGCCATTCATTCAAAAACCTACATGATGCAATTTTTATCTCCTAACCGTAACCCAGAAGGGTTAACTTGTGATTTTGCCAAAGAGTCAACAACGGCTATTTGTTACCCGCGTAATTTAGTTCGCGATAATGGTGATGTTGAAGATTTAATGAATTTCCGCGTGACTATGATGGTTGATCAAATACTTAAACCTGCATTTGTTGCAACTGACAATTCATTTCTTACCGGTATTGCCATTAAAATGGCTAACAGTAAAGAGCAGCCAGAAAATAAAGTGTGGGATAATAAAATTACTTTACAGGCTGGCGAACGTGCTGTTATTTCTTACCTTAGAGATACAGCCTGTGGTGGTGGAGTTACTAACCCTGCTGGTGTGGTTGACCCATTAACTTGTTCAGAGGGTGGTTATGTCTTTGACCCTGTTTCTGACTTTAAGCGTATCGCCACTAATAACTCAAGTTATTCAACCGTTGCCCCAGGTCAGGAGTTTACTGTATCTGAAGATGCCCAAATTGGAGACATATTAGGGCAAGTTCGTATTACTAACCGATTGTTGAAAGAGACCTTTGATCAAGAAGAGGACCTTTATTTTAACATGATGCTAATGGATGCCGGCTTTGGCGCACCATTTCACTTATCTAAGCAAGGCATCCTGTCAGTACGCGATAATGCGCTACTTGATTTTGAAAACAATCCATCATATCAGTTAAAAATTGCCCTGCGTTTGGGTAACAGTATGGGCGCAGTTAACACCATAAAGGTTAATTTGCGCAATGCCAACGATAATGCGCCTGAGCAATTCAACGAAATTAACGACATTGTTGCCGTGCAAAATCAGCCTATTGAAAGCATCAATCTTAGCCAATATTTTAGCGATATTGATGGTATAGGCATGGTCTTTACCGCCAGTGATTTACCTGCTGGATTAGTGGTAGATAAGGCCGGTATTTTAAGCGGCACACCATCACAAAGCGGCGAATTTAACGCCACTATAACAGTCAGCGATGGTGTTCACTCCTTAACCAGCGATATTCAATTCACAATTGAACGCGATAGTAGCAGTGCATCTGACGCAGACGATGCTGCAAACGATTCCTCTGGTGGCAGTGCCGCTATGTTGTTATTTGCCTTTGTCGCTTTATCCCGTCGCCTTGTTATGAAAAATATTTTAGCGCGCCTTTAACGGCTCGCTCTAAGGATTTATTTTGAAATTTTATACAAACAGTATCGTCTCATATATGACTCTAGTTGCCGCAGGCATTGCCACCAGTGTGAATGCTGGTGTCAATATTCCAGGTAATGAAGATGGTGAAACTTTGCCTTATGCAACGGCGCAAGTAAAAAATTCACCGGTTAAATTAACAGATTTAAGCAAATTTGAAAGCAGCCATATCAACGAATACTTCGTTGTACTAACTGATTCGCCATTAGCCACTTATGATGGCAGCAATGTAAATTTTGCTGCCACCAATATGCTTGCCAGTAAAGGTAGTAACGCAACAAAAACTGGCAAGTTAAATACTAAAAGCCTAGCCTCTAAACGTTATCGCAATTATTTAAGTGGTAAGCAAAAAGAAGCACAATTGCATGTCGAATTAAAATTAAAGCGCAAAGTAGAGATCAAGCGTAGTTTTTCTATTGTGATGAATGGGTTTGTTGCTGAACTTACACCATCAGAAGCAGTGCTTTTAGGACAACTCGACGGCATCAAATTAGTTGAAAAAGTTGGTTTTGATCAAATCGACACCGACAGTGGTCCGTCTTATTCAGGTGCCGATAATGTGTGGAACGGAAGTGCCGATCTGCAAATTCCTGGCAACAAAGGTGAAGGGATTATTGTTGCTGTGCTCGATAGTGGTATTGCTTCATTTCAACACCCTGTAGAAGATATTTTCGATACTGAAAATTTGCCACCATTTCATCCATCCTTTGCTGATATTGGTGGTGATGGTTATGACCATGAAAACCCACGGGGAGAAGGCAACTACATTGGTGATTGTGTTGATGCACCAAACTGGTGTAACGATAAACTCATTGGCGTTGTCGGCGTAGGGGTGTTTGGCGTTGATATCATCAACAAGTCGTATGATGATGCCAGAACCCGAACTGGGCAAGATGCTAATGGTCACGGCACACACACTGCGTCTACCGCTGCTGGTAATGTTGTAAAAAATATTCGCACTGAATCTGAGCTGGGCAAAGGTTTAAGACGTGTATATGACGAGTCTTTTGTTTATGAGCAAATAAGTGGTGTTGCTCCGCATGCCAATATTATTTCATATCAGATTTGTTCGCCACTTGGCAGTTGTAACCAAAGTTATGCCATTGACGCAATTGAACACGCGATTGACGTTGAGGCCGATGTAATAAATTACTCGGTCAGTGGCCCTTCACATTCGCCTTGGTATCAGGCTTCGGCATTAGCGTTTTTAGCGGCTCGCGAAGCTGGTATTCACGTCGCTGCGTCAGCAGGTAATTCAGGAATGAATGGTAGTTATACCGTTCGTACTCCTGCCAATGCCCCTTGGGTAACGGCCATTGCAGCTAATACCCATAATCGCGACTTTAATGACAAAGTATTAACGTTATCTGGCGGCCCCAAAGAATTTGATGTCGACCAATTTATCGGCTCTGGTGCCACCACAGGTTTAGGGTTAACTGATGTAGTCTTTGCTGAAGATGTTGAATACACCGGTGAAGGAAGTCATAGTCATACCCATACCCATAGCAGCCTTGATGAAGATGATTATATACATGCAAGCTACGATGAGCACTCTTATCAAACAGATGAAGATAATAAAACCATTGCTTATGAACATACCCATGTTCATCACAATATTAATGCTGAAGATGTTTATAAAATTGCAGGCGCTTGTGGTGCTGATTCAATATCAGCCGAGAAGGTTGCTGGCAAAGTGGTTATCTGTAATCGCGGTGGTAGCGATGAAGATGGCGGCTTAAGCCGTATCTCAAAAAGTTACCATGTGCAGAATCTTGGTGCGGCGGGGATGATTTTAATTAACACCTCAGATACCTTTTTTGATACCACCAACGATGATCTGCACACCATACCTGCGGTGCACTTAAAGCGCAAAGCCGGTAAGCAATTACTTGAATGGTTAGCGCAAGGCAGCGATCACCAAGTTGCCATTAATGCCTCATCATTAGTCGCAAATGATGACGTTGGTGGCATTATGGGAGATTTCTCATCCCGTGGGCCTGACTTGTTTAGCCATGATTATCTGGTGCCAGATATTTCAGCCGCTGGTGTTAAAGTACTGGCTGCAGGTATGGGGGACGGCATGGCCGATATCCGCAAGGACCCAGAAATAACCAGTGATAAAGACTTTCTTTATATGACCGGTACTTCAATGTCATCACCTCATGTTGCCGGTATGTTTGCCTTAATTAAAAAGGCACAGCCGCTATGGACACCTGCCGAAGCGCAATCTGCGTTAATGTTAACTGCTGGTACTGGCTTAAAAAATTACGGCGAATACAAAAACGATGAAATTACCTATGAACCGGCAAATTTACATCAAACTGGCGCAGGTTTAGCAAGGGTAGATTTAGCCATTGCCTCGGGTTTAATCATGAATGAAACCGAAAAAGGTTACATGATTGCTGACCCGCTTGGTGATGTACCTGGACTTAAAATTTCTGCTCCCGATAGCGAAGATGAAGACCAAGGTAATGAATCTACTGAAGATTTGCGTGACCTTACCCGTGAGCCCATCGAAGACTGGCACGGTGAGCCGTCTCGCATCAATTTAGCAAGTTTATCAAAAGGTGATTGTGAAATTGAATGTAGCTGGACCCGTACATTTAAAGCAACCAAAGATGCCAGTTGGGAAATTTCCTACAGTTACTTAAGCGAGGGCTTTGAACTAAGTAGTGACACTGATGGGAAAACTATTGATGTCAGTGCTGGTGATGAGTTTAGCATCACCTTTTATGCGACTCTTACTGGTACTCTTGAAGATATCTGGGTCAATGGCCGTGTACATTTAACTGCCAACAATGACACCATTCCACCGGTATCATTGCCTGTTGCTGTTGAATTTGTTGCAGGACAAACACCTGAAAATATTGATATTACCGCGCACCGAAATCAGGGCTCTGCTTCGGTTGCAGGTGTTATTACTGTCGGCAGTGATGATTTAACTATCACTCAATCAAGTTTAAGCAAAGCTGATATATACACAGGTACTGTGCAAAGGGCTGAGCACCCAACCGAAATTTGGAAGGATGTTAAGCAATCAGATCGTCGCGGTATGGTCGCCATACCGCTTAATATTCCTTATGGTGCATCGCGTTTAGTCATTGAGGTACTGGAAACCAGTTCGCCAGACTTAGACATTTTTGTTGGCGTCGATGGTGACAGTGATGGTTTTATCGACATACCAGAACTTGATTTGGTGTATTTTTGGGGGACAAACCCGGGTGCTAATGAAATGCTTGATTATCAAACTCCGAGAAACGGTGGCTATTGGATCATGGTGCATAACTTTGGCGATCATTATAACAATTCCGATCATGAAGAATTTGACCCCGCAGCACTGGTAATCGATACCTTTAAGATCTCAGTGAGTGTTGTCCCTGGTGATGATGATAGCTTAACCATTAACGCCCCTAAAGCAATCGCCCGCGGCGCTGAAGTACCGGTGACTTTGAACTGGGATAAAGAGATGACTGAAGGCGAGCGTTACTATGGTTTATTTCATGTTGCCACGTCTAAGAATCAACTTAGCAACGTTGGTACAGTAAACGTTAACTTAAACCGCGGTGAAGATGATGTAAAACTTAGCCTACTATCACACGATGCAAAAAGTGAACGTGCTGGTTTCGATATTACCTTGGCGGCAAATAATTCCGGACAAGATAAAAATTACCAGTTATCTATCGACTTGGTTGCTGGCAGCACGGTTGAATCATTGAGTCAACAAGCACAACAGGCTGGCGTTGCAGCTCAGTCGGCCGGTGAAGATATTCAATACAATCAAGACGGCAATACCCTGACTTGGGAGTATGTACACGCCAATGGCGCACCAGCTCAAAATGTCAGCTTAATCATCAATTACACCGATGTTGAAGGGTTCACCGATGTAACACCAGCAGTTTATTCAGTGTTAGATGAGCAAGATGAAGGTGAATTCTCCACCATGACCGATAAGGTGATGGTGCATGGCCGTCCAATTTTTGCGCTTAACAGCTCCGAGCAACTTGTTGATCCAGGTACGAGCGTGACGTTATCTGCCCAGGTGATTGATGCCGTGATTGAAAATTCCAGCATCAGTTATAACTGGGTGCAAATTGAAGGTCCGCGAGTTGACTTTAATGCCAACGATAAAGTGATCAGCTTTGTTGTGCCTAATGATGCCGATGGCAAAAGCTACGCCTTTGAAATGACTGGTCACAACGGTGAGCGCTCAGCTGTAACCGAAACTATTGCCCTTAAAGTTACCGGCGAAGATGTTGGTAAATCAGGCAGTTTTAACTGGCTCTTAAGTGTACTTGCCTTGTTAACGCTTTGTGCTCGAAATTGCGCTACTCGTCGAAATAGCTAACCAAAACGAATTAATTAATAAAATACCAAGCTGGCCCTAGCACGCTAGTGTCAGCTTGAAAAATTCGGGTCGAAACCCGAAATTTTGTGGGAGAGAATTGTGAAAAATGTAAGCATAATAGCGGCGAGTGTTCGCACCGCACTGTTATTTGGCGCAGTAGCTAGTTTTACTGGCTATGCCAATGAAAATGACATCTCAGTCGATGCCGTTACCGAAACAGTTGTTGAAGAAACGAATGATTCAGTTGATGAAACGACAACCAGTGAAGAAGAAATAGAGCGGGTTGAAATAACCGGTTCGCGCATAAAAGCCGTTGATATGGAAGGTGTTAGCCCGGTTGTGGTCATTAACGCTGAAGATATGGCGGCGAAAGGCTTTGCTACTGCCTTTGATGCGTTAAAAGATTTAACCCAGAATACCGGCGTCAGCCAAGGGGCAGAGGCGGCGGCATCAGGCGGCTTTACCCCGAATGCACAAAGCGTAAATTTGCGCGGTTTAGGCAATAACCAAACTTTGGTATTGGTGAATGGTCGTCGCATGGCCGATTACCCATCGCCATATAATGGCAGCTCCAACTTTGTTAACTTGTCTACCATTCCGATGGCGGCCATTGATAGAATAGAAATCGTTACCGCTGGTGCTTCTGCCGTATATGGCTCAGACGCCATTGCCGGGGTAATGAACATTATCACCAAAAAAGACGTTGAAGAGACGACCGTTAGTGTGAAAGTAGGCGCCACCACTGAAGGAGGTGGTGAAGAAGGCCGGGTGCAGTTAGTCACTGGTTTTGTTGATGATGATTACTCCATTACCGGCTCTATTGAGTTCCATAAACAAGAGCCCATTTTTTCCTCAGAACGCTCGTTTATGGACTCGGTTGACGATGGTCCAGCGGGGCATCAATACTTAGATCGTGGCATAGTAATTGTCGATCAAATGGCGGTACTGGGTTTTTACCCCGATGATGAGGAAACCGAAGACATCGACGAGCGTCGTCGCTGGTATCGCGATCCGGGCGCTCAAAAATGTAATGATTCGCTGAATGGCTATGAACATACGCAACGTATCATGGAAGAAGGCACAGATGATGAATTTGACTACGGCTATTATTGTGGCGTCGATTTATCTGGTACCCGTACCATTCGAAATGAGCGCGAAACGGTATCAGCCTATTTAAGTGGTATTTACAACCTAACCGATGACATTGAAGTCTATGCCGATGTGTTGTATTCACAACAGGACGCTTATACCCAAGGTGGTTTTCATTTTATCAATAATCCGATCATTGAAGACCGACTTGATGGTACCGGCAATATGGCGCCTTTGGGAGAAGGCGGGCAATTCTACGACTATCACATCGAACAGCGTCTGTTTGCAAAACATGAACTCGGCTTTCGCGACAACAACATTGAAGACAGCTCATTATTGTTAAATATGGGAATGAAAGGCCTGCTGTTTGATGAGTACGATTGGGATATAACCGTTAGCCGCAGTGAAAACGATAACACTTCATCATCGAACCAACTTAAAGAAGAAGCGGTGATCGACACCTTTTTAGGCAACGTTGGTCAAGTTTGGGATATTTTCTATTACGATGGGCTTGGCAGTGCTGATTTGTACCAACCTATCACTGCTGACATGCGCAATGATTTGGTTGGGCGTCAAAAAACTGTCGCTGACTCATATTCAAATACCATTACCGGTGTTCTTACCGGTCAGGCATTTGAGCTTCCCGCGGGTGATGTATATTTTGCTATGGTTGCTGAGTGGAACAAGCAAGGTTATGACATATCACTTGATGACCGTATGCTTAATGACGCTGGCATGGGCTGGTGGAATTTAACCGGCACTGAAGGCGGCGGCGATCGCTCGCGCTATGCATTTGGTGGTGAATTAGATTTACCTATTATTGAAGATATGAATTTGAAACTTGCTGGCCGTTACGATCAGTACGACGATGATACTACCGATGTTGGTGGTCGCTTCTCTCCACAAGTAGGCCTTACTTACAAACCAACCTCCAATTTATTGCTACGTGGTAACTGGGGTAAAAGTTTCAGAGCGCCAGATATGCACAGGGTTTTTGCCACCGACGGTGGTTACTATACTGCTGGTGTTGATTTTTCAAGCTGTGAAGATCAATATTACGAAAACGCCCGTGATACTGCCGGTAACTATCCTGCTGATTTAGAGCCATTCGACCCAGAATCAGCAAATTGCCCAGCGCAATCGATTAAAGGTAACTCAAAAGGTTCAAAAACCTTAAAAGAAGAAGAGGGCACTAACTACGGTGTTGGCTTTGTTTGGGACGTTACCGACGATCTTAATTTATCGCTTGATTGGTACACCATTGAGCAAGAGCAAGTCGTAACTGGTGAAAGTGTTGCCACTATTTTAAGTACTGATTATTACTGTAAAGACAGAAGTGACGAAGAGCTTTATCCTTTCCCTGTTACAGAGCGCCCCGATATTGTCCCTGGTAGTAGCCAATGTATAGAAAACGAGGCCAAAATTTCACGTGGTGATGGCGGTTTTGCCGGTCCGGTAATTGATACCGTAACGACCTCGCATATCAATGCTGCGAAACAAACCATTGAAGGCGTCGATGCCAAAGTCGGCTATTTTTATGGCAGTGGTTTTGGTGACTGGAACTTCAATGTTGCCTGGACTCATACCTTAGACACTACCGTTCAATTTGATCAGCAATCAGAAGAAATTCATATTCGCGATTTATGGTGGAATAAGGATGCCCGCTCTGTAGTAAATGGCAGCGTGTCTTGGCGACAGGATAATTTGGCCGTTACGTTTAGTGGCCGACGTATTGGCTCTATCCCTATTTATAATCCCCCAGCGGAGTTTAGTGATGAAGACAGTTATTTTGAAGGCAATGTAGAACGTTTAGATCCGTACTATACCTTCAATTTAACTGCCGGCTATCAATTTAATGACAGCTTAACGGTAAGTGGCCAAGTGGTAAATATATTCAACCCTGAGCCACCTGAAGATGAGTCACATACTGTATGGCCATATTACAACGGCAACGTTTATGGTGGTGCTGCGATTGGCCGTACCGTATCGATTGAATTGGTTTACGTTTTATAAAGATAAAGACATAGTCAGCGCTATTGCCCTGACTATGTGGTAAGCAAACACTTAACGAATAATTACATCATAAATGTCGATAAGTTTTGCTGAAGCACCGATAAACGGTGTCACAATACAGAGGAAATATAATGAAAAACAGTTTTGAGTTATCAAAATTATTTTATGCTACAACCCTTGCTGCGAGCATGTCGTTAACGGGCTGTGGTGGTAGTGGCGATGGAGCAGACATAGAGCCACCAGCCAATGCCGTACCAACAGTTTCAATTTTTGGTGCCAATCGCGCTATAGAGCGCAGCGAAATTACCCTGGAGGCCATCGCCGAGGATATTGATGGCAGCATTAGTAATTATCAATGGGAGGTAAGTGATAGCTCGGTTACTTTAACCGGCGCTAAAAGCAAACAGGTGACATTTACCACGCCAAGTGTTGACGAAAAAATGTCTTTTACGGTCAGTGTGACTGTTACCGATGATGATGGCGCAACGGCAACACAAACCCTGGAAGTAAGCAGTGAGCCTATTTTTGAAAGCTTGACTATTTCTGGTAAAGTTATTGATAAAGCGCTTGCTTATGCTGATATCACAATAAATATTGGCGATGCACAATTCACCTCAGATACCGGTAAAACCAACAGTCTCGGGGACTATTTTATCGACTTAACCGTTGAAGAGCGCTACTTTGACGAATTGGTAAGAATTACCGCCATAGGTGACGAAAAAACAGATCAGGGTGTAAAGCTGGTTTCTGTACTGGAAAGTTTCGCCAGCTTAAAACAATTAGCCGGCAGAGATGAATATCTGGTTAAAGGTGAATACTTTGGCGTCAATGTTACCAACTATACTACGGCGCAATATATATTGGCCGAAGCACTTGAACCAGACTCTGAAATAACCACGAACAAACAGTTGCAAGATGCAATAGCTGCACTGGATGAAGATGAAGTTCTCGATTTGTCAGCCGTGATCAAGGTGATTGTTGATATCGCTGAATATGAACTACCGGAAAACAGTAACGATACCTACACCTTCGCAGCAAATCCTGATGCAGTGCATGATTATGTAACATCTTTGGTACCGGGGCTATTGGCATACGCCAGTGATGCTACCAAACGCAGTGAAGATTTAGTGCCATACCCAGACCTAGATTTAGACGGCATCATCAACTCTGAAGATGACAATATTGACGGCGATCATATAGCTGGTGATCTAGATAACAAGTCGGGTAATGCCGATGGCATTATAGATTACTTCCCTAAAGATGCCGAGCTATATGCACCAACAGTTGGTATGATCAAAAATAGCTTTTATATACGCAGGGATGAAAGAGGCGATAAACATAATATGTTATACCGCTGCGCTACTCATAACCTTGCGGCAGTAAATGCCGAGCTAAGTCGTCAAGGGCTTGAAACTAATACCCTTAATAATACATCTGTACTGGCATTTACCCGTTTAGACTGTGCTGATTTAGACTCGTTACAAGGCATTGAACATTTTACCAATTTAACTCAGCTTACACTTACCAGAGCATCCAAGGTTGATGATATTAGTGAATTGGCGGGTTTAGTAAAATTAACTCAGCTTAATATCGCTGGCGTTACGGCAGATGACTTTAACGTGCTGTCAAATTTGCCGGCATTATCCAACCTTAATGTTTCTACTACGTTAGGCTTTGACGTATCGGTACTAACTAATGCTTCCGGCTTAACTACACTAAATGCCAGCAACAGCAAGATCACTCATGTTGATTCATTAACAGCATTAACCAATTTGCAGCAGTTACACCTTGCAAACAATGAAATTGTTGATGCCAGTCCATTAACCTCTTTAACCGAGCTGACATCTTTACAATTAGCGTATAATCAAATATCAATGCTACCAGATTTTCAGCAATTGCCGTTGTTAACAGCTGTTACGCTAAACGACAACCAACTGAATAATAGCGATGTTAACTTTGCCTCTCTGCAATATTTAACCAATACAGGTAGCACGTTCAACTTGCAAAATAATGCCATTGTTGATCCAGCTCCGCTTGCGCAACTAGCTCACCTTAGCGAGTTAAATCTTGCTGGTAACCAGATAGTTGACGCCAGCTCGTTAACAAACTTGACGCAATTAAAAAAATTAAACTTGTCTAATAACAATCTCAGCGTGTTAAATTCAGGCGTTAACCCGTTAGGCTATGCGGCGACTATTGAGGAGTTATTTTTATCTTCGAATAATTTCACGACTGTGCCAAACTTTGTTGGTGCCAGTGCATTAAAAGAGTTGCAGTTAAACGGTAATCAGTTAACTAATTTAAGTGGGTTCAGTGAAATATCAAGCTTGCAGACCCTTAACCTTAAAGATAATGCTTTGTTCGCCGTGACTCCGTTAGATAATTGGGATGTGCTACCACAAGAGATAAACCTCACTAATAACCCGGATATCGAATGTGATGACAGTGTTGCGATACTTATCAGTAAAGCCGAAGCGCTTGGCGTTATTCTGTCCATGGATGACTGTGTGGTGGTAGAAATTCCAACCATACCGCAAACCATACCGCAAGATACACCGTTAAATATTGCCATGTTAAGCATGTTTGGCATAAATCAATTGGAAGGCTATGGTCCTGGTAACAGACCAACAGGGCGCAAGTATATTAGCAATGGCGTTACGTTTACCGAAAATGACCGTTGTTTATTTAAAGGCACGATGACGCAACCTTTGTGTTGGACCGCACCAATTGGTGGTGAGTATAAATGTTATGGTACTGTAGATGAAACGATTTACACCTGTAATATCCTTGATGAAACATTTGCCATGGGTGAGCATTACCCTACCTTGACCGTAGATACCCGCTTTGGTCGTCAGCCAAACGGTCGCTTTGTCAGTGACTTTGAAGGTAGATCATTATTAAATGTATTAAGCATTAGTGGTATTGGCGTGCCTCTTGAAGCCGTGGTTACTTGTTCACCTCTTTCTAGCGATGCGCAGCACGATGGTATTGAAACCAGTACCTGTACCTTGAGCAGTCACATGATTAACGGGCCGAGCATTAGCTGGAAGCAAACTCATACCTATACGGTAAAACCACAATGTAATGGTATAAAAGATGGCCATATTGCAACTTGTACGCCGTTAGCCGAGAGGCCGCAAGACGATCCTGTTCCAGGTACAAGTACGCCATTTACGTTCGACTTGGATTTATCAGCCTTCAGCTTTATTAGCCGTGAAATCGATGAGGATAAATGTATTACGCCAGGCCATTGTCAGTAACAGTAGTAACCTCTTAATAGACAAGAGAAAAGTAATCTTTTTAGGCAAAAATTGAAGCCTGATATTCTAATAAAGAATATCAGGCTTTTTTATTAGTGCGTTCCTGTTACAGAGTATGATTTACTAAGCCTGTCTGAGCTCAATAGATAATCATAATTATCAGCTTGTTAGGTCAAAGTAGTTTACGTTTAATCGATGAGATAAAAATCTTTCAGGCTAGTTGCGTGTCATACTGTTGTTCCGATGATTTTATTTTGTCAAACCATTACTCTGTACTTGACCAAGTTGTCGAATATCAGATGTTATGCAAATACCTAACACACTTGGTTTAATCCATAACCAAGCTTTTCTTACACCATTATTCTAAAAATTACCTAATTAGCAGAACTCTAAAATGCTCAATTCATCATCACTATTCATTTTCAGTTAATAAAGGTCTAGCTGCCTGTTTAATTTAGTGAGCCATTGTTTTTCGAATTGGAGCTTAATTTGATTTGTTTAAGTAGCGTAGTTTAAAAAGTTCAAGGCCATTTACATTTATTCGAAAAATTAACCCATTAAAACTAAAAAAAAACGCTACATGGTTATCTTTTTTATTTTCTGATATTTGTGTTTTTACTTGTAAGTGGCTGTTTTTATTGTTAAATAATTACAAGATAAATAAAAGATAACTAATAAATAGCGATTTGAGGTGTTGTAGCTTGTGACGGTGATTTAGGTGCGGTATTAATTTCTCACGCCTTGATAAAGGTTAACGCACTAACTGCTTTACAAAAATATGTGAACAGCAGTTAACTGCACAAAACATCACTAACTAGGAATAGATTAATGCCTAATAAACTTAGAAGTATTACCGCTGCAATTTTTGCATCTGTTGTGCTAAGCGCATGTGGTGGAGGCTCGGGCAGTTCAGATGCTGAACCAAAGGTTGTCACACCGCCGCCGCCAGCAGATACCAAACTTGTTTGGGATGATGAAAGTCAAAAGTGGGATGAAGCCGAGTGGCAATAAGCCAAGCGTTCAACGTAATAAGTAAAACAAATATAAAAACTAATTAATTTAGAAGTAAATAATTCTCAAGGATTACACATGAAATTAAAATTAACAGCATCAGCAATTGCTTTAGCATTATCATTCTCAGCAACTTCAGCTGAATTAAAAACATTCACTGCTGGTGAAGCAGCCGTAGCCGCCGACGTAAACGCAAACTTTACTGCCATTTCAATGGACGCTGCCGCTGCACAAACTGCAGCAGATGCCGCAGCAGAAAAAGCAACAACGGCTAACAATGCTGCAATGGCAGCTCAAACAGCTGCAGATGCAGCAGATGCAGCTGCAGAAGCAAACGCTACAGCTATTGAAACTAATACAGATGCCATTGCTGCAAACTCTGCAACGGTTAATGCTAATACTGCTGCTGTACAAGCTAACACTGATGCAATGGCTGCAATGGCAATGGGCAAAGTTGAGTGGCAAATGGTTAACGAGTCAGGCGAAGTAGTTGGTACTGTACTTGCAAAATCAGGTGACTTGATGAGCGTTGAATTAAGCGGTGATTCAGCTGGTCTTGTGGTTCAGGCGATTATGGGGCTTTCAGAAATCACAGGTTGGAATACATACGTAGATGCTGAAAATCGTATAGCGATGTCACACGAAGATGGCGAGTACTTAGGTTTGTCATACCGTAGTGAAGATTGTACCGGCGACGCATTTATGAAAGTTGCATGGACTGACTCAAATGGCGCTTACTATAATCCTGCCGAACAACAATGGAGTGTTGGTGGCGACCGAATTTTAACAAACAGTGTTAATGGTGAATTTTATTCAGTAGCGCTTGATTCAGAAGTTATTGCCAAGGCTGACGCCCCAACAGAGTTAATGAGTAAGATGAACAGCTCAGGTACATGTAGTACTTCTACTCACAATGCTTACTATGATTATGTACAAGCAGCACCAGAAGGTGAATTAACAGGTGTTATTGGTAGTGGTATGGCGCCGGGTAAATTTGGTATGGAAATGCCAAATATGATGGCATACGAAATGTTAGATGTTGGTGCATACACAATTTCTCGTAAATAATAAACATATCATTAATTTACTAAGAGATTAAATTGAAAAATTAATCTCTTAGTCATTAATTTATAAACAAACCAGCTATATTTAGCTGGTTTTTGTTTATCCATAGTTTATTACCGTAACAATAATTAACTATGCAGGTTACCTGTCCGATTCAGTTAATAAAGCGCGTCATGACAAGGGCTTCTGCAAAATAAAGTACAATGCTATTTATGTAAACTATAGTTAACATAAGTTAGTCAGTGTTCAAATTATATATTGGTATTACCCGAAGGAGTGATTCCAACTTAGTTTCATTTATAATATAGTTTGTTAAAGAAAAAAAAGCCCTGTAAATTCATTGGATTATTCATTTATATAGTTTGTAAATCTATGTTTACTGGTTTATTTAGGTTATTGCTCAAGGTTATATATAGATCATGATTGAAGTACCATTTCGTAAATATCAGGTTGGTCGTTGGCAAGTAGATTGTGCCCGCATGACGATTTCTTCAAACGAAAAAACCGAACAGCTTTCTGCCAAGGTCTTTGAAATTTTAAAATTGTTTATCGTCTCGAAAGAACATATTGTCAGTAAAGATAAAGCCATTGAGGTGATCTGGCTTGGCAATGAAGGTGTTGGCAAAACTGGTTTTACCAATGCGGTGTGGCAATTACGTAAAGCGTTTACTGACTTAGGCGCTGAGCCTGATGAAGTATTTGCCACCATTCAAAAAGTAGGCTATCAAATGCTGGCCAACATTGAAGGTATTGAAGAAATTAGTTCAGATAATGAATTTACTAGCCGTTATTCTAAAGCGGTAAAATATGGGGCAGTTGCCATCATTATTGTCGGGCTAATAGCTACATCAATTCGTTTTATGTCTCCGAAAACACAGGTAGATAAAGTTACTCAACATGCAACTCACATAACTAATTATGAAGGGATTGAAAAACAGCCAAGTATTAGCCCCGATGGTGCTTTTATGGCATTTCAGTGGCGCCCATTAGGAAAAACACGACAAATTTACATAAAAAATTTGCAAAATCCAGAAACACCGTTAAGAAGATTAACTACAGAAGATAATATAGAAATTTCTCCGGTTTGGTCACCATCAGGTACTGAAATCGCCTATCAAAAAATACTAGAAAATAAAGAGTGTACCATTAGCATCTATAGTCTAATTTCTAATGAAAATAGAACGATAGTTAAGGGCTGTAAGGGCGCATCTAATACTAACCCTGTTGCTTGGAGCAAGGATGGAAAAACCTTAGTTTACAATAAAGTATTGGATAACAGGGTGGCTATATTTAGTTATGATTTAGCCAGCAATAGCGAAAAACAAGTGAGCTTCCCGAAAGAAAATCATCAGGATTTATCCGTAACCTTTGTTGAAAACGATGAAAAACTAGTCATTATTCGCCGTTATTTAGAAGCTTCCGAGCTAGTGATTATTAGCGATTATAAACAACAAAATGTTAGTGAAGATTCATTCCTACAACTTGAAGCTAGAATGCTAAGTCTGGCTTGGGATGAGCGTAATCAAAAATTATTCGTCACCAAACCTCATAATGGCCTTTATGTCGTGGTTGCTATCGATTTAAAAAGTAATCAGCAACAACTTATTGATGAAACAGCAACACCAGGTACATTAGCTATCAACAGCAAAACCAATGAATTATTTTTTACCAGACATTATGCTAACGAGCAAGTTGAAGAATTATCTATTGATTCCGGCAAGGTAATAAGAAGAATTGCCTCTTCATCGCGCGATTTGTATGGTCAATATGTAAGCAATGACAACAGCATTATTTTTAATTCCAATCGCTCGGGTAACTGGGAAGTATGGCAACGAAAACAATATGTATCTAAACAACTTACTAATAATATTGGCGCTATTTCTATCCCTACAGTTTCTGCTAATGGTAGTTGGTTTGCCATGCGAGTTGACCCTAAAGGGAAAGAGCAAGCTTATTTATACATTTCTAAAATAGATGGCAGTGACATTATTATTGAAGATAAGTTAGATATGCCAATTCAAAACCCTAGTTGGTCTGTTGATGAACAACGTTTGTATTTTTCTGGCTTTAAGGACGGCAAGTGGGGGATTTTTCAATATCACTTAACAACCAGAGAAATAGAACAAATCACCCATTCAGGGGAAGTGTTTGTGCAAGAGGGGAGCGATGGAGATTTATACGTATCTAGATTTGATCAAAACGGTATTTGGAGGTTTGAACCGACCGGCAACACGTTTACCCAAGTTACTAAAAATTTGAGAAGTAAAGATTTTGCCAGCTTTTACGTTAAAGACGAGCATATTTACTTTTTAAAAAGAACTGAATCACAAGACCTGCTGATGAAGGTCAACAAAGACCTAAATGTAGAGGTTGTACTACAATTTGATGTGCTTTCTATAAGAGCTTATCAAGGCATAGCTCCAGGTGCAGATGGCAGTGTAATTGTCACTCGGCATGGAGTAATAGATGCTGATATATTTTCACTCCCGCTGTAAACTAGTTTCTCATTTGCTTTAACTTTTTTAACACTGAAGCCGGATCAGGCTTCAGTGTAACAACCACTTATCCATTAATCTGTGGCTCACTGTTTTAACCGATTTTGTTACAGCCATTTTACTTGTCCGATAGCATAACTAGCATTTAACCTCGTAACCACATAACTAACTTCTTCACCAAAATAACGTCTTTAACTAGCTAGAATAACATCTTGTTTCTGTATGCAAGTTACTGATTTTTAAGTTAATAGATATTTCAAAGATGACTTAAAGTGCAATTTTTGAGTTTGTCTTGATTGCTCTTCATGCTAATTCGGTTTAATTATACGCACCAATTAAAAGCGGTTTTTCTGCCTTGGATAACTTTATATCTAAGGTATGAATAAACTGAAAAAAATTTCTCATTGAACACAGGTATCAATAATGGCGTTTCGGAAAACCTATAATAAAATAATTTACGGCGGCTGTTTACTAACAGCAAGCATACTCACCGGCTGTGGTGGCAGCGATGGAGAATCTAACGCTCCAGATATAGTTAACCAGGCACCAACCGTTGAAATTGTCGGTAGCAATCGTGCAACCGAAAGAGAGGTGACTACGTTTAGTGCCGATGCGATGGATATTGACGGTAAAATTGCCAGTTATCAATGGAGTGTTGACACCGACACCGTTGAATTAATCGCGGCTGATAGCGCGCAGTTAAGTTTTATCACGCCAAGCATTAGCGAAAAAATGTCGTTCACTGTATCTTTAATAGTAACTGATAATGATGGGTTAACTGCAACATCGTCTACTGTGTTTACTGCAATTCCGATCAAAAAAGAGCTGCTGTTTTTCGGCCAGATTATTGATGAAGAAGTAGTAGACGCTGACGTTACCTTTGATATTGGCGATGAGAGTTTTAACACCACCGCCAATGGCTTAGGCTATTATGACCTTGAAGTTATTGTTGATGAGCGTAACTTCGGTGAACTGATCAAAATTACCGCGCTTGGCGCCATACCTGCACAAGCAAAAGTAAAGTTGGTGTCTTTGTTAGCCAGCTTTAATACGGTCTATCAACAACAAAGCTCATTGGGCTTTATCACCATTACTGAAAATTTTGGCGTCAATGTTACTAATTTATCAACTGCTCAATACCTTGTTGCTCAGCAATTAAACGACAAAGCGCCTATTACCGACGAAGATACTTACAACGAAATATATCCTAACCTTTACGATACCAGTCGCGAGAGCATGCTAGAGATTGCCGCTGTGCTCAAAGCCGTTGTTGATGTTCGTGGTAAATACACAGAATACGCATTAGCAGAAAATGTTGCAGATACCTTTGCATTATTAACAGACCCAAGCGCATACACCAATGTTTTAAATATGTTGCAAGCCGACGGTGATTTATATAACGAAACTGTACGAACGATTGTTGCCGACCCTGATATTAGCGAATTTCCAGACACCGATAACGATACTGTGTTTGATATTTTCGACCAGGATATCGATGGTGATGGTTATTTAAACATCATTAAAGATAAAGCTGGCCAGGATATTGAAGATATTGATACTGATGATTTGTATTTTGATCACCACCCATATGATGACAGCCAATACTTACCGTATGTATCGCAGTTAACGCTTAAAGATTTTGATGAAGAAAATGCCAGAAATCATGATAATGCTTTGCTTGGTTGTTTAAACGCAATGGCTCGTCGCAGTGAATACATTAGCAACACCTATGATTTGAGAAGCATGAGTAATGCACAACTAGATGTGCCGGTTACTGAGTTTACCGCCCTTAATTGTGCCGAATATAAAAAATACGGCGACATTAGTTCTGCATTGAAATACTTTGTCAATGTCACTTCGGTAGACTTTACCAATGCATCTGATATATCAGGACTTGCCCAACTAAAACATTTACCTATTACAAAGTTAACGCTCGCAGCCAATTCCAGCAGTGCGGCGCTCGCTGATTCGAACAAAACCTATGATTTTTCATTTTTAATGAATATGCCAGGTTTAACTGAATTAAATTTAGCTAATACTACCTTTAAAAATATTGACCACCTTGAAAATAACACGCAATTAATAAAACTAGATCTAAGTGGCACTGCCGTTACCAATCTTACCGCGCTAACTGGGTTTACCGAGTTAAGTGAGGTTTATGTTGCTAAAACCCTGATAACAGATTTATCGCCACTGAATGACGCTTTCGGGCTCATCTCATTAAGTGCCAGTTACAGTAAAGTTGTTACCTTGCCTAACTTCTTTAATATGCCGCAACTACGTGAGCTCGACATAGATAATAACGAAATAGTTAATGTTGACTCACTTGCCGCATTAACAAATTTTACTAAGCTAGATTTGAGTAACAATAATATTGTTAACATCGACTCTCTTGCTGCATTGACGAAGTTAACTGAACTTGACGCTAGTAATAACAATATTGTTAATGTTGCTCCACTAAAAGGCCTGGTTGAATTAACTACTTTAAATTTAAGTGATAATAATATTTCTGGCAGTATCGATGATTTAAGCAAATTAACGGCATTAACAGTATTATCTATAGATAATAATCACATTAGTAATATTGCTGGCGTTAGTGAAATGACGCAGTTAACAGAATTACGCTTAGCCAATAATGAACTACTAGGTAGTACAGTAATAAGTCCGTTAGCGGCTTTGGAGAGCCTTAATCAATTAGATCTTAGTGATAACTCCATTCGCTCAGTGGATACGTTACTTAACTGGCAAGTATTACCAGCCAAGGTGGACTTAAGAAATAATCAGCTACTGTGTGAATTGCAAGTTGCCATTAATGACAGAGCAAAAGCCGATGGAACAACACTTCTGATAGGTGATGACGACGCCGAAGAGCAATGCATCGTACCGGAAGAGTTTGATATTAAAACTGGTGGACCTTTTGGTGTTGACCCTGACGGTGAGGCGGCCAGAACTCCGTTGACTGTATTAAACTTGAGCACTCAGGTTGCCGGAATTTCATCAAATGGCTCCAGTTCCTTGGGTATTACCGATGGAATTGCCTGTATTTCAAAACACGCCGGCGAAGAAATGTATCCGATCTGTTTTGAATCGAATCACGCGTTAACCAATGATAGCAGAATTAGCTGTAAAGCCGAGGCTAACTCTTTACAGGCACAATGTCAGCCTGAAGATACTGTCAAATATGGAACCACAGAAGTCTGGCCAGGTGTTGCCTTTACTTTTGATTTTGAGCAGCGGGTGCTTCCGGGTAATAAATTTGCCGCTAGTTTTGAAGACAGGTTATTATTACAGTTGTTAAAATCTAGCAAAAGCGATCATTCCTATGACCTTAGCTGTTCGGCAGTTAGTGATGGCTTATCTACCTGTATTATGACGGCCGATGAGGAGAATCATCCAAATTCAACCTTTACCGGTACCATTAGCTGGCAACAACCACATAATAAGCCATACATACCACGCTGTTCAGGTAATGCCGGCGATACTATTGCTGTCTGTTACCCAGCCTATGACACAGTTATTCCGCGAGAAGATGGTAATGTGGATAAAACGGCCACCCCGTTTACTATAGATGTAAGGGATATTACCTACAGACCAATCAACGGTGAAGCATGTGAAGGTGGAATTGGCTGTGGAGGCTTCTAGTCACCACTAGTTAACTGACAAGCCGTTTGAAGCTGAAAAAGTCTAAATAGCCACCAATGCAAAAGTGCTTTGGTGGCTTTTTACTTCAGGGATGCAGGAATGCAAATCGCCATGGGTGGCAATAGATTTGTAACTTCAGGGATGCAGGAATGCAAATCGCCAAGGATGGTAATAGATTTGTAGCTTCAAGGATGAAGGAATGCCGGTTATTTCAAGGTAGTTGTCGCTTTCTTCCTGAACTCGTTTCAGGATCTGATTACTTTAATGAGATCCTGAAACAAGTTCAGGAAATGGTAGCAATTTTAAGTTAATCCTTCCCTTAATTGAGCCAATATATTAACACTTAACCCTTTATTTTCTAGCGATTCTAATCATAATCCGTGCAACAGTTCCGTTTAATTATGACAATAACAAAACATCACATCATAACCAGATTGTAATTTGCTGATATTTATTAACAACACCTTTAACAGCAATGCACGCCGTTGACATTATTTTTAATTTCGTCAATGCGCCATTTCCATCATTTAATGGAGTGCAACTACCTAGACTAACCCCGTTGTGTACCAAAGAGCGTTGACAAGCTTAGTTCCTGTCGACAACTAATTAACAAGCTATCTTAGCCACGCTGTTCCGCTGAGAAATTTATCGATATTTATATCAATTTTGGACAAATCGACATCAGTTTTGTTTACTGAATATCGTTAAATTTGTTTTTTTATTTTATTAACTTGTTGAAAGTAAAGGTAATAATTTTAATGATAATAAAAAGATAAATAATCAACTGAAAATAAAGAGGTTCTAAAGCTCACGCAATTGCTTAATAGAAATGCTTGCCGTATGTTGCTGCGTAAACAAATTCGACGTGAAAATTAATAAATAAATATTGCGTTGCTACACACGAAAGTTAAAAAGGAAGTCGTTTTAATGGTTTTAAAATCATCACTCCTGACCTTACTGATTGGTTCTGCTTTTAGTACTACTGCACAGGCAGATACTACTGGCAATTACTTAATTCATCCGGTAGAGAATTCTCAAGGCTCGAACAGCGATGAATTATCTGAATCCGTAGCCGAGTATAGAATACTGTTACAGCAACCTGGTGCCATAGATACCTCCTACGCAAAAAACGGTGTTAACCGTCAAGAGGCAATTAGTCAAGTCTCTTTACAGCAGCAACAATTGGTTGCTGACATCACGGCTCTTGAACCAACGGCGTATATTACCGATCGCATTCGCCTTATTGGTAATATGTTGCACGTGGTAATGCCTAAGGCTAGCGTTGATAAATTGGCGGACCATAAACATATTCACAGTATTATCGCTACGGGCAGAAAGATTGCAGCAAATAGCGAGATGCAGGCGAAAGGTTTGCAGGCTAAGGTCGAAAATCCTTACCCGCTGTTAAAAGTGAACGATGCGAAAGGCGCACCTGTGGTCGCTATTATCGGCAGCGGTGTTGATTATACCCATAAATCATTAGGCGGTAACGGTGATTATGGCCAGGCGTATGACAACATAGTCAACAGCTGGGAAGGCTTCCCTAATGATGTTGTTATTGGTGGTTTCGATTTTACTTCAGAAAGTGGTGTTTACGATTACAACCCATTGGAATATCCAAGCGACTTTTCAACCTATGTAGGTGGCACAGGTACAATGGCCGCTTCTTTGATCAAACAAGCGGCGCCCGATGCTAAAATACTAGCATATAAAGTCGAAGGTATAGCCTTTGCGGGCTACCATATAGCACAAAGGCGAGAAGCTATTCTTAGTGCGCTGGAAATGTCTATAGATCCAAACATGGATGGCGATTTGTCGGATAGTGCGGATGTCGTGATTTTAGATACTCCTGCATCGTCATTCGGTTTTTATCGAGAGTTTGAAACTGGCATCGATTCGAATAATGTTGAAGTTAAAATGTTGCGCTCACTTGCCGCAACGGGCATGCAGGTTGTGTTGCCATCAGGTGATGCCAGTGGTTTTTACGAATATCGTTTTGACTCTAATGACAATGTCATCGTCGATGAGAATGGCTTGCCAAAACGCTTTACTGTTTACCATCACAGTTATTTTAATGTCGCGCCACGTGCAACAGCACCCGAGGCCATTACTGTTGGTACGGCGTACGTTGAAAATGACCAATATCACGTCGATAAAGCGACAAGTATCGGACCTACCCGAGGTGATTCTGTATTAAAACCGGATATATTATCGGTAAACCGTGAAGTATTTGGTGCTCTTGCGGCAACTGGCTCTGGCCAAGGTAAGATGGAAACCAGTAATTTTCTATTGGCGGCGAAAGTAGCAGCAACGGCGACGTCGATCATGCAAAATCACCCGGAACTTACCCCAAGCGAAGTAAAGTCATTAATTGTTAATACCGGTAATATCAACACTATTAACGATTGGGGTGTTGCGCAAATTGGTGGTGGTACGATTCAACCATTATCGGCAAACTCTTCTTATGCTCTGATGATCGATAATGATAATCACCAACCTAGTTTAAATCTTGGGTTTTTAGATGTTAGTGGTCAACGTAGTGTTAGTCGTAATATCAAGATAAAAAATATTTCTGACAGCGAGCAACTCTATCATTCAGAAATTATCATTAATGGCAATAAAGCTTCAAACGATGCGATAAGCATTGATTTTCCAGAGACGATTATATTAGCCGCCGGTGAAGAGAAAATTGTTGCCGTAACATTTCGTATCGATGCCGCAAAGTTAGAGCGTGATATCATCACCAAAGGCACTGATTTCACCATTGAAAATTGGGACAGGCTGGCATTTCAAGGCTATTTACAACTCAATCACAGCATAAATAATGCCGCCAATATTCGCATGCCCTGGCTGGTAATGCCGCAAGTGAGTGATGATATTGAGATTGATAAAGACTCATTTGATTCCGCTTTTCATTATTCAGAATACGCATCTGGGCAGCGCAACATTGATTACACACCATTACCGCACAGTAATGTAATTGAAGACGCGCTTGAATACGGCGCCAATTTTGAAGAGCACTTAATTGATCTTGTCAATAATAGTGATTATCCGCAAACATTATACTCGATGCCGATTATTTATCGGACTGAGCGCAAACCACTTTCTTTAGCAACTAACTATGGTCATATTCCACAAACCATTGCTGGTGGCGTTTATCCAGAGGCAAGTTGTGAATCAGGTCAAAAACTTAGCATTGCCGTTACCATGTTTGACAATATTGATCTGCCCGTTGCCAACCATTTTGAGCGGGGCATGAATCTGGTCGCAATTAAGTTATATACCATGCAAGCGGTCGAGGACGCAAATTATGATAATTACGTGTTGGCAAATTCCAGCTCGCCTGATTTTCAACTTACCGAACTGACCAGTAGGTTAAATAGTGAAAACAGCTTTAGTACCCACTACATCGATTTAAGCATGGCGTATGATCGCTTCAGGCCTACGGCACGTATTAAGCCTAGTAGTTTGCCAATGATATTTACCCCGAATCGTAAAACGGTAATCAATAGCATCTGTACTAATGACTTATACCATGGTGCGATTAATGAACAAACGTTTGCTGAGCCGTTGGCGATGATTGTATCGACCGACAGAGTAGGAATTCCTGGTCCATGGGATGCGCCGTTAATTCATAACTTTACTCTTGGTGGCCTGGTAACAAATAAAGTAAATGAAGATGCCATAGATCCGGCGGAATTAGAGTGTGGCAACAATCAAATAAAAGACATTAATAAGAATTGTATAAATTACTACCCTGAAGATGTCGTTGATACCTATCTGTATGAGTATTTAGCCGACTTTGGCTTGCGTAAGGGCGATCTTTCGCCGGTCTGTTATGTCAATGGAGGTGTTAATTTTGAATGTAGAATTGAACATGAATTGTTTGTTGAAGCGATTCAGTTTGATTCACCATTAATTGCCAACGGTGAATTAATATGTGATTTTCCGGCCAAAAGCGTTACGGCAAATTGTATCGCCGAGCAAATCAAAAATTCAACTAAGATTGCTGAAATTGATAAGTGGCAATATGAAATAACCGTAAAGCTCGATACCTTGCTTATTCCACCTGTATTTGATGGTTCACCAGGCACGTCGTCTTTTACTGGCACTATGTTTAAATTTGCGCAGTTCAATAGAGCTGAGCAAACAACGTTTGACTGGCAAGATAGCATTACATTGCAGCCCAACACTCGAGCGAAAACATCAACCTTGTATTCTGCAGAGTGTTCAGTGGTGAACGTAGAAATCCGTAAATGTTCAGAAGGAGCTGCCGTATTTAACCCACAAACTGGTTATTATGTTATCGCTGGTAACAACTCAGTTTTACCGGTTATTGAACCAGGCCAAATATTCTCAGTAGCTGAGAATACAGCAATTGGTGAAGCGTTTGGACAAGTACAATTAACTGATACAACATTGATTAGCGGCTTAATCACTGCCGAAGCCGAATTGACGTTAATTGGTGACAGTGCCGGCGCACCTTTCCAGCTTTCTTCTGATGGCGTGTTATCAATTCGTGATACATCTCGCATCGATTACGAAACACATCAACATTACCCTTTGTTGGTGAGCGTTAAAGTTGGCCAGAACAACGGTCTGACCCAGCAGATTGATGTATATATTACCAACTCAAACGACAATGCTCCGCAGCAAGTTTCAGCGATAGAAGACTTTATCGGTGTGCAAGGGCAAGCCATTGATGCCAAGGACTTATCTGTATATTTCACCGATATTGATGGTATTGGTCTTAAATACAAAGCTAAAAACTTACCGCAAGGCTTGCTTTTAAACAGTGCTGGCCTATTGACAGGAACGCCGCTTGTTAATGGCGAATTCACTGCACAGATCACCGTCAATGACGGCCAAAACTTCTACCAGGCAGATATGGCATTTAACATCGCCGCAACGAGTACTGACTCAAACAATGAAAAAAGCTCATCCGGTGGTTCGATTTATATATTGCTGTCGTTAGTGCTGTTTTGTAGTCGCCGTTTTAGATAATTATGTGTCGGAAAGAGTCTGATTCTTTCCGTAAGGAATTTTTTGTGAAATTTAAGTTAAGTAAAATGATTTCGGCGTGTTCACTGGTACTTGCTAGTGCCGGCGTGAGCGCTGAAACTAATGCGCTTGAACACGCTTACCAATTAGGTAGGTTTGTTGAAGATAATACTGTAACAGTACCATTTAGAACGTTGGACAATGGCGACGTTGGCTCTGCTACTCTCGATATTGACAACCTTGTTCGTAAACATTTAAGTAATGAATATTTCATTATTTTACAAGACCAACCACTAACTAATTATCGTGGCGGGATCAATAACCTTGCTCCGACGAATATTCTTGCCAGTAAAGGCAGTAATACAACTAGCCAGGGTAAATTAGATACCAAAAGTTTGGCCTCTAAAAAATATAAAAGCTACCTGGCCAATAAGCAAAACGAGACCCAATTTCATCTTAATTTGCGTTTACAACGCGACGTTGAAATTGGCTCGACGTACCAAACGGCACTCAATGGCTTTACTGCAACGTTATCGCCTTCAGAAGCCATATTAGTCAGTCAGCTGCCAAACGTTATTGCCGTGGGCAAAGCTGGTATTGCTGAAATTCAAACGGACAGTGGCCCAGCTTATTCTGGGGCAAAAAACGTTTGGCGAGGAACCGAGACCGCAAGCGGAAATAAAGGCGAGGGTATGGTCATTGGTATCATCGATTCTGGTATTGGCTCGTTTTTAGAGCCGGTAGACGATATTAATGACCTGAGTAATTTACCGCCATTTCACCCATCATTCGCCGATAAAGTAGATGAAGATGGCGATGGTCTGATTGATTACGACCATGTCAATCCGAAGCCAAATCCTGATTCAAGCTCTGGCTATTATGGTGACTGTGTTGACAGCCCAGGCTGGTGTAATGACAAGTTAATTGGCATCGTGCCGTTTGGGCATCTGCAAAAAACGCTTATTTTTGCCCGGGATGAAGAAAACACCTTTATGCGAGTGCGCGATATGCAGCGTTCAGAAACCGGTCAGGATTCAAACGGCCATGGTACTCATGTGGCTTCAACTGCGGCGGGTAACGTGGTTCGAAATGTAAAAACTGAAGGAGCAATAGGTGGCTTGCTACCCGAAGTGTACCAACACGACTTTGTTTATGAAAAAATTTCCGGGGTCGCGCCACATGCGAATATTATTGCTTACAAAATCTGTGACTCTGGTGGTTATTGTCATCCACAATATGCGATTGATGCCATTGAGCATGCGATAGACGTTGGTGTTGATGTTATCAATTATTCGGTTGGCAGTTTTCCTGCGTCGCCATGGTATGACTGGGTGTCACTGGCGTATTTAAATGCTCGCGAAGCTGGTATAAGCGTTGCTGCATCGGCAGGAAATAATGGTGCTATGGGTCAATACACAATTAAAACTCCTGGTAATGCACCCTGGTTAATGGGTGTTGCGGCGGTAACTCATGACCGTGCTTTCGATAAAAAACAAGTGACTTTATCGGGTGGTTCGGCTGATTTTGAATTAGAAACCAATGTTCTTATCGGAGAAAGTGCAACCCAAGGTTTGCCAGCAACCGATGTTGTCTACGCTGTTGATGTTGAATATGCCAGCGCCGCTGATGATTTTGAAATGGCCGGCTCTTGTGGTATCGATTCGATTCCCGCAGAAGCTGTGGCCGGTAAAGTCGTGATCTGTAAACGCGGCGGTGTTTCCCTTGATGGTCCGTTAAGCCGCGCGGTGAAGAGTCATAACTTGTCGCTTGTTGGCGCAGCCGGAATGATCTTAATTAATACGAATGATTCGGGAACTAACCTTGCCTCGGATTTTCATACTATCCCGTCGGCGCATCTTGATAAAAAAGACGGCAAATTATTGCTTGAATGGTTAGCAGAAGGCGAAGGGCACCAGGTAGCTATCAGTGACTCGCACTTAGTAAGCAGCCAAACATTTGAAGAACATGAAGATTACAGTGGCATCATGACTGGCTTTTCATCACAGGGCCCCGATTTATTCAGTGGTGATTATCTGGTACCAGACATAGCTGCACCAGGTCAGGATATTCTTGCCGGTGGTTTAGGTCACAATATGAAAGAATTTACCCTTAATTTGAATGCGACAACAGATCAAGACTTTAGGTATCTTTCCGGTACGTCGATGTCGTCACCGCATGTGGCGGGTATGATGCTTTTACTCAAGGCCAGTCGTCCAGAATGGACTCCGGCCGAGTTACAATCAGCATTAATGCTAACCGCGGGAACTTATGCAAAAGTTGTCGGTCCTGTGGTGGATAAAAAGCAAACCTGGGCACCTGCAGCATTGCATTCATCTGGTGCCGGTGTTGCTCGAGTTGATTTAGCCATTGAAACGGGCTTGGTTATGAATGAAACCATCGCCGGCTATTTAGCCGCAGATCCATTTGGCGATATTGCCTTTGTGCAAATGCCGACCAAGCCTGGTGAAGCTGAACAAGGTGAAGATGAAAATATTCGTAATGTTCGCGATCTTGTTAAGGAGCTGCCACCCGGCTGGCACGGTAAACCAAGTAAAATGAACATTGCCAGTATGTCAAAAGGCGACTGTATAGGTCAATGCCAATGGACTCGTACGTTAACCGCGACTAAAGATGCTGATTGGACCGTATCTTACAGTTACACCACTGAAGGTATGGAGTTAACCAGTGATCTTGATGGTCAGACTATTTCATTAGCCGCAGGTGAACAATTCGACATTACCGTGACCGCCAGCGTTAACGAAAAACTTGATAGTTCTTGGTCGGATGGTCGTGTGCACTTAACTCCGTCTAACCCAAGTATTCCTGCCGTATCTATGCCGGTTACCGTAAATTTTGTCGCCGGTAGTGCGCCGGAATTGGTAGAAATTAATACCAATCGTAATGTTGGCAGCGTAATAGTTGACGATGTAGTGTCTATTGGTACTAGCGATTTAACTGTTTTGACTTCCACTTTAGAAGCCGGCATTGAATATAATGTGTCATTAAAACGTTCGAGTATGCCTGATTACCTTAGAGAAGAAACGGACGTATCCGCATATTTTATGCCAATTACCGTGCCGGCAGGCACTGATCGACTGGTAGTGGAAATTCTTGAAACATCATCACCAGACATCGATGTGTACATGGGGAAAGACAGCAATGCAAACGGCTATGCTGATCGTAATGAGTGGAATCGAATTCATTTATGGGCTGCAACGTCAAAAGCTCATGAAAAGCTCGATTATGCTTTACCGTCACATGGCGATTATTGGTTAATGCTCCACAACTATGGTAATCAATTTAACAATGAGGACCGAGATGAGTTCGATCCAGAGCAGGCCAGTAAGATTGATACCATCAAGTTTGTGGTCAGTGTTGTTAAGGATGAGTTTGAAGCCGATGAAGATGAAAACGATACTGCGTTAAAGGCGAAAGCGCCCAAAGATAATTATCCCCATTCTGATATTCCGGTGACTGTCTCATGGAATAAAGAAATGCGTGAAAAAACACGTTATTACGGTGCCATGGTGCTGGGCACCTCTGAAGAGCTAATTGGTAATTTAGGCTGGGTGAACATTGACTTGTACCGTGATCAGGATGATGTGAAATTACGCTTATTAGATAAGAGCGCGGGTTTAGCGTCATACAATATTCACTTTATGGCGAATAACTCAGATAGTGAGCAAAACTATCAAATGTCTATGGAGCTAGTTGACGGGGCTACATTTGAAAGCATGCAAATTAGCTCAGACCCTGATAACAATGCCGATGGCACCAAAGGTCAAGATTTCACTTATAACCAGGAAGGTAACACCTTTACTTGGGAGTATAAGCAAGGTGTAAATGCAGGCGCTGAAACTGTCACTGTTGTATTTGATTACACCGATGTTGAAGGCTATAGCGACATTACGCCTTATGTCACTTCACAACTTAATGATGAAGACGAGCCTCAGCTGGCGTTCGCAGCACCTGAGATGGTAAAAGGTGCGCCAATTTTCACCGTTGCAGCATCTGATTCATTGGTCGAGGAAGGTGAGCTAGTCACCTTAACTTCAACATTAATCGACGGGGTTATCGACGGCGCACCAATCACCTATGACTGGCAGCAAACGTCCGGTCCAGTTGTAAATGTTACCAACAACGAAACCAGCATCAGCTTTACTGTTGTTAAAACAAATGAAGCCATCACCTTTCGTTTAATTGGTAACAATTCTGAGCGAGATTCAAAACCTATTGAAACCTCTGTTTATGTAGAACAAGAAGAGCAAGGCTCTGGTGGTAGCACCGGTATGGCCTGGTTTGTACTTGCCTTGATGACCCTATTTATCCGTCGTCAACAAGCACAGAAATAATTTAATAATAAAAAAAGAAATGATCACGCAGGCAGTTTTTGCTGGCTGCGTAATTGAATAAATACTAAATAATTTGGGATATAATTGTGAGAAAAATTAATATATTAACCTCAAGCATTCGTGCCGCATTTATTGTTGGTGCAGTGGGGAGTTTTAACGTTGCTGCATTTGCACAAGACGAAGTAGAAAGCGTAGAAGTTGAGCAAGTCGTTGAAAACGAATCAACAGAAACTGTTGATACCGAAGAAATTGAAGTGGTCGAAGTTACCGGTTCACACATCAAGGCAAATGCCCTTGAAGGTGTTAGCCCGGTTACGGTGATCACCGCTGATGAGATGCTTAAAAAAGGCTTTTCAACGGCGTATGATGCATTAAAAGATTTAACCCAAAATACCGGTGTAGTGCAAGGCGCTGAAATGGCCGCGCAAGGTGGTTTTACGCCAAATGCGCAATCACTTAACTTACGTGGCTTGGGTAATAACCAAACCTTAGTATTAGTTAATGGCCGCCGTGTTGCTGATTATCCAGCGCCATATAATGGTGCGTCAAACTTTGTTAACTTATCATCTATTCCTGCTGCGGCAATTTCTAGAATGGAAATTTTAACCTCAGGTGCATCGGCTATTTATGGTTCAGATGCTATTGCGGGTGTTGTTAACATTATTACTAAAAAAGATGTTGAAGATACTACGTTTAGTGCCCGAATTGGTACTACAACGGAAGGCGGCGGCGATGAAGGTCGTTTCCAATTAGTTACCGGATCAGTTGGTGATGATTACAGCGTAACCTTAGCATTAGAGTATCAAAAACAAGATCCAATCTTTTCTGCCGATCGTGATTTTATGGACTCAGTAGACGATGGACCATTAGAAAGAACCGCACTGGATCGCGGTATTGTCATTGTTGATGACATGGCGCAGCGTGGTTTTTACCCTGATGATGAAGATACTGAAGACGTTGATGAAAGCGTGAAATGGTATCGTGACCCAACTGAGCCACGCTGTTTAGCGTCAGGCTCAGGTTATGAATACACTGAGCGTGTTACTGTTGCTGATGATGAAGATGATGATGATTTCGTTTGGGGTAACTATTGTGGTGTTGATCTTTCAGGCACAAAATCACTACGCAACGAGCGTGAAACTGTATCGCTATACTTAAGCGGAGAGTATAACTTAACTGATGATACCAGTGCTTATGCTGATGTAATGTATTCACAACAGGATGCATTTGTGCGCGGCGGTTTCCACTTTGTTAATACCAAAATTCTAGAGCTTTTACCTGAAGGTGAAGAAGGCAATATGGCCATTCTAGAAGAAGGGGTTATTCCTGGTGATTTCGAAGGTGCAAGCCAATATGACTGGCGTACTGAGCAACGTTTATTTGCTCAACATGAATTAGGGTATAGAGACAGCACCATTGAAGATTCTGCTTTACAGGTAAATGCGGGTTTTAAAGGCGTAATTTTTGATGATTACGATTGGGAGCTTGCCTTTAGCCGTAGTGAAAATACCAATGATAGATACGCGACGTTATTAAAAGAAGAAGCGGTAAGAACGCTTTATAAAGGTGGCTACAATACCCATACTTATTGGTATGAAGAACAAGGTATAGAGCACTACGATGGTGTTGGTACCGTTGATTTATATGCGCCAGTTACCCAAGATATGCGTAATTCGTTACTTGGTACACAACTAACTGCGGCTGACTCATACTCAAATACAGTAACCGGCATTATTTCAGGTCCGGTTATGGAACTACCAGCTGGCGATATGTATTTTGCCTTGGTTACCGAATGGAATCAGCAAGGCTATGATATTGAACTTGATGATAGAACCCTTAATGAAGATGGTAATGGCTGGGATGGCGTTACTGGTACTGAAGGTGGCGGTGATCGTGAACGTTACGCGGTTGGTCTGGAATTACAATTTCCAATCATTGATACGCTAAGCGCGCAACTTGCTGGTCGTTATGATCAATATGAAGATGATACTAGTGATGTTGGTGGCCGCTTTACTCCACAAGTAGGTATGGAATATCGCCCAACAGGTGATTTGTTGTTCCGTGGTAACTGGGGTAAGAGCTTTAGAGCGCCAGACATGCATCGTGTATTTGCAACCGATGGTGGCTATTACACCACTGCGTACGATTACTCAACGTGTGAAGACGCTTATTACGAGCAGTACAAAGATGATGATGGCGATTGGGATACGCCTGTAGAAGAAATGGAAGCCTACGATCCGGCTAAATCACCATGTATGGCACAATCAGCTAAAGGTAACAGTAAAGGCTCTAAAACTCTTAAAGAAGAAGAGGGTACAACATACGGTCTTGGTTTTGTTTGGGATATCACTGAAACGTTAAATGTAACGGCCGATTGGTATGTGGTAGAGATTGAACAATCTGTAGTAAGTGAATCAATGTCGGGTATTTTACTTAATGATTACTACTGTAAAGTTCGCCAAACAGAAGATGAAGATGCAGATAACTATTATCCATTTGACGCGCAAGAACGAGAAGACTTCACTCCTGGCAGCCCACAATGTATCGCCAATGCTGAAAACATTACTCGTAAAGATGCGGGTATCGCAGGTCCTCAAATTGAGTCAGTAACGACCAGCCATGTTAACCTGGCAAAAACTACGGTAGAAGGTATCGATGCAAAAGCTGCTTACCAATATTCGAGCAGTTTTGGTGATTGGTACTTCAACTTAGCCTGGACCCATACGCTTGACTCAACATATCAAGCAGATGAAGAGAGTGAAGAAATTCATACTCGTGATAAATGGTGGAATAAGTCAGCTCGTTCGGTTATGAATGGCTCTGTTACCTGGGTTGAAAGTGATTTATCAGTAACCTTAAGTGGTCGAAGAATCGGCTCTATACCTATCTCTAATCCACCAAAAGAGTTTAGTGATGAAGATAGTTACTATCACGAAAGTGTTCAGCGTTTAGACCCTTACTATACCTTTAACCTTACCTCGGCATATTACATCAGTGACGACTTTAAAGTATCAGCACAGGTTCAAAACGTATTAAACGAACAACCGCCTGAAGATGTAACTGCTTACTCATGGCCATTCTATAATGGTGCATACGGTGGCGCAGCAGTAGGTCGTACAGTTTCAGCTGAAATGACTTACGTATTCTAAAGGTCAGATTAATGCCTTAGCCTGTTTCAATAGGCTAAATTTAAAAACCAGTTACTAACGTAACTGGTTTTTTTATTTCAGGGATGATGGAATGCAAATCGCCATGGACCGTTCTTTCACATTCTCGGCAACTGCTCCCTCGATAACTGCTCCTGCGTTATTCTACATCCATGTATTAATGCATTGCTCTAATATACAACGTCCATGTTGAAAATGTGATCACGGCATATACAACTTCCAGGTTGAAAACGGCAATAGATTTGTAACTTCACTTTAGTTTCGAATATGTAGCTTCGCTACTTCGAATACGTTTCACTACAATAACTATAAGTATTTGACGGTCCACAGAATGTGGCTATTACTTGCAAAGTATCCGTTATCAATTCCTCGCTTTTTCGTCATCAACTCCTCGCTTTTTGTCATCCCGTACTTGTTACGGGAACCATAATGTAATGGATTTCCGCCTCCGCTCTGGCATCCTCGATAATTTCTTCTGCTTTGTTCTACCTACGTGCATCCCTCTACCTCTTCCATCCTTAGAGTCGTGCACTTGAATGACTGAGTATTAGCCCATTCCTCCTAAATTTTTTGAAAAGTATTCACCCTTCAGGGTGATATTTTAATTATTTTAAACTTTTTAAGTCTTTGTTATTTAAGAGTTAAATGTATCGTTTTTGGTATTGATAATAAATGAATGATAATTCAATCACTAATCAACGAATCGCAGATATCAGTTGATTGCGTAACCAATACTCCTCTTGTATTTTGTCCCGCTCAATCTCTCTTTATGCCAAAAATAACTATAACCGCATAATAAATTAGCAAGGAGTATTAGTGTATGATTTTTAAAAAATCAACACTGGCATTTTGTGTAACTAGCTTGGTTACAGCAAGTTCATATGCCATAAGCATGTCAAATACTACGTCAGAATTGCAAAGCGATTCCGACACTATCTCTATCTATGAACAACCAACAACAAGTATTAAAACCTATCTAGTTACTTTGTCTAGTGCAGGTGCGCTTGTACAAGCGATGGAAGATCAAAATATTTCACGCGAACAGGCCAGCTTACAAATCAATGCCAGCCAAGAAAGTGTTATCGATGAGATTTTAACCTTAGATCAACATGCTGTGGTTGGCACTCGTTTTCGTGTTGTTGGCAATATGATGTATGTCAAAATGACAGGGGTTGCCGCAACGCAGCTTATGCAAAACTCTTTAGTGTCGAGTGTTAATGCCATTGATGAAAGTGATGCTGAGTTTATCGATCAGGAGGAAAGCCCGTACGCAAAACTGCAAGTAAATGATGATGGTGGCCACACCGTGGTTGCACTGATCGGCTCTGGTGTCGATTATACCCATGCAACTTTAGGCGGTGAGGGTACATTTGCCGCTTATAATAAGGGCTATGCCAATTTGACTAACTATTGGGGCGGATTCCCTAATAATGTAGTGATTGGTGGTTTCGACTTTGCTTCCGAGAAAGGTGCCTACGATTATAATCCGCTAGAATATCCTGCAGATTTTCAGTCGCCATATAACTCATTGCAACAATATAAGGGCGGCATTGGTACCATGGCGGCGTCATTGATCAGGCAATCGGCAGGTGACGCAAAAATACTGGCCTATAAAACCAGTGGCATAACGTTCAATCAATATGTCAGGTACGAGGGTCGCCGCACATTTGCGCTGGCACTTGAAATGGCAATGGACCCGAATCAAGACGGTGATATGTCGGACAGCGCTGATATTTTACTGATTAATTATGCCAACAGTGTCAGTTCCTATTATCGCGAGCAGGAAACCGGCGGCAATCACTTTACTGTGCAAACCGCGTTAATTCGCGCTGCCGCGGCCACCGGCTCTTTAGTCGTCGTACCTGCAGGAAATGATGATTATTATAAGTTTCATAACTATTACTCAATGAGTTATCGCGGCGCGGTGCAAGAAGCGCTAACGGTTGGCTACTCTGAACATAAAGATGGCGCATACCGAGTTGCCGGCAATAGTCCATTTGGCCCTACCCGTGGTGAGTCAATACTGAAACCGGATATTTTGGCATTAAATCGCAATGTCAAAGGCGCGGCAGCCGCTGGCGGCGCGATATTTAAGGAAATGGAGGCGAACGAATATTTGATCGCGGCAAAAGTTGCCGGCACTGCCGCCAGTATCATGGAATCGCATCCTGATTTGTCCAATGAAGAAGTAAAAGCGCTTATTGTCAATACTGGTATTCTTGATATTGAACAGCATTGGGGCGTCGCGCAAATTGGTGGTGGTTCAATTAATCCTCTGGCCGCAAATAAATCTTATGCGCTGATGATGGAAGAAAGTACTTTACTGCCAAGTATTCATTTAGGTAACCAGCCAGTTTTTGATAAAGCCGGATTTACCCGTAACATTATCATTAAAAACCTAACCGAAGAAAGCCAAAGCTATGACGCTGAAATCATTATCAATGGCGAACGTTTAAGCAATCAGGCCATCGATGTTGTTATGCCTGAGCATATTGTACTGGCGCCAAATGAAGTAAAAGCCGTTACTGTATCGTTTAATGTTGATGCCGATAAATTACCGGTAACGCCAATTAGAAAAGGCGGTGATTTTACCCTAGAAAACTGGGAACAACTGGCCATTAATGGTTTTATTAAACTCAACCATGAGCGTAATCCAGGCGCCAGTATTCATATGCCCTGGTTAGTGATACCGCAGCGCTCGTCGCCGTTTGTCGCTGATGCCGAGACTAATGATTTCACCCCTATTCATAATGAGCAATACTATTTGGACAAAGGTGAAGAATTTCCAGAATTACCCCATAGTGCAGATTGGCAAGATAGCGCCAAGTACGATATTCGCTTTGCTCATTATCAAGCGGAAATTACCAATACATCTAATATTGAGCAAGACTTATATGCTATGCCATTATTCTATAATGCCACGCAAAAACCGGAGCAAGGTTTAGGTAATCACGGACATTATATTAAATCCCTTGCCGGTGGCCTGTACCCTGAGCAGCAATGTGAGTCCGGCAGAAAGCTGAGCCTGGCGGTCAGATTATTTGAATCGTTTGAAATTCCAATGAGTAATCACCCCGATCGTATGGGGTCACGACTGCTTAATATAAATTTACACAATCAAATCAATGTCGCCTTAGCCGATGGCAGTAATTTTATGCTAGATGCGGTAAAACGTGAAAGAGGTAAGCTGACAACTCTATCGGTTGATCTTGCTGAAGATAATAGTTTTACCAGCAACTACGTTGATCTTTCCATGGAGTTTAATGTATTTGACCCGCGCGCCAGAGTTAAAAATACCGGCTTACCATTAGTGGTTAGTCCCGGCGGCGACTCGCTTATCATCAATATTTGTACCGACAAAATGTATCATGATGAAATCAATCATACCACCTTTGAAGAGCCGATTGCCATGCAGTTTGTCAGCGACAGGCAATCACTGCCAGGCGTTGATGATCCGATCATGATGCATAACTTTTTCTTGAATGGCGATATGATCGACGTGGTTATTGCCGATGAAAATGAAGAAGCGCAGCCAGTTGATGATAGTTGTGACGACGGTTACAACAAAGACAATGCCGGTAACTGTATTCGGGTGTTTACTTCGCCATTAACCATGTCGTTGTTTAGCTATTTTTATGATGGCTATTTTGACCTGAACGAAAAAGAGAAATTTGAACTTAGCACCTATGATTACAGTTGCGATGATGCTGTACAGGGCCTTAAAAAGTGTTCATTATCTCATCCACGTTTTAATAAAACTCTAACCTTTAGTGTGCCAGAGGCGATTGAATTTAACGGCAGTGTCATTTGTGATTTTCCGGCAAACAATACCCTAGCATCGTGCTTAGCAGACGGTATTTCTGATATTGATGGCATCGATGAAAGTGCGTTTCGTCGCGATATAGATTTTAACAACCTGCTTAATGAACCTGAACTGTCGATAGATGCGGCTTATTCTTTACACACCGGCAGTGCCATTAAAATTGCCAACATGGTTGACGATGAACCGGTAGAGTGGAAAAGTCATTTGACTGTACCACCACAGGGCAAAGTCAGCGTGTCGTTTTATCTTGATAATCGCTGTGCATCCCTATTCAGAGATGATCGATGCTTACCAGGCGCTGTAGTATTTAATCCAACCCTTTCTTATTTCGCCGTCGCTGATGGTAGTGGGGATGTGCAAGCCATTAAGCCAGGGCAAAGTTTCAGCGTGCCAGAAAATGCACAAAATGGTCAAATCATCGGCCGCGTGCAAATGGCTGAAGAGCAAATCACACAATTAAATAATCAACGTATCTTGTTAATCGATGGTGGCCAGGGCGCGCCTTTCCAGTTATCTGAAGATGGGGTGTTAGCGGTTCGAGATAGCAGCATGCTCGATTATGAACAAAATAAGACTTACCAACTTATGGTTGCCGCTAATTGGGGCAAAGTGTGGGGTAAACAACTGCCAATCACCATAGGGGTTGCCAATGTCAACGATAATGCGCCGCTGCAAGTGGCAAATATTGAACATATCAAGGCTAAACAGCAGCAGGAGCTGGCGGCAATCGATCTAGCTAAATATTTTATCGACGCCGATAACCAGGGCTTGATTTTTACCGCCACTGATTTACCGCTCGGTTTAACTTTAGACAAAGCCGGCATCCTTGGCGGCAGCCCGGTAAGTAAAGGGGACTATAGCGCCACCGTTAACGTCACCGATGGTGCTAATAGACTAAAAGCCAAAATCAATTTCGAAATAACCAGTGCCAATGAAGATGCGCAGACGACTGATGCAGAGCCATCGGCAGGCTCGATGTTTATCAGCCTTTGTATGTTATTGATGCTAGTGCGTCGTCGTTACTGTTAATTATTTAAAGGGAGCAATTGCTGCTTCCTTAAAGGGAATCTATCGTGAAATTTAAACTAACTACCATATTATCGGCATTGCCAATTTTATTGGCTAGCCAGCAATTTAGCGCATTGGCGTTTGCTCAGCATGAAATTGCGTATACGTCAGATGATGGCGAAGCAAGCATGCTACGCAGTGTTGATAATAAAGCGGGTTATTATATTTTTAATAATCGTTTTAACGAAAAGCAGCGCACTGCTACCAGTGATTATTTAGTGGTATTGGCGGATGAGCCGCTGGCCACTTATGCGGGGCAGGTAAATGATCTACCAGCGACAAATATACTGGCCAGTAAGCAGGCCAACTCGACTGAAAAAGGCAAGTTAAACACTAAAAGTTTAGCGTCGAAACGTTATAAGCATTATTTGGCCGGCAAACAGAGTGAACAACAACTCTATATTGATTTACGCTTAAAACGCGACGTTGCCGTCGACACTCACTATGACACCGTACTTAATGGTTTTTCAGCAAAAATTAGTGCCAGTGAAGCACGAATTATCGCGCAAATGCCAGGGGTTATTGCGGTCAACAAATTTGAGACAATGCAATTAACTACTGACCGCGGTCCGAAGTTTTCCGGTGCCGAGCAAATTTGGGCGGGCAGCTCGGCGTTTGACGGCTTTAAAGGCGAAGGTATAGTGGTCGGGGTGATTGATTCTGGCATCGCCTCATTTCTACAGCCGGTAGAAGACATTAATGATCTGGATAATTTACCGGACTTTAACCCCTCATTTGCCGATAAAGTCGATGAAGATGGCGATGGCATTATAGATTATGATCATACTAACCCATACGGCGACGGCGTTTATTTTGGTGATTGTATCGCCAAACCAGGCTGGTGTAATGACAAATTAGTCGGCGTTGTCGGCGTCGGTGTATTTGGCCGCGATCTCGTTAACCGATCCTTACAAGATAATCGTAGTGCTACTGGCCAGGATACCTATGGTCACGGTTCACACGTAGCATCGACGATTGCTGGTAATGTGGTCAGAAACATTAAAACCGAGACGGAAATGGGTACGTCGCTGGAAGCGTTATTTCCACAAGACTTTATCTATGAGCAAATCAGCGGTGTTGCCCCGCATGCCAACATTATCTCTTATCAGGTGTGTGGCAAGCACGGAAGTTGTAACGAGAAAGAAGCCATTGAAGCGATTGAGCACGCGATTAATAATGATGTCGATGTACTTAATTACTCTATTGGTAAGGCCCCCTCAATACCTTGGTATGACCATACCTCACTGGCATTTTTAAGAGCACGAGAGGCGGGTATTCATGTTGCGGTTTCAGCCGGTAATTCAGGTATGAGTGGCCGCGGCTCGATGCGAACGCCAGGCAATGCCCCTTGGCTGCTGTCGGTAGCGGCAACAAGTCATGACCGCGCGTTCGATGAAAAAGTGTTAACCTTATCGGGCGGCGATACCATGTTTGATTTAGAAAGTCAGACACTTGTCGGCGCTGGTGCGACCCAGGGTTTAACTGCAACAGACGTGGTCTATGCCGGCGATGTTGAGTATCGTCAGGATATCACCCATGAACATGAACATACCCATATTAATGATGCCGGCTTCACTTGGCAGGATCAACATGAAAATATTTATGATGAGGACGATCCACAGCACCGATGGTATCACTGGGAAATGCAGCAAAATCGTGGCCGGTATACCCATACCCATGAACATAGTCATCGTGATGCCGTAGAAAAATTTGGCATCGAAGGGGCTTGTGGCTTAGGCTCGTTAGATCCTGACAAAGTTGCAGGTAAAGTGATTATTTGTAATCGTGGTGGTAGCGTTAATGGCCGCGGCATGAGCCGGGTTTCAAAAAGTTTTGCGGTAAAAGCTGCAGGCGGCGCTGGTATGATCCTTATTAATACCGACGAAACACCTGATAATCTCGTTGCCGACTGGCACAGCGTTCCATCGATTCAGCTGGAAGAAAAAACTGGTGAATTGTTACTCGATTGGTTGGCCGCAGGCGAAGACCATCAAGTGGCGATCAGTGCTTCAACGCTTATCAGCAGTACATCGTTAGCGCCAGAAGAGGATTTTTCCGCTGTTGTCGGGGTGTTCTCATCACAAGGCCCGGACGTTTTTAGTAGTGATTATTTGGTGCCGCAAATCGCTGCGCCTGGCGTGAGTGTGTTAGCGTCAGGTCTTGGCTATGGCATGCAAGAGTACGATAAACACCCGAGCCAAATTTCTCGAACTGATGCCGTATATCAAACCGGTACTTCGATGGCATCCCCGCATATTGCCGGAATGCTGGCACTGATGAAAGGTTTAAAGCCTGAGTGGACACCTTCCCAGGTGCAATCGGCGCTGATGCTAACTGCCGGCACCGAGCTCAAATTTAACGGCCCAATTGTAAAGAAAAAACAAACGTTTATACCGGCTGAAATCCATTCCACTGGCGCAGGTCTTGCTAATGTCGGCAGAGCGGTTAACTCCGCGTTAGTTATGACTGAGACCTATGACGGCTATATGCAAGCTGATCCTTATGGTGATGTCGTGTTTATTCGCTTGCCAGCTATTGCAGGAGAGGCCGAAGAGCCGATCGAAAGTATTCGCGATTTGGTGAAAGAATTACCCGATGGCTGGCACGGTAAGCCAGAACGAATGAATTTGGCCAGCTTATCAAAGGGCGAGTGTCAAGGTAGTTGTAGCTGGTCACGAACCTTTACTGCAACCAAAGATGCAACCTGGAATGTATCTTATAGTTACACCACCAAAGGCATGGTATTAACCAGTAATAAAGACAATGGCCCATTCACGGTTAAGGCGGGTGAAAATTTCAGTATTATCGTTACCGCTACTGTCAATCACGAGTTAGACACAAATTGGTCCGATGGTCGCGTGCATTTAACCGCAACCGATGAATCAATCCCTAGTGTTTCTTTACCGGTAACTGTGCAGTTTAAAGCGGGTAAAGCGCCGAAAGAAATTAACATTGTTGCCCATCGTAATGAAGGTAGTGCGCCATTAGCA